>NZ_JBBCPX010000001.1:0-1256454 GCF_037150195.1 Cedecea sp. VD22
CGCGTAAGGCCGCCGTTGAGGCCGCCATTGCCCGAGCCAAGGCTCGCAAAGCGGCGCAAAACGCAGAAAGCCCTGAGCCAGCTGTCGTTGAGCCAGAAGCCGTTGACCCGCGTAAGGCCGCCGTTGAGGCCGCCATTGCCCGAGCCAAGGCTCGCAAAGCGGCGCAAAACGCAGAAAGCCCTGAGCCAGCTGTCGTTGAGCCAGAAGCCGTTGACCCGCGTAAGGCCGCCGTTGAAGCTGCCATTGCCCGAGCCAAGGCTCGCAAAGCGGCGCAGAAAGCGGAAAGCGAACAATCAGCCCCACAAGAAGAACAAGATCCACGCAAAGCTGCAGTGGCTGCGGCAATTGCCCGCGTTCAGGCGCGTAAAGCCGCTCAGATGTCTCCAGAGGAATAAATGGTTTTTAAAATCGCAAGCTCCCCGTTTACCCATAATCAGCGCAGCACCGCGCGGATTATGATGCTGGTTTGTCTCGCAGCCCTGCCCGGCATCGCGATGCAGTGGTATTGGTTTGGCTGGGGAACGCTGATTCAGGTTGTACTGGGGATCGTCAGCGCTATGGTCGCCGAAGCGCTGGTGCTACGTCTGCGCAAAAAATCCGTACAAAACCACCTTGCCGATAACTCGGCGTTGCTCACCGGCCTGTTGCTGGGGATCAGTATTCCGCCTCTCGCGCCATGGTGGATGGTGGTTGTCGGGATGGTGTTTGCCATCATCATTGCCAAGCAGCTCTATGGCGGCCTTGGCAATAACCCGTTTAACCCGGCGATGATTGGCTACGTTGTGCTGCTGATTGCTTTCCCGGTGCAGATGACTTCCTGGCTGCCGCCGCAATCCATTGCCGCCAGCGTACCGGGTTTTGTTGACAGCCTGCAGGTGATTTTCCACGGCGCAACCGCCACCGGCGGTACCATGGATACGCTGCGCATGGGCGTGGACGGCATCAGCCAGGCCACGCCGCTGGACACCTTCAAAACCGGTCTGCACGCGGGGCACTCCGCAGAGCAACTTCTGAGTGCGCCAATCTATGGCGGCGCACTGGCGGGCCTCGGCTGGCAGTGGGTTAACCTGGCTTATCTGGCGGGCGGTCTGTTCCTGCTGTGGCGCGGCACCATTCGCTGGCATATCCCGGCGGGCTTCCTGGTGGCTTTGGTCGTCTGCTCCACGCTCGGCTGGGTTATTGCCCCGGAAAAATGCCTGTCGCCGATGGTGCATCTGTTCTCCGGTGCGACCATGCTCGGCGCGTTCTTTATCCTGACTGACCCGGTCACCGCCTCAACGACCAACCGTGGACGACTGATTTTCGGGGCGCTGGTTGGCCTGCTGGTCTGGCTGATTCGCACTTACGGCGGCTACCCAGACGGCGTGGCGTTCGCCGTGCTGCTAGGTAATATTACCGTGCCGCTGATCGACTACTACACCCGCCCTCGCGCGTACGGCCACCGCTAAGGAGACGCTATGTTTAAAACAATGCAAAAGCATGGCGTAGCCCTGGCGCTGTTTGCCGCTCTGTTTACCGGGCTGACGGCGCTGGTCAACGAACTCACCAAACCGACAATTGCCCAGCAATCGGCGCTGCAGCAAAAAATGTTATTTGATCAGGTGATTGCCGATGACGTCTACGATAACCCTATTCAGGACAGCTGCCTGGTGGTGAAGGACTCCTCGCTCGGCAAAGGCGCCCGACATATTTATGTGGCGCGTAAAGGCGATAAGCCCGTTGCCGTTGTCATGGAAGCCACCGCGCCGGACGGCTATTCTGGTGCTATACAGATTCTGGTTGCCGCCGATTTTAACGGCACCATCCTCGGCACCCGCGTGACCGAACACCACGAAACGCCGGGGCTTGGGGATAAAATAGAACTGCGTCTCAGCGACTGGATCACCCACTTTGCTAACAAACGCATTCAGGGCAGCAATGACCCGAGCTGGGCGGTCCAAAAAGACGGCGGGCAGTTCACGCAGTTTACCGGGGCAACCATTACCCCGCGCGCGGTAGTCAATGCCGTTAAGCGCGCTGGCCTGTTTGCAGAAACCCTGCCCGCGCAGCTCAACGAATTGCCGGCCTGTGGAGAACAACAATGAGCGAAACAAAACGCGTCCTGGTAAACGGGCTGTGGAAAAATAACTCGGCGCTGGTTCAGCTGCTGGGCCTTTGCCCGCTGCTGGCCGTCACCTCCACCGCCACCAACGCCCTCGGGCTTGGGCTGGCAACCACGCTGGTACTGACGCTGACCAACGGGACAATTTCCGCCCTTCGCCGCTGGGTGCCCGCTGAGATTCGTATTCCGGTGTACGTGCTGATCATCGCCTCGGTGGTCAGTATCGTGCAGATGCTGATCAACGCTTATGCATTTGGGCTCTACCAGTCGCTGGGGATCTTTATCCCGCTCATCGTCACCAACTGTATCGTCGTCGGGCGAGCCGAAGCCTACGCGGCAAAAGCCAGCGTGCCTTATGCCGCGCTGGATGGGTTTGCCACCGGGCTGGGCGCGACCAGCGCAATGTTTGTTTTAGGCTCGATTCGCGAGATTATTGGTAACGGCACCCTGTTTGACGGCGCGGACGGCCTGCTTGGCAACTGGGCGAAAGTGCTGCGCATTGAAGTCTTCCATACCGACACGCCTTTCCTGCTCGCCATGCTGCCGCCGGGCGCCTTTATTGGCCTCGGTATGCTGTTGGCGATAAAATACCTCATTGATGAAAAAATGAAGGCACGTCGCGCCCGCGAAAGCGCCGCCGCCGTAGCAGGCAATGCAGAGAAGGCTTAATGAATAACAGCAAGCGCGTTGAGATCCTCACCCGCCTGAGAGACAACAATCCTCATCCGACAACCGAACTCAATTTCAGCAGCCCTTTTGAGCTGCTGATTGCGGTTCTGCTGTCCGCTCAGGCCACCGACGTCAGCGTCAACAAGGCGACGGCAAAGCTGTACCCTGTCGCCAATACCCCGGCGACGATGCTGGCGCTTGGGGTAGACGGCGTAAAGGAGTACATCAAAACCATCGGCCTGTTTAACAGCAAAGCGGAGAATGTGATCAAAACCTGCCGCATGCTGCTTGACCTGCACGGTGGCGAAGTCCCTGAGGACCGGGCGGCGCTTGAGGCGCTGCCGGGCGTAGGCCGTAAAACTGCCAACGTCGTGCTGAACACGGCCTTCGGCTGGCCAACGATTGCCGTCGATACCCATATCTTCCGGGTGTGTAACCGCACTCAGTTTGCTGCCGGGAAAAACGTCGAGCAGGTAGAGGAAAAACTGCTGAAGGTGGTTCCGGCAGAATTTAAGGTCGACTGCCATCACTGGCTGATCCTCCATGGCCGCTATACCTGCATCGCGCGCAAGCCGCGCTGTGGCTCATGCATTATCGAAGATCTCTGCGAATTTAAAGAGAAGGTTGACGCCTGATCGCCTCGCCCGGGGCCAGCCTCGGGCTTCCTCTGTACTTCCCTGCCTTATAAACGCCCTTTTTGCACACTTTTATGCCGGAAATAACGCGGGATGATTTTATATTGTCCGCTCAATAATCGGCTCACCAGGTTAATCGTTTGTTTGCGATAAGAAATTTCTATAAATTTGTGATCTGCATCACTTTGATAACCTGAGGTTGCGTAAAGGTAACGAAATCACCACTAACGCCTTGCTATCGTTAGCAATAATGGATCTACGGCCATACAATAGGCCAGACATATTGAATATAGTGGTCATTAACACTGCATCACAGCTTCATAAGCAGAATATATAACTATAATGTTAAAAAATCGCTTTGAAAAAAGACAAAAAATCGTTAATAAATGAATTGGTAAAATTTAACGCTGAATAACAATTCACCTGATGGCGTATTATCTTGCCATGGATATATGTAACAGAATATTACAAACCCCTTGCCTGCAACCCCTGGATAGTGAACATTACCCCCCGTTTTTCCTTCCTAATAACAAGAAAAATGCTTACCCATGCGGTAAGACATAAGTAAGCCCCTTAATTAAAGCGGGATGTAAAAAAAGAGGTATATGTGTCGACTGCAAACAAAGAACCAGCAGAAAGCGTTAGTCTAAACGCCTTTAAGCAACCTAAATCGTTCTACCTGATTTTCTCTATCGAACTCTGGGAGCGTTTCGGCTATTACGGCCTGCAAGGCATCATGGCCGTTTACCTGGTCAAAATGCTGGGCATGTCCGAAGCGGACTCCATCACGCTGTTCTCCTCCTTTAGCGCCCTTGTTTATGGCCTGGTCGCGATTGGCGGCTGGCTGGGCGATAAAGTCCTCGGCACCAAACGCGTTATCATGCTTGGTACCGTCGTACTGGCTATCGGTTACGCCCTTGTGGCCTACTCCGGCCACGACGTGAGCGTGGTGTATATCGGGATGGCGACCATCGCCGTAGGTAACGGCCTGTTCAAGGCTAACCCTTCCGCGCTGCTGTCAACCTGCTATGAGAAAGACGACCCGCGTCTGGACGGTGCATTCACCATGTACTACATGTCCATCAACATCGGCTCCTTCTTCTCTATGCTCGCCACCCCATGGCTTGCGGCGCAGTATGGCTGGAGCACCGCGTTCTCCCTGAGCTTCGTGGGCATGCTGATTACGCTGGTGAACTTCATCTTCTGTAAGAGGTGGGTGAAGAACTATGGTTCCAAGCCTGACTTCGCACCGGTGCACTTCGGTAAGCTGATGGCAACCATCGCAGGCGTTGTAGTGCTTATTGCCGTGGCAACCTGGCTGCTGCACAACCAGGGCATTGCTCGCGCCGTGCTGGGCTTCGTTGCACTGGGTATCGTTATTATCTTCGCGAAAGAAGCTTTTGCGATGAAAGGCGCGGCTCGCCGCAAGATGATCGTGGCCTTCATCCTGATGGTTGAAGCTATCGTCTTCTTCGTGCTTTACAGCCAGATGCCAACCTCCCTGAACTTCTTCGCTATTCGCAACGTGGGCCACGAAATTCTGGGCATCACTTTCGAAGCCGAGCAGTTCCAAGCGCTGAACCCGTTCTGGATCATGATCGGTAGCCCGATTCTCGCCGCTATCTACAACAAAATGGGCGACCGCCTGCCGATGCCGCACAAGTTCGCAATCGGGATGGTGCTGTGCTCCTTCGCCTTCCTGGTTCTGCCGGTTGGCGCGAAGTTCGCTAACGAAGCGGGTATTGTGTCCGTAAACTGGCTGATTCTGAGCTATGCGCTGCAGAGTATTGGTGAGCTGATGATCTCCGGCCTGGGCCTCGCAATGGTGGCACAGCTGGTACCACAGCGCCTGATGGGCTTCATCATGGGCAGCTGGTTCCTGACGACTGCGGGTGCAGCAATCATCGCCGGTAAAGTTGCAGGCCTAATGGCGGTGCCGGAAAACGTGACTGACCCGCTGCAGTCTCTGGAAGTGTACGGTCGTGTCTTCATGCAGATCGGTATCGTCACCGGCGTGATTGCCGTGCTGATGCTGCTGACCGCGCCGAAGCTGAACCGCATGACGCTGAGCGAAGACAAAGCCGAAAAGGTTAACGAAACCGCTACCGCGTAATTTCTCCAGGAAAAATGATTATTTAGCCGCCGGCCTCACAGCTGGCGGCTTTTTTTTTCCCGGTGTCCGCACTAACATAAGTTATCTTAGCGCCCTAAAGGAGTTCGTCATGAAACTGTATTTCAAGCCCGGTGCCTGTTCCCTCTCCCCACACATTATCCTGCGTGAATCTGGCCTGGACTTTTCGCTGGTGAAAGTTGACCTCGCGACCAAGCGCACCGAAAACGGTGACGATTTTCTCGCCATTAACCCCAAAGGACAGGTGCCCGCTCTGGTACTGGATGACGGCTCTCTGCTGACCGAGGGCGTGGCTATCGTGCAATACCTGGCGGATAAAGTGCCCGATCGCCATCTGCTGGCCCCAGCAGGCAGCATGACTCGCTACCACACGCTGGAGTGGCTGAACTATGTGGCAACCGAGCTGCATAAAGGCTTTTCTCCGCTGTTCAACCCGGCAACCCCTGAAGAGTTCAAGGCCGTGGTTCGCAAGCAGATGGAGAAGAAATTCCACTATGTGAACGAGTCGCTGCAGGATAAGCAGTGGCTGATGGGGACCCGCTTCACCGTGGTGGACGCCTACCTGTTTACCGTGCTGCGCTGGGCCTATGGCCTGAAGCTGGATCTGGCCGGGCTGACAAACATCGAAGCCTACGTTGAGCGCATGAAGGCGCGCCCGGCTGTGTCTGCGGCGCTGACCGCCGAAGGGATTTAAATCAGGTCTGGATAGCAAAACGTCGGCGAGAGAAGTGATACCAGTCAGTTCGGTAAAAGAATAGGAAAATCAATTCATTGATTTTCGGCTGATAACTACAAAGAGGGAAAAACCACGTTTTTTTCCTCTTTGTCAGAAACTAAACGCCCTCTGCTGAGGGCGTTTTTTATTTCAGAGCTTCACCGCGGTGAAATAGTGTTCGGGTTTGGCAATCCCGTCCTGAGCCGCGACCAGCTGCAGTTCGTACTCGGCCATGCGTTTGGTGACGACCATAATGTCGTACACCGCCGCCGTAACGTGCTCCAGCGCTTCACGCAGCGTTGCCCCCTGCAGCAGCTTAACCAGCAGCAGGCCGCTGGTCACGTCACCCACGCCAACCGGCTGGCGCTCGCCAAAATCCACCAGCGGGCGATGGATGTGCCAGGCTTCGTCCGCCGTCACCAGCAGCATTTCAAAACGATCCTGCTGGTAGCCTGCGCGCGCCAGGTGCTTCACCAGCACAATTTCCGGCCCTTGAGCAATCAGCTCCCGGGCCGTCGCCACGGCTTCGTCCACGTTGTTTACGCTGTGGCCGCTGAGAATTTCCAGCTCAATCAGGTTCGGCGCGATGATATCGCTGGCAGGCATGGCGTAGCGCGTGTGGTATTCCGCCACGCCAGGCGCCACGATACAGCCTTTCTCCGGGTGACCCATCACCGGGTCACAGAAGTATTTTGCCTTCGGGTTAGCCGCTTTTACCTGACGCACAATGGAAAGAATATGTTCGCCCTGCTCAGCCGAGCCCAGATATCCGCTCAGAACCGCATCACAGCGCTCCAGTTGGCCGATATTCGCAATCCCCTGCACAATCTCGCTCAGGTGGCTGGCGGGCATCACCGTGCCGGTCCATTGCCCGTATTGCGTGTGGTTGGAGAACTGCACCGTGTTCAACGGCCAGACGTTGGCGCCCAGGCGGCGCATCGGGAATTCGGCGGCGCTGTTACCGGCGTGACCAAATACCACGTGGGACTGGATGGCAAGAATGTTTTTCATTTTCGACTCAGGTATCGCCAGGTGTTGTGCTTGCTAAAAAAAAGCACGGCATAAGCCGTGCTTTTCTGTTCCGATAACTTATTTCCAGCAGACGAGGCAGTAGTTCTTTTTACCGCGGCGCAGCAGGGTGTAACGGTTAAACAGGATGTCGCCTTCGGTGAAGGAGTATTCCGGGTCAGACTGTTTTTCACCGTTGATGGTGATTGCGTTCTGCGAGATGGTTTTACGCGCCTGGCCACGGGATGGCTGCAGCTCGGAATCCACCAACGCCTGTTGCAGGTCGGCACCGCGATCCATTTCGACCATCGGCACGCCGTCCTGAGCCAGCTGCTCAAAGTCGGCTTCGCTCAGTTCACTCAGGTTGCCGTTAAACAGGCTGGCAGTAATGCGCTTGGCCGCGGTCAGACCTTCTTCACCGTGCACCAGACGGGTGACCTGCTCGGCCAGCACGTACTGGGCGCGAGGTGCAGCCCCGCTGTTTTTGTCTTCTTCTTCCAGGGCATTGATCTCTGCAATGTCCATAAAGGTGAAGAACTTCAGGAAGCGATACACATCGGCATCCGCGGTGTTGATCCAGAACTGGTAGAACTTGTACGGGCTGGTTTTCTTCGGATCAAGCCAGACCGCGCCGCCTTCGGTTTTACCGAATTTGGTGCCGTCGGATTTAGTGATCAGCGGCACGGTCAGGCCGAAAGCCTGCTGCTGATGCAGACGGCGGGTCAGATCGATACCGGAGGTGATGTTGCCCCACTGGTCAGAACCGCCAATCTGCAGCACCACGCCGTGCAGTTTGTTCAGGCAGGCGAAGTCGTAACCCTGCAGCAGGTTGTAAGAGAACTCGGTGAAAGAGATCCCCACGTCGTCGCGGTTCAGACGCTGTTTTACCGCTTCTTTGTTAATCATCTGGTTAACAGAGAAGTGCTTGCCGATATCACGCAGGAAGGTCAACACGTTCATGCTGCCGAACCAGTCGTAGTTGTTTGCGGCGACGGCAGAATTATCCCCGCAGTTAAAGTCGAGGAACGGCGCAACCTGACGGCGGATTTTTTCCACCCACTCCTGCACGGTATCTTCGGTGTTCAGCTTACGCTCAACGGCTTTGAAGCTTGGGTCGCCGATAAGACCGGTGGCGCCGCCCACGAGGGCAACCGGCTTATGGCCTGCTTCCTGAAAGCGTTTCAGGCACAGCAGTGGAACCAGATGGCCCAAATGCAAGCTGTCGGCGGTCGGATCGAAGCCGCAATAGAGTGCAATTGGCCCTTGCGCCAGTCGCTCTGCTAACGCATCCTCATCCGTCACCTGGGCCACCAGGCCCCGCTCTTGCAATTGTTTGATCAAATTGATGTTCGACATCAAATTCTCCATCTCTAATACGACTGCACCTTTGCCGGTACACGGCTTTTCGCCCACTGGCGAAAGAATTCATTTTGAGGGCACATAGAATAAAGGGCTGGTGCAGTTAGCACCAGCGCTAAAGGTGAAAATCCTGACTTTACGGCGCGAGGCGGTCTATTTTCCAGGCAGTTCCGTCGCGCTGGTAGAGAAAGCGATCGTGCAGACGGTGTTCGCCCCCCTGCCAGAACTCCATCTGGTCGATGCTGACGCGGTAGCCGCCCCAAAAACTCGGCAGCGGCACTTCCCCCTGCTGAAACTTCTGTTTCAGCTCGAGGAATTTGCTTTCCAGCACGCCGCGCGCGGATATGCGGCTCGATTGCTTCGATACCCAGGCGCCTATCTGGCTGTCCTTCGGGCGGCTGTGGAAGTATTTCAACACTTCGAGGGTGGATAACCGCTCGGCGGTGCCCTGCACCATCACCTGGCGCTCCAGCATATGCCACGGGAAATGCAGGCTAACGCGGGGGTTGTGTTCGATGTGGTGCGCCTTGCGGGAGCCCAGGTTGGTGTAAAACACCAGCCCTTTTTCATCAAAATGCTTTAGCAGGACGATGCGTTGATACGGCTGGCCGTTTTCGTCAACCGTGGCCACGACCATGGCAGTCGGGTCGGCAAGTTTGGCTTCGCAGGCCTGAGCCAGCCAGCGTTCAAAAAGCGGCAGCGGGGTGTCGGTGAGATCGTGGCGGCGCAGGCCACCTTTGGTGTATTCGCGGCGCAAATGCGCAATCTGTTGCAAAGAGTCGTTATCAGACATGGCGTTACATCAGGCTATCCTCGGGTGGAGCTATTGTGCTCTCCACCCTGAGAAATCTCAACGTTTGGCCGTCTGTAGCTGGCAATTATTCAGCACGATTGTGTCTTTGCGATAGACGGTTGCGCTGTCGCCCTTCGACCAAAAGACGTACACGCCGTCGGTATAACGTGCGCCGGACGCGGAAAGCCCCTGCGTCAGGTTCAGCATCTGGTTATCGTAGACAAAGCTAACCTGCTGTTTGTCGTTATTCAGCTTCACGGTGAGCGGTTTTTCATCGCACTGATACGCCAGCGTATCGGTATGCATTTTTTCGAGAAAAGCGTTGTAGTAACTACAGCCGGCGAGCAGCAGTGGCACGGTGGCAACGAGCAGTTTTTTCATCTGAGTATCCTGAAGATCTTGTTATCCCTGGAGGGCATGCGCCCTCCTTAACGCTAGCAGTTTAGCGGCTGCGGGATGAAGATAATTTCAGTTAACTCTTATTATGACGCGGATTAGCAGGATAAATGGCACCGAGGATGGTCGGCTCAGAGGCACCGGTTACCGAAGGCAGGTTGCCCGGCAGGCCGGACATTGTTCGGTAGGCCAGCCAGGCAAACGCCAGCGCTTCCATATCGTCCCCGCTTATCCCGGCTTCATCGGTCGTCGTCACTTCCGTACCCGGCAGCAGCGCAGCGAGGCGCGCCATCAGAAGCGGGTTACGGCTGCCTCCGCCGCACACCATGAGTCGTTCACAGCCGCCGCTCAGGAGTACCTGCTCGGCGATGGTTGTCGCCGTCAGCTCAGTCAGCGTGGCCTGCACATCTTCTCCGGCAAGCGCCGGGAACATCGCAAGCTGGCGCTCAAGCCAGCCATAGTTAAAGTATTCGCGGCCCGTACTTTTGGGCGCAGGTGAGGCGAAGTAAGGATCGCTCAGCATTTGCTGCAACAAAGGAAGAACGACTTTGCCCTGGCTCGCCCATTCGGCGTCTTTGTCATAGCCTTTTCCACGCTGCCGCCAGATCCACGCATCCATCAGCATATTACCGGGCCCGGTGTCGTAGCCTCTGACCGGCTGGTCTGGGATCAGCAAAGAGAGGTTGGCAATGCCGCCGATGTTGAGCACCATTCGGCGCTCAACCGGATGAGCGAGCAACGCTTGGTGAAACGCCGGCACCAGCGGCGCGCCCTGCCCGCCAAGCGCCATATCGCGGCGGCGAAAATCACCGACGACGGTAATACCGGTCAGCGCGGCAATATGGTTGTTGTCGCCAATTTGCATAGTGTGGGCGGCCTCGCCCTGCGGCTCATGCCACACCGTTTGCCCGTGGCAGCCAATGGCCGTGACGTCTTCAGGCCGCAGCCCTTCGCGCTTAATAAGGATTTGCACCGCCTCGGCGAACAATTTACCCAGCCGGTTGTCCAACTGGCCTAGCTGGGACAGCGTGAGTTGCTGCCCCTGGCAAACGGCAAGAACCGCGTTTTTGATGGCCAGCGGCATCGGGTGGCTGTAGCTCGCCTGCTGAACGACCAGATGTTCGTCGATAGCAGCCAGCACCACATCGATACCATCCAGACTGGTGCCTGACATCACGCCTATATAACGACCTGACTTCATCCGTCACTCCTTATTCTCGCCGGGGCGGTAAATTAATGTGGTTAAACTAGCACGCAATATTATGATTTATTAATAATATTAATTAATAATCTGTGTCAGTCGCGGCAGAAAGCAGTACGGCATTTAAGCCAAACTCGCACAGCGCGGCGGTTTAATTGTTGTTAAAGACATTTGATTTACTATTTTTACAGGATTGTTGTAGAACAAACATGAACTATGGCCAGGAATTGCCATATAATTTAGTCATAACGGATGCTCACCGAGCGTTGATGGTTCACAGGAGAGGTACAAATGATTTCACGTATTTTGGCAGTTTCACTGGTTGCTTTCACCCTTGCTGGCTGCGCCAACGAAGGGCTGTCCGGCGATGTGTACAACGCGTCTGAAGCTAAACAGGTAAGAACCGTGACCTACGGGACCATTACCCACGTTCGCGCGGTGACCATCAAAGGCAGCGACAGCAATAGCACTATCGGGGCTATCGGCGGTGCGGTACTGGGTGGCCTGTTGGGTAACACCGTCGGCGGTGGCACCGGACGTACTCTGGCCACCGCAGGCGGCGCCGTAGCCGGTGGCCTGGCGGGTGATGCCGTCGGCGGCGCAATGGGCAACAGCAAAGGCGTTGAGCTGGAAATCCGTAAAGATGACGGCCAGACCATCATCGCCGTGCAGAAACAGGGTGACACCCGTTACTCCGTTGGCCAGCGTGTAGCCATCTCCGGCAGCGGCAACAACATCACCGTTGCTCCTCGCTAAGACAACATCGCCAAATGAATTAAGGCCCGCATAGCGGGCCTTTTCTGTTAGTAAGTAATGCCGGGCGGATTCACCTCCGACTGGGCAACTTCTTCCCCCTGCTCCCCCCACCGCGCAAGCACCTGCTGATACTCTCCCCGCTGAATAGCGCCATCCAGCGCCGCCTGCAGCGCGTACACCAGCCCGTTGCCCTTTTTCGTTGTCGTCGCCACATAGGCCTTTTTCGGCCCCAGCCCAACCACACGCGTAGTGCCGGTTAACGCGGCTTTATAGGCGGTGATTGACTGCGGTCCAAAAAATACGTCGGCCCGGCCAGACTGAATATAAAGGTTGGCGGAGGCATCGTCGGTCACATACACAGGCAAGGCGGGCTCGCGCCCGGCACCTTCGTTTTCTGCATTCCAGCCTAGCAAAATACGCTCCTGATTTGTACCTGACCCGACGATAACCTTCCGCCCGGCGAGATCTTCTGCCTTAGCGATAGACTGAATCGGGCTGCTGGCCTTCACCGCAAAAGAGAGCGAGTCCACGCGATAGGTGGCAAAATCAAATTTCTCTTTCCGCTGCTCCGTCACGGCAATGTTTACCAGCGCCACATCATAGCGCCCGGAGGTGATGCCCAGCGGCCAGTCTTCCCACGCGGTCGGCACCAGCTTCAGTTTCAGGCCAAGGCTACCGGCCAGCAGGCGGGCTATGTCCGGGTCGCTGCCTATGCGCGTGCGGTTATCGCTGGCCAGCAGCGCCAGCGGCGGAGAGTTAAGCGCGGAGATCGCCACCGTTAATGTACCGGGCTCGACAAACCTGTAGCCTGCGGGGATTTTGGCAATCGCCTTTTCATCCCGCGCCACGCTCAAAGGCTTTTCATTGGCAACAAGGTCAATATTCGTCTGCGCGGACAAAGCGGAAAAAGAGATCAACAGCGCGATAAAGCCATATTTCATCTCACAGCACCTTCGATAAAAATTGACGGGTGCGCGGGTGCTGCGGGCGATTCAGCACTTCGTCGCTGCTTCCCTGCTCGACAATTTTGCCGTCGACCATAAACACCACCTGATCGGCCACTTCCCGTGCAAAGCCGATTTCATGCGTGACGACTACAAGCGTCGTGCCCGAACGGGCCAGTCTTTTAATCACGTCCAGCACTTCGCCGACCAGCTCAGGGTCAAGCGCTGACGTTGGCTCATCAAACAGCATCACCCGTGGGCTCAGTGCCAGCGCGCGGGCAATGGCAATACGCTGCTGCTGCCCGCCGGATAAGTGCCGCGACCAGGCATCGGCTTTATTGCGCAGCCCGACGATGTCCAGCAGATCATACGCACGCTCAATCGCCTCTTTGCGGCTCAGCTGTTTATGAGCCACCGGTGCTTCAATCAGGTTCTCCAGCACCGTCATGTGGGGAAACAGATTGAAGTTCTGAAAGACATAGCCCACGTTGGCCCGCTGGCGCAGGATCTCCTTTTCTTTCAGCTCGTACAGTTTGTCCCCTTTCAGACGGTACCCAATGTAATCGCCGTCAATCTGGATGTAGCCTTCGTCCACCCGCTCAAGGTGGTTGATGGTGCGCAACAGCGTAGATTTACCGGATCCGGATGGCCCGAGGATCACCGTCACCGTACCAGGCGGGATCTCAAGCGAAACATCATCCAGCGCCTTATGGCGACCGAAATATTTGCTGACGCCGGTAATGGAAATATGGCCGTTATGAGAGGTTGGCATGGACCGGCTCCTGGGCAACGGGGGCTGTGGACGGCGCAGCGCTGCGGGCGGTGCGCGTTTGGTTGATGGCGGAGCGGCGTTCGCTGCGGGCCAGCGAGCGTTCAACCAGGTACTGAATCACCGACAGTACGCTGGTGATCACCAGATACCAGACGGCCGCCACCATCAGCAGCGGGATCACCTGCTGCGTGCGGTTGTAGATCATCTGGATGGTGTAAAACAGCTCCGGCATCGCCAGCACGTAAACCATCGCCGTGCCTTTAGCGAGGCTGATGATTTCGTTGAACCCGGCGGGCAGGATCGTGCGCAGCGCCTGCGGCAAAATAATCCGCACGGTACGCCGCCACGCGGGCAAACCTAACGCTGCGGCGGCTTCGTATTGCCCGTGATCCACCCCCAGAAAACCACCTCTAACAATCTCTGCGGTGTAGGCGCTTTGCACCAGCGTCAGCCCCACTACTGCCGTCGAAAACTGCCCCAGCACGTTAATCGTGTCGTAGCTGCCCCAGACGATGCTGGTGAAAGGCACCCCAATCGACAGCGTGTCGTACAGGTAGGAGAAGTTGTAGAGCACGATCAGCACGACAATCAGCGGCAGGGAGCGAAACAGCCAGATGTAACTCCAGGCCAGGCTGCTCAACAGCCAGGAAGAAGAGAGCCTTGCCAGCGCGAGTAAGCCCCCGAGCACCACGCTCAGCGCCGTGCCCAGCAGCGTTAACAACAGCGTTTGCCCCAATCCCTCCAGAATGACCGGATCAAAAAACCAGTGGGCAAAAACGCCCCATTCCCAGCGAGGGTTAAACGCGACGGATTGCACCACCACCGCGAGCACAAACAGCGCAATCACTGCCCCCACGGTGCGCAACGGGTAACGCGCGGGCACCACTTTAATGGTTTCAGACGTTTTCATCGTCACTCCTCAGGCCGTTTTACTCAGGCTTTCCAGCGCTAAGATTTTGGTGAACCGTAGCCGCCCGTCGTAGGGCGGCAGGCTGAACGTTTCGGGGTCAACCTCCAGGCTGAACTGCGGATCGTAGCCCTCGCTCAGATAAAGCCTGACGGCCTCCGGTTGACGAAAGCCAGTGGTGAGGTAGATGCGGCTGTAGCCAGCCTGAAGGGCCAGTCTCTCCAGTTCGCGAACCACTCGTCCGGCCAGGCCCTGCTTGCGCAGCGTACTTTTCGTCCAGATACGTTTGATCTCGGCGGTTTGCTGGTCGTAGGGCTTGTAGGCCCCAGTGGCAATAATTTCACCCTCGCGCTCCAGCACGATAAAAATGCCCTGCGGCGGCAGATACCATTCGGTCAGCTCCACTTCGGCATCACGGGAGAAAAAATCCCCGTAGCGGGCGGCGTACTCGCCAAACAGGCCGCTAATGATTGGCTGCAGCTCCGGCGCTTCCGGGGACAAAACGCGAAAATATTCGCTCATATACGCCTCCTCAATCGCCTAAACCGGCGGGGTTAACTTCCGAGGCTGGAATACGCTCCACGCCTTCGCCCCAGCGCTTTAAAACTTTGTCGTAGTCGCCCTGTTGAATCGCGCCGTTGAGCGCCGTCTGCACCGGTTCCACCAGGCCACTGCCTTTTTTCAGCGTCACCGCAATGTGTGCCGCTTTTGGCCAGCCGCCGTCCACGCTGCCCACCAGCTTTGTTTTACCGGTCAGCGCCGCTTTCCATGCCCCGGTGACATTAGGCCCAAACCAGGCATCGGCTCGCCCGGACTGCAGCGCCAGCGTGAGCGCGGCATCGTCTTTGGTGTACACCGGCGTAAACGGCTTCAGCCCTTTTTTCTCGTTTTCCGCATTCCACGCCAGCAGGATCGCTTCTTGATTGGTGCCGGACCCAACGACGATGCGCAACCCGGCGATATCTTCCGCGTGGGTGAGCGATTTAATCGGGCTGCTGGACTTCACATAAAAGCCCAGCGAGTCTTTGCGGTAGGTGGCAAAATCGAACTTCTCTTTGCGATCTTTGGTGACGGTAATATTGCTGATCGCGGCATCATATTTCCCGGAAGCTACGCCGAGCGGCCAGTCCTCCCAGGAGGTCGGGACCACGTTCAGCTCTAGTCCCAGACTGTCGGCAACCAGGCGGGCAATGTCGACTTCGCTGCCTAGCAGGGTTTTATTGTCATCAGAAAAAACCGTCAGCGGCGGCGAATTGAGCGCCGCCACTGCCACGGTAAATTTACCGGGAACGGCAAATCGATAATCTTTAGGCAGCTGCGCGATGGCCTGCGGATTTTTAGCGGTATTGATCGGCGCTTTGTTGGCTTCCAGGCTGACGCCGGTGCCGTTGATGGTCACGTCGTTCGCCCAGGTAAGCGGCGTCCACGCCAGCGCAATCGCCAGCAGCAGGGATGTTTTTTGCATCGTTTTTCTCTTTATTTGTTTTATTTGCCGTAGCGATTTTCGGGTTGCGCAAGGTCAAAGCTTTCGCGCAGCGTGATGCCGGGATATTCGGTGCGGAACAGGCCGCGCGCCTGAAGGACCGGCACAACCTGCTCCACAAAACGCGGGAAGGTGTCCGGGGTGCCGCCCTGAATGATGAATCCGTCTGCAGCTCGCTCGTCAAACCACTGTTGCAGGCCGTCCGCCACCTGTTCCGGCGAACCGGAAAAACGCGGCCTTGGGCTGGCGGCTTCAAGCGCGACCTGGCGCAGGGTTAACCCGCGCTCCCGGGCGTTGCGTTTGATCTCATCGGTGGTGCTGCGGAAGCTGTTCTGGCCCAGATCGCCGATATCGGGAAAAGGCTCATCCAGCGGGTACTGGCTAAAGTCATGGTGTTCGAAATAGCGGCCCAGGTAATTCAGGGCATCGCTGACGGAGACCAGCGCGGCGGTGGTTTGGTACTGCCGTTCAGCGTCTTCGGCATCCGTGCCAACGATGACGCTCACGCCCTGGAAGATGTGCAGCGAGTCAGCCCCACGGCCTTGCCCTTCCAGCTGGTTTTTCACATCCCGGTAAAAGGCTTTTGCCTCATCGAGCGATTCATGGTGAGTAAAAATGGCATCGGCATGTTTTGCCGCCAGCTTTTTGCCGTCTTCCGAGGCGCCGGCCTGGAACAAAATTGGTCTGCCCTGCGGCGTGCGGCCAATGTTCAGCGGCCCCGCGACCTGGAAGAAATCCCCCTGATGATTGAGCGCGTGCAGCTTTTCAGGGGCGAAGAACTGCCCGCTTTCTTTATTGCGCACAAAAGCATCTTCTTCCCATGAATCCCAGAGCCCTTTTACGACGTCCAGGTATTCATCGGCGATGCGATAGCGCAGCGCGTGTTCAGGATGCTGGGTTCTGGAGAAGTTTTTAGCCGATCCTTCCAGCGGAGACGTGACCACGTTCCAGCCGGCGCGGCCGTTGCTCAGATGATCGAGACTCGCAAACTGGCGCGCCGTGGTAAAAGGGTCGCTGTACGACGTCGACAATGTCCCCACCAGGCCCAAATGCTTCGTCACGCTCGCCAGGGCAGATAATACCGTCAGCGGCTCAAAGCGATTTAAAAAGTGCGGGATAGATTTTTCGTTAATATAAAGTCCGTCGGCCACAAAGATAAAATCCAGCTTCCCCTCTTCCGCCTTGAATGCCGTTTGTTTGACGAACTCAAAATTAATACTGGCATCGGCTACCGCAGCAGGATGGCGCCAGGCCGACATATTTCCCGACGCGCCATGTAATATCGTACCCAGTCTTAATTGTCGTGTTGCAGACATGCCTTATCCTTATGCGGAACGTTAAAATCCGCCGTCGCTGATTAGAGTTAAAGTTGTTGTAGCGCCGATTGGGCTAACCGGGCGAAATAACGGGCTGCGGGTTCAATCAGTCTTTCATCGGGATCGAAGGCCGGATGATGAAGCCCATAGCGGCTGTCGCTGCCGATGCTGACAAACGCGCCGGGAATATGCTGGAGATAAACCGCAAAATCCTCGCCGCCCAGATGCAGATCGGCATGATGCGTGGCGTAACCTTCCGCGGCGGCAACTTCACTGGCAAAGGCTGCCCAGCGCTCATCGTTAACCAGCGCGTCAGGCCCCAAATGCCAGGTGACGTCAATTTCCGCCCCAAAGGCGCTGGCAAGACCAGCCGCAATCTCAATAACGCGAGCTTTAACCGCCTCTCGCACGCTGGCGCTGTGGGTGCGCAGCGTACCTTCCAGTTCAACGCTTTCCGGCAGCACGTTCCAGGTGTTACCGCCCGCAATACGGGTAATACTCAATACGGCTGAATCCAGCGTGTTGACCTCCCGGCTGGTGATACTTTGCAGCAGGGTAACTAATTGGCTGGCAAGCAATATCGCGTCTTTGCCTTCATGCGGGCGCGCCGCATGCGCGCCTTTGCCCCGCACCTGAATGACCAGCCGGTCAACGTTGGCATAGAACGGGCCGCCGCGTGTGGCAAACGCCCCGACAGGCAGGCCTGGCTCATTGTGCATGCCAAAAATGGCGGAGATCCCCTCCAGCACGCCGGCCTTGACCAGCGTGCTGGCCCCACCAAAACGCTCCTCTGCGGGCTGAAACAGGATGCGAACCCGGCCGTTAAGCTGCGCTTCGTTCTGTTTAAGCAACAGCGCCGCGCCCAGCATCACGCTGCTGTGAACGTCATGCCCGCAGGCGTGCATTACCCCTGGATTCTGCGAACTAAAGGCCACGCCGCTGGCTTCTTCAATGGGCAGCGCGTCGATATCAGCCCGCAGCGCAATCGCGTTCTCGCCTTCGCCAATTTCCGCCACTACGCCGGTGTGTAGCGAATACGGCAGCAGGCGGATACCCGCGCTTTGCAGCCAGTCGCGGATGCGCGAGGTGGTTGCCACTTCTTCAAGGGATAATTCCGGGAACCGGTGCAGCTCGCGACGCCAGTCGATCAGTTGCTGAGCAAACGTCATACAGCCACCTCCGCAGCCGCATGGGCCTCGGCCAGCAGCTGCAGCGAAGCCAGACGTTCTGCTCCTTCTGCCACCGGCGTATCAATAATAAATTCATCAATGCCGTACTCTTCGTGCAGCGCCTGCAGCGCTTCCCGCACCGCTTCAGGCGTGCCTTTGAACAGCGAAGGTTCTCTTCGCGTCAGGCTTCGCAGCGTGCTGCCGGACTGGCGGGCAAAGCTGTGGGCCTGCTCTTCGCTTGCCACGCTCACGCGCTGGCCGTTTTCAAGCTCCACGCCCCAGATTTCCACCTGTCGGGCAAGCTCTTCCGCGCGGCCTGCATCCCGTGCCACGATAGCCTGTACGGCCACCAGCACATCGCGGCGGCTGTTCTTTTTCCAGTCAGTCACTACGTCGCGCAGCAGTGTTTTATCGCCGTTTAAATGGGCGGCAAAAACAAAGTTCCAGTCCAGGCTGGCCGCCAGCCTGGCGCTTTGCAGGCTGGCGCCTAATAAAAAACCTTCCGGGCGCTGGGCCGGTAGCGGCGTGGCGCGAACGCTTTCGTCCGTCGCGGGTTCACGTCGCGAGAGCCAGTCGTCGAGCTGCGTGAGCTGTTCATCAAAGCTGCCTTTTACCGACGGAGATTGCCCGTGCTGCAGTGCCTGCGTCGAGAGCGGCAAGCCCCCCGGCGCTTTACCGACGCCGAGATCGATGCGGCCAGGCGCAAGGGACGACAGCAGATTGAAGTTTTCGGCCACTTTGTAAGGGCTGTAATGCTGAAGCATCACGCCGCCGGAGCCCACGCGAATGCGGCGCGTCTGCCCGGCAATCCAGGCAATCAGCACTTCCGGCGAAGGGCTGGCAAGCTGGGGCGTGTTGTGGTGCTCGGCCAGCCAAAAGCGGTGATAACCCCAGGTCTCTGCCTGCTGCGCGAGATGCAGCGTACGGGCCAGGGCATCCGTCGCGCTGTCGTTGGGCGCAAGCGGGCTTTTATCCAGGATACTGATGCGATAAGACATAATGCAGGCTCATTGTTAAAAACATGCCTGCATTATTAAAAGCGGGAGACTGCGGTGAGAAACAATTAATTTACATTTAGACTTCTGAAATAGAGATAAACAAACTCACACGCCTGCCCAACTCTTTGCTACCGGGCGAATATTTTTGCGGGTAAGGGATCGTCAGGTAAAAAAAAGCCCCGCTGGATAAGCAGCGAGGCTTGGGTTCAACCGGGGAGATTAATCCCGGGCCTGCAGTTCAATAATATTTTGCTCAAGCCGATTAATCAGGCTGCTTAACAGCGCCTGCTCTTCGCGAGTAATACCCGACAGGATTTCTCCCCGCGTTTCGTTTATTACGCCTTCCATCTTTTCAATGATAGGCGCGGCCTGCTCGGTCAATTTAATCCGTTTTGCCCGGCGGTCGTTTGCACAGGTTTTGCGTGAGATTAACCCTTTCTCTTCGAGTTGATCGAGCGTACGAACCAGTGATGGCTGCTCAATGCCGATCGCTTTAGCCAACTGAATCTGTGACTGATCTGGCGGCAGCTGATGAATATTATGCAGCGTTACCCAGTGTGTCTGTGTCAATTCCAGAGGTTTCAGGCGATGGTCAATCAGCGCACGCCAGATGCGTACCAGGCGGGCCAGATCCGAACCTAATGGCGATGGCGATTCCAATTTCATCTCCTTATAATTAGCTTGCTAACTTATTATACTGATTTTAGACTATTGTGCAGGCATTAATTGTTAAAAACAAATCCCTTACTTTCACTGAAGTTATGCAACCAGCTATACTTTTATTCTACATCTAAGTGAGGGGAAACGGCAGCCACCCCCGTTTTTTAAAGGATTATCACTACGTGAGTCTCACTTTTAGCCCGTCCGGTTTCCCGCTTCAGGATCTTGTGGTCGGGGCATCGGTCTACTTCCCTCCGCTGTTTAAGGCCGTGTTTGTCGGCTTTTTTATCTGGCTGATCGTCCACCGTTTGCTGCGCGACTGGATTTATTCCGGCGAAATCTGGCATCCCACGTTAATGGACTTATCCCTTTTCGCGCTGTCCGTCAGCGCCGGCATGGCTCTTTTGGTGATGTGGTAACGCAATGAATATCAAAACAATAAAATATTTTTCCACCCTCATCGTTTTTGCCGCCGCGCTGCTGGCAGGCTGGCTGTTATGGAACTATTACATGCAGTCGCCCTGGACGCGGGACAGCAAAGTGCGCGCCGAACAGGTGAGCATCACGCCGCAGGTGTCCGGCACCATCGTGACCCTGAACGTAAAAGACAACCAGTTTGTGAGTAAAGGCACTCCGTTGTTCACCCTCGACGCCACGCCTTACCACATTGCGGTGCTAAACGCCGAGGCGCAGCTGGCGAAGGCCCAGTCCGATCTGGCCAAAGCCAGCAACGAGGCGAACCGCCGCCAGAATCTGCCGCGCAACTATATTTCTGCCGAAGACATGGACACCGCCAACATTAACGTTAAAGCGATGCAGGCGGCAGTGAAAGTCGCCCGGGCCACGCTGGAGCAGGCGCAGTGGCAGCTTTCGCAAACCACAGTCACTGCCCCGGTAGACGGCTGGGTCACCAACCTGACCTCCCGCGTCGGGAACTACGCCAGCGAAGGCAAGCCGGTCTTCGCGCTGGTGGACAGCCACTCGTTTTACGTGGTGGGCTATTTCGAAGAGACCAAGCTGCGCCGCATTCAGCCGGGTAATGCCGTGCAGATCGTGCTGTACAACGGCAACCAAAAGCTGAGCGGCAAAGTAGAAAGTATTGGCCGCGCGATCTACGACCAAAGCATCGAAAGCGACAGCGACCTGGTCCCGGACATTAAGCCGAACGTGCCGTGGGTTCGCCTTGCGCAGCGCGTGCCGGTGCGCATTAGCCTGGATGCCATTCCTGATGGCGTGACGCTGGTGTCAGGCACCACCTGCACCGTTAGCGTTCAGCCCTGATGAATCTCAGTTTTCTGGCGTGGCATAACACGCCGTGGGGAAAAGCCACCGGCGGGCAATGGCGCTATGCGCTGCGTAACGCTATTGCCATGGGCATGGCGCTGGCCATTGCCTACGGCCTGAATCTGGATGAGCCTTATTGGGCAATGACCTCCGCCGCCGTGGTGAGCTTCCCCACCGTTGGCGGCGTGATAAGCAAAAGTCTGGGGCGGATTGCGGGCAGTTTTATCGGCGCGGCAGCCTCGTTAATGATTGCCGGCAACGCGCTGAACGATCCCTGGCTGTTCACCTTCGCCATGGCAAGCTGGCTGGCGCTTTGTACCTGGGCCTCCAGCCATTTTCAGAATAACGTGGCCTACGCCTTCATGCTCGCCGGGTACACCGCCGCCATTATTGCCTTCCCGATGATCAATACCGTGGAATCAACGGAGCTGTGGGATATCGCCCAGGCACGCGTGTGCGAGGTGGTGGTCGGGATATTGTGCGGCGGCTTTATGATGATGGTGCTGCCCAGCACCTCGGACGGCAGCGCTCTGGTTAGCGCCCTGAAAAACATGCACGCCCGGCTGCTCGAACACGCCAGTCTGCTCTGGCAGCCGGAAACCACCGACGCCATTCGCACCGCGCATGAAGGGATTATCGGCCAGATCCTGACCATGAATCTGCTGCGCATTCAGGCCTTCTGGAGCCACTATCGCTTCCGCCGCCAGAACAACCTGCTGAACTACCTGCTTCACCAGCAATTGCGCCTGACCAGCGTGATATCCAGCCTGCGTCGGATGCTGCTCAACTGGCCGGAGGCACCCGCCAATATCTGGTCGGTGCTGGACAGCCTGCTGCGGGAGCTGGCCAAGCCCAACGCCGATAAATACACCGTTGCCCGGCTGCTGCAACACATCGCCCCTCATTCTCAGGACGATTATCGCCATCAGGCATTCTGGCACCGCCTGCGCTATTTCTGCTGGCTCTATCTCAACAGCAGCCGCTGGCTAAGAGAGCTGGAAAACGCCACGCCGGTGTCGGTAATTACGCCGCCCGAAGCCCCGCCGCTGGCGCGCCATACCGACAATGCCGAAGCGCTGTGGAGCGCCGTGCGCACTTTTGCAACGATCGTCCTGACCGGCGCCTGGTGCATCGGTACCCAGTGGGAGTCCGGCGGCGGCGCGCTGTCCCTCGCCGCCATTAGCTGTGTGCTCTACTCTTCGGTCGCCTCACCGCTCGGCTCGCTCACGCTGCTGATGCGGACCCTGCTTTGGCTGTCGCTGTTCAGTTTCCTGGTGAAATTTGGCCTGATGATTCAGGTCACCCAGCTGTGGCAGTTCCTTATTTTTCTGCTGCCGCTGCTGCTCACCATGCAGTTACTGAAACTCCAGCAGGCAAAGCGCGCCGCGCTTTGGGGGCAGCTCATTGTCTTTATGGGATCGTTTCTGTCGGTTAGCAACCCGCCGGTGTACGACTTTGCCGGGTTTATGAATGACAACCTCGCCAAAGTCCTCGGCGTGGGCATTTCATGGCTGGCTTTTTCGGTACTGCGCCCCAGCTCCGACACCCGCAGGAGCCGCCGCCATATCCGGGCGCTGCGGCGCGGGTTTATCGACCAGCTCAGCCGCAAACCGCAGCACAGCGAGAGTCAGTTTGAATCGCTGGTGTACCACCACATCAGCCAGCTTAGCAGTAGCAAAGAAGAGGCGGCCCGCCGCTGGCTTCTGCGCTGGGGCGTGGTGCTGCTCAACTGCTCGCACGTAGTCTGGCAGCTGCGCGGCTGGGAAACACGCTCCGACCCGCTGTCGATGGTCAGGGACGTTTGCCTGCACACGCTGCGGGATGTGATGAGTGAACGGGGTGTACTGCAAAGGCCGCTGGCGGAATCACTGAAAGAACTGCAAAGAATGTGCGACACGCTGTCGCATCATCACGACCCGGCGGCGCGGGAACTGGCGGGGATTATCTGGCGGCTTTACTGCTCGCTGTCCCAGCTGGAACAGGCACCGCCTGCCGGAACCCTGGCAGGCGGTCAGTAACGATTAAGGCACGTCGTAGCCGAGCGCGGCCTTACGAATGCGGAACCACTGCTGGCGAGTCATCTCCAGAGACAGCGAGTGAATGGCAGAGCGCACACGTTCGATTTTGCCAGACCCGATGATCGGCAGCGGGGAAGATGGCAGGCGCATCACCCAGGCATAAACCACCTGTTCGATGGTGTCGGCCCCAAGTTCTTCCGCCACTTTCTGCAGTTCGGCGCGCAGCGGCTGGAATTCATCGTCGTTAAACAGACGGCCGCCCCCAAGGCAGGACCACGCCATCGGACGAATGCGCAGCTGCTGGAGCTGGTCGAGCGTGCCGTCCAGCAGCAACGGCTGGTGCACCGGTGAAAGCTCAACCTGGTTTGTTGCCAGGGTGAACGGCAGGCGAGACTGCAGCAGGGAGAACTGCGCCGGGGTAAAGTTAGACACGCCGAAATGGCGCACCTTGCCGCTGTGATGCAGCGCGGTGAAGGCTTCCGCCACTTCGTCGGCGTCCATCAGCGGGTCCGGGCGGTGGATCAGCAGCAAATCCAGATAGTCGGTGGCCAGTTTTTTCAGCGAGCTTTCTGCACTGCTGATGATGTAATCGCGATCGGTAATGTAGTGGCCAAGAGCATTTTCTGGCTTCGCGGTGGTGGCGATACCGCACTTGGTGACAATCTCCATTTTACCGCGCAGATGTGGCACCAGACGCATCGCTTCGCCAAAGGCCGCTTCACAAGCGTACCCGCCGTAAATATCGGCGTGATCCGCCGTGGTGATCCCCATCTCAACGTGCTCTTCAATAAAGCTCGCCAGCTCGCGCGGGGACATGTTCCATTCCATCAAACGCCAGTAGCCCATCACCAGGCGTGAAAACTCCGGGCCCTGCGGGGCAATCGTAATACGCTGTACCATAAAAAAATCACCTCAAAAAAGGAAAAAATCTTCCCCGAGTATAACGGCGGTGAATGATTAAAACAGTGAGGGCTGCTCAGGTTCTTCAGGAGAATTTGGCTTGTTTGCTCGTAACTTGCGCAATAAGCGCTGGCGGCAGAGGCGCAGCACGTCCTGCTTTTGGGCGTCGCTCATTTGCTGCCACTGGAAACGCTCGTCCCGGCTGCGCATACAGCCACGGCAAAAGCCGCGTTCATCCGACTGGCAGATCCCGCGGCAGGGGCTTTGAATGGGGAAGAACTCTAGCTGCTCAGACACTAACCCGCCTCATTAACGACTTTGCATCAATTGAAGCCTGAGTCTGCCCCGGATGCAAGCGGGGCGGCTAAAAAATAGCCTCTCGACTGAAAGCGGCTGAAAATTAAGGTTCAACTAATCTTCTCTCTCCAGGATAGCGCATATTCAGTTTTGTATTCACGGCTTATATGAACCTTTTAAAAAAGTTACAGTGTAACGATGCGCAGTTTAACCTCTGCTGCGCATTTTTCTTTACGCTGATCAATTCTCTTTTTATCCACCGCAGCTGGCAGCTAATTGCCCCGGACTCGCTCCATAGCTGGCTGTTTGCCGCTTCGGTGCCGGTGGTACTGTTCTGCGGCTGGCTAATGATTTTCAGCGTGGTGAACCTGCCCTGGCTGCGCAAACCCGTGCTGGTGCTGCTGGTCATCGGCTGCGCTGCCAGCAACTATTTTATGTTCACCTACGGCGCCGTCATTGATAAAAACATGATGGCCAACGTGTTTGAAACAGATTCCCAGGAAGCCACCGCGCTGGTTACGCCGCAGCTGGTCAGCTGGCTGGCCTTGCTGGGTATTATCCCCGCCCTGTTGCTTTCCCTGGTGAAGGTTCAGCCGGCGCGCTGGTGGCATACCGTGCTGACTCGCCTGGTCGGCATTCTCGCCGGACTGCTGGTGATAATCCTCATCGCCGCCGTGTTTTACAAAGACTACGCTTCGCTGTTCCGGAACAATAAAAGCGTGGTGAAAATGGTCACGCCCGCAAACTACATCAGTGCCATTAGCCGCTACAGCAAAGAACGCTGGTTTGCCGGGGATCAGACGCTGATTAAAATTGGCGAAGACGCGCAAAGAGGCCCGCTGATTAAACAGCAGCCGAAGAAAACGCTGGTGGTGTTGGTCGTCGGTGAAGCCTCAAGAGCCGAGAACTATTCGCTGGGCGGCTATGAGCGGGAGACCAATCCTCAGCTCAAAAAACAGGGAGTGATTTACTTCCAGAATGCCTCGTCCTGCGGGACGGAAACCGCGGTTTCTGTGCCCTGTATGTTCTCAGTGATGCCACGTAAAACCTACGATGCGGATCTCGCCCGGCACCAGGAAGGCCTGCTGGACGTATTAGCCCACGGCGGCGTGAACGTGCTGTGGCGGGATAACGACGGCGGCTGCAAAGGCGCCTGCGACCGTGTTCCGCATACGGATATGACCCAGTGGAAGCTGGACGTTTACTGCAAAGACGGCGCCTGCTTTGACGATGTGCTGCTCCACCGCCAGGACAATGTTCTCGACGGCCTGCAGCGGGATACCGTCCTGGTGCTGCATCTGATGGGCAGCCACGGGCCGGCTTATTACCAGCGCTATCCGGCCAGCTTTCGCCACTTCATCCCCACCTGCGACAGTAATCAAATTCAGGACTGTGACCGCCAGGCGCTGATTAACACCTACGACAATACTATCCTGCACACCGACGACGTGCTGAGCCGCACTATCGACAAGCTGAAACAGCATCAGGATAAACTGAATACGGCGCTGGTTTACCTGGCCGATCACGGGGAATCTCTCGGGGAAAGCGGGATTTACCTGCACGGTACGCCGTATATGCTCGCGCCTTCGCAGCAGACACATATCCCGCTGCTGTTCTGGCTGTCACAGGATTACCAGCGAAGCTTTGCGCTGGACAGCGAGTGCCTGGCCAATAAGGCCGCCAGCGACGCCGTGTCCCAGGACAATTTGTTCTCAACCCTGCTCGGCATGATGAATATTCATACCTCGGTTTATCAAAAAGATACGGATATTCTTGCCGACTGCCGCAGGCGCTAATGGGATGGCGATCACAAAAAAGTGGCCGCTCCCTCTTGCATTAGACTGACTGGTCTACTACATTTGAGCGCATGAATCGACATCCTGAACACGACACTCGCGAACATCTCCTCGCCATTGGCGAGCGGCTGTGCCTTGCCCGGGGCTTTACCGGCATGGGGTTAAGCGAATTGTTGCGCACCGCAGAAGTGCCCAAAGGCTCTTTCTACCACTACTTCCGCTCAAAAGAAGCGTTTGGCGTGGCAATGCTGGAGCGCTATTACCAGGCTTCTAATCTGCGCGTGGCGGAACACTTTTCGCACGGCGAAGGCAATTATCGCCAGCGCCTGCTGAAGTGGTACCAGGATATGCTGAGCTACTTCTGCCAGAGCGGAAACCTGAGTAACTGTCTGATAGTGAAACTTTCAGCAGAAGTCTGTGATCTTTCGGAAGATATGCGCGGCGCGCTGAATAACGGCGGCTCGCAGCTAATCTCTCTGCTTGCTGATGCTCTGGAGAAAGGCCGCAGCGAAAAAAGCCTGCGCTTTGAAGGCGAAGCGCTCGAGCAGGCCATGGTGCTGTACTCGCTGTGGGTAGGCGCCAGCCTGCAGGCAAAAATTTCCCGCAGCGCGCTGCCGCTGGAAAGCGCGCTGGCACACGTAAGAATCCTATTGGCAGAACCTGTCGCCTGACAGGTTTTTTATTTACTGAATTACTAGACGACCGGTCTACTTGAGGAAACACCATGTCAGCAGATAAACTGTTTACGCCGCTCAAAGTTGGCGCTATTACCGTACCAAACCGTATCTTTATGGCTCCGCTGACGCGCCTGCGCAGTATTGAGCCAGGCGATATCCCAACCCCGCTGATGGGCGAATATTACCGCCAGCGCGCCAGCGCCGGGCTTATCATCAGCGAAGCAACCCAGATGTCCGCCCAGGCTAAAGGCTACGCCGGCGCTCCGGGCCTGCACAGCGAAGAGCAAATCGCCGCGTGGAAAAAAATCACCGCTGGCGTGCACGCTGAAAAAGGCCACATGGCGGTGCAGTTGTGGCACACCGGCCGTATTTCCCACTTTACCCTCCAGCCAGGCCAGCAGGCTCCGGTCGCGCCTTCCGCGCTGAGTGCCGGGACCCGTACTTCCCTGCGTGACGAAAACGGCAACGCCGTTCGCGAAGATACTTCCATGCCTCGCGCGCTGGATCTGAACGAAATTCCGGGCATCGTGGATGACTTCCGCCAGGCAATTGGCAATGCACGTGACGCCGGTTTTGACCTGGTTGAGCTGCACTCTGCCCACGGCTATCTGCTGCACCAGTTCCTGTCTCCTTCTTCTAACCACCGTACCGACGAATATGGCGGCAGCCGCGAAAACCGCGCTCGCCTGGTGCTGGAAGTGGTTGATGCCGGGATCAAAGAATGGGGCGCCGATCGCATCGGGATCCGCGTATCCCCAATCGGTTCGTTCCAGAACGTGGACAACGGCCCGAACGAAGAATCTGACGCGCTGTACCTGATTGAAGAGCTGGGTAAACGTGGCATTGCCTATCTGCACATGTCCGAGCCGGACTGGGCGGGTGGCGAACCGTACACCGAAGCATTCCGTGCCAAAGTCCGTGAGCGTTTTAGCGGCGTGATCGTTGGTGCAGGTGCTTATACCCCAGAGAAAGCAGAAGATCTAATCGGCAAAGGCCTGATCGACGCCGTCGCGTTTGGTCGTTCCTTCATCGCTAACCCGGACCTGGTGGCTCGTCTGCACAAAAATGCCGAGCTGAACCCACAGCGCCCTGAGTCCTTCTATGGCGGCGGCGCGGAAGGCTACACCGACTACCCAACGCTGTAACTCCGCAGTACCTTTCATTGATAGCGGCGCGCAAACGCCGCTATACTCAACGACTCCAGAAATAACTGTCTCATTCGACGAGGATTTTATGCGTCTACTTCATACCATGCTGCGCGTTGGCGACCTGCAACGCTCCATCGAGTTTTATACCAAAGTGCTGGGCATGAAACTGCTGCGTACCAGCGAAAACACCGAGTACAAATACTCTCTCGCGTTTGTCGGCTATGGCGATGAAAGCGACACGGCGGTTATCGAACTGACCTATAACTGGGGCGTGGACAGCTATGAGCTGGGCACCGCTTACGGCCACATCGCGCTGAGCGTGGATAACGCCGCAGACGCCTGTGAACGCATTCGCAATAACGGCGGCAACGTGACCCGTGAAGCCGGCCCGGTAAAAGGCGGCACCACCGTTATCGCTTTTGTTGAAGATCCGGACGGTTACAAAATCGAGCTGATCGAAGAGAAGCACGCGGGCAAAGGCCTGGGTAACTGATTTTCAGGCGATTAGCGTCAAACAAGGGGCGTGTTGTGCGCCCTGATTGTTGCTAATTAAAGAGGGAAAAAGCGTGGTTTTTCCCTCTTTGTGGTTAACAGATGAAAATCAATGAATTGATTTTTCTGGTTTATTTCATAATGACTTCGGGCCTCCTCTCCTATTATTGGGGAGTTATCCACACCCTGAAGGCGCACGTTGTGCGGCCTTTACTGCAACACTCCCCGAAATTTGCCATAATGCGCGCTGCATTTTCCCCGTATTAAGAGAAGCTGATGTCAGACAACACGCAATTGCATGGCCTGTGCGACCGTTTTCGTGGTTTTTATCCGGTAGTGATCGACGTTGAAACCGCAGGTTTTAACGCTAAAACCGATGCGTTACTGGAAATCGCCGCCGTTACCCTGAAGATGGATGAAGACGGCTGGTTATCCCCCGACGAAACGCTGCACTTCCATGTCGATCCGTTTGAGGGCGCGAACCTGCAGCCTGAAGCCCTGGCGTTCAACGGTATTGACCCGCATAACCCCCTGCGTGGTGCCGTCAGCGAATACGATGCCCTGCACGCGATTTTCAAAACCGTGCGAAAAGGCATTAAAGACAGCGGCTGCAGCCGGGCGATTATGGTGGCGCACAACGCCACGTTCGACCACAGCTTTATGATGGCGGCGGCAGAGCGAGCCTCTTTGAAACGCAACCCGTTCCACCCGTTTGTGACGTTTGATACCGCGGCCCTGAGCGGCCTCGTACTGGGGCAAACCGTGCTGGCCAAAGCCTGCATCGCCGCAGGCCAGAAGTTTGACAGCTCGCAGGCCCACTCCGCCCTGTACGACACCGAGCAAACCGCCCTGCTGTTCTGCGAAATCGTCAACCGTTGGAAGCGCCTCGGCGGCTGGCCGCTGCCGCTGGCCGACGAACCGGAATCTGAAGCATAAAAAAAGCGACCTTAGGGTCGCTTTTTTACTGGCTGGCGAAATTATTCTGCGCCTGGCTCTTCAGATTTATGCTTCTCTGCGGTCTCTTTAATCAGCGCCTGCAGTTCGCCGCGCTGGTACATCTCGATGATGATGTCGCAGCCGCCGACCAGCTCACCGTCCACCCACAGCTGCGGGAACGTTGGCCAGTTAGCGTATTTTGGCAGCTCAGCACGAATGTCCGGGTTCTGCAGAATATCCACATAGGCGAAACGCTCACCGCAGGCGGACAGCGCCTGAACGGCCTGAGCGGAGAAGCCGCAGCTCGGCAGCTTCGGGGAACCTTTCATATAGAGAAGAATCGGGTTCTCAGCGATCTGGCGTTGAATTTTTTCAATAGTGCTCATTGTCATGCTTCCTCAAACCTTGATACGGCAATAGCCTGCCATTGTAGCCAGTTGCGCCCCGGGCAGAAAACACCATTTTTATCAGGGTTTCTCTTTCCCCCGCCTGGCGCGCAAACATACCTTAAGAATAACACTTTTACGGCGCGCGAAAATGAGCAATTTGCTTCATTCAAGATCAATTAAACAGCGGATAACACCCTGGAATGGCTAATTTTTTAGCTATAGCTTCCACTTTTGACCGTTAAATAGTATTTGCCTATTAACATTATCGGCTTTTATGCATTAGAATCGTCGGGTTTCGCAAAAATCATACGCAGGCATGATGGTTAGCATCGTGTCTTCATTTATCAGGGGATTGACGAGTGGCGCGGATAAATAAAATCTCTATCACGCTATGTGCTCTGCTATTTGCTTTGCCCTATACACCTTTGGCGCAGGCGTCCGAGCACGCCCGCCATCCTGTTGCACAAAAAGGCCATCCGGCCAAGACAACAACCAGTAAAAGCAACAAGGGCAAAGAGAAAGCAAAACCGAAGGTCAGCACAGCCTCCACAAAGAAGTCCGGTAAAAAAACAACCTCACCGGCGAAAGCCAAAGTGGCAAAACACACCACCTCAGGCAAAAGCAGCACCCTCGCTAAAACTAGCAGCAAAAAAACCTCGCAGAAATTAGCCCTACAGCCAGCCTCAGCCACCGTTGCCTACACTGAAAAATGCACTCATCGTAAAGGGCATAAAAAGCAGTGCGTTAAGGTGAAGTCGGAAAAAAATCTGACCATCGCGCAGGCGCATAAAGTGCGCGTGCAGAAAGCGCAAAAAACGGCCATGAACAAGCTGATGGGGCAAATTGGAAAACCGTATCGCTGGGGAGGTACTTCCCCACGCACAGGTTTCGACTGCAGCGGGCTGATTTATTACGCTTATAAAGATCTGGTAAATATCCGTATTCCACGCACCGCCAATGAAATGTATCACCTGCGCGATGCCTCCTCCGTTGACCGCGGCGAACTGGAAAGCGGTGATCTGGTGTTCTTCCGTACCCAGGGCCGTGGCACCGCCGATCACGTTGGCGTCTACGTTGGCAACGGGAAGTTTATTCAGTCCCCGCGCAGCGGCCGCGATATTCAGATCACCTCCCTGAGCGAAGATTACTGGCAGCGCCATTACGTGGGCGCCCGCCGGGTCATGACGCCAAAAACTATTCGTTAATCTTATCGCGCCCTTTCGGGCTAATCAGACTGATTAAAATAAAACAGCCCGGCACGGGCTGTTTTATTTTGTTGTTTCATTGCGCTTTTTTGCACTCTCGTAATTTGCTAACCTTATAACCACACAAAATGTAGTTATATTGTGAAGCAAAATAACAAGGAGTGAAGCCATGTCGTTCGAACTACCCGCCCTGCCCTATGCCAAAGATGCGCTGGCACCGCATATCTCAGCCGAAACACTCGAATACCATTACGGCAAACACCACCAGACCTACGTCACTAACCTGAATAATCTGATCAAAGGCAGCCCGTTTGAAGGTAAAACGCTGGAAGAGATCGTGACAGGATCTGACGGCGGGATCTTCAATAACGCGGCCCAGGTCTGGAACCATACGTTCTACTGGCACTGCCTGGCGCCGAATGCCGGCGGGGAGCCGACCGGTGACGTGCTGGCAGCCATCAACCACGCTTTTGGCAGCGTGGAAGCCTTTAAAAAGCAGTTCACCGAAGCGGCCATCAAAAACTTCGGCTCCGGCTGGACATGGCTGGTGAAAAATAGCGACGGCAGCCTGGCTATCGTCTCGACCTCTAACGCAGGCACCCCGTTAACAACCGGAGCAAAACCGCTGCTGACCGTGGACGTATGGGAACATGCTTACTACATCGATTACCGCAACGCGCGCCCGGTTTATCTCGACCACTTCTGGGCGCTGGTCAACTGGGAATTTGTTGCGCAAAACCTGGCGGGTTGATTTTTAGCGGTTAACCATGAAGGAGGGAAGCAACGCTTTTCTTCTATATACGAGAAGGGCCGCGAAAGCGGCCCTTTGTAAATCAGTGCAGGACGGCGGTTAGCGCCCCGGCAACAATCAGACTCAGTACGATAACCGTAGTCACCACGGAAAACTTCAGATCGGTACTCATCGTAAGCTCCTTTTATTTCCCTACAAAGTGTATGTGGGGTGATTTTCCCACAATTAGCGATAAAAATCCTGCTGGATTTGCACAGATATCGGTTTTCCCTCTTCCACTTTGCCCCGGGATAAGCCAAAATCCTTCGCTAATTTACCGCGTATCGCCCGGCAACGCCCTCCTCCCGCTGTATGTCGCATCCCCGACAGGCCTGCAACCAACGTGTTGCCCCAGGAGTTAGCGAAGGCAAACGTTTAACACATGAGTTATCAGGAGTTTACGATATGGTCTGGAGTGACATCTAATGGCAACGATTAAGGACGTAGCGAAGCGCGCAAACGTTTCCACTACCACTGTGTCACATGTCATTAACAAGACCCGTTTTGTGGCGGAAGAGACACGCAACGCCGTCTGGGCAGCCATCAAAGAGCTGCACTATTCGCCTAGCGCCGTGGCTCGCAGCCTGAAGGTCAACCACACCAAATCCATCGGCCTGCTTGCCACCTCAAGCGAAGCCCCTTATTTTGCGGAAATTATTGAATCCGTTGAGAACAGCTGTTTCGCCAAGGGCTACACCCTGATTCTGGGCAACGCGCACAACAACTTTGAAAAGCAGCGCGCTTACCTGTCCATGATGGCGCAAAAACGCGTGGATGGGCTGCTGGTCATGTGTTCCGAATACCCTGAGACGCTGCTTTCAACCCTGGAAGAGTACCGCCATATTCCGATGGTGGTGATGGACTGGGGCGAAGCTCGTGCGGACTTTACCGATTCCGTGGTCGATAATGCCTTCCACGGCGGCTACCTTGCGGGCCGCTACCTGATTGAACGTGGCCATCGCGATATCGGTGCTATTCCGGGTCAGCTGGAGCGAAATACCGGCGGCGGCCGCCATGCAGGGTTCCTGAAGGCGCTTGAAGAAGCCAATATCAAAGTGCCGGATAACTGGGTGGTTCAGGGTGATTTCGAACCAGAGTCTGGTTATCGCGCCATGCAGCAACTGCTTAACCAGCCGCATCGCCCTACCGCCGTTTTCTGCGGCGGCGATATTATGGCGATGGGTGCAATTTGCGCCGCAGACGAAATGGGGCTGCGCGTGCCGCAGGACATTTCTATCATCGGCTACGACAACGTGCGCAACGCCCGCTATTTCTCTCCAGCGCTGACCACAATCCACCAGCCGAAAGAGCGTTTGGGCGAAACAGCGTTTAACATGCTGCTCGACCGCATCATTAATAAGCGCGAACAGTCGCAGACGATTGAAGTCCATCCTCGTCTGATTGAACGCCGCTCGGTTGCCGACGGCCCGTTCCGCGATTACCGCCGCTAAGCCTCTTCGGGGGCCGGGAATGTGTTACCCGGCTCCTGCAGCCACTCCTGATTCATCGTCTCACTGTCACCCAAATAGTCCAGCAGCCAGCTCAAAGCGGGCGAAGCATCATCCTGCCGCCAGGTTAAGCAGCAGGCCGCGTCCGGGAATGGATTCTCCAGCATCAGCTCTTTCCAGTCGCCCCTGACGAGCCACGGCTGGGCAATGTGCGTCGGCACCATACCAATGCATAATCCCGCCGTCAGGCAATCCGCCCCCGACGCCCAGTCCGGCACCACCACGCGGCGTTGGTTGTCCAGCAGCCAGGTAATGCGCTTGGGTAACGAACGGGATGTATCTTCCAGCACAAGGGATGGCCAGGGACGAATGTCATCATCCAGAATGATACCTTCCCGTTGCGCAAGCGGATGGTCAGCGGAAACCACGCAGCGCCAGCTTAGCGCCCCCATGTCCCGAAAAGCGTAACGCCCCCCGACCGGGATAGCCTGCGTGGCGCCAATCGCCGCCTCAACTCGCCCGTCGGCAAGCGCATCCCACACGCCGTTGAACACTTCCTGGGAAACCCTTAACTCGATATCCGGGAAATGACGATAAAAATCCAGCACCAGCTGGCGAGTACGCTCAGGTTTAACGATATTGTCTACCGCAATGGACAGGTGCCCACGCCAGCCGTTGGCTATCTGCTGGCACTGCTGGCGCGTTGCCATCATTTTTTTGATAACAGACCGACCTTCTTTGAGAAAAAACGCCCCGGCGGCGGTCAGTTCAACGTCCCGATGACGCCGTTCAAACAGCGGCACGGCCAGCCACTCTTCAAGCTGACGCACCGTGTAGCTGATGGCAGAAGGCACGCGATGCAGCTCCTGGGCTGCACCGCTAAAGCTGCCGTTTCGCGCCACGGCATCAACCACTTCAAGCGAATATTCAGACCACATATTTCTGCCTGCAAAAAATTTGAATGCAATTTGCAAATATTAGCGTTTCACAAGCGGTTTTGCACTCCGTAGACTCCTGCCCCGTTAACCTGCTATCAAAATCAAGAGTGAAATATGCAACCATCAAAGGGATTTCTTATCTGGCTTGCGGGGCTGAGCGTGCTGGGTTTCCTGGCCACCGACATGTACCTGCCCGCCTTTGCCGCCATTCAACAAGATCTGGGGACCACCGCCTCCGCCGTGAGTGCCAGCCTGAGCCTGTTCCTCGCCGGCTTTGCTTTTGCCCAGCTAATCTGGGGCCCGCTTTCCGACCGCTTCGGGCGTAAACCTGTGCTGTTGATTGGCCTGGCCATGTTTGCCGCCGGCTGTATCGGAATGCTTTGGGTGCAGGATGCCACCACGCTGCTGGTACTGCGCTTTATTCAGGCCGTGGGCGTTTGCTCAGCCGCCGTTAGCTGGCAGGCCCTGGTGACTGATTATTATCCCGCCAACCGCGCTGGCCGCATTTTTGCCACCATCATGCCGCTGGTCGGGCTTTCTCCGGCGCTGGCCCCGCTGCTCGGCAGTTGGCTGCTGAACCATTTTGAATGGCAGGCTATTTTTGCCGTGCTGTTCGCCGTCGCTTTGCTGCTGATGATCCCCACGCTGCGCCTCAAGCCCCGGACTCAGCACCACGGGCAAACCGAAGACAATAAAGTCAGCTTCTTCTCTTTATTACGTTCCCGCGTTTACGGTGGCAACGTGCTGATTTACGCCGCCTGTTCCGCCAGCTTTTTCGCCTGGCTTACCGGCTCGCCATTTATTCTGAATGAAATGGGCTACAGCCCCGCGGCGATTGGCCTGAGCTACATGCCGCAGACTGTCGCTTTCCTGGTTGGTGGCTATGGCTGCCGCAGCGCGCTGCAAAAGTGGAGTGGCAAACAGCTACTTCCGTGGCTGCTGGCGCTGTATACCCTGAGCGTGGTCGCCACCTGGGGCGTGGCGGTGAGCGGCCATGCTGATCTGACGCTGCTGCTTATTCCGTTCTGCGTGATGGCTGCGGCGAACGGCGCCATCTACCCTATCGTGGTGTCCTCGGCCCTGCTGCCTTTCCCGCAGGCAACCGGGAAAGCCGCAGCCCTGCAAAACACCCTGCAGCTTGGGCTTTGCTTCCTGGCAAGCTTAATGGTTTCCTGGCTGGTCACTACGCCGCTGCTGACCACCACCAGTGTGATGCTGGCGACAGTCCTGCTTGCTGGTCTGGGCTATGCCCTGCAACACGCGGCCCAACGCGAAGCACCCAACAAGGGCCACAGCGAGCTGTCCCGCGCACAGTAACCTGCATGATAATGTGAATGTTGTGTGATTAGCTTGCTAACAATATTCCATTGAACCCTCAATTAAACGGGCTTATAGTAATTGCGGTTCTACGATAAGCCTTATCAATTTTATTTTGCGGAAGCCGGAGCGCTTCCGTTTTTCCATGGATGGCCTTTCAGTAAGGGAGAATCCCCCCTTTCTCTGTTCTACGTCGGATATCAGGCACGCGGAATTTTCCGTGAGAGTTCTCACAAGCCGGGAATAGCGTCTACGCTGTTTTAAGGTTCTGATCACAACAAGGTGATGGAGAAGCTATGAGTTCATCGTGTATAGAAGAAGTGAGCGTACGAGATAACGAATGGTATCGTATCGCAAATGAAATGCTGAGCCGGGCAGGTATCACCCTCAACGGCCCAAACCCCTTTGATATTCAGGTCAAAAACCCGAACTTTTTTAAACGCGTTCTGCAGGAAGGTTCTCTCGGCCTTGGCGAAAGCTATATGGACGGCTGGTGGGAATGCGAACGGCTGGATATATTTTTCACTAAAGTCCTGCGTGCCGGGCTGGAAAACCAACTCCCCCACCATTTCAAAGATACCCTGCGCATTGCGGCGGCAAGACTGGTTAACCTGCAGTCTAAAAAACGCGCATGGATAGTCGGGAAAGAGCATTACGATCTTGGCAACGATCTGTTCAGCCGAATGCTGGACAAGCACATGCAATACTCCTGCGGTTACTGGAAAGACGCGACAAATCTCAGCGACGCTCAGGATGCCAAGCTCAAAATGATCTGCGAAAAGCTGCAGCTGAAACCCGGTATGAAGCTGCTGGATATCGGCTGCGGCTGGGGCGGTCTGGCCGAGTTTGCAGCACGCAACTATGGCGTATCCGTCTTTGGTGTGACTATCTCAGCAGAACAGCAAAAAATGGCGCAGGCGCGTTGCAAAGGCCTGGATGTCACCATCCTTTTACAGGACTACCGCGACCTGAACGAACAATTTGACCGCATTGTTTCCGTCGGCATGTTTGAGCACGTCGGGCCTAAAAATTATGCCACCTACTTTGACGTTGCCGACCGCAACCTCAAGCCGGACGGCATTTTCCTGCTACACACAATAGGTTCTAAAAAGACCGACAATAATGTCGATCCGTGGATCAATAAGTACATTTTCCCTAATGGCTGCCTGCCGTCGGTGCGGCAGATTGCCGACGCCAGCGAACCGCATTTTGTGATGGAAGACTGGCACAACTTCGGCGCCGACTATGACAAAACGCTGATGGCCTGGCACGAGCGTTTTCTGGCAACCTGGTCAGAAATCGAAGGCAACTATTCTGAGCGCTTTAAAAGGATGTTTAGCTACTACCTGAATGCCTGCGCCGGCGCTTTCCGTGCGCGCGACATTCAGCTCTGGCAGGTTGTTTTCAGCCGGGGCATTGAGCACGGCCTGCGCGTACCCCGTTAAAACAGACCCGGTGAATGCCGGGTTTTCTTCTTTGCAATTGTCTCTCTTTGCGCACCAATGTGATTAACCTCACAGGTTTAGCCCTGCCTGCGCTTAGCGGCTTGATCTGCTTAACAGATATCATTTCCTGGGATGGAAACCGGTTTCATCAATCACAGACAATCTGGGCATTAGCCGCATCAATGATTGCCTGTCGGAGATGGCAGGTCAGACCGTGAGGACAACGATGAAATACGCATTTCCTGAGCATTTCTGGTGGGGCAGCGCAGCCTCCGGCCCACAAACCGAGGGCGAAGCGCTGAACTTTGGCAAATCTGAAACCATCTGGGACCGATGGTTCGCCGAGCAGCCTAACCGTTTCCACCACGGCGTCGGGCCGCAAAACACCTCAACTTTTTATCAGCGCTGGAAGCAAGACATCGCCCTGCTGAAAAAGCTCAATCACAATACTTTCCGCACCTCCATTTCCTGGGCTCGTCTGATTCCCGAGGGCACGGGTGAAGTCAACCCGCTGGCGGTTGAGTTCTATAACCAGGTGATTGACGAACTGTTGGCTCAGGGCATTAAGCCATTTATCAACCTGTACCACTTTGATATGCCCATGGTGATGCAGGAAAAAGGCGGCTGGGAAAGCCGTGAAGTGGTTGACGCCTACGCCGCCTACGCCAATACCTGTTTCGAGCTTTTCGGCGATCGCGTGAAGCACTGGTTTACCTTCAACGAGCCGGTTGTTCCGGTTGAATGCGGCTACCTCTATGACTACCACTACCCTAACGTGGTGGATTTCAACCGCGCGGTGACCGTCGCTTACCACACCATGCTTGCCCACGCTAAAGCGGTCAAGGCTTACCATGCCCGCAGCGATGACGGCCAGATTGGCATCATTCTCAACCTGACGCCATCTTACCCTCGTTCGCAAAACCCGGCTGACGTAAAGGCCGCCAACCTGGCCGACCTGATGTTTAACCGCAGTTTCCTCGACCCGGCACTGCGCGGTGAATATCCTGCTGAGCTGGTCGCGTTCCTGAAAGAGCACGATAAACTTCCGGCCTGTCAGCCTGAGGACAAAGCCCTGCTCGCTGCGGGCGTCGTAGACTTACTGGGGATTAACTACTACCAGCCGCGCCGCATTAAGTGTCGCGACACGCTGGTTAACCCGGAAAGTCCGTTTATGCCGGAGTGGTTCTTTGAGTCCTACGAAATGCCGGGTCGCAAAATGAACCCTTATCGTGGCTGGGAAATCTACGAGCGCGGGATCTACGATATTCTCACCAATCTGCGTGAAAATTACGGCAACCCGGCCTGCTATATTTCAGAAAACGGCATGGGCGTCGAAAACGAACAGCGCTTTATCGACAACGGCCAAATCAACGATGATTACCGGATTGATTTCGTTCGTGACCACCTGAAGTGGCTGCATAAGGGCATCAGCGAGGGCAGCAACTGCCTTGGTTACCACATGTGGACATTTATCGATAACTGGTCATGGTGCAACGCCTACAAAAACCGCTATGGCTTTGTGTCGCTGGATCTTAATACCCAGCAGCGCACGATTAAGAAAAGCGGCGAATGGTTTATGAAAACTGCAGTCGAAAACGGGTTTAACGAAGAAGATTAATCCTGGTTAAGAACGAGAAACGGGGCCAGCTGGCCCCGTTTTTTATGGCTAAAGAATGTTTATTCGCTAGCGGGAATCGCCGCTGCCATTGCCGCTTCACGGCTAGCCAGCACGCGTTCAACGGTGTCGACAATTGCCTGGGTCTGCGGGTCAATTTCAATGTTCACGCGCTGCCCCAGTTTTTTAGCACCAAGCGTAGTGCGCTCCAGTGTTTCAGGGATCAGATGCACGCAAAAACGCGTGGCGGTCACCTCGCCCACCGTCAGGCTGATCCCGTCGATGCCCACATAACCTTTATAAAGGATATATTTCATCAGGGTCTTATCCTGAATCTTAAACCAGATTTGGCGGTTATTTTCTGAGGTCAGGATTTTTGAAATTTCGGCCGTGGTCATAATATGACCCGACATTAAATGTCCGCCGATTTCGTCATTAAATTTGGCAGCACGCTCAACGTTCACGCTGTCGCCCACGCTTAGCTCACCGAGGTTGGTGATGCGCAACGTCTCTTTCATCAAATCAAAGCTAACGTGATTGCCATTGATTTCGGTTACCGTCAGGCAGCAGCCGTTATGCGCCACCGAAGCCCCGGTTTCGAGGTCTGGCAGCATTTCAGTCGGCATATCAATAACGTGGGTGCGGAAATTCGGTTTCTCATCGATGGAAATCAGGGTCGCCGTGCCCTGCACAATACCTGTAAACATCTAAAAACTCCTGGCAATTCGCAGACGGTAACGCTACCGCCATTAACAGACATTTTCGCACTTTAGCAGTTGGAAAATCAGCTTGCCAGTGCGGGGCGTGCGCTGGCTCTATTTTTGACTGGCGTATAAATAAACTCCCGCTACAATAGACTGGTTATTTCCCCAGTTCATCTTCTTGCTGCCTGTTTTGGCGGCTTTTTTAGTCTCTCATACATATAAAAATAATCAGGTGTAATCATGCAGAAGTACCTCATCGAAGCTCGCCAGCTCCTTGCCCTGGCGATACCTGTCATCATCGCGCAGGTCGCTCAAACTGCAATGGGATTCGTCGATACCGTGATGGCCGGCGGCTACAGCGCTACCGACATGGCCGCCGTGGCGATCGGCACCTCCATCTGGCTGCCCGCTATTCTGTTCGGCCACGGGCTGCTATTGGCCTTAACGCCAACCGTTGCGCAACTCAACGGTTCGGCGCGACGTGACCGCATTGCGCACCAGGTTCGCCAGGGGTTCTGGCTGGCTGGCATGGTTTCCGTGCTGGTGATGGTGGTGTTGTGGAACGCGGGCCATATCATTCACGCTATGCACAATATCGATCCTGAACTGGCGGATAAAGCCGTTCGCTATCTCCGAGCGCTGCTGTGGGGGGCGCCAGGCTACCTGTTCTTCCAGGTAGGACGTAACCAGTGCGAAGGCCTGGCCAAAACCAAGCCAGGTATGGTGATGGGCTTTATCGGCCTGCTGGTCAATATTCCGGTCAACTACGTCTTCATTTATGGCCATTTCGGCATGCCCGAACTGGGCGGCGTGGGCTGCGGCGTGGCAACGGCGGCGGTATACTGGGTGATGTTCTTCAGCATGCTGTCTTACATCAAAAAAGCGCGTTCGATGCGCGACATCAAAAACCCGGAAGGTTTCAGCAAGCCGGACTGGGCGGTGGTCAAGCGCCTGAGCCAGCTCGGACTGCCGATTGCCCTGGCGTTGTTCTTTGAAGTTACGCTGTTTGCCGTTGTCGCCCTGCTGGTTTCCCCGCTGGGTATCACCGACGTTGCCGGGCACCAGATTGCCCTCAACTTCAGCTCGCTGATGTTTGTGCTGCCGCTCTCTTTAGGGGCCGCGGTGACTATTCGCGTCGGTTTCCGTCTTGGGCAGGGCTCCACCCTGGATGCACAAATCGCCGCCCGCACCGGGGTTGGCGTGGCCATTTGCCTGGCGATGTGCACCGCGTTGTTTACCGTTATTTTCCGGGAGCACATTGCTCTGCTGTACAACGACAATCCGGCAGTTGTCGCGCTGGCGGCGCATCTGATGCTGCTGGCAGCCATTTACCAGATATCCGACTCAATCCAGGTGATTGGCAGCGGCGTTCTGCGTGGCTACAAAGATACCCGCTCGATCTTCTTTATTACGTTCATCGCGTACTGGGTGCTGGGGCTGCCAGCCGGCTATATTCTGGGGCTAACCGACTGGGTCGTCGAACCGATGGGCCCGGCCGGGTTCTGGATCGGCTTTATTATCGGCCTGACTTCCGCCGCGGTCATGATGATGTTGCGTATGCGTTGGCTGCAGCGTCAGCCTTCCGTCACAATCCTGCAGCGCGCCGCGCGTTAATTAAACAACGGTAGCCGCATCCGCGGCTACTTTCTCTCCATTCTGCGCAGATGCTCGGCAATCGTGTGAAATCTGGAATAAAATTGCGAGTTTTCCCTTGCAAGCCCCGAGGTGTATCGCTAATATTCGTCCCCGCTGTCGCCAAGACAACAATGCGTTCATAGCTCAGTTGGTTAGAGCACCACCTTGACATGGTGGGGGTCGTTGGTTCGAGTCCAATTGAACGCACCATTTTCAAATATATCAGTGCGTCCGTAGCTCAGTTGGTTAGAGCACCACCTTGACATGGTGGGGGTCGGTGGTTCGAGTCCACTCGGACGCACCATATTTGCTAAAGCAGTTTCCTTCTTTAACCCGCTTTTCTTCAAGCTGATAAATTCCAAATTTCATTTTTACACGCAAGCCCGTAGCGCATGAAAACGTCATTTTTAGCGTTTTGAGCGTCCGCCGGTGTTTGGGGATGCGAAAACCCGAAAGGTTGCATATCATAAAGCGAGTCATTCACTAAACCACGACAGGTAACTTATGGAAATCGATCTCAATAATCTGGTGTTTTCCGGGTTAGATGAAGCCGAAGCGCGCAACGCCGAGCGCCAGGAAGACGCAGACAAAAAAGCTCAGGCCGTTGTGGCCGATGACGACTGCGGCGACGCCTGCAAAATCTGATAAAAAACCGGCTTACTCAGCCGGTTTTTTATGTTACGCCGTTCTTCTCACGGCAATACATTTCACTTCCACCAGCAGCCCCGGGCGAGCCAGTTCAGACACGCCGACGCAGGTCCAGGCACAGTGTCCCCGCGGAAACAGTTCGTCTTTCACCTCCCGAAAAACAGCCATGTGTTCTTTCATGTCTACGTGGTAAGTAGTCATTTCCACAACGTCTTCAAAGTTGCAGCCCGCGGCCTGAAGGACCAGACGCAGGTTTTCCCAGCAGGCCATAAACTGCGCCCTTGGGTCAGCTATCACCTGCAAATCAGGCGTGCGCCCAACCTGCCCGGCACAATAAACCGTGTTACCTACCACCACCGCAGGTGCATATCCCGCCCGTTCAGCAAGTACTTGCATGGAAGGCGGCATAATAATTTCTCTGTCTGACACGACTGTCTCTCCCCATTATTTAAAGGCTCGCAATTCACGCGCCTGCTGATGAATCATTTTTATCTCACCCGATGTTGACCGGGTTTAGCGCATCTTCGAAGAATCTTATCGCGTTTCGTAGCGCCTGGTCCGCCTCCGGCAATATCCCGGCAAACAAATGCCAGACGTGAAACATTTCCGGCCAAACTTCTAGAGTGGTACGAACCCGGCTCTCACTCATGTGGGATGCAAGGCGAATGGCGTCGCTCAGCATCACCTCGTTTTCACCAACCTGTATCAGCGTGGGAGAAAGGCCTTGTACATCGGCAAAAACCGGAGAAGCATCCGGATGTGTGGGCAGTTCTCCGGCAAGGAAACTTCGGGCCAGTTGGTTCAGGAAAGCTACGCTGCATAAAGGGTCCAGCCCATCCCGCACCGTTGCAGATACGCCGCTATGCGTTAAGTTAGCCCACGGTGAAATAGCTACTGCGGCGGCGGGTAATGCCAGGCCAGCATCGCGCGCTTTACGCATCAGCGTGACAACCATCGCCCCACCGGCAGAATCCCCCGAAATCATCAGCGAGCGCGGGTTTGTACCCTGCTCAAGCAAGGCTCGGTAGGCCTGAAAGACATCATCAATTGGCGTCGGGAAAGGAAACTCAGGCGCCTGACGATAATCTACCGCATATACTTTAGCCTTCAAGGCGCGAGCATAACGCCCGGTTAATCCCCGATAAGCGTCGACCCCACCGTGAACATAGCCTCCGCCATGAATATAAATCATCACCCGACCCTCAGTGACTTCCTCAGGCGTGACCAACATCGCACCAATACCGCCCAGGCTGGCATCGGCAAAGGTTACGCCCTCCACGGGAGGGAACAACTCATCCAGCTGCTTCACATAGTCAGCCCGAACTGCTTTCCAGTCAGCATCAGACTGGCCATATACCTTCTTCACAACCGGCCTGGCGGCTTTTATCCAGCCCCTAAGGGCTGCCTGTGCGTTATCAGGAAGCATTTATTTCTCCATTGTCTACTGTGATTAAACAAAAAAGATTATGCTTAATGATTTGACGAAAGAGGTTCGCCAATGTCACTCCGCACAGGCACTAAAAGCCATTCAGACCTCGATCTCGGTAGCCTGCGAGTTTTCGTGGCTATCGTGGAAAGCGGGAGCTTTGTCGCCGGAGGAAAGGCGCTGGGCTTAACCCGTTCCGCCGCAGGAAAAGCGATTGCACGCCTTGAAGCACAGCTGGAAACGCGGCTATTTCATCGTACGACGCGAAGCGTCGCCCTGACCCGCGATGGCTACGGTTTTTATGAACGCTGCGCACAGATTTTGCAGGATATTGAAGAAGCAGAGGCGAGTGTCCGGCAGAATTTTTCCAGCCCCGGCGGAGTGCTTCGGCTCAGCGTCCCGGAAACGTGGGGCAAAGTAGTGCTTCTGCCTTTTCTGAAGCACTTCATGGCGGCCTACCCGAGACTGGATATTGAAGTCAATTTCACCGACCGCGTGGTGGACCTCGTCGCGGAGGGGTTCGATCTCAGCCTCCGACTGGGTGATTTACCGAAAGATTCGCAGCTTATTGCACGAACCGTGCAGCGCATTCGCCCTCATCTGTTTGCTTCCCCAGACTACCTGGCCAGTTCAGGTATACCAGGTTCGCCAGAAGATCTTCGCCTTCACCAGCGGCTGATTTACGGCCTGAGCCCTCAAACGACAAACTGGACGCTGTTCACGGCCAGCAATGAGAGCGTGTTGGTTGAAGGGCACAGCAGGATCCGCTTCGACAGCGGAGAGGCTATTTGCGCCGCCGCTGTTGCAGGCTTAGGCATCGCTTTCCTGCCAGCTTTTCTCGTTGCCCGGGATGTCGCAGAGGGCACTCTGGTGCCCGTACTGTCTGAATTAGGCGGCACACCATTGACCGTGAACGTGGTGTACCCTAATCGGAAACATCTGGCAGCCAAAGTGAGGTTGTTTATCGACAGCCTGGTGAAGCATATGGACCATTAACAACATCCCGATGAAATGATTTGGGAATGACAGGCCCTAATCCTGCGATCCTAACCCGGTGAATAACCCCAGCAGTTCCCGCGGCGCATCAGCCGCAAACCCCATGGCAAAATTCGCGGCAGACTCCTGCTGAAAACGAACGGTTCGTGCAGCCATTGCCTCCTGATATACCTTAAAAGCACCCTCCATGCTGGAAGGCTGGGAAATGATGGCATAGGCGAGATCGACGGCATCCGCCATCGCCAGATTCACGCCCTCCCCGGCAAAAGGTGACATAACATGCGCGGCATCACCAATCAGGGTCACATTTCCCGCTGCCTTCCAGAACTCCGCGGTAGGTAACACATAGATTGGCCTGGCAACCATCGGCCCCTCACTTTGCATTAACATTTCGCGATAGCATTCGCCCCAGTCACGGAAGTGTTCAGCCAATTCATCACGAGTAAAGGTTCTGCGCGATTGCGCTTCCGGTACGGGTATGGCGGCATAGGCTGAAACCTCGTCTCCAGGTTCACAGTGAGCCATGATGCCCCGGCCTTCGCTCAGAGCAAACAACGACCCCTTGCCCACCAGCGCTTTCAACGCAGGATATTGCTGGCTTACGTTCGGGTAACGCAGCTCAACAAAGGTTATTCCGGAATAAAGCGGTTGCTGTCCCGTTAACAAAGGCCTGACTTTCGACCACGCACCATCGGCGCCTATCAGGGCATCACAAACATGCGTACTGCCGTTCTCTAGCCGGAGAAGAAAGCCTGTGCCCTGTCGTTCGACGGACCTTACCCGACTGTTCCAACGAATGATCCCCTTGGGCAACGCCTCTATCACTAGTTTGCGCAACGCGCCGCGGTCGACTTCCGGGCGGGAGCCATCACCTTCATCCTGATACAAGATATGGCCGTTTTTATCACGCATCAGAGTTGCATCCGCCCCCTCCAACACCAGAGCCATTGCGGCTTCATACATCCCCGCCGCTCGAAGTGCAGGTTTACCCGTGCCTTCGTTCAGATTGAGCATGCCACCCTGATGGCGTGAATCGAGAGAAGCATCAGCCTCGAGAATACAGACCGCAATACCCTGGCGGTGCAACATGTAAGCCAGCAGCGGCCCCGCTACACCAGCGCCAATAATGGTTATCATAAAAATGCCTCTGACTGTCGGAGAAGAAACGGTTTTATCAGCAGCCAGATTGAAACGCCAGCCAGAACAAGCATAAAAAGCTCAAACATTCACCGGACAGTTTCTACGGGGCTTGTCAACATCCCGATTGCCCGTCATAATGTTGTCACTTCTCACCAAAGAAGATAAAACAATAATCAATTCAGTCGGTTATCGTTTTATAAATCGTATTAAATGCGTTCATAGCTCAGTTGGTTAGAGCACCACCTTGACATGGTGGGGGTCGTTGGTTCGAGTCCAATTGAACGCACCATTTCTTTTTATTTTCATCATCTCTGAAAACGCTCAAACATCTGGCAACGCCCTGATAACAACTCGCTGTAAAACTGTGCACTCCGTCGCTGAATCAACGGTTTTGATTCCTTTTCCAGCCAGATTTATCTATACTACGCCCGTTCTTAACTTGAATGGTTTCAGCTCATTGGACTCCTTTTTTATACAACAACATCGTCTAACGCTTTCCCCTGCTGAACCACAAGCACACTTTCCTCTGCACGCTTTATTTCTGTCACCTATCCTTACCAGGTGCCACTTTCAACACCACAGTATTCTTTTAAGCTCCGGCAGCCCGGTCTCCCGGAACACGATTTCAACATTCCTCCTCAACTTATAGATAAGACTGTCATGAAAAAGACTAAAATCGTTTGCACCATCGGTCCAAAAACCGAATCCGAAGAGATGCTGTCTAAAATGCTCGACGCGGGCATGAACGTTATGCGTCTGAACTTCTCCCACGGTGACTATGCAGAACACGGCCAGCGCATCAAAAACCTGCGCAACGTCGTTGCTAAAACAGGTAAAAAAGCCGCTATCCTGCTGGACACCAAAGGGCCAGAAATCCGTACCATCAAGCTGGAAGGCGGTAACGACGTCTCCCTGAAAGCAGGCCAGACCTTTACCTTCACCACCGACAAATCCGTGGTTGGTAACAGCGAAATCGTCGCAGTGACCTACGAAGGCTTCACCAATGACCTGACCGTAGGCAACACCGTTCTGGTGGACGATGGCCTGATCGGCATGGAAGTCACCGCCATCGAAGGCAACAAAGTTATCTGTAAAGTGCTGAACAACGGCGACCTCGGTGAGAACAAAGGCGTTAACCTGCCGGGCGTGTCCATCGCGCTGCCAGCGCTGGCTGAGAAAGACAAACAGGATCTGATCTTCGGCTGCGAACAGGGCGTTGACTTCGTGGCAGCCTCCTTCATCCGTAAGCGTTCTGACGTGGTTGAAATTCGTGAGCACCTGAAAGCCCACGGCGGCGAGAGGATCCAGATCATCTCCAAGATCGAAAACCAGGAAGGCCTGAACAACTTCGACGAAATCCTCGAAGCTTCTGACGGCATCATGGTTGCTCGTGGCGACCTGGGCGTAGAAATCCCGGTGGAAGAAGTTATCTTCGCGCAGAAGATGATGATCGAGAAATGCGTTCGTGCACGTAAAGTGGTGATTACCGCAACCCAGATGCTCGACTCCATGATCAAAAACCCGCGCCCTACCCGCGCAGAAGCCGGTGACGTTGCTAACGCCATCATCGACGGCACCGACGCAGTGATGCTGTCCGGTGAGTCTGCAAAAGGTAAATACCCGCTGGAAGCTGTGACCATCATGGCAACTATCTGCGAGCGTACCGACCGCGTGATGACCAGCCGTCTGGACAACAGCAACGACAGCCGTAAACTGCGCATCACCGAAGCCGTTTGCCGTGGCGCCGTTGAAACCGCAGAAAAACTGGAAGCCCCGCTGATCGTGGTTGCCACCCAGGGCGGTAAATCCGCTAAAGCCGTGCGTAAATACTTCCCGAACGCGACTATTCTGGCGCTGACTACCAACGAAGTAACCGCGCGTCAGCTGGTGCTGAGCAAAGGCGTTGTCACCCAGATGGTGAAAGAAATTGCCTCCACCGACGACTTCTACCGCCTGGGTAAAGAAGTGGCGCTGGAAAGCGGCCTGGCTCGTAAAGGCGACATCGTGGTGATGGTTTCTGGTGCGCTGGTCCCAAGCGGCACCACTAACACCGCCTCGGTCCATGTTCTGTAATTGACTTGTTAACAAGTTTAATTAACAAAAAAGCGCCTTCGGGCGCTTTTTTTATATCACTTGCAGTCAGATCTTAATAAAAATGCAAATCGGATTTTACTATTTAAGCTTACTCTTAATTAAGATGAATCCGATGAAATTCCCCTGTTTTCTCTCTTTTTTTTAACTTTCCGGCTCCGTTCGGTGCTTCTTTGAGCGAACGATCAAATTTAGGGGTATTCCCGACAAAAAATTATTCTCATCACAAAAAACTTTGTGTAATACTTGTAACGCTACATGGAGATTAACTCAATCTAGAGGGTATTAATAATGAATCGTACTAAACTGGTACTGGGCGCGGTAATCCTGGCTTCTACTATGCTGGCAGGTTGTTCTTCTAACGCTAAAATCGATCAACTGTCTTCTGACGTTCAGACTCTGAACGCTAAAGTTGATCAGCTGAGCAACGACGTGAACGCAGTGCGTTCTGACGTTCAGGCTGCTAAAGACGACGCCGCTCGCGCTAACCAGCGTCTGGACAACCAGGCTCACTCTTACCGTAAGTAAGAGTCACTGGTATAAAATGGCGCACAATGTGCGCCATTTTTTTTGCCTGTCATTTATCCCCACCAGCTACTGTGTCGCGCTAGTCGCCTCTTCAGCATTTACCACGCCATTCCTCGCCGACTGCACCGCCATCGTTGCCGCAGGTGTTTGCCCCGCAGAGACCACAACGGGATACCCCGCACGCCTGTATAGCGCCTTCTCCACTAACGCTTTCTCCACGCCGCTACCGGCCCGGAACTCGCTAAAGCCCGCGGGAAGCACGTAAGGCATAGTCTGCGTGTTCTGCTGCTCATCCTGAGAAAGCGGCCGATGGACTTCGACGTAGCGAACGCCGTTTGGCTCAACGGAGAATTTCACCGGATCGTTAATCACCCGCACCGTCGTGCCAGTTTTCGTTTGCTCAAACAGGGCTTTGATGTCGGGGGCATTCATTCTGATACAACCGGAGCTGACGCGCAGCCCCACGCTGTCCGGCGCGCTGGTACCGTGAATCAAGTACTCGCCATTACCGTAGGCCAGCCGCATGGCGAATCTCCCCAGCGGGTTATTAGGCCCGGCAGGCACGACGGGCGGCAGCTTGATCCCTTTTTCCAGGGAGCGCTGGCGAATACCGGCGGTAGGTGTCCAGGTAGGGTTGGGGATCTTTTGCCCAATCCTGGTGGTCATCAGCGGCGTCTCCAGCCCCTGCAGACCAATACCAATCGGATAAACCTGCACAATGTTTTGTCCTGGCGGGAAGTAATACAGCCGCAGCTCGGCAAGATTCACCACAATCCCCTCGCGCGGCACGTCCGGCAGCAGCAGCTGGCTGGGGACGGTCAGCACCGTGCCGGGTTTAGGCACTGGCGCAATGGTGTTATTGGCCTCCAGCAGCAGCATCGCACCGGTGTCAAAACGCCGGGCAATAGCCTGCAGGTTACGATCGCCTTCCTGTACGGTATAAGTCTGGTTTTGGCCAATCAGGCGGCTGCCTTCCGGCGGTAAGGGATAATCCAGGGCTAAAGCGGGCTGAATGGCGCTCAGAGCGCCGATAATGGCCAGTGTGAGTAAAGACGCGTATTTCATACTTTTTATTCCTGTAGTCGCGCTGGCGAGCGCCAGCAGGCTGAAAGACAAGCGAGGCAGAAAACCGCCTCGCAAAACAGGACCATAGGTATGATTAAGTTTAGCTAACTTAAATGAGATTGGTGGCTTGGTTGCGAATTGCGCGAATCATCGCTTCCAGCCCCTGAGAGCGGGACGGCGTCAGATGCTGTGCGAGCGCCATTTTTTCAAACCACGGGCGCACATCAAACGCCACGATATCCTGCGGCGTCATTTGCTGATAGAGAATAAATACGATAGCGATCAGCCCTTTAACGATAGCGGCATCGCTGTCACCCTCCAGCGTAATCACCCCATCGGGCTGCTGGTGCATGACTATCCATACCTGGCTCTGGCAGCCCTGAATAATATGTTCAGGCCTGTGCTGCTCCGCCGCCAGTTCCGGCAGGCGGCTGCCCAGTTCGATAATGTAGAGATACTTCTCTTCCCAGTTCGCACAGCGGCTGAAATTTTTTAGCAGTTTGTCTTTATCCGGCAGCGTGGCCATGACCGTCTCCGTTATCCTAACAGGCTGTGGATGCGCTGCAGGCCGGCGACCAGGCGATCCACTTCTTGTTCGGTATTGTACATGGCAAAGGAGGCGCGGCACATGGCCGGGACGCTGTAGAACGCCATCAGCGGCATGGCGCAATGGTGCCCGGTGCGAACCGCGATGCCGTAGTTGTCGAGGAAGCTGCCGACGTCATAGGCATGATGTTTCCCGAGATTAAACGCCAAAACACCACGGCGCTCTGCCGGGCCGTATACGGTGAGATCGGGCACGGCCTGCAGCGCGTGTTGAGCATAGCGCATCAGGTTGCGTTCATACTCGCCAATCGCCTCCATGCCCAGCCCTTCAACGTAGCTCAACGCTGCCCCAAGGCCGATAATGCCAGCCGTGTTTGGCGTCCCAGCTTCAAAGCGCCACGGGGCTGCGGCGTAAGTCGTCCCTGCAGTCAGGCTGACGGTAGCAATCATCGACCCACCGCCTTCCCATGGCGGCATATCCTGCAGAATGCTTTCTTTCACATACAACACGCCAATCCCCGTTGGCCCGTATATCTTGTGCCCGGAGAAAAGATAAAAATCGCAGTCCAGCGCCGCCACATCCGTGACGTGGTGCATCACCGCTTGTGCGCCATCCACCAGCACTTTGACGCCCGCCTGATGCGCGGTAGCGATCATCTCCTTCACCGGGTTTTCGGTACCGAGCACGTTAGAAACGTGGGCAATCGCCAACAGTTTTGTGCGCTCGTCAATCAGCGTCGGGAAGACATCAAGCTGCAGCGTGCCGTCCTGGTTGAGCGGGATAACGCGCAGCTCCGCGCCGGTACGCTCACACAGCATCTGCCACGGCACGATGTTAGCGTGGTGTTCCATGGCGCTGATGATGATGTTATCCCCGGCCTGGACGTTGGCGCTGCCCCAGCTATTGGCCACGAGGTTTATCCCCTCGGTGGTGCCACGCACAAAGACAATCTCTTCCGGTTTTGCCGCGTTGATAAAGCGTGCCGCCTGACTGCGCACGTTTTCCATCAGGGTGGTTGCTTCTGCGCTCAGAGTATGAATGCCACGGTGCACTGCGGCATACCCATGGCGATAAAACTCAAGCTCGGCGTCAATCACCGCCTGTGGTTTCTGCGCGCTGGCGGCGCTGTCCAGATAGGCCAGCGGCTGGCCGTTGACCTCGCGGCTCAGAATCGGGAAATCAGCCCTGACCTGCTCGATTGAAAAACTCATGCCTCGCCCCCTGCAAAGCGCCGGGCGATACGTGCCAGCACCTGCTGTTTTAAGGCCTCGTCGCGAATACTTTCGGTAAGCTCTGCGGCAAAGGCGAAGATTATCATCTGCTGTGCAGCCTGTTCGCTGATACCACGGGAGCGCAGGTAGAACATCTGTTCGTCATCAATGCGCCCGATGGTTGCGCCATGGCTGCACTTCACGTCATCGGCGTAGATTTCCAGCTGTGGCTTGGTGTCCACCTCCGCCAGGCGGCCAAGCAACAGGTTATTGTTGGTCATCTGCCCGTCGGTTTTAATCGCGTGCTGAGCCACTTTGATCATGCCGTTAAACACCGCTCGGCCCTTATCACGCACGATGGTTTTATGCAGCTGGCGGCTGTTGCAGTAGCCCTTGTTGTGCTCAAGCCAGGTTCGGGTGTCGCACACCTCGTTATTTACCGGCAGCGCCAGACTGTTGATGTGCAGCTGGTTGTTCTCGCCGTTAAGCTGCGTGCTGGTGTTGTGGCGCAGCACTGCGGCCCCCAACAGGAAGCTGTGGCTGCTCACCGTCGAGTCCTGCTCAATCAGTAGATCGTTGTGCGCAAAGTGGTAGCTGGCGGCATTTTCAAACGCCAGCTTGTAGTGGCTAAGCTGCGCGTTGGCGGCCACTTCGGCGGTAAATCGTGCGCCGGTGAAATGCGCCGCCTCGTCAAGGCTGACGAAGTGCTCCATCACCGTGGCCTGAGCGCCCTGCTCAAGGATCAGGTGGTGACGGTAATGTGCCGTCGCCATCTCCTGCGCCTTGCTGCCGCGCGTGACGTGCATCAGCAACAGCGCTTTTTCAGGCTGCGTGTTAGGCGCCACGCGGATATGCGTCACGGTCTCCGCCAGGCTTTCCGTGAGGTGCAGGAACACTTCGCCCTGAACCGGCGCGGGCAGCGTCTGGCGGTTATCGTCGATACTTATCACAAAACCGCTGTCGGCGATGTCATCGCTCAGTTCGGCGCTGAAATGCCCGTCAACAAACACCAGCCGCAGCGCGTCTACAGGCAGGGCAAGCTCGTCACGCTGTTGCGCACTTAAAGGCGACTGAGGCGCAAAGACAAACTGGTTATTCAGCAACCCGTCGAGCGGCGTGTATTTCCAGTTTTCATGCTTGCGTGTCGGTAAACCCAGGCGCAACAGCTGCTGCATATGCTGCTGGGCCACCTGCGAGCGGCCCGTGCCCTGAGCTTCAAACAGATGATGCCACTGCTGGAGCGCGTTGCCGTTACTGCTGTTCGGTAAGCCAGCCATAACCCTGCTCCTCCAGTTGTTTCACCAGGCTGAAATCGCCAGATTTAACGATGCGCCCCTGATACAGCACGTGAACAAAGTCCGGCTTGATGTAGTCGAGGATACGCTGGTAGTGGGTGACCACGATAAATGAACGCTTGCCGTCACGCAGCGAGTTAACGCCTTCGGCCACAATCTTCAGGGCATCAATATCCAGCCCGGAGTCGGTTTCATCGAGAATGCACAGCTCCGGCTCCAGCACTGCCATTTGCAGAATGTCGTTACGCTTTTTCTCGCCGCCGGAGAAGCCGACGTTGACCGAGCGGGTGAGTAAATCTTCCGGCATTTGCAGCAGCTTGATTTTCTCTTCCATCAGATCCTGAAAATCAAAGCGATCCAGCGACTCGAGGCCCCGGTATTCCCGCACCGCATTCAGCGCGGTTTGCAGGAAGAACTGGTTGCTGACGCCGGGAATTTCCACCGGGTACTGGAAGGCCATAAAAATACCTTCGCCGGAGCGGTCTTCCGGCGACAGTTCCAGCAGGTCTTTGCCGTTGAACTGCACCGAGCCGCCGGTCACTTCGTAGTCTTCACGACCGGCAAGCGTGGCGGATAAGGTACTTTTCCCGGAGCCGTTTGGCCCCATGATGGCGTGAACTTCGCCCGGCTTCACTTCGAGGTTTAAGCCACGCAGGATCTCTTTATCCTCAACGCTGACCTGTAAATCTTTAATGCTTAACATAGTTTTCCCTTAATCCTTAACCGACGCTGTGTTCGAGGCTGATGGCTAATAATTTTTGTGCTTCCACCGCGAATTCGAGCGGTAACTCTGAGAACACGTCTTTGCAGAACCCGTTGACGATCATCGAGATGGCGTCATCTTCGCTGATGCCACGCTGCAGGCAATAGAACAGCTGATCTTCACCAATGCGCGACGTGGTCGCTTCGTGTTCCAGCTGCGCCGTGTTGTTGCGGCACTCCACGTACGGGAAGGTGTGCGCCCCGCTGTCCGGCCCGATCAACATCGAGTCGCACTGGGTGAAGTTACGAGCGTTGGTCGCAGTGGGCATGATTTTCACCAGGCCGCGGTAGCTGTTCTGGCTATGACCGGCGGAGATCCCTTTCGAGATGATCGTCGATTTGGTGTTCTTGCCGATGTGGATCATTTTGGTGCCGGTGTCCGCCTGCTGATGGCCGGAGGTCAGCGCCACGGAGAAGAACTCGCCGATGGAGTTGTCGCCACGCAGGATCACGCTCGGGTACTTCCAGGTGATGGCAGAGCCGGTTTCTGACTGTGTCCAGGACATCTTGCTGTTCTCACCTTCGCACAGGGCGCGCTTGGTGACGAAGTTCAGAATGCCGCCGGTGTTGTTGTCCCCCGGGAACCAGTTTTGCACCGTGGAGTACTTCACTTCCGCATCGCGGTGAATAATCACTTCCACTACGGCGGCGTGGAGCTGGTAGCTGTCGCGCACTGGTGCAGAACAGCCCTCGATGTAGCTCACATAGCTGCCTTCATCCGCCACTAAAATAGTGCGCTCGAACTGACCGGTTTTTTCCGCGTTGATACGGAAATAGGTGGACAGCTCCATCGGGCAGCGCACGCCTTTCGGGATGTAAATAAAGGTGCCGTCAGAGGCCACCGCGGCGTTAAGCGCGGCGAAGAAGTTATCGTTAGACGGCACCACGGTACCCAGGTATTTTTTGACCAGTTCCGGGTAGTCGTGAATCGCCTCGCCGAAGGAGCAGAAAATAATGCCCTGCTCGGAGAGTTTTTCGCGGTAAGTGGTTGCCACGGAAACTGAGTCAAAAATGGCGTCAACCGCCACTTCACTGCCTTCGCGCACCGGCACACCCAGTTGCTTAAACGCGTCTTCGACTTCGTTAGTCAGGAAGGCGTTTGGCGGCTGCTGAACCGCGCCGGGCTGGGACGCACAGGTGTCGTCGCAGCTCCCGCAGGATGGCGCAGAGTAATAGCTGTAATCCTGGTAATTCAGTTTGTCGTAATTCGCCTTCAGCCAGTGCGGCTCTTCCATTTTCAACCATGCATGTAAGGCGTTGAGACGAAACTCCAGCATCCATTCGGGCTCGTTACGACGGGCAGAGATTGCCCGAACCACCTCTTCATTTATGCCCTTCGCCAGCTGCTCGGTCTGCAGCTCGGTGAAAAAGCCCTCTTTATAATTGAGGTTGCCGGTCCAGGTTTTGACATCGTCAGTTGCTTCAGTATTACGAGACATAGTACCGCCTATACCCCAAAGCTTTCGCCGCAGCCGCATTCGTGCTGCGCTTTCGGGTTATTAAATTTAAAGATCTGATTCAGGCCTTCACGCACGTAATCCACTTCCGTGCCGTCGATAAAAGGCATGGCGGAGAGAGGCACCCACAGGCGCGCGCCGTCAAACTCATAGACCAGATCGTCCGGCTTCGGCTCGGTGACCGTGTCCAGCACGTAGCCAAAGCCAGCGCAGCCCGTCTGTTTGATACTCAGGCGGATGCCTTTAAGCTCGGGTTGTTTGGCGGCCAGATCGCGGATATGCGCGCTGGCGGCCGGGGTCAGGGTCAGCCCCTGCCAGGCAAAATCATTGGGATCAAAGGAACCGGTTTGCACATCCATTCTTCACCTCATCATTCTCTGCGCCCGAAGGCCGATACCCTTATGTTAATGATAACAATTATCAATACAACGTTATGAAAACAGGGGTATTCGCGAAACGCTGGTTTTTTGGGCGTCTTTACTAAGGATAGACCGTCATGAAACTCTTGCCGATGGCGAAAAGAGCTGTTTAAGCTACTGGTGTAAAAGGAAATATCAAAGATGAAAAACGCCTGAACCGGGCAAGACAAAAGATGTATAGAAAATATCTATTTATGTGATTGGAAGCGCACTGAATGCGAAATTAGCGCCATAAAGTACCAGTAATTTTCAGTTTTACGGGAACAAGAAGAGGTGCGGTCGCAGGGGGATTAAGGTATCTGTTCAGAAAAATCCGCCCCCTGGTTACCAGGGCATAAGGTTAACCAGGGGAACTGAGTTAGCTATGTTGAGCTGCATTACCACTCAAAGTTGACTGCCGCATTGTATGTCACGGCCTTGAAGTCTTCGGTATTGGTTGAAATCCCGGCCTTTGCGGCGACATTTTCATTGAACCGATACCCGCTACCAATGGCCATCGCGCTGGTAGATTCATACCCGCCTAGCGAGCCAGAAAGGTTGAATTTGCCAACGCTGTAGGGCTGGAAAAGCCCTGAGAGCGCCGCCTGGGAGGCAAACCCACGCTTCATTTTGTGATCCAGTTTATCCACGCGGTTACCGAGATGGTTAAGATCGCCATTAAGCTGGGTGATGGAGTCCTGGAACTGAGCATTGCTCCTGGCCTGACTCTGGTTAATGGTATTCTGCTGCGTATTCAGATTTGCCTGAGTCTGATTAATGGCCCCCTGCTGATTGTTCAGATTTGCCTGGGTCTGATTAATGGCCCCCTGCTGATTGTTGACGTTAGCCTGGTTCGCATTAACCGTGGACTGCTGTTGATTCACCGCATTCTGCTGGCTATTTACGCTGTTCTGGTTCTCATTCCACTCGGCCTGCTTGACGTTGGTGGCATTCTGCCGATCGTTGAGCATTTTTTGTTGGTCATTGACTGTCTGCTGTTTTTGAATGCTTTCATTCAGCGCTGAATCAATGGTATCAACGTTATTTTTAATATCACCGAAATTTCCATTGGTTTTATCAGCATCAGCATGGGAGTTACTGGAAGTCACGTCTGATGACCAGTCCCCCCATTCAAGAGCAGAGACAGACTGGGTGACTAATAATCCAGAAACAAGAAAGGCCAACAAAGACTTATTATTCATTAAAATTACTCCATTATTATAATTAAACCATTACTGTGCGGAGAAATTATTCATAAATAGAATTAACAAGGCAACACAGAAATAATGATAAAAATAGCCTGAAGTGAATATTCTTAGCCATAAAAAATAAAATTAACCCATTGTTTTTAAAACAATAAAAACAAAAAAAATAACAAATTAGACATAAACAAACACATCAAAAACCACCAGACTTTCAGAATTCACCTCGGGCAAAAGTGGTAAAAAATCGATAATAAAAATCAGATTTGGCAATAAGAGAAAACCATACACATACCAAAAAAAAACAAGATAAACAGATGAGATGAAGATCAGTTAGCTTTTATTGACGACTCTCATTACCTTCCATCGCTTTAACGTCAAATTTCCCGCAGCCTGTATGCGACAGGCTAACCCTCTGCCCTGAGATAAGAATGGCGTGAAAATATTCCGATTTATCGACTATCCTCCTGTTAAGAAAAAAGGAGCTTGTCCAATGCTGAAAATGATTATGGTCACCGCCCGCGATCGCGTTAGGCTGCAGGAAATTATCGGCGTTTTCCTTCGCTATGGATTGCAGGACATTGTGCGTTTGCTGGGCCTGGCCTCGCTGCATGACAAAATACGTGGCGGCAGCCAACACGATGCTTTACCGATGCCGCAGCGCCTGTGCGCGGCGCTGGAAGAACTGGGCCCGACGTTCGTTAAGCTCGGGCAAATCCTCTCAACCCGTAGCGACCTGCTTGACCCCGCATGGACGGAAGCGCTTAGCCAGTTGAATTCGAGCGCCAGCCCTCTGCCCTGGCCAAAGCTCGAGCCCTTCGTCGTGGCGACTCTTGGGGCTTCGCCTGCGGAGGTTTTCGCTACCTTTGATGAAACCCCGCTGGCCAGTGGCTCGATAGCACAAATTCACCGGGCCACGCTGAAAAATGGCGACGAGGTTATCGTCAAAATTCAGCGCCCCGGGATTGAAACAACCCTCAAGGCCGACCTGCGTTTACTCCGTTACCTGGCGGAAAGTCTGGAGCAGCAGAGCGCGGGGCTTGCTCGCTTTCAGCCAGTGATGCTGGTGCGTTATCTGGAAAACGCCCTGAATCAGGAACTGGATTTTTGCCATGAAGCAGCCAACGGGGAAAAGATTTATCAATTTTTCGCCGACAACGACGACGTCGTCATCCCCAGGATTTATTGGGACTGGTGCCACCCGACGCTGATGGTACAGGCATTTTTGCCCGGCGTGGCGCCGGTTGACGGCCAGCAGCTTGCCGCCGCCGGGTTTGATGGCCCCTTGTTGGCGCGTAAAGGCGCGACAGCGTTTATCAATATGCTCTTTGACCTGCGGACTTACCACGCAGATCCGCATCCCGGCAACGTCATGGCCCTGGCGGGCAACCGGGTCGGCTTCATTGATTTCGGCATGGTGGGAAGCCTGAGCCAGGCGCGACGCGACGAGCTGTTGTCGCTGATTTATGCCATCAGCGAGCGTGATGCCAGCGGGATTGTCGATGCCCTCATCGCCTGGAGTGGCCAGGAGACAGTAGATCTTACCGAACTGGAACTTGCAGCCAGCTATTTTCTGCAAAAACAGGGCAATCTCCCGCTACAGCTTGGAAAAGCGCTGACCGATATGCTTTCCACCGTCCGGGAATTCCAGCTGTCGCTGCCGCCGGATTTGGTTTTATTGTTTAAGGCGTTGATCACCGCGGACGGCGTATTGCTGAGAATGGATCCGCGGTTCGACATTATTCGCATTCTTCGCCCGGTGATTAAGCAGGAGCTGTTAAAACGCTATACCCGCCTCGGAAGCCGCAGACGCCTGCTTAAACTCGGCAATCAGCTTCTTGAGGGAGGTGATTCGCTGCCGCAGACCCTACGTCTGGTGATGCAAAGGCTTCGTCACGGTAAGCTGCACGCGGACATTAACGTAGAGAATATTAACCAGCTCGGAAAGTCGCTGGAGCGAGCGGCCTCTACTCTGGCGCTCGCCCTTGTTTTAGCCGCCCTGACAATCGCGATAGCTCCATGGCTGCTCGGGTTGAACTGGACGCTGTTTGGCATCCCATTTTTCCCTGTACTTGGCTTGTTGTGTGCTATTGCGGGAAGCGCATGGCTGGTTATTCGGTTGTTAAGGCGATGAGATTTACGACATCGGAGCCAGGTTCCGATGTCGTAAAAAATTAGTGCACAGAATGCTGCAGCACCGGATAGGTAAACAGCAATAAATGGGTCATATTCAGCCCGACATGAAACGCCACGGCAACCCACAGCCGCCCGCTCCACATCCACGCCAGGCCGTAAATAAGCCCCGCCAGTGCGGCAAAAACAATCAGCAGCGGACCACCGGCGAAATGCAGCCCGCCGAATATCGCGGCTGAAATAATCAGCGCCACAACCGGGTGCATAAAGTCGGATAAACGCTGCTGGAGATACCCCCGGAAGAGCGCTTCCTCCGCCAGCGAAACAAAGAAAATATTTGCGAACAGGAACGGCGGCAGCCACTGCGGGAAATGAGGTTCAATCTTTAAGCCACCCAAAGCTACCGCCAATAGCAACAGCCCTGGGATCAAAGCAATCAGCAAGATCCACCAGAGCTTAGCGGGCTGATATTTCGGCTCGCTGACAAACAGCGACTGCATCCCCACCAGCAAAATAAAGGGCACCAGCGCTTTGTCGAAGTTGTAATACATGGAAAACGGCGCACTTTGCGGCCCGGCGGTCACCGAGTCCAGCACCTTTGGATTATGGAAACCGGGAATAACATGGATGGTCAGCGCTACTGCGGCGGCGACCAGCAAAAATTCAAGCACATAGCGCACGGGCTTTCTGTTTGCGGCTTTTAAATAAGCGACGGCAAGAGCGGTCATTACCGCCAGTGAAGCCAGTGCTCGCCAGTCGAGTACACCGTCAACGGCACCCCATACCACGGTCACCAGTAATAATCCGAGGGAAATTTTTTTATTAAATTGTAAAACCAGTAAGGCGGCTGCCAGCAATATCCACATCATTTTTCCTTAAGCCTGAAAACATCATGAGGCAGGTTTTTTAACAAAATGGGTGGTGGATATATAGTTTTTTAAAGAAATAATCACAAATTAAAACAATCCCACGTCCCCGAGGGCTGAACGTGGGAATATTTTAGCCGTTGCTTTACACCACCGCCGTAGTCAGGCGGGAGGTACAGCACAGTTGGTCTTGCTGATCGTAGATATCAATTTGCCACACCTGATGACGACGCCCCGCGTGCACCGCGCGACAAACGCCCCGCACCACGCCTTCACGCGCCGAGCGGATATGGTTGGCGTTCACTTCCAGCCCAACCACCTTCTGGTCGCCTTCGGTGCACAGGTAGCCTGCTACGGAACCCAGCGTTTCCGCCAGCACCACCGACGCGCCGCCGTGCAGCAGGCCAAACGGCTGCCGGGTGCGCTCATCCACCGGCATGGTGGCCTCAATTTCGTTGTCGTCAAAACGCGTAAATTCAATGCCTACATGGCCGACCATATTGTTCGCGCCCATTTTATTGAGCGCGGCAAGCGTGGCTTCACGTCGCCAAATCATCCGATAATCTCCAGAAGAGCCTGTAATGGATGCCGTACGCCGTTGCCCTCAACGCGCTTGACCTGGCTGCGGCAGGAGTAGCCGGTTGCCAGACAGCGGTTGCGCGGCAGGCGCTGCATCGCCTGATGCCAGGAGAGTTCATAGATGCCCAATGAATTGGCGAGATTTTTCACCTCGTGACCGTAAGTGCCAGCCATGCCGCAGCAGCCAACGCTCACGCTCTCGAGCTTCGCGCCAAAACGAGCAAAAATACCGGCCCACTGATTCGGTGTCGCCGGCAACGCCGTTACTTCGGTACAGTGGCCAAAGAGGTACCATGCTTCCCCTCCCGCGCCCTGCACTTCCCGTTCTTTCAGCGCAGTCTGGAGCCATTCGTGCACCAGCTGCACCTGAAAATCACCGCGCTCTTCGCCTAATGTCTGTTTATATTCATCGCGGTAGCACAGGACCAGCGCCGGATCGACGCCGACCATCGGCATACCCAGTTTCGCAATGCGGTTCAGGAACTCAGACGTTTTACTCGCCGTGCGCGCAAAACGCTGCAGGAACCCTTTAATATGCTGAGCCTTACCGTTCGGTGAGAACGGCAGCACCACAGGTTCAAAGCCTAGCTTATCTGCAAGCTTAATAAAATCAGCCACCACCTGAGCATCGTAATAGCTGGTGAACGGGTCCTGCACCACCAGCACGGTTTTGGCGCGCTGCTCATCTGAGTAATGCTCCAGCTCTTCCAGCGTGACGTTGGCTGAGCGGTGCCCGACCAACTGCTGCTGCAGCGTCGGCGTGGACAGCATAGGCAGGTCAACCATACCGATGTGCCTGCGGGACAAACTCTGGACCCACGGCTGGCTCATAAAGAAGTTGAAGGTTTCTGGCGCGCGCGCCATCAGCGGCGCGTAGCTCTCCACGGAGGCCACAACGTGATCGCGCAGCGGGCGCAGATAGCGCGTGTGGTAAAGCTGCAGGAAGCGAGAGCGGAACTCCGGCACGTCGATTTTAATCGGGCATTGGGTCGAGCAGGCTTTACAGGCCAGGCAGCCGGACATCGCCTCTTTCACTTCGTGGGAAAAATCGTACTCGCCCTTGCTGGCGTGCCACGAGTTGCGGGTACGCTCGATAAGGCCTCGCAGGCTGGCGCGCTGCTCCGGCAGCTGTTTCTCAAGCTGCAGCGGGTCAACGCCTCGCTCGGTCAGCAGCCGCAGCCATTCACGGGTCAGCGTGGCTCGCCCTTTCGGGGAGTGGATACGGTTGCTGGAGATTTTCATCGACGGGCACATCGGGCTTTTCACGTCGAAGTTAAAGCACAGGCCATTGCCGTTGCACTCCATCGCGCCGCGCCAGGAGGTGCGTACCGCAATCGGGATTTGTCGGTCAAACGTCCCGCGCTTAACGGCATCGACCTGCATCATCGGGTCGTCCACGCCGAGCGGCGGGCAAATCTTCCCGGGGTTCAGCCGGTTAGCCGGGTCAAACACGGCTTTAATCCGGCGCAGTTCTTCATACAGCGTTTCACCGAAGAAGGCCGGGCTGTACTCGGCGCGGAACCCTTTGCCATGTTCGCCCCACAGCAGACCGCCGTATTTTGCCGTCAGCGCCACCACGTCGTCGGAGATGCTTTTCATCAGCATTTCCTGCTGCGGATCGCACATATCCAGCGCAGGGCGAACGTGCAACACGCCTGCATCAACGTGACCAAACATCCCGTAGCTCAGGTTGTGGCTATCCAGCAGAGCGCGGAATTCAACAATGTAGTCCGCCAGATGCTGCGGCGGCACGCAGGTGTCTTCGGCAAACGGAATCGGTTTAGCCTGGCCTTTGGCGTTCCCCAGCAGGCCAACGGCTTTTTTCCGCATGCCGTAGATTTTTTCGATACCGGCCAGCTCGTCACAAACCTGCCAGCCAATCACCCCGCCCTCGCCTGCGGCTATTAGCGCATCGAGGCGAGCACATAGCTCAGTGACCTGGCCGTCGATCAGTGCCTGGTCGTCCCCGGCAAACTCAACGATGTTCAGCCCGAGCATCTCTTTGTTCGGCACGTCGGTGATCAATTCGCTGACCGAGTGCCAGACGATATCTTCCCGCGCCAGATTCAGGACTTTGGAGTCGACGGTTTCCACCGACAGCGCCCGAGCATCCACCATAAAGGGCGCATTACGCAGGGCTGAATCGAAGGAGTCATACTTGACGTTCACCAGCCGGCGCACTTTCGGCAAGCGGGTGATATCCAGCTTCGCCTCGGTGATAAAGGCCAGCGTCCCCTCGGAGCCGGTAAGAATGCGGGTTAAATCGAACTTGCTTAGATCGTCATTAAAGACGTGGCGCAGGTCATAGCCGGTAAGAAAGCGGTTTAGTTTGGGGAATTTATCGATAATCAGCTCACGCTGCTCGCGGCAGCGTTCAAGCACGGTGCGGTAGATTTTACCGCTCGATGTCTCTTCGCGGCCCAGCTCTTCGGCAAGCCCGGTTGCCATCTGGTGCGTGTCCAGAATTTCACCGTCCATCAGCACGGCGCGCACGCCCAGCACATGATCGGAGGTTTTACCGTACACCAGCGATCCCTGCCCGGAGGCATCGGTATTAATCATTCCTCCCAGCGTGGCACGGTTACTGGTCGACAATTCCGGGGCAAAGAAGTAGCCGTGCGGCTTCAGGAACTGGTTGAGCTGGTCTTTAATCACGCCGGCTTCGACCCGCACCCAACCTTGTTCCGGGTTGATTTCGATAATGCGATTCATGTAGCGGGACATGTCCACCACGATGCCGCCGTTCAGCGACTGCCCGTTGGTGCCGGTGCCGCCGCCGCGCGGGGTAAACACCAGGGATTTAAAGCGCTCTTCGGAGGCCACGCGGGTAATCAGCGTGACGTCGGCGGTTGAACGAGGGAAAAGCACCGCATCCGGCAGCAGTTGGTAAATACTGTTGTCGGTCGCCATGGTCAGGCGGTCTGCGTAGCTAGTGGCGGTATCGCCGGTAAAGCCCTGTTGCTCCAGTGATGCTAAATAGCTGAGCACCAGCTGAACGACGCCAGGTGCCTGAGAAATTTGTGGGATCATTGACGGGTCGACCCTGTGTTGCTTAGTAAGAGTTATCGTTTGCGTGTCTGTTTTGTTTTTATCATATTCCATCGCGATTTGCGGCTGTTATTTCAGATAACGCGATGCGAAATGCACCTGTCAAAAATCGAGGAAATACATCATCATTAAATTATCGCCATGCGAATTTAGCGCGGGTGCATTTTATTGAGGTGATTCTTCCTATGATCAAAGTCAGTCAGCCAAAGGATCTGCTGCAGATCCTGCTGTCCGTGCTGTTTATTTCGGTGATGATTCTTGCCTGTCTGTGGATCGTGCGCCCGTTTGTTTTGGGCTTCGCCTGGGCCGGAACCATCGTCATTGCGACCTGGCCGCTGCTCATCAAATTGCAAAAGCTGCTGTGGGGCAAACGCTCCCTTGCGGTGCTGGTGATGACGCTGCTCCTGCTGATGCTGTTTGTCATCCCGGTCGCGATGTTAGTGAACAGCCTGGTGGACAACAGCGGCCCGGTGATTAACTGGGCGACCAAAGGGCACATGGCGCTGCCCGCCTTCGAATGGCTGCACAGCGTCCCACTTATTGGCGATAAACTTTACAGCGGCTGGAACACGCTGGTGAGCAGCGGCGGCAGCGCGATTATGGAAAAGATCCGGCCCTATATCGGCACGACGACCAGTTGGTTCCTTGGTCAGGCCGTACACATAGGTACTCTGCTGGTACATCTCGGCCTGATGCTGCTGTTCAGCGTGCTGCTATATGCCAAAGGTGAGACGCTGGGGAACGGCATTCGTCATTTCGCCTTCCGCCTCGCGGACAAACGCGGTGATGCTGCCGTACTGCTGGCCGGCCAGGCGATTCGCGCCGTAGCGCTGGGCGTGGTTGTCACCGCGCTAGCACAGGGTGTACTGGGCGGTATTGGCCTGGCGGTGTCCGGCATTCCTTACGCCGCGCTGCTTACGGTGCTGATGGTGCTTAGCTGCCTGATTCAGCTTGGCCCGCTGGTGATTCTGGTGCCCGCCATTATCTGGCTGTACTGGAGCGGCGATACCACCTGGGGGACGGTGCTGCTGGTATGGAGTTGTGTCGTTGGCACCATGGATAACGTGATTCGCCCGGTGCTTATTCGCATGGGCGCGGACTTGCCGATGATTCTGATTCTTTCCGGCGTGATCGGCGGCTTGATTGCCTTCGGGATGATTGGCCTGTTTATCGGCCCGGTGCTGCTGGCGGTTTCTTATCGCCTGATTTCGGTCTGGATGCACGAGGCGCCTGCCCCACAGGACGATCCACAAGAGGTGGTCGAACTGCTTGAGGAGCAGCAGACGCTGAATGTGAAGCAATAAGGATGCGGAGGGTTTGAGGAGTTCCTGTTCGCTCAAACCCTCTATGCGATAACAGCTAAGTTTCCGTTCACATCCTCTACATCTCCACAGGAACTTTTTTAACGACAGAATAGCTTGCGCCTAAAGCAGTGACTTAACGCAAATGGTTAATAAATCTAATCAATAACGCATTTTCCCTTCGCTATTCCGGCCATTGAAGCCCCCATTCCGGGCTATGCTGCCTCAAGTTATTTACCTTCTGTTAACGATTGAGACGAATCTGAGTGACGCCACTTAGTGAGATGCCTACTATTTAACTCACGGTTATGAATCAACACGTTGATTTATAAACATCGAAATCCCCTGAGTGAAACAACGAATTGCTGTGTGTAGTCTTTGCCCATCTTGATGATGGGCTTTTTTTTATTCTGATTTCGCAAAGTGATTGATAAGCGCCCCATGCAGAACCAACGGGGCAACGGTCAGGTGGCTCTGTCCTTCTACCAGCGTAAAATCAACCCGGGTCGGCGCGTTAGCTATCAGGGCATTAGCCATTTCGCGGTTCCCGTCTACCATCGCTCGCTGCCCACGATGTTTTAATAGCGTGGCGCGCTTCTCTTCCGACAGCCTGGCCTCCTGCGGCTGCAGCGACTGTTCATAACTTCCCACGGAGAGCGATAGCTGAGCATTTCCCTTATCAGGCCGCCAGTTTTGCGCCATTCGCAGCAGATAGCGATCGTTCCACCACACCGATGGGCTTGAGGCGTAATAATGCTGGAAAGCGCCCGGCGAGGTCATAAACAGCCAGGTGGTGAACAGGCCGCCATAGGAGTGCCCAAAAAGCGCCTGCCGCTGCGGATTGATTTTCCACTGCTTTTCGACCCAGGGCCGGAGTTCGGCGTCAATAAACCGCCAGAATTTCTGCGCCTCGCCGGGGGCGCCTGGCGGATAAGTGCCCCCTGCCGGATTCGGCTCCAGCACCACTTTTTCTACCGCAGGTCGATAATCCCGCTCCCGGCGGCTGTTTTCCGGGTAGTCAATCGCCACCACCACGCCTGGCGTCAACGGGCAACGCTCACAGGTCAGGCGCTGCATCAGCGACACCGCGCCGGGGAAGACGGACTCACCGTCCAGAAGGTAAATCACCGGCCAGCCTTCTGAAGGCGCTTCGCCTTCAGGCCAGGAAACCATAATTTTATACTCACCGTTTTCCGGCGAATGCAGACTGTGTACCAGCGTATTCGCCAGCTTGTAGGGCTTATCCTCGATGACCGCTGCCCCCGAGGGAGCAGCGAGTGCGATAAGCGCCATAAGCAGATAGCGCAAAAGTTCTCCTTACCAGCGATAGCTGACGGTGGCGGTTAAGGTACGGCCAATGCCGTAGAAACAGGCTGAATCCGACGCGCAGGACGCCACGTATTTTGTGTCCGACAGATTATTGACGTTGAACTGCAGGGCGGCCCCTTTTAAATCAGGGCTCACTTCTCCCAGCTCGTAACGCAGCATGGCGTCATAGAGATCCACGGCCGCCACTTTAAAGGTATTTTTCGCATCGCCATAGCTGGTCCCGATGTAGCGAACCCCGACACCTGCCGTCAGGTTTTTCAGCAGGCCTTCAGGAATAGTGTAACTGCCCCACGCCGAGGCCATATGTGTTGGAACACGCGCGGGCGTTTTTCCTTCGGTGCCCGCCACGGTGGTGCTCACGGTTTCCGCATCCGTCCAGGTGTAAGAGCCTATCAGGTTGAGGCTGTTAAACAGCGTGGAATGCACCTCCGCCTCCAGCCCTTTAGAACGGATTTCACCGGCGTTTTCAAACCAACCCAGCGCGCTGTTGTAGGTCCCAACGTTTGTCTGGCGGAGATCGAACACCGCCAGCGTCATGAAGGTCTCTTTCAGCGGCTGATACTTCAGGCCCACTTCGGTCTGCTTGCCCAGGCTTGGGTCGAACGGCGCAGCGCCTGGCGCACGGTTGGTCTGCAGATTGGGCTCAAACGAGGTGCTGTAGCTGATATACGGCGACAGGCCAAAATCAAAGGCGTAAAGCAGCCCCGTACGCCAGGTGAACTTGCTGTCATTCTGCTGCGTCGTTTTACTTTTTAACCTGTCCGTCGTGCGCACTTCGGCCCAATCATAACGCCCGGAAAGCAGCAGTTGCCAGTTGTTCCAGCTGAGCTGATCCTGCAGGTACACGCCCGTCTGGTCGAGATTCTGCTGGTCGTCGTTCACCGCGCTGAAGGTGCTTTCGTCCACATTGAGGCCATATACCGGATTCGGCCAGTACAGATCGTATTTCGCCCCGGTGCCGCGGCTGAGCTGCTGCCGGTCATGGTTAGACTTGTAATCCAGGCCGCCTAACAGCGTATGCCCCAGCGCGCCGGTATCAAACTGCGCCTCAAGCTGGTTATCCACGCCAAACTCATCGGTATCACGCGTTTCTCGCTGCGCACGGCGCGAAAGTAGCGTCTCGCTTTTTGAGGTGGAATACACGAGGTAACGGTACTTCTGTTTGATGCTGGCGTAACGGGCGTTCTGGCGGAAGGTGAAGATATCGTTGAAGCTGTGCTCGAACTCATAGCCCACCATCGTTTGCTCGCGCCACGACTGGTCGTAATTGGGATCGCTAACGTTAAAGTCCAGCGGGATATACCCCGCCGTGGTTTCCGTCACCAGGCCTGCGGCAGGCAGGAAGTTACGATAGCCCGCCTTCGGGTCTTTCTGGTAGCTGGTCAGTAAAGTAAAACGAGTCTGCTCGTTGGGATACCAGGTCAGCGCCGGCGCAATCGCCAGGCGCTGCTCTTTGTAATCGGCCACCTGGCTGTGCTGCGTGCGTGCGATGCCGTTCAGGCGATAAAGCACCCGATTATCGTCGCTTAGCGAGCCGCCAAAATCAAAAGCCCCCTCGGCCAGATGCTGGTTGCCTGAGCGGAACTGCACTTCATGTATCGCTTCCCTTGTCGGCCGCTTGCTGGTCATGCTGATAAGCCCGCCGGGGTTCACCTGGCCGAACAACACGGATGCCGGGCCACGCACCAGCTCCACGCGCTCAAGCAGCCACGGGTCAAACGTCCCGGTCTGGGAAGACGCTGTTGCGCCGTAGCTCAGTCCGTCAAGATATTTTGGGACATAGCTGAAGCCGCGCACAAACACCTCATCGTTGCGGTTCGAACTGCCCCGATACTCCGTCAGTACCCCGGCCGAATAGCGCAAAGCCTGCGACACGGAGGTAACATCCTGCGCGTTCATTTGGTCGCGGGTAATCACCGAAACCGACTGCGGCGTTTGGAGCAAATCAGCCGCGGTTTTCGTTGCAGACAGCGTTTTGGTAGCCACCATCCCCTTCAGCGGCGCAGAAGGATCCTCGCTAACGGAACCGGTGACAACCAGAGTTTCCTCGCTGCCCTGCCGCTCCTGCGCCTGAACGCTGTTTCCCATCCCCAGGGCACTGAATCCCATCAGCCAAAGGCCGCAGGTTACCTTATTATTTTTAAAGTGCATGACCGTAACATCCCATGTGATTAGGTGAATTAAGTTCGCCTTTCTCTCCTGTTACGTTTTGTCGTAAAACGCAACGACTCGCAATGTTATTGCAAATCAATCTCATTTGCATTAGCGTGTGTGCACTTTTTTATCAGGAATGATAAACACGATGAGAGCCGCGTGGAGCGCATTAATGTTGGGACTTTGTTCAGCGTCGGCGGTGGCCGCGACCTGTACTTTTACCGGCAGCCAGGGTGAGCAGGATGGGAAGTTCGACGCCAGCGGCGAAATCTGCTTTGCCCTTCCGGCGCTGGGTGAAAATTACGCCAACGTCCGGTTGAGCGGCGTAACCGACGCCAGCCTGGTAGACAGCAAAGGCAGGCTCTGGCGTTCGCTGGTGGAAAATGGGCCGGTGGATGGCCAGCACAATCCGCTTTTTGCCCTGCCCGTCGGTCAGCCTTCTACGCTGGTGCTTCGCGGTGAGCCCGGCAGGCGCTGGCTGTTTCGCTGGCAGATCCGTGAAACCGTGCCGCTCAAGCGTAACGACGAACAATCCCCGGAAAGCCCGGCACTGCTGGCGCTTGAGCAGGCTCTGAGCCACGGCGCAAGTACGGAAGCTTTCTGGCAGGAAAGGCGCGAGCAGGGCACGCCGCTGGTCGAGCCCATCGATGCCAGCCGCAAACGCGTGACGTTCCTGTGGCGAGGCGCACAGGGCAACGTGTTCGTGCTCGGTTCACCGGCCGGTGACCATGACCCGATGTTCCGCCTCGGGCAGTCCGACGTCTGGTATCGCAGCTATGTGGTACCGGCTGATACGCTAATGCAGTACAAACTTGCCCCCGACGTTCCCCTTGTGGAAGGCACCGCGCGCGACCAGCGCCGGGCGATTCTGGTGTCGGCCCAGACTGACCCGCTTAACCCGCAATTCAGCCCCGCAGGCAAAGGCGACCGCTGGAATCGTTTCTCACTTTTAGACCTGACCACCCACCGCTATTTTACCCCGCAGGCAACCGCCGAGCCGATTAGGCAGGGCTCCCTGGTTCGCTATCAGGTAGAAAGCAAAAAGCTGGCTAACCGGCGGGAAGTGGCCGTCTACCGGCCACGCGGGGGGCAGCCCGCCCGCTGGACGCTAATGCTGTTCGATGGCCGTATGTACCAGGACCGTTATCATCTCGCCAATGTGCTGGACGGCCTGATAGCCCGTCATGCCCTGCCGCCGGTTAACGCCGTGTTTATCGACAGCCTCGACGGCGAACGACGGGAAAAAGAGCTGCCGCCCAATCCCGATTTCGCCGATTTTATGGCCGAAGAGCTGGTGCCGTGGCTGCGCCGTCAGGGCATCACCACTCCGGCACAAAAAACCATCGTGGCAGGCTCCAGTTACGGCGGTCTGGCATCGTCCTGGGTGGCGCTTCGCCATCCCGAAGCGTTTGGCAACGTGCTGAGTTTGTCCGGCTCTTACTGGTGGGCACCCGAGGGCGAAGCGCCGGGCTGGCTTACCCGTCAGTATCAGGCATCCCCGCGCTTGCCGGTGCGATTTTGGCTGCAGGCGGGACGCTTTGAAAGCAAAGGCGCAGACGGCGGTATTTACCGTAATACGCAACAGCTTGAAGCCGTGCTGCGTGAAAAGGGCTACGAGGTGAGCTTTAACCCCTGGTCGAGCGGGCATGATTATGCGGCGTGGTGCGAGGCCATTATTACCGGCATGAAGGAATTGATTAAGCGGGGATAAGTGTCGGCCCGGTGGCCTGCCCCGCATAAAGCAGGCAGGCTCCGGGCCGGATCCCCTCTCTTTATTGCAGAAAAGGGTTGAACGTTACTTATTCAGTTCAGCAAGGCTGAGCCAGGTTTGCACCACGGTGTCCGGGTTCAGGGACAGGCTGTCAATCCCCTCTTCCATCAGCCAGGCGGCAAAGTCTTCGTGATCGGACGGCCCCTGCCCACAGATCCCGACGTATTTACCCTGTTTCTTCGCCGCTTTAATCGCCATCGACAGCAGCGCTTTCACCGCGTCGTTACGCTCGTCAAACAGTTCAGACACCACACCAGAGTCGCGATCCAGGCCCAGCGCAAGCTGCGTCATATCGTTCGAGCCAATGGAGAAGCCGTCAAAGTATTGCAGGAACTCGTCCGCCAGCAGGGCGTTGGACGGGATCTCGCACATCATGATGATCTTCAGCCCGTTCTCACCGCGCTTCAGGCCCTGACGTTCCAGCTCCTCAACCACCGCTTTTGCCTGGGCAACGGTACGCACAAACGGCACCATCACTTCGACGTTGGTCAGGCCCATTTCATTACGCACGCGCTTCATGGCCGCGCATTCCAGCGCGAAGCAGTCGCGGAAGCTGTCTGCCACGTATCGACCTGCCCCACGGAAGCCCAGCATTGGGTTCTCTTCTTCCGGCTCATAACGCTCGCCGCCCACCAGGTTGGCGTATTCGTTAGATTTGAAGTCAGACAGACGCACAATCACGCGCTTCGGCCAGAACGCCGCACCTAAAGTCGCGATCCCTTCGGTCAGGCGACCCACGTAAAACTCAACAGGATCGTCATAACCTTTCATCATCGTGCGGATTTCCGCCTGCAGCGCGGGCTCCTGCTGGTCGAACTCCAGCAGCGCGCGCGGGTGCACGCCAATCATGCGGTTGATGATAAATTCCAGACGCGCCAGGCCAACGCCTTCGTTCGGCAGGCAGGCGAAGTCAAACGCACGATCCGGGTTGCCAACGTTCATCATGATCTTCAGCGGCAGATCCGGCATGGCATCAACCGTGGAGCTTTTCACGGTGAAGTCGAGGATCTCCGCGTAAACGTAGCCGGTGTCGCCTTCGGCGCAGGAAACGGTCACGTTCTGGCCGTCTTTCATGCGCTCGGTGGCATCGCCACAGCCCACAACGGCTGGAATACCAAGCTCACGTGCGATGATGGCCGCGTGGCAGGTACGCCCGCCGCGGTTGGTGACAATCGCCGCCGCTTTTTTCATGATCGGTTCCCAGTCCGGGTCGGTCATGTCAGTGACCAGCACGTCGCCCGGCTGGATGCGGTTCATTTCGCTGATGTCGTGGATCACTTTTACCGGACCCGCGCCGATGCGGTGACCAATCGCGCGGCCTTCCGCCACGATCTGCCCCTGCGCGTGCAGCTGGTAGCGTTCCATCACCTGGCCCTGAGAACGCACGGTTTCCGGGCGAGCCTGAACGATGAACAGCTTGCCGGTATGGCCGTCTTTAGCCCACTCGATGTCCATCGGGCGGCCATAATGTTTTTCGATTTGTACCGCCTGCTTAGCCAGTTCCTGAATCTCTTCCTGGGTAATACAGAAGCGGTCGCGATCGGCTTCCGGCACGTCTTCAATCCGCACCTGCTTGCCGTGTTCCTGCGTTGGAGCGTAGACCATGCGAATTTTTTTCGAACCCATGGTGCGGCGAACGATGGCCGGATTACCCGCCTCAAGCGTTGGCTTGTGCACGTAGAATTCATCCGGGTTTACGGCGCCCTGCACAACCATTTCACCCAGGCCCCACGCGGCGGTAATAAACACCACCTGATCGAAACCGGATTCGGTATCAATGGAGAACATCACCCCGGAAGAAGCGAGGTCGGAGCGCACCATACGCTGAACGCCAGCGGAGAGCGCCACGCCGCGGTGGTCGTAGCCTTGATGCACGCGGTAGGAGATTGCACGGTCGTTAAACAGCGAGGCAAAAACGTGTTTCACCGCCACCAGCACGGCATCATATCCCTGCACGTTGAGGAAAGTTTCTTGTTGCCCGGCAAAGGAAGCGTCCGGCATGTCTTCCGCAGTGGCCGAAGAACGCACCGCAAAAGAGGCCTCGGCATCATCGGAGGAGAGCGTTTGGTACGCTTCACGAATGGCATGCTCCAGCTCAGGCTGGAAAGGCGTGTCAATAATCCACTGGCGAATCTGCGCCCCGGCTTTTGCCAGTTCGCTCACATCGTCAATGTCGGTTTTATCCAGCAGCTCGTAGATACGCTGGTTCACGCCGCTCTGGTCGAGAAACAGGTTAAACGCCTCGGCGGTGGTCGCAAAACCGTTCGGGACGGAAACGCCCATACCCGAAAGATTGGTAATCATTTCACCCAGGGAGGCATTTTTGCCTCCGACCCTGTCTACATCATTCATGCCAAGTTGGTTATACCAAAGCACCAGCGGTGACGAGCCGTTATTGGACATCGAAACAATCCTTTTTTAAATGAATGGGTACAAGAAACACCAGACTTCGTATTTAGCTTTGCATATTCTTAGGGGGGAATGAAACCAGTGAATCGTTCAAGCAAAATAAAATATGACGTTTTCGGATAGATCCGCTCATTTCATAAACCATTGATTATCATATAATCCTCACAGTTTAGATGGGTATAGTATTGATTTGAATATATTTAAGATGGTTTATTAAATTTAAAAACGCTATTTCACTTTTTAAATTAAGATTAGCGCTACTCGGAATCCCTTGTTTTACTTTATGCTTTAGGGAAACCGGTTCCCCGCTCAGGAATAAAAATGGATAATTTAGTCGATCGTCAGGTATTTTGTATTTCCGATGGCACCGCGATTACCGCAGAGGTACTTGGTCACGCGGTCATGTCACAATTCCCGGTATCTATCAACAGTATTACGCTGCCGTTTGTTGAAAATGAAAGCCGCGCAAAAGCGGTAAAAGAGCAGATTGACGCTATTTACCAACAAACCGGGGTGCGTCCGCTGGTGTTTTATTCCATCGTGCTGCCCAATATCCGCGACATCATTATGCAGAGCGAAGGTTTCTGTCAGGACATCGTGCAAACCCTGGTTGCGCCGCTGCAGCAGGAGCTAAAACTCGACCCGACTCCCGTCGCCCACCGAACGCACGGCCTTAACCCCGGTAACCTGACGAAATACGACGCCCGTATTGCCGCCATTGATTACACGCTGGCGCACGACGACGGGATTTCGATGCGCAATCTCGATCAGGCGCAGGTCATTTTGCTGGGCGTATCCCGCTGTGGAAAAACGCCGACCAGCCTGTACCTCGCGATGCAGTTTGGCATTCGCGCCGCGAACTACCCTTTTATTGCCGATGACATGGACAACATTCAGCTCCCGGCCGTGCTTAAACCGCTGCAGCACAAGCTTTTTGGTCTGACCATTAACCCTGAACGCCTGGCCGCCATTCGTGAAGAACGGCGTGAAAACAGCCGCTATGCCTCTCTCCGCCAGTGCCGTCTGGAGGTCGCCGAAGTGGAAGCCCTGTTCCGTAAAAATCAGATCCGCTACCTCAACAGCACCAACTATTCTGTTGAAGAGATGGCGACCAAAATTCTCGACATTATGGGGCTGAATCGCCGCATGTACTAAGAAACTAGTACAAAAGACCAGGCGTGTATGCTAGGGTGTACAGACTGCGGTGGGGCAATCCTTTCGCCAAAGCCGGCCGGATGTTGAAATCGGTCAGCTTTGGTTTATTGTGATCCCCATCACTTCCCGGTAAATCTGCCGCAGAGAAGACAAAATTTCTGAGACACCCAATGAACAAAACAGATGAATTGCGAACCGCGCGCATCGACAGCCTGGTGACACCGGCTGAGCTAACCGAGCGCTTCCCGGTTTCCGCCGAGGTTGCCCAGCACGTCACCGCCGCCCGCCGCCGGATCGAAAAGATCCTCACCGGTGAAGATAAGCGCCTGCTGGTTATCGTCGGCCCCTGCTCGATCCACGATCTTGACGCCGCGATGGACTATGCTCGCCGCCTCAAAACGCTGCGTGAAAAACATCAGGATCGTCTTGAGATCGTGATGCGTACCTACTTCGAAAAACCCCGCACCGTCGTCGGCTGGAAAGGGTTAATTTCCGATCCTGATCTGAACGGCAGCTACCGCATTAATTACGGCCTCGAACAGGCGCGCCGCCTGCTGCTGCAGGTCAACGAGCTGGGTGTCCCTACCGCGACCGAATTTCTGGATATGGTGACCGGGCAGTATATCGCCGACCTGATTAGCTGGGGCGCCATTGGCGCGCGCACGACCGAAAGCCAGATCCACCGTGAAATGGCGTCCGCACTCTCCTGTCCGGTTGGCTTTAAAAATGGTACAGATGGCAATACCCGCATTGCGGTGGATGCCATCCGCGCCGCGCGTGCCAGCCATATGTTCCTCTCCCCGGATAAACAGGGGCAGATGACGATTTACCAGACCAGCGGCAACCCTTACGGCCATATTATTATGCGCGGCGGCAAGCAGCCGAATTATCACGCAGAAGACATTGCCGCCGCCTGCGACACGCTGGGCGCGTTTGACTTGCCTGAACATCTGGTGATTGATTTCAGCCACGGCAACTGCCAGAAGCAGCACCGCCGTCAGTTGGATGTTTGCGAAGATGTTTGCACGCAAATTCGCAACGGCTCGAGGGCGATTGCCGGGATCATGGCGGAAAGCTTCCTGAAAGAAGGGACGCAGCAAATCGTTGCTGGCAAGCCCCTGACTTATGGGCAGTCGATCACCGATCCTTGCCTTAACTGGGAAGATACGGAAACGCTGGTCGCGATGCTGGCGCAGGCCACTGACCGACGCTTCTGATAGTTTCCACCGGCGGGCACTTGATAACCCGCCGGATATCATAGCATTACGCCTCGCGACAACTCGCCCGCAAAGAAATTCCCTGATTCACACAATTCTTACAAATAATGCTTGCTGCTGATTCGGCTTTTTCTGATAATGATTCTCATTGTTACACTGATTGTCATTTGTAAACAGAGTGAAGCGTATGGACAAACCATTCACCCCCGCCCGCCCACAGCCCGCGACAGAACCTCGCCAGGTTGACAGCAAAACGCTGCTCGGTGCCGATGGCCGCGTTGTTATCGTCCATGAAGGACAGCAATATCTGTTACGCCAGACTCAGGCCGGGAAGCTGATCCTGACCAAATAAATTAAACAAACCGTTCCCCACACCCTAACGGGGAAATTAGCCAGCCACCCAGGTCATACCCAGGCAGCCAGCGCTTTCGATATTCCTTAGGAGAGTTGCGCTATGCCTTGCACCAACACAGCAGGTTTTCGTCTGTCTGTACTCACGTTAGCCGTATTTACCGCCCTGCCCGCTTTCGCAAAAGACGATCAAATGACCGTGGTTGCCACCGGTAACCAACGCAGCACTTTCGAAGCCCCAATGATGGTGAGCGTTATCGATGCGAATTCACCAGAGAGCCAGACGTCCACGTCCGCCGCTGACATGCTGCGCAAAGTTCCGGGGATCACCATCGACGGCACCGGGCGCACCAACGGCCAGGACATCAACATGCGCGGTTACGACCGCCGTGGCGTACTTACCCTGGTAGACGGCATTCGTCAGGGCACCGACACCGGCCACCTGAACAGTACGTTCCTCGATCCCGCGCTGATTAAGCGTATTGAAGTGGTACGTGGCCCGGCGGCTCTGCTGTACGGCAGCGGCGCGCTGGGCGGTGTTATTTCCTATGAAACCGCAGACGCCGCCGATCTTCTATTTGACGGGCAAAACAGCGGCTTCCGCGTCTTCGGCACCGGCGGTACCGGCGACCACAGCATCGGCATGGGCGCCAGTGCCTTTGGCCGTACCGATAACCTGGACGGCGTCGTCGCCTGGTCCAGCCGCGATCGCGGTAACCTGCGCCAGAGCAACGGTGAAACCGCGCCTAATGACGAAAACATCGGCAACCTGCTGACCAAAGGCACCTGGTATATCGATTCGGCTCAGTCGCTGTCCGGCTCCCTGCGCTACTACAATAACAACGCGCAGGAACCGAAAAACCCGCAGACGCCGGATGCCTCAGCCTCCAGCAACCCGATGACCAATCGCTCCACCATTCAGCGCGACGCGCAGCTGAAATACCACCTCAATCCGCAGGATAACGACTGGCTGAACGCGACCGCGACGGCCTACTGGTCCGAAGCTCGTATCAACGCTGAAACCCCTAATCAGGGGGGTGAATTCCGTAAACAGACGACCAAAGGCGGTAAGCTCGAAAACCGCAGCCGTCTGTTTAGCGACAGCTTCGCGGCTAACCTGCTGACCTACGGCAGCGAATATTATCGTCAGGAGCAGGCTCCTGGTGGCCTGACGACCGGTTTCCCACAGGCGAAAATCAACTTTGGTTCCGGCTGGCTGCAGGATGAAATCACCCTGCGCGACCTGCCGATTTCTATCCTGGCCGGGACGCGTTATGACAACTACAGCGGCAGCAGCCAGGGTTATAAAGACGTGGATGCCGACAAGTGGTCATCACGCGGAGCGGTTTCTGTCACCCCAACCGACTGGCTGATGCTGTTTGGTTCCTATGCGCAGGCGTTCCGTGCGCCGACCATGGGCGAGATGTACAACGACTCCAAGCACTTCTCTATCGGCACTCGCTACACCAACTATTGGGTACCAAACCCGAACCTGCGCCCGGAAACCAACGAAACGCAGGAATACGGCTTCGGTCTGCGCTTCGACAATCTGGCCATGGCTAACGACGGCCTGGAATTCAAAGCCAGCTACTTCGACACCAAAGCGAAAGATTACATCTCTACCACCGTGGACTTCGCCAAAGCGACCACCATGTCCTACAACGTGCCAAAAGCAAAAATTTGGGGCTGGGACGTCAACGCGAAGTACACCGCCGATCTGTTCAGCCTGGATACCGCCTATAACCGTACCCGCGGTAAAGATGAAGATACCGGCGAGTACATCTCCAGCCTGAACCCGGACACCGTCACCACCACCCTGGACATCCCTGTGTCACACAGCGGCTTCTCCGTGGGCTGGGTCGGCACCTTCGCCGAGCGTTCCACCCATATCAGCAGCTCCTATGCACAGCAGCCGGGCTATGCGGTCAGCGATTTTTATGTCAGCTACAAAGGGCAGCAGCAGCTGCGCGGTTTAACCACCACGCTGGTGTTTGGCAACGCCTTCGATAAAGAGTACTGGTCACCGCAGGGTCTCCCGCAGGATGGCCGTAACGGTAAAATTTTCGTGAGCTATCAATGGTAAAGGAGTTATTCATGAGTCAGCGTTACGACAGCTGGATCCAGCTTAAGCAAGAACACCCGAAAAAATATGCCCGGGATATCGCCAAACTGATGCACATCAGCGAGGCGGAACTGACCCATGCCCGCGTCGGGCACGACGCATGGCGCCTGAATGGCGATGTGAAAGAGATCTTCGCCGCGCTGGAAGCCGTGGGGGAAACAAAGTGCATCTGCCGCAACGAATATGCCGTTCACGAGCAGGTAGGCCGCTTTGAGAACCAGCACCTTAACGGCCACGCCGGGCTGGTACTGAATCCTCGTGCGCTGGATCTGCGTTTGTTCCTGAACCAGTGGGCGAGCGTGTTCCACGTCCGGGAAGAGACCGCTCGCGGCGAACGCCAGAGCATTCAATTCTTTGACCATCAGGGTGATGCGCTGCTGAAGGTATATACCACCGACAACACCCATGTTGAATCATGGAGCCAGGTGCTGACCCGTTTCATCCACACCGACAACCCGGCGCTGGCGATCAAAGCCGTTGAAGAAGCGGTAATGACGCCTACGGTCGAGGCCGACAAGGTGGACGCAGAATGGCGCGCGATGACGGATGTACACCAGTTCTTCCAGCTGCTTAAACGCCATCAGCTGACTCGCCAGCAGGCTTTCCGCCTGGTGAAAGACGATCTGGCCTGTCGCGTAGATAACGAAGCGCTGTCCCAACTGCTGTTTTACAAGCAGAAGACGGCATACGAGATCATGATTTTCGTCGGCAACCGCGGCTGCGTGCAGATCTTCACCGGTGAAATCCGCAAAGTGGTCCCGATGGAAAACTGGGTCAACGTGTTCAACCCGGAATTCACCCTGCACCTGATGGGCGATACCATCGCCGAAAGCTGGGTAACCCGCAAACCAACCGCCGACGGCCACGTGACCAGCCTCGAGCTGTTTGCCGCCGACGGCACGCAAATTGCCCAGCTGTACGGCCAGCGTACTGAAGGCCAGCCGGAGCAGGAGCAGTGGCGTCTGCAAATTGAAGCCCTGATCGGCAAAGGGTTAGCGGCATGAAACGCCTGCTGCTCGCCATCCTCGCCCTGCCATTGATGGCAGGTGCGGCCGAGCGCGTGGTAACCATCGGTGGCGACGTCACCGAGATTGCCTGGGCTCTGGGTGCGGGTCAGGATGTGGTGGCTCGTGATAGCACGAGCCTTCATCCCGATGCCGTGAAAAAACTGCCGGATGTGGGCTACCTGCGCCAGCTTAATGCCGAGGGTATTCTAGCCATGCGCCCGACGCAGGTACTGGCCAGCGCTCAGGCTCAGCCATCCATGGCGCTGAAGCAGGTTGAGGCCAGCAAAGTGAAAGTGGTTACCGTTCCGGCGGAAAATAACCTCGAGAGCATTGATGCCAAAGTGGCTGCCGTGGCTACCGCGCTGGGTAAAACAGCCGAAGGCGACAAGCTGCGCAAAACGCTTCACGACCAGCTAGCGGCGATCCCGGCCAAACCGCTGGGCAAAAAAGTGCTGTTCATTATGAGCCACGGCGGCATGACCGCCATGGCTGCCGGGCAGGAAACCGCCGCGGATGCCGCGATTCACGCCGCCGGACTGGACAATGCCATGCAGGGCTTCAAGCGCTACCAGCCGCTGTCTCAGGAAGGCGTGATCGCCAGCAAACCTGACCTGATCCTGGTCACCACTGATGGGGTGAAAACCCTCGGCGGAGAAGCCAAAGTCTGGGCATTGCCAGGGCTTGCGCAAACGCCAGCCGGGAAAAATAAACAGCTGATGGTCGTCGATGACATGGCGCTGCTCGGCTTTGGCATTGATACCCCGCAGACGATCCTCGCCCTGCGCAAAAAAGCGGAGCAACTGCCGTGATACGCCGACCTTTGCCTCACCATGCCCTGTTTTTGATGGGGCTGGTTTTGCTGGCAATGGCGCTTATTGCCGCTAACCTCGGCGCCATGCGGCTGTCTGTGGCCGTGCTGTGGCAGACGCATGACGACACGCTGCGTGACATCTGGCTCAACATCCGTTTGCCGAGGGTGCTGCTGGCGGCGCTGATCGGCGGCGCGCTGGCGCTGTCGGGCTGCGTGATGCAGGGGTTGTTCCGTAACCCGCTTGCCGATCCGGGCCTGCTTGGGATCAGCAGCGGGGCCGCGCTGGCGGTGGGGCTGTCGATTGTTATGCCGCTGGCTCTGCCGGCGGTTTTAGCGCTTTATGCCCCTATGCTGGCAGCGTTTGTAGGCAGCCTGGCGGTGACGCTGGCGATTTTCCTGCTTAGCCGGAAAGGCACCAACAGTTTGTCTCGCCTGCTGCTGGTGGGCATCGCCATCAATGCGCTGTGCGGCGCGGCGGTTGGCGTGCTGTCGTGGATAAGCAACGACACTCAGCTGCGCCAGCTTTCTCTCTGGGGCATGGGGAGCCTGGGCCAGGCACAATGGTCCACGCTGCTCGCTACCGCGTCGCTTATTCTTCCTGCAAGCCTGGGCATCTGGCTGCTTTCAAAGCGCCTGAATTTGCTCCAGCTTGGTGATGAGGAAGCGCATTACCTGGGCGTGGATGTCAAAACAACCCAGCGGCATTTGCTGATCCTGAGCGCATTGTTGGTTGCTGCGGCGGTAGCCATCAGCGGCGTGATCGGCTTCGTTGGTCTGGTGGTTCCGCATCTGGTGCGCATGTGGCTTGGGTCCGATCATCGCTGGCTGGTGCCCGGCTCCGTGCTGGCCGGTGCCATGCTGCTGTTGGTGGCCGATACGCTGGCGAGAACGATTGTCGCGCCAGCAGAAATGCCTGTAGGCCTGTTGACCAGCCTGATAGGCGGCCCCTGGTTCCTGGCGATGATCTTTCGCAGCAAGGAGAGCGCGAGATGAATGAAGTTTTGTCCACGCACGATATTTCGCTAAAGCTGGGCCACCGTTATCTGATTGATAACGTCAATGTCAGCCTGAAGCCGGGTGAAGTTGTGGCGCTGATTGGCCCAAACGGCGCGGGCAAATCCACGCTGTTGCGGCTGTTAACCGGGTTTCAACAGCCTGACAGCGGGCACGTTGCGCTGGCAGGCCAGGATTTGAATCAGTGGTCCAACGAAGCGCTGTCCCGCAAACGCGCGGTGATGCGCCAGCAAAGCAGCATGGCGTTTAGCTGGACGGTAGAAGACGTGATCGCTATGGGCCGTGCGCCGTGGCCGCAGGCGTCAACGGCCGACGTCGTGGCGGAAGTCATGGCGCTGACCGGGTGCGACTCTCTGAGCGGCAGAGATTTTTGTCGTCTGTCAGGCGGCGAGCAACAGCGGGTGCAGCTTGCCCGGGCGCTGGCGCAGCTTTGGTGCGATGGGCAGCCTCACGGCTGGCTGTTTCTGGACGAGCCTACGTCGGCGCTGGATCTCTACCACCAGCAGCATGTGCTGCGCCTGCTGCGTCGCCTGGCGCAAATGGGGACGTTATCGGTCTGCGTTGTGCTGCACGATTTGAATCTGGCGGCACTCTGGGCCGACCGTATCGTGCTGCTACATAAAGGCAGGCTGGTGGCAAACGGAACGCCTGATGAAGTGCTGGAAGAGCAAACGTTGCAGCGCTGGTATCAGGCCGATCTGCGGGTGTTCCGACATCCGGAACACCCGGTTCCTCAGGTAGGCCTGCGCCAGTGATCAGCTTGAACAGCTGACTTCCAGCCGTTTTCCCCAGTCAGGTGGGCGCTGCGTCATATCGTCCTCACGATCGGAGAACGGCTGGAGCAGCGCCTCGTGGAGTTTAGCCAGTTCACGAGTATCGCCCTTTTCGGCAGCTTCGATTGCCCGCTGTGCCAGCCAGTTGCGTAAGACCAGCGCCGGGTTCACCGCCTGCATTTTCTGCTGGCGTTCGGCATCACTCACCTGCTCCGCCTGAAGCCGCTCACGATAGCGCCCAAACCAGACATCAAAACTTGCCCTGTCGATAAATTCATCCCGCAGCGGCGACGCCGCGCTGAGCTGCTCCGTCACGCTCAGCATCCGGAAGGTACGCGTGTAATCGCTGCCTTCTTTGCTCATCAGGGCGAAGAGCTCACTCAGGATTAGGTTATCGGCCTGCTGTTCGGTGAAAAGCCCCAGTTTGGCACGCATCCGTTGGCCAAAAGCACGCATAATTGCCGGCTGGTAGCCATCCAGAATCGCGTTCAGCTTCTCGGCCGTAATAAACGGCGACAGCGTCTGCGCCAGGCGCTGCAGGTTCCACAGCCCTACCGCTGGCTGGTTGTCGAAGGCATACCGGCCCTGGTAGTCGGAATGGTTACAGATAAATTCAGGCTGATAGTCGTCGAGGAAGCCATACGGGCCGTAGTCCATGGTCAGGCCAAGAATCGACATGTTGTCGGTGTTCATTACCCCGTGGGCAAAGCCCACCGTTTGCCAGCTGGCAATGAGCGCGGCGGTACGCGCCACCACGTCGGTAAACCACAGCTCATAGCGTTCTTCAAGCCCCTGCAGATGCGGCCAGTGGTGATGAATGGCGTAATCGGCAAGCTGCTGAACTTTTTCCGGCTCGCGGCGATAGTAGAAATGCTCAAAATGCCCAAAACGCAGATGGCTTTCGGACACCCGCAGCAGCATTGCCCCCTGCTCAACCGTTTCACGCTGTACCGGCGTATCGCTGGTGACTATAGTTAACGCTCGCGTCGTCGGAATGCCTAAAGCATGCATGGCTTCGCTGGCGAGAAATTCGCGAACAGTGGAGCGCAGCACGGCCCGGCCATCGCCCATGCGAGAGTACGGCGTCAAGCCTGCGCCTTTGAGATGCCAGTCAACCTTGCGTCCGTCCGCCAGCTGCTGCTCTCCCAGTAAAATACCACGCCCGTCCCCCAGTTGCCCTGCCCAGACGCCGAACTGGTGCCCGCTATAAACCTGGGCAAGCGGCTGCATGCCGGGCAGCAGCGTTTCGCCACTCCAGATCCCCTGCTGTGGTGCAGCAAAAAACGAGGCGTTAATCCCCAGATCGTCTGCCAGCGGCTGGCTGTGATAAAGCAGCCGGGCGTTTTTCAGCGGCGTGGGGGTTAATTCGCTATAGAACCCCGGCAGCTCATCGTGCCAGGTATTCAGAAAAGCTAAAGTATTGGTCATGGTTCCTCCGCCCGACAGTGTAGCCCCAGTAATGCATTTTAAACACAGTCGAGCAGCAGGGGCTTTAGTGAACCAGACCGTCATGAGGGGGGAAAAGTGAGGCCAGTCCTTCCGGCGGCACCAGCGGCCAGAGTTTGCCCTGCATCGCGGCAAAGCCTAAACCCTGCACTTTACGTCGCGCGCTGGCGGTATCTATCCCGGCAATCAACAATGCCTGACAAAACGGCGAAACCTGTCCAAGAATGGCAAGCATAAAGGGCGAGAAAGTGCGGCCAGGAAGCTGTTTCTGAACAAAAAATCGGTCCATGATCACATGCCGGAACAGACCATCAAAAATAGATTTTGTGGTGGCATTGCCTGCACCAAAGTCAGCCAAACCGAGTGGGAAACGTTCAGCCAGCCAGGCCAGTCTTAAATTCGTTTTGCCGCTATTTAAATCAGGAAAGCTTTCGCTAATCATTAATTCAATAAACGGCAAAGCCTTTAGCCGGATATATAAATCCTGGTTGTTAATTAGCGCATCAACAATAGTTTCATTAATATGAACCCAGACAACAAGGTACCGGGTGATAAAGAAATGCTGATGTTCTTCTATTTGCGTTAATTTTTCTCTAAACAGTTCGAGATGCTGTTCAGGCGCAAGATGAGGAATTAACAATTCGGTTGGAATACGAACCGGCGCGTCGGCCCCCACGAAGTTAGCAACGATTTCGACGCCCAAAATGCTAGCGTCCGGCCTGACGGCGGGGCGATAGTAGAGGTGAGAACAATAAACACTATCAAGTGAAACAATCATTTTGCCAGCCCTGTGGATTTCTGGTTGGACGGCAGAGAGATACAGCGCCAATCCGAAAATAGTCGGATAGCTGCTATCGCTGTGAATTTCACACTCATCCCTGAAACGTTTAAGCTTTATGTTTTAATAACTTTTAGCTTATCCTGGATATCCGTACATAGCCAGTTTTTAACGTAAATTCCGAACGGAATCACGAGCAATGATGCAAGGTAAAAAAGATTCATTCTCACAATGTTCATTCAGTAATTTACGCGTGGCAAAGCGGGCCATGTCGCCTATTGGGAAATAAACGCTGGTTAACGCCGGGCGGACAAATGCCGCACGATCGCCACTGTCATAACAAATAAGGGATATATCCAGAGGAATGCGTAAGCCCCGCTCGGTAATGGCCAGCATCGCCCCGACGGCCATCTCTTCGTTACAGCAATAAAGGGCGCTGATTTTATATTCATCCAGCAAGGCCGAGGTTTGCCGATAGCCGCTGGGCATATCGTACTCGCCTTCCACCACCGCCACCGGGGTAATGCCCTGCTCTTCCATGGCATCGAGAAAGCCCTGGCGTCGTAAGAGGCTGGAGGCGCGCTGGGTCGGGCCATGCAGGCAGGCGATTGCCAGGTGGCCGGCATCCAGCAAATAGCGGGTGGCCATGTGGCTGGCAAGACGATGATCGAAGACCACGCAGCGCGGGCTTAATGCGGGCACGTCTCTGTCGAGGATGATAAACCGGTTACCTCGTTCCGCCAGTTGAAGCAGCGTTTCGTCCGCGATGGCACGGACATGGAGAATCAAGCCATCACAGCGCAGATTGTAGAGTCGCTGAATGGCATTGCGCTCGTTCTCTTCTACGCCACGCCCCTGCGTCACCAGCAGTTGCTTGCCGTGGGATTCAGCTTCACTTTGCACCGTATCCATCAGCGTCCCGAAGAAACCCCCGGTGTATGACGTGGTTACCAGACCAATGGAATGGCTCTGGCTGGACGCCAGCGCTCTGGCTGCAGGATTGGGGGAATAGCCCAGTTCAGCAATCGCGGCCTCCACTTTAACGCGGGTTTGCGATTTAACCTTAGTGTCGCCATTCACCACGCGGGATACGGTGGCGCGGGAGACGCCGGCGTGAGCAGCAACATCTTCGAGGGTGACCATGACACAATCCTTAGCGGGAAAAGCACAATGCATCCCGATATTACCTGATATTGCCAATACCGTTGACGTTGCCCGCAGATTTGCGGGAACGGTCACGATTTTCAGTCAAGAACAAACAAGAAAGGCTATATGCGGCGGGCTTGCCAGAATTTTTTACGCCAGTAGACGTTGTCCAGAGAGGAACGCATAACGCCGCGACTGGTAGACGCGTGAATAAAGGTGTTGTCGGTGTCATAAATGCCGACGTGCAGGCCGCTTTCGCCCGAGCCGGTTTTGAAGAACACCAGATCGCCAGGCAGCAGGTCGTCTTTATCGATTTTTGTGCCGATTTCTGCCTGCTCGCTGGTCATGCGCGGCAGCATCAGATCGAACCTGTCGCGGAAGGTCATCAGCACGAAGCCCGAACAGTCCACGCCGCGTCGACTCATGCCACCGTAGGTGTACGGCGTGCCGTGCCAGCTGCGGAGCTGATCGTTTAGCTGAGCGATAACGGTGATGGAATCGGAAAGCCTGGCGTTCGGATGAGGGGCATTATGACTACACCCCACCAACACTATGCATGCCACTGCAATAAGCCACAAACGCATTTTCAGACAACTCCCGGTCTTGCTGTTTCCAGTAATTTAGCCTGTCGCCCGGAATTATTGCAAGCTTTCCACGATGTTATAACGGGCTTATCAGCATACTGTGCCCTTCGATACGCAAGAGTCGGAACGGCATTTGGTAAGCTGCGGCTAAATTTTTTGGCGTCAGCACTTCATCCTTCGGCCCCTGAGCGATCATTTTTCCCTCACGCAAGAGCCACACTTTATGGGCATGACGCAGGCTATGGTTCAAATCATGGCTGCTCATCACTACCGCAATACCCGTCTCACAAAACGTAAGCAACAGGCGATCTAATGCGGCCTGCTGGGCGACATCAAGGCTGTTCATCGGCTCATCCAGCAGCAAGAGCTGCCCTTCGGGATTGGCCGAGGGATCAATCTGCAGCAGCACGGCGGCAAGGCGAACGCGCTGCCATTCACCGCCGGAAAGCTGGTTGACCGACCGGGTCAGTTTGTCTGAGAGCCATAGCGACGCCGCCAGGCGCAGCATTGCCGCTTCGGACTCAGGCGAGGATTGATGTAGCTGCAGGTAATGCCAGACGGGCATTGCAAAAGGAGGAAGCTGCTGCTGGCTTAGCCAGGCACGATGTCGGGATAGCCCGGCAGGCAACCAGTCGTCAAGCGGCTGCTGGTTAAACAGAAGGCTGCCTTGCCCGGCGCTTAACCCTGCCATTCGCGCGAGCAGCGTGCTCTTGCCTGCTCCGTTCGGCCCGACAAGATGGATAAGTTCTCCGGGCTCCACCGCCGCAGATATTGGCCCAACCCGGCCCGCGACGGTGACGCCTGTCAGCTGCAGCAGGGACAACTTATTTAGCCAACGCCTGTTTAATGGCGTCCAGCACCACAGGATCTTCCGGCGTCATGTCCGGAGAGAAACGCTGAATCACTTTGCCATCACGGCCAATCAGGAATTTTTCGAAATTCCACAGGATGTCGTCAGGGTAAAGCGGGCCACGCCCTTTGCTGCTCATTCGCTCCAGAAAGCCGCTGCCTTCCGGGGCAACGGCTGCCGGGCTCGCATCAATCAGTTTCTGATAAAACGGATGTCGGTGCTCGCCGTTGACATCGATTTTGCTAAACAGCGGGAACGTCACGCCGTAGGTAGTGCTGCAGAAGGTTTTAATTTCTTCGCTGCTGCCTGGCTCTTGCCCCAGGAACTGATTACATGGGAAACCAAGCACGCTGAACCCCTGAGCTTCAAAGTCTTTTTGCAGGTTTTCCAGTTGCTCATACTGCGGCGTCAGGCCGCACCTGGAAGCGACGTTCACCACCAGCAGCACTTTTCCCTGCCAGCTCTCCAGCGTGGTGTTTTCGCCGTCAATGGTGGTGACTTCGGTATTCAGAACATTGCTTTGCATATCATCCTCTTCCTCTGTGAGCCGAATTAACGTCCGGCTTTCAATAATAGCCAGATAAACACCGGCGCGCCGAGCGTAGCGGTGACTACGCCAATGGGCAGCTCGGCAGAACTTAGCGCAAGCCTTGCCACCACATCCGCGCCGGTTAAGATCGCGGCCCCAGCCAGCGCACTGGCAGGCAGCAAAACGCGATGATCGGTTAACCCCGCGAGTCGCAGCATGTGCGGGATCACCAGACCGACAAATCCAATTGCGCCGGCAAGCGCCACGCTGACGCCAACCAGCCAGCCGGTAGCCACAACCAAAATATTGCGCCACAGCCAGACGGAAAGCCCCAACTGCCGGGCTGAGTTTTCTCCGAGCGCCATCAGGTTGAGCGGCGCATGCTGTCGGCACAGCCAGACCACCACCGGCAGCAGCGTCACCATCAGCCAGCCCTGACGCCAGTCCACGCCGCCAAAGCCTCCCATCATCCAGTACATCAGCTGGCGCAGGTCGAGACTTGAGCTAAAGTAGACCGCCCAGGTCATCAGGGCACTACAAATAATGCCGAGGGCGACACCTGCCAGTAATAGACGACTGGTGGAGAGATGACGACGGGAAAAACGTAACAGAATAAAAGTGATCGCTAAGGCACCGAGAATGGCGCACAGCCCCAGCACCCAGCCCGGCAGCATCCCCTGCCCGAGCAACAGGGCAACAACCAGCGCAACGCCGGCGCCGTTGGAGACGCCAAGTAAACCGGGTTCGGCCAGCGGATTTTCAAACAGCGACTGCATAATCGTGCCGGTCACGGCCAGAGCCGCCCCCACCAGCAGAACGGCCAACGTTCGCGGCAGGCGGATTTGCCAGATAAAGAGCCGGGCCTCATCATTCCACCAGGAAAGAGGGGAAAACCAGACATCCCCGGCGCACAGGCTCAAGGCCAGCATCGTCGCCGTGGCAAAGACCAGGGCCACTAGCCAGCGTCGCTCAAACCTGCGTTGTCTGGTTACAAAATTCAGCATTCCGTAAAGGCTCCCTCTGCCCCGTTTATGCGCCTGATTTTACGGGGAGTTCGCCGAAGAGAACAAGCAAAGAAAAGGCCTTAATACCGCACCTGTCCCGAATTACTTTTCTACTGGCCGTTTACGAGTGAACTGCTGCTCCAGCATTGAGCTTCCCCACTGCTCGCCCTGCCATTCCCTGGTTAGCTTGAATCCCATCGACTCATAAAGATGGCGAGCGGCATTCAGTCCGCTAAAAGTCCACAGCTGCACGGCGGAAAAACCATACTCATCGCAAAAGCGCATCGCCTCACGTAAAAGCGCTCGCCCGATACCGCTGCCACGGCACTCATCGTCGAGAATAAACCAGCGTAAATGGGCTTCGTGATTGCCCAGATCCTCACCATCGATGGATACAGAGCCCACTATTTTGCCGTTGTGGAGCACCACCCAGATGCGGTTACACGGGCGATCCAGCCGCCCTGAAAACTCCGCCAGCCCGGCGGCGACTTTCCCTTCAAAAAAATAGCCGAAGTTATAGTGCTTTGAGTAATAGTTAGCGTGCATTTCCGCCACGCGGCCAATTACGCCCGGCAGGTATCCCGTCATTATCTCGAAGTTTTTTCTTCCCTCGTCGCCCGTCAACTCACCACGACAGGCTTTCAGCGCCTGAGCATAGTTAGACAGGCCAGCAGCCACTGATTGCTGCGCCGGAGTATTCAGGTGCGCCAGAGCCTTCTCTACCCGCATTCTGCCGTATCTGTGGATTTCCCTGACCGTTTGTTTACCCTGGGCGGTCAAACGGAGTCGTCTGGCTCTGGCGTCTTCGTCTGAAACGCTCTCGAACAGCTCTCCCGCCTTGCGCAGTTTGCCTATCATTCGGCTGACGCTCGACTTCTCCAGACCAAGAATCTGGACCAGATCGGCCGCAGTGACGTTCTCCCGGGAATCAATTTCCAGCAAAGCATGAACCGCAGAAGCAGAGTAGTTCGTGGCGGCAAGCGTTGAGTTGAGAAAACCAAGCTCGCGTACAACCTGGCGCGATGAGGCGCGTATAGATTCGATTAGGGTGCTGTCAGACATGATCGATACCGTTGAAATATGGTTGTACAATACAACCATTTGACAGAAATGTTTGTCAAGCACATGTCGTTAAGCAACAGGACTTAAAAGCAAAAGAAAAAGGCCGCGAATGCGGCCTTTTTTGTTAACTCAGGTTACTCGTCTTTTGGCGACGCGTTTTCAACCCGACTTTTTAGCTTCTGACCAGGTCGGAAGGTCACCACACGGCGCGCCGTAATGGGAATATCTTCACCGGTCTTCGGGTTGCGCCCGGGACGTTGGTTTTTATCGCGTAAGTCAAAATTACCAAAGCCCGAGAGTTTAACCTGCTCACCGTTTTCCAGAGCGCGACGGATCTCTTCGAAAAACAGCTCTACCAGCTCTTTGGCATCTCGTTTGCTAAGCCCAAGCTTATCAAACAGATATTCTGACATTTCAGCTTTTGTAAGCGCCATACGTTCAATCCCTCAATGATGCCTGGAATCGCTCTTTTAATGCCTCTACACATTTTGCAACGGTAGCGGCCATCTCCTCTTCTTCGAGTGTACGGCCCGTATCCTGAAGGATAAGGCTTATGGCCAGGCTCTTGTAGCCATCGGCTACGCCCTTGCCACGGTACACGTCAAATAAGTTTACGCCAACTACCTGATTTGCGCCAACTTTCTTACACTCGGCCAAAACATCTGCTGCCGGGACGTTTTCAGCCACCACAACAGCGATATCGCGGCGGTTTGCCGGGAAGCGGGAAACGTCCTGCGCCTCAGGCACCACGCGGTCTGCGAGCTTGCTCCACAGCACCTCAAACACCACCGTGCGGCCGTTAAGGTCCAGTTTACGCTCCAGTTCCGGGTGAACAACACCAATGAAACCAATGCATTCACCTGCTAAATAAATGGCAGCACTTTGCCCAGGATGCAAGGCCGGATTTGCCTGCGCTCTGAATTCGATGTCTGAAAGTTTACCGGTCAGGGCCAGAACGGACTCCAGATCGCCTTTCAGATCATAGAAGTCAACGGTGTTACGCGCCAGATCCCAGTGTTCTTCATAGCGGTTGCCGCAGATAGCCCCCGCCAGCATAAGATCCTGACGAATCCCAAGGTCTGCCTGAGTATCAGGCACAAAGCGCAGGCCGGACTCGAAAATACGCACGCGGCTTTGCTGGCGATTCTGGTTATAAACCACGGTTGTCAGCAGGCCACTCCACAGCGACAGGCGCATAGCGGACATGTCGGTAGAGATCGGATTAGGAAGAATCAGATTTTCTTCGCCAGGGTGCAAAAGCTGCTGAATTTTCGGGTCGACGAAGCTGTAGGTAATGACTTCCTGGTAACCTTTGTCCACCAGCATGGTTTTCACACGCTTCAGAGAAAGGTCGGCTTCGCGATGGGTGCCCATCACCAGACCTGCCTGTACCGGGCTGTTTGGAATACTGTTGTAGCCGTAAACGCGGGCCACTTCTTCCACCAGGTCTTCTTCAATTTCCATATCGAAACGCCAGCTCGGCGCCACGGCAGTCCACTGCGCCTGACCTTCGGTCACTTCGCAGCCCAGACGACGCAGAATGTCGCTAACCTGAGCATCTTCGATGTGGTGACCAATCAGACGGTCCAGTTTGCTGCGACGGAGCGTGATCGTAGCGCGCTTAGGCAGGTGCGCTTCGCTTGTGACATCGATAACTGGGCCAGCTTCACCGCCACAGATATCCACCAGCAGGCGAGTCGCTCGCGCCATCGCTTTATACTGCAGCGCAGGATCGACGCCGCGCTCATAGCGGTGGGAAGCATCGGTATGCAGACCATGGCGGCGCGCACGACCGGTGATAGACAGCGGGCTGAAGAAGGCACATTCCAGCAGTACGTTCTGGGTTTCGTCGTTTACGCCTGAATGCTCGCCGCCGAAGATACCGCCCATGGCCAGCGCTTTATTGTGATCGGCAATAACCAGGGTGTCGGCATTGAGCTTCGCTTCGCTGCCGTCCAGCAGGACCAGGGTTTCGCCCTCTTCCGCCATACGCACCACGATCCCGCCTTCAATACGGTTCAGGTCGAAGGCGTGCATCGGCTGACCAAGCTCCAGCAGCACATAGTTGGTCACGTCAACCACCGCATCAATGGAACGAATACCGCAGCGACGCAGCTTCTCTTTCATCCACAGCGGCGTGGGTGCCTTAACGTTGATGCCTTTCACAACGCGGCCCAGGTAACGTGGGCAAGCTTCTGCGGCGTCTACGCGAATAGGCAGCGTGTCATTGATAGTCGCAGCAACGGCGGTAATTTCTGGCTCAACCAGAGGCAGCTTGTTCACCACCGCCACGTCGCGAGCTACGCCGATAATACCGAGGCAGTCGGCACGGTTTGGCGTGACGCTGATTTCAATGGTGTTGTCGTCCAGCTTCAGGTATTCGCGGATGTCAGTGCCGATTGGCGCGTCCGCTGGCAGCTCGATAATGCCATTATGATCGTCGGAAATACCCAGCTCGGAGAAGGAGCACAGCATCCCTTCGGACGGCTCACCGCGCAGTTTGGCCGCTTTGATCTTGAAATCGCCCGGTAGCACGGCGCCAACAGTCGCCACGGCAACTTTCAGACCCTGACGGCAGTTTGGTGCGCCGCAGACGATATCCAGCAGGCGATCGCCACCGACGTTAATTTTTGTTACGCGCAGTTTGTCGGCGTTTGGATGCTGACCGCACTCGACCACTTCCCCGACCACAACGCCGTGAAAAGCCCCTGCTACGGCATCGACACCGTCAACTTCAAGCCCGGCCATAGTTATCTGGCTGGAAAGTTCGTCACTGCTGTTGGCTGGGTTTACCCATTCGCGTAACCAGAGTTCACTGAATTTCATTGGATATCCCGCCTTTATTTGAACTGTTTGAGGAAACGTAAATCATTTTCGAAGAATGCACGCAGATCGGTCACGCCATAGCGCAGCATGGTCAGACGCTCCATGCCCATACCGAAGGCGAAGCCGGAGTAAACTTCCGGATCGATACCTACGTTACGCAGCACGTTCGGGTGCACCATGCCGCAGCCCAGTACTTCCAGCCACTTGCCGTTTTTACCCATCACGTCCACTTCAGCGGACGGCTCGGTGAACGGGAAGTAGGACGGGCGGAAGCGAATCTGCAGGTCTTCTTCAAAGAAGTTATTCAGGAAATCGTGCAGCGTTCCCTTCAGGTTGGTGAAGTTGATGTTGGTGTCAACGATCAGGCCTTCCATCTGGTGGAACATCGGGGTGTGGGTCTGATCGTAGTCGTTACGGTAGACGCGGCCCGGGGCAATAATACGAATTGGCGGCTGCTTGTCTTTCATGGTGCGGATCTGCACACCAGAAGTCTGGGTACGCAGCAGACGGGTCGCGTCAAACCAGAAAGTATCGTGGTCCGCGCGCGCCGGGTGGTGCCCTGGAATATTCAGCGCATCGAAGTTGTGGTAGTCATCTTCGATTTCAGGGCCAGTTGCTACGGTGAACCCCAGTTCGCCGAAGAAGCTTTCGATACGATCGATGGTGCGGGTTACCGGGTGCAGGCCACCGTTTTCAATCCGACGACCAGGCAGAGAAACGTCAATCGTTTCTGCAGCCAGACGTTCGTTCAGTGCGGCACTTTCGAGTGCAGCTTTGCGGGCGTTCAGGGCTTCCTGAACCTGCTCTTTAGCTTCGTTAATCACCGCGCCCGCAGCCGGACGTTCTTCCGGTGGCAGTTCACGCAGGGTGGTCATTTGAAGGGTCAGATGCCCCTTCTTCCCCAAATATTCGACGCGTACATTATCTAACGCGGCAACATCCTGGGCATCGTTTATGGCTGCTTTGGCACTGGCAACCAGCTCTGCGAGATGTGGCATGGTATTCCTCTTATGCCGGCAAACTGCCGGGGTAGTTGGTCTGATTCGAAAACGAAACGCAAAAAAAAAGCCTCCGTACAGGAGGCTTTCGGCGCTGTTTTTCGTTTCTTTTCTTACGCGCAAAGCCCCCTGAATCAGGCGCTAAAGTAAAAAAAGAAGCGGAAAATAGCAGCATTCATGCTTGCAGTTACCTTGTTTTGACAAATTTCGCTTTGGCTATTGAACGAGCTACGGCGTTGAAAGTCAATAAATTGATTGTGTTATGCCCTAATAATTCGATTTGTAGTAAGGCGACAAGCTCGATTATCCCCGGGAGCTTACTTAAGTAAGTGACTGGGGTCAGCAAGTGCAGTTAACGCAGCTACAGATTGAAGTATGACGGGGATAAATTAAAAGAGGGAGCAAGCTCCCTCTTATAACTGGCTTATGCCAGAGCTGCTTTCGCTTTCTCAACCAGGGCAGTGAATGCCACTTTGTCGAATACGGCGATGTCAGCCAGGATCTTACGGTCGATTTCAACAGAGGCTTTTTTCAGGCCGTTGATGAATTTGCTGTAAGAGATACCGTTCTGACGAGCTGCAGCGTTGATACGTGCAATCCACAGCTGGCGGAACTGACGTTTACGTTGACGACGGTCGCGGTAAGCGTACTGACCAGCTTTGATAACAGCCTGGAAGGCAACGCGGTATACGCGAGAACGCGCACCGTAGTAGCCTTTAGCTTGTTTGAGGATTTTTTTGTGACGAGCACGTGCGATTACACCACGTTTTACGCGAGCCATTTAGCTCTCCTGTTTCTATTCTGAATTAATTAAAAAAAGTTTACTTATGCGTACGGCAGGCAAGCGACAACCAGGCCCAGATCCCCTTTGGAGACCATGCCTTTCGGACGCAGATGACGTTTACGTTTGGTAGACTTTTTAGTCAGAATGTGACGCAGGTTAGCGTGCTTACGCTTAAAACCGCCAGAAGCAGTCTTTTTGAAGCGCTTAGCGGCGCCGCGTACTGTTTTGATCTTTGGCATTTCAATTTCCACTTCGCATTGTTAATAAAACGAACCAGTAGGCGAACAAAACCCGCGAGGCCTAAGCCCCGCGGTCTGTTACTTGATGGCCTTACTGTTTCTTCTTCGGAGCAAGCACCATGATCATCTGGCGGCCTTCGATCTTCGTTGGGAAGGATTCGACCACTGCCAGTTCACTCAAATCGTCACGGACGCGGTTAAGCACTTCCATACCAATCTGTTGGTGTGCCATTTCACGTCCACGGAAACGCAGGGTGATTTTGGCTTTGTCTCCGTCTTCCAGAAAGCGAACCAGGCTGCGGAGTTTTACCTGATAGTCGCCATCATCGGTACCAGGTCGGAATTTAATTTCCTTAACCTGAATAACTTTTTGCTTCTTCTTCTGTTCCTTAGAAGATTTGCTTTTCTCGTAGAGGAACTTGCCGTAGTCCATGATGCGGCAAACAGGCGGCTCGGCGTTTGGACTGATTTCTACTAAATCAACCCCAGCCTCTTCGGCTTTTTCTAAAGCTTCATTCAGACTGACAATACCAATCTGCTCGCCATCAATACCGGTCAGACGAACCTCAGTGGCACGAATCTCTCTGTTAATGCGATTAGGACGCGCCGGTTGAACTCTTTTTCCGCCTTTAATACTTTATTCCTCCAGTTGATGAAGATTGCGGCTGCGAATTTCTTGCTGCAGCTTTTCAATCAATTCGTTGACATCCATGCTCCCCAGGTCTTTGCCGCGGCGGGTACGAACGGCAACTTTGCCTGCTTCGACCTCTTTATCGCCACAAACCAGCATATAAGGGACACGACGTAACGTGTGTTCACGGATTTTAAAGCCTATCTTCTCATTTCTCAAGTCTGCTTTTACGCGAATGCCCGCATTTTGGAGTTTACGAGTCAATTCGTTAACGTATTCTGCCTGGCCGTCGGTGATATTCATCACCACCGCCTGCACCGGAGCAAGCCAGGTTGGGAAGAAACCAGCAAACTCTTCGGTCAGAATACCGATAAAGCGTTCCATTGAACCTAAAATGGCGCGGTGAATCATTACCGGCACCAAACGCTCGTTATTTTCGCCAATATAGGAGGCGTTCAAGCGGGTTGGCAGGGAGAAGTCAAGCTGAACGGTACCGCACTGCCAGGCACGATCCAGGCAGTCATACAGCGTGAACTCAATTTTCGGGCCGTAGAATGCACCTTCACCCGGCTGATAGTCAAACGGGATATTGTTTTCCTGCAATGCAACAGCCAGATCCGCTTCCGCGCGATCCCACATTTCGTCACTGCCGATGCGTTTTTCCGGACGGGTAGACAGTTTCACCACGATTTTCTCGAAACCGAAGGTGCTGTACATGTCGTAGACCATGCGGATACAGCTGTTTACTTCATCGCGAACCTGCTCTTCAGTACAGAAGATGTGGGCGTCGTCCTGAGTAAAGCCGCGAACACGCATCAGGCCATGCAGCGCGCCCGAAGGCTCATTGCGGTGGCAGCTACCAAATTCCGCCATACGCAGCGGCAGGTCGCGGTAGGACTTCAGGCCCTGGTTGAAGATCTGCACGTGGCCCGGGCAGTTCATCGGTTTGATGCAGTATTCACGGTTCTCGGAAGAGGTGGTGAACATCGCGTCTTTGTAGTTGTCCCAGTGGCCCGTTTTTTCCCACAGAACGCGGTCCATCATGAACGGACCTTTCACTTCCTGGTACTGGTACTCTTTCAGCTTGGAACGGACGAACACTTCCAGCTCGCGGAAAATCGTCCAGCCGTCGTTATGCCAGAACACCATACCCGGCGCTTCTTCCTGCATATGGTACAGGTCAAGCTGCTTGCCGATTTTGCGGTGATCGCGCTTGGACGCTTCTTCCAGACGCTGCAGATAAGCGTTCAGCTGCTTTTTGTCCGCCCAGGCGGTGCCGTAGATACGCTGCAGCATCTTGTTGTTGCTGTCACCGCGCCAGTATGCGCCGGAGGTTTTCTGCAGCTTGAAGTGATGGCAGAAACGCATGTTTGGCACATGTGGCCCGCGGCACATATCCACGTATTCTTCATGATGATACAAACCTGGTTTGTCATCATGGCTGATATTTTCATCAAGAATGGCAACTTTGTAGTTTTCGCCGCGGTTGACGAAAGTCTCACGTGCTTCCTGCCAGCTCACCTTTTTCTTGATAACGTCGTAATCTTTCTCGGCCAGCTCGTGCATACGCTTCTCGAGCAGCTCAAGATCTTCCTGCGTCAGGGTGTGGTCCAGATCAACGTCGTAGTAGAAACCGTTGTCGATAACCGGGCCGATCGCCATTTTAGTGTGCGGCCACAGCTGCTTGATGGCATGACCGAGCAGGTGAGCACAAGAGTGGCGAAGAATTTCCAGACCCGCTTCGTCTTTAGCGGTGATAATGGCGAGCTTCGCGTCGTTTTCGATAATATCGGAAGCATCAACCAGTTCACCGTCTACGCGGCCAGCGATACACGCTTTGGCAAGACCTGGACCGATGTCCAGCGCAACGTCCATTGGGCTAACGGGTTTGTCGTAATGGCGTTGGCTGCCATCAGGAAGAGTAATAACAGGCATGTTAAGTCCTTATCTGCAGTGGTGACCCGCACGAAAGATCACATACAGTAGAGAAATTGGATTTAGAACAACTCGTTGCGTAACCATTTGACCAACAATCGCCGAATTGGTACGCAGTCTGGTGTACAAATGAAAATGGCATCACTGCCATCTCACCTGAATCGCAGATGGTAACACTAACAGAAAGGGGAATACATCCCTTGTTGCCGTGAACGAGCTTGATAAATAGGGCCGTCGCCCACCCTTTTCAAGGCGCGTTATGCCGCTTTGTCTTTCTCTTCCACCAGCACCAGCGGGCATTTTTTTACCTTACAAGCCTGGGAGTAAGCCAGGTCGCACACCGCACAAAGGTCTCTCAGTTCCGACTCATATTCGTATTCCATAAAATAGCGAAAAGTCCCACCGCCGGACTCAGTGCGCCAGAATCGCTGCGGCTCCAGAATTTCATCAAGCTGCCTGAAGGTCAGGGCTGAAGGGTTATGAAACCCCACTCGTACGCGATAGATAGTCATGCACGATTATTCTCAGGGCGCGATGCGTTTTGCCAGGTGGTTTTGGTTCTCAAAAGGATAGGAAAAAACGAAGAGTGGGCGCACGAGGAAAAAACAAAGCCGGATATTGTCCGGCTTCTTAATCTTACATTTTATACCCGAGCGTAATTTGCGTACGTCTGTCGGTATGGTTTGGTGCAGTAGACGGCGGATCGGAGTTCCAGGTCACGTTATAGCCTACTTTCAGGCCAAAGTGCTCACTGATAGCCACATCCAGCGCCGTTTCGGAGTTCACCGTGGTGTCGTCACTGCCCAGCACGGACACGCCCTGAATAAACTTAGCGTTGTCGGTCAGCTGCCAGTTATAAGTCGCAGACGCATAGCCCAGCGCCTGAGTCTCGTTTTTACCATCGGTAAATTCGTCATAACGCACACCTGGACCGAATTCCACACGCAGACTGTGAACTGGACCGTTCAGCAACTGGCGACCATAACCCGCAGTGAAGACATCGCGCGCATGGTAGCCGTTGTATCGGTCAGTCAACCAGCTGGCCTGACCAAACAGATAGTCATAGTCAGTCATGTTGTAACGACCACGCCCACCCGCTGAGTATTTCTCGGAAGAGCGCACATCGTTGGAAGAGGTGTTGCTGGCGGTACCCCAAATTGACCAGGCGGTAGCCGTATTGTACCAGGTCATATTGGTGTTAGCAGTCAAGTTAGAACTTTTGGTATTGCCTGCCTGCGCAAGATAGCCTGCATTCAGATTACCTTCGAAGGGTTTCTTCGCGGTAGTCGGGTCATCCATGACAGTAAATACTGAGTCATCTGCCACTGCGAAATGGCTAAAGAACGCTCCACCGGTGAGTAAAAGCGCAACCGGCACTGTCTTTAAAAGCTTCATTTATTAATCCGTACAACACAAAAAAGAAACCATTAAGGTTCCGGAATCTTTCCTCGGGATCAAATCGAAGCCGCCCCGGAAAGGTTACAAATTATAAAAACTCCGCAATAACATAGCAATGGATTCTTGTTTCATTTTTTGTATAAGAGAGCTCTTAAAATATCTTTATTTTCATAAGGATACGAAGGTTATGGTTTTTGGATAATCATTCGATAAATCATGATTTTAATTAACATTTCACTTCCCGCTTCGGTGCTACGCTTTAGGACAATGGCTAAAAAAGGAGGAGACATGACCGCTATTTTTACACTCACCCTCGCCCCTTCCCTCGACAGCGCCACCGTCACGGCGCAAATCTATCCTGAAGGGAAACTTCGCTGCACCTCGCCCATCTTTGAACCCGGCGGCGGCGGTATAAACGTTGCCCGTGCCATTGTCCATTTGGGGGGACACGCCACGGCGATATTTCCGGTTGGCGGCGCGACTGGCCAGCACCTTCGCGATCTGCTGCTTGAAGAGCATGTCACCGTGGACACCGTGGAAGCGAAAGACTGGACTCGCCAGAACCTGCACGTACATACCGAATCTACCGGCGAACAATATCGATTCGTTATGCCTGGAGCCGCCCTGACGGAGGATGAATTCCTGCACCTGGAACAAAAAGCCCTTGCCCTTCATTCCGGCGATATTCTGGCGATCAGCGGGAGCCTGCCGCCGGGCGTTGATCTCAAAAAGCTCTGCCGCCTGGTAAAAATGGCTCAGGAGAAAGGCATACGCTGCATCGTGGACAGCTCAGGAGAGGCACTGAAAGCCACACTCGCGTTAGGCAACATCGAACTGGTGAAGCCAAACCAAAAAGAGCTGAGCGCCTTAGTCCAGCGCGAACTTACGCAGCCGGACGATGTGCGAGCCGCCGCGCAGCACCTTGTCGACAGCGGCCAGGCAAAACGCGTCGTGGTTTCTCTGGGAGCCCAGGGAGCCCTGGCGGTTGATACACAAGAGTGTGTGCACGTTGTGCCACCGCCGGTCAAAAGCCAAAGCACCGTCGGCGCCGGAGACAGCATGGTTGGCGCCATGACGATCAAGCTTGCGGAAAACGCGCCTCTGCTGGATATCGTTCGCTATGGCGTGGCTGCCGGCAGTGCCGCTACGCTGAACAAAGGCACCCGCCTCTGCTCGCAGGAAAATACGCAGAAGATCTACGCCTGGCTACGAGGCTAACGTTTCGTTGCAGAATAAACGGGCTGCCGCCGGGCGAGAATATCGCCATTCCGGCAGCATGAACTATGCTAAAACCTTCAGGATAACAACGGGGTGACTATGAGCGAAGTTGAACGCTATCTGATAACGGTGCAATTTGAAGAGCAAAGCCTGGCCGACATCAACGAGCTGAACAACCAGCTCACGCGCGGCGGTTTTACCCTCACGCTCACCGATGATCAAGGCAAAATTCACGAACTTGGCCCGGGCAGCTTCGGGCTAATCAGTCCGCTTGATGAACAAGAAGTTGCAGCGTTGGCCAGAGGGCTGGGAAGCGTAGCGCTTGGCACGGAGCCTGACGTCGTCGTTACCCGCTGGGAAGCCTGGCAGAAACAAAAGTAAGTACTGGCCGGGGTTGTGCGTCAGCGCGTGTTTTTGCCCGGCAAACGGCGATAAGCTATTGATTGCAGTGTCTACCAGCCAACCTGGGGAGAAAAGTCATGTGGCAAGCCATCCGTCATTTGTTAAGCGAGCAGTTAGGCGAAGCAGAGATTGAACAGCGCACTGAGCTACCCGGCGGCGAAATTCACGCGGCATGGCATATTCGTTATGCGGGCCACGAGATTTTCGTCAAGTGTGACGAACGCGAAATGCTGCCCATCTTCACGGCAGAAGCCGATCAGCTAGAGCTCCTGTCGCGCAGTAAAACCGTCAGAGTACCCAAGGCCTGGGCGCTCGGCAGCGACAGAGATTACAGCTTCTTGCTGCTGGAGTATCTGCCTTCTAAACCCCTCGATGCCCATAACGCGTTTCTCCTCGGTCAGCAGTTGGCCCGGCTTCATCAATGGAGCGACCAGCCGCAGTTCGGTCTGGACTTCGACAACGATCTCTCCACCACCCCGCAGCCCAACGCCTGGCAGCGACGCTGGTCGACCTTCTTTGCCGAGCAGCGCATTGGCTGGCAGTTGGAAATGGCGGCGGAAAAAGGCATCGACTATGGCGATATTGATTTGATCGTTGATTTTGTCCAGCAGGCGCTGGCCTCGCATCAGCCTCAGCCTTCCCTGTTGCACGGCGATCTCTGGTCGGGCAACTGCGCCCTCGGGCCTGACGGGCCCTTTATTTACGACCCCGCCTGCTATTGGGGTGACCGGGAATGCGACCTGGCCATGCTGCCGCTGCACAACGACCAGCCGCCGCAAATTTACGACGGCTATCAGTCCGTCTCTCCTCTTCCGGCGGGCTTCCTCGACCGCCAACCCATTTACCAACTTTATACCCTGCTTAACCGGGCGATTCTGTTCGGCGGGCAGCACCTGGTGACGGCGCAAAAAGCGCTGGAGAAAGTATTAGCGGCGTAAAAAGCAGGCCGCGCCTGAACGGCGTGGCCCGTTATTTTATAAAAAGCCGAGCAGCTTGAAGAAGAAATAGCCCACCACGATGACAATCACCGGCAGGACATAAAGCGGAAAAATCTGCAGTAAGATCGTGTGATGTGGCACAACCACTTTTGCATCGAGCTGCGCTTTGCTGAGTCCCTCCGGCCCTTTGGCCTGTTCAAGAATCAGCTGATCCTGCACGCCCTCGCGCAGGAATTTTGCCTGACGGCTCATGCGGGCCCCGGAGTCCTGCAGCGCCAGACCGATAAAAATCAGCGCAAATATTAGCCAGAAGAAGACGTTCACCTGGCCGTTAAAATCCGGCAGCGGCGAGTTGTACCAGAAGAGATTCAGGAACGGCGTATTGAACCGCATCATCTCAATCATCACGTGGGCGAAATCCATCATTACGGCGTCAATGCCCGGCTGTTTTTCGCTGTGCTGATACATAAATTTCAGGATGGAAATTACCGTCGACAGAAGCGCCGGGATAAAAATAATCCAGCCCGCCACGCGCTTTAAAATCGCAATGCGTCCAGCTTGTTGATACGTCATGTACTCCCCTTTATTAGGACGTAACGTTATACGCTCAAAGTCTACCCTGTGTGGCGCTATTTCGCCTGAGCTTTGCGGGCTAAATTCGCAAAAGCGGTAGCTTCGAGCTTTGTTTCCGGCTAAAGATACACAAACATTTTATTTTGACGAACAGAAAGGAGTCATTTTATGGCCGAAACGCGCCAAATCCTCGCAGCAATTTTTGATATGGATGGGCTGCTGATAGATTCCGAACCGCTTTGGGATCGTGCGGAGCTGGACGTGCTGGAGAGCATCGGCGTCGATATTACGCGTCGTCACGAACTGCCCGACACGCTGGGATTACGCATCGACCTGGTGGTTGAACTTTGGTATTCACGCCAGCCGTGGACCGGACCATCCCGTGAGGAAGTGACCGCGCGCGTTATCGAACGTGCTATTGCGTTGGTTGAGGAACAGCGCCCGCTGCTGCCTGGCGTTATTGAAGCGGTGAAGCTTTGCAAAACGCTGGGCCTGAAGGTTGGCCTGGCCTCTGCGTCTCCGCTGCACATGCTGGAAAAGGTGCTTGAAATGTTCGACCTGCGCCAGGACTTCGACGCTATTGCCTCCGCTGAACATCTGCCTTACAGCAAGCCGCATCCACAAGTGTATCTCGATGCAGCCGCGAAGCTGGGGATCGATCCGCTCTCCTGCGTGACGCTCGAAGACTCCGTCAACGGTATGATTGCCACCAAAGCAGCGCGGATGCGCTCCATTGTGGTGCCTGCCGAGGAGAACTTTGCGGACCCACGCTGGTGCCTGGCGGACGTCAAACTTCCTTCTCTGGTTCAGCTAACGGAAACAAGCCTGAAAGGCTAAACCTGTCGGGCGGCTCAGGCCGCCCATCTTCCTGACAAAATGTTACACCGTCACCTCTTCCGAATACTGTACAAAAACCCTATACTGGATGAATCGACAGTTTCTTCATTCAGGTTGTATCATGACGGCGGAAGGCCACCTGCTCTTTTCTATTGCCTGCGCAGTTTTTGCCAAAAACGCCGAACTGACGCCCGTCCTCGCCCAGGGTGACTGGTGGCATATTGTGCCGTCCGCGATTCTGACCTGCCTGTTGCCGGATATTGACCACCCAAAATCCTTTCTGGGCCAGCGGCTAAGCTGGATCTCAAAACCGGTGGCGCGAATGTGCGGCCACCGGGGGTTTACCCATAGCCTGTTTGTGGTGTTCGCCGGGCTGGCACTGTTTTACCTCAAGGTACCGGAAAGCTGGGTCATTCCGGCCGATGCGCTGCAGGGTATGGTGCTGGGTTACCTCAGCCATATCCTTGCCGACATGCTAACGCCTGCCGGGGTGCCGCTATTGTGGCCGTGCCGCTGGCGTTTCCGTTTCCCCATCGTTCGCCCACAAAAAGGCAATCAGCTTGAGCGCGCCCTGTGCATGGCGCTGTTTGGTTTTGCGGTTTGGATGCCCCAGGGCCTGCCCGAAAACGGTGCAGTACGCTGGTCTTCGCAGATGATAAATTCGCTGCAAACCACCTTTGATAGCTTTATAACTCACCAGTCTGAGCGTTAAACAGCCAATATCATTCATTTGGTAATAATCAATTCCTTTTGAATATAAGCCAACGCCCTGCCATCTGTTACGCTTTGCAACATAACGGTCGCCCCTGCGCGGCCGCGTGACAATAAATCAGGAGATACGGGGATGAATTTTCCACTGGTAGCGAACATTGTGGTGTTCGTTGTATTGCTATTGCTGCTGGCGCAAACTCGCCACAAGCAATGGAGCCTTGCCAAAAAAGTGCTGGCAGGTCTGGTACTGGGCGTGATCTTTGGCCTGGCGCTGCACACCATTTATGGTTCCGACAGCGCGGTGCTGAAAGATTCCATTCAGTGGTTTAATGTTGTCGGTAACGGCTATGTGCAGCTGCTGCAGATGATTGTTATGCCGCTGGTCTTCGCCTCAATTCTGAGTGCCGTCGCCAAACTGCATAATGCATCTTCGCTGGGGAAAATCAGCGTTCTGTCTATCGGTACACTGCTGTTTACCACGCTGATTGCCGCGCTGGTCGGGGTGCTGGTCACCAATCTGTTTGGCCTGACCGCTGAAGGCCTGGTGCAGGGCAATGCAGAAAACGCTCGTCTGGCGGCGATTCAATCCAACTACATTGGTAAAGTGGCTGACCTGACCGTCCCGCAGCTGATTCTCTCCTTCGTGCCGAAAAACCCGTTTGCTGACCTGACCGGTGCCAACCCGACGTCTATCATCAGCGTGGTGATTTTTGCCGCCTTCCTGGGCGTCGCAGCGCTGAAGCTGCTGAAAGATGATGCCCCGAAAGGTGAGCGCGTACTGGTGGCTATCGACACCCTGCAAAGCTGGGTCATGAAGCTGGTTCGCCTGGTCATGCAGCTGACGCCATACGGCGTGCTGGCGCTGATGACCAAAGTAGTGGCGGGCTCAAACCTGCAGGACATCATCAAGCTGGGCAGCTTCGTGGTGGCGTCTTACCTTGGCCTGGCAATTATGTTTGGCGTTCACGCCGTTCTGCTGGCTTTCAACGGCGTTAGCCCGGTGAAATACTTCCGCAAAGTCTGGCCGGTGCTGACCTTCGCGTTCACCAGCCGCTCCAGCGCGGCGAGTATCCCGCTGAACGTGGAAGCACAAACCCGCCGTCTTGGCGTGCCAGAATCTATCGCCAGCTTCTCTGCCTCCTTCGGTGCAACCATCGGCCAGAACGGCTGTGCAGGTCTCTACCCGGCGATGCTTGCCGTGATGGTGGCTCCGACCGTAGGGATTAACCCGATGGATCCTGTCTGGATTGCGACGCTGGTAGGGATTGTGACCGTTAGCTCCGCAGGCGTAGCCGGCGTGGGCGGTGGTGCAACCTTCGCCGCGCTGATTGTGCTGCCCGCGATGGGGCTGCCGGTCACGCTGGTCGCGCTGCTGATTTCCGTTGAACCGCTGATTGATATGGGCCGTACCGCCCTGAACGTTAGCGGATCGATGACCGCCGGGACCATTACCAGCCAGTTGATGAAGCAGACCGACAAAGAGATTCTGAACAGCGACGATGAAGTGGAATTAGCCCACCGTTAATCTGAACTGAAAAACAAAAAGGCCGCTATCACTAGCGGCCTTTTTTTATACTTCGTTTTCCTGCCGAACCTGTTTCGCCCAGCGCTGTGCCGACTCGGGCAAAGTAAACGGCGGCGACTGGCGGAAGGCATCACCCAGTAAAACAAACGCTACATACTGCCCGCGCAGCAGATAGACATCTTTAAACCCGTCTACTCGCCACGCATGAGAAGGCGGAGCTGGCTCCACGCGGGGCGTGTAGGTAATGATTGGGCGTGTATTCGGTTGGCGCAGTGGTTTCATAGGCAACGGGATTGGAACTGAATTAGTGAACAACCTCACCATGATAGCGGATCTCACCCTTCCTCGTCGCCCCCTCTTCTCTGTCTCCGCCCGTAAGGCAAAAAAAAGCCCGGTGCAGAGACTGCAGCCGGGTCCTTTACGGCGTGCTAGCTTAGGCTTTAGGTGCCTGCGGATCGGTGTCATATTCAGCGCAGGTCTGGTAGCCTGAATTCATCACGCGACCGGTGTTATCCAGCGCGACAAAATAGGTTTCAGCTTTACCGTTACGCTGGCCCAGAATATAGGTCTGGCAGGTCCCTTTGGCGTGGATCATGGTGATTTCGGAAGACGGTTTACCCGCAATCTGCTGTACCTGGGCACGGGTCATGCCTTTTTTCACATCTTTCACTACCGGCTCAGTCACCAGATCTTTGGTGCGATCGTAAGCGGTACACCCTGCCAGCATAGTCATTACCGCTGCCGCGCCTAAAAATCCTGCAAATTTATTATTCATAATTATCCTCATCAATGAATGTATTGATCCTGCGTGTTAGATAAGCCTGGAATATAAAAGAACATTTTTCAACTCGTTACCCTTAATGCGTGAAAATTCGGACAATAAGAGTATTCATAAGGATCCTGTCTGGTTTGCAGAAAAACTCGCCGCCTGCGGGCAGGGCAAGTCTTTGAGCCTTGTCGTTTTCAGCGCAACAGGGTAAGTTTTAGGGCAGTTAAATTTTGCGGCCTGCGCGTTGCGGGTACAGCTTATTGGAGGGGTTAAATGGCTCTGCAACAAGAAATTATTCAGGCACTGGGCGTCAAGCCACAGATCGACGCCAGCGAAGAGATCCGCGTCAGCGTTGATTTTCTGAAAACGTACCTTAAAACCTACCCGTTTATTAAATCTCTGGTGCTGGGGATAAGCGGCGGCCAGGACTCCACTCTGGCGGGCAAACTCTGCCAGCTAGCTATCAGCGAACTGCGTGAAGAAAGCGGCGACGACAGCTATCAGTTTATCGCCGTGCGCTTGCCGTTTGGCGTACAGGCCGACGAGCAGGATTGCCAGGATGCCATTGCGTTTATCCAGCCGGATCGCGTGTTAACGGTGAACATCAAGGGCGCCGTGCTTGCCAGCGAGCAGGCTCTGCGCGAAGCGGGAATCGAGCTGAGCGATTTTGTGCGTGGCAATGAAAAAGCCCGCGAGCGCATGAAAGCGCAGTACAGCATCGCCGGGATGACCAAAGGCGTCGTCGTGGGGACGGACCATGCCGCGGAAGCCGTAACCGGATTCTTCACCAAGTATGGCGACGGCGGCACCGACATTAATCCTCTTTTCCGCCTCAACAAACGCCAGGGCAAACTGCTGCTGAAAACGCTCGGCTGCCCGGAACATTTGTACCTGAAGGCCCCGACAGCCGATCTCGAAGACGATCGCCCTTCTCTGCCGGATGAAGCGGCCCTCGGCGTAACCTACGTGCAAATTGACGATTATCTGGAAGGCAAAACCGTACCGGCTGAAACCGCAAAAATCATCGAAGGCTGGTATCTGAAAACGGAACACAAACGCCGTCCGCCGATTACCGTGTTTGATGATTTCTGGAAAAAATAGTCAGAAACAACTTTGCATTAGCATTTTTCAGGGCGGCGTAGTGCCGCCTTTTTTACAGGATGGACATGGACACCTCTTCGCAACGCGCCACGCTTATCGGCCTTATCGCAATCCTGCTCTGGAGTACCTCCGTTGGCCTGTTGCGCAGCATCAGCGAGCACTTTGGCGCAGTCGGCGGCGCGGCCCTGCTCTACACCGTCAGCGCGCTGTGTCTTTGCCTCGTCCGAGGTTTGCCCAAAATACGCGAACTCCCACCCCGTTATCTCTGGGTTGGCGGGCTGCTCTTTGTGGGCTATGAAATAAGCCTGGCGCTTTCAATTGGCCTGGCGCACACCCGCGCTCAGTCCCTGGAACTGGGGATGATCAATTATCTCTGGCCCTGCCTGACCGTCTTTTTCGCCCTGTTTATTAACGGCCAGCGCAGCAATTTATGGCTGTGGCCTGGGCTCGCGCTTTCCCTGGCGGGGATTGTGCAGGTAATGAAAGGAGACGGCGACTGGTCGCCTCTCGTGATGTGGCACAACATTCTCGATAACCCACTGGCCTACGGCCTGGCTTTTGCCGCCGCCATCATCTGGGCGCTCTACTGCAACCTGACTCGCCGCTGGAGCGAAGGTAAAAGCGGCGTCAGCCTGTTTTTCTGCGCCACCGCGCTGGTGCTGTGGATTAAGTTCGCCTTTGTGGCACATCCAACAATGCATTTCACGCTATCCGGTACGGCGCAGCTGTTATTTATGGGGATTTCTACCGCCGTCGCCTATTCAGCCTGGAATGTTGGTATCCAGCGGGGAAACATGACGCTGCTTGCCACGGCTTCCTACTTCACGCCGGTATTATCGGCCCTGCTCGCCACGCTGTGGCTGGGTCTGCATCCCGGCTTTGCTTTTTGGCAAGGTGTACTGATGGTTGTAGGCGGCTCTCTGCTTTGCTGGCTTGCCACGCGGCACTATGGTTAAGGGCGATTCCCTCTTCACCTTCACGACTGCTATACTGGTGAAATAAACAGTATCCAGGAGTCCGATGTGGTCAGGCGTGCAAATACGTCGCGGTTAGAGTTTGAAGCCGCGGCGGTCTATGAATATCCGGAGCATCTCAGGCCATGGCTTGATGACCTGCCCAAAAAACCCGGCGTCTATGTTTTTCACGGTGAAGGCGACGTTATGCCGTTGTATATCGGCAAAAGTGTCAATATCCGCACGCGCGTGATGTCCCATTTTCGTACGCCTGATGAAGCCGCACTCTTGAGGCAGTCTCGCCGTATTACCTTTATCCGCACTGCCGGCGAACTCGGAGCGCTACTGCTCGAAGCGCAAATGATCAAAGAGCAACAGCCTTTGTTCAACAAACGCCTGCGTCGTAACCGCCAGCTTTGTTCCCTGTCTCTTCAGGGGGACACACCGCAGGTTGTATATGCCAAAGATGTCGATTTCTCCCGCCAGCCGGGCCTGTATGGGTTGTATGCTAACCGCCGGGCCGCGCTGCAAACGCTGCAAGGGCTGGCCGATGAGCATCACCTCTGTTACGGCCTGCTGGGCCTGGAATCACTGAGTAAGGGCCGGGCCTGTTTTCGCTCAGCGCTCAAACGCTGCGCCGGAGCCTGTTGCGGGAAAGAGACTCAGGCCGGGCATCATGCCCGCCTGGTTCAGGCTCTCGAACAGGTTCGCCTGATTTGCTGGCCATGGAAAAACGCCGTCGCCATCGTGGAACGCAGCCCGGAGATGACCGAGTATCACCTGATCGATCACTGGTTTTATCTTGGGTCCGTGCAGCAGTTAAATGACGTAACAACCCGCCGCCAGCCGCCGGAGGGCTTTGATAACGACGGCTACAAGATCCTTTGCAAGCTGATGCTGAGCGGGGAATATGAGGTGATAGAACTGGAGTAGACTCCCCCCAAGAGAGGAGTCTAAAAGTGCTAAGCCGCCGACGAAGGCAGAAGTTTGGTGATAGCTTCCGGCCAGCCGTCGCTGCAGCCCCAGAGACGCATTTGCTCGATATCCGGTGCCAGCAGGCGGTCCTTTTCCAGAAATGCCACGCGTTCGCGAATATCCCCGAAGACGTTTTCAAGCAGGGGTGAGCTGCGCAACGGCCGGTGAAACTCGATGCCCTGAGCGGCCGCCATAGCCTCAATCCCAACCACTGCCGCAGTGTTAAAGCACATAGATCCCAGACGGCGAGCCGCATAGGTCGCCATCGAAACATGGTCTTCCTGATTCGCAGACGTTGGCAGACTGTCGACGCTACCCGGATGAGCGAGCGATTTATTCTCCGAGGCCAGTGCCGCAGCGGTGACCTGCGCAATCATAAAGCCGGAGTTAATCCCGCCCTCTTTCACGAGGAACGGCGGCAGGCCGGACAGCCCGGTATCCAGCAGCAGCGCCAGGCGACGTTCCGAAATTGCGCCAATTTCCGCCACCGCTAACGCGATAATATCGGCGGCAAAGGCAACGGGCTCTGCGTGGAAGTTGCCGCCGGAAATCACTTCTCCGGTGTCGCTGAACACCAGCGGGTTGTCCGAGGCGGCGTTGGCCTCAATCTGCAGAACACTCGCCGCATGGCGCAGGTTATCTAGACACGCGCCCATAACCTGCGGCACGCAGCGAATGGAATAAGGATCCTGCACGCGGCCACAGTGGACGTGAGAATCAACGATTTTACTGTCGGCAAGCAGTGCAGTGACCGCCGCAGCCACATCAATTTGTCCCGCCTGGCCGCGAGCCTGGTGGATACGCGCGTCGAATGGTTTCACGGAGCCTTTGATAGCCTCCAGCGACAAGGCCCCCGCCACCAGCCCGGCAGCAAACACCTTCTCGCCCTCAAACAACCCTCGCAGCGCAAGCGCCGTCGAAACCTGGGTCCCGTTAAGCAGCGCCAGGCCCTCTTTTGGCCCCAGTACCAGCGGCTTTACGCCTGCCAGCTTCAAACCTTCACCGGCAGGGATCTGTTCGCCGTTCACCCTGACATTCCCTTCCCCGAGCAACATCAGCGACAGATGCGCCAGCGGGGCCAGGTCACCGGATGCCCCCACCGAGCCTTTCTCCGGGATCACCGGCATTACGCCCGAGTTAAACAGCGCAATCAGGCTATCAATCACCAGCAGACGAACGCCGGAATGCCCGCGTGACAGGCTGATAATTTTACTGGCCATCACCAGTCGGACAACATCATCCGGCAGCGCTTCGCCCAGCCCCACGCTGTGAGAAAGCACCAGATTACGCTGAAGTTCAGCCAGATGATCGGTGGCGATGGTGGTTTGTGCCAGCTTGCCAAAACCGGTGTTAATACCGTAAACCACGTCGCCGTGGGCAACAATCGCTTCTACCGTGCCGAGCGCACGCTCAACGGCGGCAACCGCCCCGGGGTCAAGCCTGAGCAGCACGTTTCCATGGTAGATCTCGCGCAGAGTGGCCAGTGAAACGGAACCTGGAGTGAGACTGCATAGCTTCTTTTGCGTTGACATGTCAGCATCCTGTTTGCATCGGGTTTTTGTCTATATTTGTATATACAACTTAACTAATAAACCAAATAATCCGCCAGCGGGTCATAGGACTTTTTTATCGATCGGTGAGCCGGATCGCGCTTGTGAAATTTTTCCAGCACGGGATGCTGCCGGGCGTTTACAGGCAGGGGAAATGAAGAACAAAACCGCAGTTGCACAGCAGTTTCTGAGGATATTCATCAGGAAGAAAGAGCATTGCCCGGCCAGTTTTCCGGGCATTCGGTCTACAAATAGGTAATTTCGCTGAACAGCAGTTGCCCTTCGTTTTTTAACAGCCGCAGCGTGTGGCTGCCCTCCTGCCACCAGGCGCCCTGGTCCGGTGAAAGCAGCTTATCTTCCAGCTGCCATTCCCCGCTCAGGACATAAACAACGCCGCCTCGGGTACCAAAAGTGGTAAAGGTTCTGTCCGCCACCCGCACCTGGGCCCGGCATCGGTCCCGGCGAGTCATCACGTTAAAGTCCATCGACATGCCGCGAGTCAGCTCGGCTTTTACGGGCTGCTCACCGGCAAAAGTAAAAGGCTGATGGCGCTTGAGCGTATGCCTGAACGCCTTTCCGCCGTCGAGAACGACCTCGCTCCCCTCCAGCAGAGTCATTACCCGGTCAACCTGCGGAAAGACCGGAAACTCGCCGTTGTGGGCCAAAGAGGCGATACTGGCACGCCAGTTGAAATCTCGCGTCGCGGGTGGAAAACAGCATATTTCTCGCGTTTCCCCGGCGCCGTTGCGCCAGAGGTTAACCGGCACCTTTCGTATATCAAAGAATTCCATCACCACTCCTGAGGACGCACGGCATCCGTGTGCCCTGGCATTTGCTCTTTAAATTGAGCGACCCCAAAGGAAGAGCTCCCCCGGCGGCCTGCTCATCAGTTCTCTGTTTTGTTCGTCAGATCTGTGCCTGACGCCAGTGTTATCGGCAGCCGTGGCCGGTTGCTGTAGCCCTGGTTCTATTTTTGTGACAATGATTTAGCGGCTTTTTTATCGGGAAGCAAAGTAAATTTATCGCCCTCAATACCGGTCGGTAAAATCTGCGGAGTGAACTGCAATTTTGAATGTAAGCTGCTGAAATTGAGTGTTTAAAATGGCTTATCCCGTCGGCGTGATTATTGCCGGGCGGTATTATTTGAGTCGAGCGAAGGGGAAAGAGTGGAGTGGCATGATTAAACGAGAAAACCGCCGATCCTGTTCACAGCGTACCTCGCTATTGTGAACAGGACCGGCGGTCTTAATTTAGTCGCTCAGACTTACTGAGCAGCTGGCATTTTACCTTCATGCGCAGGGCGTTCTGTCAGACGCTTCTCAAAATTCGCATTAAACTGTTTTTTCTGATCCGGGGTCAGAATGTTGTAGATTTTGTTCTGGGTTTGCAGATGCGCCAGCATGCGCGCTTTGTTCTGCTCGGCCATTTTATCAATCTGCGCCTGGGCTTTAGCCTGGTCGAAGCTGTCGCTGGCAATCACGTCGTGCATGGCGCGGCGTTCGTCAACGGATGGGCGCTGCATCTTGCCGCGCTGTTCTTTCATAATGTCTTTAATTTGCTGTTTCTGCGCATCGGTCAGGTTCAGGTCTTTAAACATCATGTCGTGCATCGGGCCGCGCATCATTTTATGGTGCATCATCGGAGCATCGGTTTGTGGGGCCGCAGCCGGGGTGGCGTCTGCAGCATGCGCCAGGTTAGCGGCACCCAGAGCCAGGGTAGAAGCGACGAACAGTGCAGTTAATTTACGCATATTTTTAACCTTCTCTTTTCATTAAATTGACGGCTCGCTTAAAACGACGATGCCGTGTTGACGAGAATGAGTTTACGAGTCTTATCGTCAAGGAGACGGTGGCATCCGTAAATCATTGAAAGGGTATAAAACAAGAATGCATCAATTATGAAGAAAATAAGGATTAAGGCGAGGAATAGTGCAACTAAATATAACAAATAACTGATTATAAAGACAATATGGAAAGTGTACAGCAATCAACCTAACGAATAAACCCTGTACCCAGGAATTATCCGCAAATAAATTAACAATACGAAATGATTAAGCAGCTCAATTATTCAGAGCTGCTTAAAGTTTAAATTTCCTCCAGCATCAGGCCCGCTCTCAGCCCCAGCGCCACATCCGGGTTGGGGAATAAAACGTACTCTTTTTCGCCGGCAACGACATAACGCTTCTCACCATCTTCAGCCAGCAGGGTGCCCTTCGAAAACTCGGTAAAGTTCTGCGTTTGGCCGGACATGTGCAGCACAAATTTCTCCGACTGTCGGGTGATTTGCTGAGCGACACGGTAACGCTGCGGTTCTATCTCCATGACCGGCGGCTCTGCCCCGCTTAACAACGCTGAGATTGCTTCTTTAGTTATCGCGAACTGACCAAGATCGTTCTGCCCAAACGGCCTGGCTTTTCCCAGCTCGAGCGTGCAGCTCAGCGCCCCAAAATGCTCGCTGCTGAAATGACTAAAGGTGCCACCGGGCTTTTGATGAAACACCAGCGCCTGCAGCCCGGCGCAGCCCAGCCAGGTTAAAAAGCTCTCGCTATAAGGCAGCGGCCTCGCAGGAAGCACGCCAAACCGGGGGTGATAAGAGCCACGAATAGCGGTATGCATATCCAGATGCCAGCGGGTTTGCTCTTCACTTCGCGACCAGAATTGCTCGAGGGCATGTTCAAGCCTGGCCGCACGTTGGGTTTCTACGCTTTCAGGAAACTGCTGCCAGCGCCCGCCAAACATACGGTTCATGTCGCTATGGGTATAACGCTTATCCGCGCGCAGCGCCGCTGGGTTACCCAGAATAATCATCGTGCGCCACTGCAGCGGAAGCTGCCCCGCGATCAAGCCGTTGGTCAACTGGCCAAGGATCTCCACCGGGGCGGTTTCGTTGCCGTGAATCCCGGCCGATATGACCAGCGCTTTCCCTGCCGCCTCACGCGGCGTCAACGTCAGAATACCTTCATCCCACCAACGCCAGCTGAGATAAGCATTCTCCCCGGAAGTTTGTTCAGGCGCCTTGCCGGCCAGCGTCTGCGCCAGAAAATCAATCATTATTTCTCCCCTATTGCTGGAACGGGTACACGGAACCTAAATCCAGAATGTGCGTCAGTTCATCCAGCGCTTCACGCCCCTCGCGCAACAGCTGCGGGTCGGCTAAATCAGCCTGGGTTAAACGGTCGCGATACCAGCGATCAACCCAGCCATTGAGCGTCATAAACAGCGTGTCGTTCATCATCACCGCCGGATTAACGGCTTTAAGCTCCTCGTCCGTCAGTACCACTCTCAGGCGTAAACAGGCCGGGCCACCGCCGTTAGCCATGCTTTCCCGCAGATCAAACACCTGCAGCTCACGGACAGGGTTATCCGCCTCCAGCAGTTGATTAAGGTAGCGCCAGACGCCTGGATGCTGGCGAGACTCTTCCGGCAGCACGAGCGTCATGCCGCCGTCGGCGCGACTCAACAGCTGGCTGTTAAACAGATAGGTCGAAACCGCATCCGCCACCGAAACCAAATCGTCCGGGACTTCCAGGGCCGTAAAGCCCGGGAATTTTTCGCGCAGGCGCTGATAAAGCCCCGGCTGATCCACAAACGCATGCTGGTGGCAGAACAGCACCTCGCGGTTAGAAACTGCAATAACGTCGTTGTGAAAAACGCCCTGGTCGATCACCGCCGGGTTTTGCTGAGCGAAGATAACCTGCTCAGAACGTACCTGATTCAAACGTGCCACGGCCTGGCTGGCCTCCAGCGTCTGACGAGCAGGATAGCGGGCCGGTGCCTGCCCGCTTTTCGAGTCTTCGCGACCATAAACAAACAGCTGCACGCCCGGCTCGCCATACTCGCCGCCTAAACGGTTATGGTTGGCGGCACCTTCGTCACCAAACATCGCCACCTGCGGCAGCGCGCCGTGCACGGCAAAACACCCGGTATCCCGGAACATCGCCCGCAGCACGCTTTCCGTCGTCGGTGCTTCGCTGGCACGGTGGAACTTATTGTTCAGGTTGGCGACGGTGAGATGCACTTTACCGTCCAGCGTATCGGCTGACGGTGATACCGTCGCCGCGTTGGCCACCCACATCGAAGAGGCCGAACTGGCGGCGGACAGCAGCTGCGGAGCTTGCCGAGCTGCACGCTCAACAACCTGCTCGTCGCTGCCGCTAAAGCCTATCTGACGCAGCACGCCAATATTCGGACGCTCCTGCGGGGCAATCACGCCCTGCGGATAACCCGCGTCTGCCAGCGCTTTCATTTTCAGTAGCCCCTGCTTCGCCGCCAGCTTCGGGTTAGACACGCGAAACTGGTGCTTCGTCGAGGCTTCATTGCCGAACGACAGCCCGGCGTAATGGTGGGTCAGCCCCACCAGTCCGTCGAAGTTGGCCTCACGTGCTTTCTTCATGGCTGCTCCTCGCGGCTAAAATCTAGCCCTGGACTCAGGGTTGGTGGCAACGCGAAGCTTGTACTTTCCAACGAGGCCATAGGCCAGGCGCAGTAATCCGCAGCATACCAGGCGCTGGCGCGGTGGTTACCTGAAGCGCCCACGCCGCCGAATGGCGCAGTGCTGGCGGCCCCGGTCAGCGGTTTATTCCAGTTCACGATCCCGGCTCTGGCTTCCAGTAAAAGCTGGTCAAACTGTTCGCGGGACGGTGAAATCAGCCCGCTCGCCAGGCCGTAGCGTGTGTCGTTCGCCATCCGAATCGCGTCGTCAAAGCTGTCATAGCGGTAAATCGCCAGCAGCGGGCCAAACACTTCTTCATCCGGCACGTCGGCCACGCCGCTAAGCTCCACGATGCCAGGCGTCAGTAAAGAGGTGCCTGGACGAATCATTTTTGGTTCAAGCAGCGGTTTACCGCCGCGGGCTACGTGAGCCTGAAACGCGGTCAGCACCCTTTCAGCCGCCTGCACCGAAATCAATCCGCCAATAAACGGTTGTGGCATAGCGTCCCATTCCCCCGGCTGCAAACGGGCAGAGACTTCAACCAGGCGACGAATAAATGTATCCCCCTGCTCACCCTGTTTCACCAGCAGACGGCGGGCGCAGGTGCAGCGCTGCCCGGCGGTGATAAACGCCGACTGGATAGCCACGTGAACGGCGCCGTCGATATCCTGCGGGTCTTCGACGATCAGCGGGTTGTTCCCGCCCATTTCCAGGGCAAGGATCTTCTCCGGTTGCCCGGCAAACTGCCGGTGAAGGTGGTAGCCGGTGCCCGCACTGCCGGTAAACAGGAGCCCATCAAGTTCCGACTGATTAGACAGCGCCTCGCCGGTTTCGCGTCCCCCCTGCACCAGGTTCAGCACGCCAGCCGGAATACCGGCCTCCTCCCACAACTTCATCACCTGTTCACCGATACGCGGCGTTAGCTCGCTCGGCTTAAACACCAGGGTGTTGCCGGCCAGCAGTCCCGGCACGATATGGCCGTTGGGCAAATGTCCAGGGAAATTGTAAGGGCCAAAGACTGCCAGCACGCCGTGAGGGCGATGGCGTAAAGTCGCCGCCCCGTCCGGCATCGCGGTGTGCGTTTCGCCCGTTCTGGTGTGGTAAGACTTGATGGAAATGGCAATTTTATTAACCATCGCGGTCACTTCGGTGGCCGCTTCCCAGCGAGGTTTGCCGGTTTCCTGCGCAATTGTTTCAGCGAGTGCAGTTTTATTCGTCTCAAGCAGGCCGGCAAAACGCTCCACAATCTCCTGGCGTTCTGCAAACGGGCGTTTCGCCCAGGCGGGAAACGACGCACGAGCCGCACGGCAGGCTTCTTCTACCTGCGTTTTATCCGCCACCAGCCCTTCCCACAGCAGCGAGCCGCTGACAGGGTTATGTTTTAACAGCGCTTCGCCGCGGCCCGGCACCCATTGTCCGTTGATCCAGTTAGTCATACTTTTTTCTCCTCAGGGCACAGGCGCACCACGCGCACGGTGTCGCCGCTGGCGCACTTCAGCGCATCGGCGGTGGCGGCATCAATAACCAGTTTCTCTCCTTTGGGATCGGCTTTGATCAACATCACGCGGAACTGGTGGTAATTTTCGTTGGCGACCAGGCAAACGGGCAGTTCGTCGGTAGCAGGCTGGCCGACAGCGACGGTTTGCAGGCGGCTCTTGCGGATCGCCCGCACGCGGTCGATATCGCACTCCAGAGTAGGACCACCGTCGAAGATATCGACATAGTTACGATAGCGGAATCCTTCGGCTTCAAGCACGGTGCGCGCTGGCGCCGTTTGCGGATGCACCTGGCCGATAACCGCCTGCGCCTCTTTGGAAAGGAAGTCGGTATAAATCGGGTGTTTTGGCATCAGCTCGGCAATAAAAGCTTTCTGCCCGGTGCCACACAAGTAGTCGGCGCGAGCGAACTCCATAGAGAAGAAGCGATTCCCAAGGCTTTCCCAGAACGGTGAATGCCCGTGTTCATCGATTACCCCGCGCATCTCGGCAACCACTTTGTCGTTGAAGCGTTCGCGGAAGGCGGCCATAAACAGAAAACGAGACTTGGATAACAGATACCCGTTGCCCTCTTTACGCCAGGCCGGGTCGAGGAACAGCGTGCAAAGCTCGCTCGCTCCGGTGTGGTCGTGGGTGAGAAAAAGCGTCGGCAGTGCGTTATAGATATTCAACTCTTTGGAGGCATGAACCAGCGTCCCGACCCGGTAGTTGTACCAGGGGTCGTTAAGGCCCACGGCCACCTCAATGGCGCAAATCCCCACCATCTGGCCGCTGCTGGTATCTTCCAGCACAAAAACATAGCCCTGATCGCCCTTCGGCAGCCCGCCCTGCCAGGTCTGCAGCGAGCGTTCGATTCGGTCGGCCAGCGTTTTTTCGTCGGCGGGGAGCGAGGTCAGCCCGCCGCCGGTTTTCCCGGCAAGCTTAAGCAACCCCGGCAGATCGCCTCGTTCAATCGGGCGGATTACCATCATGATGAAACTCCCGCGAGGAAGCGTTCGCAGGCACGCTCGAAGCGATCCAGGCCCAGCTGAACTTCTGCTTCGCTGACGATGAGCGCAGGGGCAAAACGCAGCACGTTAGCCCCGGCGATCAGCATCATCAGGCCTTCCTGCGCGGCAGCCTGCAGAATAAGTTTCGCTTTACCGGCATGTTCAGGGCGCAGGGCACAGCCGATCAGCAGCCCTAAGCCGCGTACTTCGCTGAACAGCTGGTGCTTCTGGTTAATGTGGTTCAGGCGCTCAACAAACCAGTCATGGCGCTGTTTCACGCCGTTGAGCACCTCCGGCGTATTAATGATTTCCAGCACGCGTCCGGCCACAGCAGAGGCCAGCGGGTTGCCGCCGTAGGTGGTGCCATGGGTGCCCACCACCATCACTTTGGCAAAGCGATCGGTGGTCAGCAGCGCGCCGATCGGGAAGCCGCCGCCCAGCGCTTTGGCCGTCGAGAGTACGTCCGGCGTCACGCCATAATGCATATAGGCATACAGCGAGCCGGTGCGGCCCACGCCGGTTTGTACTTCGTCAAAAATCAGTACGGCGTTGTGTTTGTCGCAAAGTTCGCGCAGCCCCTGAAGGAACTCTGGCGTCGCTGGAACGACCCCGCCTTCACCCTGCATAGGCTCGACGATCACCGCACAGGTTTCGTCGTTAATCAGCTCACGGGCAGACTGTAAATCGTTAAATACCGCGTGGTTAATCTGCGGCGGCAGCGGCGCAAAGTCCTGAGAATAAGCGGGCTGACCACCGGCCGTGACGGTAAACAGCGTGCGGCCATGGAACGCGTTCTTGAACGCTACGATGCCGCTTTTCTGTGCGCCAAAATTATCATGGGCATACTTACGCGCCAGCTTCAGCGCCGCCTCGTTGGCCTCGGCCCCTGAGTTACAGAAGAACACTTTCTCCGCAAAGGTAGCGTCGATGAGCTGCTTCGCCAGCTTCAATACCGGCTCATTGGTGTAGCCATTGCCGGTGTGCCAGAATTTTGCCGCCTGCTCCTCCAGCGCTTTGCGCATTTCAGGGTGAGCATGTCCCAGGGCGTTAACCGCGATGCCACCGGCAAAGTCGATGTAGTCTTTTCCCTGCTGATCCCACAGGGTGGAACCCTCGCCACGAACCGGAATAAAAGGCGCAGGGGCATAAACCGGCATCATCCATTCGTCGAAATGTTGGCGTGTAATTGACTGCGACATAGTGACCCTCACGGTAAACAAAAAGTTTATTAAATGTTAAATAATTGAGTGTTTGCGCTGTAAATGTAGATTGCAGGCATCGTGCCAGCCAGCGATAAAAATGCATAAACCGGAGGGGTAAACGAAAAATCAATAACTTAAAAACACTCACTATTCATATAAAATGAATAAAAAGTGCATAGTTTTAACGTGCCGCCTGATTTTCGACACGAAAACAAGAAATATTATGCAGTGGTAAAATATAATGCTGGAATTGTGATCGCCTTCGGGATTTGCCTGCCGTTTTCGCCCCATTTTTGCGCATCGAGATCAATTTTGGTGCAAATGTTGCTTTATTTTTGTCCGCCAGACGCGCCTATGGCAACGATTAGCTTCAGCGCAGCAACCTGCGCCGTTTTCTGCTACCATCCTGCAACAATTAACCTGACAACCTGGCAGCGACTATGAAATTTGTCTCTTTTAATATCAACGGCCTGCGCGCCCGTCCTCATCAGCTTGAAGCCATCGTGGAACAGCATCAGCCGGACGTTATTGGTCTGCAGGAAACCAAAGTGCACGACGATATGTTCCCGCTGGAAGACGTTGAGAAACTCGGCTATCACGTGTTTTATCATGGCCAGAAAGGTCATTACGGCGTGGCGCTGCTGACCAAAGAGAAGCCGATTTCGGTGCGAAAAGGCTTCCCGACCGACGACGAAGACGCCCAGCGGCGCATTATCATGGCGGAAATCCCGTCTGAATTTGGCAACCTGACGGTGATCAACGGCTACTTCCCGCAGGGCGAAAGCCGCGATCATGAAACCAAATTCCCGGCCAAGACTAAGTTTTACCAGGATCTGCAGGACTTCCTGCAGGGTGAACTGCGCCCGGAAAATCCGGTGCTGATCATGGGGGATATGAATATCAGCCCGACGGATCTCGACATCGGGATCGGTGAAGATAGCCGCAAGCGCTGGTTGCGCACCGGGAAATGCTCGTTCCTGCCGGAAGAGCGTGAGTGGATGGCTCGCCTGCTCGGCTGGGGCCTGGTGGATACTTACCGCCACGCTAACCCGGAAGCACAGGACAAATTCTCTTGGTTTGACTACCGTTCAAAAGGCTTCGACGATAACCGTGGCCTGCGTATAGATCTGCTATTGGCAAGCCAGGGGCTGGCGCCGCACTGCGTGGCAACCGGGATCGACTACGACATTCGCGGCATGGAAAAACCGTCCGACCACGCCCCTGTTTGGGCGCAGTTTAAGCGGTAAGGGAAATACTGAAGGTAGACACATCTTCAGACAAGGATAGCGAGATGCCGTTTTTCCCCCTGACGAGGCGCGAACAGAATGCGTAAAATCCTGTTTTTGCTGCTGGCCACGCTGGTCATCTCGCTGTTAATCCTGCTGCCGCCGGGCACCCTTAGCCTGGCGACGCTGCAGAAATATCACGCTCAGCTTAGTCTCTGGCACGCCGAACGCCCGGCGCTGGTGATGAGCGCCTTCTTCCTTGGTTATTTCCTGATTTCCGCCCTTTCCATCCCCGGCACGCGCATTATGACCCTGATGGGCGGCGCGCTGTTTGGGCTGGTCGAAGGCACCGTACTGGTTGCTACGGCGGCAGCCAGCGGCGCAACCGTGGCGATGTTGCTGAGCCGTTATTTCTTGCATGACTGGGTACAGCGGCGCTTTGCCACCACCATGGCAAAGATCAACGAGGGCATTAAGCACAATATTACACACTGCCTGTTTGCCCTTCGCCTGGTGCCGGTTCTGCCCTTTTCCATCATCAACCTGCTGATGGGGCTGACGCCGATTTCCGCCGTTCGCTTCGCGATAGTCACGCTGCTTGGCCTGCTGCCGTCTATCGTGCTGTACATCAGCACCGGCCGCCAGCTTAGCCAGGTAGAAAGCCTGCGGGACATTATTTCCCCCACCATGCTGCTGTTATTGGCGCTGATTGGCCTGCTGCCGCTCCTGTCTCACTGGCTGATAAAAAGAACCCGCTTAAAAAGTTAAACGCCCCCGGCTATCGAAGGCGTTTTGTCGTTACCCTTGTGAAAGCAGCGTCACGTCAACATTGCCGCTAATCGCACGCGAGTACGGGCAAGTGGCGTGGGCGGTCGCGAGCAAAGTTTCCCGCTGGGCCTCGCTCAGCCCAGGTAGCCTGACGTGAAGCGTCACCGCCAGCGCAAACTGGCTGTCGTTATCGACTTTTCCCAGCGAAACACTGGCGTCCACGGCGGTTTCCTCCGGAATGCGGATAGCCAATTTTTTCCCCGCCAGCCCAATCGCCCCCATAAAGCAGGCGGAATAACCGACGGCAAAAAGCTGTTCGGGATTCGTCCCCGGCTTGCCGGACCCCGGCGTGCTGAGCTGCACGTCCAGGCTGCCGTCGTCCGAACGCCCGTGCCCGCTGCGAGCGCCAACGGTAGTGGTATGGGCGGTATAAAGCACTTTCTCGAGTTTGCTGGACATCGTGATTCCTCAATCGTGGGTAAGAAGAGCCGCCATTTAACTACCGCTATGTATCTGCCATATGTTCTCCGCCAGGCCAAAATGTATAAGTCTGTATCCGCTTCATGACCTGGCTCAAGCTCGCTGTCACGCTCCCTCCGCTATACTCCCCGCTTTTACTGCAGCGGCACGGTATGACAATGGATAAACAAAAGAGAAGAGGTAGATGTGCGTAAGAGTCTCTTTGCGCTGCTGGTCATCATGGCGGGGTTGTTTTGGTATCTGCTTCCTCCGGGCACAATAAGCCTGTCGGCACTTCAGCACTCTCAGATAGCGTTTGCGCACTGGCAGGCGCAGCACCCAATATTGGCGATTGTGATTTTTTTGGGCTGCTACTTTCTCACCGCCGCCTTTTCCATTCCCGGTGCCACCCTGCTCACGCTGCTGGGCGGCGCTATCTTTGGTGTGGTGCAGGGCACCGTGCTGGTTGCCCTGGCGGCCACTGCAGGTGCGACCGTCGCCATGTTAATCAGCCGTTACCTGCTGCGGGACTGGGTGCAGCGCCGTTTCTCGCGCATGATGGAAAAAGTGAACCAGGGCATACGGCGCGACGGCGGCCATTACCTCTTTGCCCTGCGGCTCGCGCCGGCCTTCCCTTTTGTGCTGGTGAATTTATTAATGGGCCTGACGCCAATGGGCGTCGTTCGCTATGCCGCGATCAGCCTGCTCGGCATGCTGCCTGCCATCGTGGTCTACATTAACACCGGCAGGCAGCTGAGCCAGCTACAAAGCCTGGGCGATATTCTCTCCCCCGGTATGATGCTGGTGTTTGCCCTGCTAGGGCTATTGCCGCTGGCCGCGCGCTGGCTGGCCAGACGAACAGCCCCATAACACGCTGAGGACTTTCTCTTGCAACGCTTAATATCTGGCATACGGGCGCTGATGGTTGCCCTGACGATGATCGGCTTTAGCGCCGTCGCCCAACCTCAGTCCTGGCAGAATATTCGCCAGCAGGCCAACGGCCAGACGGTTTATTTCAACGCCTGGGGCGGCGATCCTGCCGTTAACGGCTATCTGGACTGGGTCAGCCGTGAGGTAAAAACGCATTACGGCGTGACGCTTAAAGTGGTGAAGCTGGCGGACGCGGCCGATGCGGTGAGGCGCATTCAAAGCGAAGCGACTGCGGGCAGAAAAACCAACGGATCGGTAGATCTGCTTTGGGTCAACGGTGAAAATTTTAGCGTGCTCAAGCAGGCAGGATTGCTCAGCGAAAACTGGGCCGAAAATCTGCCAAACTGGCGATATGTTGACGTGAAAAAACCTGTGCGGGAAGATTTCTCGGTACCGGTTGACGGGGCAGAAGCGCCCTGGGGAAGCGCCCAGCTGATGTTCATCGGCGATAAGAAACGCACGCCGACCTTCCCACAAAATGCAGAACAACTGTTGGCCTTCGCCAAAGCCCATCCCGGCAAGCTCAGCTACCCTCGCCCGCCGGATTTTACCGGCACGGCGTTCCTTGAACAGCTTTTGATTGTCTTGACCGAAAAACCGGCCGCGCTGAAAACGGCCCCGGATCCCGGCACCTTCGAGCAAGTCACCGCCCCGCTCTGGCGTTACCTTGACCAGCTTCATCCGTTCCTCTGGCAAAAAGGAAAAACGTTCCCGCCGACGCCTGCGCGCATGGATCGTATGCTGGCCGACGGCGAGCTGCTGCTGTCAGTGACCTTCAACCCGGCGCACGTCGACAATCTGATCACTCGCCGCCAGCTCCAGCCGTCGGCAGAATCCTTTGGCTTTAGCGCCGGTATGCTGGGCAACGTGCATTTCGTCGCTATTCCGGCGAACAGCAGCGCCAAAGCCGGAGCGCAGATCGTGGCCAATTTCCTGATGTCCCCGGAAGCACAAATCCGCAAAGCCGATCCGGCTGTCTGGGGGGATGCGAGCGTGCTGAACAGCAACGCACTGCCGCCACCGCACAAAGCACAGCTTGAGGATCTGGTGCCCAAAAGCCAGCATCCGGTTCCTTTCCTGGCAGAACCTCACGCCGCCTGGGTTAACGCGCTGGAGCAGGCCTGGCTTCAGCGTTACGGGTCGCGATGAGCCGCGGCTTTACGCTTGCCGGAGCACTGGCGGCGGGCCTGGTGTTTGTGCCGGTGCTGCCGGGGTTTGCGCTGATAGTGCCGCCATTATTACAAAGTGAAACCTGGCTTGCCGTCTGGCAGGACTCACAGTGGCCGGAAGCCTTAATGACCACGCTGGTTTCAACCACTCTCAGCGTGGGCGGTGCGCTGCTGTTGACGTTAATCCTTCTCTGCACCCTGTATCCCGGCGAGCGCTGGCAGCGCTATCTTCAGCGCCTGCCGCTGCTGCTGGCGCTGCCACACGTCGCCCTCGCCAGCGGCTTTTTCTTCCTGTTTTCGGCCAGCGGCTGGCTGGCGCGCCTTTTCAACCTTTTTCTGCCGCCGGATAACTACGGCTTTACCCTCGGCCTCATGCTGGCGCTAAAAGAAGCCTGGTTCTTGCTATGGTTCTCAGCCGCACAGCTACAAAGCGAACAGCTGAGCCAGCAGATAACGTTTGCCAGAACGCTCGGCTACGGCGAGCTACAATCCCGTCTCTACGTGCTTGTGCCGCAGCTCTTGCCGCGCCTGGGCTGGGCTTTAGTGGCGGTGACGGCATACAGCCTTTCGGTCGTGGATGCCGCGCTTATTCTTGGCCCCGCTAACCCGCCCACTTTTGCCGTGCTGGCCTGGCAATGGTTAACGGACAGCGATATTTCTCGGCAGGACATGGGCCTGGCGGCCTCCTGCGTGCTGCTGCTTTTGCTCGGCGGTTTTATGGTTTTCGGGCGGTTAGCGTGGGAAGCATTTAAACTGCGAATCAGGCGTTTTTCAGGCAAGCGATGTGCCCTGAATCTTACCTCAGCAGGCACTGTGGCCAGCGCTTCACTTTCTCTGTTCGGCTTTATGGCTCTCGCCATGCTTGTCATCTGGTCCTTCGCTGAAGGCTGGTTCTATCCGGCGCGCTGGCCTGAAAGTTTAACGCTTAGCGGTTGGCAGCAGGCTGAACTGGTGCCGGTCTGGACAAGTTTTGTGGCCGGGCTTATCAGCGCTTTGATCGCGCCAGTCGTGACAATATTGTGGCTAAAGGGCTGCCCGCGCCGGTACGATCGCTGGCTGTATCTGCCGCTGCTGCTGCCTGCGCTGCCGCTGGCCGCCGGGCAGTATCAACTCCTGCTCAGGCTGAACATGGAAGGAAGCTGGGCCGCGCTTATCTGGAGCCATTTGCTGTGGGTCGTGCCTTATACGCTGTTGATTCTGGCCCCAGCCTGGCAGCGGATTGACGCTCGTCTGGTGCTGACAGCGCAAACTTTCGGCTGGTCGCCGGGGAAAATTCTCTGCCTTATCCAGATCCCATTGCTTATCCGGCCTTTACTGGCGGCGCTGGCCGTCGGTTTTTCGGTCAGCATCGCGCAATATTTGCCTACGCTTTATGCCGGGGCGGGCCGGTTTGCCACCGTCACAACGGAAGCCGTGGCGCTCAGCAGCGGCGGCGATCCACAGCAGTTTGCAATCCAGGCCCTGCTGCAAATGCTGCTGCCGCTGGCCGTATTTATCGCCACAATCTCAGCCAGCCGCCTGGCCGGCCCCCACAGAAAAGGATTGCGCTAATGCTCAGCGTGCGAAATTGCTCCCTCTCTCGCAATGGCGAACCACTGCTGGCGAGTATCAGCTTTGACGTTGCGCCGGGTGAGATTGTTACGCTGATGGGCCCGTCTGGCGTGGGTAAATCGACGTTTCTGAACTGGATGATCGGCGATTTAGCCCCGGAGTTTAGCGCCCAGGGCACGCTGCGGCTTAACCAGCGCAGCCTGACTTATTTGCCCGTTGAACAGCGCCGCATCGGCATTTTGTTCCAGGATGCGCTGCTATTCCCTCACCTTAACGTTGGGCAAAATCTGTTGATGGCGATTCCCGCCTCCGTCGCTGGGCGCTCGCTGCGGCAGCGTGTTGTTTCGGAGGTCCTGGAAAGCGCCGGGCTGGCAAACTATGCCCGCAGAGATCCGGCCACGCTCTCCGGCGGGGAACGAGCGCGCGTCAGCGTCCTGCGCGCCCTGCTGGCCGAACCCGAAGCTTTGCTGCTGGATGAGCCCTTTTCCCGGCTCGACCTGCCGCTGCGCCAGGGCTTTCGGGAATTTGTCTGGCAAAAAGCCCAACTGCTCAAACTGCCGGTCGTGCTGGTTACTCACGATGAGCAGGATGCGCCGACCCACGGCCAGATTATCCGGCTTTAGCCCATCGAACATGAGGTATCGCAAAGAAGCCAGCGCCAGCGAGGACTAAACTTTCGGCTCTTTTGCTATCCTTCAGGTTATTAGATGAAACGTGTTTCTCAGCTAACCACCGCCCTGCTGCTTGCCGGGCTGCCCCAGGTCACTTTTGCCACCTCGGTACCCACTGAAATGAACCTCTCCAGCGTAAAAGCCGTAAACGGTGCCGTGATTGATACTCGGCCGAGCGCGTTTTACAACGGCTGGCCGCAAACCTTAAACGGCAACGGCGGCCATGAACCCACAGCCTTGAATCTTTCGGCCTCCTGGCTTGCGCTAATGAGCGATGAGCAGCTTTCAACGTGGGCTAAGCAGCATCAGTTGAGCAAAACCGGATTGATGGCGCTGTATGGTAGCGACGCTCAGGCCGTGAAAACTCGCTTAGAAAAGCTGGGGTTTACGCAGATTGCAATGCTGACCGACGCCCTGCAGGATCCTTCCCGCCTGCAAAAGCTGGCGCATTTTGAGCAGCTGGTGTACCCGCAATGGATCCATGATTTACAGAATAAAAAACCGGTCACCGCAGCGCCCGCCGGGGAGTGGAAAGTGATTGAAGCGGGCTGGGGCGCGCCGAAAAAATATCTGCTCAGCCATATTCCCGGCGCGGGCTACATCAACACCGAAGAGGTGGAGAGCGAGCCGCTGTGGAACAAAGTGTCCGACGACAAGCTGAAAACCATGCTGGCGAAGCACGGCATCCGGCACGATACGACCGTCATTTTGTATGGGCGTGATGTCTACGCGGCGGCGCGCGTGGCGGCGATCATGCTGTACGCCGGCGTGAAAGACGTCCGTCTCCTGGACGGAGGCTGGACGACGTGGAGCGCAGCGGATCTGCCCGTTGAACGTGGCCTGCCCAGCCAGCCAACACCAGCCCCCGACTTCGGTGCCCCGATTCCCGGCCAGCCTCAGCTGATGCTGGACATGGAACAGGCGCGCGCGCTGCTGCACCGCAAAGATGCTTCTCTGGTCAGCATTCGTTCCTGGCCGGAATTTATCGGCACCACCAGCGGGTACAGCTACATCAAGCCCAAAGGCGAGATTGCGGGCGCCCGCTGGGGCCACGCGGGCTCTGACTCCACGCATATGGAAGACTTCCATAATCCGGACGGTACCATGCGGGCAGGGGACGACATCGCCGCGATGTGGAAAAACTGGAATATCTCGCCGGATCAGCAGGTTGCTTTTTACTGCGGAACCGGATGGCGCGCTTCCGAAACGCTGATGTACGCGCGGGCAATGGGCTGGAAGAACGTTGGCTTGTATGACGGCGGCTGGTACGAATGGAGCGCTGACCCTAAAAATCCTGTCGTGAGCGGCGAGCGTAAACCGAACTGATGCCGACTTGAGGACTTCCCCCCTCACCCTAATCCTCTCCCCCACGGGGCTAGGGTGAGGGGATTAATCTGTGGAGTCATCCAGTCGTTTTAACGTCTTATACCCGCCCCAGATGCGGTTGAGCGTGGTAAGCCAGCAAAGCCCGCCGAAGATCCACGCCAGCCAGGCAAAACCGTCCGGGAACAGGCAGCCAAGCACAAACAGCAGGAGAGTTTCGGTACCTTCCGTCAGTCCCCCCAGATAATAAAACGATTTATGGGCGTAGCCTGGATTCGCGATATCGTGCTTCTGCGCCAGGACAGCAAACGCCAGGAAGCTGCTGCCGGTGCCGATGAAAGAGAACAGCAGCCACGCGCCTGCGAGAGCATTTTGCGCCGGGTCCGCGAGAATAAAGCCAAACGGCACAAGGGCATAAAAAAGAAAATCCAGCGTAATATCGAGGAAGCCACCGGCATCGGTTAGCCCTCTGCGTCTCGCCAGCGCGCCGTCCAGGCCATCAAAAAGCCGGTTAAAGATAATGGCAACCAGCGCCGGGACATACCATTGCAGTGCCAGAAAAGGCAAAGTGAGCACGCCAATCACGAATCCTGCCAGCGTCAACCTGTCCGGCGTGATAGCGGGCTTATCAAGCACGGCCGCCAGGCGATTAAGCACGGGTTTGATACGCGGGTGAAGGTAGCTGTCGAACATCTAGCGTTTTCCCTTCGTCGGGCATAACCCCTGGGAGGGAATATCCAGTGCGGCGTTAAAGCGAGCCGAAAGGTTCTGGAAGGCAATCAGCGCGGTGAGTTCGGTCCCCGCCTGGTCGTTGAAATGCTGCTTGAGCCTGTTTTTTAACTCGTCGGTCACCTGTGGCGGCGTGGCGGTCATCGCTTCGGCGTAGGCCAATGCGACCCACTCTTTCTCACTAAATATCGACTCATTTTGCCAGTTGGCCACCGCCAGCACCTTATCCATCGACTGACTACGCTCTGCAAGACGCAGGCTGTTAGCGTCGATACAAAATTCACAGCTGCACAGCTGCGATATCCGGGTCATCACCAGCGAACGAATCACCGGGTCGATTTTTGCCCGGCGTCTTTCCAGAAAGCCGACAAACAGCGCCACCAGCCAGAATAAATACGGCAGTCGCCCCCACCAGCGGGTCGGGTTCAGCACCGCGCCAAAATGTTTCTCCTGCATCGCCACAATCGGGCGCAGGCTTTTGGGCAGCGTTTTAAGGGGGGCAATCCAGGGCTCGCTTTTCGTTTCCATCATTCAGTTACTCTTTTGCTGGCATCTCAGGACGAGTATTATGCCACGCCAGCCCCACGGAAAATGGACACCCATGCTAAAAAACCTTGATGTTGTCGCGGCTATTATCGAGCACGAAGGCAAAATTCTGCTCGCCCGTCGCCCTGAAAATGGCGATCAGCCCGGCCTGTGGGAATTTCCAGGTGGGAAAGTTGAAAGGGGAGAAACGCAGCCCGAAGCGCTGGCGCGGGAACTCCTGGAAGAGCTGGGAATTACGGCACAAATTAGCGGCTACGTGGCCAGCCATCAGCGCGAAGTGAGCGGGAGAATGATTCATCTGCACGCCTGGCATGTTGAGGCCTTTAGCGGCGAACCCATCGCCCACTGCCACAGCGAGCTGGTCTGGTGTGAACCGCCGGAGGCGCTTGGCTATGCCCTCGCCCCGGCGGATGTCCCACTGTTGAAGGCGTTTATGGCTTCACGCGGCGCCAGACCAGCGGATTAGTCCCTAAGACTTTGTCATCACGCTGGCATTGCAGCAAAATGCCTTCCGTCTTCACCACCGCCCCCTCAGAATAGTTTTTATTTTCATAAATACAGCACTGATTGCAGGGCGGCGTCTGCGGCTGATTGCTGTTGGTGAACACTTCCGGCGGGATCACCACGTCAACGTCAGGCTGACGGGACTGCACCGCCATCGCTGGCAGACTCATCATTAGCCCCACGACGGCGGCGAGCAGGCTTTTTACTGGCATCATCACTTCCCTCTTTTTTGACCCAACGTTTTGCTTTTTTTCCGTCATCCTGGGCTTTGATACCCTTAAATGCGTGCCGCACCGGCGTGGTTCGCGCCTGATGAATCAGCTCATAAAGCGTATGCACCAGCGGCTGCATAAAGTCCTGATAGCGGCACTGCTTTTCGCTGATTTGCGTCAGCGTTGATTCCCAGTGCGCGGTCATGTCTGGCCTGGCGGCCAGCTCCGGCAGCGAGTGGATCAGCGCCCGCCCGGCCTCCGTAGAATGAATATAGCGCCCTTTCTTGACCAGAAAAGCGCGTTTGAATAACAGTTCGATGATCCCGGCTCGCGTCGCCTCGGTGCCTAATCCGTCCGTGGCGCGCAGGATCTTTTTCAGATCTTTGTCCTGCACAAAGCGCGCAATCCCGGTCATCGCTGACAATAATGTCGCATCGGTAAAGTGGCGCGGCGGCTGAGTTTGCCGTTCAACCACTTCGCCATGCTCGCACAGCAGTTCGTCCCCTTTCGCCACCACCGGCAGCGGCGTGCCGTCGTTCTCTTCATCGCGCTCTTTATTGCCCAGCAGCGCCCGCCAGCCCGCTTCGGCAAGGAAACGCGCTTTAGCGATAAATTTGCCTCCGGCGATATCCAGATCGATGGTGCATTTACGGAATACGGCGTCGGCACAGAACTGCATTAAGTATTGACGGGCGATCAGGCCATAAACTTTAGCCTCATTTTCACTTAATGAGATTGCAGAGCTGCGGGCCGTGGGAATAATCGCGTGGTGGGCATCCACTTTTTTATCGTCCCAGCAGCGGTTACGCAGATCGGCATCCACCGCGGGCTGCGGCAGTAAATCCGGCTGATGCACGCTGATGGCGTTCATCACCGCATGCCGCCCGGCGAAGTGCTCTTCGGGCAGATAGCGGCAATCGGAACGCGGATAGGTGATCAATTTGTGGGTTTCGTACAGCTTCTGGCAAATATCCAGCACGTTCTGGGCGCTCAGCCCAAAGCGTTTCGCCGCCTCGATTTGCAGGCTGGAGAGCGAAAACGGCAGCGGCGCGATTTCCGATTCCCGTTTATCGTTATAGGCGGTGACCAGCGCCGGGTGGCCGTTGATACGCGCGACGACGTGCTCCGCCAGCTTGCGGTTCAGCAGGCGGCCTTCTTCGTCCTGATGGGGTTCGCAGGACTCGCTCGGCTGCCACACCGCCACAAAACGCTCGTCCGCTGGCGTCACGATGTGGGCTTTTACTTCGTAATAATCTTTGGCGACAAAGTTTTCAATCTCTTCATCGCGACGCACGACCAGGCCCAGGACTGGCGTCTGGACGCGGCCCACAGACAGTACGCCCTGGTAGCCCGCATTGCGCCCGAGAATGGTGTAGGCGCGGGTCATGTTAATCCCGTACAGCCAGTCGGCACGGGCGCGGGCCAGCGCCGAAACGCAAAGCGGAATAAATTCGCTGTTGGCGCGCAGGCGGGAAATCGCCCGCTCCACGGCCTGCGGGTTAAGGTCGTTGATCAGGCAGCGCTGCACCTGCTGGCGCTTTTCCGGGGCAAGCTGGAGATAGTCCAGCACTTCATCCACCAGCAACTGCCCTTCGCGATCGGGGTCACCCGCGTGAACTACTTCGGTTGCCTGAGCCAGCAGCTTTTTAATCGCGTTGAGCTGTTTAGTCACGGAGGGGCGAGGCTGGAGCTGCCACTTTTCCGGCACAATGGGCAAGTCAGCGAGGTTCCAGCGGGCATATCGCCCGTCGTAGGCGTCCGGCTGCGCCTGCTCCAGCAGGTGGCCAATGCACCAGGTCACCACCTGGCCATTGCCGCATTCAATAAACCCATCGCCGCGACGATGGGGCTTGGGCAGCACGTCGGCAATGGCTCGCGCAAGGCTTGGTTTTTCCGCAATAAACAGCCGCATGAATTAACGGATCTCGATCATTGGGCGGCCAGCGCGGGCCTCTTTCAATTCACCGATGGCGCTGAGCTTAATGCCGTTCCGCTCGGCAGCCGCAAAGACTTCGGCTTCGGCATCCGCACGAACCGCCAGCAGCAGGCCGCCGGAAGTTTGCGGGTCGCACAGCAGATTGCGCCAGGCCTCCGGCATCTCGCCGACAAGCTGGCCGTAGCTGGCAAAGTTGCGGGAGGTGCCGCCAGGCACGCAGCCCTGCTCGATGTAGCTTTCCACACCCGGTAATTTTGGCACGCATTCAAACCAGACATCAGCTTGAACGCCCGCGCCTTCGCACATTTCGCTCAGGTGGCCCAGCAGGCCAAAACCGGTGACGTCGGTCATCGCGGTCACGCCCGCAATATCGGCAAACTCCGCGCCGACTTTGTTCAGCTGGCACATCGTCTCTGCCGCCAGGCCTTTATGCTCTGGCAGCAGCAGGGATTTTTTCTCGGCGGTGGTCAACACGCCAATGCCCAGCGGTTTGGTCAGGTACAGCTTGCAGCCTGCTTCAGCAGAGCTGTTTTTCTTCACTCGCTCGGTGGGCACAACGCCGGTCACTGCGAGGCCAAAAATCGGTTCAGGCGCGTCAATCGAGTGGCCGCCGGCCAGAGAAATCCCCGCCTGCTGGCAGACAAAACGCCCGCCTTCGATAACCTCACGAGCAATTTCGGGCGCCAGCGTATTAATCGGCCAGCCGAGAATAGCGATCGCCATAATCGGTTTCCCGCCCATGGCGTAGATGTCGCTGATGGCGTTGGTCGCCGCGATACGGCCAAAGTCGAAGGGATCGTCCACGATCGGCATGAAGAAGTCGGTGGTACTGATGATACCGGTGCCGTTGCCCAGGTCGTAAACCGCCGCATCGTCGCGGGTTTCGTTCCCCACCAGCAGATTAGGATCGACAAACTTCGCCTGCTCGCTGTGCAGGATGGTTTCCAGCACCTTCGGGGAAATTTTGCAGCCGCATCCTGCGCCGTGGCTGTACTGGGTCAAACGAACGGTTTGCTTCATGGACTTTTCCTTTCTTTGCCAAATTCTGTACCCAATATGGTAGCGCTCAAACGCCCTGGTGGTAAGTCTGGCAGTCCTAATTCGCGTGCCGTTGCTCACTAAGCAGGCAAAGCGGAAGTTTTTTGAAGCCAGGCCGCATTTTGCCGATGCGCTCTTTTACTCAAATATGACAGTAATGTTACAACCATCGAGGCAACTATCTGGACAACCCACGCATGTAAGGAATAACAATGAAAAAACGCGTATTAGCCTTCTGTATTGCCGGCCTGTTCTCCTCTGCGGCCTTTGCCCTTGCCCCTCCGGGAAATGACGCCACCACCAAGCCCGATCTCTATTACCTGACCAACGCCCAGGCCATTGACAGCCTGGCGCTGCTGCCGCCGCCGCCTGAAATCGGCAGCATTGCGTTTCTGAACGATCAGGCGATGTATGAGAAGGGCCGCCTGCTGCGCGCCACCGAACGCGGCAAGCTGGCCGAAGAAGATGCCAACCTGAGCGGTGGCGGCGTGGCTAACGCTTTCTCCGGCGCGTTTGGCTCGCCAATTACCGAAAAAGATGCGCCGGAACTGCACAAGCTGCTGACCAACATGATTGAGGACGCCGGTGACCTCGCCACGCGCGGTGCAAAAGAAAAGTACATGCGCATCCGCCCGTTTGCCTTCTACGGTGTGCCAACCTGTAACACCAAAGAGCAGGATAAGCTGTCGAAAAATGGCTCTTATCCGTCCGGGCATACCTCAATTGGCTGGGCTACCGCGCTGGTGCTGGCGGAAATCAACCCGCAGCGCCAGAACGAGATCCTGAAACGCGGGTTTGATCTGGGGCAAAGCCGGGTGATTTGCGGTTACCACTGGCAGAGCGATATTGATGCCGCTCGCGTCGTGGGATCTGCCGTAGTGGCCACGCTGCATACCAACGCCGCCTTCCAGCAGCAACTGCAGAAAGCGAAAGACGAGTTTGCGAAACAGCAGAAGAAATAAGAAATGGAACCTGCCGGGTCAGCGCCCGGCAGGATAATGTCCAATCAGAAGCGAGAAACGAACGCAGAAGTATCCGGGGTGCTGATGGTCGTCGACGCTTTCAACTGCGGCGTGCCGAGGTAGAGGAAGCCCACCACTTTGTCCTGCTCGCGGCCACCCAGTCCTTCGCGCACCAAATCATTTTCAGTCCACGCGCCGCTGCGCCAGATACCGTTAAAGCCCTGGGCCACCGCCGCCATTTGCATCGCCATCACCGCACAGCCTGCGGAAACCACCTGCTCCCACACCGGCACTTTATGGTTAGTCTCGCAATGCGCGACCACAGCAATGATTTGCGGGGCGCGGAACGGCGATGTACGCGCCTTTTCAACGCTTTTTTCATCCATGCCGGCCACAAGGGCTGCTTTCTCTAAAAGCTGAGCAAAGCGCTCGCGCCCTTCCCCTTCAATAACAATAAAGCGCCACGGCTGGAGCGTACCGTGGTCCGGCGCGCGCATCCCGGCACGCAGAATATTTTCCAGCACTTCACCCGCCGGAGCCGGCTCGGCCAGACGGGAGGCGCTACGGCGGTTAATCAAAAGTTCAAGTGCATCCATTTAAAAGCCCCTTACTGACAGGAAATGACTGGCAAAGCGCGGAGGTTGCCCCAGTCCGTTAAATGATTTTCATTCACAAAATTAACACAGCCGTAGTTTTTGTTACAGCGCCGCCCCGATTTCCTGCTGACATTTCCTCGCCCTCTCTTTAGGATAGCCTTTACTTTCGCCGCTTTAGCCAGCTTCATTGCGGCGTGCGGGTAATACCCCTGTTGAAGGTTATGGAGAAAACATGCGCACCATTGGGCGATTTATTAGCGGCTTTTTTAAGTGGACCTGGCGTCTGCTTAATTTTATTCGGGAATTTATTCTCAACTTGTTCCTTATCCTGCTGATCCTGGTCGGAGTCGGCATCTGGATGCAGGTAAAAAGCACGCCTGCAGAACCTGCGCGCGGGGCGCTGCTGCTGGATATCACCGGCGTGGTGGTAGACAAACCGTCGGTCAGCAATAAGCTGGGCGTGATTGGCCGCCAGCTGGTGGGCGCCAGCTCTGACCGTCTGCAAGAGAATTCCCTGTTCGACATCGTCGACGCCATTCGTCAGGCGAAAGACGACCGCAATATCACCGGCATCGTGCTGGATCTGAAAGATTTCGCCGGGGCCGACCAGCCGTCAATGCAGTACATCGGTAAAGCGCTGCGCGAGTTCCGCGACGGCGGCAAGCCGGTTTATGCCATGGGCGACAGCTATAACCAGAGTCAGTACTACCTGGCAAGCTTTGCCAATAAAATCTGGCTCTCACCGCAGGGCATGGTTGACCTGCACGGGTTTGCCACCAACGCGCTGTATTACAAAACCCTGCTGGATAAGCTGAAGGTCTCAACGCACGTCTTCCGCGTCGGCACTTACAAATCAGCGGTTGAGCCGTATATCCGCGACGATATGTCCCCTGCCGCGCGCGACGCGGACAGCCGCTGGATTGGCGAGCTGTGGCAAAACTACCTGAACACCATCGCGGCCAACCGCCAGATCACCGCTCAGCAGGCTTTCCCTGGCGCTCAGGCGCTGCTGGATAACCTGCAAAAACTGGGTGGCGACACCGCAAAATATGCCCTGGACAATAAACTCGTGGACGAGCTGGCGAGCAGTGCTGCTGTAGACAAAGCACTGGTGAAGCAGTTCGGCTGGAGCAAAGCCAACAAAGACTTTAGCTACACCAGTATTTACGACTACACCGTGAAAAAACCGTCTGAGCAAGGCGATGCCATCGCGGTGATCTTCGCCAACGGCGCGATTATGGACGGGGAAGAAACCCCGGGCCAGGTCGGCGGCGATACTACGGCCATGCAGATCCGTGAAGCGCGTCTGGATCCGAAGGTGAAAGCCATCGTCTTCCGCGTGAACAGCCCTGGCGGCAGCGTCACTGCGTCCGAAACCATCCGTGAAGAGCTTGTGGCTGCGCGTGAAGCCGGGAAGCCAATTGTGGTTTCCATGGGCGGCATGGCGGCATCCGGCGGGTACTGGATCTCCACCCCGGCGAACTACATCATCGCCAACTCAAGCACGCTGACCGGCTCGATTGGTATTTTCGGTGTCATCAACACCGTAGAAAACACCCTCGATGCGATTGGTGTGCATACCGACGGCGTATCAACGTCGCCGCTGGCCGACGTGGCCGTGACCAAGAAACTGCCGCCTGAAGTACAGCAGATGATGCAGCTCAGCATCGATAACGGCTACAAGCGCTTTATTGGCCTGGTGGCGACGTCCCGTAAGAAAACGCCGGAGCAAATCGATCAGATTGCTCAGGGCCACGTCTGGACCGGGGAAGATGCCAAAGCCAACGGCCTGGTGGACAGCCTGGGTGACTTTGACGACGCCGTGGCCAAAGCCGCCGAGCTGGCGAAGCTGAAAAGCTGGCACCTGGCGTTCTGGCAGGATGACGCGACCTTCACCGACATGGTCTTTAACGCCATGACCGGCTCGGTACGCGCCGCGCTGCCGCAGGCCATTCAGGCTTACCTGCCAGCGCCACTGGCGGATGCCGCGCTGGCGGTCAAGGCCCAGAATGACAAATTCGGCACCATGAACGATCCGCAAAACCGTTACGCCTTCTGCCTCACCTGCGGCGATGTGCGTTAATTTACTCAAATGAATCAAAGCCCGGTTAAACCGGGCTTTTTTTTTCCGTCATCCTCTCTATACTCTGCCGCAAATATCGAAAGCCTCGAGCAAAACTATGCCAAAGAAATCTATCTACGTTGCCTACACCGGCGGTACTATCGGGATGCAGCGTTCTGAACACGGCTACATTCCTGTTTCCGGCCATCTTCAGCGCCAGCTGGCGATGATGCCTGAATTCCACCGCCCGGAAATGCCGGACTTCACGATCCACGAATACGATCCGCTGATGGACTCTTCGGACATGACGCCTGAAGACTGGCAGCACATCGCCGACGACATCAAAGCCCACTACGACGAGTATGACGGCTTCGTGATCCTCCACGGCACGGACACAATGGCGTTTACCGCCTCGGCGCTCTCGTTCATGCTGGAGAACCTCAGCAAGCCGGTGATCGTCACGGGTTCACAGATCCCGCTGGCGGAGCTGCGTTCTGACGGGCAAATCAACCTGCTTAATTCGCTGTACGTGGCAGCCAACTACCCGATCAACGAAGTGACGCTGTTCTTCAACAATCGTCTCTATCGCGGGAACCGCACCACCAAAGCCCATGCCGACGGCTTTGATGCCTTTGCTTCACCTAACCTTGCGCCGCTGCTGGAAGCCGGGATCCACATCCGCAAGCTGAATACGCCGCCTGCCCCGCACGGCGAAGGCGAACTGATTGTTCACCCGATCACGCCGCAGCCGATTGGCGTAGTCACCATCTATCCAGGCATTTCTGCCGACGTCGTGGGCAACTTCCTGCGTCAGCCGGTCAAGGCGCTGATCCTGCGTTCTTACGGCGTGGGTAATGCCCCGCAGCAGGGCGCGTTCATTAAAGAGTTGCAGGAAGCTAGCGCGCGCGGCATCGTGGTGGTTAACCTCACGCAGTGTATGTCCGGCAAAGTGAACATGGGCGGCTATGCTACCGGCAACGCGCTGGCGCAGGCGGGCGTTATCAGCGGCTTTGATATGACGGTGGAAGCGACGTTAACCAAGCTTCACTATCTGCTGAGCCAGGGTCTGGATGCCCAGGCGATCCGTGATGCCATGTCGTGCAACCTGCGTGGTGAACTCACCCCCGACGAATAAGGAACGCCAATGGCGCGACGTGCTTTGCTGTTGATTGATTTGCAGAACGATTTTTGTGCCGGTGGCACGCTCGCGGTCCCGGAAGGTGACAGCACCGTTGAGGTCGCTAACCAGCTTATCGAACTGTTTAACGCCCGCGGTGAAAACGTGGTTGCCACTCAAGACTGGCACCCGGCAAAGCACGGAAGTTTCGCCAGTACGCAAGGCACTGAATCTTTTTCTGAGGGCATGCTCGACGGCCTGGCGCAAACCTGGTGGCCCGATCACTGCATTCAGAACAGCGAAGGGGCGAAACTTCACCCGCTGCTGAAGGCTTCCGGCGTCCATAAGATCGTCTATAAAGGCCAAAATCCGGCTATCGACAGCTACAGCGCGTTTTTCGATAACGGCCACCGGCAGCAAACCGAGCTGGATGCCTGGCTGCGCGAGCACGACATCAGCAGCCTGGTGGTGTTGGGGCTGGCAACGGATTTCTGCGTGAAATTTACCGTGCTTGACGCGCTGGAGCTGGGTTATGAAGTGATAGTCATCACCGATGGCTGTCGCGGCGTGAACCTGCGGCCCCAGAGCAGCCTGGAGGCATTCCAGGAGATGGCGGTTGAAGGCGCCACGCTAATGACCTTCGCCGATTTTACCTGCCAATAATCGTAGGGGCGGCCCCCTGCCCCACACTTTTGTATCGATTCCGCTCACAATCTACGCTTTTTTTGCTCGCCCTAGCCTGGGAGCGCTCTCATAATCATATTCAGTGAATTTATTCAGCATGTTAGCTGATTTCGCTTTCCGCCGTTTTCGTCTGTTAAGCGTGGCCGGGGAGCTTTTATGTTGTGCCCGTCAAAGAGGAATCATTATGTCATTCACACGTAAAATGTTACCGCTGGTGGCCGCGGTGACGCTCGCCTGCAGCGGCGTTGCGCAGGCTGAATCTTTGCTTTCCGTGGGTTACTTCAACGGCGGCGGCGACGTCACTGCCGGTCCCGGGGGGGATATCAATAAGCTTGATGTTCGCCAGATTACCCACCTCAATTACTCCTTTGGCCTGATTTATAACGACGAGAAAGGCGAAACCAACGAAGCGCTGAAAGATTCGTCAAAACTGCATCAAATCTATCTTTCCCCAAAAGTTGTCTCCGACCTTGAAACCCTGCCGGCACTGCGGAAACAGAATCCACAGCTGAAAATCTTGCTGTCCGTTGGTGGGTGGGGGGCTCGCGGTTTCTCTGCCGCAGCAGCAACGCCTGAAAACCGCGCGGTGTTTATCCGCTCGGTGCAGGAAGTGATGGACAAATATGGCCTGGATGGGATCGACCTCGACTGGGAGTTCCCGGTAAATGGCGCCTGGGGCCTGGTGGATAAGCTGGACGCCGACCGGGATAATTTCACCGCCCTGCTGAAAGAGTTGCGCAAAGCCGTGGGCGACAAAAAACTGGTTACCATTGCCGTCGGGGCCAATGCCGAAAGCCCGAAAAGCTGGGTTGATGTGAAAGCCATTGCGCCGGTGCTGAACTACATCAACCTGATGACCTACGACATGGCGTACGGTACGCAGTACTTCAACTCGAATCTCTATGATTCGAAAAAGTGGCCGACCGTGGCCGAAGCCGACAAGTACAGCGCTGATTTCGTAGTAAATAACTATCTCGCAGCCGGGCTGAAACCAGCGCAGATGAACCTCGGCATCGGCTTCTATGGCCGCGTACCTAAGCGTGCCGTAGAGCCGGGCATTGACTGGTCAAAACCAGACGCGCAGAAAAACCCTGTCACACAGCCCTACTTCGGCGAGCGTGAGCTGGAGCTGTTTAAAACCGCGCTGGGCGTGGATCTGACGAAAGACACTTACGTCAAATACAACGACCTGGTGAAGAAAATGCTGAACGACCCGCAGAAGCGCTTCACCGAAGAGTGGGATGACGACGCGAAGGTGCCGTACCTGACGCTGAAGTCTGCTGAAGGTAAACCGCTGTTTGCCATTTCCTATGAGAATCCGCGCTCGGTGAAAATCAAAGCCGAGTACATCAAGGAGAAGGGGCTGGGCGGCGCGATGTTCTGGGAATACGGCGCGGATGACAACAACCAGTTGGCGAAACAGCTCGCCGAGTCGCTGGGCATCGATCACGCTAAATAGCGGTTGACGCAGAAAAACGAAGGGAGACCAGTGAGTCTCCCTTTTGTTTACTGCAGCTTCATCGTTACAAACGGCGCAGGCTCGATGCCAAACTCCGCTTTCAGCTGCTGTTTGCTCTTCATCACCATCTGGCCATTGGTGTCGATAGTCATGTGCTGCGCCTCCGTGTTGTGGCGCGCCTGCCACAGCATCACCAGCTGGAGGCTGTTGTCTTTTTGCTCCTGGGTCAGCGCCACGCCATCAGGCCACTTTCCCAGCTCGACCGCGGTCGCCAGGCGCTGATAAATCTCCGGCGTCATCACGCTCAACATCTCATCCAGATTGCTCATTGGGCACCCCGTCGCAGAATAATTAGCTGAATCGATTCTTCAGCCCTCAACCTGCTCACCATTTTGCCCGTCGGTGAAGCTCAGCGAGGCCGAGTTAACGCAATACCGCTCCCCGGTCGGCTGCGGGCCATCCGGGAACACATGGCCCAGGTGCGCGTCGCAGCTGCCGCAGCGGATTTCAACGCGTTCCATGCCGTGGGAATTATCGGTCAGATAGCGGATGGCATCGGGGCTGACAGGCTCGTAGAAGCTTGGCCAGCCGCAGCCTGAGTCGTATTTTGTTTCCGAAAGAAACAGCGGGGCCTCACACACCAGGCAGTGATAAATCCCGTCACGCTTATTATGCAGTAAACGCCCTGAATACGGCGGTTCAGTGCCGTGCTTCTGGGTCACGTAGTATTGCATCTCGCTGAGGTTTTTCTTATTTGAATCAGGGGGTAATTGATTAGACATAGGTGTACATCTCGGTCAGTTCAATTGGGACAGCTCACGGCCCCATTCTAACAAAAAATTAACAACACCGTGCTGCTTTTTGTTCTAAACTTAGCCCTGAAATTCTGGCACGGCACAAAGCGTGACGTGAATCACATTATTGTTGGGACTGGCGTTTAAAATCCCCCGCATCGTCCCCATTTGGATTTAAGCCCAAAAGGAAGCGTGAGGCGTTCAGTCGTACAAACCCTGGTCACAGGATTGATTTGTCGCAATGATTGACACGATTCCGCTTGACGCTGCGTAAGGTTTTTGTAATTTTACAGCCAACCTTTTATTCACTAAAAAATAGCTGGTGGAATACTATGACTATCAAAGTAGGTATCAACGGTTTTGGTCGTATCGGCCGTATCGTTTTCCGTGCTGCTCAGGAACGTTCTGACATCGAAATCGTTGCAATCAACGACCTGTTAGACGCTGACTATATGGCTTACATGCTGAAGTACGACTCAACTCACGGTCGTTTCAACGGTACTGTAGAAGTTAAAGACGGCAACCTGGTTGTTAACGGTAAAACTATCCGTGTTACCGCAGAACGTGACCCGGCTAACCTGAAGTGGAACGAAGTGAACGTTGACGTTGTTGCTGAAGCAACGGGTCTGTTCCTGACTGACGAAACCGCACGTAAGCACATCACTGCTGGCGCGAAAAAAGTTGTTCTGACTGGTCCTTCCAAAGACAACACCCCAATGTTCGTTCGCGGTGCTAACTTCGAAAAATACGCAGGCCAGGACATCGTTTCCAACGCATCCTGCACCACCAACTGCCTGGCTCCACTGGCTAAAGTTATCAACGACAACTTCGGTATCGTTGAAGGCCTGATGACCACCGTTCACGCTACCACCGCAACTCAGAAAACCGTTGATGGCCCGTCTCACAAAGACTGGCGCGGCGGCCGCGGCGCAGCTCAGAACATCATCCCTTCTTCTACCGGTGCTGCTAAAGCCGTAGGCGTTGTACTGCCAGAGCTGAAAGGCAAACTGACTGGTATGGCGTTCCGCGTTCCTACCCCTAACGTGTCCGTTGTTGACCTGACCGTTCGTCTGGAAAAAGCTGCTTCTTACGAAGAAATTAAGAAAGCAATCAAAGCTGCTTCCGAAGGCGCAATGAAAGGCGTTCTGGGCTACACCGAAGATGACGTAGTGTCTACCGACTTCAACGGCGAAGTACTGACTTCCGTGTTCGATGCTAAAGCTGGTATCGCACTGAACGACAACTTTGTGAAACTGGTTTCCTGGTACGACAACGAAACTGGCTACTCCAACAAAGTACTGGATCTGATCGCTCACATCTCCAAATAAGTTGAGATGAGAACCTGATCCTAAAGGGCGACTTCGGTCGCTCTTTTTTTTGGCTCAAATCACCAGGACTAAGGAAAAAAGAAATGATTAATAAAATTTTTGCACTTCCGGTCGTCGAACAAATTACCCCTGTGCTTACCCGCCGCGTAAACGATGAACTGGACGTCATCGTCGTTGATCACCCCCAGGTTCGGGCATCTTTCGCACTTCAGGGCGCACACCTGCTCTCCTGGCAGCCTGCCGGTGAAGATGAGGTGCTGTGGCTGAGCGACATCACCCCGTTCCATAAAGGCAAAGCGCTGCGCGGCGGTGTGCCTATTTGCTGGCCGTGGTTTGGTCCGGCGGAGCAGCCAGGCCTGCCGGCGCACGGTTTTGCCCGCAACCAGCCGTGGACGCTGAGCGCGCACAATGAAGACGCCAACGGCGTGGTGCTGACCTTTGAGCTGCATAACAATGCCGAGACGCTGAAGTTGTGGCCGCATGAATTCACGCTGTATGCCCGCTTCAAGCTGGGCAAAACCTGTGAAATCGAGCTGGAAGCACACGGTGAGTTCGAAACTACCTCTGCCCTGCACACCTACTTCAACGTCGGCGATATCGCAGATGTGAAGGTCAGCGGCCTGGGTAATCCGTATATCGATAAAGTGCTGAATGAAGCCCCGGGCCAGTTGACCGACGGCGTACAAACCTTCCCTGACCGCACCGATCGTCTTTATCTGGAGCCGGAAGAGTGCAGCGTCATTCATGATGCCAGCCAGTTGAAGCGCATCCTGAACGTGGTTCATCACCATCATTACAACGTGGTGGGCTGGAACCCAGGCCCGGCGCTGTCCGTTTCGATGGGCGATATGCCGGACGACGGCTACAAAACCTTCGTCTGCGTAGAAACCGCCTGCGCATCTAAAAAACAGAAAGCCAGCGCGGAAAAACCGACCCGTCTGAGCCAGACCATCAGCGTGGCGAAGAAAGGCTAAGCGACTTTCACCAGCTTAGGGCAAAGGCCGTCAACCTCTGCCCCATTAAAAAGCAAACGGGGCGCAAGCGCCCCGTTTTAGTGCACTGATTGCACCTATTAGAAGCTGTAGTTCACGCCCGTCAGCAGCACACCAGTCCAGTTGCTGTCGACCATTGGGCTGTCGGTCACTTCTTTGGACAAACGCATGTAGCGGCCCATACCGAACACGTTCCAGTCGGCGTTCAGCTTATAGTTGACGGACAGCTCAACGTACGGTGACCAGCTGTTACCCGCGTCGTACTCGTTCAGGCCGCTGCGGTTGGACTCCTTGCCGCTCACGCCGTAGTAGTAGTCGTTTTGATTCTTGCTGTCCCACACGACACCAATCCCCGGCGTGACCGTCAGGCTATCCGCGTTGTAGCGGTACAGCCAGGCGGTATCCCAGGTGATGCCGTTGCTGTTGTTCAGGATATCCCCGGCCAGCACGGTACGCAGGAAGCCATAGTCGGTGTTATGCACCCAGGACAGGCCCGCCATCACGGTAGAATGGCGGTAGTCCAGCGCGCGCATGCTGTCGTAATTGCTGTCTTTCGGCCTGAAATGCAGCGGCGAATAATAGGCGGTGACGGACAGCTTATCGGCCTGGTCATTCCACAAGTAGTAACCCGCGTTGAACCCGCGGAAGTAGAAATTGTCACCTTCATAGCCCAGCAGAGGCGCCGGATAGACGCGGTTCTGGTCACCTTTGTAAGGGTTTGGCGAAACCAGCGCCCCCGCACCGATAGACCATGGGCCCTCTGCGTGCGCAGCGGTAACGGAAGAGGCTAACAGTACGCCTAATGCGAGAATTTTGAATTTGGTCACAATCCTTTCAGTCCTTTAATCAAATAATCAGCGCAGGAAGTGTAACCGCCCTTGGCTCCCATCCCAAATAATTTACTTAGTCACAACCTTCAACCAACTTTTTAGCTTCCCGCAATCAGATGACGGCGGATTTTCAGCTTTATGTCAGCCAGATGAAAGCAAACACTGTCGCTTATCTCAAATACGAAATTTTTAGGATGAGTTATTGATATGTCATTGAAATTGAGCGTTGGCCGTATGCAAGTTTTGCAAATGCCATCTACGCTTTATTTTAGGAAGGTGAAACGCTGAGACGGCGGCGTGAGCGCCCGGTATCAACCTGGCACAAGGGTTGCTGTTCATTTAGCAGACGTCTTCCGGGGAGCCTCTATTACACATACCAACGGCTCTTTAACCTGTGCTAAAAACGAAAGGACGGCATGCCATGAATATATTCGATCACTATCGCCAGCGTTATGAAGCTGCCAAGGACGAAGAGTTCACACTGCAGGAATTTCTTGCTATCTGTAAACAAGATCGCAGTGCCTACGCGAATGCGGCAGAACGGCTATTGACGGCCATTGGTGAGCCAGTGATGGTAGACACTGCCACAGAGCCACGGCTGTCCCGTCTCTTTTCAAACCGGGTGGTTGCCCGTTACCCGGCGTTTGAAGAGTTTTATGGCATGGAAGAGGCTATCGAACAGATCGTGGCCTACCTGAAACACGCGGCTCAGGGGTTGGAAGAGAAGAAACAAATTCTCTATCTGCTGGGGCCGGTGGGCGGCGGTAAATCTTCCCTGGCCGAGCGCCTGAAAGCCTTGATGCAGCGCGTGCCTATTTACGTGCTGAGCGCCAACGGCGAACGTAGCCCGGTCAACGACCATCCGCTGTGCCTGTTTAACCCGCAGGAAGACGCCTCCATTCTGGAAAAAGAATATGGCATCCCTAACCGCTACCTCGGCACCATCATGTCGCCGTGGGCAGCCAAACGCCTGAGCGAATTTGGCGGCGACATCACCAAATTCCGCGTGGTGAAAGTCTGGCCGTCCATTCTGGCGCAGATTGCGATTGCCAAAACCGAACCCGGCGATGAGAACAACCAGGATATCTCTGCGCTGGTCGGTAAAGTGGATATCCGCAAACTGGAACACCACGCGCAAAACGACCCGGATGCTTACGGCTACTCCGGGGCGCTGTGCCGGGCCAACCAGGGCATCATGGAATTTGTGGAGATGTTTAAAGCGCCCATCAAGGTGCTTCACCCGCTGCTGACCGCCACTCAGGAGGGCAACTACAACGGCACGGAAGGCATCTCTGCCCTGCCGTTCAACGGGATTATTCTTGCGCACTCGAACGAATCCGAGTGGGTCACCTTCCGCAATAACAAAAACAACGAGGCGTTCCTTGACCGCGTGTACATCGTCAAGGTGCCTTACTGCCTGCGCATCTCGGAAGAAATCAAAATCTACGAGAAACTGCTCAACCACAGCGAACTGTCCCACGCGCCTTGCGCCCCGGGCACCCTGGAAACGCTTTCTCGCTTCTCTATCCTGTCGCGCCTGAAAGAGCCGGAAAACTCCAGCATCTACTCGAAAATGCGCGTCTATGACGGGGAAAGTCTGAAAGACACCGATCCGAAAGCCAAGTCCTACCAGGAATATCGGGACTACGCCGGGGTCGATGAAGGCATGAACGGGCTCTCGACGCGCTTCGCCTTTAAAATCCTCTCCCGCGTGTTCAACTTTGACCACGTTGAAGTGGCAGCTAACCCGGTGCACCTGTTCTATGTGCTGGAACAGCAAATCGAACGCGAGCAGTTCCCGCAGGATCAGGCAGAGAAATACCTGGAGTACCTCAAAGGCTACCTGATTCCGAAATATGCGGAATTTATCGGCAAAGAAATCCAGACCGCCTATCTCGAGTCTTACTCAGAGTACGGGCAGAACATTTTTGACCGGTATGTCACCTACGCTGATTTCTGGATTCAGGATCAGGAGTACCGCGACCCGGATACCGGCCAGCTGTTTGACCGCGAATCCCTGAACGCGGAGCTGGAGAAAATTGAAAAACCGGCCGGGATCAGCAACCCGAAAGATTTCCGCAATGAAATCGTCAACTTCGTGCTGCGTGCCCGGGCCAATAATAACGGTCGTAACCCAAACTGGACCAGCTACGAGAAGCTGCGCACGGTTATCGAGAAGAAAATGTTCTCGAACACCGAAGAGCTGCTGCCCGTTATCTCGTTCAACGCCAAAACCTCCACCGACGAGCAGAAGAAACACGATGATTTTGTCGATCGGATGATGGAGAAAGGCTACACCCGCAAGCAGGTTCGCCTGCTGTGTGAATGGTATCTGCGGGTCCGTAAGTCTTCTTAAGGGAGTTTCATGCAGGTCACGCCGGGCGGCGTGGCCTGTTTGCGCACCTGGCATAAGCAGTTGGGGGAACTATGGCCTACTTCATAGACAGGCGGCTTAACGGCAAAAACAAGAGCGCGGTCAACCGCCAGCGCTTCTTGCGCCGCTATAAGGCGCAGATCAAACAGTCGATTTCCGGGGCCATCAACAAGCGTTCGGTGACCGACGTGGACAGCGGCGAATCCGTGTCCATCCCCATTGAGGATATCAACGAACCGATGTTTCATCAGGGTCGCGGTGGCCTGCGCCACCGCGTCCATCCCGGCAACGACCACTTTGTACAAAACGACCGCATTGAGCGCCCGCAGGGCGGAGGTGGCGGCGGTGGAAGCGGCCAGGGTCAGGCGAGCCAGGACGGCGAAGGCCAGGATGAATTCGTGTTCCAGATCTCCAAAGATGAATATCTCGACTTACTGTTCGAGGATCTGGCGCTGCCGAACCTGAAACGTAACCAGCACCGGCAGATCACCGAATTTAAATCCCATCGCGCAGGTTTCACCTCTAACGGCGTCCCGGCCAATATCAGCGTTGTTCGCTCGCTGCAAAACTCGCTGGCTCGCCGTACGGCAATGAGCGCGGGTAAACGCCGTTTGCTACACGAACTCGAAGAGACCCTAGACACCGTCAGCCGCAGCGAACCCGCTCAGCTGCTGGAAGAGGAACGCCTGCGCAAAGAGATTGCAGAGCTGCGGGAAAAAATTGCCCGCGTGCCGTTTATCGACACCTTCGATCTCCGCTACAAGAATTACGAGAAACGCCCGGAACCTTCCAGCCAGGCGGTGATGTTCTGCCTGATGGACGTCTCTGGTTCGATGGACCAGGCGACAAAAGACATGGCCAAGCGCTTTTATATCCTGCTCTATCTGTTCCTGAGCCGGACCTATAAAAACGTGGAGGTGGTTTATATTCGCCACCATACCCAGGCGAAAGAGGTGGACGAACACGAGTTCTTTTACTCACAGGAAACCGGTGGGACCATTGTTTCCAGTGCCCTGAAGCTGATGGATGAAGTGGTGCAGGAGCGCTACGATCCGGCGCAGTGGAACATCTACGCCGCGCAGGCTTCGGACGGCGACAACTGGGCAGACGACTCGCCGCTGTGCCATGAGATCCTGGCGAAAAAACTGCTGCCAGTGGTGCGTTACTACAGCTACATCGAAATCACCCGCCGGGCGCACCAGACCCTGTGGCGGGAATACGAAAATCTGCAGGCCACTTTCGAGAACTTCGCGATGCAGCATATCCGGGATCAGGATGATATTTATCCTGTGTTCCGGGAACTGTTCCAAAAACAGACTTCAGACTCTCATAGCTAGTTAAAAATCAGTAAGTTGCACGATGAAAACCTGTTGCCAAACGGATTCAGTTGGCAACAGGTTCATGCATTCAGTGCCTTCCAAGAAATCGCCCGACACTCAAAAAATCATGTTCAAGCGGCTTCCTATTTAACCGCAGCGTTTCCCCCGTCAGCAAACAAGGCTGAACCAGCCACAAAACTCGACATATTACTCGCCAGAAACAGTGCCGCGCTGGCTATCTCCTCCGGCTGTGCCAGACGTTTCAACGCATGCAGCCCCGCAGCCCAGGCTTTCTGATGCTCATCACCAGCCATTCGGGTTTCCGTTCCTCCAGGCAGTAAGGCATTGGCACGGATGCCTTGTCCTGCATAATCTGCGGTAAGCCCCTTCACCAGCCCCATCAGCCCGGCCTTAGCTGCCGCATATGCGGCCATTCCCGGCAGACCTACGCTGGTACCGACGAAACTGGAGATAAAAATAAGAGAACCCCCACCTCGTTTGAGCATCAACGGGATCTGGCTCCGGGCACCGAAATAACCCGCTGTCAGGTTAACGGTCAGCGTATGCTGCCATTCGTCAGGGGTGATCTCTGCCAGTGGACGGATAGTGCCCGTTGTACCGGCATTATTGACCGCAATATCGATACCGCCGAATGCATCAGCAGCCAGGGCGGCGATTGAAGCATGCGTTTGCTCCTCGCCTGCGTCCCCGACAAAAATCCTGACATCACTGCCAACGGAACGAAGCTCCGCCGCCAGCGCATCCAGCGGTGCCTGACTCCTCGCATTCAGAATCAACGAAGCGCCATGCTGAGCAAACAAAATAGCAACAGCCCGTCCAATACCTTCCGAGGCGCCAGTAATCACAGCGACTTTACCTTCAAGTAATTTCATCACTTTCCCCATTTCATTAATGAGATTCCGAAACTCATTTTGAATCTTTCTGTTCATTTTCTTGATGCGTGTCGCCGTTTGATTTCAGCGGCTTATCCGTAAGCCTATGTCCAGGCTATGCCATAAAAACTCTGTTTCTTGCTTTTTAATTAACTTATTGATGGATAAACGCGTTATGGCGGGCCCGGCAAAACCGGATAGGGTGCGCGAAATGACAAGCCTTCAACATTTGGAGAAGGCGTTTTGGATGTTTTTAAGGCTATCCCACGTTGAAAGGTGTACCTGAAACGAATCGGTTTGCAGCGGATAAGGAAAAGCTTAAAGCCGGCGCTTCACCGGCTTTTTATCCCTGAGAGAAAAGAAAACGGGGGAATAACCTGAATCAGGCTGACGCCTGCTTATTGATGGAGCTCAATGTCGTATCCCCACTGTTTCCAGTGAAGCAACTGTTCCTGCTGGGCTGTCGATAACGTCTTTCCCGCCCATAGGAAAATATGCTGCCCGGGGAAAAGCTCCGGACGCAACGTATCCACCGGCTCGGCAAATACGTTCACGGTCAGGCCTCTGCGGGACAGGCGCCACGCCTCCAGCCATAACGCAGCCCGATCGTCCGTCTGCCAGCCAATCAGCAGGATGTCGCCCAAACTTTGGTTCTGCGCCGCCGCCAGGCTCTGGGCACAATGGCAGATCAACGCGCCATCCAGCAGGCTGCGCATCAACAAAGCCGTGGATTCATCCTGGCTAAGTTTTTGCCTCACGGGCAGCAAAAGGTTATCAATCAGTAAGTCTGCGCTGTGCTCCCGGCTGAGAGAAGTAATCTTCTCACGCAGCTTTCCAGGATTAACTTTCCTGACCAGAAGCATCATTTCTTCTTGCAGCGTTACCCACAGCTGCTCTTCCGGCACGTGGCTGCGCTCCAGCAGGGCTTTCACTTTGCCTACGGAAACGCCTTTGCTCATCCAGTATTTGATTTCTTCGATGCGCTGAATATCCGCATCATCGAACTGGCGATGCCCCCCCTCGCTACGCTGGGGCTTCAGCAAGCCGTAGCGGCGCTGCCAGGCTCGCAGGGTGACCGGGTTGATACCACATCGCTCTGCTACATCACCGATAGTGTAATAGGCCATAGTGTCCCTCCCCGTACACAGATCCCACGTCTCCATTGAAACATCACTCAATCTGTTCAATGTGTACAATTTTTTTACGAGTTGTACAAGTGAAATCTGATGCCTTTGAGGCACGACACGCGGCAGATATCACAACTCTGCTTTACGCTCCGGCCAGGCAATACGGAAAGCGCCGTGCCCGCAGGGTTTAGCAAACAAACTCCCCTGGAAGTGAGAAATACCGGCCGCCTCGAGCCACATCCACTCTTCCGGTTGCTCAATACCCGTGGCTGAAACCGCAATTTCAAGGGAGGCGCAGCATTTGATTATGGCCTGGATAATCGCCTGCTGTGGCCCACTTTTATGAATGCCCCGAATCAGCGACTGGTTAATTTTCAGCCTTTCAGGTTGAAACTGTGCCAGCAGCTGTAGCCCAGCAAAGCCGACGCCAAAATCATCAATCGCAAGCTTGATACCGGCCGATTTAAGCTGCCTGATAGCGTCGGTAAACGCATCCATCTGCGGCATGATTTCGCTTTCGGTAAACTCAATAACCACCTGCTCGGGAACAAGCCCGTTCGCCTCAATATCCGCCAGCAGTTGTTCCACGGCGTCAGGAATCATGACCAGCGTCATCGGCAGCAGATTGATGCATAGCGTTTGCACGCCAATATTAGCGGCGCATGCTGCGGTGAAAGCGGCCTTCGCGTTCAGCAGTTCAGCCAGGTAAACATCGCCCCCTTCCTCTGGCGCTGAATTAGCTTCCGTGGCTAACACCTCTACTGCCGCGACAGTACGAGCCATTGGGTCGACAATCGGTTGAAAAACTATCTTTTTATGCAGCGTTTGTGGACTTGATGCCGAATGAGTCGGCGCATCGAGAATAAATTCCCACGCATCACCCGGAGGGATCTCAAAATAGTTCTCTTTTTCCGTCGATTCGATGAAGGTCCGGAAAAAACTCAAGGCCCGGTCATCGTAAGCCAGTTGATATCGGCTAGTCCCTTTTTCCAGAACGACCTGCAAGACATCGTTTTTATCGTGCTCTCTTAAATCAAAAAGCTCCATGCCCACTCGCCCAAAGCGGCGGGCCGGGGCGTAATCACAGAGCAATTCAACAATGTTGTGATGGCGATCGTCTTTACAAATAGCGTGATAAACCTTCTGCACGCTCTCTTCCGGGCCTTCCAAGAGTTGAAAGAAATGTCTGCCGTTGAATAGCAGGATCCCCGTCACATTAGCGTCAATATTTTTTGCATTTGCCGCGGAGACCATCGCCTCCAAAACCTCAAACGGCGTGCTGGCGTGGATGTGGCTTCGGTAAATAACTGTCGTGAGCATGGCGGGTTCCAGCGAAAGGTTAAGGGAGTAACTTAACAGATCCCCGTCCTGACGTCGCCACATACTCAACAAAGTCTAAACAACTTAACAACATGGAATGTTTTGCTCGCCATTTACCTTTAGTCAAAATGTACAATTTTACGTATCGATAAGTTAAAAAATTTAAATTATAACCAATTGATAAATAAAGATTAGCATTTTTAGTTAAAAAATAACAGGCAAACTAATACACCTTTGTGTACAGTTTTTATAGCAATTGCATAACTTAGTTAACATCTTGCAACGTGTGAATTTACAGGAGCAACTTATGCGACAGGACACTTTTACACCAGGTCAGAACAGCGTAGAAAATGACATTGCGCGCTATTTTAGCCGCGTTGTGCCGCCGTCTCAGCAGGAAACAATGGGGCAAATTGTGCTCGAAATTCTCAGCGATGGCCGCAATCTGAACAGAAAAGCGATCTGTACCAAATTGCTCTCGCGACTCGACCGCGTTTCTGAACCGGAAGAAGAAAAACACTATCAGGCTCTGTTGGGCATGCTTTTTACTCGCTAGCGAATAACCAGCCCGGAGTTCAATCAGAGTAATGCGTACGCTCCCTGGTGGGAGAGTCACCTTGAAGTATAAATGCTGAATTTTCCTCATTCTCAGACTCCGGCAAATGACTTCATGCCAGCGGTATTTAACCCCCGGCGAAGAAATCAGGAGTAACGAAGTGAAGAGAAGCGACGATGAAAAATTAACGGACGAGATTATCGGCGAAGCAGCGCTGTCGTTACTGAACAGCAACAGCGCAATTAATACCCGCGCTTTAGTTGCCAGGTTAGAAGCGATGTTTATATCGGAGCAAGAAGTACGGCGACGTAACGCGCTACAGAAAATTATCGCTGAAATCGAGGGGAATATTTCCCAGAGTCTGACAGGAAAGACAGAAAAAAAAGCGCTTTCAGGCGCAGTTAAGACTCAACGGCTTAACGAAAATAATGTCCACTAGCGGCCCATGGCCAACAACTGAAAAACGGTGAATGACTATGACACAGCTAATTTCTAATCCCTCTGCAATGCATACCGGAATCGTAGACCACGCATTATCCGACTTTATAAGAAGCACAGCAGACCGACACGCAGAGGAAAATGCTGCCATCAGTCAGGCCGTCACCGCCATTCTGGCTGCCAATAAGAGCGTTTCCAATAAAGCGATCATTATCTGGCTGGTTGACGCCCTGGAAACGACTCAAGACGTCGTCATGTGCGACGTTTATCGCAATGCTTTAGAGATTGTTGTGGGCCATACCGTGGACGATATTTAAGGCCTGCGCAAACAATAAAGGCCGGCCAGAACCGGCCTTTATTGTTTCTGAATTACAGCGTTTTCTTCATAAAATATCGGCTGGTGCCTTCGGGTAAACAGTCAATTTTGCCAAATGCCTCCCAGCCATGCTTGCGGTAGAAGTCCGGAGCCTGGAAACTGATGGTATATAAAAAACCAGCCACACAGCCGCGCCTGCGCCCTTCTGTTTCAAACGTCCTCAGGATCTCGCTGCCTAATCCATGCGCTCTTAACTCAGGCGGTAAATAAAACAGATCGATAAACAGTACACCGAGGGACGAACGCCCCAACATCCCACCAACAACTTTCCCACTCTCGGAACTGCGAACCACAACCGCCAGCGGTTGGCGATCGTTTATCCCACTCATCGCATCGTTAAACTCACCGAGCCCCGCTTCGATGGGCAGCGAATACTCCTCGCTGATTTGATCAGAAATTTCTAGTTTGAAACCCGACATCGCATACCTCACTGACATTGCCCCTTATCACCCTACCAGTTCTTGCGTTGAGCCTGGCCGACAACACTGTATATATTTACAGACCGTAAAAACAAGAGTCTAAAATGATGAAAAGAGAACGCTATCGGCTTTCCGTCGCCGTATTTGTTGTCCTGCGCCGCAGAGACGAAATTTGTCTCATCCGCAGAGCGAACACCGGCTGGATGGACGGCTTCTATAGCCTGCCCGCAGGCGGTCTTGAAAGCGGTGAAACGCTGCTTAATGCCGCAGCCAGAGAAGCCCACGAAGAGACGGGGGTGATCATTGAGACCGAAGCCCTCAGGTCAGTTCACTTGATGCACGTTAAAACCGAAGATCGTTCGTGGATGGGCCACTTCTTTCTCTGTTCAGACTGGCAGCGCGAGCCTTATATCGCCGAGCCGAATAAGCATTCTGATCTGCTATGGGTAAATATCAGGCAGTTGCCGGAGAACACCGTGCCCTATGTTAAACAAGCCATCAGCGCTATTATCAACGGCGAGATTTATTCCGAATACGGCTGGCTAAGCTAAGCGAACGTAGAGCGCCATACATGCTGGGCCTGTGGCAACCAGGCCGGCAAGTTAGCCTGATACCACTCAAGATACCGGGTTAACATTTGCGGGTGTCTGTGGGAAAGAAGATTCAGCACTTCTACCACCAGCCAGGCTTTAGCCAAAAGCACATGACGCGTCAGGCGTGACTTCGACCACTGAGGTGCCACTTGTTGATATCGCGCTACCATGAGGTGAATACTGGCCGGTTCCCCCATTCCTTTAATCAGAGGCGCCAAATCTATCGCCGGGCTCCCACGGCCAAAGCGCTCCCAGTCAAATAAAACCAACTCTCTCCCGGCTCGGCGTCCCCAGTTTCCGGCATTTGAATCCCCCGACACCCATTGCTGCGGCTCGAAAAGCACATCACTTTGAGCTTTGAAATAATGCAAAACTGCTTCGAGCTCCGGGGGCAATTTCAGCAGGCTTAATGCCAACGCCATTTGCTCATCCCTCCACTGATGCCGCCTGAATGTCCCTGAGGGTTTCATCTGGCAATGATGGAGCAACGCCAGCTTTTCATACAAATCGGGGTCGGCAGTCAGCGTTTCCAGTGAACAAGGCTGCGGGATAAATTCGATGATCAGCCGTCGTGCCTGGCGGTTAAGGGAATAAACGTCGGGAATGCCAGGTCCCTCCGCCCTGAACACGGAGGCGTGGTGCTGATAAAAATCGAGTTCAACCTCGGAAGCATCTCGCTTTTCAACAGCAGGTTTTCCCTGAAAAACGCATTCACGCACGAGGGCATTTCCCATCTGCGTCAGTACATTATTAGCCATCTTTTGCCCGAATTTTTGCATGTCAGATAACTATTATCGCGATAGGATGAAAATTCAAAGCAGAGACTTAGAAAGACGACAAGAGGCAGTGCAATGACATCCCACGCAAAAGGCGAAGACGTCCATCAGCAACTTATCGATTTACTCGAGCAACAGCAGGCCCGCTACCGTGTGGTAAAACATGTCGCGGCGGGGAAATGTGAAGAAGTCTCGGCAATCCGTGGCACCGAACTTGGCCAGGGCGCAAAAGCGCTGGTCTGCAAAGTCAAAGGCAACGGCGTCAAGCTGCACGTGCTGGCGATTCTGGCGGCGGACAAACAGGCGGATCTGAGCCTGCTGGCGCAGCATCTGGGCGGCCTGAAAGCGTCGCTGGCAAGCCCGGCGGAAGTAGATGAGTTAACGCGATGTGTGTTTGGCGCTATCCCGCCATTCAGCTTTCACGCTCAGCTCCGGCTGGTGGCCGACCCGTCTATTTTCGAGCGTTTTTCAGAGATTGCCTTCAATGCAGGGTTGCTGGAAAAGTCAGTGGTGATGGATACGCAGGATTATTTGCGCATTGCGCGCCCGGAGCTGGTCAATTTTCACCGCCCCGAATAGCTACCCGAGGCGTTCGAGATAAAGGACAGACAGCACCAATACCGAAGCGATCCCGAGGAACGCGGCAGTGATGCAAATCGTGTCGAATAACGCTGGATCGCCCATCCTTTTCTCCCGCAAGCCATTGCTCGCTGTCATATCGTTCAATTATTGACCACAAAAATGACAGAATGATGAACGGCCACAGAATAACTGTCGGCCATTCGCCACAACAATAAAAGTTAAAAACCTCTTATTTGGCAAGGATATATCATGATTTTGACCCCACACTTTTGATCCTTCTGGCGCTGGCGGGATTAGGTTTTGTCAGCCATAACACCACCGTCGCGGTTTCCATCCTCGTGCTGATTATTGTGCGCGTCACCCCGCTGAACACCTTTTTTCCGTGGATTGAGAAACAGGGCCTGACGGTGGGGATCATTATTCTGACTATCGGCGTGATGGCCCCGATAGCCAGCGGCACCCTGCCCGCCAGCAACCTGATCCACTCTTTCACCCACTGGAAATCGCTGGTGGCGATTGTCGTCGGGATTGCGGTTTCATGGCTCGGCGGGCGCGGCGTGACGCTGATGGGCAGTCAGCCAGGCCTGGTAGGCGGTCTGCTGGTTGGCACCGTCCTTGGCGTCGCCCTGTTCCGTGGCGTGCCGGTCGGGCCGCTGATCGCCGCCGGGCTGGTTTCCCTTATTGTGGGTAAGCAGTAGCCTCCTGCCGCTGCCAGCGGTGAATGCGCCAGGCCAGCGCGCTGCACAGCAGGTAATAAACCAGACCGGTAAAGATAAAAATGGCCGCCGGGTAAATTTGTACCCGGCTGTTAACCTGCCCGGCCACGGTTGTCAGCTCCGGTACGTTGACGATAAACGCCAGCGACGTGTCTTTGATGAGCGAGATAAACAGCCCGGCAAACGACGGTAAAGCGTTGCGCAGCGCCTGAGGCAACAGCACTAACCTCAGCGTTTGCCATGGCGTAAACCCGCCGGCAATTGCCGCCTCATTTTGCCCCTTCGCCAGCGCATTCAGCGCCGCCAGCGTGGTGTACATCACCGCCGCAGACGTAAACCAGGCCAGCGCCAGCGTGACGGTTAACGGCCCCGGTAAATCACGCCCGGTAATGGCGGGCAGCAGGAAATAGAGCCAGAAGATAACAAAAATCAGCGGAATGCCGCGGATCAAATCGGCCCAAATGAAAAGTACCCGCCGCACAATACCGCCGTAGCGCCAGGCGACACAGGCCAGCAATAACCCCAGCCCCAGGGCAAGCACGCCAGCGCCCACGGCCATCATCAGCGTTAGCAACACGCCGCCCGGCTCGCCCTGAGCCATTCTTCCCCACAGCAAATAATCGAGGTTGTCCGTAATAACCGAAATGTTAGCGATCATGCTGTACCTCCGGTTTACGTAACCCGCGTTTCCCCGGCGCAAAGAGTGTAAATAGCCCGCTCATCGCCAGTCCCAGCAGCAGATAAAGCACCGTGCCTGCGGCAAAAGCGCCCAACGCATGGGCGTTGTAGCTTTCGATACGGCGCACCTGGCTGGTGAGCTCGGCAAAGCCGATGCCCGTGGCCAGCGAGGAGAGCTTCATCAGGTTGAGATATTGCCCGACCACCGGCTGCCAGGCGTTAACCACGCCCTGGGGCAGCAGCACGGTGCGAAAAAGCTGCCACTCAGAGAAGCCCTGAGAAAGTGCAGCTTCGGTTTGCCCCTTCGGTACCGCCTGCAACCCGCTGCGGATCTCCTCCACCAAAAATGCCGAGGTGAAAACCCCTAGCCCCCACGCCGCGCAGAGAAACTCCGGCGTCAGCCACCAGATGCCGCCGGGCAGCTGGGACCAGCTGTGATCGTCATTAATAAAGCCGCGCCAGCTCTGCGGCAGCGCGTTCCACGCCGCGAAATACCAGAAAAGCAGCTGTACCAACAAAGGCGTATTGCGAAAAATGGAGATCCAGCTTGCCGTGAAATAGCGTCCCGCCCGGCCACCGGCGAGCCGAAGCCCCAGCAACAACACGGCAGACAACGTCGCAATGATTATCCCGGCTAACGTCACCCACGCGGTGGTCAGCAAACCGGAGATAAGCCAGGCTCGCGGTGCTCCACTTAACACCCCCGCCCAGTCAAAGTAGCTGTTCATGATTCGGCCCCGGCATGTAGCGGGTCGAGTACCTTTTGCAGGAAACGACGGGCGCGGGGATGCTGCGGCGAGCGGAAAAACTGCGCCGGGGCCGCCTGCTCGAGAATGGCTCCGCCGTCAATGAACACCACTCGGTCGGCGATTTCACGCGCGAACTGCATCTCATGCGTGACCACAATCATGGTAATGCCGCTGCGGGCGAGATCCTTCATCACCTGCAGAACTTCACCGATCATCTCCGGGTCGAGGGCCGAAGTCGGTTCGTCAAACAGGATAATTTGCGGCGATGACGCCACCGCCCTGGCAATCGCCACGCGCTGCTGCTGCCCGCCTGAAAGCTGCGCCGGATAGTGCTGCGCTTTGTCTGCGAGGCCGACTCGGGCCAACAGCGCCAGAGCCTGCTCATGCGCCGCCTCACGCTTCCAGCCGTGAACGTGGGTTAGCGACAGCGTAATGTTCTGCTCAGCCGTCAGGTGGGCGTAAAGGTTAAACTGCTGAAACACAAACCCGATTCGGCTTCGCAGGCGGCGCAGCGTCCTGTTATTCAGCGCTCGGGTGGATTTGCCATCGATAAAGATATCGCCATCGCTGAGGGTTTCGAGCTGGTTGATGAGCCGTATCAGCGTCGATTTCCCCGAACCGGACGGGCCGCAAATCGCCACTACTTCTCCGGCCGCGATAGTCAGGTCTATCTCGCGCAAGACGGATGTTTCACCATAATTTTTACTCACTTTGCGAAATTCAACGCTGGCGGACTGCAGATGCAAAAAATCCGCAGCCGAAGCTGCGGACAAAAGAGGCGGTCGTTTAAACATATTATTTGGCTACAATTTTAAAGCTGCGCGGCTGCGGGGTTTTGCTGTCGGGGCCAAACCAGGCGCTGTAGATTTGCTCTGCCTGGCCACTTTGTTCCAGCTTCACCAGCTCGTCGTTAACCGCTTTTAAAAGGGCAGGTTCCCCTTTCTTCACGCCAACGCCAATCTCTTCCTTGCTCAGCAAGTCCGGCAGAATTTTAAACTTCGCCTTATCCGGCGCTTCGGCCAGCAGCCCGGCAAGAATAGTGCTGTCCTGAGTGATCGCCTGGACGTTACCGTTGCGCAGCGCGGTAAAAGCCAGTGGGATATCATCATAAGAAAGCACTCGAATTGACGGGAAGCGCTGCACCAGCGCCTGTTCTCCGGTGGTGCCTTTCACCGCACCCACGCGCCCTTTCGCGTAATCCTCAAGCTTATCCGGCCCGGAAGCCGGGACCAGGAACTGCTGCCCGGTCACAAAATAAGGGGTAGAGAAATCCACCACCTGGGCGCGTTCCGGCGTAATGGTGATATCCGCCACGATAAGGTCGACCTTACCGGACTGCAGGAGCGGAATACGGTTCGCCGGGTTGGTGGCCACCAGCTCAAGCTTAACGCCCAGAGATTTAGCCAGTGCTTTCGCGAAATCAACGTCATAGCCCACGATATCGTGCGTTTTAGCATCTATAGAGCCAAAAGGTGGATTTGCGTCAAAAGTGGCCACTTTAACCACCCCCGCTTTTTGAATATCCGCCAGCTGGTCTGCGTGAACCGCGGCGGAGGCCAGGCCGGACAGGGCCAGAACCAAAGCAGAGAGCGTTAATTTACGTTGCGCTGTTGTGTGTGAAGTTGTGTGCGTTAAAGCCTTTACCTGTGCCATTGATTTTCCTTGTTATCCCGTCTGTGAGCGAGCTATGCCTTTACGCTCGCACAAGCGCCTTTCCCTCGCCAATGCTTAATCCTGCATTGCATATGCAGAAAACATATTAGTTAATTCTACGTTAAATCTTTTACTTATAGATTTAACAAATAATTGAGTTAAGTGATTATTTTAAAAATAAAAAATTGGCGATTTATGGCATAAATTTGTGACTCACCCGCTAGCTTTCAGATCTGGTGAAAAAGTTTCCCTTCTCCTGGGCCGATAAGCTTTTCAAATAATAGGAGAGGCAAAATGAAATCACTGGCTCACAATTTGTTGCTATTAATTTGCTGTTCGATTTTGATGTCCGCCCTGGTTACCGCCATTTCACTCTACGGCAGCCACCGAAGCGCCCAAAGCACCGAAAGCGGCCTGCTGGCAAAGGATTTGATGTCTGACATCAAGCCCGCACCGATTTACCTGATTGAACTGCGGCTGGTGCTTTCGCGCGTGGTGGAAGGCACGCTGAGCGTCGATCAGGCCGATGCCGAAATTAAGCGCCTCAGCGCGCAATGGCACCAGCGCGTTGATTACTGGAAGGCCGCCCTGCCACCTGAGCTGCAGCAGAATCTGCTCGGGGAACAATACCAGGCCGGGATGGCAATGATCAAAGATGCCAATGACCTGGTGGAGCTTATTCGTTCGGGCGCCCCGACGCCGCTGTTTGAAAAGCTGAAAGCGGCCGATAAAGACTTTTTCGCCCACCAGAAAGGCATTGAATCCTTCGTTAAAGCCTCCGCCGAGTATGCCGATAACGCGGTAGAAAAAGCCCAACACAGCAGCATTAACTCCACGCAATGGCAGCTGATCGGTTCCGGTGCCGCCGTGTTGCTGCTGCTGGTTGTCGGCTGGTGGGTTCACCGCACGATTTTCCGCTCACTGGGTGGCGAGCCAAGTGAAGTGGCCGAGATTGCCAACGCCGTGGCCTGCGGAGATCTCACCCGAGAAGTGAAAGTGCGCGACGGCGACAGAAGCAGCGTCATGGCCGCGATGGAAACCATGTGCCAGCAGCTCACCATGGTCATCCATCTGGTGCACGAAAGCAGCAACCAGATATCCACCCGCTCCAGCGAGATTGCCAGCGGCAATATTGACCTGGCTTCTCGCACCGAAGAACAGGCCAGCGCGCTGGAGCAAACGGCGTCGTCGATGGAAGAGATGACCGCCACGGTGAAGCAAAACGCAGAGAATGCCCAAAGCGCCAGCCAGTTGGCCAATACCGCCTCGAGAAGCGCGGAACAGGGCGGCGCGGTAGTGGCCCAGGTCGTGGAAACCATGGACGGCATTTCAAGCTCCGCCAACAAAATCACCGATATCATCGGCGTTATCGACAGCATCGCCTTCCAGACCAACATCCTGGCGCTGAACGCGGCGGTAGAAGCCGCCAGAGCCGGTGACCAGGGGCGCGGTTTTGCGGTTGTTGCCGGCGAAGTGCGCAGCCTGGCCCAGCGCAGCGCCAGTGCGGCCAAAGAAATTAAAGAGTTAATTGAAGACTCGGTGAATCAGGTCGCCAGCGGCAGCAGACTGGTAAACGAAGCGGGCAAGACCATCAACACCGTGGTGCAGGACGTGAAGCGCGTCGCTGCGCTGATGGTGGAGATTACCCACGCCAGCGATGAGCAAAGCAGCGGCATTGAGCAGGTCAGCACGGCCATCAGCCAGATGGATGTCACCACCCAGCAAAACGCGGCGATGGTGAATCAGGCCTCCGAGGCGGCCGAATCGCTGCTGGCGCAGACCTATGAGCTGAATACCGCCGTGTCCCAGTTTAAGCTGGCTAGTCTGTAAAATCGTCCCCGCCCAGGGTGCTTAAATAACGCCCTGGCGTGGTGCCGAGCGCCTTTTTAAACATGGTAATAAACGCCGTGGTGGAGTCGTACCCCAGCGACTCCGCCACGTTTTGCACGGTCATCCCGCTTATCAAATACCGCAGCGCCACGATGAGCTGCATCTGCTGCCGCCAGCGCAGAAAACTCAGCCCCGTTTCTTTCCCCACCAGTCGGGCCAGATTACGCTCGCTCATCGCCATGTCGTCCGCCCACTGGGCCAGCGTTTTCTTCTCCTTCAGGTTTTTCGCCATGCTGTCCGCCATCGCACGTATTTTGGGGTGTGAGGAGATCGGTAGCTGGAGCTGTTCCACCGGCTGATTAGGCAGCTCATCAAACAGCACCTGCACCAGCCGTTGAATGGGCGCACATTCGAGATATTCATGGGGAACGTTGGACAGGCGCAGGATCAGTTCCCGCACCAGCGGCGAGATCTTCAGCGTGCAGCATTCCTGCGGCATGGCGACCGCCTCCGGTTCAATAAACAAAAAGCAGAGCCGCGCGTCCGCCGTCACCCGGTTGCTGTGTGGCATTTTCCCCGGCACCCAAACCGCATACTGCGGCGGCACCATCCACATCGAGTTGGTGACTTCGCTGGTGATACCGCCGTGGAGCGCCAGGATCAGCTGTCCTTTTCGATGGGTGTGGATGGGCTTTTCGTTATAGGTTTGCGCGGCGCGAATGCGAAACGCCAGCGCGGGCGTCACGATGCTGTCCGGGTCAAACCCTTCGAGATCCAGGTCACGTTCCATAGCATGTCCGAATTTAGCGATAATCTGTCATTTTAGCTTGATTCGTAAAAAGGCAGAAGCGTGTATCTTTGTTTTACCGTTTTTCAGGACTCAGACACATGACTTCCACGACTTCAGCGAGCAAAAAGAGCCGCGCTCTGCTTCTGCTCGGCATTCTGATGATTGCCACCACCCTGCGCGTCACCTTTACCGGCGCGGCACCGCTGCTGGATATGGTGCGCGATGCACTTGCGCTGTCCACCGCGCAGATCGGGATTTTAACCACCCTGCCCCTGCTGGCCTTTGCGGTTGTTTCCCCGCTTGCCGCCGGGATCGCCCGCCGCTTTGGTACCGAGCGCAGCCTGTTTGGTGCGTTGCTGATCATTTGCGCCGGGATTGCTTTGCGCTCCGCCGGCCACGCCGCGCTGCTGTATATCGGCACGGCTATCATCGGCTGCGGGATCGCCATGGGCAACGTGCTGCTGCCCAGCCTGCTTAAGCGCGACTTCCCCGGCCAGGTCGCCAAACTCACCGGTGCTTACTCGCTCACGATGGGCGTGGCCGCCGCGCTGGGCTCGGTGATGGTGGTGCCGATTGCCCTGCACGGCTTCGGCTGGTCCGGCGCCATGCTGTCGCTGATGATCTTCCCGCTGCTGGCGCTGATTGTCTGGCTGCCGCAGCTTGGCAGCAGCACGGTAATGAATCTGTCCGGCAACCCGGCGCTGCACAGCCGCGGCATCTGGTCTTCGCCGCTGGCCTGGCAGGTCACCCTGTATCTGGGGATTAACTCGCTGGTCTATTACGTGATTATCGGCTGGCTGCCTTCCATTCTGATCAGCCACGGCTACAACGAAGCCGAGGCCGGGTCGATACACGGTATTTTGCAGCTCGCCACCGCCATTCCGGGATTGTTTGTCGGCCTGATCCTGAGCCGCCTGAAAGACCAGCGCGGAATTGCCGCTCTGATGGCGCTGCTGTGGTGTCTGGCGACGCTCGGCCTGTGGCTGCTGCCGGCCTTCTCCATCTTCTGGGTGTCGCTCGGCGGCTTTGGCTCCGGCGCGGCGATGATTCTGGGGCTCTCTTTCATTGGGATGCGCACCGGTTCCGCACATCAGGCGGCGGCGCTGTCCGGCATGGCTCAGTGCGTAGGCTATCTTCTGGCCGCCTTCGGCCCGCCGGTGATGGGGAAGATTCATGACATTACCGGCAGCTGGGCGATCCCTTTATTAGGTTGCGCGCTACTTTCGGTCGTCATGGGCGTCTTTGGGGCTTATGCTGGACGCCAGAAAGAGATTGGCGCGGCGGAGAAAGCCGTGGCCTGAACAGACCCCCAAGGAGGATCGAATGGCATCATCGGCACCGCAGAACATTTTCGACGACCCGGTATTTTTTGAAAATTACCGTCAGTTACGGGAGCAGGACTCTGGCCTTAACGGGCTGCTGGAGATCCCCGAGCTTTACTCCCTGCTGCCCGCGCTGGATGGCCTGAAGATCCTCGACCTGGGCTGCGGCTTTGGCGACTTTGCCCGCTTCGCCCGCGCCCACGGGGCGGCAAGCGTGACGGGTTTTGATATCTCGGAAAAGATGCTCGCCCAGGCGCGAGCCGCGACCCAGGACAGAAACATCAGCTACCACAATTTACCGCTGGAGCAATTCTCGCCGGAGGGTGAAACCTGGGACCTGGCGATTTCGTCGCTGGCGCTGCACTACCTCGAAGATTTCGCCCGCCTGAGCAACGCTATCTTTGCTGCGTTAAAACCCGGCGGGCAATTTATCTTCTCCGTGGAACACCCAATGTGCACCGCCTTCCCGGTAGGCTGGCAACCCTATAAAGAAGAGGTTATCTGGCCGGTGAACCACTATCACCAGCAAGGCTTACGCCACACCAGCTGGTTCGTGGAGGATGTGCAAAAGTACCACCGCACCACGGAAACCTATGTCAATACCCTGCTCGACAGCGGCTTCGCCCTCACCCGAATGCTGGAAACCAAACCGACGGCAGAAACCCTGACACAGCATCCACGTCTGGCAAAAGAGATGCGCCGTCCGGCCTTTTTGATTCTTCGGGCGACTAAGCCTCGGTAAAGATAAGGTCTATGATGCGATTTAAGCAGGAGCCAGGGCATCGCTTTATATCCGACGGTGACTTCAACCGCATGTCGCTTCTGTTTTCTTACCCTAACCCTCTCCCTGAAAGGGAGAGGGAATAGATAAAGCTACCTGGGAGCACTTTCCCCGACATATGTTTTCTCCCTCTCCCTTTGGGAGAGGGTCGGGGTGAGGGCTGTTACCCGCGCCCCTAAACCCCGAATTTATCTCTCCGCGGCGGCCAGGAACGCCTCAACCAAAGGGGATGGTCTGCCTTTCAGCGCATTACGTTCGTGCTGGAACAGCGTTGCCACAAAGAACGGATGCCCCTGAAGTTCAACCGCACGAATCTCACCCTGCTTATCCCAGCCGGTCGGCTTCAGGGGTTCACCGGCAAGGGCGGTGGCAAACAGCTCCGCAATGCCGTAGTTGCAGTGGTAGCCCTCTTCAATTTCCGTCTTGCCATAGGCTCGCCCGGCGATGGAGTCTGCCAGCAGCGAGATGCTGTCTGAAACCTCCACCAGCGAGCAGCTCAGGCGGCCAATTACCAGTCGCCCCTCGCTCGCGGTTTCCGCATGGCCTGCATCTTCCCAGCCGAGCACGTTACGCGCATACTCCACCACCGCATACTGGAACCCGGCGCAGGTACCGAGGAAAGGCACGCCGTTTTCTCGCGCAAAGCGAACGGCAAGGTAAGCGGCATCTTCATTCAGATAAGGGCTGGAAGGTACGCACCAGATGGCGTCATAGCCCACCAGATCTTCAGGGCTGGACACTTCCAGCGAGGAGACCCAGTCATAATCCGCGCTGACGCCAAGCGCGGCGGCCGCATTATCTAACGCCTGAGGAATGGCCTGGTGTGCAATCACCGCCGGGTTATAATCGCCGACAAGCGCAATACGTAAAGTGGATTTCAACTGTGTGTCTGACATGCTTTGGTTGGCCTTATGTTTGAGGGAAGAGAACAACATAAGGAATGATAGAGTAGGCGTTTTGCTTTGCACTGGCAACCGCAAAAATTGGCAGTCTTTCACCGCTTTCCACCCGGACAAACAATGTAGTAACGTATCGGGTTCATTTCATCGAAGAAAAAAATGAAAGCAAAAATACTGGTTAGCGCCTGCCTGATGGGGTTTCAGGTCCGCTATGATGGTCGCGAAAAATCACAAACTGGCGCAGCCCTCGCCCGACTGCAGGCCGAAGGCCGCCTGGTTATCCACTGTCCTGAACTCGCCGCCGGGCTGCCAACACCTCGCCTCCCCGCAGAGCTTAGTGGAGGCAGCGGTGAAGCCGCTTTACTCGGACATGCCGCCATTCTGGAAAGCGACGGCGCAGACGTCACCGAACCTTATCTTCTTGCCGCCTGGCTCGCGCTTCAAACCGCCCGGGAGAATAACTGCCTGTTTGCTATTCTTACTGACGGCAGCCCGACCTGCGGCAGTCAGAAGATTTACGATGGCCACTTTGCAGGCAAAACAATCCCGGGTCAGGGCGTCGCGGCAGCACTGTTGCGCCAGCACGGCATCGAAGTCTTTGCGGACCATCAGGTCCCACTCTTGCTGAGCAGGCTTGAGGCCGTCGATAAGGAGAGAGCATGATCCGCTGTAAACGCGTCTATGAAGACCCGGCTGAAGATGATGGCTACCGCGTGCTGGTGGACAGACTGTGGCCAAGAGGAATGAAAAAAAGCGACCTGCACTACGATGAATGGCCGAAGGAACTGGCGCCCTCGAACGAGCTACGCCAAGCCTTTCACAGCGAAACTATCGACTTTGCCGCCTTCAGCAAGCTCTACAGGCAAGAGCTTAGGCAACATCAGGACGCAGCCCAGGCGCTTGCCCGACACGGCGAACACGGCACGCTGACATTGCTCTATGGCGCAAAAAATACCGACCAGAACCATGCGCTAGTGCTGGCCGACTTTTTACGTCACTGCCGGGATCAATAGCTGAGATGGAGCTCGTCTTCCTGTGGGGAAAAATCTTTGTCCAGCGGCATTAAATGCTCGGCACGCACGAAGGCGTAGCCCTGGCGGCCATCAAAGGCGATAACCTCGCCGGTCACCAGCCAAAGCGGATAGTTTGCCTCCGGCGGAAGCTGTGTTACCACGCCTGTCACCGGATTAACAAAGCGCTCCCCCGGCTGACACAGCCCGAACAGTTCTACCGCTTTACCAATATTCACCCGCCCAGCGGCAGTACGAGCGCCGATGATCATCGCCAGGCTGCCCGGTTTTAATTGAAACATTGCTGCTCCCCTCACTTTTTCGCCGCGAGATCAGAACATTCCTGGCGCAAAAAGTAAACGGCATGGCTACCCGTAACTAAGGTTTTTCTTAAATTATTTTGCGAGCCTGTCCGACAGCGCCGCCAGGAACAGCCTCAACGCGGCGGGCAGGTAGCTTCGGCTCCGATAGATACCGTAGATCCCCATCGATCGCGGCGGATAAGCTTCAAGCACTTTGACCAGCTCCCCGCTCTCGAACCGCGGCTTAGCATCCTGAACCGGCAGCATCGCAATCCCCACGCCGTCCGCGACCGCATCCATCAGCACCACGGAGTCATTGGCACTGAAGTTACCGCTTACCTCCACGTTCAGCGGCTCACCGTTTTCATCCACCATTTGCCAGATGTTGCGCAGGAAATAGCTATATTGCAGGCAATTGTGGTGCGCGAGATCGCCCGGCGTGCGCGGCATCCCCCTTTGCTCAATGTAGGACGGCGAGGCATAAAGCCGGGAGTCACATTCCCCCAGGCGGCGGGCGATAATATTGGGATCGAGATCGTTGGTGATGCGAATAGCCAGATCGATACGCTCCTCAATCATATTCACCGCCTGGCTGCTGACGTGCAGCTCCACCCTCACGTCCGGGTAGTCGCGCAGGAAGTCAGACAAGAAAGGCACAATGTAATACCGGGCGCCAAACTGGGAACAGGCCACCCGCAGAGTCCCCGAAGGCAAATCCTGCTGCTTCTGCGCCGCAATACTTTCCGCTACCTCGTTGAGCGCTCGGGTTTGCTGCAGCACCCGCTCACCGGTCGGTGTTAGCGTCAGTTTGCGGGAGGATCGATGCAACAGCCGCTCTCCCGCCCAGTGCTCCATTTGCTCCAGATAGCGGCTCACCATCGGCCGGGACATATTTAACGCCCGCGCCGCGGCGCTCAGGCTGCCCAGTTCACAAATGCGGGTATAGACTTTTGCAGCAATGATTCTGTCCATTCTTTCGCCCATCTGTTCGATTTATGAAACTTATCTTACCTGAATAAGGCCATTACGATTCACAAAATGCAATTTACACTGTTTCTCATTCCCAAACGGGCACATTGATTCAGTTAATCAGGATAGAAAAAGATGAAGACACAGACCCTGGCCGCGGCCACCCTTTTGTTCTCCACGGCAAGCTTTGCCGCCCCGCTGACGCTGGACGTCTACAACCCTCAGGACAAAGGCGTCTTCCCGGTCACCTCTACGCTGATCAGCGGCCCAACGGAAGCCACGTTGATTGATGCCCAGTTCAGCGTTAAAGACGGCGAGGCGCTGGTGAAAATGATTCAACACAGCGGCAAAAAGCTGACCCGCGTGCTTATCACCGCCGGTGACCCGGATTATTACTTTGGCCTGGAGCCCATTGTTAAAGCGTACCCGCAGGTAAAAATTGAAGCCACGCCGCTGGTCGTCGACCATATCAACCAAACCAAAGCAGAGAAGCTCAAATACTGGGGCCCAATCCTGAAAGATGGCGCGCCAAAAGAAGTCTTCGTGCCGCAGGTGACGCACGAGACAACCTTCACCGTCGACGGTGAAAAAATTGAGCTGCGCCAGCCCGCTTCTCACGCTGCATATCTGTGGATCCCGGCCAACAAAACGATTCTTGGCGGCGTAGGTGTCAGCTCCGGTATTCACGTCTGGACCGCCGATTCCCAGACAAAAGCTGCCCGTCAGGAATGGCGCGATGTGCTGGATGAAATGGCGGCCCTGAAGCCAAAACGCGTGATCCCGGGCCACTACATTGGTGAAGTCAAACCAGGCGCGGCCCCGGTGGTCTTTACCGGCGACTATTTAGCCGACTTTGAGCTGGCGCTGAAGAAAGGCAAAAGCGCCCCGGTCATTGCGGAAATGAAGCAAAAATATCCGGGCCTGGCCGATGAAAGCTCGCTGGAGATGAGCGCCAAAGTGAATACCGGCGAAATGAAGTGGTGATTCGCTAAACGTAAAAAAGGAGCAAAAGCTCCCTTTACTACGATCAGCAAACTAAAAAGGGAGCCTGCGCTCCCTTTTTATTATTTGAAGTCGACCTTCATCAGCTCGGGAATAGAATAATCCCGGGTGGTTTCCACGCAACGGCTGATGTAATCCACAAAGCGCGGCGGCGGAGACATGCCTAAATCCAGCAGCTTCTCGTTAGAGAAACGCACGTTCAGCATAGAGAACTCCCCGTACAGACGCATCGCTCGCAGCATTAAGCGCTCATTGCACGGCCCGTAAATGGATTTGAAGCTTCTGCGGCTTTTCACCAGCTCGCTGTAATCCACCTGCTCGTAATTGGAGAAGATCGGCGTCTGGTTCAGCGCGCTGGACATCGCTTCATCGATGTCAGCAAAGCGGATGCTGCTCACGTCCCCGGCGGAGATGTGGTAGATCTTTTCTTTCAGCGAGTCGCTCTTCGCCAGCAGCAGCAGCGCTTCTGCGCAATAGTCCACCGGAATAACGTCGATTTTGTCATCCAGGGAGCACATAAATTTCCCGAGCATCAGCACCATGCGGAAGACCCAGAAGATGCTGCTGGACGGGCGGCAGCCCTGCTCGCTGTGGCCCACCACGATGGATGGACGAGCGATAACCAGCGGCAGCTGCGGGAACTGCTCGGACATCATGCGTTCGATGGTGGACTTAGACCAGGTGTACTGCACCAGGTGCTCTTCTTCCGGCTTGCTCGACATGCTTTCCGTGACCAGCGTGCCCGCATCCGGTACACAGGACATTGCGGTGCCGACGTGCAGGAAACGCTGCAGGCCCTTCACCTGGGACATGCGGCGAGCAAACTGCAGCGTGCCTTCCACGTTAACTTTCCAGATCAGCGCATTCTCGCCAAACGACGCCACCGCGGCGCAGTTAATAACGTGCGTGACGCTGGACAGTCTTTCATCATCCAGAAAATGTTCAGGCTCGGCTAAGTCACCCAGCAATATATTTTCCGGGTTAATTTGTGCCAGCTGTGCTTCAGTACAGCCAAAATTAGCAAGGTTATTTCTGATTCTGGCCACGCCCTCCTGAGGAGAGTTCGCTCGTACCAATAGTAATACGGTATTGAAAGAAGATTCAGAGAGGGATCGGGCTAAAACCGCGCCGCCCAGGAAACCTGTCGCACCGGTAATCAAAAGTTGACTCATTATTATAACCTCAGGAGTGAAAACACGAGCATAGTAAAATGGCAAAAATAAACGTTTCCTCAATAAAGCGGATTACCTTTACATAATGCCCAGTACTTTCGTGTAACGGTTTGTACATCCTTGTTTTAAAAGAAAAATAAAAATAAAAAATTAATTTCAGGCGCAATTATTTTGACTATTTATTGATGTCGGTAATATTAAGAAAACCTTAATAAACGATAAACAGAACCGTTATTTCTGGGTAATCAGGAACTCTTTTTAATTTACAGGAAATAAAAAGCCCACAACAGTGGGCTGGAGGTGAGTTGCCAAAGCAGTCATTTTTTCTCGGGCGCAGGCGTCGCAGCAATGGCCCAACAGGTCAATCCCGGGTCTGAACCCAGAACGCGTGAATCAGGCCGGGGAAGTAGCCCAGCAGGGTGAGGATGATATTGAGGATGAAGGCCCAGCCAAAACCTTTGCCGATAAGCACACCCAACGGTGGCAGGATAATTGTGAAAACAACGCGCCAAAACCCCATATAAACTCCTGATAAATTAGATTAGTCCATACTAAAAAAACACCTTGCCCTTAAAGCGTAGACGAATCTCAGAGGTTTGTTCAGAGTGATAATTCTGGAAAATTTAGTTTCATAACTCAATGTTGAAAAAAATATCATGCGGCACTTGCCAACCATAACAACTCAGGATAATTTCTTGCCTTCGGTAGCTTGATGAACCCTCATTCCGCTATCGAAATATGCCTATATTTCTCCTCCACTGGAGGGGCCGGAACCACTCAAAAAACGATCCGGTCGATCACCAATTATATTAATGATGATAGCCTTATGGTGACCCGGCGTTTGCCGGGTTTTTTCGATTATATTCCTGCGAATAATGCAATCAATGCCAATGCCGCAGGCGCTGCCTGCACGTAAAGTATTTTTTTACTGGCTGTTAAACCACCAAATAAACCAGCAATCAGAACGCAAATAAGGAAAAACAGTTTAAATTCATAGCCGCTGCTCGCCGCCAGGAGTCCATAAAGCAATCCCGCTGCTAAAAAACCGTTGTACAACCCCTGATTGGCCGCCAGAGTTTTCGACTGTTGAGCAAACTCAGAAGACAACCCAAAAGCCTTTCGCCCCGCCGGTTTATCCCAAAGCACCATTTCCAGCACCAGAATATAAAGGTGAATCACGGCCACCAGGCCGATAAGAATATTGGCAATCATAGGCAATTCCTGAAAGGGTTATTTTGTCGCCAGGCACCGGTTACACTTCATAGCCCAGCGCCTCGATCACGTGTTCCATCGCTTCGCTGGTCAGCGGGGAACGTTTGATTTTATGGTTAGCCAGCATGGTTCTGACCACCCCGGCAATCACGATATGTTTAGGTTCCTGCCCAAGATCGCGCATCTCCAGCACCACCTTACCCACCACGCGGCACATCTCCTGGTACAGCGCTTCATCTTTAGCTTTTTTATCCATCTCGCCTCCGGCTTATCTGTTTGATCTTACAGTAGCATTTAACGCCATCGACGACTAAAAATAGCAAAACAATTTTCACGCTTTTTGGAACAGTTCACGTTACGGGCTCTCTTCCTGTGGGATGCGTTCCACCAGCATAAACTCTTCAAAAATTAAGGGCATCTCTTCAGAAAATTCGCCATTTCTTTCAAAAAATATCTGATGTTCTCGCCGCCAGTACGAGAGGCTTAAGTCCCCTTCCCCCTCCTTACGGGCCTGCTCTGCACTGACCTGTGAAAATTTAAGAGTCGTTAAAGACAGCGTCTGGATAACACAAACCGGGTCACCGCTACCGTTAAGAATAATGCTATATCCGCCGGGTACGGGAGCCTCTTCCCCATTCTCATAGGCAGATGCCGCAGAACATGTCGCTGTTTTGCGGCCCTTCAAAACTAAATCCACCAGCTCGTCGGCCAGCTCAGGCGAATCGCCAAATGCCCATACCTGCGCATTGGGATATTTTTTCTGGTATTCAGTCAGTCGCGTAGACATGAAGTATTCTCCCTCTCCTTTTGGGATTGAAATACAGGCGAAGCCATCAGAATGGATCATCAACCCAGTGTTAGCTACATTTTAAACAATATATTTGAAGGAATGGCCCGTCAGGGCATCATCGAAAAACGGGTGTGGGCGGGGTAATTTACCAGAGCTGTGACGGAAAACAGGAGATATTTCTGTTTGATGATAAAGATGGGTTCACACAGTATCTTTTTTTCAGCGCATTGTCGGTAAGTGACTCAACGGTGAGAGCCATCTGGCTCTCACTTTTTAAATTAACAGCGAGTTTAATCCCATTTAAACGTCACGCCAGCCCGGGCGGTACTGTTGCTGTTATCGCGATCGTATTTAGAATAAGGATCGGACAGCAGCTTTTGGTCACCTTTATCAAGCTTGCCGTACATATTTTGAGGTTTCTTTTCTTCGTTACTCACACACACATTCCCGTAGCAGCCCGGGTCTTGTTCCGCCTCGGTCCAGACGAGTTCCGAAGCAGGCTTGTTCGCGGCATAGGCGTGGGCGGTTAACAACATAGCGCAGATGATAAGCGTCTTATTCATAAATAATCCCTTTTATGATAATGATAATCAACTGCAATTTTAACATCTTCATGTCACTTGAAGACAATCAGTTTAAAACTGAAGATTATTAGCCAAAGCAGTATAAAAATAGCGTACTAATAGAGGGCCCTAAACACACGTTTACCCCAGGATCAGGACATCAACCGCCCTCTGCACCGCTACGTCATCCAGGCCACTGGCATACAGCTTATGTATCATGTCAGCTATCGACTCCCGCGATAGCGCCTCTTTACGCGCCAGCAGTTGCACGACAGCCGCCCCGATCACCTGCAACGTTTCAGGATGAAGCTCCTCGGAGACGTGCTTGTCCTTGTCCATACTCACTCCATAAATGAAATTCCCTGTCTTTCTAAACTAGCACAAGAGAGCTCAGACAAAACTGGGATCTTTTCCTAATCCCCCGCCCTTTTGCGACGTCGGCAAATAACTCATTGATACAACTCCGTAACATTTCGCGGATTTTTTATGTCTGAATTTTACAAGAGGAAAAATGCCCCCTAAATACTGGCCTGTTCAACAGGCCCGGTAGCGATTATCATTAATAAATATAGGGGCACGCCAGGGGAAAGTATGCTGCACTTTGATGTCTTTGGTAGACGTTTGGGCGTAAAGAAAGTCAGTGAACAATGGCTGCTTTATCGCGTTGATCCTAACGAGGGCAAATATTCCCGGATTTATGATGTGGTTATCCCGGGATGGCTAACGGAAGATGAACTCCCCGGCTGGCTCGGAGATATTTACCATGAAGCGGCGAGTGAAAAGCATCCGGATGTGCGGCGTACAGATAGCTGAAATTGGTCCAGGAAGGATACATTTAGCCGGAACACAAGCCGAAGAAAAAATTATATAAATACTCGCTTGTTTCCAGCCCAACATAACAGAAAAATAACATAATCCTTAAACTTCGGCTAAACAGCAATATTTCTAACTATTTGTCTTTGCCAAAGATGATTAACAACCTACTGGTAATGTGATTAAATAACACTCCGAGTTATGCATGCGGTTAAGGTCTTCAAATGAATTTTAAAATACATGACAAACTTATTGAGGAGGCAGAGTCAGCTCAAGGACTGCTTTACAGAATGATTACCGCTTATGTCTGCGGTGCGACAGCAATAATCCTGATTTTAACATTGACAATGGGTAGCGTCAGCAGACTTAACTTTTATTTCTTTATCAATGCTTGCACCATTTCCCTGCTAACATGGTTCATCAGAAAATCCTTTCATATTAAATCAGAAGAAAAATACATAGCGTCGTTCAGAATTGCGTTATTCCTTCTTTTAAACTCAAGCTTAGCCTCGCTGACTGGTGGAGTGGAAATTTTAGATCGCGATACGACCTCTTTAATAGCAGCAGTGCTTTATGCACCAGCCATGTTTATTATTGTTCTTTCCTTCAAGAGATTTATTAAGTATATTAATAATAATTATAAAGCTGCGATAGATCTTTCATTAACTGACGAACTTACAGGATTACCCAATAGAAGACATCTTAATATGAAGCTAAGGGAGCTTGATGCTAAATATGGCACACTGTGTATTATCGACATTGATCACTTCAAAAAAATAAATGATTCTTACGGGCATGATTTTGGCGACATAACGCTTAAAAATATCGGCTTACAGCTGAGTCACTTCCTCTCAAAGGATATATTCATCTCACGATCAGGCGGCGAGGAATTTGCTGTAATTATTTTTAATAACATGGCTGCTGAAGCCGTTATCAATGAAATAAAAGACTCAGTTTCATGCAAAGATGGTAACGGAGAGACTATAACTCTCAGCATTGGTGCTGCCGTTAAACAGATGAACAGCTCTTCATCGTATGCTCTGGCCGCAGCGGATAAAGCATTATATAGGGCCAAGAGAAGCGGCAGAGATCGTATAGTTTATGCATAATGAGCCACAAGTCGCAGAAATTTTCTGGCAAACCATGAAAACGTTATCAAATAGTCGATCCGACAACAGTATTGAGAATACGCTGCAGCTATGAACGAGAAAGAGAGATTATGTGTTTAGAGGCTCATTGATTCCTGCGGCTTTTCAAGCTTAACTTATATGATTCAATTCCTGATGCATAAAATCAATCAGCGCTCTTATTTTACCGGGCAAATAGCGCCGATCGGAATAAAGGGCGAACAGCTGTAATGGAGCTGCCGAGTGTTCGAACTCAATTTCGATTAACCGGCCGTCGTCAATCCATGGCTGGCAGGCTTGCTTCGCCAGAATGGCAAACCCGACACCTGCTACCGCCGCTCGCCCTGCCATCTCTCCGCTGTTGACCCGATAATAACCTTTCACCTTGATAGTCTCGAATCCTCCCTTTTTATTGACGAACTGCCAGGGCGCGCCTTTCAGCGCACTGACCGTTGTAATACAGGGTAATTCTTCAAATTGCTGTATGCGTTCGGGCGTACCATAGCGCTGAATGAGGGCCGGGGCTGCAACAACCGTACAAGGGATAGTCAACAGGTGGCGGGCAATGTAGTCACTGTCATCCAACTTGCCGCGGCTAACAATGATAGCTAAATCCAGATCGTCGCGCAGGGATTCCAACCCGGACAAATTTGTGACACAGCTGATTTCCAGGTCCGGGTGTCGGCAGGCGAAATCGGCAATAACAGACCCGAGCAATGCAGGCCCCAGTTCATTAGGAATACACAGGCGCAATGGGCCTTTGAGTTGCACTTGCCGCAAAGTTAATTCTGTCTCAGTTTGCTCGAGCGCCTCCACTAAGGGCTTCGCTCGGGTATAAAGCAAATGTCCCGCCTGAGTGAGTTTCATATGCCGGGTGCTGCGCTCAATGAGCTGCATATTCAGTTTGTCTTCTAACTGAGAGATACAGCGGCTCACGTTGGATGTCGGCATCTCAAGCACTTTTGATGCCCCAACAAAACTTTCTTTTTCAACCACGGCAATGAACACTTTCAGGGTATTAAAATCAAGCGCCGGACGCATCAACTATCCCATAAATGATAATAATAAGTGCCATTTTTACCACCTAATCACCAGTATTGATAGCCGTTAAACTCAGGCATCTTTCACTCACAGGTGCCTGCTATGCCACCGGTTACACAGACATTTAACGATAAATCCCTTATGCGGATAGCGCTTATCATGGCTTTTATCCAGTTCACTAACGCGCTGGAATACATGATGTTCAACCCTGTTTTTGCTTTTATGGCTGCTGATTTCTCTGTTCCCGTCTCATTCTCCGGCTATGTTTCCGGGATGTATACGTTCGGGGCCGTCCTGTCGGGCATTATTGCCTTTTACTGGATCGGCCGTTTCAACAAGAAACGTTTTTTAATCGCCAATATGGCGCTGCTGGGCCTGCTGACGTTTTTGACTACGTTCACCGCCAGTTTTAACCTTCTGCTGGCATTGCGATTCTGTGCGGGCCTGGTGGGAGGGACGACAATGGGAGTGGGGATTAGCATATTGATCAATCACGCCCCGGCTAACTTGCGCGGAAAAATGCTGGCAACGGTGATTGCTTCATATTCGGTAGTAAGCATTGCAGGCATGCCCACGATATTATTTCTGTGTACTCATTATGGCTGGCATCCCGCTTTGTGGTTAATCAGTACCCTGTGTTTATTAGCCTTGCCACTTATTGTCTCCTTTATCCCTCGGGATCAGGTCTGCTGCGACACGCCCCCCGCTCTCCCTCTCGATAGAAATACTCTCCTGTTCGCTTCGGGTAATGCGCTGGTGCAGTTTAGCCCGATGCTGGTCATCCCGGTTCTGGTGCCATTAATGACCCGGCTGTTGGGTGCTTCACTGGAGCAGTTGTCCTGGCTGTTCTTCGCCGGAGGCATTGCCGGGTACCTGTCTAGCAAAATGACTGGCGCATTAACTTCTCGTTTTTCTGCTTCGAGTCTGGCTACTGGCGCAACCCTCATTTTTATACTGAGTTTGCTAATTCCCGCTCTGGGCTATCCGCATTCGGCGTTATTTATTATTTTATTTCTCGGGGCATCATACAGCCGCCTGGTTTCATCCTCGGCGCTTACCATTCAGTTTCCAGATAACGGGCAACGGGCGGGATTCGCATCCCTGCAGACATCAATCATGTATCTGATGACTACTGCCGCATTTTTCCTGTCAGCCTTTCTCTTACCCACTGATGAAATAGCGCCCCAGAATATTAATATGTTGCTGGTGCTATGTGCCATTTCCGCATCAGGGTTTCCAATTCTCGTTATTATTCTGCAAAAGAAACTGGATAAACGGACGATTCAGGCTGAGCGCCTTATGAGTGATTAGATTAGCGGCTGATTGTTTGCGATGCGGACGGGCGTGAACCAGACGGACTCCGCAATGTGAAACGCGGGCGTTCCTTCTCTAGAATGAATGTCTGCGCCTCCACTCATCAACGACATCACCCAAATTTTTGGGCATGCCATTTCGTATCCATGCCATAAATTCACGATCAAACCGAAAATGCGGCCCACACTCACCGATCATGAAACGGCGAACGTTTTGTGTATTTTTGTAGTTTTTATCCACTACAGTCGAGCGTGTTAATACCGCACTGTGCCAGTCGATGTTGACTTATTTACTCCTGTAATAAGCAGCCGATAGTGGCGTTAAACTTAGCACATTGGCGCTTAAATGCTGCGCCAGAGATGCACCGGGCCTCGTAAGAGGCGTCAACATAATGAACATCCACGGCATCTCCATCTGTGGTGTCAGGTTTAACAAACCGACATTGCTCCCTGCCCGTTGTATCTAATACCGTGGTCTGGTCGCTGGATGTCATTTGACAGACAGAAATTGGCAATTTTATAATCGGCCCACTTTCACGTCTCTTTAGAGGTATTCGTCCAATGCGCAATTAATGCCCACCGTCATCTTTGACGGCCTTTATGCAGTTTCCCTCGGGGCTGTTTTGGTGCATTAATTTCAGGATTATCGCATGACGAATTCTATTCTTACGCTCGATCGCGTTTCATTTGTATTGCCTGATGGCAAACGCCTTTTCTCAGATCTCACTGAACAATTTGACCACCGACATACTGCTCTGGTCGGTAGAAATGGCGTGGGTAAAAGCCTGCTGGCTAAAATTCTTTCAGGCCAGGTGGCGCCGACTTCCGGCCAGTGTAGTTGCTCAGGTCGTGTCAGATATCTGGCGCAGCATCTGACACCGCACCATTATCATAGCGTGGCGATGCTTGCGGGAGTCGACAGCCAGTTAGCCGCGCTGGATCGCATTGAAGCAGGCAGCACCGACCCGGCTGATTTTGACCTTGTGGGTGATAATTGGGACCTTCGCCAGCGGCTGCAGGCGCAGTTAGAGTCCGCGGGATTGGGTTACCTTTCGCCGGGTTCAGCGGTCAATCAGCTGAGTGGCGGAGAAGCCATGCGGGTAGCACTGATCGGCGCGATGCTATCTGAGGCAGATTTTCTTATCCTTGATGAGCCTACCAACCATCTGGATGCCGCCAGCCGACTGACGCTGATGCGGCAGTTGCACCAATGGCCCCGTGGTCTTTTACTCATCAGTCATGACCGGACGTTGCTGCAGCAGATGGAGCGAATGGTCGAACTATCGTCGCTCGGTTTACGCAGCTACGGCGGCAACTATGATTTTTACCAGCAAATGAAAGCGCAGGAGACTGCCTCCGCCACGCAAAACCTGGTGCGCCTCAAAACCGAGCGTAAGCGCGAAGAGCAGGCGCTGCGTGAACAACGCGAACGACTTGAAAAACGCGGATCCCGGGGTACCCGGCAGGGTAAGAATGCGAATCAGGCAAAAATATTGCTGGGCCGTCAAAAAGGCCGGAGTGAGACTTCAGCAGGAAAACGGATAAAGCAGCAAACCCAAGCGTGGGCGTTGCTCAGCCAGCAGGTGCAGCAAGCCATAAAGCAAATTGAGGTATCTACGCACATCGCCATGCACATCACCTCTACATTCGGGGCATTACCGCAGAAGGTCGCCACCCTTGACGAGGTCGTATTACCTTTTGTTCCTGCTTCTTTTCGCGAGATAACGCTGACCATTAACGGCGGGCAACGGATCGGTGTTGTCGGTTCCAACGGATGCGGTAAATCAACATTATTAAAAACCTTAGCGTGTCTGTTGCCGCCGGTGTCTGGTCATCGTGAGGTCTGGGCTAAAGCGGCTTATCTTGACCAGCAGATGTCCATTCTGGATCGGCAAAAAACGGCACTTGAGCAACTTCTGGCGGTGAATTCTCAGGTGGGGGAATCCCAACTGCGTATGCAACTTGCCCAGCTTGGACTGGATGCATCTCGTGTGTCATTACCCTGCGGCGAACTTAGCGGCGGGGAACAACTCAAAGCTGCGCTGGCAATGCTAATTTATGCTGACTCGCCCGCCAGCTTTTTATTGCTCGATGAACCGAGTAATCATCTGGATATTGTATCCCTGCATACGCTGGAATCTTTCCTCAATCAGTATCAGGGCACCCTGATGGTGGTGTCACACGATGAGGTGTTTCTCAGCCAGATTGAGCTAACACACTGGCTGGTTGCGGGAGATAAGGGTTGGGAATTATCCCCCTGTTAGCAGGTTGAATGATCTTATGGCTCATGCAATTTCAAACAGAATCTAGTGACATACCGATTTAGGCCGCATAAGCAAAAGTGAGCAATATCTACTCCTGGCACTTGGCGGACGAGCCAATGAAGCTGAAGGTCCGGTGTGAGCGAGGAGCAGACATTAGTTTTATACTGATAACATCAAGTGATTGTAACATGTTACAATCATAATCTAGTGTGGATATGCATAATTCATTATTTTGAATATTGATTCATAGTTGGCATTTTTACTTATCGGTTTAATAAAAGGATTTTATAATATGAATTTACAGCTAAATGAGAAACTGGGTGTTTTGTTAAATGATGTTTGTGATGATGGACCGGGTGTCGTTCTCATGGCCAGATTTGATGACGGCAATGAGTATTATCTGGGGCGTGGTAAGGCTGATATTGAAAAAGGTATTGATGTTAGTAAAAAAACGGTATTTAACATCGCCTCACTTTCAAAACAATTTACTGCTTTTTGCATTCACTTATTAGAAAGCGAAGGTCGAATTTCTTTAAATGATACTATAAAAAAATTCATACCAGAACTTCCTGAGTATGCAAGTTTTATAAAAATAGATAATCTAGTTCACCATACAAGTGGATTAAGGGACTACATAGATATAGCGGAAGAAAGGGGTGTTTCACTATCTGGGAACTTGTCTCCAACAGAAAGTTTGAAAGATGTCTGCGATTGCAGCAAGCCAGATTTTATCGCAGGGAGTAAGTTCGCTTACTCTAATACGAATTATTTTCTTCTTTCTATTTTAATAGAGAGGGTTACAGGACAGAAAATATCTCAATTTGCGCGTGATATGATTTTCACACCCCTCAATATGAATGATACTTTTTATAACGAATCGTACCCTATCGAAATAGAAAAAGCTAAAGGATATAGCCCTTCTGAGTTGACAGGGTGTTATGATCATAATGAAAGTTTATGGACACAAACTGGCGATGGGGCTATTTACTCTACTGCAGAAGACTTGATGAAATGGGGTGGGAATTTCTCAAGTATTAAATCAGGAAATAGCAAGATAATAGACATGATTTCTGAGCCTTTCGATGAACTAATGGCTGATGTTAATTCTAGGGTTGCGAGTTATCAGGCTTATGGCTCTGGTTTATTTATTCAGCATGATTTTAAAGAAAAAAGCCTGCTGCACTCAGGAAGTTGGATAGGCTACGCTTCATTTTTCGTTAGACACGTTAATTCAAAGTTAACAGTAGTTGTACTTTCAAATAGAGATGATTTTAACGCTGGGAAAGCCGCTTATCATGCATCGGAATTGCTACTCAATATAGACCTGAATGACTATGATTCTCAAAGTGACTTTGGATATTAACTAACTTTTTCTGAACACCATCATAACGTCCGCACCTGGCACAGAGCGGACGTTAATCCTTCACGCTATAAAACCACAGTAAATATATTGCTCTCAGCTGAGGTAAATCACTCTCCCGGCGCACTCACCGTCCTTGAAATCCATAATGACCAGGGCGTCACGATCCTCTGGCGCCTGAGCAATAAGTTCACCTTTTGCATTCCATGCGGCGCTTTTCCCGACTGGCTTCCAACCGCCTGAGTTGCCGCAGTAATTGGCCATTAGCGTAGGCATTGCGTAAAATTTGGCGTAGCTTTTAAGCACATCGGTATCTTTCTCATAGCCGCCCGCGCTCAAAACTGAATTAATATAAATCTCAGCGCCTATCTGCACCGTTTGTTCTACATGCCTCGGCTGCCCGGCGTCTGCGCATATAGCCACACCGACGTTAAACGTGCGGGCCGTAATAACACACGCCGCTGTGCCGGATGAAAAGTAATCAGACTCTCCGGGGTGAAGATACATTTTTCGATAATAAGAAATTGGCTGCCCGGCAGAAATGACACATGCGCCAATGGCCGGTTTATTATCCTGCACATACAAAGGTGCCCCCGCCACAATGGTCATCTCATGGCGGTCGGCCAATGCCTGAAGCGGCTGGAGGCAGGACTCATCGATGAGAGCCAATTTTCCAGCTAGCTCAGGCTCATAACCCGTTAAAGAAAGCTCCGGAAAAATGATCAGGTTTACATCTGCCGAGGCGGCCAAAGTAATCAGCAATTCGTGACAGCGCATATTCTCTTCAATATTGCCGCGAACCGGAGCAAACTGTCCCGCGGCAATGCTTAACCTTTCCCGAATACCGTTCATACTTATCCCCGTAATTTTTTTACAATCATCGGCTAAAATCTTAAAACAAACACCTTGCCTCATATTCAGGCAGCCCCAAGGTTCTTTTGGCGCAGGGGGTTGTAACCATCATCCAAAACCAACAATAAAAAACGGGAACCCTAAGGCTCCCGTTGTCACATCACCAGCGGCGCTGATTACATGTGTTTAATGATAGCGTCGCCAAATTCTGAACATTTCAGCAGCTTAGCGCCATCCATCAGACGCTCGAAGTCATAAGTTACGGTCTTAGCTTCGATAGCGCCTTCCATCCCTTTAACGATCAGGTCAGCCGCTTCAAACCATTCCATATGACGCAGCATCATTTCTGCGGACAGAATGATGGAGCCTGGGTTCACTTTGTCCTGGCCTGCGTACTTAGGCGCAGTACCGTGGGTCGCTTCGAACAGCGCGCAGTCGTCGCCGATGTTTGCGCCCGGGGCGATACCGATGCCGCCAACCTGTGCCGCCAGGGCATCAGAAATGTAGTCGCCGTTCAGGTTCATACAGGCGATCACGTCGTATTCCGCAGGACGCAGCAGGATCTGCTGCAGGAACGCATCGGCGATCACGTCTTTTACAACGATCTCTTTGCCGGTGTTCGGGTTCTTGATTTTCACCCACGGGCCGCCGTCGATCAGCTCGCCGCCGAACTCTTCGCGAGCCAGCTGGTAGCCCCAGTCTTTGAACGCGCCTTCGGTGAACTTCATGATGTTGCCTTTGTGCACCAGGGTCACGGAATCACGGTCGTTGGTGATCGCGTATTCGATGGCTGCACGTACCAGGCGTTTGGTGCCTTCTTCGGAGCAAGGCTTGATGCCGATCCCGCAGTGCTCAGGGAAGCGAATTTTCTTCACGCCCATTTCGTCACGCAGGAACTTGATAACTTTGTCCGCTTCAGCGCTGTCCGCTTTCCACTCGATACCCGCATAGATATCTTCGGAGTTCTCACGGAAGATAACCATGTCGGTCAGCTCAGGCTGTTTCACCGGGCTTGGGGTACCCTGGTAGTAGCGTACCGGGCGCAGGCAAACGTACAGGTCCAGCTGCTGACGCAGGGCAACGTTCAGGGAGCGAATACCGCCGCCGACTGGGGTAGTCAGTGGGCCTTTGATGGCCACGCGGTAGTCACGAATCAGGTCCAGAGTTTCTTCTGGCAGCCAGACGTCCTGGCCATAAACTTGGGTAGATTTTTCGCCGGTGTAGATTTCCATCCAGGAAATTTTCCGCTCGCCGTTGTAGGCTTTTGCCACGGCAGCATCCACCACTTTAATCATGGCAGGGGTCACGTCCACACCGATACCGTCCCCTTCAATGAACGGGATCACTGGGTTGTTAGGAACGTTGATTTTGCCATTTTGCAGGGTGATCTTTTTACCTTCCGCCGGAACGACTACTTTGCTTTCCATTCACCTCTCCTTCGAGCGCTTCTGGTTTTTTGTTAATGATTTGTAATTTGCGGGCTCATACTACTGCAATATCGGGCTCGCGCCAATCACTCATGTTTTCCGTTATAATGCGTCAATCCACCCGCGCTGAAAACACTATGAACAAAACTTCTTTTAGGAATCACCAAGTTAAACGATTCAGCAGCCCACAACCCGCCAGGCGCAAGAAGCCTGACGGTCCAAAGAAGCTGGTTATCTTCAATAAGCCCTACGATGTGCTGCCGCAGTTCACCGACGAAGCCGGGCGCAGCACGCTAAAGGATTACATTCCTTTACAAGGCATCTATGCCGCGGGACGTCTCGACCGCGACAGCGAAGGGCTGCTGGTGCTCACCAATGACGGGGCGCTGCAGGCCAAACTGACCCAGCCAGGTAAACGCACCGGCAAAATCTATTACGTGCAGGTGGAAGGCGAGCCAACGGAAGAAGCGCTTAACGCCCTGCGCAACGGCGTCGAGTTGAACGACGGCCCCACATTGCCGGCAGGCGCCGAACTGGTTGCCGAGCCAGAATGGCTGTGGCCGCGAAACCCGCCGATTCGCGAACGTAAGGCGATCCCCACCAGTTGGCTAAAGATCACGCTTTATGAAGGCCGTAACCGCCAGGTTCGCCGCATGACGGCGCACGTGGGCTACCCTACCCTGCGCCTGATTCGCTACGCCATGGGCGACTACACGCTGGCAGGCCTGGCCAACGGCGAGTGGCGCGAAGTTCCTCCGGAGCAACCAAAATGAAAAAGATACTGCTGCTGAGCTTACTTATCGGCTCCGCCACCGCAGGCGCGGCAAGTTTTGACTGCGCCAAAGCCAATGCGCCAGATGAAAAAGCGATTTGTGCCCATCGGGCGCTGAATGATAAAGACGTCGAAATGGCCACCAAATATCAGTTCTTAAAAGGGCTGTTTGCCATGGGTGGCCAGGGCGCTATGCAGGATCAGCAGCAAGCGTGGCTCAAAGAGCGCCAGAGCTGCGGGTCTGACACCACATGTCTGACCGCACAGTACAATAAACGCCTCAACGCGCTGGATGCCATTTACGCCAAAATCGACAAACCGCTTTAACCCAGGAGAAGCGATGTTTAAGCCGCACGTCACCGTGGCCTGCGTTGTTCAGGCTGAAGGTCAGTTTTTAGTCGTCGAAGAAACCATTCACGGCAAAGCACTGTGGAACCAGCCCGCCGGGCACCTCGAAGCCGACGAAACGCTGCTTGAAGCCGCGAAGCGCGAGCTGTGGGAAGAAACAGGGATTACCGCCGAGGCGCAGAGCTTTATCCGCATGCACCAGTGGATCGCCCCGGACAACACGCCTTTCCTGCGCTTCCTGTTTGCTATCGATCTGGATAAGCAGCTGCCGACCACCCCGCACGACAGCGACATTGACCGCTGCCTGTGGCTCGATGCAGAAGCCATTCTCAATGCGGCAAATCTGCGCTCGCCGCTGGTGGCGGAAAGCATCCGCTGTTACCAACAGGAGCCGCGTTATCCCCTGTCGGTGCTGGGGGCTTTTAACTGGCCGTTTACAGAGGGTGTCAAGTAGCGGCCTGCGTGATAGAATACGCCGCTTTGAAGTTCAATGTCGTGAGTCTCTCCATGTCTGATAACAGCCAGAAAAAAGTGATCGTCGGGATGTCCGGCGGCGTCGATTCCTCCGTTTCCGCTTACCTGCTGATGCAGCAGGGCTATAAGGTGGAAGGCCTGTTCATGAAGAACTGGGAAGAAGACGATGGCGAGGAGTACTGCACCGCAGCGGAAGATTTAGCCGATGCGCAGGCCGTTTGCGACAAGCTGGGCATTGAACTGCACACCGTTAACTTTGCCGCAGAGTACTGGGACAACGTGTTCGAACTGTTCCTCGAAGAGTACAAAGCCGGGCGCACGCCAAACCCGGATATCCTCTGCAACAAAGAGATCAAATTTAAAGCCTTCCTGGAATTTGCCGCCGAAGATTTAGGTGCCGACTACATTGCTACCGGCCACTACGTGCGCCGCGCTGACGTGAACGGTAAAAGCCAACTGCTGCGCGGCCTGGACGGCAACAAAGACCAGAGCTACTTCCTCTATACGCTGAGCCACGAACAGATTGCCCAAAGCCTGTTCCCGGTCGGCGAGCTGGAAAAGCCGGAAGTGCGCCGCATTGCTGAAGAGCTGGATCTGGTCACCGCGAAGAAAAAAGATTCCACCGGCATCTGTTTCATCGGCGAGCGCAAGTTCCGCGACTTCCTGGGCCGCTACCTGCCAGCCCAGCCGGGTAAAATTATTACCGTGGACGGCGAAACCGTCGGCGAGCACCAGGGGCTGATGTATCACACCCTCGGTCAGCGTAAAGGCCTCGGCATCGGCGGCACCAAAGAAGGGTCTGAAGATCCCTGGTACGTGGTCGATAAAGACGTCGCCAACAATATTCTTATCGTCGCGCAGGGTCACGATCACCCGCGTCTGATGTCGGTCGGGCTGATTGCCCAGCAGCTTCACTGGGTGGATCGCGAGCCGCTGACCGCGCCGCTGAGCTGCACGGTGAAAACACGCTACCGCCAGACGGATATCCCCTGCACGATTACGCCGCTGGACGCTGAGCGCATAGAAGTGCGTTTTGAAGAACCGGTGGCTGCCGTCACCCCAGGCCAGTCCGCGGTGTTTTACCTCGGCGAAGTGTGCCTGGGCGGCGGCATTATCGAGCAGCGTTTGCCGCTCGTCAGTTAACTACACACAAGGACGCAGCCTGGTGGCTAAAAACTACTACGACATTACTCTCGCGCTGGCCGGCATTTGCCAGTCAGCCCGTCTGGTTCAGCAGTTGGCACATCAGGGTCATTGCGACAGCGACGCGCTCCACGTCTCGCTCAACAGCGTGATTGACCAGAACCCAGGCTCAACCCTGGATGTTTTTGGCGGCAGCGAAGCTAACCTTAAGCTCGGGCTTGAAACCCTGCTGGGCGTGCTAAATGCCAGCAGCCGCCAGGGGCTGAACGCCGAGCTGACACGTTATACGCTCAGCCTGATGGTACTGGAGCGAAAACTCCACGCCGCCAAAGGCGCGATGGACACGCTCGGCAGCAAAATTAATGGCCTGCAGCGCCAGCTGGAGCACTTTGATCTCGAGTCTGACACGCTACTGAGCGCCATGGCCGGGATCTACGTGGATGTCATCAGCCCGCTTGGCCCGCGTATTCAGGTCACCGGTTCCCCTGCCGTGCTGCAAAGCCCACAGGTGCAAAGTAAAGTACGCGCGGCGCTGCTGGCCGGGATCCGTGCCGCCGTGCTGTGGCATCAGGTTGGCGGTGGCCGCCTGCAGTTAATGTTTTCTCGTCGTCGCCTGACCGATCAGGCCAAACAAATTCTTGCTCATTGTTAACCTCTCAGGAGTTGTTATGGAATTATCCTCACTGACCGCCGTTTCCCCCGTTGACGGGCGCTACGGCGACAAAGTCAGCGCTCTGCGCGCTATTTTCAGCGAATTCGGTCTGCTGAAATTCCGCGTACAGGTCGAAGTACGTTGGCTGCAAAAGCTGGCCGCGCACGCAGCGATCAAGGAAGTTCCTGCTTTTGATGCGGACGCAAACGGTTACCTTGATAAAATCGTCGCCGAGTTCAGCGAGGCTGACGCCGCGCGCATCAAAACCATCGAGCGCACCACCAACCACGACGTGAAAGCGGTGGAATACTTCCTGAAAGAGAAAGTGGAAGCAATCCCTGCCCTCCACGCGGTGTCCGAATTTATTCACTTCGCCTGTACTTCCGAAGACATCAACAACCTGTCCCACGCGCTGATGCTCGACACCGCGCGTAAAGACGTGGTCCTGCCGTACTGGCGTAAAATCATCGATGCGGTGAAAGATCTGGCGGTGCAGTACCGCGACATCCCGCTGCTGTCCCGTACCCACGGCCAGCCGGCGACCCCATCTACCATGGGGAAAGAGATGGCAAACGTCGCTTACCGCATGGAGCGCCAGTTCCGCCAGCTCGGCAACGTTGAAATCCTCGGCAAAATCAACGGCGCGGTCGGCAACTACAACGCCCACATCGCCGCTTACCCGGAAGTGGACTGGCACCAGTTCAGCGAAGAGTTCGTGACTTCTCTGGGCATTCAGTGGAACCCGTACACCACCCAGATCGAACCGCACGACTATATCGCCGAGCTGTTTGACTGCATCGCGCGCTTCAACACCATCCTGATCGACTTCGACCGCGACGTGTGGGGCTACATCGCCCTGAACCACTTCAAGCAGAAAACTATCGCCGGTGAAATTGGCTCCTCCACCATGCCGCACAAGGTGAACCCGATTGACTTCGAAAACTCCGAAGGCAACCTCGGCCTGTCCAACGCCATGCTGCAGCACCTGGCAAGCAAACTGCCGGTGTCCCGCTGGCAGCGTGACCTGACCGACTCCACCGTGCTGCGTAACCTGGGCGTGGGTATCGGCTATGCGTTGATCGCCTATCAGTCCACCCTGAAGGGCGTGAGCAAGCTGGAAGTGAACCGCGACCGCCTGCTGGACGAGCTGGATCACAACTGGGAAGTGCTGGCTGAGCCAATTCAGACCGTGATGCGCCGCTACGGCATCGAAAAGCCGTACGAGAAGCTGAAAGAGCTGACCCGCGGCAAACGCGTTGATGCCGAAGGCATGAAGCAGTTCATCGACAGCCTCGAGCTGCCGGAAGAAGAGAAAACTCGCCTGAAAGCCATGACGCCTGCCAACTATATTGGCCGCGCCATTACCATGGTTGACGAGCTGAAGTAATGAAAAAGGCCCTCTTCGGAGGGCTTTTTTGTTGCCTGCAGTTTGCCCCTCACCCCGGCCCTCTCCCCAGAGGGGCGAGTGGGAAAACAAATGACAAAGTTTATTTTGATCCCCTCTCCCTCTGGGAGAGGGTTAGGATGAGGGCCTCCAGCCGAATGGGATTGTTGACTCAGCGTTAATCTCCATAAGGGCATTGTTTATACGAGGTTTATTTCCTGTCATTAATAATTAGCGCTAAACTATCAATACTATGAATGGATTGAGGAAATATAATGCGCGTACTGGTCGTGGAAGATAATGCCCTGCTGCGTCATCACCTTAAGGTACAGCTGCGTGAAGCAGGCCACCAGGTGGATGCGGCCGAGGATGCCAAAGAGGCAGACTATTTCCTGAATGAACATACCCCGGACATCGCGATTGTTGACTTAGGCCTGCCGGATGAAGACGGCATGAGCCTGATCCGCCGCTGGCGCAGCCATGACGTAACCATTCCCATCATGGTATTAACCGCCCGTGAAGGCTGGCAGGACAAAGTTGAAGTTCTGGGCGCCGGGGCCGATGACTACGTCACTAAACCTTTCCATCTGGAAGAAGTGGTCGCCCGTATGCAGGCGCTGATGCGCCGTAACAGCGGTCTGGCTTCGCAGGTGATTTCCCTGCCGCCGTTCCAGGTCGATTTGTCCCGCCGCGAGCTGTCGATTAACGACAACCTGATCAAGCTCACCGCGTTTGAATACACCATCATGGAAACCATCATCCGCAACGCCGGGAAGGTGGTCAGCAAAGACTCGCTGATGCTGCAACTCTACCCGGACGCCGAGCTGCGCGAAAGCCACACTATTGACGTGCTGATGGGCCGTTTACGTAAAAAAATTCAGGCTGAATACCCGCAGGAAGTGATCACCACCGTGCGCGGGCAGGGCTACAGGTTCGATTTCCACTAAATGCTGAACATTTTTCGCCATATCCTGCCGCTGTCGCTGCGGGTTCGTTTCTTACTGGCTACCGCCGCGGTTGTGATGGTGCTGTCCCTGGCTTACGGCCTGGTGGCGCTGGTGGGCTACAGCGTTAGCTTTGATAAAACCACCTTCCGCCTGCTGCGCGGGGAAAGTAACCTGTTCTATACGCTGTCCAGCTGGAAGGACGGCAAGCTGCAGGTGGACTTGCCCGACAACATCAGTATCCAAAGCCCGACTATGGCGCTGATTTACGACGAGCACGGCAAACTGCTGTGGATGCAGCGCAACGTCCCGGACGTGGTGCAACAGATCCAGAAAGAGTGGCTGACCGGCAACGGCTTCCACGAGCTGGAGGCCGACTACGCAACGAGTAGCGCCCTGCTGGACAACGACAAAGATCGCCTGGCCCAGTTGAAAGACATGCACGATGACGAAAGCGACGACGGCTACGAGATGACCCACTCGGTGGCGGTCAACCTTTACCCGGCGACCGCGCGCATGCCGGCGCTGACCGTGGTCGTGGTGGACACCATTCCTATCGAGCTGAAGCGCTCGTACATGGTGTGGAGCTGGTTTATTTACGTCCTGCTGGCCAACCTGCTGCTGGTAGTGCCGCTGCTGTGGCTTGCCGCGTGGTGGAGCCTGCGCCCGATTCAGGAACTCGCACAGGAAGTGCGCGAGCTCGAAAAACACGACCGCGACAGCCTCAACCCGGAAACAACCCGCGAGCTGACAAGCCTGGTGCGTAACCTTAACCAGCTGCTGCGCACCGAGCGCGATCGCCACGACAAGTACCGCACCACGCTGACGGACTTAACGCACAGCCTGAAAACGCCGCTCGCCGTGCTGCAGTCGACCCTACGGTCGCTGCGCACCGACAAGATGAACGTCGAGCAGGCCGAACCGGTGATGCTGGAGCAGATCAGCCGCATCTCTCAGCAGATCGGCTACTACCTGCATCGCGCCAGCATGCGCGGCAACAGCGCCCTGCTTAGTCGGGAACTGCATTCCGTTGCCCCGCTGCTGGACAACCTGTGCTCGGCGCTGAACAAGGTTTACCAGCGCAAAGGGGTGAACATCACGCTGGACGTTTCGCCGGAAATCACCTTTATCGGCGAGCAAAATGACTTTATGGAAGTGATGGGCAACCTGCTGGATAACGCCTGCAAATACTGCCTGGAGTTTGTGGAAGTGACCGCCCGCCAGACCGAAGATGCGCTGCACCTGATCGTGGAAGACGACGGTCCCGGTATTCCGGAAAGCAAACGTGCAATGGTCTTCGATCGCGGCCAGCGGGCCGATACGCTGAGGCCTGGCCAGGGCGTCGGGCTGTCGGTTGCCCGAGAAATTGTCGAGCAGTACAACGGCGAGATCCAGACCAGTGCCAGCATTCTGGGCGGCGCGCGCATGGAAGTGATTTTTGCCCGCCAGCAGCCGGAACAGAATGAAGGGTGAAATAGTCCCGTAACCCGGCTCGCCATCCGTTATAATCCGTGTCAGGCTCCTCCATCTGCAGGAAGACAATAATATGGATTATCACCTGGATTTAAACTGGCCCGACTTTATTGCACGCTACTGGCAAAAACGCCCTGTGGTGCTGAAGCGCGGCTTTAAAAACTTCATCGACCCTATTTCACCGGATGAGCTGGCCGGTCTGGCCATGGAAAGCGAGGTGGACAGCCGCCTCGTGAGCCACCAGGGCGGCAAATGGCAGGTCAGCCATGGCCCGTTCCAGAGCTACGATCACCTCGGCGAGAACAACTGGTCGCTGCTGGTGCAGGCCGTGAACAACTGGCATGAACCTTCCAGCGCCCTGATGCGCCCCTTCCGCGCTCTGCCCGACTGGCGCATTGACGACCTGATGATCTCCTTCTCTGTGCCAGGCGGCGGCGTAGGCCCGCACCTGGATCAGTACGACGTGTTTATTATTCAGGGCGTGGGCCGCCGCCGCTGGCGCGTGGGCGAAAAAGTCGCCATGAAACAGCACTGCCCGCACCCGGACCTGCTCCAGGTTGAGCCGTTCGACGCCATCATCGACGAAGAGATGGAGCCGGGCGACATTCTGTATATTCCGCCGGGCTTCCCGCACGAAGGTTACTCGCTGGAAAACGCGCTGAACTACTCCGTCGGCTTCCGCGCCCCAAGCGGCCGCGAGCTGATCAGCGGCTTTGCCGACTACGTGCTGCAGCGCGAGCTGGGCGGGTTACGCTATACCGACCCGGACGTGCCTGAGCGCCAGCACCCGGCAGATATTCTGCCGCAGGAAATCGACAAGCTGCGCGAGATGATGCTGGACATCGTTAACCAGCCGGAGACCTTCCACAGCTGGTTTGGCGAGTTTATTACCCAGTCCCGCCACGAGCTGGACGTTGCGCCACCGGAGCCGCCTTATCAGCCGGATGAGATCTACGACGCACTGCAGCAAGGTGACAAGCTGGTGCGCCTGGGTGGCCTGCGCGTGCTCCGCGTGGCCGGAGAGGTGTATGTGAACGGCGAGAAGCTCGACAGCCCGCACCGCCCGGCGGTGGAAGCGCTGGCCAGCCACATTAAGCTGGACGCGGAGAAGTTTGGCGATGCGCTGGAAGATCCTTCCTTCCTCGCCACGTTAGCCGCCCTGGTGAACAGCGGCTACTGGTTCTTCGAAGACTAAAACCCTGCCCCGCCTTCGCCGTTTTATCCTGGTGAAGGCGGGATATTCCTGCCAACAACGTAATTGTCACGCCGCATCCAGCCGCCAGCCCTGCAACAGCTGCACATTCACGCTCTGCCGCACCGCCAGCGGCGCAGAATGAAACGCGCTCAGCGCCTGCCCGTCCTGCAAACGCAGCTCCAGCAGATAGCGTTCTCCCTGATAAATACAGCTTTCGACGCTGGCCACCGGCCCGCTGCCTGAGATCTGCACATGCTCCGGGCGCACCAGAACCGGCACGGTTTTATCGCGCCCCGGCTGATCCAGGCCGCTATGCAATGCCGCGAGATCCAGACTTTGTAAGCCCGGCGAAACGGCGAGGGACAGCACGCTGCCCTGGCCGATAAACCCGGCCACCCAGCTATTCTGCGGCTGCTGATAAAGCTGCTGCGGGGTGCCCCACTGCATCAGTTCGCCCTGGTGCATCACCGCGATATGGCTGGCGAGCGCCATCGCCTCCGCCTGATCGTGCGTGACGTAGACAAACGTTGCCCCCGTGCGGCGGTGAAACTCGCGAAAAGTCTGCTCCATGGTGGCGCGAAGATGGCGGTCGAGGTTCGCCAGCGGTTCATCGAGCAGAACCACTCGCGGCTCTGAGACCAGGCAACGTGCCAGCGCCACCCGCTGCCGCTGCCCGCCGCTGAGTTCCTGGGGTGAGCGCCCGAAATAGGCCCCAAGCTCCACGACTTCCAGCGCCTCCATCACGCGTTTCTGCCTTGCCGCGCCGTTTACCTGGCGCAGCTTCAGCGGATAGCCAACGTTCTCGCCCACGGTCATGTGCGGCCACAGGGCGTAGGACTGAAACACCATGCCCATGTCGCGCTGTTCCGGCGGAACGTGGGTGCCGCTGTCGGCCAGCAGCTTCTCGCCCAGCCACAGGCGGCCGCCGCTCAGCGACTCCAGCCCGGCCACAATCCGCAGCGTGGTGGTTTTGCCGCAGCCACTTGGCCCCAGTAGGGCGGTAAACGCCCCGGACGGGATCGTCAGGCTGAGATCCTTCACCACGGCCTGGTCGCCAAAGAATTTGCTGAGTTTGTCCAGCTTTAGCTCTGCCATGGAATAACTCCTTTCGGTAAATAACGCCCCAGCGCGCCGAGCAACAGCATTACCACGGCGACCAGCCCCACCACCAGCACGGAAATCGCCGAGGCCATCACCTTGTCGCCGCTTTCGTCGAGGTTAAACACCACCACGCCGAGGGTCTCTTTCCCGGCGCTCCAGAGCAGCGCGGAGACAGTCAGCTCGTTCACCGCCGTGAGAAATACCAGCAGCGCACCGGCAAAGGCCGCCGGGGCCAGCAGCGGCAGCACGATGTGGCGTAACCGTTGGGAGGCGTCCGCTCCTGCCAGGCTCGCGGCTTCTTCCATCGCCGGATCCAGCTGCAGCATGCTGGTGTGAACCGGCTTCAGGCAGACGGTAAGAAACCGGGCCAGGTAGGCGAAGAAGATAATCGTCAACGTGCCGCTGAGACTGACGTTCAGCAGCGGCAGCGGGCGCGCAAACAGCAGAATGCAGGCGATGGCCAGCACCACGCCGGGAAGCGTATAGGGAATGTCGATCAGGCTGTGCAGCCAGCGCAAAGGCCGACTGGGGCGACGCACCAGCAGCCAGGCCAGCGGCAGGCTCAGCGCCATCAGCAGCGCGGCGGCACTGACGGAGAGCAGCAGACTGTTGGTCAGCGCCCGCCAGGTGGCGCTTTGCTCATCAAAAATGCCAGCCCAGGCGGCAAACGTCAGCGTATCGCCGTTGAGCGGCACGCCCAGGGTTGGCACCAGCGAGGTGGCGATCAGCGCCAGCAGCGGGGCCACCAGCATCCCGCCCAGCACGAGCGCGAGCAGGATCTCCACCGCCAGCCGCCCTTTCCCTGTCGCAATACTTGCCGCCCGCCCGGCCATGCCGATCAGCGGCAAAGCGTAACGCCGCTGCATGATGCCCTGAAGCGTGACAATAGCGACGGCCAGCACGCCCATCAGCACCGAGAGCGAGGCCACCTCGTTCAGCATCGACGGGCCAAAGCTGGAGAGCGTCTGGTAGATGTACACGGGCAACACGAAATAAGAGATGGGGATACCGAGCATCGCCGGGATGCCGAAGTTGCCGAGGGCGGACACAAAGGCCAGCGCCGCCCCGGCCCACAGCGCGGGTCGACACAGCGGCAGAATAATGTCGATGAAAACTCGCCCAGGAGAAGCGCCATTCAGCCTCGCCGCCTCAATCTGTTCCTGCGGCAAACTTTGCAGCTGCGTGCGCAGGGTCAGGAACACCAGCGGCGCGTGCTGGATGCCAAGCAGGAAGGCGATCCCCTCCGCCGAATAAAGCGGATTGGGGCTGCCAAACCCCGGCGCCAGGCCGAGGCTGTTGAGCAGCACGCTGCCGGGGCCGAAAAGCTGCAGCCAGCTCAGGGCCGTGACCTGCGGTGGGATCATCATCGGCAGCATAAAGAGAAACGCCCAGGCCTGACGGCCCCGGATGTTCATCAGGCCGAGGCAAAAGGCAAACAGGCTGCCCAGCAGGAGGGAAAGCAGCGCCCCCAGGCCGCTGGTATAGACACTATTCCATAGTGCGACCCAGGTGTTCGGGTTGCTGAGCACGCGGCCCAGGCTACTTTGGCCACCCAGCCGCCAGTCCACCAACGCGGAGACCAGCAGCTGCAGGCTGGGGAGCAGGCTTAAGAGCGCAATGACGACGACAAGCAGGCGCAGCAGCCCTTTCATCAGGCTGCCGTCGTTAGGGCGCGACAATGCCGGGCTAAGCATCAATCAGCGGCTACCGAACAGGTCGGCAAAGCGCTTTTTGTTGGCGTCGGTGTCCACCAGCGCTTTGGCGGCATCAAACGGCATGATTTTGATGCTGTCGCGCGGCGGGAAACCCTGCGGCACCGGCAGGCTGGCATCGGCAGGCAGATAGCCCTGTTTCAGCACCAGCTCCTGCCCCGCTTTGGAGAGCACGAAGTCGATAAACGCTTTTGCCGCTTCGGGATTTTTAGCGCCCTTCATCATCGCCACCGGCTCGGTGACAATGCTCACGCCCTCGGTCGGGAAGGCAAACTCAATTGGCGCGCCTTTGGCTTTCTCACGGATCGCCATGTAATCGACCAGCACGCCGTAGGCTTTGCTGCCGGAGGCAATGGCGTTCATTACCGCGCCGTTGCCGCTCTGCGGCATCGCCCCGTTGGCCTTCAGTTTTTCGTAGTAATCCCAGCCCAGCGTCGGCGCGCCCATGATCGCGGCCTGGTGGATCTGCGCCGCGCCGGAGTAAAGCGGGCTTGGCAGCGTGGTCATGTTCTTCAGCTCGGGTTTGAGCAAATCGAGCCATGAAGTGGGCTTGACCGGGGCTTTGCTGTGGTAAGCAATGCCGGTGGTAATCAGTTTGGTGCCATAGTAATAACCATCTTTGTCATAGAGCTGGGCATCGAAGCGCGCCGCTTCCGGCGATTTGTAGGCCGCCAGCAGGTTTTGCTGCTTGAGGGATTCCATGGTCACGCTGTCGGCAATCAGCAGCACGTCCGGCGCTGCGCCTCCGGCCGCCATTTCCGCCTGTAAACGGGCGGTCAGCTTGCTGGTGCCGTCGCGGATCCATTTCACTTCGATGTCCGGGTTCGCTTTTTCGAAGGCGCTGACGGTGGTCTGCGCATCTTCATTGGGCTGGCTGGTGTAAAGCGTTAAGGTGGATTTTGCCAGAGCAGAAGCACTCATTGCCGCCAGCATCACCGTCAACAACACATGTTTTTTCATCATTTTATGTCCCTTTTTTCCGTTGCGACGATTAAACCAGCCGAATCTGACAAGAGTATGACCGGAAGCTGGCGAGCAGATCTTTCAGACTAGCAGGATAAGTAACCCCTCTGGCCTGCCGGTGATAAAAAATGGCAATCTGATTAGCGCCTGCCCATACTTGGGTGAACGTTAATAGGGACATTGAGCGCAATCCCATGAGCAAATCTCTGCATACTTTCCTCCTCTCCTGCCTGTTATTTGTCGGCCTGTGTCTGACGGCCCAAAGCAGCCTGGCGGCTCCGACTGAAGACCAGGATCCCAGCCTGAAAGAGATTGCCGGGCAGCTAAAGCAATACAAGACGCAGATAGACAACATTAAGCAGCAGGTTTCGCAGACCAATACCGACAACCGTCTAATCAAGCTGTTCGACACCACGCAAAAGCTGGGCGTGGAGGTGGATAGCCTGGCCGCGCTGCTGCAGCCGATGCACGACAAAGTGCAGGCTCAGCTGCAGGTGCTGGGGCCTGCCCCGGAGACCGCTGCGGGGAATGAAACCGCCAGCGTGTCCCGGCAGCGCAACGCGCTGAACAGCGACAAAAAGCAGATTGATGAGGCCATCAGCACCTCGCAAAGCCTGCAAACCAACATCCGGGCGCTCGGCATCCAGATAAACGATCTCCGCCGCACCTATTTTAAATCCCAGCTGGCGTCGAACAGCGGGAGCATGTTGAGCGCCACCTTCTGGCTGCAGGAAGCCGACACCCAGGCAGTGGATATCCAGCGCTTCAATGCCTTTGGCGAGCAGCTGCTGGAAACCTGGCAGACGGCGTGGGAACCCGAGTTGTTCTGGGGCACCTTCTGGCTGTTCGTGGCTGCCGCCGCGATAGTGTTGGCTGGCTGCTACCTGATTGAGCGGCTGCTGGTCTGGATCGCCATCACCTGGTTGCCGGATGGCCGCCTGCGCCGCAGCTTCAATACGCTGGCCAGCACGGTAGTGACCATGTTTACTTTTGCGCTGGCGCTTTCCATTGTGAAAAGCGCCTTTTCCCGGGGGGCAGAGTTCTCTCCTCAGGTGAGCGATTTTGTCGACGGCTTTGTGCAGCTGGCCGTGTTCTGCTCATTGATTTATGGCGCTGGCCGCGCGTTTCTTTCCCTGAACCGCCCTTCATGGCGGCTCGTACAACTCGACGACAGCGTGGCCGAAAGCGTGCGTTACTTTCCACCGCTGCTGGCCATTCTCGGCCTGCTCATTGGCTGCCTCGACCTGATTAATAATACGATTGGCGCCAGTCTCGGCACCACGATCCGCGCCAACGGGCTGATTTCTGCCGTTATGGCCAGCGTGCTGCTTGCCATGATGCTGCGCGTGCAGCACGCCCACCGGCGGCTGGAAAGAAATGGCGAGCCTGCCGAGAAGCGCTCCCGGATCGACGCCTTAGTCTGTCTGCTGGTCATGCTCGCTTCGCTGGCGATTCTGGCTTCGCTGCTGGTCGGCTACATTGCCTTTGCCCGCTACCTGACTTACCAGGTCATCTGGTTCGGCATGGTGCTGGTGGCGTTTTATTATCTGGTGACCTTTGCCACCGACTTTTTCACCGCCGTGTTTTCACCGCACACAGCCCCCGGCCAGGCGATGAAAAAGTCGCTGCGGTTTAAAGACCGGCACCTTGAGCAGCTGGCCGTGGTGTTTACCGCCTTCACCAAGTGCGCGCTGATACTCATGACCATCATCGCGCTGTTTAACGGCACCTTCGGCACCACCACGCCGAGCCTGCTTATCAGCAAGCTGGTGACGATTTTAAGCGGCGACGGGCTGAAGCAGTTGCACATCGTGCCCGGCAACCTGCTGAACGCCGTACTTTGCCTGGTGATTGGCCTGTACATTCTGCGCGTAACCCAGCGCTGGCTCAGCCAGGAGCTGCTGCCCAAAACCATTACCGATATCGGCATTCGCGCGTCGCTGATTACGCTGTTTACCAACGTCGGCTACGTGCTGCTGATCCTCATCACCCTGGCCGCGCTGGGCATTCAGTGGAACAACCTGGCCTGGATTGTCAGCGCCCTGTCGGTGGGGATCGGCTTTGGCCTGCAGGAGATTGTGAAGAACTTTATCTCCGGCCTGATCCTGCTCACCGAACGCCCGGTCAAGGTCGGCGATATGATCGGCATCGGCGGCATTGAGGGCGACGTGCGGCGGATCAACGTGCGCGCCACGGAGATCCAGCTCAGCGACCGCTCGACGATGATCGTCCCCAACTCGCAGCTGATTTCCCAGAACGTGCGTAACGCGACGATGGGCAACGCGCAAGGCGTGGTCACCATCGCCCTGACCTTCCCGACCAATATTGACCCGGAGCTGGTGCGCGATTTACTGCTCAGCGCCTACCAGGATTATGAGGTGATCCTCCCGACGCCTGCGCCGTATGTACGCTTCAGCCAACTGGGGCCAGAAGGCATTATCCTGAGCGTGACCGGCTACGTCGCCAGCCCGCGGATGGTCGGCTCCAGCAAAAGCGAACTGCTGTTTAATATCCTCAAGCTGCTGCGCAAAAATGAGGTGAACCTGTCCAGCCCCCAGGAAGTTGTTTTTATGAAGCAGCGGGCGAAGGCTTTGGACGATGACGATGAGTTTTCGTCTTAGGTGGAGACGGTTTTCCGGGCTACTTGCCTGAGTCTCACGTGCCCTGCCCGCCTTCGCCGTGCTTTGTCACAGCGAAGGCGGCCGCCGCTTATTTAGTGCAGACCCTGCACCAGTTCGCCGTTAGTCCACGCCAGCCCTTTCTTCGTGCGCACGAAGCGTGGCGCGGTTAAATTCTCTTCCAGCAGACTGAACAGTTGGCTGAGAAGATCCGTCATCTGCACCTGTTGAGCCTGCCCCAGCTGCTGGCCCAGCAGCACCTGGGTTACGGCGCTGCAATACTCACAGAGCATATCGGAATCGGCCTCTGACACGGTGCAGGGTGCCGCCGCTTGCCCCTCTTCCACCGTTAACCGCTCAATAAGATGCTGCGGCAGCGGATAGGTTAACACCACCCTCAGCACGTTAAATCCCGCCAGCAAACGCCCCACTAGCGCAATATATTCCGCGTGACTATGTGTTTCGATTAATTCATCCATCCAGCAACTGCAAACATGCAGCACATGAAATAAATCGTCCTTTGCGCCCAGCGTCATTTTTAATAACGCTGTGAACTCCTGAGCAATAATCGTTTGTTCCTTCGTCATTTCCGTGTACGCGAATGTGTTACTATCGGCGTTAGCCATAATGTGACTCCTTTTCAGTTACGTTGTGGTTAGCCCCCGTCTGGTGTTGGTGCACCTTTCGGGGGCGAATTCTTTCTTTGGTTACCTTTGAATGCTTCTTGAGTATCAACTTTTGTTTTTATACTGGATAAGTCAACAGTGGTTTGGTTCAAAATTATTGGAAACCTAAAAAACTCGAGGGGGATCGCGGAAATGTGATAATTGGGGAGTTGGGTTGCATTTGGGGGTTATAATTTTGATGTGTCTTTGTTATCTTGTTGATTATTTTATTTCAAGTCAAAAGCTTCCAATAAACATTACGGAAATTCATTGTGTTTTATAAAATTGATTGATATTTAAAATTTTCAATCAACATAATGTTTTGCTAATAATTGGCTATGGCAAAGTTTGCCCTGTATAGAGCTCATCTATGTTCATGGCATGCATAAGGCCTACCAATATTAGCAGTTGAGTTTTCATCGAGTTAATGAAAATTTCTTTATCTATTTTCAATAGTCCGCTTTGAGCGAGAAGCGGAAGTTGACATATCTGTTAAAGTGAATGGTTCCTTTTGCAGGGATACTTACAAATCCAGCGGATGGATAAAAGGTGATCAGCCAGGAATGCCGCAACACCGCGGCGATAAAGTGAGTTTTGACGGTTTGGGGGATTGCAGGGGTATGAAGTCAATGAAATTTCAAAATTTATAGTTATAATAACGAGACTTCAATTGTTTAATTTTTACTTCTTTCACACACAAATTAAGGGTTTAGGCGATGATTTTCATTAGTCACAATTACAAAGACAAAGCCTTCGTTGGTCATATTGCAGATAAAATTGCAAATATATATGGCAGGTCTAACGTATTTTATGATTCTTGGTCAATTCAACCTGGTGAAGGGATTATTGATCGCATGAATGATGGCATCGAATCCGTTAAGATTTTCTTTTTCTTTGTGACAGAGAATAGCCTTAAAAGTAATATGGTGTCTTTAGAGTGGCAAAATGCCCTTATGAAAGCTGCAACTGGAGACGTCAAATTCGTTGCTATACGCTGCGATGAATCACCTATGCCTGCGCTTCTTACTCAAAAAGTCTATTTAGACCTTTACACAAATGGCGTTGATGTAGTTACAGCTCAAATGAATGACATTATCTCTGGCAAAAGCACTTATAAACCTCAGGAAGAATTATTCTCCAATCTCACATATGACTTTAAAACTGAATCGAATAAAATAGTCGTCAAGGTTTCCGCTGACCATTTCAGTGAAGTTACTGCTGATTTCTTGTTCTTATTTACTAATAAATTAAATGATAATGAATTAAGGTATAATGTATTGGGTGAAAGTAGTTTCATCCAAGGGTTCCGTTCAGACTTCAAACTAAATACGGGGGATGTATTCAGTGCACAAATGGTTGCATTAATGCATGGCCTTAAACCAAAAATTCATTTGACTGTTGAGTTTTGGCTGGATACTGGAGATGAACTTAATCTTGCACATGTTATGAGCAAAACATCAACAGATCAGTACACGGCCATACCGTACAAGAAAAAAAGTGATTTTAGTGGCTTCAACATGAAATTTTAAAATTTATTTTTCATAATCAACTGACATAATCATGTCATCGGAGCCTGAACAACTCCGGTGACTTCTGCGCATTTAAGAGGGACTTAAACTCCGAAAACATCCCACAGTATCTCCTTTGCAAATATGGGCGAAATCGAGTTCCAACAGATATACAAAGCCGCGCTCGATGTCGATCTGTGTTGTTCATACTATGTTTTTCCTGAGCCATAACCCTGCATCCCCATTCAACAAAGAGTCTATCTGTAGCGGTAATTGATATAGTTAACGTCCGCTCATGGCACACAGCGGATATTACAACCACCACATAATCTAATAAATATTGAATAAAACCCACCTCTCAATATTAGTAGGCCACCGTTCCGAACCGAGCCTTACCACCTTTTACCGCCAACTAGACAACCCATACAACAATCGTTACAGCTATCACGATCGATGCAAACACTCATCAGATATATGTTTGGGTTATTTCCTCTTCACAAAATCTGATACACCACACATCCCAATATGCAATACACCACATTCCCCACCACTCACAAATTATTCACTCCCTGCTTTATCCCCCCAACACCATCCAACGCAAAGTTAACCCGATACTTAACATCGTTCATTTTATAGAGCAGGTTATAGGTCACATCATTCTTAAGCGTCAGGTTAAAGCAATGATCCGGGTATTTCTTTTGAACATAGTTTTCAAAAAACAAAGACTGCAGATAGGTATCTTCTGAGGAGGTTAAAAGATAGTAGGTAATAACATCACCTTCTTTCGACTTAATGCAAATTACGTCTCTGTTCTTTTGATAAACAGTGCCCGCGTTTCTAAACTCCAGCCGGTCGCCGACGCAGCCCGAAATTAGCCCTATCAGAATCAGAAGTCTTTTCTTCATGATAAATAGATTCCTTTTTTAAAAGATGTTCTGCCTTTATATTTTAGGCCTTATTGAATAATCAGTAATTCTATCTTTATACCCGTAAGAGAAATTCCGTAACACGTAAAACACACAGTTAGTTATATCCTTCCTCAAAAAATGTGACACACCACACATCCCAATATGCGATGCATCACATTCCTCGCTCATTACAGGTTATTCACACCCTGCTTTATTCTCCCATCATCATCTAACGCAAAATTAACTCTATACTTAACATCATTCATTTCATAGAGCAGGTTATAGGTAACACCTTTCTTAAGCGTCAGATTAAAGCAATGATCCGGGTACTGTTTAGCGATATTATCGGCAAAAAACAAAGGTTCTCTATAGGTATCGGCAGATGAACTTAAAATGTAATAGGTAATAACATCGCCTCTTTTGGAGTTAACACAGATGTAGTCATTATTTTTTTTAAAAATACTCCCGGCGTGTCTGAAATCAAGTCGGTCGCCAACACAGCCAGAAAGCATCAGCGCCAATAAAATTACAATATATTTCATAATGGAAAACTCCCAAGCACGCGTTTGTATTTCAGGAAAAGATTTCTGATGTTTTCTCGGCGATCGTAATCTTTATATCGGATGTTTCGGATAAAGTTAGAGAAACCATAGTTCAATAACAGCCAATAATCACTGACTATCCCGGCCTGTTGCTCCATGCCATAGTCGGATAACTTTTTGCCATTAAGATCGTAGTAATAATCAACCGCCCAGGAAAACAGGCCCCTGGTTCTGACCATCATGCCTCGCTGATGCTGCCACACATGCATCATTTCATGTAAAAAAAGATGCTGTGAATCGATAGCAGCAACGGAATAATCATCCCGGTACACATTGGTTTCAAACCATATTTCGCCGTTAGGCGTCATGGCCGTATTACTTTCCTGAATATTGAAAGGAAGATAGCTCCCGTGATGAATCCAGACTTGATGATAACGTATTGAAGATCTGAAAATACTTTGTGCGAGTGCAATCTCGCCGGTTGTTAGCAGTCTTAAACCGCCTCTTTTCAACATAAAATCATCCTTTATTTATATGCAATGTATCGTCCTGGTTTCTGAAATGCCTTTAACATTCACATAGAGAATATTGGTTGAGAACTCATTCCTCCTGTAGATATGAAAATAGTGATAAAAGAAAAGAGGCTCTCGCCTCCTTCCCTTTCACTCAATCAAAGCAAAGCGCCAATCACCCCTTCTTCCCCACCAGTTCAGCAATCCGAACAATCACCGCCACCGCTTTCTCCATTCCTTCCAGGGTCACGAACTCGTGCTTGCCGTGGTAGTTATAGCCGCCGGTGAACAGGTTCGGGCACGGCAGGCCTTTGAAGGACAGCTGGGCGCCGTCGGTGCCGCCGCGGATCGGCTTCATGATCGGCTCGATGTCGCAGTCGCGCATCGCCTGCTGGGCCACTTCGACAATATAAGGATGCTCGGCCACCTTCTCGCGCATGTTGTAATAGCTGTCTTCTATGACCAGCTCGATATAGCAGTCCGGGTGCAGGCCTTTGCCGACTTTCTTGGCGATCTCCATCATCCGGCGCTTGCGGGCTTCGAACTGCTCGCGGTCGAAGTCGCGGATGATGTAGTGCATCTCGGCGCGGTCGACGGAGCCTTTCATGGTGTTCAGGTGGTAGAAGCCTTCGTAGCCTTCGGTGCATTCCGGGCTTTCGTCCGCCGGGACTTCAGCGTGGATGCGCGCCGCCAGCGACAGGGCGTTCACCATCACGCCTTTGGCGGTGCCGGGGTGCACGTTGTTGCCGACGATTTTGATGGTCACGGACGCGGCGTTGAAGTTCTCGCTTTCCAGCTCGCCCACGCCGCCGCCGTCCACGGTGTAGGCCCATTCGGCGTTAAAGGCGTCGACGTCGAAGAAGTGCGCGCCCTTCCCGACTTCCTCGTCCGGGGTAAAGGCCACGCGGATGTCGCCGTGCGGCACGTTTTTGCCTTTTAATACCGCCAGCGCGGTCATGATTTCCGCCACGCCCGCTTTGTCGTCCGCGCCCAGCAGGGTTTTGCCGTCGGTGGTGATCAGCGTCTGGCCCATCAGCTGGTGCAACACCGGGAACATCACCGGGGAAAGGATCTCATCGCCAATGCCGAGCGCGATGTCACCGCCGCGGTAGTTCTCGACGATCTGCGGGTTCACGTTCTTTCCGGTGAAGTCCGGCGCGGTATCAACGTGGGAGATAAAGCCAATGGCCGGGACAGCGTGCCCGACGTTCGACGGGAGCGTGCCCATCACCGTGCCGTGGTCGCTGAGCGTGACGTCCACCAGCCCCAACTGCTCCAGCTGCTCTTTTAGCAGGCGCAGGAGCTTCCATTGCCCTTCGGTGCTCGGCACCTGCTTAACGCCGGGCCTGGATTGCGTGTCCAGAGAGACATACTGCAAAAAGCGCTCAAGTAATTTATCCATTTAGCCACCCTCGTTTTTAGTGACATCAATTATCAATAAGCCGCATCGGGCAAATATTGCGTCAGGTCACTTTTAGTCGGTTACGGAAAAAAATAGTTTTCGCACAGCCTGACCTGGCCTCAGTAAAGTATCCCTTTAACCGTAGACGATAACGGCCACGGTTTCTGGCTATCGGGATTGGCGATCCCGCCGCTTTGCCGTAGAATGCCAGCCCTTACTCAACGTGCCAAAACCCAAGGTGGTTAATCACAAACCCCGTATCCTTCGCTTCGGATACGTCATTTATGGGACAGCGTAAAAAATTGAAAAAACAGCCTCGTTCGCACTCCATGCTGGTCAACCTGGCAGGAGTCGCCAAGCGCTTTGATGGTAAATCCGTAATCTCTGACTTCTCCCTCACCATTAATCATGGTGAATTCCTGACGCTGCTCGGCCCTTCCGGCTGCGGCAAAACCACCGTCCTGCGTCTTATCGCCGGGTTAGAAACCGTCGATGCCGGGCAAATTACGCTCGACAATCAGGACATCACCCATGTGCCTGCCGAGCACCGCCACGTGAATACCGTTTTCCAGAGCTACGCCCTGTTTCCGCACATGACGGTGTTTGAAAACGTCGCCTTTGGCCTGCGGATGCAGAAAACGCCGGCGGCGGAAATCACCCCACGCGTGACCGAAGCGCTGAAAATGGTGCAGCTGGAAGAGTTCGCCCAGCGCAAGCCGAACCAGCTTTCCGGCGGCCAGCAGCAGCGCGTCGCCATCGCCCGCGCGGTGGTGAATAAGCCCCGGCTGCTGCTGCTCGATGAGTCGCTGTCGGCGCTGGACTACAAGCTGCGCAAGCAGATGCAGAACGAGCTGAAAGCCCTGCAGCGTAAGCTCGGCATTACGTTTGTATTCGTCACGCACGATCAGGAAGAAGCCCTCACCATGTCCGACCGCATCGTGGTGATGCGCGACGGCAAGATTGAGCAGGACGGCACGCCGCGAGAAATTTATGAAGAGCCAAAGAACCTGTTTGTGGCGAGCTTCATCGGCGAGATCAATATCTTTGACGCGACGGTGCTCGAACGCATCGACGAGCAGCGCGTGCGGGCGAACGTGGAAGGCCGCGAATGCCACATCTTCGTGAACCAGCCGGTGACCGTCGGGCAAAGCCTGAAGGTGCTGCTGCGCCCGGAAGATTTGCGCGTGGAAGAGGTAAACGACGCCCGTGAAGTGGACGGGCTGATTGGCTACGTACGCGAGCGCAACTACAAGGGCATGACGCTGGAGTCCACCGTCGAGCTGGAAAACGGCAAGCTGGTGATGGTCAGCGAGTTCTTTAACGAAGATGACCCGGACTTTGACCATACGCTGGATCAAAAAATGGCGGTGACCTGGGTAGAAAGCTGGGAGGTTGTGCTGGCAGATGAAGAGCTCGCGTAAATTCCAGAATGTGGTGATTGCCACCGTGGTGGGCTGGCTGCTGCTGTTTGTCTTCCTGCCCAACCTGATGATCATCGTCACCAGCTTCCTGACTCGCGATAACGACAACTTCGTGAGCCTGGTGTTTACGCTGGATAACTACACCCGGCTGGCCGACCCGCTGTATGCCCAGGTGCTGCTGCACTCGCTGAACATGGCGGCGATAGCCACCCTGGCCTGCCTGGTGCTCGGCTACCCTTTCGCCTGGTTCCTGGCGCGGCTGCCCGAGAAGGTGCGCCCGCTATTGCTGTTCCTGCTGATTGTGCCGTTCTGGACCAACTCGCTGATCCGCATTTACGGGCTGAAGATTTTCCTCAGCACCAAGGGCTATCTCAACGAGTTCCTGCTGTGGCTGGGGCTTATTGATACGCCGATCCGCATCATGTTCACCCCGAGCGCGGTGATTATCGGCCTGGTGTATATCCTGCTGCCGTTTATGGTGATGCCGCTTTACTCCAGCATTGAGAAGCTGGACAAGCCGCTGCTTGAGGCGGCGCGGGATCTCGGCGCCAGCAAGCTGCAAACTTTTGTGCGTATTATTCTGCCGCTGACCATGCCGGGGATTGTCGCCGGCTGCCTGCTGGTGATGCTGCCGGCGATGGGGTTGTTCTACGTGTCGGATTTGATGGGCGGCGCGAAGAACCTGCTGATCGGCAACGTGATTAAGAGCCAGTTCCTCAACATTCGCGACTGGCCGTTCGGCGCAGCGACGAGCATTACGCTGACGCTGGTAATGGGCCTGATGCTGCTGGTGTACTGGCGCGCGGCGCGCCTGCTTAACAAGAAGGTGGAACTGGAATGATCGGACGCCTGCTTCGCGGCGGCTTTATGTCCGCCATTTACGCTTTTTTGTATATCCCGATCGTTATCCTGATCGTGAACTCGTTCAATAGCTCTCGCTTCGGCATTAACTGGCAGGGGTTCACCACCAACTGGTACAGCCTGCTGATGAATAACGACAGCCTGCTGCAGGCCGCAAAGCATTCGCTGACGATGGCGGTGTTTTCCGCCAGCGCCGCCACGCTTATCGGCTCGCTTACCGCCGTGGCTCTGTACCGCTATCGCTTTCGGGGCAAGCCGTTCGTCAGCGGGATGCTGTTTGTGGTGATGATGTCCCCGGACATCGTGATGGCTATCTCGCTGCTGGTGCTGTTTATGCTGCTGGGAGTGTCGCTTGGCTTCTGGTCGCTGCTGTTTTCCCACATCACCTTCTGCCTGCCGTTTGTGGTGGTCACCGTTTACTCGCGCCTGAAAGGGTTCGACGTGAAGATGCTGGAAGCGGCGCGTGACCTGGGCGCGAGCGAGCTGACTATTCTGCGCAAGATTATTCTGCCGCTGGCGATGCCCGCCGTGGCCGCAGGCTGGCTGCTGAGCTTTACCCTGTCGATGGACGATGTGGTGGTGTCTTCGTTCGTGACCGGGCCGAGCTACGAGATCCTGCCGCTAAAAATTTACTCGATGGTCAAGGTCGGCGTTTCGCCGGAAGTGAACGCCCTGGCCACTATTCTGCTGTTACTTTCACTGCTGCTGGTGATCGCCAGCCAGCTGATTCTTCGCGATAAAACTCAACCTCAGGGGACGTTAAAATGAAAAAATGGCCACGCCACCTGCTTGCTGCGGGCGCTCTGGCGCTCAGCTTCGGCGCCGCACATGCCGACGACAGCAAGACGCTTTATTTCTACAACTGGACCGAGTACGTGCCGCCGGGCCTGCTGGAGCAGTTCACCAAAGAGACCGGCATCAAGGTGATTTATTCGACCTACGAGTCGAACGAAACCATGTACGCCAAGCTCAAGACCTACAAAGACGGTGCGTATGATTTAGTGGTGCCATCCACCTACTTTGTGGCGAAGATGCGCAAAGAAGGGATGATCCAGAAGATCGACAAGAGCCAGCTCAGCAACTTTAAAAATCTCGACCCGGATATGCTGAACAAGCCGTTCGACCCGAATAACGACTATTCCATCCCGTATATCTGGGGCGCCACGGCAATTGGCGTGAACAGCGACGCTATCGATCCGAAAAGCGTCACCAGCTGGGCCGACCTGTGGAAGCCGGAGTATAAGCAAAGCCTGCTGCTGACCGACGACGCGCGCGAAGTGTTCCAGATGGCGCTGCGCAAGCTTGGCCTGTCCGGTAACACCACCGATCCAAAAGAGATTGAGGCCGCGTACCACGAGTTGCAAAAGCTGATGCCCAACGTGGCGGCGTTTAACTCCGACAACCCGGCCAACCCCTATATGGAAGGCGAAGTGAACCTCGGTATGGTGTGGAACGGCTCGGCCTATGTGGCTCGTCAGGCCGGAACGCCGCTGGAGATCGTCTGGCCGAAGGAAGGCGGGATTTTCTGGATGGATAACCTGTCGATTCCGGCCAACGCGAAGAACGTCGACGGCGCGCTGAAGCTGATCAACTTCCTGCTGCGCCCGGACGTGGCTAAGCAGGTGGCGGAAACCATCGGCTACCCGACGCCAAACCTCGAAGCCCGCAAGCTGCTGCCGAAGAACGTGGCGGAAGATAAGTCGCTGTACCCGGATGCAGAGGTGATTAAGGCTGGCGAGTGGCAGAATGATGTGGGTGACGCGAGTGCGCTGTATGAGTCTTATTATCAGCGGTTGAAGGCGGGGCGGTAAGTTTACCCTCACCCCGGCCCTCTCCCTGGAAGGGAGAGGGAGAAAACAATTGATTTATGCTCGATCCAGTTCCCTCTCCCCTTTGGGGAGAGGGTTAGGGTGAGGGGCTCAGAAGAACTACAATCCCTTCAAAAGCTTATCCACAAACTCCGGCACCACCTGGCTCGCCAGGCCGTAATGCTTCTCTTCGAACTCGCTGCCGACCTGGCTTGGCTCCAGATTCAGCTCCACGGTGTGCGCCCCCTGCAAACGCGCCTCGTGCACAAAGCCTGCCGCCGGATAAACGTGCCCGGAGGTGCCGATAGCAATAAAGTAATCTGCGGTGGCAATCGCCTGATAAATCTCGTCCATGCCAAGCGGCATTTCGCCGAACCAGACGACGTGCGGGCGCAGTGCCGAGGAAATCTGGCAGCAATGGCAGCGGTCTTCCGGGGTAATGTCGTCCTGCCAGTCCAGCACCTGGCCGCTGCTGGCGCAGCGAACCTTGAGCAGCTCGCCGTGCATGTGGATGACGTTTTTACTGCCCGCCCGCTCGTGGAGGTTGTCGATATTCTGGGTGACCAGCACAAAATGGTCACCCAGCGCCTCTTCCAGCTTCGCCAGCGCCAGGTGTGCGGCGTTGGGCTGGATTTCCGGCTGCTGAAGCTGGCGGCGGCGGTCGTTATAAAAACGCTGCACCAGCGCCGGGTCACGGGCGAAGCCTTCCGGCGTCGCCACGTCTTCGACGCGGTGCTCTTCCCACAGCCCGTCCGCTGCCCTGAAGGTACGAATGCCTGACTCCGCGGAGATCCCCGCCCCGGTCAGTACAACAACTCTTGGTCTGTCCATCGCTTCCGGCCCTGTCCTGTCTCTGAAAAAGATGCGCTGACGCAAACGTTGGCGCAGCAGGCGTTTGTTCTTCCGAAACCGGCTCAGCCGGTGCTGACGACGAGAAAGCATGACTTACTCCGTGTAGTGGAGGAATGCCGCGCCACGCATACCGCCTGCGTCACCGTGGCGCGCCTGTTCAATACGCGGCACTGCGGCAACCGGCAGCAGGTACTTCGGCAGGCGTTCCGGCAGTTGGGCGTAGATATCGCTAAAGTTAGACAATCCTCCGCCAATCACCACCAGATGCGGGTCAATTGAGGTCAATAAATTGCCGAGGCAGGCGGCCAGCAGCTCCAGGAAGCGGTCCACGTGCTCGATGGCCTGCTCGTCGCCCTGGCGGTAGCGGGAGATGATCTCTTTCGCGTCCAGCGGCTCCTGGTAGAAGTGCTGCCACAGCCAGGCAAAACCGCGCCCTGAGAGATAGTTTTCAATGCAGCCGTTTTTACCGCAGCCGCAGCGGGTAAACGGAATGTCGCGCCCAAGGATTTCCAGCGCGTCCACAGGCAGGCGGGTATGGCCGAATTCGCCGGTGATGTAGCTGCGGCCGGTGATAGATTTGCCGTTGATGATGATGCCGCCGCCAACGCCGGTGCCGAGGATCAGGCCCATCACCACCGGGTAGTTGAGGAACTCGTCGTCCCAGGCTTCGGAAAGCGCGAAGCAGTTGGCGTCGTTGTCGATGCGCACGTCGCGCTCAAGCATGGCGCTGAGATCGGCGCGAAGCGGTTTGCCGCTGGCAGCCGGAACGTTAGCGGCATACAGCGTGCCGTCGTCGGTTTCCGGCATACCCGGAATGCCAATGCCGACCGAGCCGCGGCAGTTAAACTTCTCGTCGGCCTGCGCCACCAGCCCGACCACCGCGTCGAGGAAATTTTCGTAACTGTCATGAGGAGTAGCAACCCGGGCTTCCCAAAGTAAACGCCGCTGCTGGTCGTAAACGCCGAGTGCAATCTTAGTGCCGCCGATATCAAATCCGTAATACATCGCTGCTCCCAATGCCCGCTGTGCCTCAAGCTGCGCCTGGATTCTGCCGGGTCACAGCTCGAATGATGTAGGGCAAATTATAGTTAATTGAATTTATTGTCCGCTTAGCACCCTTGCCGGATCGATATTGCTTGCGCGCCGGGCCGGGTACCAGCTAGCCAGAAGGCTAAGGACCAGCGCCGTCACCAGAACGTAAACCACGTCCAGCCAGTGCAGCTCAGAAGGTAAGAAATCAATGAAATAAATATCACCGGACAGGAAATGGTGCCCGATGAGTTTTTCAATCACGCCGATAATGTTGGTCAGCTGCCACGAAGCCAGCACGCCAACCACCACGCCGCTGACGCTGCCCAGCAGCCCGGCCAGCAGCCCGTACCAGACGAAAATAGCGCGAATCAGGCCGTCTTTGGCCCCCAGCGTGCGCAGCACCGCGATGTCGCTGCTCTTGTCTTTCACCGCCATCACCAGCGTGGAAACGATGTTAAAGCAGGCCACGCCGATCACCAGCACCATCGCCAGATACATGATGGCGCGGATCATCTGGATGTCGCGGTACATATAGCCGTAGGTATCAATCCAGCTGCTGATACGCACGTAAGAATTGGTTGCCAGCCCCGCGTCACGCACCAGCTGCCGGGCGTTAAACACGTCATTCACCTTGATGGCTATCCCGGTAACGCTATCCCCCATGTCCAGGTAGCCCTGTGCATCCTGCAGCGGCACCATCGCCAGGCTGTGATCCAGCTGGCCGCTAAGGGACAGAATACCGGCGATTTGCAGCCGGACGCGCTTGGGCTGCATCAGTTTGGTGCCGCCATCGTTGTTGGGGATCATGATCGACACCCAGTCGCCCTGCTTCACCTTCAGCGCGTCCGCCACGCCTTTGCCCATGATGATTTGCTGCTGCCCGGCCTTGAAGTTCGCCCAGGCATTGTTCTGGACGTATTGTGGCAGAGCGCTCAGCTGCGTTTCCTGCACCGGATCAACGCCCTTCACCTCAACGGCGCGCAGGTTTGCCCCGCTTTCCACCAGTCCGGTAAAGCGAATATAAGGCGCGGCGGCCACGATGCCTTTGACGCCTTCCACCTCGGGCAGCGCCCGCTGCCAGTTGCTAAAGGGCTGGTTCACCGGCTCAATGTCACCGTGGGGCACCACGGCAAGAATGCGGTTTTTCAGCTCGCGCTCGAAGCCGTTCATCGCGCTCAGGCCGACGATCAGTACCGCCACGCCCAGCGCGATGCCTAACGTGGAGATCACTGAGATCAGCGACACCATGCCGCTGCGGCGTCGCCCGCGGCTGAAACGCAGGCCAATCAATAAAGAAAGCGGGGAAGCCATTACTCCGCTCCCATCAAGGTCAGGTCGCTGGTTAAGCGGCCATCGCGCATTTCCAGCTGGCGGGACATACGTTTCGCCAGCTGCAGATCGTGGGTTACTACCAGGAATGCTGTGCCCTGGCGCACGTTCAGTTCGCCCAGCAGCTCGAAAATGCTGTCGGCGTTGCGCGCATCCAGGTTACCGGTCGGCTCATCCGCCAGCACCAGACGCGGGTTGTTCACCAGCGCACGGGCAATCGCCACGCGCTGACGTTCGCCGCCGGACAGCTCCGACGGGCGGTGGCTGCTGCGGTGATCCAGCCCCACGGCGGCCAGCATCTCCAGCGCGCGCTTCTGCACTTCTTCCGGCTTTTTCTTGCCAATGAGCAGCGGCATCGCCACGTTTTCCAGCGCGGTGAAGTCCGGCAGCAGGTGGTGGAACTGATAGATAAAGCCCAGCTCGCGGTTACGCAGCTCCGCCTTCGCCGCCGACGAGAGTTTGCTCATCGCCTGGCCGTTGAACACCACGTCGCCGGAGGTCGGCGTGTCCAGGCCGCCCAGCAGGTGCAGCAAGGTACTTTTGCCGGAGCCGGAGCTGCCGACAATCGCCATCAGTTCACCCGCGTTGATGCTGAAGCTGACATCGTGCAGCACATCCGTTTGCACTTTGCCTTCCTGATAGCGTTTGCACAGGTTGTCACACTGCAACAGGACAGAATTACTCATAACGTAAAGCCTCAGCGGGTTGGGTCGCGGCGGCGCGCCACGAAGGGTAAAGCGTGGACAGCAAAGCAATGGCCATCGCCACAATGGCAATCACCACAACCTGTACCGGTTCGATGGCGACCGGCAGGGCCGCGCCATCAAGCAGGATGCCGATGATCGGCATTAAATTATTCAACTGGCTGGCAAGCAGCGCCCCGAGTAAAGCCCCGAGCAGCGCGCCAATCACGCCCGCGCCCGCGCCCTGCACCATAAACACGGTCATGATCTGGCGGCGGGTCAGCCCCTGGGTTTGCAGAATCGCCACTTCGCCCTGCTTTTCCATCACCAGCAGTCCAAGGGAGGTAATAATGTTAAAGGCGGCGACGGCCACGATCAGGCTCAGCAGCAGCCCCATCATGTTTTTCTCCATGCGCACGGCCTGGAACAGCTCGCCTTTGCGCTCGCGCCAGTCTTTCCATTCGGTGCCCTGAGGCAGCGTTTGTTGGCTCAGCACATCGACCTTGAGCGGCTCAGCCAGCCACAGACGCCAGCCGGTGATATTGCCCGCCGGGTAGCGCATCAGGCGTGAGGCGTCCTGCTGGTTGACCAGCATCTGGTAGCCGTCCACTTCGCTGCTGGCGGCGAAGGTACCAATCACGGTGAACAGACGCTGGCTCGGCAAACGCCCCATCGGCGTAAACTGGCTGGCGGACGGCACCATAATGCGAATGGTTTCCCCACGCTTAACGCCCAGCGAGCCGGCGAGCTGTTCGCCGAGGATGACGTTGTACTGCCCGGCCACCAAATCGGCCTGCTTAACGTTAACCAGGTACGGGGAAAGCGGATCTTTCTCGTCCGGCTGCACGCCCAGCATTACACCAACCCCAACGCTGCGGGCGCTTTGCAGCACCACGTCACCGGTAGTCAGCGGCGCAATACGCGTCACGCCCTGAAGTTTCAGGGAATCGGCGGGAAGTTGCTGGGGATTAATAGAGCCGGAAGGTGAGGTGATCAACGCCTGCGGCATCAGGCCGAGGATGTTGTTTTGCAGCTCACGCTCGAAGCCATTCATCACCGAAAGGACCGTGACCAGCGCCATCACCCCGAGGGTGATACCAATCGTCGACAGCCAGGAGACAAAGCGGCCGAAGCGGTCCGCTGCTCGCCCACGCATGTAGCGCAGGCCTATAAATAACGCGACAGGTTGATACATGAAATCCGTCTTGTTGCGGGTTGCCTAAGCAAAGATCCGGGAAGTATACGACACCTCCCCGGCCAAATGAATTCCGTCGACTAAATTATTCCCGTTACATCTCAAGTGCCTGCACCTTTTCCTAAATTTACCAAATCAGCGCCAAAAACAGACAATTGAGGTCGAGATTGCATCGGTTTGACACCAGGATAGCAGGCCCATGACAACTGGAGCCCGTCACGACGCGGATATCGCATGAAGAAAAAGCAACTCTGGATCAACCAAATCAAAGGATTATGCATTTGTCTGGTGGTTATCTACCATTCGGTGATTACCTTCTACCCTCACCTCACATCTCTCGGGCCCGGCCTGAATCTGTATGTCGCCAAACTCTGGGTTTACCTTAATCTCTACCTCGCGCCCTTCCGAATGCCGGTATTCTTCTTCATTTCCGGTTACCTGATCGCCCGCTACATCCATGAAGTGAAATGGCGCGACAGCGTGGACAAGCGGCTGTGGAACATTTTTTACGTGTTACTGCTGTGGGGCTTGATCCAGTGGATCGCGCTGACGCACCTTAACCAATGGCTGGCACCCGACCTTGAGCGTAACCCGACGTCCAACGCCGCCTACGCCGACTCGCTGGGGCAGTTTGCTCTTAGCATGGCAAAGGCCAGCACCAGCCTGTGGTATCTCTACGCCCTGCTGGTTTACTTCGTGATGTTTAAAGCCCTGCGCCGCTACCGCATCCCGGTGCTGGCTGTGCTGATGGGCATTAACGTTGTTATCGCCTTTGTGCCGCTGCCGTGGTGGGGGCTGAACAGCGTGGTGCGAAATATGGTGTATTACGGCCTCGGCGCCTGGTTTGGCCCTTTGCTGATGGCCTGGATGAAGGACTTCCGCTTTTCGCAACACCCGTTTGTCTGCGCAGGCATAGCCCTGGGATCGCTGGCGCTTTATTTTGTCAACGTGCCGCTGGTGATTTCTCTGGTGTCTATCGTAGCTATCCTGCGCGGGTTCTATTTGCTGAACGGCTGGCGCGAAGCACGTGAAGACAGCTTCCTGAACGTGGTGGGCTCGAATACGATTGCCATTTACACCACGCACCGCATTTTGATCGAGGCGATAAGCCTGGTGATGCTGGCTAAAATCAACAGCGGTGCGCTTTCTGACACGCTGGTGCTGGCGATTCTGCTGGTCTACCCGTTTGTTAGCCTGGGCATTTGTACGCTGGTTGGCCTCGGTTTCCGCAAGCTTTCGGTCGCGCTGTTCGGCGATCTGTTTTTCTCTCCTCCCGCGCAAATCGCCGCCAGCCGGTAAGTGCTTCAGCAACCCGCCTGAGCGGGTTGCTTTTCCGTAGATTAAGCCCGTACATCACGAGTAACGGCTATCGGCATGGCCGCTGTTTCCTGCGGCACTGCCGGGGAAGACACTTTGCGATATTTATCCAGCAGGTGAATCTGGATTTTACGAAGCCGATCGCCGTTCAGACGATAAAAGCGGAAATAGAGCACCAGAGTGATGGCAAAGAATAACGTCGGCAGCGCAATCATGATGAACTGCATCCCGAGTATTGTTTCAGCCGACTGGGCGACGTTCGGCACATAGCCAATGACGCCTAAAACGACCGCGATAAAGAAGGCTGAAAACGCCGAGCCGCCCTTCACCACCATCGTCTGCACCGCATAGGCAATACTTTCGCAGCGAACGTTAAACTTGTATTCACCGTAATCAACGGTATCCGCCACCATAATCACCTGCAGCACCCAGAACAGCGCGGTACCGACGTTAAGGAATACGCCCGCAAGGCAGATGACCAGCACATTGGCCGAGCCCGTCAGCGCCATCACCAGCAGCACGCCCCCGCTGACCATCGGCAGAATCGAAGCCCCCGCCCACAGGATACGGCGGGACAGCGCTTTCGCCAGACGCGGGAACAGCACCAGGGTGAGCAGGTTTGCCGCGCCGGCATAGGAAAGATAGTACGGGAACAGATCCGCATCCCCGACGACATAGGTGAAATAGTAAATGGCAAAGCCGGTAATAATATTGGAGGCGACGTTATAGGCCAGCGCCATCCCCAGCAGGCAAGAAAGCTGATCATTTTTGTAGATAAGGGCGAGTATGGATTTCAGCGACAGCCGGGTGCTGTCCGCCGTGGCCTCGTTGTCAGACGAGAAAACCTCATGGACGTTACGCAGCGTGACAATTGTGGAAACGATAAAGAACGCGATCAGCACCAGCGTGAACATCTGAAAACCAAACCCGCGGTCAGCCCCACCCACATAGTTCACAAACGGCAGCGTTACCCCGGCAGTCACGAATCCAGCCAGGCTCGCAAAAAAACGCGGGAACGGCACCAGCTGTTCGCGTTCACGCTTATCCAGCGTGATGGTTGGCACCAGTGACCAGAACGGAATATCCATCAGGGTATAGGTCGTCCCCCAGAGGATGTAGGTCACGCAGACAAACACCACCTGGGTCGTCCCTTCAAAAAGGTGGGCGCTGAACAGTAAAAACAGTACCAGCGAGTTCGTGAGCGTGCCGAGCAGGATCCACGGCTTAAATTTGCCCCATCGCGATCGCGTGGCGTTCACAATCCAGCCCATCACCGGGTCGTTAAACGCGTTCCAGATTTTTGCCACCAGGAACAGGGTTCCTACCACCCCCACCGATAAACCTACGACATCGGTGTAATAGTACATCAGGTACATGTAGACGATACCGATGGCGAAATCCTTACCAAATGCACCGAATCCGTAACTGAGTTTTGTTGTCAGAGAGATGCTCATAGGGTACCGGGTCACCGTTACCAGCGCCCGCCTTCTGTTATTAGAGAGGTCAACGCCGGGGCTTATACCCGGCGTCGTTTTTTATTAGCGATGCAGCCAGGCTGGCAGCCAGTCTCCGTGCGCGGCGATCAGGTCATCCACCAGCGCATAAATCTCTTCGATGCCCAGAACTGCCGCAGTGTGAGGGTCCATCATCGCCGCATGGTAAACGCGGTCACGATTTTCAGTCAGAATGGCCTCGGTCAGCAGCGTCTGCACGTTGATGTTGGTTTGCATCATGGCGGCCAGATGCGATGGGATCCCGCCAACTTTGGTGGGCTGGATCCCGTTGGCATCCACCAGGCAGGCGACCTCAACGCAGCTCCCCTGCGGCAGGTTATCGATAAGCCCGTCGTTACGGACATTGCCGTAAATTACGCTAGGCTCACCGGTCCAGATGGCATTCATAATCGTGCTGGCATACTCGCGCGACGGCTTAATATCTATGCGTTCCGCCGTTTTGTACTCTTCCAGCTCTTTATGCCAATTCGCCAGCTGTTCGACGCAGCGTTTCGGGTACTCATCCAGCGGCACTTTATAGCGCTCAATCAGATCTTCACGCCCCGGCTTGATAAACCACGGAGTATATTCCGCAAAGTGCTCTGACGATTCGGTGACAAAATAGCCCAGCTTTTTGAACATCTCATAGCGCACAATATTCTGGCAGCGTTCATTGCCGTGAATATTCGGTTTCGGGGCCTGGCCAGCTTCATAAGCTGCGAGCAGTTCTGGATAGAGGTTGACGTAATGCCCTTCCGCAGTTTTGCGTTCCAGCTCAAGGTAGAACGCCATATGGTTTATCCCGGCACTGCGGTAGCGCAGCGTGGCCGGGTCAATGTTCAGATCACGGGCCAGCTCTTCCGCCGTGCCCTGCACCGAATGGCAGAGGCCCACTTGCTTGATATGCGGGTAGCGGGCATACATTGCCCAGGTGTTCATCGCCATCGGGTTAACGTAGTTAAGCATCGTCGCATTCGGGCACACTTCGGTCATATCGTCGCAGATCCGCCACAGATGCGGGATGGTGCGCAGGGCGCGCATAATGCCGCCGGGGCCTAGCGTATCGGCAATAGTTTGCTCCAGCCCGTGACGCTTACAAACCTCAAAATCGGTAACGGTACAAGGCTCGTAGCCGCCAATCTGGAACGCGACCACCACGAAATCCGCCCCTTGCAGCGCTGTTTTTTGATCGGTGTGACAGGTGATGTAGCCGGATGCCCCGGCGGAATCCATCAGTTTACGCACCACGATGTGTGACTCTTCCAGACGCGTCTCGTCAATATCCATCAGCGCAATGTGTGCCGACCTGAGCGCTTCGCGATGAAAAACATCGCCCAGAATATTTTTGACGAAGATGGTCGAACCCGCGCCGATAAAGGTAATTTTTGGGGCTGTCATTATCACTCTCCAGAACAGTAGGTAACGTCTTCATCGTGGCACGCGCCCCCGGCAAAAACCTCCATCTTCCCCATGGAGCATTCCCGGAAACTCAGATCTGATGTCGATCGCTACAAAATCTGAGTTTTTGGGAATAAACAGACGGAAAAGCAGAGTATCCGGCCTGTTAGCCAGGCTAATATCAATTGGAGAGGCGGAGGCTGAATCCGTACTGATGGCATGATTCTGATAATTCAGGAAATGGAGCGACAATGATCGATGAGCCAATTACCTTTCTGCCGCCTGACCCGCATATGTGCAACGGCGATGAGAAGCAGACTCGCAGTCCGCTGTCACTCTATTCTGAATATCAGCGTATGGATATTGAGCTCCGTCGACCGCATGCTATGGCCGCCAGCCACTGGCACGGCCAGGTGGAGGTTAACGTGCCGTTTGACGGCGACGTGGAATATCTGATTAACAACGAAGTGGTGCAGATCAAACAGGGCCATATCACGATGTTCTGGGCTTGTACGCCGCATCAGTTAACGCGCCCGGGCAACTGCCGGCAAATGGCGATTTTGAGCCTGCCGATGCACCTCTTTCTCTCCTGGCCACTGGATCGCGAACTCATTAACCACGTGACTCACGGCATGGTGGTGAAATCACTCGAGACTCAGCAGCTCAGCACCTTTGAAGTCCTGCGCTGGCAGCAGGAAGCCAACAGCCCGAACGAGCAGATCCGGCAGTTGGCGATCGATGAAATTGGTCTGATGCTTAAGCGCTTTAGCCTTTCGGGATGGCAGCCTATCCTGCTTAACAAAACCTCGCGCACCCACAAGAACAGCGTCTCCCGTCACGCGCAATTCTATGTCAGCCAGATGCTGGGCTTTATTGCCGATAATTACGATCAGGCGCTGACCATCAACGACGTCGCAGATCACGTAAAACTCAATGCCAACTATGCAATGGGTATTTTCCAGCGCGTCATGCAGCTCACGTTAAAACAGTACATTACGGTGATGCGCGTTAATCACGTACGCGCTCTGCTCAGCGACACCGACAAAACCATCCTCGATGTGGCGATGACCGCGGGGTTCCGATCCAGTAGCCGATTCTATAGCACCTTCAGCCGCTACGTCGGTATGTCACCCCAGCAATATCGCAAGCTCAGCCAGCAGAAACGACAAATGCTCTGAACCGCATCTATCGCTATTTTCAGCGGTTGCACTCGCGCCGCCATCACGGATAATAAGTAGAGAAAATTTATATTATTACCGTGAAAACACGGCTTTCTGGAGAACGCGCGCTGACTATGCCTGAACATGCCCGTTACGACCTACCGAGTAAACCCGCAGAACAACGCCTGCTGGGCGAGCTGACCGGTTCAGCCTGCGCGACCGAAGTCGCCGAAATCGTTGAACGCCATAGCGGCCCGGTGGTGCTGATTGCCCCGGATATGCAGAACGCGCTGCGCCTGCACGATGAAATCACCCAGTTCACCGACAACCTGGTGGTCAATCTCGCCGACTGGGAAACGCTGCCGTACGACAGCTTCTCGCCGCATCAGGAAATCATCTCCTCGCGCCTGTCCACGCTTTACCAGCTGCCGACCATGCAGCGCGGCGTGCTGATCATGCCGGTGAACACGCTGATGCAGCGCGTTTGCCCGCACAGCTACCTGCACGGCCACGCGCTGGTGATGAAAAAAGGCCAGCGCCTGTCACGGGATAACCTGCGCGCGCAGCTGGAACAGGCCGGGTATCGCAGCGTCGACCAGGTAATGGAGCACGGCGAATTTGCCACCCGTGGCGCCCTGCTTGACCTCTACCCGATGGGCAGCGCCCAACCGTACCGCATTGACTTCTTTGACGATGAAATCGACAGCCTGCGCGTCTTCGACGTGGATTCTCAGCGCACGCTGGAAGAAGTGGACGCTATCAATCTGCTGCCGGCCCATGAATTCCCGACCGACAAAAACGCCATTGAGCTGTTCCGTAGCCAGTGGCGCGACAAGTTCGACGTCAAGCGCGACGCCGAACATATCTACCAGCAGGTGAGCAAAGGCACGCTGCCTGCCGGGATCGAATACTGGCAGCCGCTGTTCTTCAGCGAACCGCTGCCGACGCTGTTTAGCTATTTCCCGGCCAACACGCTGCTGGTGAACACCGGCGATCTGGAAGCCAGCGCCGAGCGCTTCTGGCTGGACGCAAACGCCCGCTTTGAAAATCGCGGCGTGGATCCGATGCGCCCTCTTCTGCCGCCGGAAGATCTGTGGCTGAAAACCGACTCTCTGTTTAGCGAGCTGAAAGCCTGGCCGCGCGTGCAGCTCAAAACGGATTCGCTGGCGAAGAAAGCCGCCAACGTGAATCTGGGTTACAAGGCACTGCCGGATCTGGCCGTGCAGACGCAGCAAAAAGCCCCGCTGGACAACCTGCGGAAGTTCCTTGAGTCCTTCACCGGGCCGGTGATTTTCTCTGTCGAAAGCGAAGGCCGCCGTGAAGCCCTGGGCGAACTGCTGGGCCGCATCAAAATCGCACCAAAACGCATTTACCGCCTGGAAGAAGCCGAAAATAACGGCCGCTATCTGATGATCGGCGCCAGCGAGCACGGCTTTATTGATACCCTACGCAACCGGGCGCTGATTTGCGAAAGCGACCTGCTGGGCGAGCGCGTCAGCCGCCGTCGCCAGGACAGCCGCCGCACCATTAACCCGGACACGCTGATCCGCAACCTGGCCGAGCTGCATGCGGGCCAGCCGGTGGTTCACCTGGAACACGGCGTGGGCCGTTACGCCGGGCTGACCACGCTGGAAGCCGGGGGCATTACCGCCGAATACCTGATGCTGACCTACGCGGGCGACGCCAAACTTTACGTCCCGGTTTCGTCCCTGCACCTGATCAGCCGCTACGCGGGCGGCGCCGACGAAAATGCGCCGCTGCACAAGCTGGGCAGCGATGCCTGGTCCCGCGCCCGCCAAAAAGCAGCGGAGAAAGTGCGCGATGTCGCCGCTGAACTGCTGGATATCTATGCGATGCGCGCCGCCAAAGAAGGCTTTGCCTTTAAGCACGATCGCGAGCAGTACCAGCTGTTCTGTGACAGCTTCCCGTTCGAAACTACCCCGGACCAGGCTCAGGCCATCAACGCCGTGCTGAGTGACATGTGTCGCCCGCTGGCGATGGACAGGCTGGTGTGTGGTGACGTGGGCTTCGGTAAAACCGAAGTTGCGATGCGTGCCGCATTCCTGGCAGTGGAGAACAACAAACAGGTGGCGGTGCTGGTGCCGACGACCCTGCTGGCTCAGCAGCACTACGACAACTTCCGCGACCGCTTCGCCAACTGGCCGTTGCGCATTGAAATGCTTTCCCGCTTCCGCAGCGCCAAAGAACAGACTCAAATTCTGGAACAGGCCAGCGAAGGGAAAATCGATATTCTGATCGGCACCCACAAGCTGCTGCAGGCCGACGTGAAATGGCGCGATCTTGGGCTGTTGATTGTCGATGAAGAGCACCGCTTTGGCGTGCGCCACAAAGAGCGCATCAAAGCGATGCGCGCCGACGTGGATATTCTGACGCTGACCGCAACGCCTATTCCGCGAACCCTGAATATGGCAATGAGCGGCATGCGCGACTTGTCGATTATCGCCACGCCTCCGGCACGCCGCCTGGCGGTGAAAACCTTCGTGCGCGAGTACGACAATCTGGTAGTGCGGGAAGCCATCCTGCGTGAAGTGCTGCGCGGTGGCCAGGTGTATTACCTTTTCAACGACGTCGAAAACATTCAGAAAGCCGCCGATAAGCTGGCTGAACTGGTGCCAGAAGCGCGGATTGCCATCGGCCACGGCCAGATGCGCGAGCGCGAGCTGGAGCGGGTGATGAACGACTTCCACCACCAGCGTTTTAACGTGCTGGTGTGCACCACGATCATCGAAACCGGGATCGATATTCCGACCGCCAATACCATCATCATCGAGCGGGCCGACCACTTTGGCCTGGCGCAGCTTCACCAGCTGCGTGGCCGCGTCGGGCGTTCTCACCACCAGGCCTATGCCTGGCTGCTGACGCCGCACCCGAAGGCAATGACCACGGACGCGCAAAAACGCCTGGAGGCCATTGCCTCGCTGGAAGATTTAGGTGCCGGGTTCGCGTTAGCCACCCACGACCTGGAAATTCGCGGCGCGGGCGAGCTGCTGGGGGAAGATCAGAGCGGGCAGATGGAAACTATCGGCTTCTCGCTGTACATGGAGCTGCTGGAAAACGCCGTCGATGCGCTGAAAGAGGGCCGCGAGCCCTCGCTGGAAGATCTCACCAACAGCCAGACAGAGGTCGAGCTGCGAATGCCCGCCCTGCTGCCGGATGATTTTATTCCCGACGTCAATACGCGCCTGTCGTTCTACAAACGCATCGCCAGCGCCAAAGGCGAGCACGAGCTGGACGAGCTGAAAGTTGAGCTGATAGACCGATTTGGCCTTCTGCCGGATGCGGCACGTAATCTGCTGGACATCGCCGCGCTGCGCCAGCAGGCACAGAGGCTGGGCGTGCGTAAGATTGAGGGCAATGAAAAAGGCGGCACCATCGAGTTCGCGGAGAAAAACCACGTTGATCCGGTATGGCTGATTGGCCTGCTGCAGAAGCAGCCGCAGCATTACCGCCTTGACGGCCCTACCCGACTGAAGTTCTTCCAGGAGCTTGAGGACAGGAAAACGCGCATGGAATGGGTGCGTAACTTTATGCGCAGCCTGGCGGAAAACGCCGCGGCCTGACGCCTCTGCGCCTTACCGCCCGGTAAGGCGCAATTTTCTGTGACATTTACACACTCTTTGCAATTCCCAGGACTTCCCGACACGCAGCTCAGCGATAATTGGCGTTTATCTGCCTCAAAAATTAACCATTAAAATCGCAGGGTTTAAGCTATGTTTGCTTCGCGTACTTTGTCTTTCCGCCGCTGGTTTACCGCCGCCGCCTTACTGGGTGCCGCGGCCATGGCGCTGCCCGCCAGCGCTAACGATTATCCGCTTCCCGCCGCTAACAGCCGCCTGATCGGCAAAAACCTGTTCCATCAGGTTGAAAACGACGGCGGTTCGCTGGAGGCCATTGCCAAAAAGTACAACGTCGGTTTCCTGGCGTTGCTGCAGGCCAACCCGGGCGTGGATCCTTATGTGCCCCGCGCCGGGAGCGTGCTGACCATCCCGCGCCAGATGCTGCTGCCGGACGTCCCACGCGAGGGCATCGTGATTAACCTCGCCGAACTGCGTCTGTACTATTTCCCGGCAGGGAAAAACAGCGTCACCGTTTATCCGATTGGCATTGGCCAGCTGGGCGGAGACACGCTGACCCCGACGATGGTGACCAAAATTTCCGACAAACGGGCCAACCCGACCTGGACACCAACGGCCAATATTCGGGCGCGTTACCTGGCGCAGGGCATTAAGCTCCCGGCCGTGGTTCCTGCGGGGCCGGATAACCCGATGGGGCACCACGCGATTCGCCTGGCAGCGTTCGGCGGCGTTTACCTGCTGCACGGCACCAACGCCGACTTCGGCATCGGTATGCGCGTCAGTTCCGGCTGTATCCGCCTGCGCGACGGCGATATCAAAGCGCTGTTCAACACGGTTCCGGTCGGCACTTCAGTGCGCATCATCAACACGCCAATCAAAGCGTCCGTTGAGCCGGATGGCTCCCGCCTGGTTGAAGTTCACCAGCCGCTGTCCAAAGCGATTGATGATGACCCGAAAGTTCTGCCGATTGTGCTAAACGAGCAGATGACGCAGTTCCGCAACGCACCTAAAACCGATGCGCAGGTGATGGAACAGGCCATGGAGCACCGTTCCGGGATGCCGGTCAACGTCAATGCCCATGCGACTGACCAGTTGAACAACGAAATCTGAGTTCAGGTTTTATGCGTAAAAAAAGGCCCTGTCGATAGACAGGGCCTTTTGCTTGCAGTGGCATATAACGAATAAGGTCAAACGTATTGAGGGTTAACGTCTGGCTTATTTATAGATGACGGCAGTACCGTGCAGGGTGTTCGGACCGTTAACGGAGGTAATACGGAACGATTTAGCGCCCATTGCATCGGCCTTCGCGGCCAACTGTTCTTCCAGGGAAGAGAGGTTGCTGCCGGCATTGGCGCTGATGGTGCCAACTTTTTGCTGACCAGCAGGGGTAGCAGAAACTTCAACCGCCGCAAAGCTTGCAAATGAGAGTGAGCTAATCACAGCGGCAGCGAACAGAGTAGTTAAGGTTTTCATGATTCAGGTCCTAAGCAGGTGAACGTTAGGTCGTTAAACTTAATTAGTTAACGATCGATAACTAAATCATAATCGTGATCCACATCACACGTCAACACATTTTAATAACGACCGTTAATTAATTAAAAAAAGCGCTATTTTTCATTGTGATAAGAAATAATTATTTTTCATAACGTGGCACTGGCTACCGCCGCCGATTATTTTTATAATAAGTGTTCACTAATTAGACAGAGGTTAAACGGCAGGTATGGCAACCGAGACTTTAAGTTGCAGCAAAAAAAGCCGTGGCCGTCCAAAAGTGTTTGACAGGGAAGCAGCACTCGACAAGGCCATGACACTCTTCTGGCAGCATGGCTATGAAGCAACATCCATGGCGCATCTGGTAGAAGCCACCGGGGCAAAGGCCCCAACGCTCTACGCGGAGTTCATCAACAAAGAAGGCCTGTTCCGCGCGGTGCTGGATCGCTATATCGCGCGTTTTGCGGCGAAGCACGAGGCCTGCCTGTTCTGTGAAGAGCAGACCATGGAAGCCGCGCTGGAGAACTATCTTTCCGCGGTCGCGCAATGTTTTACCGATAAGAGCACGCCCGCTGGTTGCTTTATCATTTGCACCTCATCCGTGCTGGCCGCGTCGTCGGAAGACATCGCCGCAACGATAAAAGCCCGCCATGCCGTGCAGGAACAAACGCTGGTGCGTTTCCTTGAAATGCGCCAGCAAAAAGGCGAGATCCCGGCGGAACGTAACATTCGCTGCCTGGCAAAATACCTGTGCTGCATCATTCAGGGGATGTCGGTCAGCGCCCGCGAGAACGCCAGCTATGAAGAGTTAATGCAGATTGTGAAAACCACGGTGATGTTGATGCCGCAGTTGAAGAAGATCTGATCCAGGGCGGCCAATGGCCGCCCTTTTCACTAGCGAACTCGCCCTTTCGCCCAGTAGGCCATAAAGTTAATGGCTTCTTGCTCAACGCCACGTTCGCCAATCAAATGGCGGCGCAGCAGCTTAACCACCGTCGACTCCGCCGCTACCCAGCCGTAAAACTCGTTGCTACCGGTGGTGGCTTTATCCCACAGCAGTTCGCCTTCGGCCTCTTCCTGGACGGCTTCGTGATGGCCGCTTTCCGGCACCCTCGCCTGCATTTTTACCGCCTGAATCAGGCATTCGCCGTGGGTGGCAGAGACGGTTTTGCGCGGCAGCCAGTTGATCTCGGCGAAGCCATAGGCGCTTAAGTCCACGCAGTCCCCTTCGTCCGGCACCTCAAAAAAGGCCTGTATTTTTGGCGGCTGAGCCTGGCGAGCCAGCATTTCCAGAATGCCTCGTGCGGCGGGTAAAGCCGTCTCATCAGCGATAATCAGCGCGTTTCGCAGCCCGGCAGGCGGCGTCCATTCATAGCCGCCGCTGTCTTCCGGGTGGGCGGCGTTCGGGGCCACAATCTGGATAGCATCGCCGGGAACAGAATTAATCGCCCATACGGAGGCCGGGCCTTCAGTGCCGTGGCTGACAAACTCCACCGTCACTTCCTGACGGGCAGGATCGACATGGCGCAGCGTATAGGTACGGATCACCGGGCGCTTCTCTTTTGGCATCCCCTGGGCAATCTGGTACCACTGCCCTTCGGCAGGCAGCGACGGCAGCGTTCCGTCTTCGGACGGAAACAGCATTTTAATACGCTGATCAGGCGAGTCACATTTCATCTGCGCCACATCAGGCCCGCTAAATACCAGGCTCAGCAGCGAAGGCGACACGGCCGTTTTCCGCGCCAGTTGAACGTTAAACAGACGATAGCCCTGAACTCCAGCCATAACTTTTCCTTACGCTTAAATTACAGAATGACGTGAACGGTGGCGGCTGCGCCAGATAACGCCGGACACCACGGTAAATAACACGGCGGCTAAAAAGGCCACCATAATCAGCGCTGCCTCAGCGCCCGTTTTTGATACCAGCGGCACCAGCATGGCACAAAGCCCGTAGCCCAGAGTGTGGCTGGTCGCGACCCAGCCGGCCCCTGCCCCATCGGCAAGCTTGTCGTTCAGCAACAGCTGATAGGCCGGGGTCGCCAGCGCGGCCCCAAACGACAGTACCGCGCAGCCGACGTAAAACAGCCACAGCTGAACGGAAATCATCATCGCCAGGCCAACGATCATCAGCAGCCCGGCGCTCAACAGGAGCCCCATTGGCTTCAGGCGCTGTGGCCGGAGAATGCCAAACTGTGCGGAGAGCGAAGCCACCGCGGCCAGGCTCAGCAGCCAGGCAACCTGATGGCTAATTGCGGCGGTATCCGTGGCAAACTGGCGACCAAGCGCCGGAGAGAGCCCCAGCTGCATCAGGCTGACCGAGGCCGAAAGCAGCAAGGCACACAGCAGATAAGGCAGGCAATCGGGCCGAAGACGAGCGCTTTTACGCTCGGCTGCGGGCTGCGGCGGCGTGCCCGGCAGACGTAACAGCATCACCAGCGCCAGCAGCGGGGCGACCATCAGAAGTCCCAACGGGGCGAGCGGATGAATCGCCAGCATGCCAGCGGCGCAAAGCGGGCCAAACAAGCGCCCGCTGCTCAGCCCGGAGCTGATCGTGGCCAGCGCCGCCATGCGCTTTCCTTCCCCGGCACGCTGCAGCGCCCAGACCTGGCAGGCCGGAACCATCGCCGACACGGTCAAGCCGTAGATAATCCTCGCCACAATCAATATGCCCAGCCCGAGATAACCCGCGACCGCATCCGTGGCCAGCAGCAGGCAGCCAAGTCCGAGCAGCATAAAGCTTGCGCCATAGCCTCCCAGCGCCCAAAGCACCACGGGCTTACTGCCGAGGCGCGCAATCTGTTTCCCCCACCACGGCGAGGACGGTAAAAACAGCATCGACCCAAGCGTTAGCAATGCCGCCCAGACGGACAGGCTCAGATGTGTCTGCATCACCAGCACCGGGATCGCGACCAGCAGGCCGTTTTGCCCGACGCCAAGTAGCCCGGCGCTCAGCGCAAGTGGCCAACAGGAAAGGGATTTTTGCGGCGAATCCGCCAGTTCTAGCGATGTCAAAATGTTACTAACCCGTGTGGTTATTGTGCGTATTTGTAAAATTAATTTTATCTATTCTAACAATTGTTATTGATAATGAGAAACGTTATCGGCAGAATTCGCATTATCATAACGCGTGGAAACTGTTTGATGATGACTTTGCCAAATAAAACTCTGGCCTGGGATGTGGCCGCACAGTGCTTTCTTAATTCCCTTGTCCGTGAAACCAGCGACTGGCGACTGACCGACAGCCACCCAGCCGAACTCATTATCCCCCTGGGGGAACAGCAGGCGCTCTACTTCAAAGTGGCCTATTTCTCTCCCACCCAGCATCACCGCTTCGAATTCCCGGCTCGTCTGGTCACTGCCACCGGCAGTCAGCCGATAGACTTCACCACCCTTTCCCAGCTGATTGTCGATAAACTCCAGCACCAGCAGATGCTGCCAGCCACCGGCTGCGAAGCGTTTTATCAGCGCGTAATGGAAAGCCATGCCCACACGCAGCAGGCGATTGAAGCCCGTCATGACTGGAATGGGCTGCGCGAAAAAGCGCTGAATTTTGGCGAAGCCGAGCAGGCATTGCTGGTGGGACACGCCTTTCACCCGGCGCCAAAATCCCACGAACCGTTTAACCAGCAGGAAGCCGAGCGCTATCTGCCTGACTTCGCCCCGCATTTCCCGCTGCGCTGGTTCGCCGTAGATAAAAGCTACCTGGCGGGCGAAAGTCTGCACCTCAATCTGCAGCAGCGCCTGACGCGCTTTGCGGCTGAAAATGCGCCGCAGCTGCTGAGCGAGCTCAGCGACAATCAATGGCTGTTCCCGCTGCATCCGTGGCAGGCCGGCTATCTGCTGGAGCAGGACTGGTGCCAGCAGCTGGTCGCCAAAGGTTTGGTGAAAGATTTAGGCGAAGCCGGTGCACCATGGCTGCCGACCACTTCTTCGCGCTCGCTTTACTGCGCCACCAGCCGCGACATGATCAAGTTTTCTCTGAGCGTGCGCCTGACCAACTCCGTGCGTACGCTGTCGGTAAAAGAAGTTAAACGCGGCATGCGCCTGGCGCGCCTGGCGCAAACTGACCGCTGGCAAACGCTGCAGGCCCGCTTCCCGACCTTCCGCGTGATGCAGGAAGACGGCTGGGCCGGACTGCGCGATCTCCACGGCAACATCATGGAAGAAAGCCTGTTTGCCCTGCGCGAAAACCTGCTGGTTGAGCAGCCGCAGAGCCAGACTAACGTCCTGGTTTCCCTGACCCAGTCAGCCCCGGACGGCGGAGATTCCCTGCTGGTTGCCGCCGTGAACCGCCTGAGCTCTCGTCTTAGGATCACGCCGAAACAGGCTGCACACGCCTGGGTCGACGCCTATTGCCAGCAGGTGCTGAAGCCGCTGTTTACCGCCGAAGCGGATTACGGCCTGGTTCTCCTCGCTCACCAACAAAATATTCTGGTGGAGATGCAGCAGGATCTGCCGGTCGGGCTTATCTACCGCGACTGCCAGGGCAGCGCTTTTATGCCGCATGCCGCAGGCTGGCTCGACATGATTGGCGAAGCACAGGCGGAAAACGTCTTCACCCGCGAACAGCTGCTGCGCTACTTCCCTTACTACCTGCTGGTCAATTCGACCTTCGCCGTGACCGCCGCGCTGGGTGCTGCGGGGCTGGATAGCGAAGTGAACCTGATGAGCCGTGTACGCAGCGCGCTTAGCGCCGTGCGTGACGAGGTGACGCATAAAACCTGCCTCGACTACGTGCTGGAAAGCCCGCACTGGAACGTGAAGGGGAACTTCTTCTGCTACCTGCACGACCATAACGAAAACACCATCGTCGATCCTTCGGTGATTTACTTCGACTTTGTAAACCCGCTGCTGGCTCAGGAGGGCTGAATGTTTCAGGCATCTATTGTTCACGGCGGCCACGGGCTGTGCTGTGAAAAGCTCAATAAGCCTCTGAATCTGAGCTGGGGCCAGGACGGCGGCGCGGTCCTGCACTGGCCGGGCGAACTGCCTGCAGGCTGGCTGCGCGATGCGCTGGATCAGATGTTCGTCGCGGCACCGCAGCTTACCTCCATCGTGCTGCCTTACGCCGAATGGCGGGAAGAACCGCAGGCGCTGGTGCTGTTCGATCTGCTGAAAAGCGACATCGTTCACCGCGCAACCTTCTGGCAGCAACCGCTGTGGCTCAGCGCTCCGGCGAAGCATGCTTCCGGCGAAATGGTATTTGACGCTGAGCGCGAGATCTATTACCCGCTGCGCCCTGCCCGCCCGTCCGGTGAAGTTTACCGCCGCTACGATCCGCGCGTTCGCAAAACGCTGAGTTTCCGCGTGGCCGATCCGGCGTTGGACGCAGAACATTTTACCCGCTGGATGAACGATCCGCGCGTGGACTATTTCTGGGAGCAAAGCGGCTCGCGGGAGGTACAAACCGCGTATCTGGAGCGCCAGCTCACCGGAAAACATGCGTTTCCGCTGATCGGCTGCTTTGATGACCAGCCGTTCAGCTACTTCGAAATTTACTGGGCAGCGGAAGATCGCATCGGCCGCCATTACCCGTGGCAGCCGTTTGATCGCGGCCTGCATCTGCTGGTGGGCGAGCAGCAGTGGCGCGGCGCGCACTATGTACAAAGCTGGCTGCGTGGCTTAACCCACTACCTTCTGCTGGACGAGCCGCGCACGCAGCGTACCGTGCTGGAGCCGCGCGCCGACAACCAGCGCCTGTTCAAGCATCTGGAGCCTGCGGGCTATGTGACGCGCAAGGAATTTGACTTCCCGCACAAGCGTTCACGCCTGGTCATGGCTAACCGCCACAACTTCTTTAGCGAGGTAGGCCTGTAATGAATCGCAAGGATTGGGATTTCGTTAACCGCCAGCTGGTAGCCAAAATGCTGGCTGAGCTGGAGTACGAGCAGGTTTTTCAGGCCGAATCGCTGGGCGAAAATCGCTACTGCATCAGCTTAGCCGGGGCCGAGTGGCATTTTAACGCCGAGCGCGGCATCTGGGGCTGGCTGTGGGTAGACGCGCAAACGCTGCGCTGTGCGGACGAGCCTGTGCTAGCGCAGACGCTGCTCATGCAGCTCAAGCCGGTGTTGTCGATGAGCGACGCCACCGTGGCCGAGCATATGCAGGATCTGTACGCCACGCTGCTGGGCGACCTGCAGCTGCTGAAAGCGCGCCGCGGCATGAGCGCTGATAACCTGATCGATCTCGACGCTGACCGCCTGCAGTGCCTGCTGAGCGGCCACCCGAAATTTGCCTTTAACAAAGGGCGTCGCGGCTGGGGCAAAGAGGCGCTGGAGCGCTATGCGCCGGAGTATGCCAATACCTTCCAGCTGCACTGGCTGGCGGTTAAACGCGAACATATGGTCTGGCGCTGCGATAGCGAACTGGATATTCAGCAGCTTATCGCCGCCGCGATGGACGAGCAGGAGCTGGCCCGCTTTACGCAGGCGTGGCAGAACAATGGCCTGGATGATAACTGGCTGCCGCTGCCGGTGCATCCGTGGCAGTGGCAGCAGAAAATTGCGCTGGATTTCGTGGCCGATCTCGCCGAAGGCAAGATGGTGTCTCTGGGCGAATTTGGCGATCAGTGGCTGGCCCAGCAGTCGCTGCGCACCCTGACCAACGCCAGCCGCCAGGGCGGGTTAGACATCAAGCTGCCGCTGACGATTTACAACACCTCCTGCTACCGCGGTATTCCGGGCAAGTACATTGCCGCCGGGCCGCTGGCTTCCCGCTGGCTGCAGAACGTCTTTGCTACCGACAGCACGCTGGTGAAAACCGGGGCGGTGATCCTCGGCGAACCGGCTGCCGGCTATGTTTCTCATGAGGGCTACGCCGCGCTGGCTCAGGCGCCCTATCGCTACCAGGAGATGCTGGGCGTTATCTGGCGCGAGAACCCGACCCGCTGGCTGAAGCCTGACGAGACGCCGATTCTGATGGCGACCCTGATGGAGTGCGACGAAAACAATCAGCCGCTGATTGGGGCCTATATTGCCCGCTCCGGCATGGATGCAGAAGCCTGGCTGACGCAGATGTTCCGCGTGGTGGTGGTGCCGCTGTATCACCTGCTCTGCCGCTATGGCGTGGCGCTGATCGCCCATGGACAAAATATTACGCTAGCCATGAAAGACGGCGTGCCGCAGCGCGTGCTGCTGAAAGATTTTCAGGGCGATATGCGTCTGGTGAAGGATGAGTTCCCGGAGATGGACTCCCTGCCTCAGGAAGTGCGGGATGTGACCGCCCGCCTGAGCGCCGACTATTTAATTCATGATTTGCAGACCGGCCATTTTGTGACGGTGCTGCGTTTTGTTTCGCCGCTCATGGCCCGCCTTGGCGTGCCGGAGAGACGCTTTTATCAGCTGCTGGCCGCAGTGTTGAGTGATTACATGCAGGAACACCCGCAAATGTCGGCGCGTTTTGCGCTTTTCTCACTCTTTAAGCCACAAATCATCCGCGTTGTGCTGAACCCGGTAAAACTGACCTGGCCTGACCAGGACGGCGGTAGCCGTATGCTGCCGAATTACCTCGAGGATCTGCAAAACCCGCTGTGGCTGGTAACCAGGGATTGAATTATGACAAACACTGTTGATTTTATTGGCGTAGGTATCGGCCCGTTTAACCTGAGCATTGCGGCGCTGTCTCACGAAGCAGAGGGATTTAGCAGCCAGTTCTTTGACAGCCGCCCTGACTTTGCGTGGCACCCGGGCATGTTAGTGCCGGACTGCCATATGCAGACCATGTTCCTGAAAGACCTGGTCAGCGCCGTGGCCCCCACCAGCCCGTTCAGCTTTGTGAACTACCTGGTGAAACGTAAAAAATTCTACCGTTTTCTGACCACCGAGCTGCGCACCGTCTCGCGCGATGAGTTTTCGGACTACCTGCGCTGGGCCGCAGAGTGCATGAACAACCTGCAGTTTAACCAGACGGTTGAGCGCGTTGATTTCGACGAGCAGCGCAAGCTGTTTGTGGTGCAGACCGGCCAGGGGGAAACGCTGGCGCGCAACATTTGCCTCGGCATTGGCAAGCAGCCTCACCTGCCGCCGTGCGTAAAAGCCGCCACGCCAACCTGCTTCCACGCCAGCGAAATGAGCCTGCGTCTGCCGAATCTGGCCGGGAAACGCGTCACGGTGGTTGGCGGCGGGCAAAGCGGTGCCGACCTGTTCCTGAATGCGTTCCGTGGCGCCTGGGGCGAAGTTGCCGAAGTGAACTGGGTTTCACGCCGCAATAACTTTAACGCGCTGGATGAAGCCGCGTTTGCCAACGAATACTTCACGCCGGAATACGTCACCGGCTTTGTGGGCCTGAATGAAGGCGCGCGGCAGAAAATGCTCGATGAGCAGAAGATGACCTCCGACGGCATTACCGCCGATTCGCTGCTGACCATCTACCGCGAGCTGTATCACCGCTTTGAAGTGCTCGGGCTGCCGCGCAATGCTCGCCTGCTGCCAAGCCGCTCTGTAACAGGCCTTGAAAGCCGTGGCCAGGGCTGGCAGCTGCTGCTGGAACACCATCTGGACAAGGGCTATGACACGCTGGACAGCGACGTGGTGATTTTCGCCACCGGCTACCGCCCTACGCTGCCGCAAATGCTTTCGCCGTTAATGTCACGCATGACGATGCTGGATGAGTGCAACTTCAAAGTGCGCGACGACTTTACGCTGGAGTGGAATGGCCCGGCCGGAAATAACATCTTCGCGGTCAACGCCAGCATGCAAACCCACGGCATTGCCGAGCCGCAGCTGAGCCTGATGGCGTGGCGCTCCGCCAAAATCCTGAATCGCGCGCTGGGGCGTGATTTGTTCGATCTCAGTACGCCGCCCGCGCTGATCCAATGGCGCAGCGGCAGCCGGGAAAAACCGCAGCACAGCGCTGCGTCCTTAACTCACTACTCCTCAAAATCATTCGAAATGCAGCCCGGCGCTAACTGAGTTTATCCCCCGGCACGCAGGCCACTGCGGGACGGGGGTAACCGTTAACCCCGCGTCAAATTGAAGAATGACGAGGACACAGCATATTTGGGCCGATGTTTGTCAGCCCGTATGAAGGAACAATGATGATAACCAAAAAGCAAACGCTTTGGGCGCTCAATCCGTTACTGCTCGCCATGATGGCGCCGGCAGTGGCACAGCAAACCAGTGACGAGACGATGGTGGTTTCCGCCAACCGCAGCAACCGCACCGTCGCCGAGATGGCCCAAACCACCTGGGTGATCGAGAAAGCCGAACTGGAGCAGCAGATCCAGGGCGGCAAAGAGTTTAAAGATGCGCTGGCCCAGCTGATCCCCGGCCTCGACGTCAGCAGCCAGAGCCGTACCAACTACGGCATGAACGTCCGTGGTCGCCCGCTGGTCGTGCTGGTTGACGGCGTGCGTCTCAACTCTTCCCGTACCGACAGCCGCCAGCTGGACTCTATCGATCCGTTCAACATCGATCATATTGAAGTCATTTCCGGCGCGACCGCCCTGTACGGCGGCGGCAGTACCGGCGGTCTGATTAATATCGTGACCAAAAAAGGCCAGAAGGATACACAGGTAGAGTTTGAGACCGGGATCAAGAGCGGCTTTAACAGCAGCAAAGACCACGATGAGCGCGTCGCCAGTGCCATTTCCGGCGGGAACGACCATATTTCTGGCCGTGCGTCAGTGGCCTATCAGAAATTCGGCGGCTGGTTTGACGGCAACGGTGATGCCACCCTGCTCGACAACACCCAGACCGGGTTACAGTATTCCGACCGCCTGGACGTGATGGGTACCGGCACGCTGAATATCGATGAAAACCAGCAGCTGCAGCTCGTTACCCAGTATTACAAAAGTAAGGGCGACGACGACTACGGCCTGAACCTCGGGAAAAACTTCTCTGCCATCAGCGGGACAAGCAGCCCGTACGTGAGCAAAGGACTGAACTCTGACCGTGTTCCGGGCACAGAGCGCCACCTGATCAGCATGCAGTATTCCAACAGCGACTTCCTCGGTCAGGAGCTGGTGGGCCAGGTTTACTACCGCGATGAATCGCTGCTGTTCTATCCGTTCCCGACGGTAAACGCCAACAAAAAAGCCACGGCGTTCTCCTCTTCCCAGCAGGATACTAATCAGTACGGCGCGAAGCTGACGCTGAACAGCAAGCCGCTCGACGGCTGGCAGCTGACCTACGGCCTGGACGCGGACCACGAGCGCTTCACCTCCAACCAGATGTTCTTCGATTTGGCACAGGCCAGCGCCTCCGGTGGCCTGAACAACCAGAAAATCTATACCACCGGACGTTACCCGGCGTATGACATCAGCAACATGGCGGCGTTCCTGCAGTCCAGCTATGACATCAACGAGATCTTTACCCTGAGCGGCGGCGTGCGTTACCAGTACACCGAGAACAAGATTGATGATTTCATCGGCTACGCGCAGCAGCAGCAAATCGCGGCCGGCACGGCAAAATCTGCTGACGCCATTCCTGGCGGCTCCACCGACTACGACAACTTCCTGTTCAACGCCGGCCTGCTGATGCACATCACCGAGCGCCAACAGGCCTGGCTGAATTTCTCCCAGGGCGTGGAGCTGCCTGATCCGGGTAAATACTACGGCCGTGGCACCTATGGCGCGGCGGTTAACGGCCACCTGCCGCTGACCAACAGCGTCAACGTCGGCGCGAGCAAACTGCAGGGCGTGAAGGTTGATTCCTACGAACTGGGCTGGCGCTACACCGGCGACAGCCTGCGCACGCAGATTGCCGCCTACTACTCGCTGTCCGATAAGAGCGTGCTGGCGAATAAAGACCTGACCATCAGCGTTGTTGACGACAAGCGTCGTATTTACGGCGTGGAAGGCGCGGTGGACTACTTTATTCCAGACACCAACTGGAGCACCGGCGCTAACTTCAACGTCTTAAAAACCGAGTCAAAAGTTAACGGCAGCTGGCAGAAATATGACGTGAAAGTCGCCAGCCCGTCGAAAGCGACCGCCTATATTGGCTGGGCACCAGATCCGTGGAGCCTTCGCGTGCAGAGCACAACGTCGTTTAACGTAAGCGACGCGGCAGGCTACAGCATCGACGGTTACACCACTGTTGATTTACTGGGCAGCTACGAGCTTCCGGCGGGTAAACTCAGCTTTAGCGTCGAAAACGTCTTTGACCGTGATTACACCACCGTTTGGGGCCAGCGTGCGCCACTGTACTACAGCCCGGGCTACGGCCCTGCTTCGCTGTATGACTACAAAGGCCGTGGTCGCACCTTCGGCATGAACTACTCTGTGCTGTTCTAAGCCTCTTCCTTGCCCGGCAGCTGCCGGGCAAGTTCACACGCTTACCCTTCCTAACAGTTTATCCCTCGACCCGCGTAAAATAGTCTTTTAAAAATAAGGGATATTTTCCTCTCTTATGACCGGAGACGATATGCAAGTTGGGTTTATTGGCGTGGGCAGCGTAATAGAAACGGCTTACCTGCCAGCTATTCAGCGACTCGCCCGGCGCGATGTGGTTTGCTATGGGTTTGATCCCGCCCCATGCTACCGCTCTGATGCCATCACGCTTCTCCCCTCCCTAACCCAGCTTCTGGCGCTGCCGCTTGACCTGGTGTTTATCACCACGTCATCGCTCCAGCATTGGCCGATCCTGAAGCAGGTGCTACAGCAAAGTTCGCTGCCCGTCGTGGTGGAAAAACCCGTCTCGGCAACGCTTCAGCAGTTGGACGAACTGACATCATTGCTGAGCGATCCGGCCATTGCCGCGCGGGTGCTCGCCCTGGATCACTGGATGGTGAGAACCGATGCGGCACGTTTTATCGACCGCCTCGAAGATATCGACCGTATCGAGGGATTCCTGCTGGAGCCCAGCGGGTTTAATGCCGTCGGAGAGCCGATTGCGCTGAATTTTGCCACCGGCGAGCCTGATACTCGTGCGCTGCACCACCCGGACGGCGTTATCGTGGACATCGGCACGCATGTGCTGGCGATGATGCGCGAAACGCTGATGCAGGCGGGCGCTGACGAAGCGCTGGAGCTGGAGTTGCTGCTGGCCAAAGACCGGCTCGGCAACGGCATTGTGCCCGGCGATGTCACCACGGCAGAGGGCCAGGCGCTGCTGCGCGGGGAAATGGGCGGCATCCCCTGCGTGCTGCAGCTGAACAAATATGCCGGGCCCGCAGGGGGGCAAAAAGGTATTAATATCGTGCTGAAAGATGGCAGAGTGATTGCCGTCGACAGACGCGGGGTAAATGAAACCCTGAGCGTTGACGACGAGGTAAAACTGGATATCAGCGGACCGCTGTACGACCGCTGCCTCGGAGAGGTCATTTTTGCCGGTAAAACACTGTTTGAGCAGGCTCCTGTGACGATTCCCGCCTTAACCCGCCGCAGAATTCAGGAAGTCAGGGTTTTATTGACGCTGCAGCAAACGCTGCGCGGCGAGCACTAGAAACACAAAACCCGCCGAAAGGCGGGTTTATATTTTAAGACTCGGTATCAGGCTTTGTTCAGCACCAGCTGGCCTTTGCTGTCCAGCGGGATCTGAGTGCCAGGGTCTTTATCCATGCGGATTTTGCCCTGCTGATCGCCGATTTTGTAGGTCACATCATAACCGAGCATTTTTTCTGATTTGTCATACACAGTCTTGCAGCGCTGCTGGGTGGTGGTGTAGGTATCCCCCTCCTGCATCGCGCCCTGCACCTGGTTCCCGGCGTAGCCGCCGCCCAGCGCGCCCACGACCGTGGCAACATCCTTCCCGCGTCCACCGCCAAACTGATGACCAAGGACGCCCCCGGCCACCGCGCCCAGAGCAGAACCTAAAATACGGTTCTCATCCTGAACAGGTTTGCGGTGCGTCACGGCCACATTGCGGCACTCCTGACGCGGTGTTTTAACCGTTTCCTTGATTGGCGTCGCTGACACCACCTGTGCATACTGGGGACCACGGTCAAACACGTTCAAACTGGCTACCGCAGCCACGCCCAGCGCAGCGGCCACGCCAATACCTATACCCGCTAACATTGATTTATTCACAGGACATCCTCCTGACCTTGTTGTTAACCTAATTTTGCACTGCAGTGACAATATTGAGAAATCAGACAACGGATCAAAAGTGCGGGATCGTGCGGTGAAAACGTGTGTTTAAGACAACTCCGAGCAATCCGCCAGGAATATGCCGAATGTTATGCTGCTTCCCGGCAATAAAAAACCCGGCACGGGGCCGGGTTTCGGAAGGAAATAAAACTTAGTGCAGCTTCAGGCGTGGACGAATCACGCGGTTGATGCTGCCCACCAGCATCATCAGGCCAGTTTTGAAATAACCGTGCAGCGCAATCTGGTGCATACGGTACAGGGAGATGTACACGAAGCGGGCGATGCGGCCTTCCACCATCATCGAGCCGCGCATCAGGTTACCCATCAGGCTACCCACGGTGGAGAATTTGGACAATGAAACCAGTGAACCGTGATCTTTATAACTGTAAGCTTTGAGCGGCTGGCCTTTCATCTGCGCAAGGATGTTAGTCAGCGCGCGGGAAGCCATCTGGTGCGCGGCCTGAGCGCGAGGAGGCACGAAACCACCTTCCGGGCGAGCACAGGATGCACAGTCGCCGATAGCATAGATATCCGGGTCGCGCGTGGTCTGCAGCGTTGGCTCAACCACCAGCTGGTTAATGCGGTTAGTTTCAAGGCCGCCGATATCTTTCATGAAGTCTGGCGCTTTAATGCCCGCCGCCCAGACCATCAGATCCGCTTCGATGAACTCGCCGTCTTTGGTGTTCAGGCCATGCGCTTCGGCACTGGTCACCATGGTTTGCGTCAGCACGCGAACGCCAAGCTTGGTCAGTTCGCTGTGCGCGGCGGCAGAAATGCGCGGCGGCAGCGCAGGCAGAATGCGCTCCCCGGCTTCCACCAGCGTGACGTTCAGCGCTTCGTTGGTCAGCCCTTTGTAGCCGTAGCTGTGCAGTTGCTTAACGGCGTTATGCAGCTCAGCAGACAGCTCAACGCCCGTCGCGCCACCACCAACGATAGCGATGTTAACCTTGCCGCTTGCGCCGAGGTTGGCGGAGTATTTCAGGAACAGGTTTAGCATCTCGGAATGGAAACGACGCGCCTGATGCGGGTTGTCGAGGAAGATGCAGTTCTCTTTCACGCCAGGGGTGTTGAAGTCGTTGGAGGTGCTCCCCAGCGCCATCACCAGCGTGTCGTATGGCAGCTTGCGCTCAGGCACCAGCAGCTCGCCCTTTTCATCGCGCAGTTCGGCGATGGTCAGCGTTTTGCTTTCGCGGTTGATATCCACCACGGAACCCAGCTGGAACTGGAAATGATGATTGCGCGCGTGGGCCAGGTAGCTCAGCGCATCCACGCCTTCATCCAGCGAACCGGTAGCCACTTCATGCAGCAGCGGTTTCCACAGGTGGCTGTGGTTACGGTCGACGAGCGTAATTTTGGCTTTTTTGCCACGCCCCAGTTTTTTACCCAACTGAGTCGCCAGCTCCAGACCACCAGCGCCGCCGCCAACAATCACTATTTTTTTCAATGGTGTAGTCAACTTGACCCCCTAAAATATTAACCAATTGTTAATTAAAAGTTATCTAAATAACCTTTAATTAACAAAGGGTTACTGCACGTTTAACGCCAAACTTTATCGAGAATAACATGAAGGGTGCATTGGTCATACCAAAATTGATGTACATCAATTTTTATGCCGAAAAGATAAACAAAAAGGCCAGCGCGAGGCTGACCATGACATTTTCCCTAAATAATTCGAGTTGCAGGACGGCGGCAAAGCTGAGAAACCCCAGGAGCATAGCTAACTATGTGACTGGGGTGACAAATCTGTCGGGAATAGATTTGAACGCTGCTCGCAGCGGCCCTTTAGGGTGAGGCTCATGGATGAGCCGAATAGCAGGTGCAGCCAACACACCTGCGGCTTGAAGTATGACGGGAAAATTTAGCCCAGGGTTTTAAAGGCTTTAATGCGTTGCAAATGCCGGGAGATATTTTTGAATTTGTGGGTTTGCTGCTCGTCCCAGACGATTTCATAGTAGTGATGCAGCGCTTCAGCCGTGCGCCGGTTGTCCAGCGCTTCGTCGTTGCGCGAGAGAATAGCCAGGCATCGATCGCGGTTCTTCTCACGGAAGTTTGGCACGCACTTGGTGGTGATATCCGCGTACTCTTCCGGCCTGTCGATCTTCCCTTCCATGTTTTCATGGGGGTAAAGGTTCGGGTTAAAAATAACCTGCCGCATATCGCAGAGAAAACCAATGCGCTCCGCCCAGAATCCGCCGAGACCCACGCCGCAAATTAAGGGACGTTCGTCGTCGGTAAGCTGCTGCATCTTGTCGACTTCCTTCAGCAGATGCTGCATGTCGTGCTTCGGATGCAGCGTGCTGTAGCTGATCAGCCGCACGTCGGGATCGATAAACTGAAGCTGCAGCACTTTTTCATGGTTTCCGGGACTGTTTGAGTCAAAACCGTGCAAATAGATTATCATCGCATCCTCATTACCTGAATATTAGCCCGCCTTATGCGCCTGCCACTGCTCGTGCAGCGCTTCCAGCTGCTGGTTCACCTGCTTCCAGCGATCGGATGAACGCAGCTCATCGCGGGTAAATGACCCTTTATGATACAAACCTGTAACACGTTCTGCTTTGACCGGCGACAGGTTATCAAGCACGCTCACCGCCCCTTTACGATTATTGCAGACGAGGATCATATCGCAACCGGCGTCCAGCGATGCCTGACCGCGTTCGGCATAACTGCCCATGATAGCCGCGCCTTCCATCGACAAATCATCGGAAAAAATCACACCATTAAAGCCCAGTTCGCCGCGCAGGACCGTTTTTAGCCAATACTCAGAGCCGCTAGCCGGACGCGGATCGACTTCATCATAGATAACGTGGGCAGGCATGATGGCATCCAGCTTATTCTCGCGAATCAGTGAGGCAAAAATGCGCATGTCATGCTCGCGGATTTCCGCCTTCGGGCGCGGGTCGTGCGGGGTTTCTTTGTGCGAGTCGGCGGTGACCGCCCCGTGGCCAGGGAAGTGTTTACCGGTGGTTTTCATGCCCGCAGCATGCATCCCGTCGATAAAACGCGTGGCCATTGCCAGCGCTTTGGCCGGGTCATCATGGTAGGAACGTTCCCCAATGGCCGCGCTGATGTGCCCGATATCCAGCACCGGCGCAAAGCTGATGTCGATATCCATGGCGATCATTTCGCTCGCCATCAGCCAGCCAGCCTCAGCCGCCAGCTTGCCGCCCTCTTCCAGGCCGCGGAGTGCCGCAAAAGATTGTGCCGCAGGCAGACGGGTAAACCCTTCGCGGAAGCGCTGCACGCGGCCGCCTTCCTGATCGACGGCAACAACCAGACGATGGTGCGAAGCTTCACGGATCTGGCGCACCAGTTCACGTAGCTGCTCCGGGTCGTGGTAGTTGCGGGTAAAAAGAATCAAACCGCCCACCAGCGGGTGCTGCAAAATTTCACGCTCTTCCGCATCCAGCTCGAAGCCGGCCACATCCAACATTACTGGGCCCACAATACTCTCTCCTGATGTTTGCTCGCCCGCAGCGCGCGCCACGCGTCGTCTGCCAGCGTAATAAAATGTTGCTCCCCGGTTTGCCGCCAGCGGCATTCATACCAGGACGCCATAAGTAACGCTATCCACGGCCGCCAGCGCGCAACCTGGCGATTGAGGACGTCAAGGCTGAGTGAAGCCTGAGCAGCATACAACTCCAGCAGCGCTTTACTGTCGACGGTGTTTGCCGCCAGCACGGCGGCCAGCTCCAGCGCAATATCGCCATCCCCGGCGTATTCCCAGTCAATAAGCCCCAGGCGATTGCCCGGTTGCCGCACCAGATTTCCCGCGTGAACATCCATATGCAGAGGGGCCAGCCGCAGAGGCCTGGGCTCCCTACGCCGCTTCAGGCGCTTTAATTCACGCAGCCAGGTCAGGGTTCGCCTGTTTGGGTCGCTTTCCTGCCAGTAAAACTCAAGCAGCGGAGCCAGGCTTATGCGCCAGCCGAACGGTTTCTGCCGATGAAGATAATACAATAAGCCCGTTAATTCAGTGAGCGGGGCCAGGTTCGGCAAAACCTCGCCGTCAAGCCAGCGGGTGAACAGCCAGCCTTCCGCCAGACACCAGGGCTCGGGCGCGATGCCGACGGGCAACTGCCTGAGCGCGCGATGATGCCGCCGAAGGGAAATCCCCGGCAAGCGCTGTTCGGGCAGCTTTCTTGCCGTAAAGCTGCCGGCTTCTGTCTCTACGCGGTAGCTTGTGCCGCTCAGTCCCTCGAGCGCAGAAACACAACCGGCGGCCTGAGCCGCCGGAAGGTATCGAGTCACTGCCGCATCGAGCGATGCTTTAGTTGGTTTGCTGAACAGCACCGCTACCCGACCAGATGATTTCGCCAGTTTGCACCAGCATCAGCTGCATTTTCAGCGTGGGCGTGTTCACGTTGCCGCTGGCGTTGGTGTAAAGCACGTACTGTGCGCCGGTGTTACGCGCAATGCCAATCGCTTTGCTTCGCGTACCTAAGCTGTCCTGCGGGGAAAGCCCAAGCTGCTGCTTAGCCATCGAGAGCTGCTGCGCAGAAACCAGCGTGAACTTGTTGTTGTTGGCCAGCGCGCCGCGCAAGGCTTCAGTCGCGCTGCTGGTTTGCAGGCTGCCATTGGTGCGGTTGTTGACGCTGTCCACCAGCAACACGCTACCCGGCGTCACGCCATCCGCCTGCAGCATTTTGCTGACCATCGGCTGCATGGCACTGTTCCAGTCATAGGTGCGAACCTTAGGCTGAGGCGGAATAGTAGGCTCTGGTTGTTCCACAGGGCCAGGCTGCGTCGGCACGGTCGGTACCGTTGGCACGGTAGGCTCCGGCTGAGCAGGCTGCTCTGTGCCAGGTTTAACTTCTTCTACCGGGGCAGGCTGTTCGCCGCGATTAATACACCCGGTCAGGATCAGCGCCACCGCAGTGACGGCCAGATAACGATGAAGTCCCCTAATCAAAATTCGCTCCTTACAGAGAGAGAAAGACGTACTTTTTTGGCTCCCGGCCAGGCTGCAGTCGATTCAATACGCTGCGAAGACTGCCCCGGGAGGGTAACGGTACGCACTTGCTCAAGCGGGTGGATTTCCAGCCCTTTTTTGTCGTACCAGTAGAAACGGTAGTACAGCGTGACCGGCTTATGCTGCTCATTATACAGCGATGATTCGGCCACCGTGGCACCATTCTGTTGAGAGATATCCGGTTTTTCCGCGCTAATCCCGGCCGCCAGCACCGCAGATTCCATGACCAGGGTTTGGTCGTTGTTCACCGGAATGGCGGGGCTAGAGCTACAGCCCGCCACCAGCAGCAGCGCTAACAGACTCAGGGAAAAGCGCGACATAGGCTCAGTCCTTATGCGCCAGCATTGGGCCAAGCGGACGGCCACCCAGCAGGTGCATGTGAATATGGTACACCTCTTGCCCACCGTGTCGGTTGCAGTTCATGATCAGGCGGTAGCCGTCAGCGGCAATCCCTTCCTGTTCTGCAATTTTAGCTGCAACGGTCATCATCCGCCCCAGCGCAAGCTCGTGTTCAGCTTTAACGTCATTGGCCGTTGGGATAAGCACGTTTGGAATGATGAGGATGTGGGTGGGTGCCTGAGGGGAAATATCACGAAACGCGGTGACCAGTTCGTCCTGGTAAACCACATCCGCCGGAATTTCACGACGAATAATTTTACTGAAAATAGTTTCTTCGGCCATGAGCTGTTCCTTGAAGGAGAAAACGGTGTTGGGAGTATGAGCGAGGCGCTCATTTGACTCAACCTTCTGCACGCTTTTCTTTCGTTAAGTGCTGGCCTTTAAAACAAATTCGTCTTTTTTCAGTAACAAAAAAGGGAGGCTTTCGCCTCCCTTATCGCTCCCCGAACAAACTTAGTTGTTACGGATCCACTCATCCATTTCGGTTTTCAGGTTATCGGACTTGGTGCCGAAAATAGCCTGAACGCCGGAACCTGCGACAACCACACCTGCTGCACCCAGTTTTTTCAGGCCAGCCTGGTCAACTTTTGCCACGTCGGCCACGCTAACGCGCAGACGGGTGATACAAGCGTCGAGGTTAGTGATGTTTTCTTTACCGCCGAAAGCGCTAACCAGAGCAGGTGCCATTTCGCTGGTTACGCCAGCGGTGGTTTCTGCGGTGGCGTCTTCACGACCCGGGGTTTTCAGATCCAGTGCCTTAATCAGTACGCGGAAGATGGTGTAGTACACGATCGCATAGCAGATACCGACAATTGGGAACAGCCACAGTTTGCTGCTGTTACCGCTCAGCACGATGAAGTCAATCAGACCGTGAGAGAAGGACGTCCCGTCACGCATGCCCAGCAGGATACAGATAGGGAATGCCAGACCCGCCAGAATCGCGTGAATGATGTACAGGATCGGGGCCACGAACATGAAGGAGAATTCGATTGGCTCGGTGATACCGGTCAGGAACGAAGTCAGCGCCGCGGAGATCATGATCCCGCCCACTTTTGCACGGTTCTCTGGTTTAGCAGAGTGCCAGATAGCAATGGCCGCAGCCGGCAGGCCGTACATTTTGAACAGGAAGCCGCCGGACAGTTTGCCCGCAGTCGGGTCACCTGCCATGTAGCGAGGGATGTCGCCGTGGAACACCTGGCCCGCAGCGTTGGTGTATTCACCGATCTGCATCTGGAATGGAACGTTCCAGATATGGTGCAGACCAAACGGTACCAGGCAGCGCTCGATGAAGCCATAGATACCGAAGGCAACAACCGGGTTCTGGTATGCAGCCCACTGAGAGAAGGTCTGGATAGCCGTACCGATTGGTGGCCAGATGAAGGACAGCACTACGCCGGTGAAGATAGCCGCCAGACCGGAGATAATCGGTACAAAGCGTTTACCGGCGAAGAAGCCCAGATACTCAGGCAGCTTGATGCGGTAGAAACGGTTGAACATGTATGCCGCAATTGCACCGGAGATAATACCGCCAAGCACGCCGGTATCCGCCAGGTGTTTAGCTGCAATTTCTTCCGCAGGCAGGTGCAGGACCAGAGGCGCGACCACGGCCATGGTTTTCACCATGATGCCATAGGCAACAACCGACGCCAGGGCAGATACGCCATCGTTGTTAGTGAAGCCCAGTGCCACACCGATAGCGAAGATAAGCGGCATGTTGGCGAAGACTGAACCGCCCGCTTCCGCCATAACGTGAGAGACAACGACCGGCAGCCAGCTGAAGTTTGCAGACCCGACGCCCAGCAGGATACCTGCGATAGGCAGTACGGAGACTGGCAGCATCAGCGATTTACCCACCTTTTGCAGGTTAGCAAATGCATTCTTAAACATAATAGAGAGTGCTCCTGAGTATTTGTGCTTTTTTTGTACGCATTTACGCATCGAACCGGGGGGAGAACCGGTTCATAAACAGGACATCTAAGTGTCCTTTTATTTATTACGCAGAGTAAAATAAATAACGAAAACTTTGTTTGACGGCTATCACGTTTCTCAGCCGATCGCGCGAAAAACTTTCATTAATTTACATAACACGCTTACAAATGGTTCAAAACGAGCGTGCACCGCTCATTTTATGGCGGTGCACTTTACTCGCTTAGGCTATTAATTACGAGCTTTAAAATAACTATGAATTTCAGAGAGATTGCAGGCGGGATAAGGGGACGTGGAACAAATCAGCAAAGTTCTGCGTGGTGGCAATAGCCAGTTCTTCCAGCGAAACGCCCTTCAGTACGGCCATATATTCGGCAACATCACGCGTCATAGCAGGCTGGTTTTCTTTCCCGCGATGTGGCACTGGTGCAAGATACGGGGAGTCCGTTTCCACCAGCATTCTGTCCAGCGGGACATAACGCGCGGCGTCACGCAGCTGCTCGGCATTCCGGAAGGTCACTATCCCGGAAAAAGAGATGTAAAACCCCATATCAAGCAGTTTACCCGCCGTTTCTCTGTCTTCCGTGAAACAGTGTAGTACCCCGCCGCACTCTGTCACTTTTTCTTCCTGCAGAATGCTCAGCGTATCGGCGCGGGCATCACGGGTGTGGACGATCACTGGCTTGTTCAGCTCGCGGCCAATACGGATATGGTTCCGGAAAGATTCCTGCTGACGCGGTTTTGTTTCCGGCGTATAGAAGTAATCCAGCCCGGTTTCCCCCATTGCGATAACGCCAGGTTCGGCGGCCAGGCGGCGCAGCTCTTCAACGTCGTACTCTTCGTCCTGGTTCAGCGGATGTACGCCACATGAGAAGGCCACGTTGTTACGCTCCCCGACCAGCTCACGCATTCCCCGATAACCGTCAAGGGTAGTCGCCACAGCCAGGCAAAACTTCACGTCCCTGGCGGCCGCTTTTTCCAGAACGTCATCAACGTTTTTGTGCAGGGATTGATAATCCAGGCCATCGAGATGGCAGTGTGAGTCGACCAGAAACATAGTAATACTCTTATAGATGATGTGAGTGAAGCAGTGCGCCGGGCTGAGCCAGACGCTCCCACGTAAGAAGACTTTCCGTGAGCAGGAGCTCACGGTTAACACCTACCACGTTAAGCAAGGCATCGCGGCAGGTAAACCAGTGGTGAAGCAGGCTTTGCAGCACGGCCGGGGAATAACGCCCGCCGAGGCTTGCCACCAGCGGCTGCATATCCGCGTTGGTGAGCCACGCCCCTGCCCCCTGCTGCCACTTGAGGGCATCAACCAGCAGCGCGCAAAGCCAGTGGACGCGGCGGGCAGCGTCCTCATGGTTTAATGCCGGCAAAAGCGCCAGCAGGTTGTTCGCTTCCCCAGCCTGAGTGAGCTTCTCGCAAAGCTGCTGCCGGGCCTTCCACTGTTCGGGCTGCAAAAGCGCCAGCGCGGCGGCAGGAGCCCCGGAGCTAAGCCGCAGCGAGGCCTGAAGCTCTTCCGCAGAGGCCGTTGTCTCGCGGCCCAGCCATGCCAGAGCAAAACGCTCATCCGGGGGCGCAAGGTGCCAATAAAGGCAACGGCTGCGCAGCGTTGCGGGCAAGTGCGCGGGTTCGCGGCTGCTCAGAAAGAACCAGGTATTTCTTGGCGGCTCTTCCAGCGTTTTCAGCAACGCGTTCGCCGCAGCCTCGGTCAGCAGATCGGCATCTTTCAGCCAGACGACTTTCGCCCCGCCCTGCTGGGCGTGGCCATAAAGCTTCTCGGTGATGTCACGCACGGCATCAATTCCGAGGCTGGATTTGCCTTTTTCTACTTCAAGGGAGTAGCTGTCAGGGTGCGTACCCGCCTGCATCAGCTGGCAGCTATGGCAGTGGCCGCAGCTTTTATTGCCTTCCGGACTTTGGCACATCAGCCAGCGGCACAGGGCGTAGATTAACGCGTCGTCCCCCAGGCCCGGCAGCGCGTGAACCAGCAGCGCATGATGCCCACGCCCGGCCTGATACTGGCCGATAAGCTGCTCAAACGCGCCGCGAAGCCACGGATACCATTTCACTATTGCTGCTCCCGGAACCAGCTCAGCACGGCCTCACGCACGGCCAGCGAGACGTCATCCAGCGGCTGCGTTGCGTCGATGGTTTTAATGCGGCTGTCGCGGCCTGCCAGTTCCAGATAACGCGCACGTGTGCGGTTAAAGAAGTCGATAGATTCCTGCTCAATGCGGTCAAGTTCACCCCGGGCGCGGGCGCGGGTCAGCCCCACTTCAGGCGTCACGTCGAGATAAATCGTCAGGTCAGGATAAAAATCGCCCAGCACGGTGTTGCGCAGCGCCATCAATAACTGCTGGTCAATCTGACGCCCGCCGCCCTGATAGGCCTGGGTGGAGAGATCGTGGCGATCGCCGATGACCCAGCTACCACGCGCCAGGGCCGGTTTGATCACCGTTTCTACCAGTTGGATGCGCGCCGCGTAGAACATCAGCACTTCGGCTTTATCGGTCACCTTCTCATCACCGATCCCGGCATTGTTGAGCGTTAACTCACGCAGGCGCTCGGCTAGCGGCGTGCCACCGGGTTCACGCGTGAAGGTCAGCTCGCTGATACCCAGCTCTTTTAAGGTCGCCACGACCACGTTATGGGCGTTGGTTTTCCCGGCGCCTTCCAGGCCTTCGATGACGATAAATTTACTGTCCATTTTTATCCTTAAGAGCTTTGATATAGACCTGCACCGCCTTGTTATGGCTGGCGAGGTTGGTGCTAAAGGTATGACCACCCTTACCATCAGCAACAAAATAGAGATACGGCGTTTTTGCCGGGTGCGCCGCCGCTTGCAGAGACGCTTCGCTCGGCACCGCAATCGGGCCCGGCGGCAGGCCGCTAATCACATAGGTGTTATACGGCGTGGGAGTCTCGAGATCTTTGCGCGTTAGCTTACCATTATAGCTGTCGCCCATCCCGTAGATAACGGTGGGGTCGGTTTGCAGGCGCATGCCAATACGCAGGCGGTTAATAAACACCGACGCCACCTGGTCACGCTCGGCCGCGACCGCGGTTTCTTTTTCGATGATCGAGGCCATGGTCACCAGGTCGTTTTCGGTTTTATAGGGCAAGCCATCAACTTTGCTTTCCCAGGCCTGCGCCACGGCTTTAACCATTTTTTGATGCACGCGCTTAAGCAAAGCAACATCCGTGGTGTGGGCGGTGTACATCCAGGTGTCCGGGTAGAACCAGCCCTCGACCCATTCAGGGTGCTCAAATTTCAGCGTCTCCGCCACGGTCGCATAGCTGTCGTCTTTTAGCGTGTGCTGGATGTATGGGGCATCTCGCAGCTGCTCGAGTAAATCGCTCAGGCGCATACCTTCCACAAAACGCAGCGGGAACTGCGCCTCTTTCCCACTGGCCAGCAGGCGGAGCATATCGGTGACCGTCATCCCTGGCGTGAGGCGGTATGTGCCAGCCTTAAATTTGGCCAGATCCGGCTCAACGCGCAGCAGCCACTGGAAAACACGCGGGCGTGTAATCAGTTTCTCTTCATAAAGCTGAGTGCCCAGAGCTAAACGTCCGGTGCCCTGCTTCAGGGTGAAAATGGTTTCCTGTTTGATCGGCAACGGCGCTTTTGCCAGCTGGCGCACCTTCCACATGCCTGCACCGGCGGCGATGCCAAGCACAATCAGCAAAACCAGAAAGAAACGAAACATTTTTTTCATCGGTAATCGGTTACTCACAAAGTGGGGCTAAAAAACAGTAAAGTTCACGCGATGTGTAGTCCCAGTCCTGGGCCTGGTTCACCGGTACAACCGGCATTAGCGCATTGCAAACGATCGCTTCATCCGCATCGGCCAGGGTTTCCAGACCTTCGCTGACCTCATGCAGCCGCCAGGAGGAATCCGTCAGGCACGCAATGATGCGCTGGCGCATCGTGCCATTCACGCCCGCACCGTTAATACACGGCGTATAAACGTCGTAACCTTTGCGCCAGAATAAATTAGCCGCACAGCATTCCACCAGGCTCCCCTGACTGTCAAGAACCAGCGCCTCCTGGGCCGCCGTCTGTTCAAGATGCGTACGAATAAGAACCTGTTCAAGCCGGTTAAGATGCTTAAGACCCGCCAGGGAAGGATTAATGCCTATTTTCACAGGACTGAGCGCCAGCCTAATCCCCTGCTCGCGCCAGGCGGGATAAAAGTCAGGGTAAGGCGACAGAGAGAGCATTCGCGTAGGCTGTGTGCAGTTCGATGCGCTGTAACCGCGCCCGCCCGCCCCGCGAGAAATAATCACCTTGAGCACGGCTTTGGTTTCAGAGGTCGCCAGCATGTCCATCTCATCACTGAGCATGGCCCAGTCAACCGGCCCTATCATCAGCGCTTCGCAGGCCTGCTGCAGGCGGCGAAGATGATCTGCCTGAAAGCGAACCCCACCATCAATAACACGGGCGGTAGTAAAGCAGCCGTCGCCAAACTGAATCGCCCGGTCGTTTGCCGGCAGCGTTTCCTGCCACTGACCATTAATAAGATACATAGGGGTTCCTCAGGATACGGAGACACAAGGTTGCCAGAGGGATTTACGGGCGACAAGAGGGGAATTCTGAACAGCAAAAGGGCCCGCAAGCGGGCCCTTTCAGAAACGGTTAGATCTTCTTGAAGATCAACGAACCGTTGGTACCACCGAAACCGAAGGAGTTACACAAAGTGTACTCCAGGCCGCTTACCTGACGAGCTTCGTGTGGCACGAAGTCCAGGTCACAGCCAACATCCGGGTTATCGAGGTTGATGGTTGGTGGCACGGCCTGATCGCGCAGCGCAAGGATGGAATAGATAGACTCTACCGCACCCGCCGCCCCTAACAGGTGGCCCGTCATCGATTTAGTTGAGCTCACCATCACACGGCTTGCATCGGCACCAAAGATAGACTTAACCGCCTGCGTTTCAGCTTTATCACCTGCCGGTGTAGAGGTACCGTGGGCGTTGACGTAGCCAACCTGCCCTGCAGAAATCCCTGCATCGCGCAGTGCGTTTTCCATCGCCAGCGCAGCACCTGCACCGTTTTCTGGTGGAGAAGTCATGTGGTACGCATCGCTGCTCATACCAAAGCCAACAACTTCTGCATAAATTTTCGCGCCGCGTTTTTTCGCGTGTTCGTACTCTTCCAGTACGATGACCCCTGCACCGTCGCCCAGTACGAAGCCGTCACGATCTTTATCCCACGGGCGGCTTGCCGCTTGCGGGTTGTCGTTACGGGTAGACAGTGCGCGCGCCGCGCCAAAGCCACCAACGCCCAGCGGGCTACTGGCTTTTTCTGCACCACCTGCCAGCATTGCGTCTGCATCACCATAGGCAATGATACGTGCCGCATGGCCGATGTTGTGTACGCCAGAGGTACAAGCCGTGGCAATGGAAATGCTCGGACCACGCAGACCCAGCATGATGGTCAGGTGACCTGCCACCATATTGACGATGGTTGAAGGCACGAAGAACGGGCTGATTTTACGAGGGCCACCGTTAACTAAAGAAGAGTGGTTCTCTTCAATAAGCGTCAGGCCACCGATACCAGAGCCGATTGCAGCGCCGATGCGGGCCGCGTTTTCTTCCGTTACTTCGAGGCCAGAATCCTGCATGGCCTGAATGCCAGCAACAATTCCATATTGAATGAATTCATCCATCTTGCGCTGATCTTTGCGCGAGATGATGTCTTCACAGTTAAAATCCTTTACTAAGCCAGCAAATTTCGTTGCGTAGGCGCTAGTATCGAAATGGTCGATCAGGCTGATGCCACTCTGACCGGCAAGGAGAGCTTTCCAGGTAGACTCTACGGTATTGCCGACAGGAGACAACATGCCCAGTCCGGTCACAACTACACGACGCTTAGACACGTTTGTCCTCCAGGGAGGGAAAAAATACTAGTGGGACAATTCAGATAAAACTCAGGCGGTCGAATGACCGCCTGGAGATGTTCACTTACGCCTGGTGGCCGTTGATGTAATCAATGGCAGCCTGAACGGTGGTGATTTTCTCAGCTTCTTCGTCCGGAATCTCAGTATCAAACTCTTCTTCCAGAGCCATTACCAGCTCAACGGTGTCAAGAGAATCAGCGCCCAGGTCCTCAACGAAGGAAGCGGTGTTCACTACTTCTTCTTGCTTAACGCCCAGTTGTTCGCCAATGATTTTCTTAACGCGTTCTTCGATAGTGCTCATACTCTTAAATTTCCTATCAAAACTCGCTTTCGCGATGGTTTTCGTAGTGTATAAAATGTTGAAAAAGATGCAACCAAATCCCGGCTGGTCAAACCACGATTTTACGCTATTTTGCGGGCATTCGCCCAAATAACGCAAATATTTTTCACCGTGATTAAACCATATACATTCCGCCGTTGACGTGCAGGGTCTCACCAGAGATGTACCCAGCTTCGTCAGAGGCTAAAAATGCTACTGCACTGGCGATTTCATTTGCGTCGCCTAAGCGACCCGCAGGAACCTGCGCCAGTATACCCGCACGCTGTTCATCAGAGAGCGCACGCGTCATGTCCGTTTCAATAAAGCCCGGAGCAACAACGTTCACAGTAATACCGCGAGACGCGACTTCGCGCGCCAGCGATTTACTGAAGCCAATCAAACCAGCCTTCGCCGCAGCGTAGTTAGCCTGACCAGCATTTCCCATGGTACCAACCACAGAACCGATAGTGATAATACGCCCATGACGCTTTTTCATCATAGCTCGCATTACCGCTTTTGACAGACGGAAAACAGATGACAGGTTAGTTTCGACAATGTCGTTCCACTCGTCTTCTTTCATGCGCATCAGCAGGTTATCGCGAGTGATACCGGCGTTGTTCACCAGAATGTCTACTTCACCAAACTCTTTACGGATGCTGTCCAGCACGGCTTCAATGGAAGCCGGGTCGGTCACGTTCAGCATAAAGCCTTTGCCGTTTTCGCCCAGATAATCGCTGATGGCCTGCGCGCCGCTTTCGCTGGTCGCAGTCCCGATAACTTTTGCCCCGCGAGCCACTAAGGTCTCTGCGATGGCGCGGCCGATACCGCGGCTAGCGCCGGTAACCAGCGCAATTTTTCCTTCAAAACTCATGGTTTTCCTCGTTTTATTGTTCAAGCGCCGCTGACAGCGTTGCAGGCTCATTAATGGCCGTTGCCGTCATGGTGTCAACAATACGTTTGGTCAGCCCGGTCAATACTTTACCCGGACCCACTTCCAGCAATTGGGAAACGCCCTGTGCCGCCATAAACTCTACGGATTTAGTCCACTGGACCGGGCTATAGAGCTGACGTACCAGCGCGCTACGGATAGCGTCTGCCGCGGTTTCACACTTCACGTCAACGTTGTTCACAACCGGAATTACCGGTGCGTTAAAGGTGATATTTTCCAGCGCTACCGCCAGCTTATCCGCCGCAGGTTTCATTAGTGCGCAGTGGGACGGCACGCTAACCGGCAATGGCAGAGCACGTTTTGCGCCCGCGGCTTTACACGCAGCGCCTGCACGCTCAACGGCTTCTTTGTTACCCGCGATCACAACCTGGCCCGGAGAGTTAAAGTTCACCGGAGAAACAACCTGCCCCTGCGCTGACTCTTCACAGGCTTTGGCAATAGAAGCATCGTCCAGACCGATAATGGCAGACATCGCGCCAGTCCCTTCCGGAACGGCGTCCTGCATCAGCTTGCCGCGCAGCTCAACCAGGCGAACAGCATCGGCGAAATCAATTACGCCAGCACACACCAGCGCGGAATACTCGCCCAGGCTGTGGCCTGCTAACAGCGCAGGTGCTTTACCGCCCTGCTGCTGCCAAACGCGCCACAAAGCGACAGAAGCCGTCAACAGGGCCGGCTGAGTCTGCCAGGTTTTGTTCAGCTCTTCCGCTGGCCCTTGCTGCGTCAGCGTCCACAGGTCATAGCCCAGCGCGTCAGAGGCTTCGCGGAACGTGGCTTCAATCACCGGATAGCTTGCCGCGAGATCGGCCAGCATGCCAACGGACTGGGAACCCTGTCCCGGAAACACCATAGCAAATTGCGTCATGTCGAAAATTCCTTTAATCAAAAACGAACCAGTGCAGAGCCCCAGGTGAAACCGCCCCCGAACGCTTCCAGCAGCACCAGTTGACCGCGTTTAATACGGCCATCGCGTACCGCTTCATCCAGCGCAGCCGGGACGGATGCAGCAGAGGTATTGCCATGGCGATCCAGGGTCACGACGACATTATCCATCGGCATACCGAGCTTCTTCGCGGTCGCGCTGATGATGCGCAGGTTAGCCTGATGCGGTACCAGCCAGTCGAGCGCGGTGCGATCGAGGTTATTCGCAGCCAGGGTTTCGTCGACGATATGAGCCAGTTCGGTCACCGCGACTTTAAACACTTCGTTCCCGGCCATCGTCAGGTGAACTGAATTCTCAGGATTCACGCGATCGACGTTCGGCAACGTCAGCAGATCGCCATAGCTACCGTCTGCGTGCAGATGGGTAGAAATGATACCAGGCTCTTCAGACGCCCCTAACACAACGGCGCCCGCGCCATCGCCAAAAATAATAATGGTACTGCGATCTTCAGGATCGCAGGTACGTGCCAGAACATCGGCCCCGATAACCAGCGCATTCTTCACTGCGCCAGATTTCACGTACTGATCGGCAATGCTTAACGCGTAGGTAAAGCCTGCGCATGCCGCCGCCACATCAAACGCCGGACAGCCTTTAATTCCCAGCATCGCCTGAATCTGACAGGCGGCGCTTGGGAAAGCGTGCGTGGAAGAGGTTGTTGCTACAACAATCAGGCCGATGTCATTTTTATCAATGCCGGCCATGTCCAGTGCATGAAGCGCGGCTTCATAACCCATGGTTGAAACGGTTTCATTCGGGCCCGCAATACGACGCTCGCGAATACCAGTCCGGGTGACAATCCACTCGTCGGTCGTATCAACCATTTTTTCCAGGTCAGCGTTAGTACGCACTTGTTCAGGCAGGAAGCTGCCGGTACCAATAATCTTCGTATGCATTTACGCTCAGTCACTCTTGGGTAATACAGATTCCAGGCGGGCAGCAATTCTGGTGGGAACTTGCCGCCGCACCGCCTGCACTGCCTGTTCAATCGCGACAGCAAACGCTCGCTGATTGGCCGCACCGTGGCTCTTAATCACCGTGCCGCGCAATCCTAACAGACAGGCGCCATTATACTGGTCGGGGTTGAGGTGACCGAATCGCCTTATCAGACGTTTTTGTAGCCACTTCTTCAATATTATCAGCCACCACGACCTTTTTTTTCCTTCCCCCTGCGATTTGAGCAGTGAAAGGAACATCCTGACAACACCTTCCATCGTCTTGAGTGTGACGTTGCCGACAAAACCGTCACAGACCAGAACGTCCGTCTTGCCGGTGAGCAATTCGTTGGCCTCAAGGTATCCAATATAGTGCACTGAAGGCATTGTTTTTAATAATGCAGAGGCGTCGCGGATACTGTCCAGCCCCTTCGTCTCTTCTTCGCCGATATTCAGCAGCGCAACGCGCGGGCGAGAAATACCCAGTACTTCTTCGGCCATCACGGAACCCATAATGGCAAACTGCACCAGCATCGTGCTGTCGCAGTCAACATTGGCGCCGAGATCGAGCACCACCGTTTTACCTTTTTGCTGATGAGGTAATACCGTCATCAGCGCCGGGCGCTCTATTCCGTCTATCGGCTTGAGCAGTAACTTCGCAAGCCCCATCAGCGCACCGGTATTCCCGGCACTGACGCAAGCCTCTGCCCGCCCTTCTTTAACCAACTCCAGCGCAACGCGCATTGACGATCCCCGGCTGGCACGGATCGCCTGAGAAGGTCTGGCATCACTGGCAATAACCGATTCCGCAGGAATAATCTGCAGACGTGAGCGTTGCTCGAAATCAGCTTTGGCAAGTAATGGCGTGATTGCGTCGGGATTGCCGACTAAAAGAAGATTAAGCGAAGAGTTAGAGTCCAGTGCCTGCAACGCTGCAGGCACTGTCACGGAAGGACCGAAGTCCCCACCCATGGCATCTAACGCTAGGGTTAGACGTCTCAAGGTTGCGCCAGATTACTTAGCGATAACCTTGCGGCCGCGGTAGAAACCGTCGGCAGTGATGTGGTGACGCAGATGAGTTTCGCCAGAAACTTTGTCCACGGACAGGGTGGCGGTGGTCAGCGCGTCATGGGAACGACGCATGCCACGTTTGGAACGGGTTGGTTTATTCTGTTGTACGGCCATGGACCTTACTCCTCAATTACTTACGCTTTAAACTGGCTAATACGGCAAATGGGTTTGGTTTTTCCGCCTCTGGAGGCAGTTCGCCAAAGACCATGTCCGCCTCGGACACTTCACAGTGTTCAGAATCATGCACCGGAACTACAGGCAGGGAGAGGATAACTTCATCTTCCACCAGCGCCCGCAGATCGATTTCACCGAATTCGTTAACCTCAATCGGCTCATACGCTTCCGGGAGTGCTTCAGCCTGTTCGTCAGAGCGGACCGGACTGAAACAATACGTTGTGTGAACATGATGCACAAACGGTTTCCCGCAACGCTGGCATTCGAGCGTTACCGTCACCTTTGCATCGCCGGTCAAGACCGCGAGGCGCTGGTTATCGATAGCGAATCTCATGGAGCATTCTACATCAGCATCCACACTGACTACAGACTCGGCGATACGCTCAACCTGATCGGAAGCATACACTCCTTCGTAATCAAGGCGTTTTTGAGCCGTACGAACCGGATCAAGAGTCAGGGGTAATTTTACCTTTTGCATAGGGCGCGCATATTAACTTTGTAACGTCATAGAGTCAAAGAAAAAGGCCTGGAAACAGCGCCTTTTGCCATTTCTACCCTAAATAGTTTAAGTTGCAGGCAGACGCCCAGCTCAGCTAAGTGAGTACAGGTAACGCCCGTGCGGCTTAAAATATGACGGGTATATTCGCACACATTGCGGTGGCACAGTTTAAAATGCCTTCATCCAATTCGCTATCTTTAATGAAAAAAATATGAAACCGATTGTTCTGGCTTCCACCTCCCCCTTTCGCCGCAGCCTGCTTGAAAAGCTCGGCATGTCTTTCATCACTGCGTCACCAGAGGTCGATGAGACGCCATACCCGGGAGAAGATGCACGCCATTTAGTGACCCGTCTCGCCCAGGCCAAAGCGCAGGCATTAAAAGAACGCTTCCCGCACCACCTTATTATCGGTTCCGATCAGGTTTGTGTTCTGAATAACCACATTACGGGAAAACCACACACGGTAGAGAATGCCGTACATCAGCTGATGCTGGCCCGGGGCACTATCGTGACCTTTTATACCGGGCTGGCTCTGTATAATTCTGCCAACGGGCAGCTACAAACGCTGTGCGAGCCTTTTGATGTTCATTTTCGTCATTTGACGGAGGATGAAATTCGCCGCTACGTGCAAAAAGAGCAGCCACTCAACTGTGCCGGGAGTTTTAAAAGCGAAGGATTGGGCATCACGCTGTTTGAAAGGCTTGAGGGGAAAGATCCCAATACGTTAATCGGGCTGCCGCTCATCAGCCTGTGCAAAATGCTGCGCAACGAAGACTGTAACCCGCTGCTGGCGTAATAAAAAATGCTCCGTCAAAGCGGAGCATTTTTCTTTATTTAGCGTTGCGTAAAACCTGCAGGCAGCGCTTTAACTGATTGTCCAGCGGCGCTTCAATGCGAATCACCTCCCCGGTATTCGGGTGGGTAAACTTGAGCGCGGCAGCGTGGAGGAACAGACGGTTGAGCCCGGTGCCCGCAAGCTGCTTATCAAACTCGCGGTCACCGTAACGATCGTCAAAGGCGATCGGATGGCCCGCGTGGAGAGTATGCACACGAATTTGGTGCGTGCGCCCGGTAACCGGACTGCAGCGAACCAGCGTCGCAAATTCGTAGCGCTCTTCCACCTTGAAGCGAGTCTCAGAAGGCTTGCCTTCACTATTCACTCTCACGATGCGCTCCCCGCTTTGCAGGATATTTTTCAACAGCGGCGCCTGTACGACTTTTACGTGCGACTGCCATTGCCCGCGCACCAGCGCAAGGTAATCCTTCTGCATGCCTTTATCGCGCAGTTGTTCATGAAGCGAGCGCAGCGCAGAGCGTTTTTTAGCGACCAGCAGAACGCCGGACGTATCGCGGTCAAGGCGATGTACAAGCTCAAGGAAGCGCGCTTCCGGGCGCAGGGCGCGCAGCCCTTCAATCACCCCGAAGCTCAAGCCGCTACCGCCGTGTACCGCAGTACCGGAAGGCTTGTTTAGCACCAGAATGTGGTCGTCTTCATAAAGAATGACATCGGTCAGCGCAGCGACTTTTTGCAAATGCGGAGAAACGGCTTCTTCCTCACGCTCGGCAACGCGCACCGGCGGAATGCGCACTTCATCGCCTGCTTCAAGTTTGTACTCTGGCTTGATGCGTTTTTTATTTACCCGCACTTCACCTTTGCGCACGATGCGATAAATCATGCTTTTTGGCACGCCTTTCAGGCGGGCGAGCAAAAAGTTGTCGATACGCTGCCCGGCCTCATCGGCGGAAATTGCAACGATTTTTACTGATGGAGTCTCTGTTTTCATGGTCGGCGATTCTAAATAGCCCTGGCGCATAGCGCCACTCATTTTTATGTGCTTAACTGACAATCTGTTCTGTTTTAAACCGTCCAGACCGCCTTTTTTCATCCCCTTTGTGGCGAGGTTAAAATAGCGGTTAAAAAACTGTAAGAAACAGGGCGCTAATAGCAAAAGTCATCTTGCTATAACAAGGTTAGCAGTGGAATAATGTTGCGGTTTTCCGTGTTGAATCTTGTTAGAACAAGAAAGTTTGCGGAATACCCATTTTGCCTGAACGTCCATCCACGCAGCAATGGCGTAAGACGTATTGTACTTTCAGGCAGTTAGCGGGCTGCGGGTTGCAGCCTGACCGGTAATATGGAATCAACTCTTAAGAAATATTCTAAGGTTATTCCCACGATAATTGCGCTGTATTTCCGTATGAAATACAGGCAACCGACACTTTGCGCCTCTCAGCAAACGACAACCGTGAGGTTGGCGACACGCGTTTAGTCACGAGGCCATCGGTTCACTCCCGGTTAGCGTCACCATGCCCGCAGCTCTGTCGCCAATGTAAGAATAATGAGTAAGTTACGATGAAAAGAATGTTAATTAACGCAACTCAGCAAGAAGAGTTGCGTGTCGCCCTTGTAGATGGGCAACGTCTGTACGATCTGGATATTGAAAGCCCAGGGCACGAACAGAAAAAAGCAAACATCTATAAAGGCAAAATCACCCGTATTGAACCAAGTCTGGAAGCGGCGTTTGTTGATTATGGCGCAGAAAGACACGGTTTCCTCCCTCTGAAAGAGATCGCTCGCGAATACTTCCCTTCGAACTACGCTTCCCACGGTCGCCCAAACATTAAAGATGTTCTGCGCGAAGGCCAGGAAGTGATCGTCCAGATTGATAAAGAAGAACGCGGTAACAAAGGCGCAGCCTTAACCACCTTTATCAGCCTTGCAGGCAGCTATCTGGTTCTGATGCCAAACAACCCTCGCGCCGGCGGCATTTCTCGTCGTATCGAAGGTGATGACCGTACCGAATTAAAAGAAGCGCTTTCTTCCCTTGAACTGCCGGACGGTATGGGTCTTATCGTACGTACCGCGGGTGTGGGCAAATCTGCAGAAGCGCTGCAGTGGGATCTGAGCTTCCGCCTGAAGCACTGGGAAGCCATTCAGAAAGCCGCTGAAAACCGCCCTGCTCCTTTCCTGATTCACCAGGAGAGCAACGTTATTGTTCGCGCCTTCCGCGACTACCTGCGCCAGGACATCGGTGAAATCCTGATAGACAACCCGAAAGTGCTTGAGCTGGCTCGCCAGCACATCGCTGCTCTGGGTCGCCCGGATTTCAGCAGCAAAATTAAGCTCTACACCGGTGAAATTCCGCTGTTCAGCCACTACCAGATTGAGTCGCAGATTGAGTCCGCCTTCCAGCGCGAAGTCCGTCTGCCGTCCGGCGGTTCTATCGTTATTGATACTACCGAGGCCTTGACCGCCATCGACATCAACTCCGCGCGTGCAACCCGCGGCGGCGATATCGAAGAAACCGCTTTCAACACTAACCTTGAAGCGGCCGATGAAATTGCCCGTCAGCTGCGCCTGCGTGATCTCGGCGGCCTGATCGTTATCGACTTCATCGATATGACGCCGGTTCGCCACCAGCGCGCGGTTGAAAACCGCCTGCGTGAAGCCGTGCGTCAAGACAGAGCCCGCATCCAGATCAGCCATATCTCACGTTTCGGCCTGCTGGAAATGTCGCGTCAGCGTCTGAGCCCTTCTCTTGGCGAGTCCAGCCACCACGTCTGCCCTCGCTGTAGCGGTACCGGCACCATTCGCGATAACGAATCCCTGTCGCTCTCCATTCTGCGTCTGATTGAAGAAGAAGCGCTGAAGGAGAACACCAAAGAAGTTCACGCCATTGTTCCTGTGCCAATCGCCTCTTACCTGCTGAACGAAAAACGTGATGCAGTAAGCGCCATTGAGAAACGCCAGGGCGGCGTGCGCGCGATTATCGTGCCAAACGATCAGATGGAAACCCCGCACTACTCCGTACTGCGCGTGCGTAAAGGCGAAGAAACCCAGACGCTGAGCTACATGCTGCCTAAGCTGCATGAAGAAGAGATGGCGGTGCCGTCTGACGAAGAGTACACCGAGCGTAAGCGCCCTGAGCAGCCTGCACTGGCCACCTTTGTCATGCCAGAGGTGCCACCTGCGCCACAGGAAACCACGGCGGAGAAACCTGCTGTTGTCGCCGCAAAACCAGCCGCTCAGCCAAAAGCTGATGCCGCTGCACAGCCGGGCCTGGTTAGCCGCTTCTTCTCTGCACTGAAAAAACTCTTCGCCGGCGACACCTCTGCCGCTGAAGTGAAAGAAGTGAAGGAAGAGAAAGCGACCGACGCTGAAAATAAGCGTCAGGATCGTCGTAACAATAACCGCCGTCAGAACAACCGCCGCGATCGTGGCGATCGCAATGACCGTGGGGACCGTAACAACCGCGATCGCGACAACCGTGACAATCGCAACAGCCGCGATGACCGCAACAATGAAGCCCGTGAAGCTCGCGAACCGCGTGAAGGTCGTGACGACAATCGTCGCAACCGTCGTAACGGTCAACAGCAAAATGCGGAAGTTCGTGAATCACGCCAGAACGTTGTTGCTGCCGTTGACGATGCTGAAAAACAGCAGAAGTCCCGTGACGAGCAACAGCCACGTCGCGAGCGTAACCGCCGTCGCTCTGATGAAAAACGTCAGGCACAGCAGGAAGTCAAAGCACTGCAGCAGGACAATGTTGTCGAGCAGGATGCCGAGCAGGAAGAACGCACTCAGGTTATGCAGCGCCGTAAACCGCGCCAGCTGAACCAGAAAGTTCGCTTTGAATCTGCCGATGTTCCTGCAGTAGAAGAAACTCAGGTTGTACAGGCCAGCACCGAGCAGGCACCGATTGCACTGCCTGCGGTTGTAGAAGCGCCGGTAAATGCAGAACAGCAGGATGATAACGGTGAAAACCGCGATACTGCCGGTATGCCGCGTCGTTCACGTCGCTCTCCTCGTCACCTGCGTGTCAGCGGCCAGCGCCGTCGTCGCTATCGTGATGAGCGTTACCCGGCGGTATCCCCGATGCCACTGGCAGCAGCATGCGCCTCTCCAGAGCTGGCATCCGGGAAAGTGTTCATCACCTACCCTGTTGCCCGTCCACACGATCAGCTTGCTCAGGAAGAGGCGTTCCAGGCTCACGAAGACGTTCAGCACGTTAACGTCGCTGAGGCTGCAGCAGTAGAAGCCCCTGTTGAAGACGGCCTGGTCATCGAGCCGGTGAAAGCGGTGGAAACCGTTATTGAACCTGCCGTGGTGGAAACAGCTCATCCAGAAGTGATTGAAGCACCGGTGGCTGAACAGTCGGAGCCGGTTGCCGAAGTGGATGAAGCGCCTGTCGCAGAGATCGTGGCACAGGTTTCGCCTGCAGAGGAAGAAACTGCTCAGGCGATCGCAGAAGTCAGCGAACCAGCGCCGGTAGCGGCAGAAGCTCCAGCGATTGAAGAAGCTCCAGCGGTTGAAGAGGCTCCAGCGATTGAAGAGGCTCCAGCGGTTGAAGAAGCGCCGGTTGCAGTAGTTGAAGAGGTAAAACCTGTTGTGGAAGCAGCGCCTGTGGTTGAAGCAGCGCCTGTGGTTGAAGCAGCGCCTGTGACGCCGGAGGTTAACACCGAATCTTCTGTTGCCGCTAAGCACGCCACGGCGCCAATGACCCGCGCTCCGGCTCCGGAATACACGCCTGAAGCGCCTCGCCAAAGCGACTGGGTTCGCCCGGACTTCGGCTTCAGCGGGAAAGGCTCTGCCGGCGGGCACAGCGCCAGCCACCAGGCTACAGCGCCAGCCACTCGCCCACAAAGCGTGGAGTAATCTTCAGCGCTAAGTCAAAAGCCGGTCACCTGACCGGCTTTTTTATTTCCCCAGTCTGATCGATAAGCGAAACAATCGCCAACCAATAAGATGCATTTAAAATGCACTTTATGATAAACGCTGTGGGTAATTGTATGATGTAATGCTTGCAGAACTTATTGAGGAGAAACGCACCATGCTCCCTGTACCGCAGAACTGCATTCACACCCGCTCTTCTCCCTTCTGGGATAAAAACTCCGCCCCAGCGGGCCTGTTTCAGCGACATCTCGATAAAGGTACGCGCCCCGGCGTGTACCCTCGCCTGAGCGTCATGCAAGGGAAGGTTCGCTACCTGGGCTATGCCGATGCCACCTCGCCAGAGCCAGAAACAGAACTGATTGTTGAAGCAGGTCACTTCGGCGTATTCCCGCCAGAGAAATGGCATCACCTCGAGCTGCTCACCGACGACGCCGTCTTTAACATCGACTTTTTTGTCGCCCCGGAAGTGCTCCGCTCCATGTCATGACAGGAGGAATCTAATTATGCTGACTATTCCCAAAAACTATCTACATACCCGCGCCACGCCGTTCTGGACTAAAGAGACCGCCCCTGCCGCTTTATTTACCCACCACAACACCAAAGCGGGCGTCTTTGGCCGCCTCTCAGTGATGCAGGGCGCTGTGAAATATTTTGGTTTTCCCGACGCCGATTCAGCAACACCTGACGTGGAAATCGTTATTGAGGCAGGCGCCTTTGCCATTTCTCCGCCGCAGAAGTGGCACCGCATTGAGTTGCTGACCGACGACACTTATTTCAATATCGACTTCTTCGCCTCTCCTGAAGCAAAACTGGAAGGCAACGGCCTGGGTAAAGTGGTCAACAGCCAGAGGTAATCATGATGGGCAAAGCAACTTATACCGTCAGCGTCACCAACAACAGTAACGGCGTCTCGGTCGATTATGAGACCGAAACGCCAATGACGCTGCTGATCCCGGACGTCGCTGCCGAAGTGGTCAAAGAGCTGGTCAACACCGTCCGCGCTTATGACACGGAAGATGAACACGAAGTTTGCGGCTGGTGAAATGCACAAAAAAAAGCCCGCTCCGGGGTGCGGAAGCGGGCATATAAAGCGCGTTCAGTTTCATCACGCGCCCAAAACGTTGAAGGCTATCGGCTGTTAAGCTGGAACAGTGACATGCCTTGCAAATCGGTGAAGACTTTATAAGAAGCCTGTAGCGCAGCCTGCTGCTGAACATAGTTAGAGACAGTTGCCGTCCAGTCGGCGCCGACCAGCTGACTCATCTGGTCAGTTTGCGCCAGCGCTCTTTCATTACCGAGGTCATCCAGCTTGCTCAGCTCATTAAGCTGGGTACCTAACTCAGCGCGCACGGTGGACACATTGCTCAGGGCATTGCTCAGCCCACGGTTTGTTTTCGCGACGGCCGCATCAAGGGCTTTCTTACCTGCGTCGTCCAACCCGGCCGTTGGCGTTTTCAAGGCCGCGATAGCAGAGTCCAGCATATTAAAGATGTTGGTCTCGCTCGGCGAGCCATCGGGTTCCGGCGTGGCGTTACTGGAGATGCGATTGAAAACATCATTGCCGGTATGCCCAATTGTCATGGTTCGGGAGGTATCAACCTGTTGGGTAATTGGAAGCGTTCCGCCCTGATAGGTAATGCTACCTGCCCCACCGGTAAACGGTGCTGCTTCAGTTTTATAACCGGCAAAAATAAAACGACCGTTCCCGTCGGTACTGTTCGCCAGGTTCAGTATTTGGTTGCGAATACCTTCGAGATCGGTTGCCAGCGAGGCACGGTCGTCATCACTCAACGTTCCGCTGCTGGCAGCATAAACAACTTTCTCCTGAGCACTTTGAATTGAAGAGACCGTTTGCTGCAAAACGCTCTCTTCCAGCGAAACCTTCTGCGTCGCAAAGGTACGCGCCAGTTTGTACTGGTCGTTCATCGACTGAGCCTGGGAAAGCACCACCGCCTGAGACGCTGCAACAGGATCGTCTGATGGCCGGTTAACGCGGTTACCGGTGCTCATCTGCTCGCCATAACTCAGCCATAAACTCTGCGCGTCGCTAATGCCGCGCATGTTCTGGTCATATAACATTTGGGTACTGATACGCATGACGCTGGCTCCCGTTAGCGAATGTTCAGCAACGCATCAAACAACGATGATGCAGTCTGAAGGACCTGGGCGTTAGCCATATAGTACTGCTGGTAACGCTGCAGGTTGCCATACTCTTCATCGAGGCTAACCCCCGAGATAGATTGCTGCTGCTTGGTGAGCTGCGTCACCACATTCCCCTGAGTCGTACTAGTCACTTTCAGGCTTGCCGTTTTGTTACCCACGTCGCTGACCAGAGTGGCATACGCATCGTTGAACGACTTGTTGCCTTCGACCTGCTTAGAGTTCTGCAGATCCAACATGGCCTGAGCGTTACGGTTATCGCTCTTGCCGGCGGTAGGATCGCTTGCCAGCGCCAGTTTCGACTCATCTTTCACGGCCAGACTCATGTTCACTACCGCGTCGGATACCGGTTTAACGGTAAAGCTATCGTTGTTGGCAGGCGTGCCGCTCACGCCAACTTTCAGCCCGTCAAAGTTCAGGCTGACGTTGCCGCTTGCGTCCGTTGTCGCGCCGGGGTTAATGTTGGCGTTGTCCGACAGACGGGTCACTTTCCAGTTTCCGCCCACAAACTCAACCTTATAATCACTGGCCTGAATCTGCTTGCTGTCGGTGGTGGTCGCGGTCAGCTGCGTGCCGCTGGTATTGCGGCTGTTGCTCAGGACTGTTGGGCCACCGACGGTAAACAGGTTGGTACCTTTGTCGCCGTTGGCATCATAGCCCTGGGTGTGCTGGCTGTTCATGGCCGTCGCAAAGGCCTGAGCCATCTGGCCCAGACGGTTACGAGCGCTGTCCAAATCCTGAGTACGGAAGGTAAACAACCCACCCAGAGAACCTGTATTCAGCTGGCTTTCTGGAATTTCCACTTTACCGGCAATCGGATCGACAAAAGCGACTGTCGTACGGGAAGGATCGGCGCTGGAGTTAACCGCCGCCAGTTGGTTAGCCGTGTCGCCCTGCACCAGGCTAATACCATTGCCGATAGATACGTTGTACGTACCACCATCCTGCACGCTGACGTCTACGCCAACAATTTGGTTGAGCTGGCTAACCAGCTGATCGCGCTGATCCAGCAGGTCATTTGGCGCTGAACCCGCGCCCACACCTTTCAGGCGTGAGATCTGGTCGTTCAGATTCGCAATTTGCTTAGCGTAGGTGTTGATTTGGTCCACGCTGCTGCTGATCGACAGGTTAACCTGCTTGTCCTGATCGCGCAGGTACTGGTCGGTGACCTTAAACTGGTTTACCAGACCATCCGCTTTGCCCAGCAGCGCCTGACGAGCCGCAGGATCCTGAGCATTACTGGTCAGCGTCTGCAGGCCGGAGAAGAAATCCTGCATGGTTTTTGACAGCGAGTTGGTCGTCCCGGACAGAATGTTGTCGATTTTTGACATCTGCTGATACTGGGTTGTCAGCCCGCTGCTTTGCGTCTGGGCCGCACGCAGCTGGTTAGTGATAAAGGAGTCGTACTCACGCTGCACGCCGTTGACATACACGCCATTGCCAATATAGCCGCCGCCGGTCAGGGTGCTTTTTGACTGGGACAGAATCGTCGTCTGGCGGGTATAACCGCTTACGTTATAGTTCGAAATGTTATTGCCGACGGTGCTTAATGCCGCCTGGGCAGCACTCAGGCCACTCATGGCGCTGTTAATCAGGCTATTGGACATGAAGGTTCCTTGATAGCGTGTGGTCAAAGGTTCTGCTACCTATTATCGGCAGCAGGCCACGGGACTTGAGTCTCTTCAGAACAAATTCGACAAATCAGTGCTGTAGGCTTTGGAAACCTTGTCGCTCATGGCTTTCAGCTGCTGGATCATGCCAGTCAACTTACGTGCGTAGTTTGGATCCGTGGCATAACCGGCGTTTTGCAGCGCCTGAGCACCCTGCTCTGCTGAAGACGCATTCGTCACGGCAGCATAGCGCGGGTTTTTCGTCAGCAAGCCAACGTAGTCAGAAAGCGCTTCCAGGTAAGAGCTGTAAACGCGGAACTTCGCTTTCACCTTCTTCGCCTCACCGTTTTCAAATTCGGTGGTGGTGATTTCCGTCGTCGCTCCTTTCCAGCCCGGCGTTGCCTTAACGCCGAACAGGTTGAAGCTCGGTTCCCCTTTTTCGGTGCGGATCTGACGCTGGCCCCAGCCGGACTCCAGCGCGGCCTGCGCCAGAATCAGGTGGTGCGGAATGCCGCTGGCCTCACTGGCCAGACGCGCCGGCAGCGAAAGCTGCGCCAGGAAGTCTTTGCTGTCTCCGCTCATCGGCTCTTCATTAGAAGGCGCGCGAGGCACGGCCTGACGCACCATTTGCGTTAGCGTCTGGTTCTGGTAGCTGGTGACCGTTTGCGGGTCGAGTTTCATCGGTACCTGACCTGCCGTTTCCGATGGCTCGACCTGCTCGTTACTCATTTGCTTAACCATCGCATCCGCCAGCCCCAGCCCTTTCGCACTCAGTTGTTGGGCTATCTGCTGGTCATACATGCTGGTGTACATCCGCGTGGACTCGCTGCTGAACAGACCGTCTTTCGGCAGCGCCTCACGCATGCTTTTCAGCATCATCTGCACGAACATCCCTTCCACCTGATGAGCCACCTCTTTCAGGTTGCCCTTAGGATCTTGTCCGGCCTTCGCCTTTAAATCATTGAGCGAGTTGGCGTCAAACGCGGCATTGGCAAGTGAACGGGCGTCAGTCAGCATTAGATGATTTCCAGTTTTGCACGCAGGCAGCCTGCGCTTTGCATGGATTGCAGGATAGACATCAGATCGATAGGCGTGGCCCCCAGCGCATTTAACGCACGGACGACATTATTCAGGTTGGCGCTGGAATTAACGCGCTGTACCGAGCCACCGCTCTGACGTAGGTCGATCTGCGTTTGCGGCGTCACCACGGTCTGGCCGCCGCCAAATGGCGTATTCGGCTGGCTGACCTGATTCTGACGATTTACGGTCACCGACAGGTTCCCCTGCGCAACGGCGCAGTTATCCAGCGTCACTTCGCGGTTCATCACCACGGAACCCGTGCGAGAGTTGATCACCACGCGCGCATCCTGCACCGGCATACTCACTTCAAGGTTTGGATATCCGCCAGCAGACGAACCTGAGAGCTACCGCCGCTTGGCACGCGGATCTGGATCGTACGGCCATCCAGCGCTGTTGCGCTGCCGAAGCCACGGGAGCGGTTAATGGTGTCGGTGATCCGCTGGGCCAGGCTGAAGTCATCATCGTTAAGCTGCAGGTTGAGGGTGTTGCCGTTGCCGAAAGTCCCGGCCAGCTCACGCTCTACGACCGCGCCGCCGGTGATACGCCCGCCGTTAAGCTGGTTCACCTGCACGCTGCTGCCACCGGCAGCAGCGCCCGCACCGCCCACCAGCACGTTACCCTGCGCCAGGGCATAAACCTGATTATCCACGCCTTTGAGCGGCGTCATTAAGAGAGTCCCGCCGCGCAGGCTCTTCGCATTACCCATGGACGAAACAACAACATCAATGTTTTGCCCTGCTCGCGCGAACGCCGGGTATTTTGCCGTCACCATCACCGCTGCCACGTTTTTCAGCTGCATATTGGTGCCGGTCGGTACGGTAATACCCAGTTGGGAAAGCATGTTGTTCAGGCTTTGGGTGGTAAACGGCGTTTGCGTCGTCTGGTCACCGGTGCCGTCCAGCCCAACCACCAGGCCATAGCCAATCAGGGAGTTTTCACGCACGCCCTGCACGGTGGTCAGATCGCGAATGCGGTCAGCTGATGCATAAGCCGCTGTCAGCAGCACAACCAACCCGAATAAATATTTCACCATGGTACCCTCGCTTACATCGGCGATACGTTAAGGAAGAAGCGCTGCAGCCAGCCCATATTCTGCGCTTCATTAATGTAGCCGTTACCGACATACTCAATTCGGGCATCCGCCACCTGGGTCGACGCAACGGTGTTGCTGCCGCTGATGGTGCGCGGGTTCACTACGCCAGAGAAGCGGATAAACTCCGTCCCCTGGTTGATGGCAATCTGTTTCTCACCTACGACGTGCAGGTTTCCGTTGGCCAGCACCTGATCGACCGTCACCGTCAGCGTGCCGCTGAAGGTGTTGCTGGCGTTGGCGCCGCCTTTACCGTTAAAGCCATTGCTGCCGGAAGCGCTCAGGTCAGCTTTCCCTCCTCCCAATAGCCCCGAAGCAAAAGTCGGGACCGTGTCGAAGCCGAGGGCCGATTTTCCATCGCGGCTGGCGTTCGCCGAGGAGCTCTTACTGGCGCTGACGTTTTCCTGAAGCTGGATGGTCAGAGTATCGCCGATATTACGTGGACGACGGTCTTCAAACAGCGGCTGATAGCCGTAGTTCATCGGCTGTGCGGTCTGGAATATTGATCCGTTAATCGTTGGCGAAGGACCAGGCACCGGCTGCGCGGTCGTGGCCCCTTCAACCAGCGGTTTACTAGGCACTAAGGCGCAGCCGCTTACGGCAAACACCAGACTCAGGAGAACAGGACGGAGCACCATTGGGTTTTGCATTGCTTTCATCTTCAGGTCACGGCAGCCGACGCGCTTTCACGCGTCGGCAAACGCCTTACATTTGCGTCAGTTTTTGCAGCATCTGGTCGGTGGTGCTGACCGCTTTGCTGTTGATTTCGTAAGCGCGCTGAACCTGGATCATGTTTACCAGCTCTTCAGCAACGTTTACGTTTGAGGTCTCAACATAGCCCTGGTAGAGCAGACCTGCGCCGTTCAATCCCGGTGTGGAATCGTTTGGCGCACCGGATGCCTGCGTTTCGGTGTAAAGGTTTTCACCAATACTTTCCAGGCCGGTATCGTTCATAAAGGTCGTCAGGTTCAGCTGCCCTACCTGCACCGGCGCGGTCTGCCCTTGCAGAGTTGCGCTCACCACACCGTCACGCCCGATAGTCAAGCTCAGCGCGTTTGCCGGTACGGTAATCGCAGGCTGCACCTGGAAACCGCCCGCCGTCACCAGCTGTCCATTTTGGTCAACCTGGAAAGAACCGTCGCGCGTATAGGCGGCGGTACCGTCCGGCAGCAGAACCTGGAAGAAACCTTCGCCTTTGATGGCCACATCTTTGCTGTTGTCCGTTTTAGACAGGTTGCCCTGGCTGTGCAGACGCTCGGTGGCCACCGGACGAACGCCGGTCCCGATCTGTAAACCGGACGGCAGCGTCGTCTGCTCAGAAGACTGAGCCCCCGGCTGGCGAATGGTTTGATAAAGCAAATCTTCAAACACGGCGCGTTGACGCTTGAAACCATTGGTGGAGACGTTTGCCAGGTTGTTGGCAATCACATCCATATTGGTTTGCTGTGCATCAAGGCCCGTTTTGGCGATCCATAAAGAATTGATCATGTTTGAATCCTGTAATAAGTAAGCCGGGCGTTAGGTCATTTGCAGCAGCGTGTTAGCGCGCTGTTCGTTTTCATCAACGTTGGCGATAACTTTCATCTGCATCTCAAAACGACGGGCGTTGGCGATCATATCCGCCATCGCCTCTGCCGGTTTGACGTTGCTGCCTTCCAGTACGCCGGACATCACCTTAATCGTTGGGTCGGCCTGCGCGATGGCACCGCGTGTCGCCTGGGCGGCGGGGTTCAAACGAAACAGCCCGTCATCCCCGCGCACCACCTCCTGCTGCGTGGCTTTCACCAGCTTCAGTCGGCCAATCGGCGCCACGGTATTTGGCGGGTCGCCCGGGTTCAGCGCGGAGATAGTTCCGTCCGCGGCGATGGTAAGCTGCGAACCTTCCGGCACCGCAATCGGGCCACCTTCACCGATAACGGGCCGGCCACCAATGGTCAACTGACCGGCAGGGCTGACCTGAATGTTACCGTTGCGGGTATAGCCTTCTCCGCCGTCCTGCGTCTGCACCGCCAGCCAGCCATCCTGCTGCATAGCAACGTCCATCGGGCGCGAGGTGTAGTCCAGCTGACCAGGCGTCATATCAGCCCCTGGCGTTGAGGCAATCACCAGGGTACGAGTTGGCAGAGAAAGCCCTTCCACCGGGACAGCACGCAAAGCATTAAGCTGCGCGCGGAAGCCCGGTGTGGAAGCGTTCGCCATGTTGCTCGCCGTGACTGACTGTTGATTCAGCGTCTGGCTGGCAGCGCCCATGGCGGTGTAGATTGCATGATCCATTAAGCCGTCCCTTCAGGCGCTTAGCGCAGGTTAACCAGGGTGTTGAGGATCTGGTCCTGGGTTTTGATGGTCTGCGCGTTCGACTGATAGTTACGCTGCGCGACGATCATGTTGACCAGTTCTTTACTCAGATCCACGTTCGAAGACTCCAGCGCGCCGCTGGTCAGGGTTCCGAAGTTACCTGTGCCCGCCAGGCCCAGCAACGCAACACCGGAAGAGTTGCTTGCGGTCCAGACGTTATCGCCCTGGGACTGCAAACCTTCAGGGTTCGCAAAGTTGGACAGCACGATTTGCCCCAGAAGCTGGGTCTGCTCGTTGGAGTAGTTCCCGACCACGGTGCCATCGTCGTTAATCTGATAAGACGTCAGGTCACCCGGCTTGTAGCCGTTCTGGTTGGTCGCCACGATGTTGTTAGACCCGGTGTTCTGCTGCATGGAGTTCTGGAAGCTCAGCGCGAAGGTCGCAGGTGTCGCGCCGTTGGTGACGCCGGTGGTCACGTTGATGCTGGTTGGCAGCGTGTTCGGGTTTGGAATCGGATCGGCGGCATTGGCAGTAATCCCCTGCAGGTTGCCGTTGTTGTCGAAACGCATAAACCCGGCGGACGTTGCCGTAGAACCCGCTACGGAAGAGTCTTTGGTGTAAACCTGCCAGGCGTTATCCGCGCTCTTAACGTAGTAAACATCCATACCATGGGCGTTACCCTGGCTGTCATAAACGGTGACCGTGCCCTTCTTGTTGTAGCTGTTCGCATTGGTAGGATCGAACGGCGTTACGGTCGGGATCTTATCGGTAGAGTTCAGGTTGATCTGCTGGGACGCAGTGGTGGTGGTCTTCGCCGGCATCAGCGTGTTCGGGATCGACAAGCCTACCGGGTTGGCGCCCTGTTGAATGGTTGGCGGTGTGCCGGTTGCCGGGTAACCGGTCAGCTGCAGGCCCTGCATGTTCACCAGGTTACGGTTTTCATCCAGCTTGAACTGGCCGTTACGGCTATAAAATACCGAGCCGGAGCTGTCTACCAGGCGGAAGAAGCCGTTCTGGCTGATAGCGACGTCCAGGCCACGACCGGTCCCGGTGGTAGTCCCGTCGCCAAAGTTCTGGGTCACGCCCGCGACTTTAACGCCCAGACCCACTTTAGAGCCTGCGAACATATCGGCAAAAGAGACCGAACCTGATTTAAAACCATAGGTGGCGGAGTTGGCAATGTTGTTACCAATCACGTCCAGGTTGGTGGCCGCAGCATTTAAGCCGCTGACCGCTTGAGAAAACGCCATGTCTTACTCCTGCTTAGGTTATAGGCTTAAATAATTTGCCTGATTGCATCGAGGGTCGTAGAACCGTAGGTCCCGAGATCCAGTTTGAGGCCATCTTTGCCGTTGATAACACCGCTCACCATAGCGAAGCCCAGCGGCTGAGCCACCAGCTGTGTCCCGCCATTCGTGGCGTTGATCGCCACGGTATAAGAGCCGTCCGGCACGTTGGTGCCGTCGTTGGCGCTGCCGTCCCAGGTAAAGGTATGCACCCCGGCACTCAGTCCACCAATCTCGATAGTACGCACCACTTTGCCGTCTTTATCGGAGATGGTGGCCGTGACTTTGTCCGCCGCCTGCTGCAGCTCGACGCCAAACGGCGTGGTGCTGATGGTGTTGGTTTTTGAATCGGTCCCCGCCAGGATTTTGTTGCCCGGGATCATGACGCCATGGCCAATCAGGGCGCTGGCCTGCAGAGACTGGTTCTGGTTGATCTGGCCGGAGACGGAACCCAGCGTGGTGTTAAGTTTTTCGATGCCGCTAACGGTACTGATCTGCGCCAGCTGCGTGGTCAGTTCGTTGTTCTGCATCGGGTTGGTCGGATCCTGGTTTTTTAACTGCGCCACCAGCAGGGTCAGAAAACTCCCCTGCAGGTCTGCGGCGCTGTTGCCGGTCAGGCTGTTTTTCGATGCACCAGCCGTAGGATCAACATTGTTAGTCGGATCGTTCACTTTGACTGCAATGGACATATAGGCTCCTGTTACTGACCGAGAGTGAGCGTTTTCATCATCATGCCCTTCACGGTGTTGAGCACTTCGACGTTGGCCTGATAGCTACGGGAGGCGGACATGCTGTTGACCATCTCCCCGACCACATCAACGTTTGGCATACGCACGTAGCCGCGCGCGTCCGCAAGCGGGTTACCCGGCTGGAAAACCAGCTTGTCCGGCGCATCGCTCTCAATCACTTTGGTCACTTTAACGCCACCGGTCGCCGCGCCAGGGGCTGCATCCACCTGGAAAACGACCTGTTTTGCGCGGTAAGGCTGACCGTCTGGTCCGGTGACGCTGTCGGCGTTGGCGAGGTTACTTGCTGCCACGTTCATGCGTTTGGACTGGGCCGTCATAGCCGAACCGGCGATGTCGAAAATATTGAGTAAGGCCATCGATTATCCCTGTAGCACCGACATCATGCTTTTGATTTGCCCGCCAAGCACCGTGAGGTTTGTTTGGTAATTCAGGCTGTTATCGGCAAACTGCGTACGTTCACGGTCCATATCGACGGTGTTACCGTCCATGGCGGGCTGGTCAGGTACGCGGTAAAGGAGATCGAGCGACGGAGTGGAGTGGGTTTCTGCCGGGATATGGCGTGCCGAAGTGAGCGCCAGAGACATGCCGCCTCCTTCAACGCGTCCGCGCTCCATCACTTTTTTCATTTCACTGGCAAAGTCGATATCGCGCGCCTGAAAGCCCGGCGTGTCGGCATTGGCGATATTCGCGGCCAGAATCTCTTGGCGCTGAGCACGCAAATTAAGCGCTTCTTGCTGAAATCGCAGTGCGGCGTCCAGTTTATCGAGCATGCTTCCTCCATGGTCCATAGAATTAGGAATCGTCCGAAAGCTTAAATCCCCTTACGCGTACGCGATGGGTGGAATAAACGCAAAATACGTCGCTATTTATCGCCTTGATCAAAACGACTCGCGGTTAAAATCACCGCAATCTGAATACGGAGAAGCGCGATGAGAAGTCTGAAAATCTTGAGCGGTATAGCCAGTTTGCTGTTCGGTCAGTTGGCTATGGCGAGCGCACTCGATCAGCCGCTGACTGAGTATTTTCAACAGCGACTGGCGGGGATCAGCGATGACGTCAGCGTCAAGGTGAAAACGCCAGAGGCTCAGCTTCCAGCCTGCCCTCAGCCAGAATTCTCAACGCCCGGCAATGCCAAACTGTGGGGCAACGTTAGCGTCATGGCCCGCTGCGGCAGCGACAAACGGTTTATCCAGGTTCAGGTGATTGCCACGGGCCAGTATGTGGTTGCCAGCCGCCCTATTTCCCGTGGTGCAAGGATCGATGCCAGTAGCGTGCAGTTAACCCAGGGGCGCCTTGACCAACTGCCGCCACGGACTATGCTGGATCTCGGCCAGGCGACGGACGCCGTTTCACTTCGGGATATTGCCCCCGGGCAGCCGGTGATTCAGACGATGGTACGCCAGGCCTGGCGAGTAAAAGCCGGTCAGCAGGTTCAGGTGATTGCCTCCGGCGAAGGCTTTAGCGTCAACGGAGAAGGCAAAGCGTTGAATAACGCCGCCGTCGCGCAAAATGCCCGCGTTCGCATGTCCTCAGGGCAGGTGGTGAGCGGGACGGTGGATGCTGATGGGAATATTCTGATTAATCTATAATCTTTTTAAAGATTCCGCGGCGACTGCCGATAGTACTATCAACAAATGATACTGACTGGCTCTTACGCCGCGAGCCCCTCGATGAGGAGAGAACAATGAGCATTGATCGCACGTCGCCACTGAAACCGGTAAGCACTGTTCAACCACGTGAAACCAGCGATCCACAGACGCTGAAAAGCCGTCTTGAAAAATCCACTACCGCCAACAGCACCAGCGTAAAGCTGAGTGATGCGCAGGCCAAACTGATGCAGCCCGGCACCGGCGATATCAACATGGAACGCGTTGAAGCGCTGAAGACGGCCATTCGTAACGGCGACCTGAAGATGGATACCGGCAAGATCGCCGACGCGCTGATCCAGGAAGCCCAAAGCTATTTGTCGAGTAAATAACGGTGAGTCGTCTGTTAGAAGTGCTGGACCAAATGACCGCAGTGCTGAATTCACTGAAAGAGGTGATGGACGCTGAACAGCTGCAGCTTTCCGCAGGCCAGATAAACAGCAATGCGCTGCAACGTATAACTGAAGATAAAAGCTCGCTGCTGGCTACGCTGGATTACCTGGAACAACAGCGTCGCGCGGAACAAAACGCCGGGGCGGTCACCAGCCTGGACGTTAGCCAGCGCTGGCAGACGATCACGCAAAAAACCCTGCACCTGCGGGACATTAATCAGCATAACGGTTGGTTGCTGGAAGACCAGATGGCCCGCAATGAGCAGGCTATTGCCGTGTTAAAACCGCATCAGGCACCGGACTTCTATGGCGCCGATGGGCAGGCAACGGCGCAGGGCAGCCGCGGCGGCAAAAAAATCACGATCTGATTCTCCTCGCCAATGAAAACAGCTGGTCAACGCTCTCCTTGACCAGCTGCTTGCTTATTTCAGCGATTTCAAGACTTTTACCGTCGCCTCAATATCAATCTCATCCTCTGAGAACAGATGTGTTTCGCCCTGGAAGGTGGTCACGGCCAGTTTTTTCACCGTGCGCATTTCCCCTTCTTTTTTCTCTGCCTTCGGGCGAATGCTGTTCATCAGCAACCCAACCGACAGCACCGCATTTTCTTTATCAATCTTCCCGTCCGCGGGCTCTTCTTCGCTGTACACCACGAAAGATTTGATCGAGGTGATTTTAAGCCGCTCGCCCGCAATAAACAGATGCTTGCTCTCAGGCTCCACTTTCACAGCAAACGCCGACAGCCCTTTATTATTGGTTCCCGGCTCGAAGGTCACCGACGCGTCCTTTTTGATAAGTTCCGGGTTGGCGACTTTAATCACGTGGAAATAACGGTTTTCACCGTTTTCATCTTTGATAAATCCGAAGCCCTTCTCTTCGAACCAGGTTGTGATTATTCCTCTCATCGCTCTGTCACCTAATTAACCTTTCAACATATAAAGAATAGGGCGGCGTGACAAAACCGTCATCCACCCAGAAAAAATCAAATTGTGCGGCGGGCGAAATCTTTCAACCTGAAGCCCAACAGCAACAATGTCGCAAAATAAGCGACGATGCCGGCCACCACCACCGCCATCAGCCGCAGCAGGCGATAAGGCATGTTGCCCAGATCCCACGCAGGCATAACGTACATTATCCCAATCAGTACCGCAGACATCACCAACACGGCGGCGACCAGACGCAGCAGAAATGCCGTCCAGCCGGGCTGTGGCTGGAAGATATCCTGCTTACGCAGCTGCCAGTAAAGCAGCGAGGCGTTAATACAGGCCCCCAAACCAATCGACAGGGAAAGTCCGGCGTGTTTTAGCGGGCCGATAAACGCGAGGTTCATTAGCTGCGTCAAAATCAGCGTCACGATAGCGATTTTAACCGGGGTTTTAATGTCCTGCCGGGAATAGAAGCCTGGCGCCAGAACCTTAACCACGATAAGCCCCATCAGGCCGACCGAATACGCCACCAGCGCCCGCTGGGTCATCAGGGCATCGAAAGCTGAGAACTTACCGTACTGGAACAAAGAGACGGTCAGCGGTTTTGCCAGAATTCCCAGCGCCACCGCGCTTGGGAGCGCCAGCAGGAAGCAAAGGCGCAGCCCCCAGTCCATCAGGCGGGAGTATTCATCGTGGTTGCCGGTGGCAAAACTCTTCGCCAGCGACGGCAGCAGAATAGTGCCTAACGCCACGCCTAAAACCCCGGACGGAAACTCCATCAGGCGGTCGGCATAATACATCCAGGAAACCGAACCGGACACCAGGAACGAAGCAAAGATGGTGTTGATGATCAGTGAAATCTGGCTGACGGAAACGCCGAGAATAGCCGGCCCCATCTGTTTGATAACCCGCATTGCGCCCGCATCCTTAAAGCTGATACGCGGCAGCACCAGCATGCCAATTTTCTTCAGGTGCGGCAGCTGATAGGCCAGCTGTAATACGCCCCCTACCGTTACCGCCCAGGCCAGCGCCAGAATCGGTGGATTAAAGTGCGGGGCGGCAAACAGCGCGAAGCCAATCATGCTGAGATTAAGGAACGTCGGGGCAAAGGCTGGCACAGAGAAACGGTTCCAGGTATTGAGAATTGCCCCGACCAGCGACGCCAGCGAAATCAGTAAAATGTACGGGAAGGTAATGCGCAGCAGGCTCGACGTTAGCGCAAATTTATCCGCCGTGTCGGCAAAACCCGGCGCAGTGACCAGAATAACCCAGGGCGCCGCAAGCATCCCGAGGACGGTGACCAGCGCCAGCGCAAGCGTCAGCAGCCCGGAAACGTATGAGACAAAGACGCGCGTGGCATCTTCGCCCTGCTTACTTTTGTATTCGGCCAGAATAGGCACAAACGCCTGGGAGAAAGCGCCTTCGGCAAAGATTCGGCGCAGCAGGTTCGGCAGCTTAAAGGCAACAAAGAAAGCATCCGTCGCCATCCCTGCCCCAAATACCCTTGCCACAATGGCGTCGCGCGCGAAACCAAGCACGCGTGAAAACATGGTCATCGAGCTGACGGCTGCCAGCGATTTTAATAGGTTCATTTATTCTGTTATTCCACAAACATGAACGCCTGCAATGCAGGCGTACATGGATGATGACAAGTCGGCATAGTCTACCGATACGGCGCTGAATTGCTACCGCGATATGTTACAGCTTATTCGCTAATTGCCTCGCGCCAGAGCTTCTCAACGACACGCTGCGCCAGCAGCGCCTGCTCGCCGGAGGTTTCCGGGACAGTTTGGTTCGCCACGCAGTCGATAAAGTGACGCGCACAGCCCACAAAGCCGCGCTGTTCCAGCGTGGTTTGCCAGCCGGGAATGGGCTGTTCCACCACACCCGCGCCGCATTCTTCGCGCCACTGACGCATGTCGGTTACCTCATACAGCCCGCCGTCAGTCACCGCCTGCACCCACTCTCGCTGGCTTCCGGCGCGGCGATGCATACTGGTGGTCACGCTCAGGTTGCCCTGGCTGAAATGGTGTTCGGCGTACAGCATTTGCCCTGATTCATTGGTTTGCAACGTCCCGCTTTGCAGCTGGGCACTGCCGCCGCCAAGCCAGAGCGCGGTATCCACGACGTGAAGATAGTCATCAAGCAGCGTGAAGCGCAGATCCCCCGGGCCGACGCTGTCGCTGCGGTGTTTGTCCATCCGCAAGGATGCCCCGGCAGACAGCTTTGCCTTTAACTGCTGGTAACGCGGGGCAAAACGGCGGTTAAAGCCCACCATCAGGGTGCGTTTTTTGCGCTCTGCAAGCTCCACCAGCTTTTCGGCGTCAGCCAGGTTTTCCGCCAGCGGCTTATCCACGCAGACGCTGACGCCCGCATTGAGCAGATCATTCACCACCGCGTAGTGGGAACTGGTGGCGCTATGCACAAAAACAGCATCGCACTGCGCCGCCAGATTGCTGAGCGAATCGATATACGGCATACGCCAGGTTTCACACACCGGCAGCGCTTTCGCTTTGGTCGGTGAAAATGCGCCCACCAGCGACCAGTCCTCGGATGCCCCCAGAACCGGAAGCCAGGCTTTCTGCGCGATCCCGCCCAGCCCCACGACGCCAATACGTAATTTCGTCATCCTTAATCTCCCAAATGCGCCAACAAGGAATCCAGACGCTGTTTAAGTTCGGCGACTTCAGTTTCCAGCGCGGCCACTCGCGCGCTGAGATCGTCTGCAACCGGGCTGATACTTTGTTCCGGGGACACTGACGCCTCAACCTCACCGCTGAAAAGATGCATATAGCGGCTTTCTCGTTTACCCGGCTCACGCGGCAGACGTACGACAAACGGCCCATCTTCACGGCCAGCCAGCCCTTCCAGCGTCGCTTCTACCTGCGCCATATCGGTGAACTCAAACATTCTCCCGGCACGGCTGCGCAGCTCACCCGGCGTTTGCGCGCCGCGCAGCAGCAAAGTCGTAACCACAGCCACTTCCGCTGGCGCTAGCTTTAAATGACCAAACTCGGAGTTGCAAAAACGCTGCTCGTATTTCGTCACGCGGTTGCCAAACCCGCTGACGGTTCGCAAATAATGGCCTTTGACCAGCCCGTCCAGCGAGTCCTGGACTTCATGCTCTTTCAGCTCCATCACAGGTTCACGGTTTGTTTTCTGATTACAGGCGGTCACCACGCCGTTGACGGACATCGGATATTGCTCTGGCGTAGTGAGCTGTTTTTCCAGCAGGCTGCCGATAACGCGGGCTTCAATCGCCGTTAACTGATATTTCATCTTTTAAACTCCACGACCTGGGGTCCAGTCTTGATTAACCAGCGCGGTGAGAACGTGATCCCGCCATACGCCGTCAATCAGCAAATAATCCTTTGCATAGCCTTCTTTTTCAAAGCCCAGGCGCGCCAGAAGGTCGCCGCTGCGCTGATTATGCGGCATATAGTTGGCCATAATGCGATGCACATTTTGGCTACGTTGCATATAGCGAATGGCGCAGGCCAAGGCCTCGTACATTAGTCCCTGCCCCTGCCACTTTTCACCGATGGAGTACCCGAGAAAGCAGGCATGGAAGGAGCCACGCACCACGTTGGAGAAGTTGGCGACGCCGATAACCTCTTTTTCTTCCGGGTCGAGCAGCGCGAAGTAGTACGCGCTACCCTGCTTGTGCATTTCACTTATCATGCCCAGCCTTGCCTGCCAGCCCGAAGGATAGCAGTAGCTCTCATCCCGAACGGGTTCCCAGGGCTTCAGAAACAGGCGATTTTCCGTGTAGTAATCCGCCAGGCGCCAGGCATCTCGCTCATGAACCAGACGCACCACCAGACGGTCAGTCACCAGGCGAATTTTTGGTGCGTTACTGCGGTAGCCAAACATGTTTATCCCACTCCTTCATCCCGGTTAACGAGGCTCATCTTGTTACTATACCTGCGCCTGACCGCCGTGTGAAAACAACAACATGAAGCGACATCACTTTTTTCGATGAAAGCCTTGAATCAAACTCGTTGCACGATAAAAAAATATTGTCCTGCATCAGGTATTAAAAGCCCGAATGCCAAGCGAGAATAAAGACTTGTCGCGTTTAATTAAGTTCCCTGGAGGGGAGATGTCGCGGGTGGCGCAGGCAAGGAGCCTGGGTAAATATTTCCTGCTGCTTGATAACATGTTAGTGGTATTAGGCTTTTTCGTTGTCTTCCCTTTAATTTCCATTCGCTTCGTTGACCAGTTGGGCTGGGCCGCTTTAATGGTCGGGATTGCCCTGGGTCTGCGTCAGTTTATCCAGCAGGGGCTCGGCGTCTTCGGCGGCGCGATTGCCGACAGGCTGGGCGCTAAACCGATGATTGTCACCGGCATGCTGCTGCGGGCCGCAGGTTTTGCCACCATGGGCATCGCCACGGAACCCTGGATGCTATGGCTTTCCTGCCTGCTCTCCGCCATTGGCGGAACACTGTTTGATCCGCCCCGCTCGGCGCTGGTCGTCAAACTGGTTCGCCCTCAGCACCGCGGCCGCTTCTTCTCCATCCTGATGATGCAGGACAGCGCGGGCGCGGTGATCGGCGCTCTGCTGGGTAGCTGGCTGTTGCAGTACGACTTCCGTCTGGTATGCGCCGTCGGTGCCGTAATGTTTGTGCTGTGCGCCGCGCTTAATGCCTGGCTGCTGCCCGCCTATAAGCTTTCAACGATCCGCACCCCAATGCGTGAAGGCATGGGGCGCGTGTTTCGAGATAAACGCTTTATCACCTATGTTCTGACGCTCACCGGCTATTACATGCTGGCGGTGCAGGTCATGCTGATGCTGCCGCTGATGGTCAACGACATTGCCGGTACCGCGTCGGCGGTAAAATGGATGTACGCCATTGAAGCCGCGCTTTCGCTGACGCTGCTCTACCCTATCGCCCGCTGGAGTGAAAGGCGTTTCCGCCTGGAGCAACGCTTAATGGCAGGCCTGGTGCTGATGACGGTGAGCCTGATGCCTATTGGTCTGGCCTCCAACCTGCAGCAGCTTTTCGCCCTGATCTGTACCTTCTACATCGGCTCAATCATCGCTGAGCCTGCGCGGGAAACGCTCAGCGCCTCGCTGGCGGATGCCCGCGCTCGCGGCAGCTACATGGGGTTCAGCCGTTTGGGCCTGTCGCTGGGCGGCGCACTAGGTTACACCGGCGGTGGCTGGCTGTTTGACGCAGGTAAAGCCCTGCAGCAGCCGGAATTACCCTGGGCCATGCTCGGCATTATCGGCTGTATCACCCTTGCCGCCCTGTGGTGGCAATTTAGCCTTAGACCCGTTGAGCCAACGATGCTGGAGCCTGGCGGGCAGGGATAATTTTCTCGTATCATCTTTTTCCGGTAGCCGCTCCCGCCGTGCCGCATTATGCTGATAAAGAAAGGCACGGCATTGGAGCCGCTATTTTGAGGAAGCCTATGAAGAAGATTGTTTTTGCCGCAGCATTGATGCTTAGCGGCCTGCTCTCAGGATGCAACCAGTTAACGCAGTACAGCGTGAGCGAACAGGAAATCAACCAGTCGCTGGAAAAACACAATAACTTCTCGAAGGATATTGGCCTGCCCGGCGTGGCTGAAGCCCATGTGGTGCTAACCCATTTAGTCAGCCAGATTGGACGGGAAGAGCCGAATAAAATCACCCTGACCGGCGATGCCAATCTCGACATGACGTCGCTATTTGGTAACCAGAAAGCCGTCCTGAAGCTCAAATTGAAAGCGCTGCCGGTGTTCAATAAAGAGCAAGGCGCCATCTACCTGCAGGAAATGGAGGTGGTTGACGCTCAGGTCGAGCCGCAAAAAATGCAGACCGTACTGCAGACCATGATCCCATACCTTAACCAGTCCCTGCGCAGCTACTTCAATCAACAGCCTGCATATATTCTGAGTGAAGACCGCAGCACCGGCGAGTCGCTGGCGAAGAAATATGCCAAAGGCATTGAAGTAAAACCCGGTGAGATAATCATTCCGTTAACGGAATAGCCCTTCCCCCTCAGAGCCGTTCATGCGCTCTGAGGGTTTTGCGCAACATGAGCAACATAAGGGGTGCAAACGATAACGTTTCCCCTTATCCTTAGTGCCCGGCATAAAACCAGCCCTTGATGACTGATTTCCCTCTCACGCCGGAGCACATTGATGACCGCATTACCTCAGGTATTAAAAATCCGCCGCCCAGATGACTGGCATATTCACCTTCGAGACGGTGAGATGCTGAAAACCGTGGTGCCTTACACCAGCCAGACCTATGGCCGTGCGATTGTCATGCCCAATCTTGTGCCCCCAGTGACCAGCGTGGAAGCTGCTGCCGCTTATCGCCAGCGTATTCTTGATGCAGTTCCGGCCGGGCAAAAGTTTGAGCCGCTGATGACCTGCTACCTGACCGACACGCTGGATCCCAACGAAATCGAACGCGGGTTCAATGCAGGCGTATTTACCGCCGCCAAGCTTTACCCGGCGAACGCCACAACTAACTCCGCTCACGGCGTAACCAGCACCGCAGCCATCCTGCCGGTGCTTGAACGTATGCAGAAAATTGGCATGCCGCTGCTGGTACACGGCGAAGTCACCCATGCTGACATCGATATTTTCGATCGCGAAGCGCGCTTCATTGAAACCGTCATGGAGCCGCTGCGTCGCCAGCTACCTGAGCTGAAAGTGGTGTTTGAACATATCACCACCAAAGATGCCGCCCAGTATGTGAAAGAAGGCAACTCGCTGATTGGCGCGACTATCACGCCACAACACCTGATGTTTAACCGTAACCACATGCTGGTGGGCGGGATTCGTCCGCACCTTTATTGCCTGCCGATTCTAAAACGCAGCACCCACCAGGAAGCCCTGCGCGAGCTGGTTGCCAGCGGCTGCGATCGCGTGTTCCTCGGTACCGACTCTGCGCCACATGCCCGTCATCGCAAAGAGGCCAGCTGCGGCTGCGCCGGCTGCTTTAACGCGCCTTCTGCGCTGGGTGCCTATGCGACGGTACTTGAAGAAATGAACGCGCTGCAGCATTTTGAAGCCTTCGCTTCGCTGAACGGCCCACGCTTCTACGGCCTGCCGGTCAATGAAGAGCACATCGAGCTGGTTCGCGTCACTGAGAAAATGCCAGAACTGATTGAAGCCGGCGACGACAGCATCGTGCCGTTCCTGGCGGGTGAAGAGGTCGTCTGGTCCGTTAAAGGCTAAATTTTTCAACGCCCCCTGTTGCTTACTGGAAACTAAGCCTGTATAAATATCCAGTATATTGTACAGGGGGTCGTTATGCGTATTGAAGTCACTATAGCCAAAACCACACCATTGCCAGCCGGGGCTATCGATGCCCTTGCCTGTGAGCTTTCCCGCCGTATCAATCAACATTTCCCCGACACCAGCAGCGAAGTGCAGGTACGTTATGCCTCCGGCAATAACCTCTCCGTGCTGGGCGGTGCCAAAGAAGACAAAACGCGAATCAGCGAGATCCTCCAGGAAACCTGGGAAAGCGCTGACGATTGGTTCTCTGCCGACTAATACCCTCAAGTATGTTGGTACTTTTTGCCGGGTGTCGCCATCCGGTTTTTTTATTTCCCTCGCCGATTTGATTATTTTTTAAACGCCGCTAAAGTCTTTCCTGCCTTTCTTTCCGATTACATCGGAATAGCCTGTCGATTTATTGTTCGCTTTTCTCGAATAATGTGGAAAAAGTGTTACCAGGTAATTATTTCATCCCCATGACCGCAAGAGTGTTGATATACTTAAGTCGCTTCACGATAAATCACGCATGAACCTCACTAGTCGTTGTCTTTAAACACGTATAAAAGGGGTTATGATGGAAAAAAATAGTGATGTTATTCAGACTCATCCCCTCGTCGGATGGGATATCAGCACCGTCGACAGCTACGACGCCATGATGCTGCGCCTGCATTACCTGACATCCAATAATCAGAAGCACGATGAAACCGAAATCGGTCAGACCCTCTGGCTGACCACCGATGTCGCCCGGCAATTTATTTCCATCCTTGAGGCCGGGATAGCCAAAATTGAATCCAGTGATTACCAGGAAAGCGATTATCGCAAGCATTGACGACACATGCTTAACAATGGCCACAGGCACCCAACGGGGTGCCTTTTTTATTTTAAGCGTCACCGTCAATTGCATCGTTCCGGTGAATTAATTACCCTGCTACAGATAATTTTCCACAGAGAAAAGCTTATGAACTACGACCTCATCATTGTCGGCAGCGGCTCCGTCGGTGCCGCCGCAGGCTGCTATGCCACACACTCGGGCCTGAAGGTACTGATGATCGACAGCGGCCACCCGCCGCATGACCAGGGCAGCCACCACGGCGACACTCGCCTGATGCGCCATGCTTATGGCGAAGGTGAAAAATATGTCCCGTTGGTCCTGCGAGCACAAAAACTGTGGGATGCCCTGGCGGAAGCCAGCGGTGAGAAGCTCTTCCACCGCACCGGGGTCATTAACCTGGGGCCATCTGATTCGCCCTTTATTCGCAATGTCGCCTCCAGCGCAGAGAAATTTTCCCTGCCGGTTGAAACCCTGGACGCCGCCGCCATTGCCGCCCGCTGGCCGGAGATTGCTGTGCCTGAAAACTACGTCGGCCTGTTTGAGACGGACTCAGGCGTGCTGAAAAGCGAGCTGGCCATCGAAACCTACATCAACCTTGCTAAGCAAGGCGGCAGCGCTCAGCTTTTTAACTGTAAGGTGACGGCGATCCGCCACGGCGACGAAGGTGTCACCGTCGTGACTGAAGAAGGTGAATATCACGGGAGCAAACTGCTGGTCAGCGCGGGGACCTGGGTTACCAAACTGCTGCCGGACCTGCCGATCGCGTCGGTTCGCAAAATCTTTGCCTGGCACCAGGCCGATGGGCGCTACAGCGAGAACAACAAATTCCCGGCGTTTACCGCAGAAACACCCAACGGAGATCAGTATTACGGCTTCCCGGCGGAAGACAACGAACTGAAGCTGGGCAAGCACAACGGCGGGCAGCTGATTGACTCCCCCGAGCAGCGTAAACCCTTTGGCGCCGTCGCCAGCGATGGGTCTGAAGTCTTTCCGTTCTTGCGCGAATTTTTACCCGGCATCGGCTGCTGCCTGCACGGTAAAGCCTGCACCTATGACAATTCGCCGGATGAAGATTTCATCATTGATACTCTCCCCGGCCATGACAACACCCTGATCATTACCGGGCTGAGCGGACACGGGTTCAAATTCGCCTCCGTTTTAGGCGAAATTGCCTGCCAGTTTGCTTTGGGTCAAAAACCTGCCTTTGATTTATCCCCGTTTGTACTTTCTCGCTTCAAAACCGCGTAGAATCCCCGAGTGGCGGGCATTTCCGCCACTTTTCCTTGGGGCCATCATGATTCGCTTTTTTCAATTTTTAACCAACAATATTCGCGAACACTTTATTCTGTATCTTTTTCTCTGGGCAATACTTGCACTTCTCGATCTGGCTTATATCTATTTCTTTTGATTATTCAGACTCCTGTTACATTGACAATTATTGACGTAAAATTAATTAAATATAGTTTTAGCGCAAATAATTAACCGTCAATAAATACTCTTCTCAATCAAAAACGATCATATTCATTCGACTCTACTGAACGCCTGCCGCGAGTGTTATTCAAAAAAACAGACATACAATAAATATATATCGAAATACGGATATTTATGTTGATCTGCTGTTAACAGAACGCCTATGTTTTAGCTTCTTTAGAAAATACATGGACGCATAAATATGCAATGGCGAAACTCATCCGAACGCTATGGACATTTTTCGGTTCTCCTTCACTGGCTGGTTGCCGCCACGGTTTATGGCATGTTCGCACTCGGACTCTGGATGGTGACGCTGGGCTATTACGACGTCTGGTACCATAAAGCACCAGAAATACATAAGAGCATCGGCATCTTGTTAATGTCTGCTCTGGCTATTCGTATTCTCTGGCGCTTTATATCGCCTCCGCCGCCACCGTTAAAAAGTTATTCACGTCTGACGCGCATCGGCGCGCTTACCGCACATATTTTGCTGTATGCATTATTGTTCGCCATTTTGCTGAGCGGATATCTGATTTCAACGGCTGACGGTAAACCCATTAGCGTGTTTGGCTGGTTTGATGTGCCCGCCACGCTAACCGACTTCGGGGCGCAGGCCGACCTTGCCGGGACAGTTCATCTCTGGCTGGCGTGGACCGTGGTGATTGTTTCCGTTCTACACGCTCTTGCAGCCTTAAAGCACCATTTTCTAGATAAAGATGCCACCCTCAAGCGCATGCTGGGGAAAGCATCCCGTTAACTATGGAGAGTAAGACAATGAAGAAAATCCTGCTGGGAGCCACCTTAGGCGCTCTGTTATTCACCACCGGCTCCGCCGTGGCCGCTGACTATAAAATTGATAAACAAGGTCAGCATGCGTTTGTGAATTTCCGTATTCAGCATCTCGGCTATAGCTGGCTGTACGGTACCTTCCGTGATTTTGACGGAACCTTTACCTTCGACGAGAAAAACCCTTCGGCAGATAAAGTCAACGTCACCATCAACACCACCAGCGTGGATACCAACCATGCCGAACGCGACAAACACCTGCGTAGCGCAGAGTTCCTCAACGTGACTAAGTTCCCGCAGGCTACCTTCGCCTCAACGGAAGTGAAAAAAGACGCTGAAGCTTTAGATATTATCGGCAACCTGACGCTGAACGGCGTGACAAAGCCGGTTACGCTGAAGGCTAAGCTGATTGGTCAGGGTAACGATCCATGGGGCGGCGTGCGCGCGGGTTTTGAGGCCGAAGGTAAAATTAAGCTGAAGGACTTCAATATTACTCAGGATCTGGGGCCAGCTTCTCAGGACGTTGATCTGATTATTTCTGTCGAAGGCGTGCGTCAGTAAAAAGACTCCCCCGGCGAACCGGGGGAATGTTATTACTTCTCGGGGTCAGGAATACCCAGCGTGGTATTCAGCATCCCACGAGATTTATTAAAGATCTTATTCCCGTTTTCGCGGCCTGCCCGGCGGCGGCGCTGTTCTTCTGGAGATAGCGCCAGCTCATCACGGCAAACTTCACTGCAGCAGCCAGAGAATTTTTCAGCACAGGCCGGACACTGAATAAACAGCAGATGGCAGCCGTCATTTTTGCAGTTGGTGTGGCTGTCGCACGGCGTTCCGCACTGATGGCAATGGGCGATCACATCGTCAGATATACGCTCTCCCATACGCTCATCAAAAACAAAGTTTTTACCGACAAAGCGCACCGGCAATCCTTGCTCACGCGCGCGGCGTGCATATTCAATGATCCCGCCTTCAATGTGATACACATTTTTGAAGCCGTTATGGCGCATCCAGGCGCTGGCTTTTTCACAGCGAATGCCGCCGGTGCAATACATGACAATTTTCTTCTCTTTGTCATCCTGCATCATATCCACGGCTTTCGGCAGCTGCTCACGGAAGGTGTCGGCCGGAATTTCGACGGCGTCCTCGAAATGCCCCACTTCGTATTCATAGTGGTTACGCATATCGATAAATACCGCGCTCGGATCGTCGAGCATGGCGTTCACTTCCGCAGCCTTCAGATATTCCCCCACGTCACTTGCGTCAAACGTAGGGTCATCAATACCGTCAGCAACAATACGGTCGCGTACCTTCATGCGCAGCACCCAGAAGGATTTACCGTCATCTTCCAGCGCAATATTCAGGCGCAAATTATTTAAGGCCGGGTGGAAGGCATAAATCGCTTCGCGCAGGGCATCAACGCGGCTTTCCGGGACGCTAATCTGAGCGTTGATCCCTTCATGCGCCAGATAGACGCGGCCAAACACGTTCAGGCTCAGGAATAGCTGATACAGAGCATCACGGGTCGCCTGCGGCGTTTCGATAGTGAAATATTTGTAGAATGAGATGGTCGTGCGCGGCTCGGTTTCGGCAAGCATGCGCTCGCGCAGCTCCTCATTCGATACGCGGTTGTGTAACACTGGCATGGTGTTCGCTCGCAATCGTTGAAAAAAAGTGGGCTGCATCATAAAGCAAATAACGCTTATTTACATCCCCACGTTTTACGCTACATTTTGCTCACTCAAAGGCATCTGCGGCAACAATCGATGAAATATCAGGCACTCCGACGCCGCGTATTTTGGCTCTGCGCTAAAAAATGCCACAATGGAATGATTAGAAGATCCGGCAATTGCCGTCACAAAGGTTTTACATGACGAACTTACCGCAATTCTCCCGTGCATTACTGCACCCGCGCTATTGGCTCACCTGGCTGGGCATCGGCTTTTTATACCTGCTGGTGCAGCTCCCCTACCCGGTGCTTTATCGCATCGGCTGCGGGCTGGGCCGGCTGGCAAAACGCCTGATGAAACGTCGCGCGAAAATAGCCTACCGCAATCTTGAACTCTGCTTCCCGGACATGAGCGAGGAAAAACGCGAGCAGATGGTGATCGCCAACTTCGAGTCAGTCGGTATGGGGCTGATTGAGACCGGCATGGCCTGGTTCTGGTCTACGGAGCGCATCAATAAATGGTGCCACTACGAAGGCGTGGATATTGTTAAAGGCATCGAGAAAACGGGCCAGGGCATTTTGCTGATTGGCATTCACTTCCTGACGCTGGAGCTGGGCGCCCGTATTTTCGGCATTAAAACGCCGGGCATCGGCGTTTACCGCCCAAACGACAACCCACTGCTGGACTGGCTGCAGACCTGGGGGCGCATGCGCTCCAATAAGAGCATGATTGACCGCAAAGATCTGAAAGGCATGATCCGCGCGCTGAAAAATGGCGACATCATCTGGTATGCCCCGGACCACGATTACGGCCCGAGAGGCAGCGAGTTTGTGCCGTTCTTTGCCGTTGAACAAGCTGCGACCACCACGGGAACCTACACGCTCGCCAAACTCTCCGGCGCCTGCGCCGTGCCGTTTGTTCCGCGTCGCCTGCCGGGCGGCAAAGGCTACGAGCTGACGATTATTCAGCCAGAGCTGAACCCACCGCTTGACAGCCCGGAAGCAACGGCACGCTGGATGAACAAAATTGTAGAGAAGTGCATCCTGATGGCACCGGAGCAGTATATGTGGCTGCACCGCCGCTTTAAGACGCGCCCGGAAGGCATGCCCGACCGTTACCAATAACGCTTAACAGCCGCCTTTTCAGGCGGTTTTTTTTTGCCGTAGTTTGATCGAAAAAGCCCTTTGATTTGCCAGCCCAATGCCAACAGGCGCATAATTAGCAGAGTAATAATTCCCTCTCTTCTCTTTGGCACTGGCAACTTCGGAGCGGTATGACTCCCCCTGACAGCACTATCAACTGGAAGCGTAATCTGGCCGTCGTCTGGGTTGGCTGCTTCCTGACCGGCGCGGCATTCAGCCTGGTCATGCCGTTCCTCCCGCTTTACGTTGAGCAACTCGGCGTCACCGGCCATAGCCAGCTGAACATGTGGTCCGGGCTGGTCTTTAGCATTACCTTCCTGTTTTCTGCCGTGGCATCCCCTTTCTGGGGTGGGCTTGCCGACCGTAAAGGCCGAAAACTTATGCTGCTGCGTTCCGCGCTTGGCATGTCTGTCGTCATGCTGTTGATGGGTCTCGCACAAAACATTTGGCAATTTCTGGCGCTTAGGGCCTTACTTGGCCTGCTGGGTGGGTTTGTGCCGAATGCCAACGCGCTGATAGCCACTCAGATACCGCGCCATAAAAGCGGCTGGGCACTTGGCACGCTGTCTACGGGAGCGGTCAGCGGCGCGCTGCTAGGCCCGCTGATGGGTGGCCTGATGGCGGACAGCTACGGGCTGCGCTCGGTGTTCTTCATCACCTCGCTGGTGCTGTTTATCTGCTTCGTGATGACGCTGTTTTTTATTCGCGAGTCGTTCACGCCCGTTTCCAAAAAAGACATGCTGCACGCCCGCCAGGTACTCACCTCATTAAAAAATCCCCGCCTGGTACTGAGTCTGTTTGTCACCACGATGATCATCCAGGTTGCCACCGGTTCTATCGCGCCTATCCTGACGCTCTACGTGCGCGATCTGGCCGGTAACGTCAGCAATCTGGCGTTTATTAGCGGGATGATTGCTTCCGTGCCCGGCGTAGCAGCGCTGATCAGTGCCCCAAGACTCGGCAAGCTGGGGGATCGTATCGGGCCGGAAAAGATCCTGATTGGTGCGCTGGTAATTTCCGTTTTGCTGCTCATCCCGATGTCGTTGGTACAAAACCCGTGGCAGCTCGGGGTCTTACGCTTCTTGCTCGGTGCCGCCGACGGGGCGCTGCTCCCTGCCGTGCAAACGCTGCTGGTCTATAACTCTTCCAGCCAAATCTCGGGCCGGATTTTCAGCTACAACCAGTCCTTCCGCGATATTGGCAACGTCACCGGCCCGCTGCTCGGCGCCGCCGTTTCCGCCAGCTACGGCTTCCGCACCGTATTCCTGGTCACCGCCAGCGTGGTGCTGTTTAACGCCCTTTACTCATGGATGACGCTGCGCCAGCCTGCCGAACGACTCCGTATTCCGGGGGAATAAATCTCCGACTTGCAGATTTGCCAACAGCGTCAACAATTAACTGGAAATCGTAACGGAGCAGCCGCTCCCCGACCTTTGCCACAAGGAGATAACCATGAGCATGTATGCAACCCTGGAAGAAGCCATTGATGCCGCGCGGGAGCAGTATCTTGCCGACAACCCGAGCGTGGATGAAGAGAGCGCCAGCGTCGAGCAATTCAATTTCCAGAAGTACGTTTTGCAGGATGGTGACATCATGTGGCAGGCCGAGTTCTTTACCGACGACAGCGAGGAAGGCGAATGCCTGCCGATGCTCAGTGGGGAAGCGGCGCAAAGCGTGTTTGACGGTGATTTCGATGAGATTGAACTGCGCCAGGAATGGCTGGAAGAGAATACGCTGCACGAATGGGACGAAGGTGAATTTCAGCTCGAGCCGCCGCTGGACACCGAAGAAGGTCGCACGGCGGCAGACGAGTGGGATGAGCGCTAGCCGTTATTCATACGGCCCGTGGCTGGCGTCAATCGGCAACAGCAAAGTGTCAAAGATCAGCGAAAACGGCAGGTCGAGCACGGTAATATAGCGCCATGCGCCCTCGCGTACATCCCAGCGCACGCCGGGGTAATATTGGTTCCCGTGCCCTTGCCCCGGCACCGTCCGGCTAATAATGCTGCCGCAGCCGCTTAGCAGAAACGCCATCATCAGTACCGCAATTATTCTACCCACACATGCACTCCTGTTCAGAACGCGCTGAGTATAACCATCGCCGAATAAAAGGCAAAAAAATGCCGACCCTAAGGTCGGCATTATCACTTCTTTAAGGCCTTACTTTGCCGTCAGCGCCAACGGGTTTAGCTGCAGCTTTCTGTAGCTCTCCACCCAGGAAGAATAACGCTCCGGGTTCGCCCACACGCGGTAATGCAAGCGCGACATGGTCATCGGGTCGCTCAGCAGAACCAGGCGGCGGTCGCGGTTGAGTTTGTCCGGCGTTTCGTTCAGCGCCTGCTCAACGTGACGGTCGCGGGCAATCTCCAGCACCAGACTCTTACGGTGACGAGCCGTGGCCATCGCCGTGCTCAGGGCGTTAAACGACGGGTTAAATACCGCGTGCATAAAGCCATCGTCCAGCGTACGGCTGCGGTTCAGCTCCAGATAGTTCTCGGTGTCCACCAGCACCTGCGGCGGGGAATACTCTTCCGGGATCAGGAACAGCTTCCAGCGCTTGGTGCGCAGGCCGAGGCTCGCCCGGCTTGAAAGCACGGAGACGAACGGCGACAGGATCAGCGAGAAGACAATCGGTGCCAGCCAGAACAGGAAGCGCAGATCCAGCCAGGCCATGCCCACTGCCCAGACCAGGCCCAGCAGCAGCTGAGAGCCGTGGCGCATAAAGGCTTCACCCCACGGCGTGGAGTCATCGTCACGCTGCGGCGAGTTCCAGACCACTTCCCAGCCCAGGAACGCGCTGACCACAAACACGGTGTGGAACAGCATACGCACCGGTGCCAGCAGCACGGAGAACAGCACTTCAAGCAGCAGTGAACAGGTCACACGCAGGAAACCGCCATACTCTTTAGAGCCTTTGCACCAGATAAGAATGATGCTCAGCAGCTTAGGCAGGAACAGCAGAACCATGGTCGAGGCAAACAGCGCAATCGCCAGCTCAGGACGCCACTGCGGCCAGACCGGGAACAGCTGTCTAGGCTGGAGGAAGTACTGCGGCTCGGTCAAAGCGTGTACAACCTGCAGCGCGGTAGAGAGCGCCAGGAACATAAACCACAATGGGGCAGACAGATAGGACATGACGCCGGTCAGGAACACCGCGCGGTGAACCGGGTGCATCCCTTTCACCAGGAACAGACGGAAGTTCATCAGGTTACCCTGGCACCAGCGGCGATCGCGTTTCAGCTCGTCCAGCAGGTTCGGCGGCAGTTCTTCGTATGAGCCAGGTAGATCGTAAGCAATCCACACGCCCCAGCCGGCACGGCGCATCAGCGCGGCTTCGACGAAGTCATGGGAAAGAATCGACCCGGCAAAGTTACCTTCACCCGGCAGCGGGGCCAGCGCACAGTGTTCAATGAACGGCTTCACGCGAATAATGGCGTTGTGGCCCCAGTAGTGGGATTCCCCCAACTGCCAGAAGTGCAGGCCCGCAGTAAAGAGCGGCCCGTAGACGCGGGTAGCAAACTGCTGGCAGCGCGCATACAGCGTGTCCATGCCGGAGGCTTTGGGCGAAGACTGAATAATACCGGCCTTCGGGTTCGCTTCCATCAGGCGCACGAGGTTGGTCAGGCAATCCCCGCTCATGACGGAGTCGGCGTCCAGCACCACCATGTAGCTGTACTGGTTCCCCCAGCGACGGCAGAAGTCATCGATGTTGCCGCTTTTACGCTTCACGCGGCGACGACGACGGCGATAGAAGATCTGCCCTTCACCCTGCACTTCCGCAATCAGCTCCATCCAGGCTTTTTGCTCCGCAACGCAGATATCCGGGTTGTAGCTGTCGCTCAGGATATACACATCGAAGTGCGCCTGCTGCCCGGTGGCTTTGACGGATTCCCACGTCGCACGCAGGCCGGCAAACACGCGATCGACGTCTTCATTACAAATCGGCATGATAAGCGCGGTACGGTGCTCGGGGTTGATGGGCTCGTCCCCCACCGTTGACGCAGAAATACTGTATTTGTCTTTGCCCATCAGCAACTGCAGGAAGCCCATCAGCGCGGTCCAGAAACCGGCAGAGACCCAGCAGAACAGCACGGCAAACAGGATCAGGATGCCGCTTTGCAGAATGTACGGCAGCAGCTGCATAAAGGAGACCCACAGATCCTGGCCCCCCATGTCCGCCGGGTTAATCAGCGCCCAGCCCTGGTACGGAAGGATCGTCTTCATGTACCAGGTTGCGACCACGGTTTGGGCCAGCGTGAGGATCAGCAGAATGTAGCGGCGAATCGTGCCGACGGTACGCCATTTCTGCTCAGAGGCCTCTTCTTCTTTAGACGCGAACTTAGACTTCGTTTCACGCCCAAGCAGGCGATCCCAGAAGCGGCCAATCGGGTTGGTACGCCACGGGTCCGGGAACATAGAAGCACGCGTCGCTTTCGGCATAGCCTGAAGCTGGGTGCGCCCTTCATCATCGGTGATCAGCTGTTCGCCGCCGAGAGAACCCGGCCAGCTCGCCTCGAGACGAGCTTTTACCGAAGCCAGAGGAGAATCATCCGCTCGTTCAAAGTGGTGATGCTGCGCATCAAGCGCCTCATGCACCGCCTGAAGATCGGACGCAGGCAAAGCCGCCTTCTGCTCAGCAGAAAGCGGGAGTGCTTCGATGTAGTCAGGCGAGAATTCAGTAGACTTATTCATTGGCAGGCAGCTGGTAGCTCCAGGTTTCACTCAATGTCTGCTCGCCGTTAACCAGCGCAGCACGCATATCCGTCGTCTTCTTCTCGTCTTTCAGCTTCACGCGCAGCGTTAAACGCCAGCCTTTGTTGACCGGGTTATAGCGCACCTGGCTGTCAACGATCTCACCGTTATCGCCAATGCTGGTCTGTGCGGTGACCGGCGTGTCGGCTGGCAGTTTTTTCATCTCTGCCCCGGTAAAGTCCACCACAAACGCAATGGTGCCGTCCGGCTGGCGGATCAGGTTAGACTGCTTCACATCCCCGGTAGAACGGCGAGTTTGCAACACATACGCGTTATCCGGCGCATGCATTTTGTCTTCGTCGCGGCTAAAGGTGATGGTGTACTTAAAGTTCATCTCTTTGCCTGGATCAGGCAGCTGATCCGGCGTCCAGTAAGCAACGATGTTGTCATTCGTTTCATCGTTGGTTGGGATTTCAACCAGCTCTACGCGGCCTTTACCCCAATCCCCGACCGGTGCAACCCACGCGCTAGGGCGCTGGTCGTAACGATCGTCTAAATCTTCAAAGCGGGAGAACTGACGACCACGCTGCAGCAGGCCAAAGCCGACCGGGTTTTCCGTAGCGTAAGAGCTAACGGCCAGGTGTTTCGGGTTGTTCAGCGGACGCCAGATCCATTCCCCGTTGCCGGCGTGAATAGACAGGCCGTTGGAGTCATGCAGTTCCGGGCGGAAATTGGTGGTTGGTGAAGGCTGATTTGGCCCGAACAGGAACATACTGGTCAGCGGCGCAACGCCCAGCTTGCCTACTTTGTCACGCAGGTAAACTTTCGACTGCACGTTCACCACGGTATCGCGTCCAGGGGTGATAACGAAACGATAAGCCCCGGTCGCTCGTGGGGAATCAAGCAGTGCATACAGGGTTAACGTTTTATCCATTGGCTTTGGACGTTCAATCCAGTATTCGCGGAAGCGAGGGAACTCTTCACCAGACGGTAAAGCAGTATCAATCGCCAGTCCTCGGGCAGACAGGCCATACACCTGGCCGGCGCCAATTACGCGGAAGTAACTCGCTCCGAGCATGCTGACAATTTCGTCGTTCTTATCTTTGCTGTTGATCGGATAGAGCACTTTGAACCCGGCAAAACCGAGATCTTTTACGGTATCTTTATCGTGCTTTACATCACCGAAGTTAAAATAGTCCGGATTGTATTTGATCTGGTGCACCGCGGTGGCGGTCACTTCGTTGATGGTAACCGGCGTGTCGAAGTACATACCCTGATGGTAGAACTCGAGCTTGAATGGGGTCTTGATGTTGCTCCAGTAAGCTTTGTCGTGATTAAACTGGATCTGCTGGTAGTCCGCGTATTTCATCTCGCGGAATTGCGAAGGCAGGTTGCTTTTCGGTGCTTCGTAGCTCTTGCCCGCTAAGGTTTTCGCCTGTTTTGCGACATCGTCGATAGTGAACGCCCAAACCGAGGTGGTATAAAGGGACAACATTACCGCAGCGCCAAGCCAGGACACTTTCATCATATTTGCTTTATGTTTCATATTAACCAGCACATCCCCCTTTGTGTGCTTAAATCAATCTATCCATTTTAATGGAAAGTTTTGCTTTCCGACAACCAAATCACCGCTTTGTTCAGCGTACTGGCTCAGGGTTTAAGCAAAATAAAGACAACTGCTTACGCTTTAAGAGTTCATCCTGGCGACAGGATGACATGCTTAGTGTAGGGTTGCCACGAATATGTAGACTGAACTGGACTTTTAGCCTGATGGGATAGGGTCTTAAGGATAAGACGAATAGTCTGAAAATGTCTGGAGTATTATGAGTAACGCACCGCAACAACGTGAGTTTTTCCTGGATTCTATTCGTGCATGGCTGATGCTGTTGGGCATTCCATTCCACATTTCGCTCATCTATTCGAGCCATCACTGGCACGTCAATAGCGCAGAACCCTCCGCGAGCCTGACGCTGTTTAATGATTTTATTCACGCGTTTCGTATGCAGGTGTTCTTCGTTATTTCTGGCTATTTTTCCTACATGTTATTTCTGCGCTACCCGCTGAAACGCTGGTGGACAGTGCGCGTAGAGCGCGTCGGCATCCCGATGCTCACCGCAATACCGCTGCTGACCCTGCCTCAGTTCATGATGCTGCAGTACATCAACGACAAAACTGGCCTGTGGCATACGCTCACCGGCTATCAAAAATACAATACGCTGGTGTGGGAGCTTGTGTCTCACCTGTGGTTTTTACTGGTCCTGGTGATATTAACGACCCTGGGCATGGTTTTGTTTCAAAAAATTAATAATTTTATAATTAGAAACGAACAGAATAATAATTCACCAATTACCCTGGGAAAACTCTCACTTTTATTTCTCGGCTTCGGCATTTTATACGCCGCTATTCGCCGGACTATTTTTATTATCCACGCGCCGTTATTAAGCGACGGGCTGTTTAATTTCGTGGTGATGCAAACGCTGTTTTATCTGCCGTTCTTTATGCTTGGCGCGCTGACATTCAAACGCGAGTCGCTGAAAATCCTGTTCACCACGCCTTCACGCTGGAGTCAGGTGGGCGCGGTCTTTGCGTTTGCCGCCTATTTATTAAACCAGCGCTACGGCAGCGGCGATGCCTGGATGTACGAAACGGAAAGCGTGATCACCATGCTGATGGGGCTATGGATGGTCAACGTCGTGTTTTCGCTGGGCTATAAAATGCTGAATTTTAAATCCGCGCGAGTGACCTATTTCGTTAATGCATCGCTGTTTATCTATCTGGTACACCATCCGCTCACGCTGTTCTTCGGCGCGTTTATCACGCCGCACATCACGTCCAATATTTTAGGTTTCTTCAGCGGGCTGGTCTTTGTAGTCGGCATCGCGCTGCTGCTTTACGAGCTGCACCTGCGCATTCCCCTGCTTCGTTTCCTGTTTTCAGGCAAGCCGAAGGAGAAGGCGGCGACGCCACAATCATTTGCGGGATAACACACTAAAGGCCGGGTATGAACACCGGCCTTTTTTATCTCTGCGACAGAAATCATAGCGGCCACAGATTGAAGTTTTATGAAGCAGTCGTGATTTATTTATGACACTCAGCCGCAATATGCTGATAAATCTGCGTGTTCTCATCATCAAAGCAAACAAATACCACGCGCTCCGGCAGCGGGCGCAGACCAATGTATTTGTAAGCAACATCCCACGCTATGCGTGCGGCCTGCGCTTTTGGGAAGCCATACACGCCGGTGCTGATGGCCGGAAAAGCAATTGAGCGGTAGCCGTTAGCGGCGGCTAAATCCAGGCTGTTACGGTAGGCCAGTTCCAAAAGCTCGGCTTCGTTCTGCTCGCCGCCGTGCCAGACTGGCCCCACGGCGTGAATCACCGCTTTTACCGGAATGTTCCCGGCCTCGGTAATCACCGCCTGACCCGGGGGGCATTCGCCCTGCAGCTGGCGTACCGCTTTACAGGCTTCCAGCAGCGCAGGTCCGGCGGCGCGATGTATCGCCCCATCCACTCCCCCACCGCCCATCAGCGAAGGGTTTGCCGCGTTGACGATCACATCGACCTCAATCTGCGTGATGTCTCCCTGGACGACCTGTATGCGTTCACTCATTAACCATTCTCCAACTGTACTTTGCCGTAGTCTATTCTCGTCAGACGGGGCGCGTACATGACTATTATCGTTTCCGGACATTTCAACTTTTGAAAATCTCCGGATATCAGCCACAAAAAACCCCGCCTTCACGGGGCCTTTGTTATTGGATTAGAAATCAACAGTCATGGAAAGTTTCAGGGTGCGTGGGTCACTTTGCGTAATATACGCCCCGCTGTCGTCGACAGAAGCCCAGTATTTTTCGTTAGTCACGTTTTCGACGTTGGCGCGCCAGGTCAGCGTCTGTTCGTTAACCTTGGTGCTGTAGCGCACGCCGAGATCGAGGCGAGTCCAGCCGTTCAGCTTAATGCTGTTGTCGGCGTTGGCGTATTGTGACCCGGTGCGAATTAGCGTCCCCGTCGCAGTCAGGTTCTGCACCCAAGGCAGATCCCATTCGCCGCCCACGGACCAGGAGTAACGCGGAACGCCGATCGCATCCTTACCGTCGTTTGTCCCGCCGTTAGTCTTCACCATTTCTGGCTGAAGCCAAAGGGCACTTCCCAACAGGCGCACGCCGTACAGTGGCTCACCAAATACGTTCAGTTCCATACCGCGGCTGCGCTGTTCGCCATACAGGCCGTAAAGATTGTTGCTGTCGAGCATCCCCACCGGCTTTTCGATCTCAAACAGCGCCAGGCTGCCGCCCACGCGGCCGAAGTCCATCTTCATGCCCACTTCGTTCTGCTTCGACTGCACAACCCCGACCACGTTTCCGGCATTGGTTGCTTTAGAGGTTGCTGTCGGCCCAGGCTGCAGCGCTTCAATGTGGTTCGCATAAAAAGAAACCGGCTCCCACGGCTTCACTACCAGGCCATAAACCGGCGTAATCTTGAAAGCATCAAAGCGTGTTTTAGGGTCTTCCACACCGGTATAGCTGTAGTTACGAACCCGCACGTCCTGGCGGCGAGCGCCCACGGTCAACAGCACCTTATCGTCCAGCGCGGAGAGCGTATCGGACAGCGAAACCCCGCTTGTTATCGTGCGGCTCCGCTGGGTCGGATCGTCCATATTGCTACCGGAAGCGACAGTCGGGAAACGGCTCAGGTCGAGATAAGACGGATCGTAGATATTATTCCCAACGGCGGTTTTGCTGGATGACATGGTGTAGGCCGCGCGGGTTTTACGGTAAACACCGGAATAGCCGAGGTTCACGCTGTGGCCGATAAAGCCGGTATCAAATTTCCCCCGCACGCCGCCCATGCCGGAGAAAGCGTCGGCGATGTATCGCGTAGACAAACGAGTCTGGCTGGTGTGGCCCTTGTTATCAACAAACTTAGGCACGCTGTAATTGCCTCTTTCGTCGGTTTCGCTGGTGCCCAGCGCGCCATAAAGCGTCCAGCTGTTCGCCACATCATACTCGCTGTGCAGCGCGGCAAAGCGAGAGCTCATGTCTGAATAAACCCACGGCTGCCCGTAGTTTGTGCGGTTATCCGGCACCTCAGGCATCTGCGTAATAGCGCCAACCCCCACCCCGATACGGCCATTGTGTACCGTCATCTTCTGGTAGCCGCCGTCGAACGACGTCCGCAGCCTGTCGCCTTTGTAATCCAGCCCAACGCTTGCCAACGATGTTCTGTTCTTCTGCTCGCGAACCTCACTCTCGCCTTCACGGTGCAGCAGGTTCACGCGGGCGCCAAACTGGTCGTTATCCCCAAACCTGCGGCCAGTATCCAAAGAGCCCCCAACCTGCGAACGCCCGGTGTAATCCACGCCAAGTTGGGTATGTGGTTCACTACCTGCCCGCTTGGGCTCAATATTAATGGCCCCGCCCACGCCAGACCCGCCCGGAGGAACACCGTTCAGGAAGGCCGTGGAGCCCTTAATCACCTCGACGCGTTCCGCAAGAGCCGTGCTGGTGATCTGCCGCGGCAATACGCCATACAGACCGCCGTAAGAAATATCATCCCCGTCTAACAGGAAACCGCGCACGCGGTACGACTCGCCAAAGTTACCGTAGCTGCGCACGGGCTGAATAGTCGCGTCATTACGGACAATGTCGCTGAGGGTATTGGCCTGCTTATCCTCGATCATTTTGGAGGTATAGCCGATGACGTTAAACGGCACGTTGCGCGCATCCTGCTCACCGAGCATGCCCAGGCGACCGCCATTGGCCACCTGCCCGTCCAGATAAGCAGGCACCAGCTCGTTACCGCCTTCGCGGAACTGCATATCCGGGGTCGCCGTGACGGTAATGGTCTCTTCTTTAACTAAAGCTTTTTGCTGAAGATTTTCCTGTGGCGCAGCGGCAACAGGCATGCAGGCGGCAGCGATCAACGCTGCGATCAGGCGCGGTTTAAACCCGGCCTGGCGAGGTGGTTGGTGAGGCATTGAAATTTCCTGGTAAAATAAAAACAATTAATGAGAACGATTATGATTTTGATCGTGATTATCGTTTCATCATTAGAAATTGCAAGAAAAATGCCCAGAGGGAGATTGACCAGTAAAAACGCCTGGCCACGGAAATAGAGAGGAACTCAAACAGCAGGCACGCCCGGAACGAGCCTGCTTTTAAGGCCTGTCACGCTTTGCGTAACAGCCAGATAAAGTACGGTGCCCCGCAGAGCGTGGCTAACAATCCTGCCGGGATCTGGAATGGGAAGATAAGGCTTCGGCCCAGCCAGTCGGCCAGCAGCATCAGCCCGGCCCCGATAGCAATAGCCACGATAAGCTGGGGCATTGCGCGGCGGAAGCCGAGCATTCTTGCCATGTGCGGTGCCATCAACCCAACAAAACTTAGTGGCCCCACGCAGAGCGTTGCGGCAGCAACTAGTCCGGCTGCCAGCACCAGAATGCTGATGCGCGATTGACTCAGGGCAATGCCCAGGGCCTGAGCCGTCTCACCGCCCAGCGGGAGTATAGCGAGCCAGCGGCGCACCAGGGGCGTAAGCCCAATCAGCGCCAGCGCCATGCCCCCGCTCACCAGCGCCTGCTGCCCGGTTACTTTCCAGGTGGAGCCGGACAGCCACGTCAGCACCGACCCGCTGCGCGGATCTCCGCTGGCCAGATAAAGCGTGAGCAGCGTGGCGAATACGGTACTCAGCGCCACACCGGTCAGTAAAAGCCTTCCCGGAGCCAGCCCGGAGCGGGCTAAAACGAGCATCGCCAGCAGCGTGAGCGCCGCGCCGGCAAAGCCCGCCGGCAGTTGCCAGGCGCTGACGTCGCCGGGGACGAGAAATATCAATAACACGATGGCGCAGGCCGCGCCGGAACTCACGCCCAGCACTTCGGGGCTGGCCATCGGATTGCCGGTCATTTTTTGTACCAGCGTACCGGCCGCCGCCAGCATTGCGCCCGCGGCAAGCGCCGACAGCACCCTCGGCCAGCGCCACTGCCACATTTCTTGTATGCCGATAAACCAGCCTGCGCTTTCCCGCCCAACGCCCAGCGCGAGCAAGGCAACCAGCGCCAAAACAGCAATAATCAGCAATACCGTAGCGGGGGAAAGTTGGCGTTCCGCAATCGCGCTGGCATCATCAGAAGCCGCCAACCGCTGATGGCGCAGGCGTGGCAATAACCACAGCATTAAAGGTGCCCCCACCAGCGCCGTCACGGCGCCGGTGGGCAGTTCTTGCCAATAGCGTCCAACCCACAGAACCAGTTGATCGCTCAGTAACAGCAGCAATGCCCCCGTCGCCATCGAAGCCAGGAGTTTAGGCAGCAGACGTCTCACGCCAAACATGCCGGCCAGGACCGGAGCAAACAGGCCAATAAATCCGATCACGCCCACCACGCTGACCAGCATCGAACTCAGCAGCAGGGCCAAAAATAGCCCGCCCACGCGCACTAAAGCCAGCTTCATCCCCAGTCCACGTAATACGGTGTCATCCAGGGCCAGCATACCCAGCGGGCGAATCATCAGTACGATGAGTACCAGCACGGCCAGAAGCCTCGGCCAAAGAAACTCCACGCCAGCCCAGTCGTACTGGTTCAACATCCCGCTGCTCCAGATAAACAGATTTTGCAGGCGTTCATGGTTGAACAATACGAGGAAGCTTTTTACGGCCCCGCAATAAAGTCCCAATACCAGGCCGGCAAGGATTAGCGTAACCGGCGACATTCGTTTACCCCAGGCAGCCCCGAGCACAATACTGCCTACGGCCATTGCGCCAGCCAGCGCCGCAAGCTGTTTGCCGGTTTCCCCTGCCCCCGCCAAAAACAGCGTTGCAAGGGTCAGCCCCAGCTGTGCCCCAGCCGCAACGCCAAGGGTGGCCGGTTCGGCCAGAGGATTACGCAGAATATGCTGAAACAGGCAGCCGGCCAGCGCCAGCCCGGCGCCGGTAAGCAGCGCAAGCGCGGTTCGCGGCAGCAGGCTGTAGTGAAACAGCATCTGCGAAACATCGGTCACCTGAGGCAGCGTTATCGCTTGCCACCAGAGCCCGGCAGGCAGCATTTGCTGGAAGTTGTAGCCGGTCAAAAACAGCGTGAAGGCACAGAGTATAAGCAGGATTATGCGCACAGTGCCTCCGGCAGGAGCTGGCAAAAACGCAGCGCCGAGAAGCTGCCGCCGTAAAACCATACCGCTGGCAGCAGGTGTAACTGGCCCTCGCGCACGAAAGGCATAACCTGCCATAGCGCAGATTTCGCCACCGTTTTGACCGGATCGTCATCGCCGTGCATAAAGCAAATTGCCGTGACGTTTTCCAGCCTGACCAGGGTTTCAATGCCCACAATGGCGCTTCCCCAGGCATTGGTTTTCCCGTCCCAGGCGTTACGCATCCCCAGCCGTTCCAGCAGGTCGTTAAACAGGCTGTTGCGGCCAAAGATCATCACCCGGCGGCTATCAAGAAATGAAAACATCACCAGCGGGTTGGGATTACCCGGCAGCTTTGCGCGGGTGGCGGCCATCTGCTGGTGAAAATGGGCCAGATGTTCGGTAGCCTGCTGCTCCCGCCCTAAAAACTGCCCGAGCCTCAGAAGATCTTTTTCCAACAGCGCCAGCGGGCGGCCAGAGGCATCATTAAAGGCCGTCGACCAGCAGGGAGCGATAGGTGTTAAATCTGACTCAGCCGGCCCGAAGCCTTTGGAGATGAGAAAAAGAGAAGGGGTGAGACGCTGCATCAGCTCGCGGTTAGGCTCGTTTCTCAGCCCAACGTCAACGACGGTTTCAGGCAACGTTGGCTCCCCTACCCAGCGGTGATAATTACGCTTATCGGCAATCGCCATCGGCATAATCCCGAGCGCCAGCAACATTTCAACCGGTCGCCATTCCAGGGCAATAATACGTGCGACATCAAAGCGGCGGGCATCAGCCTGGCAGGGAAGAATGGCCGCCAGAGGCAGCAGGGAGGCTAGCGCCAGCAGGCGTCGGCGGCTTAAAGAAACGTCCATATAAATAGCAATAGTTATCGTTCTAATTAAGTTTTACACATTATGCCGCCAGCCGCCGCCAACGCAATCAAAAACTCAGCTAGCGGCCGGGCATTATTTAGAAGACAAGGCGTTTGCGCTCTTCCTGACTAAGTCTGCGGGGTTCAAACTGATGGTGCGTAAACGTTATTTCCGTAGCGTCATCCTCCACGTCATTCAGCTCAATTCGGTCCAGCGACTTCTCACCATAAAGCGTAATCGAGCGGAACAGCCCGCTGAGCGTTTTCTCAAAGGGAATTAATACCAGCCGCCATCTTCCCTCCCCCAGGTCGGAAAACTCGCTGATAAAGTCTTTCTCAAGCGCTTTTCGATCGAGATAAAACAGCGTACGCAGCAGTTGGTTGAACTGAAACATTGGCGGATTGTTCTCCGCGGTGATTGCCTGCGGCGGCTGGTTACCCATCACCTGAACCATCCGATTCTCCCCAACAACCAGTCCCATCGGGAAAGGCTGACGCTGCTGCCACCACAGCCCTTTATGCTTTGTCACCACAATCCGCCCGCTGGAATGCAGCGGCTGCGCCATGCCTTTTATCTGGCGCTCCTGCTCAAACTGCACCCGCATTACCGGCACGGCGGCAAATCGCTTTTGGATGTCATCCAGCGTTACCGCCCCGGTCACCTGCGCCACCAGCAGAAGAGAAAGGAGCAAACTTTTTTTCACAGCAATAACCCTATGCGTTCAACTGAAATCGATCCGCGTTAGTTTACTCTGCTATGTGGTCTGAAACCAAAAATACACAGCCCGCGTTAAACGGGCCGTGGCGTTATTGATAGGTAACGTACAGCACTGCTGTTTTGTGCTGTGGGTCGAGGTATTTCACACGGGTTTGCATCGTACTGTCATTATGAAGGGTAATACCATCCAGAGAGCTAAGGGCAACGGTCTGAGTGACGGGTTTGCCTTTTTCGGTGCAGGTCATGGCGACATTGGAGCTGGCCGACGTCCACTGACAGCCGCCTTCTACTATTTCACCTCGAAAATGAATGATGCCAGAGGATGCAGCCTGAGACAGCGGTGAAACCGCGATGCCCATCGCCAGACAAAGCAAATACTGCTGAAAACTTGCTTTCACGTTTATTACTCCTCGATTGCTGTCGTCCCTGAAGGTTATCGGCAGAAAATCAAAGATAATTAAACAGTGATCCATGTTTTTTGTTCTTGCAATACTTCCGTCACATATATTTGTTTGCGGTCAAGACTTCCCCGGCTTTTGCCACTGTTGCTCAAGGTGAAAGGCTTTTCCGTCGCTCAGGGTAACAATGACCGTGACGCTGTCTCCGGGGTCAATATTCAAACTTAGCTGCGACAGATCGACGGCCTGATGTGCTTTTATAAACAGTTCGCTGCTTTGGTGGCTGGAGCTTTTCCCCGACGGGCCGGTTTTGGTTGCCACCAGCGTCAAGGTGCACTGGCAATCCGCCGCCAGCGTCGCGACAGGCGTTATTGTGTAGATGTTTTCCTGCTGCCGGGTATTAAACGTCAGCTGACTTGAGAGTGCGGCAAGCAATACCAGGGTATGCATACAACCTCCAAAGAAAAACAGGGCCGTCGGCCCTGTTCACGCGATAGCCAGGTCGCTTTAGTACTGAGACGCAGTGGCGTGGTTACCGTTGCCGAACTGGGTGACCGACACCAGAGAGCTGGATGCCGTCTGATTAACCACTGCTCCGTTGTTGGTCCCGAACTGCTGAACATCAATCTGCGCGTTTTTCCCGTTCCACTGGCTGATGGTGGCATTGTTACCGTAGCCATCCTGCAGCAGTTTAATATCGCTGCTGTCAGAGCCCTGGCCAACTTTTGCCCCATTCACCGTGCCCAGCTGTTTAATTTCAGTCTTCGAATAGAACGCATTCGACTGCAGCGCTGTGGCATTATTTCCGTTACCCTGCTGATATATTTTCAAGGTCGAGTGCTGAGCCTGCTGCGGATAGGTCGCCATTGCACCTGCGGAAACAACCAGTGCTGCTAATGCTGCCACTTTGAAAAGATTCATACTAAAACCCCCATCGGATTGATAGTTTCAGCCCAAATATTTTGCTTATCGCTGAATAATGCGAATCGCCATTTGTGACTGGTTTTGCACAACAACTGCTGACTTCTGGGTACCGTACTGGGTAATGTTTGCTTTATTACCAGAACCTCGTTGGATAATAAGCGCCGCATTACCAAATGAATCCTGCTTAATACCCGCCTCGTTGGCGTTACCTTCTTGCGAGATATAAGCCAGGTTATAACTGCCTGATTGTTCGATGTTTGCCCGGTTGCCTGCTCCGCTTTGCGTAACCTCAGAAAGTTGCTTCTGACCCCGCTGAACTACTGCAGCATTATTATTGCTACCAGATTGGCCAATAATGGCCGTTTGATTAAATTGAGGATTGCTCAATTCATTGACAGCAAAATTATACTCAGCAGTGGCGAGATCGTTACTCGCCGCAAAACAATGACTCGCCAGGCCAGCGAACATTATAGAAATAAAATATTTTTTCATTCTGTCACCCTGAACCAGATAATGCCGGAACAATATGACGCGTAACATTCAGGTCAAGCATAACGGACCAACAATAATGTGTTATTGCATCGTTACGCAAATGAGTATGTTACGGCAACAATTAAAAATATCTCATGCTGGGGTGGTATTTTGCATTATAAAATTCACACCAAAGTATTAATACGAAATAAAAACAGACAATCATCACTATTACAACCCCCTGATCCAGGGATCGGATAATCATTAGCACACTTATTTAAAGTCACCTTAACTCTCACTGACTTAGCACAACTTAAGCGATGCTTAGTCAGTTTATGAAAAAACCTTGTCATCATGATCAGTTTTCTTAAGCGAAGCGGTTGAATGCTGGGAACGCAGTTTTTAAAATTATGAACAGAGTGAGGAAAACAAAAAAATAAAAAATAAAATACATAAAATACAATTATTTAAAATTAAAAATCAAAATTAATTTTCTATACAGAAAGCAAAAAACGTACAACTTTCTGCTTAAAATTAAATAGCGAACACTCTCAATTGAAACATTTTAATATCCAAAGAAACATTTGGTTACATAGTTAACACTTGCGTTAAAATATCCAATCGCTAAATTGGAAACAGTTACCACTTCTTTAGTTAATTTTCTTTTGCTGACCGAAATAAAATCATTTCGGCGATTAAAAATATTTAACATACAGCACCGTCGCGGCACTCGTCACGTTATAGAGAATTAATTCTTATTAATTCAAAAGGTAGCGGCATAAACCAGGTGGAGTTTCATCATGTATAATGAAGTCCATGCCCTTCAGGGCCCTACGTTATTGTTAATGACAAAACCCTCTCTCCAGGCTTCAGCCTTATTACAGCACCTGCGCGCCTCGTTAGAAATAAATGGCCGTATTCATAATATTCAGCGGCCACTGGATGAATTTCCCGGTAATGTTCTGATTTTATTTGATATGGCGGAAACAGATAAAAAGACCATTCTGTTCTGGCAGGATAAACTAAGTCGTAAAAACTGTCAGATAAAATTGTTGTTACTCAATACGCCGGAGGAGTATCCCTTCCGCGAGATTGAAAGCTGGCCGCACATCAATGGCGTTTTTTATCTTGCTGTAGAAGAGCCCAAAGTCATCGAGGGACTGCGCGGGGTACTGGCTGGCGAATGTTACTTCTCGCAGAAACTGGCCAGTTATCTGATCAGCCACTCCGGCAACTACCGGTTTAACAACGCCGAGTCATCCCGCCTGACGCAGCGCGAAAAGGAAATACTGAATAAGCTGCGCGTTGGTTCTTCCAATGTTGAAATCGCGCGTTCGCTGTTTATCAGCGAGAACACGGTCAAAACGCACCTGTATAACCTGTTCAGAAAGATAGCCGTCAAGAACCGAACTCAGGCGGTTTCCTGGGCCAACGATAATCTTCGGCGATAGCCCCATGAAACGTTCAGCTGCATTTACGCTGGCAGCTTGCTGCTGCCTGATAAGCAGTGTCCTGGCCGAAGAAGTCGAGATCCCTGGACTGCTGACAGACCATACCGTCACCTCCGTTGGCCACAGCTTTTATCGCGCCTTCAGCGATAAATGGGAAAGCAACTATACCGGTAATTTAACCATCAACGAGCGCCCCAGCGCCCGCTGGGGGAGCTGGATAACGATTACCGCAGGCCAGGATGTTGTTTATCAGGCTTTTCTTTTCCCCACAAAGCGCGACTTTGACAAAAACGTTGACGTTGCACTGGTCCATACCGATGAGGCGCTTAAACGCAGGCTGATCGATAAGCAACTCTTGAGCACCAGCGATTTAACCCACGATGAATTCTAGGAGACGATGATGCGTATTTATCATGCCGTACTGCCCGTGCTGTTATTTACGCCGCTGGCCTGGGGCGGGAATATGGTTTTCCAGTTTGTGAACCCCAATTTTGGCGGTAACCCCAATAACGGCGCCTATTTGTTAAATTCGGCCCAGGCGCAAAACTCTTATAAAGATCCCAGCTACAGCAGCGATCTCGGCATTCAAATGCCCAGCGCGCTGGATAACTTCACCCAGGCGCTGCAGTCGCAGGTGCTGGGCGGGCTGCTGACCAATATTAATACTGGCAAACCAGGGCGCATGGTCACCAATGATTTTATCGTCGATATTGCCAACACTGACGGCCAGCTTCAGCTCAACGTCACCGACCGCAAAACCGGCAAAACGTCAACCATTCAGGTATCCGGCCTGCAGGCAAATTCCACGAATTTTTAGTGGCTTAAAATCATAATACCTCTGAAAGGATCACTATCATGCAGCGCATACTTCTGATTATGGCGGTGTTTTTATTAAGTGGTTGTTTAACGGCTCCGCCAAAAGAGGCCGCCAAACCAACGTTATTACCGCGCGCGCAAAGCTACCTCGACCTGACGCATTTGCCGGAAGCAAAAGGGAAGCTTTATGTCTCGGTGTATAACATTCAGGACGAAACGGGCCAGTTCAAGCCCTATCCTGCCAGCAACTTTTCTACCGCCGTACCGCAGAGCGCGACGTCTATGCTGGTCACGGCATTGAAGGATTCCCGCTGGTTTATCCCCCTTGAACGCCAGGGGCTGCAAAACCTGCTGAACGAACGCAAAATTATTCGTGCCGCCCAGGAAAATGGCACCGTGGCCGATAATAACCGCGCCCCGCTGCACTCTCTGATGGCGGCCAATGTGATGATTGAAGGCTCGATCATTGGCTACGAGAGTAACGTCAAGTCGGGTGGTGCGGGCGCTCGCTACTTTGGCATTGGGGCCGACACGCAGTACCAGCTTGATCAAATTGCCGTTAATTTAAGGGTGGTGGACGTCAGTACCGGCGAAGTTATGTCGTCCGTCAACACCAGCAAAACGATCCTGTCATACGAGGTGCAAGCCGGCGTCTTCCGGTTTATTGATTATCAGCGTCTGCTGGAAGGTGAAGTGGGCTATACCAGCAACGAGCCGGTCATGCTGTGCCTGATGTCCGCCATTGAAACGGGGGTCATCTATCTGGTCAACGACGGTATCGACCGGGGACTCTGGGATCTACAGAACCCGGCCGATATTAACAATCCGGTGCTGGTGAAATACAAACAGCTCTCAACGCCGCCCACTTCATGAGGCTCTGTGCATCGATAAAAAAACCAGCTTTCGCTGGTTTTTTTTATTCGCTTAGCAATGAGCTGGCTTTCGGTTTTGGCTTGTCCCGCCGGGCAGCGAGCCACAACCCGCTGTTTTTCATGGCAAAGCCAAACACCAGGCCTAAAAGCAATGAAGGCACAACGTTGTGCCACTCCCCCTGATTGGCAAAGGTTGCACAGGCGCCGATAAACGTCCCGGGGACAAACGAGAGCAAAATATGGCGCGCCTGAATACACATCAGGAAGGCGACTACGCCGGTCATGATGTAGCCCAGGATTTCCGCCTGCGGCGCCAGCGCGCTGCCGTGAATAATCACCAGCGCCCACAGCACGCCGCTGCACAGCGTACACAGGGAAATAAAAAGCCCCTTCATACCGCCCTGCGGACAGGCAAAATAAGCGGTACAGCCGAGGAAACCGGCCCAGCCCAGCAGGCTGAGGCTCACCGCCACCCAGCCCCAAAGGCCGGAGAGAATACCGGTGGTGATTGCTAATGGAATAAGTGTCTTCATAGCGCCGTATCATAGCAGAGGCCGGACCAACCACTACGATCTGGCGCACGTTTTTTGCAAATAAGAAATCAGCGTTACATTTTAATTGTGATTAACATCACAATTACTCATCCTCTGATTCCTGCAGCTCATCGCGCATGGCCTGCAGCGCCTCACGGCTGATCGCCGCCAGCGTACGGTAGAATGGCGTTGTGGCATGGGCTTCAACTTTGCCCAGGAAAGTCCCGCACCACGGCATCAGGTAGTCATCAAACAGCGTCACCTGCGCTTCAAACTCATCTTCCTGAGACTGGTCTTCAAGCCACGAGGCCGCCAGCAATAGCGTCCCAAAATGATCGGCCGGGGACTCACCCAGCGGCATGCCACGCTGCTTCAGGAACTGGCGCACTTCGCCTTCATCGCTCCCCTCTTCCCAGGCGGAACGGAATGGCGGCACGCTGCATTTTTCACCAACAAACAAAGCGTTAAAGTCGGCCGCCAGCAGCTGCGGATCGCAGCTATTTTGCAGCCGGCCCAACAGCTCATCCTGCTCCAGTGGCCAGCTTGCCGCCAGCTTCCCTTCACGGATCAGCGTAAAAAGAGGCACCAACAGGGGATCCTGCGGCTGGCGATAAAAAAGCGATCCGAGTACGCGGCAAATAACTGAAAATTCATTCATGACTGGCTCTATCCATTACGGGTGTTAATTACAGTGTGGCAAATTCAGCAATTGGCGCCATGCCACGGGCTTCCAGGAAGCCCAGCAGGCGCTGCGGAGAGACGTTAAGGATCCGCTCTTCCGGGAAATTGATTTCGTCGAGGATTTTACGGCATTCGGTGAAATCACCCAGCGTAAAGGCAGTGTGAGAGTCGGATCCTAACGCCAGCCAGCCACCTGCATCGCGCACGGCTTCGGCAATAGCGCGGCAGTTTGGGCCGCTGCCAATACGCGAATGGGTAAACGAAGAATTATTCAGCTCCAGCGCGACGTTATACTTCGCCGCCGCCGCCGCAACAGCTGGGATATCAATCTCAAACTTAGGATTCCCCGGATGGCTGATGATATGTACGTCGCCGTTCGCCATCGTCGCGATCATCGCTTCGGTGTGGGTGGCTTTATCTTTGGGCGGGAACACCGGCTCATGGAAGCCCGCGATAATTAAATCCAGCGCGTCCAGCATCGGGCCGGTGCAGTCTATTTCCCCGGCGGTATTTTTAATGTTCGACTCAATACCGCGCAAAATGCCGACGCCATCGACCAGTCGTGGCCAGATACGCATATTAATAAAGTGCCAGTAATGCGGCGCATCCGCCATATCCGGGCCGTGGTCGGTAATGGCGAACAGCTTGATACCTTTGGCTTTCGCAACGGCAATATAATCGTGGAGGGTACTGTAGGCGTGGGTGCTGGCAACGGTATGCATATGCAGGTCAACGGGATACATGGCTTTCTCCTTTTCTATTTTGAAGTAAGGATACCAGCAATCTATGACAATTTTTAGCCTGCTTCTGGAACGTTATCAGCCCGGCCAGGGCCGGGCTTGATGCTTAATAGCCGTGCTGAAGTGAGACCTCACCTGAAACGGCTTCACCGTTTTCCAGTTGAGTAATCGTTTTTGCTATATAGGCAATCGCCTCATCAGGACGAGTTACCGCTGCAACATGCGGCGTAATTGCCACGCGAGGATGTGCCCATAGCGGATTATTTTCCGGCAGCGGCTCTTTAGAGAAGACGTCCAGCATTGCCCCCTTGAGCTGCCCGGCATCCAGCGCCGCAAGCAGATCGGCTTCGACAAGGTGAACCCCGCGCGCGAGATTTATCACGTAGGACTCTTTATCCAATTGACTCAACAATTCACGATTGATGATGCCGACGGTTTGCGGCGTATTAGGCAGCAAGTTGATCAACACGCGGGTGCCGCTTAAAAAGGCAGGCAGCGCTTCGCCACCGGCAAAACTTTCTACGCCAGGGAAATCTTTCTTACTGCGGCTCCAGCAGCGAACCGGGAAGCCCCAGGCCACAAGACTTTCAGCGACTTTACCGCCCAGCACGCCTGCACCGAGGATCCCAATGGTGAAATCCTCGCGACGATAATCGTCCAGCGGCTGCCATTGCCCCTGCTGTTTTTGCCTTTGGTAATCGTCAAAACGACGGAACCAGTGCAGCACCTGACTGACCGCATACTCCTGCATCTGCAGCCCCATGCCGGTGTCTTCGAGGCGGAACAGCGGCACGCCGTCAGGCAGCATGTCAGGATGAGCCTGAAGTTTACTGAGGATAGCGTCAACGCCCGCTCCCAGCGCAAATACGCCTTTCAGCCCTTTACGGCCGCTAAGCATTTCCACCGGAGGATGCCAGACAAGGGCATAGTCTGCGGGTTGCTGGTCGCCCTGCTTCCACTGGCGAACGCGAGCGCCAGGCAAAGCCAGCTGAAGGCGATTCAGCCAGTACTCGGTGTCAAAAGTGGGGTGATGAAAAATAATGTCCATACTGCCTCCTTTTTTCTTAGGCTTGCGCGAATCGACTCGCCATGCAAGCCCCAAAGTAATAAAAAGCAGCATCTTGTGGTGGTTTAAGAATCAAGTTGGACGAAGTTTGGCTAAACGCACCAAAAACATGAAATTAGCATTGACGGCGAAGCCCATTTTCCCTAAATTAGCGCCCGTTCCAGCAGCGCTGGAGCGACAATATGGTGAGGTGTCCGAGTGGCTGAAGGAGCACGCCTGGAAAGTGTGTATACGGCAACGTATCGAGGGTTCGAATCCCTCCCTCACCGCCATATTCGATAAGAGAGCCTGAACTCACGTTCAGGCTTTTTTATTACCCGTAACCCCTTGAGGGACGGATGAGAACCCTCGACCGGGTTCGACAAAACGGCAGGATGACCGTTTTGCATTGCCTTCGGCAACCCGCAGGGCGAGCGCCACGGACGGCGCGAGAATCATCCCTCCCTCACCGCCATATACCCTTCACAATTCACCCAATATTTGTACGTCGACCTTGATTTGATTCCGACAAGAAAACCTTAGCAGGTTAAAAACCAGCAGCCTTGAGCTGGCACAGCAGACGATGTCCAGTGCGGAAGCCTCACTGAAGATAGTGCAAAAACAGCAGCAGATTGGCATCGGCGATTATCTGACAGCCTTAACGGCGCTGGAGAACCGCATTACGCTCTGGTAGTCGCTGGGAGGTAATGCCAGCTAGCGCGATGATTAACCCTCTCCCGCCTACAGGAATTAGCCGGGCGGGAGCTTTTTTCGACGAATTTGCCTTAAAACCGTCTCAACCGCTCACACCTTAACCGAACGCGGCATAATCCATAAATTAGGCTTGACCGAAGAGGGCTGACTCCCTATAGTAGCGCCCCGTTGCCCACCTAAGGTGTGCAGCAAAACAATATGGTGAGGTGTCCGAGTGGCTGAAGGAGCACGCCTGGAAAGTGTGTATACGGCAACGTATCGAGGGTTCGAATCCCTCCCTCACCGCCATATTTAAAGAAGAGCTCGCATGCAAATGCGGGCTTTTTTTTCGCATGTTGCACCACGAGGGACGGATGAGAACCCTCGACCAGGGTTCGACAAAACGGCAGGACAGCCGTTTTGCATTGCCTTCGGCAACCCGCAGGGCGAGCGCCATGGACGGCGCGAGTGATATCCCTCCCTCACCGCCATATTTAAAGAAGAGCTCGCATGCAAATGCGGGCTTTTTTTCGCATGTTTCACTATGAGGGATGGGTTCGAATATAACCTGCAGTTACTTTTTAGCAACTCTTTGCGCCAGGTAGTGGTTTATATAACCCCTGTATTCATCCTTTGTTTCTGCCGGGATCTCGCTTTCCGCAAAGAAGGTGAGCGCCAGACCTTCTGTAGGGTCATTAATCATATGGCCTGACCAGCTTGTCACTTCGAACAGTGAAGTAATGACGTTAATCCTGTCTTTATTCTCGAGCGTAAACGTATAGTCCGAACCCGAAAAAGTGCCGAGTAAAGTCAGGTCGTGAACATCAAGATTCGTCTCTTCTTTCACTTCACGGATAGCCGTTTCTTCAAAACTTTCACCGGGCTCAAGCAAACCGCCGGGCAATCCCCAGCCGCCATCACGCCGCAGCTGCAACAAAATGCGCTGCTGATCATCGGTGATGATGACATTCGCCCCGGCCAGTAATAAAAGCCGGTGGCCTACCAGCGCCCTCATTTCTTCCACGTATCCCATCGCCTACCCTCCGGGCATAACGCCGCGTTATTGTCAGCGTTTATACACGATTAAGATGAAACCGACATGACTGACTCCGTCACTCTTTCTTACGCTGGTATTTCTCCGGCAGCGGCGGAACCGGACGGCGATCGTCCATCAAATGAAGCACGGTCAGAATCGGGTGGTGAAACAGCATTCGGGGACCACTCCAGCGCATCACCCGCTTCATTTCTTCACGTTTTGAGGGCTGATAGCAGTGGATAGGACATTGCTTGCAGGCGGGCTTTTCTTCGCCAAAAGCGCAGCGATCCAACCTTTTGGCAGCGTAGTCGTATAGCCGTGAGTAGTGGTCTGGATCGGGGCTGGCAGCTGGGTTTTTGCGCTCGTACAGGGCGAGCATTTTAGCGATGGTTTGCTTTTCGCGTTGGATGCGTTTTCCGGACATAGCTGCACCTCGTTAACCGGTACAAACGTCCGGTCAATGATTGTCGATAAGATGCAGCAACAATACACCTTATCGACAGCAGGCCGAAGTACGAATAGGGGTTAGAGATCGCGGAACGTGCCCAGACGGTAGCCTCGCTCGGCAATCGCGTACTTCAACGCCGCGGAGGTAAGCACTTCCAGCTCCGCAAGGCGCGGATAGCAGTAGTTGCTTTTCAGCAGCGTGTTATCCACAAATGACGGGTGGCACATCACTTCCAGCGAGGCTTCCTCTCGCTTAGCCGAAGCATCCACGCACTCCAGAAGCAGGCTTTCAGAAATAGAATCGCCGTAAAACTCGCTGCTAAACCCTTGCGTAGTCCGCACGCCATCCAGGGAAATGTTGTCCCGGGCTGCGGCATCACGATCGACACGCAGCGGGATCCCTTTCGCGCTGGCAAACGCCGCAACGATGGGGAAAATTTCCGGAATCATATGCACGTGATGATGGCTATCAAGATGGGTTGGTTCAATACCAAAAATCTCGATAAAGCGCTGATACTGGCTTTCCAGTTCGCGTTTGATCTCGTCCCGATCCAACTGCCCCTGCTCGGCCATCTCCCAAATCCATTTACCCAGTAAGCCCGTTTCGCGGGTTAGTACCGGCATGTTGGTCAGCGGCTGTCCCAGCGTCAGCACGAAGTGCATGCCGACCCCCAACCCCGGATAGCGTGCGCACAGCCCGGCAGCGTGTTTAATGGCTTCAGCGTTAACCATCGCGGTGGTTGACGTCACCACACCGTGGTGAAAGGCTTCGATGATGCCGTAGTTTTGCGCCTTACTCAGGCCAAAGTCATCGGCGTTGATAATCAGTAAGCGGTCCATAGCATCCCTCTTGAGTGGCCCTCCCCGTCCGGGGAGGGCAAGGCATTACGCCAGTTTTTCGATAGTTTTCGCAAAGTTTGGCAGATGGGCTTTATGGGCAAGCAGCATCTCTTTGGCAATCACTTCCGCATCCTTGTCAGAGTGGATAAGCGGGCTCAGGTTCAGCGCCAGCAGCACATCGTTAAATTCACCGCTCAGCGCCGCCTGGCTCGCCGCCACTTCGAAGCCTTTGATGGTATGAATCAGGCCCATCACTTTCTCGTCGAAGTGAGTCACGCGCGGGTGCGGTCTTGCGCCATCACGGCCAATGATGCTGGTCGTTTCGATAGCCCAGTCCGCCGGGATATTGTCCACGTGCCCATGGTGCGGGATGTTCACGTAGTGCTCGGTCTGCTTATCATTGTAGATAGCGCTGATCACTTCGCATGCGGCGTCAGAGTAGTAAGCCCCGCCGCGCAGCTCCAGCTCTTTCGGCTTCACATCCAGGTTAGGATCTTTATACAGTTCGAACAGCTGTTTCTCGACCTTCTGCACCACGGAAGCGCGCGCGCCACCTTTGTAGAACTCGCCCATTTCGATGGCCAGCATCTCTTTCTGCTTGAAGTAGTACAGCAGGTAAGAGCACGGCAGCAGGTTCAGAGAACGGATCAGCCCTTCGCTAAACGGCATATCGAAGATGTTTTTCACCGAGTTAGCGCTCAGTTTACCGCTGGCTACGCCGTCCAGCAGTTCAGCAAAGCGGGATTCGCCGTTCACCAGCACATCTTTGATGAACACCATGTGATTCAGGCCGAAGAGATCGATCCCCAGGTCATCTTCCGGGGTCAGCTTCAGCACGTCGGTAATAAACATCTTCATGCCAACAGGAATGTTGCACACGCCGATGAATTTTTTGAAGTTGGTGTGGCGGAATACCGCCTCAGTCACCATCCCGGCCGGGTTAGTGAAGTTGATAACCCACGCATCCGGGCAGATTTCCTGCACGTCTTTGATGATGTCGAAAATCACTGGAATGGTGCGCAGCCCTTTGAACAGGCCACCCGCGCCGTTGGTTTCCTGGCCAAGATAACCGTGGCTCAGCGGAATACGCTCATCCAGCTCGCGCGCTTTCAGCTGGCCCACGCGCAGCTGGGTGGTCACGAAGTCCGCGTCTTTCAGCGCTTCACGGCGGTCGAGGCTCTTGTGTACCGTCATCGGCACACCGGCGTGCTCAATCATGCGCTGGCAAAGATTGAAAATTATATCCTGCTTTTCTTTACCGGCTTCGACATCCACCAGCCAAAGTTCGGTAATCGGTAGTTCATGATAGCGCTTAATAAAACCTTCAAGTAATTCTGGGGTATAGCTGCTGCCGCCACCGATAGTAACAACTTTTAATTTCTTAGTCATACAGGCTCCCGTACAGCGCCACGCGCCGTATTTAGAAAATTGAATAAGTTAATAAAAACGCAATATTGACCGTGGTAATTAACCAGCACCTTAATTAATGCTGTACAATTTCTTCCGATAACTATTTGGCGTAAAAGAGGTGACCTTTTTAAAGTTCTTAATAAACATGCTGGGGCTGCTGTAGCCGGACTCAAAGGCAATATCGGTCACCGATGAGTTAGTAATCTCCAGCTGCTTCTTGGCAAAATTAATGCGGATTTCGTTAATAATCTGCATCGGCGTTTTGCCATAATAGCGCTGAGTGGCGCGCGTTAAATATTCCTGCGACTTACCCGAAAGCGCGACCATGTTTAATAAGGCTTTGTCACCAAAACGCATTTTGTCGTGCATCCCTTCAACGGTGGATTTTAACCACAATGGAATATCATCCTGATTTTCCGACTCCCGATAATGGCGCAGTCGATTGACGACATAAAAACTCACCATTTCGAGGAACTCGTTAAATTCCCCTTCGCGGAAATTAAACGAGGCAATCACCGATTCCATAAACGCCAGGAATTCATCCTTAATCTGGTAAACCTGTGAGGCCACCAAATGGGACGGCAGCAGCGGCATATAATGCTGTTCAAAGAACTGCTGACTGATCCCCACGTTAAATAACCGGGTCGCACCAAACTCGTAGAAACTCTGATGATGGGAACCGACCGGAATAAAGACAAAATCGCCTCGCTCCATCAGTACGCGCTTACCGTTAATTTCCTGGTAGTAGCGCCCGGTCAACACGATTGTGAATTCGTAGTAGTCATGCTGGTGCAGCCCGCTCACGCTCTCTTCTTTGGTGTAGATAAACGCATGGAAACACTTGCCGTTAAACAGCTGGCTTTCACGAACAATGTTAATTTCCATATTGTCTATCTCTGGCTGCATATGCTGACCTGCTACTTGTCCATTTTCTCGTGCAATTCAATCAACTCGGTGACCAGCTCACGCGCCAGCATCGAAGTCATCAGGTGGTCCTGCGCGTGTACCAGCACCAGGCTCACTTTGGTTTTGCCTTCGCCCTGGTCGCCTTCAATCAGCTTAGTCTGCACCAGGTGCGCTTCGTTCAGCGCCGTGCGGGACTGGTCCATCATCTCTTTAGCCCCGGCGAAGTCACCCTGCTTGGCCTTTTTGAGCGCGCCGTAGGCTAGGCTGCGGGCCTGGCCTGAATTGATGATTAAGCCCATCACCACTTCTTCGAGATCGTCCACTTCTACTTCAGTTTCAACAACATTATCTAAATCAAACATAAGCGTGCTCCCCGGATTCTGAAAACGGGGAAGGCATTCCCTCCCCCGGCTGAACTTAGAATTTCAGTGCGTTAGCGATATCTTCTTCGCTTTCTTCTTCTTCAATAACCGCCTGTGCCTTGTTGGACAGGATAACGAACGGCATGTACACCAGCGTTGCAACACCCAGGTTGAACAGCGCCACCAGCAGTGCAGCGACGCTGCCGTTACTGTTGAAGAAGGCGCCCAGGCCGGTAGGCATGGTCCACGGTGCCAGGTTGGTGACCGGCGGGATAATGCCCATGGAGTACGCAATCAGGGTGATCGCGGCCAGAATCGGCTGTACCGCCACAAACGGGATGAACATGACCGGGTTCATGATGATCGGCAGACCAAACAGAATCGGTTCGTTAATCTGGAAGATGCCTGACGGCAGAGCCAGCTTAGCCACCTGACGGTGATCGGCGCGGCGAGAGGCGATGAAGATAGCGATAATCAGACCCAGCGTCGCACCGGACCCCCCCAGCAGGATGTAGGAGTCGAGCATTGGTTTCGCCCAGAAGTGGAACTGTTTGCCCGCTTCGATAGCGGCTTCAACAGAACCGTACTGCTGGTACAGCGCCACGTTTTCCAGCGCCCATGGGGTCATGATGCCGTTATCCAGAGCGGTAAGCGCCAGGGAACCGTGAACACCGAAGAACCACAGCAGGGAGTTGAAAATCACGTATGCCCAGCCAACCACGCTCCCCATTGACGCCAGCGGAGTCGAAATGGAGTCCATGATGATCTGGTGGAAGTTGCTGCCGTAGTGAGACAGCGCCCAGGAGATGATCCCGAAGATAGACAGAATCAGGAAGCCTGGGATTAACGCCGAGAACGAGCGGGATACTGAGGCCGGTACGCTGTCCGGCAGGGTAATTACCCAGTTCCGGCGCACAACAAAGGTAAACAGCTCCGCGACAACCAGACCGATAATCATACCGGAAATAATATTCTGGCCGCCTAACCAGTTAGCGCCCACGGCATAGGCTTCGCCTACGCTATATGGCGTAACGGTCATAAAGGCTGCGACGGATAATAAGCCCGCGGCCAAAGGATCGACCTTTCTTTCTTCAGCTAATGCCATGCCAATGAAAAAAGGCGCCATCAGCGACATTATGCCCAACGTACCGTTGTACACATTGCCGCCGATAGCTTTAAACCCATTCAGGGTTTCAATGGTCTCGGGGTCTAAACGGATGCCTAACGAGTAGAAGAATGACCCTGCGCCGAAGCTCAGGAATACGTTGTTGATCAGAACAAACATTGCCCCCGTTAGGGTTAATGGCATTAATTTAATAAAACCGTTTTTAATGGCATTAACGTGAGGCTGCTTTCCTATTTTTACAGCAAAAGGCAGGAGAACCTTCTCAAGTGAATCAATGACTTTACTCATATTATAAATATCCTTGAAAGCCGTAATTACTTACGGCTGTAGGTGTAAGTCGCTCTTTGACGGAAAATTAAACAAAACAAGAATAAAAAATTAACTCTCGGCCGCTGCTTTCTTAATTGCTGCCACAGCCGCTTTCAACACACCCAGCCCATCGACTTTACCGTACAGAGCAGAATCGATAACTTCTACAGGCTTGGTGGGCAACAATTTCTTGATATCTGCCTGCATGTAGGCAATTTGTGGCCCGAGCAATACCAGGTCCGCATGTTTCCCTTTCTCGCTGGCCAAAGACTCAGAGAAAGCTTCAATTTCTACCGGCACTTCATACTTTTCGGCCTGCGCTCGCATTTTGGTCACTAACAGCGAGGTTGACATCCCAGCGGAGCAGAACAGGTAAATTTTTTTCTTTTGCATAAGTTGTTCCTCAAGTCTCAATACGCTGTAACGGACTTCCGTGGCGTATTGTTGCTGTTCCAAAGCGGGTTTGTGGAGAGAGACTATTGTCTCTGCTTGAGGAAAGTATACGGCATGCATTCTGAAGAGAGATAATTCTCATGCCTCATAAATTGTCTCTCCTTGACCTGGCGTTATGACCCCCTTCACAGTTTGGCCAAATAATTCGCGCAAATAAAAAAGCCCAAACCGAAGTTTGGGCTTTTGTCTAAATCGTTGAAGACCGTCAGTCGTAGGCGTTCAGCGTGCGCTGGCAGAGGGCCGAGCGCACACAATCCTGCTTACCAAAGCGAACAACGCCGACCATGTCATCCTCTTCAAAACGGTTCAACGCATCGCTTAAACCGGACGGTACGCCCGCAGGTAAATCGCACTGCGTGATATCGCCATTGACGATAACCGTCACGTTTTCCCCGAGGCGGGTGAGGAACATCTTCATTTGCGCTGCGGTGACATTCTGCGCCTCATCCAGAATAACCACGGCATTTTCAAAAGTGCGTCCGCGCATATAGGCGAACGGCGCAATCTCAACCTTACCAATTTCAGGCCGCAGGCAATACTGCATAAAAGACGACCCTAAACGTCGCACCAGGATGTCATACACCGGGCGGAAATACGGGGCGAACTTTTCTGAGATATCACCGGGGAGGAAGCCGAGATCTTCATCGGCCTGCAGCACCGGACGGGTAACAATAATCCTGTCGACATCCTTATGTATCAGGGCCTCAGCGGCTTTTGCCGCGCTGATGAACGTCTTGCCACAGCCGGCTTCGCCGGTAGCAAATATCAGCTGCTTTTTCTCGATGGCATTGAGATAGTGCGCCTGAGCTTCATTCCGCGCTTCGATAGGTGAATGGTCGCGGCTGTCGCGCGCCATGCCTATAGATTCTACGCCGCTCATCTGCACAAGCGTGGTGACCGATTCCTCTTCACGCTGCCGGTGGCTACGCGAATCCCGTCTCAGCACACGTTTTGCTTCGCGACGAGCTTTGATCACAGCTTTCTGTCTTCCCATGGATGGCACCTTACAGTTGGTTTCATTTCCCGCGCCGTCTGGACAGGCGCGATTATGGCCACTAACGGATGAGGTTTGGCTTCCTTGTAAGCCATTAACTGCCGGTTGAGAGGGTGCGTTAAGCGAACGCGAAACGTTGCCTGACGCACCGTTAGGACGCTGATTTGACTCTGAATGGGGAAATTTAGCGGTGAAGATAGCGAAGCCGGAGGAGAGGCCTCCGCGCTGGGTAGTGCGGGTAAAGTGTTTAAGTAACCGTCCAGTACAGGACCCAACCATTCGCGATCTCCGTAGTGATTAAACGCCACAGCAGGGAACTACCGCTCATGCTTTAAGTACACCAAACATCACCCAAAATGCAACATAAATTTCACTTTTAAGTAACGTTTAATCGCAATCCGCTGCTGTGTACCGTTTTCGCACATCAATATTACAGAAATATATCAGCGGGATAGTCATAGGGAATTGTCATGAATAATTGGGGGAGCGAATTGTTAGCAAATGAAAATCTACATAAACCACTCTCGATAAGAACGGCTAAGGTTTCCCTCAGTCACAATGTCGCTTCTGGATTTACCCTCTCCCTGGCAGGGAGAGGGAATAAATAATGCTCCCGTCGACTGTTTTCTCCCTCGCCCCTGTGGGGAGAGGGCCGGGGTTAGGGGAAGATTCGTTCCCGGCTCTCATCACCGGTACGGCAATAATTACGCCTCAATCATCCCCTGCCCCAGATAATGCTGTTTATCCGGCACGCCCGGCAGCGCGAAGAAATACCCACCGCCGATCGGCTTGATGTACTCTTCCAGCGCCTCGCCGTTCAGCCTGCCCTGCACCGTCAGGAAGCCTTTTTCAAGGTCATGCTGGTAGCAGACGAACAGCAGCCCCATGTCGAGCTGACCGGATTTGGTGGCGCCCAGTGAATAGCTGTAGCCCCGCCGCATCATTAGCCCCGACTGCGTCTCTTTGGTCCTTGGATTTGCAAGGCGGATATGGGCATCCAGCGCAATCACATCGCCGTCCGGATCGGCGGCGTAGTCCGGCACATCATGCTCATTTGTCATACCCAGCGGCGCACCGCAGTGTTTCTCTCGCCCGAAGATAGTCTGCTGCTCTTTCAGCGGCGTACGGTCCCAGGACTCAACGTGGAACTGAATAATGCGCACGGCCTGATAGCTACCGCCGGTAGCCCAGGCTGGCTCCTGCTGTTGCTTCGTTACCCAAACCACGTCGTCCATCAGTGGTTTATCATGGCTGTCCGGGTTGGCCGTGCCGTCTTTGAAGCCTAACAGGTTGATGGGCGTCTCTTTCCCTCGGCTGCGCGCCGCATGGTTGGAGATGAACCCTTCCCGCTTCCAGCGCACGCTGAGGAGATCTGGCGTGTGCTTGATAATATCGCGCAACGCGTGGATCACAGTGTCGTTGGTGTTGGCACAAATCTGCAGCAGCAAATCGCCGTGACACAGGCTGGCATCCAGCGAATCATTCGGGAAACTGGTCATTGGCTGTAGCTTTTTCGGCATCTGCTTTTGCAGGCCAAAACGCTCGTCAAACAGCGAGCTGCCGGCAGACACCGTGATCGTCAGGTTATCCGGGTATATTTCCGCCCCAAGAATGCCAGAGTCCATCGGCGGTAACCGTGGATTTGGCGTTTCCGGTGCCGGGCCGCCGCGGGTCAGGAAGTCAAAGCGGGCGGTCAGCAGACGGAACAGACGTTCGAGGTCGGCTTTGTCACTGGCCAGCACGTCAAACGCCACGAGCATCATGGCGGCCTGCTGGGGTGTCAGAATCCCGGCCTGGTGTTCACCATACAGCGGTTGGCTTTCAAGGCGACCATCCGGCGGCAGCGTGCCCGGCGAAGAGGCCGGATTCGCCGCATGGACCGCCATCGGGCACCCGCCGCCCACGGCAAAAGCGCCCCCAAGGGCGCCCAGTGTTTTCAGCAGCTGGCGGCGCGCCGGTTGGTGCGCGCCGGTGTTGTCTTTATTGCTCATGATGCTTAGTCCAGGCCCATCACGCCACGCAGCTGAGACAGGTCTTCCGCAAGCGTCGTGATCGGCCCTTTCAGTGCCTTGCGATCGTTATCCGTCAGCTTGTCGTAGGTTTCAAACCCGTCTTTGGTGCGGTACTTCGCCAGAATGGCGTCAACTTTCTTGAAGTTGGCATCCACTTTCGCCAGCAGCGCCGGGTTCTCTTTAGTCAGTTGAGGACGCAGCAGGTTAACGATTTTCTGCGCGCCGTCGACGTTCGCCTGGAAGTCCCACAGGTCAGTGTGGCTGTAGCGGTCTTCTTCCCCGCTGATTTTGGTCGCAGCGACTTCTTCAATCAGGCCAGCTGCACCGCCAACCACTTTGCTCGGCGGGAAGGCCAGCTCGGAAACACGAGTCTGCAGATCCAGCACGTCGGCGTTCAGCTTGTCGGCAAACTGCGCGGCGTCTTTGGTGGTGTTGTCGCCAAACAGGATCTTCTCCAGACGGTGGAAACCGGTGAATTTCGGGTCATCCGCTTTTTTCTCGAAGTCGTCTTCACGGGCATCAATGCTGCTGTCGAGGTCTGAGAACAGCTCAGCAATCGGCTCAATACGCTCGTAATGCTGACGAGTTGGCGCATACAGGGCTTTGGCTTTCTCTAAATCGCCGGCTTTCACCGCGTCGGTAAAGGCTTTGGTACCTTTCACCAACTCAGCCACTTCAGCGGTCACGTAGGCTTTGTATTCGGTGATTGGACCGGTCAGCGCCAGCAGATCGGATTTAGGTGCTTCCTGTTTGCCGGTCGCTTTCACCACCAGCTTGCCTTTCGGGTTGGTCAGCAGACCGCAGGTCATGTCGTATTCACCCGGCTGCAGGTTAGCGGTCAGCTTCTGGGAGAAGCCCGGCGCGATGTTTTCACGCTCTTCCACTACCATCACCCCTTTCAGGATCTCCCACTCCAGCGCTTTCTGGCTGTTATTCTGGATAATGAACTGGGTCTTCCCGGCGTTCACGGTCACATTCATCGGCTCACATTGTTTATCCGTGACGGTGACTTTTACCTGGGGAATATCCGCCGCCTGCGCGGCAAACGTGGAAGAGACAAGCGCGAGCAGCGCAACGTGCAGTGCCTTCAGACGAAAATGTTTGGTCATGACCTATCCCTATTAAACAATGAGTAGTTATCACTGAACGGCGGATCGCCCCGCCGGAAATCAATTAACGAGCCGTATTGGTCGCCTGGTTGTTCACGCGCGGCGGCATAAAGAACAGCACCAGCGCCGGAATCAGATAGATGAAGTACATCGCCACTTCGCTCACGGTTGGGGTTTCCTGATAACCAAAAATCCCCTCCAGCAAGGTGCCGGTCAGCGAATGGGTGGAGAGCGTGTTGCTCATATCAAACGCGATGTCCTGGAAGTGGTTCCACAGCCCGGCTTCGTGGAATGCGCGCACGGCACCGGCTGCAAGGCCTGCGGCCACCAGCAGAATAAACAGACTGGTCCATTTAAAGAACGCGCCTAAATTGAGACGAATCCCGCCCCAGTAAATAAGGAAGCCTAAAACGATGGCGGTGGCCAGGCCCATAATCGCCCCCAGCGGTGGCCAAATGCCCACGTCCTGTTGGAAAGCCGCCAGCAGGAAGAACACCGACTCCAGACCTTCACGCGCGACGGCGAAAAAGACCATCATGATCAGCGCCCAGCCGTGGTTGCCTTTGCTGTGCAGCGCGTTATCCACCGCCTGCTCCAGCTGCACCTTGACGTTACGGGACACTTTACGCATCCAGAACACCATCCAGGTCAGAATAAACACGGCAATAACCGCCACGATCCCCTCAAACAGCTCCTGCTCTTTTTGCGGGAACTCGCCGGTGGTTTCATTGATGAAGATACCGAGGCCCAGGCAAAGTGCAGCGGCGGCAAAAACGCCAATCCACATCACGGCTATCCACTGGCCGCGCTGGGTACGCTTCAGATAGCTGGCAATCAGGCTAACGATGAGCGCAGCCTCCAGCCCTTCGCGTAACATGATGAGAAACGGAACAAACATGCCTGACACCTCAGATGTGAATACAAGTCAATTGACGTAAAGAAAAGTAAACCATAACGATTGTGATTATCATTAGCGCTGAAAAGAAAAACAAGAGACGGGGATTACATATTTATGACCAGATGTAAAAAGGGCCGGATTAACCGGCCCTTCAGACTGATGACAACCCTCTGACGAAAGAAGAAATATCAGACAGCTCGTTAAAAAACAGGAAAATCAATTCATTGATTTTCGGCTGCTCACCACAAAGAGGGAAAAACCACGCTTTTTTCCTCTTTGTCAGCAACCTATAAAGGGCCGGATTAACCGGCCCTTCAGACTGATGACAACCCTCTGACGAAAGAAGAAATATCAGACAGCTCGTTAAAAAACAGGAAAATCAATTCATTGATTTTCGGCTACTCACCACAAAGAGGGAAAAACCACGCTTTTTTCCTCTTTGTCAGCAACCTATAAAGGGCCGGATTAATCGGCCCTGTAAAAGATCACCTGTTACTCAGGCTGCAGCTTGCTCGGCGGCGCGGTGTGATAAACCGCATCAGCTTCGGCGAAACGCTTCTGCATGGACGTTGAAGGTGCTTTCCCCAGCAGGCTCACCGCCACAATCGCCAGGCTGGCGAAAACGAAACCAGGGATAATTTCGTACAGCCCCAGCCAGCCAAACTGCTTCCAGACCAGCACGGTTGCCGCCCCGACAATCATCCCTACCAGCGCCCCGTTGCGGGTCATGCGTGACCACATCACCGAGAACAGCACCACCGGGCCAAACGCAGCGCCAAAACCGGCCCAGGCGTAGCTGACCAGGCCCAGCACGCGGTTTTCCGGGTTAGCGGCCAGGGCAATCGCCACCAGCGCCACCACCAGCACCATCATGCGCCCTACCCACACCAGCTCTTTCTGGCTCGCGCCTTTACGCAGGAATGCTTTGTACAGATCTTCGGTAATCGCGCTGGAGCACACCAACAGCTGGCAGCTCAGCGTGGACATCACCGCCGCCAGAATCGCGGAGAGCAACACCCCGGCAATCCACGGGTTGAACAGGATTTGCGCCAGTTCGATAAACACCCGTTCGCCGTTTTGCGTCACCGCCCCGGCCTGCTCTGGGTTGTTGTTAAAGTAGGCAATCCCAAAGAAGCCCACCGCGCAGGCACCCGCCAGGCAGAGGATCATCCAGGTCATACTGATGCGCCGTGCGTTCACGATGGTGTGGTGTGAATCCGCCGCCATAAAGCGCGCCAGAATATGCGGCTGGCCAAAGTAGCCCAGGCCCCAGCCCATCAGCGAAACGATAGCGACAAAGTTCAGCCCTTTCAGCATATCGACGTTTTCGATGCTCTTTTGCTTAATCACCATCAGGGAATCATCGAGGCCGCCAACGGCAATGATCACCATCACCGGCGTCAGAATCAGCGCGAAGATCATCAGGCTGGCCTGCACGGTATCCGTCCAGCTCACCGCCAGGAACCCGCCCACAAAGGTATAGAGGATGGTAGCGGCCGCCCCGGCCCACAGCGCCGTTTCGTAGCTCATGCCAAAGGTGCTTTCAAACAGGCGCGCCCCGGCCACGATGCCGGAAGCACAATAAATGGTGAAGAACAGCAGGATCACCAGCGCCGAGATAATCCGCAGCAGGCGACTGGAGTCTTCAAAACGCCCGGTAAAGTAATCCGGCAACGTCAGCGCATTGTTGTTCAATTCCGTGTGAACGCGCAGGCGCCCCGCCACTAATTTCCAGTTGATCCACGCCCCTAAGGTCAGGCCGATGGCGATCCAGCTTTCTGAAATCCCGGAGATAAAGATCGCGCCCGGCAACCCCATTAACAGCCAGCCGCTCATATCCGAGGCGCCCGCCGACAGCGCGGTCACCACGCTCCCGAGGCTACGGCCGCCAAGAATGTAGTCGTCAAAACTGCGGGTTGAACGCCAGGCGATAAAGCCGATGAGAATCATGCCAAAGATATAAACGAGGAAGGTCACCAGCATCGGTGTGCTAATTGTCATTCAGACTTCTCCATAGCTATTACGCCTGCTCTCTCTGACCAGGCTGCTTCGCGCCGGAACGAGGCGCTGTGTTGTTATCGTGATGTAATGGGGAATGCATCCTGCCGGAACCCTTTATTTTTCACAAACGATTTAACACGGCATTTACATCGTTTGCATCTGCCTTAGGTAAGCATTTTTCACCAGGTTGCACTTACTCACACTTTTAGCGGTTGCACCGTTAAAAAGTGTTAACTTCATCAATAAATCTAGCGTTCCGCTTCCCGCTACGTCAGACGATTTTCTTATCTTACTGGTAACAATTCCTCTTTTTTGCGGGCCCTTTATCGGCTTCGATTTAACAAGGTTGCACAAAGTTGCAACTTCATAGATATTGCTGGCTAACAAAGCACAACCCCGAATCATCATTAACCTGGAGACTGTCGTATGGGCACCACCACGATGGGCGTAAAACTGGATGAAGCGACGCGCGACCGCATTAAAGAAGCCGCCTCACGCATTGACCGCACCCCACACTGGCTGATTAAGCAGGCGATTTTTAATTATCTCGAGCGCCTGGAAAGCAGCGATGAGCTGCCTGAGCTACCAGCCCTGCTGGCCGGGGCGGCCAATGAGAGCGAAGAATCTCCGGTGCAGCCTGAAGAAGTGGCGCAGCCGTTCCTCGATTTTGCCGAGCAGATCCTGCCGCAGTCCGTCAGCCGGGCCGCGATTACCGCCGCGTGGCGTCGCCCTGAAACCGATGCAGTCCCGATGATCCTTGAGCAGGCTCGCCTGGCGCCGGCCATCGCCGAACAGACGCAAAAGCTGGCTTACCAGCTGGCCGACAAGCTGCGCAACCAGAAAACGGCGTCCGGCCGCGCGGGCATGGTTCAGAGCCTGCTGCAGGAGTTCTCCCTGTCTTCCCAGGAAGGCGTGGCGCTGATGTGCCTCGCGGAAGCGCTGCTGCGTATCCCGGATAAAGCCACCCGAGACGCGCTGATCCGCGACAAAATCAGCAACGGGAACTGGCACTCGCACATTGGCCGCAGCCCGTCGCTGTTCGTGAACGCGGCAACCTGGGGCCTGCTGTTTACCGGCCGCCTGGTGTCCACCCATAACGAAGCCAGCCTTTCCCGCTCCCTGAACCGCATCATCAGCAAAAGCGGTGAACCACTGGTGCGTAAAGGCGTGGACATGGCGATGCGCCTGATGGGCGAGCAGTTCGTGACCGGCGAAACCATCGCCGAAGCGCTGGCTAACGCCCGCAAGCTGGAAGAGAAAGGTTTCCGCTACTCCTACGACATGCTGGGCGAAGCTGCGCTGACCGCCGCCGACGCGCAGGCCTATATGGTTTCCTACCAGCAGGCGATTCACGCCATCGGTAAAGCGTCCAACGGCCGCGGGATTTATGAAGGCCCGGGTATTTCCATCAAGCTTTCCGCTCTGCACCCACGTTACAGCCGTGCGCAGTACGACCGCGTGATGGAAGAGCTGTACCCGCGCCTGAAGTCCCTCACGCTGCTGGCTCGCCAGTATGACGTTGGCATTAACATTGACGCCGAAGAGGCAGATCGCCTGGAGATCTCCCTCGATCTGCTGGAAAAACTCTGCTTTGAACCTGAGCTGGCGGGCTGGAACGGCATCGGCTTTGTTATCCAGGCCTACCAAAAGCGCTGCCCGTTTGTGATTGATTACCTGGTTGATTTGGCCACCCGCAGCCGTCGCCGCCTGATGATTCGCCTGGTCAAAGGCGCCTACTGGGACAGCGAAATCAAACGCGCCCAGGTCGACGGTCTGGAAGGGTACCCGGTCTATACCCGCAAGGTGTACACCGACATCTCCTACCTCGCCTGCGCCAAGAAACTGCTGGCCGTGCCGAACCTGATCTATCCGCAGTTTGCGACCCATAACGCCCACACGCTGGCTGCTATCTATAATCTGGCCGGGCAGAACTACTACCCAGGCCAGTACGAGTTCCAGTGCCTGCACGGCATGGGTGAGCCGCTGTATGAGCAGGTGGTGGGGAAAGTCGCAGACGGCAAACTGAACCGCCCTTGCCGCATTTACGCCCCGGTGGGTACGCACGAAACGCTGCTGGCTTACCTGGTGCGTCGCCTGCTGGAAAACGGCGCCAACACCTCTTTCGTCAACCGCATTGCCGACGCCACCCTGCCGCTGGACGAGCTGGTTGCGGACCCGGTGAGCGCGGTGGAAGCCATGGCCGCCAAAGAGGGCCAGCCAGGGTTGCCGCATCCTAAAATCGCCCTGCCGAATGCGCTTTACGGGGCGGAACGCGCCAACTCCAGCGGCCTTGATTTAGCTAACGAACACCGCCTGGCGTCGCTTTCTTCCGCCCTGCTGAACAGCGCTGCACAGAAATGGCACGCCACACCGGTGCTGGAACAGCCGGTTATTGAAGGTGAATTAACGCCGGTGAAAAACCCGGCCGAGCCAACCGACATTGTGGGCTACACCCGTGAAGCCACGAGCGAAGAGGTTTCCCTCGCGCTTGAGAATGCCGTCAACCACGCGCCAATCTGGTTTGCCACCCCGCCGCAGGAGCGCGCCGCTATTCTCGAACGCGCCGCCGTGATGATGGAAAGCCGCATGCAGCAGCTGATCGGCATCCTTGTGCGTGAAGCGGGTAAAACCTTCAGCAACGCCATTGCCGAAGTGCGTGAGGCCGTGGACTTCCTGCACTATTACGCAGGCCAGGTGCGTGACGATTTCGACAATGAAACGCATCGTCCTCTTGGCCCGGTGGTCTGTATCAGCCCGTGGAACTTCCCGTTGGCTATCTTTACCGGCCAGATTGCCGCCGCGCTTGCCGCCGGGAACAGCGTGCTGGCCAAGCCTGCGGAACAAACTCCACTGATCGCCGCCCAGGGCGTGGCGATCCTGCTTGAAGCAGGCGTACCTGCGGGCGTACTCCAGTTGTTGCCCGGCCGCGGTGAAACCGTCGGGGCGCAGCTCACAGGCGACTCCCGCGTACGCGGTGTGATGTTCACCGGCTCAACTGAAGTCGCGTCTCTGCTGCAGCGCAATATCGCCGACCGCCTCGATCCTCAGGGCCGCCCAACGCCGCTGATTGCGGAAACCGGCGGCCTTAACGCGATGATCGTGGACTCCTCCGCGCTAACCGAACAGGTTGTGGTGGACGTGGTTTCCTCCGCCTTCGACAGCGCCGGGCAGCGCTGCTCCGCCCTGCGCGTACTCTGCCTGCAGGAAGACGTGGCTGACCACACGCTGCAAATGCTTCGTGGTGCCATGGCGGAATGCCGCATGGGTAACCCAGGCCGCCTGACCACCGACATTGGGCCAGTGATTGACGCCGAAGCGCAGCAGAAAATTGAGAAGCACATCCAGGCGATGCGCGCCAAAGGCCGCACCGTGTTCCAGGCCGTGCGTGAAAACAGCGTGGACGCGCGCGAATGGCAGTCCGGCACCTTTGTAGCGCCAACCCTTATCGAGCTGGAAAGCTTCGACGAGATGAAGAAAGAAGTGTTCGGCCCGGTGCTGCACGTGGTGCGCTACAGCCGCAACAATCTTGAATCGCTGATTAAGCAGATCAATGCCGCTGGCTATGGTCTGACGCTCGGCGTGCATACCCGAATCGACGAGACGATTGCCCAGGTCACCGGCTCCGCCCACGTCGGCAACATGTACGTTAACCGCAACATGGTCGGCGCCGTGGTTGGCGTTCAGCCCTTCGGCGGCGAAGGCCTGTCCGGTACCGGCCCTAAAGCCGGTGGTCCGCTGTACCTGTACCGCCTGCTGGCGAATCGCCCTGAAAATGCGCTGCAAACCACTTTCAACCGCCACGATGCGGAAACCCCGGTGGATGCCTCCCTGAAGAGCGATCTGCAGGTTGCCCATCAGGCACTGAGCGAGTGGGCGACCAACCGCGAGGAACTGAAAGCCGTTTGCCAGCAGTTTGGTGAGCTGGCGCAAAGCGGAACGCTGCGCGTGCTGCCTGGCCCAACCGGAGAGCGCAATACATATGCTCTGCTGCCGCGTGAACGCATTCTTTGCGTCGCCGACGATGAGCGCGATGCGCTAGTACAGTTGGCGGCGGTAACCAGCGTGGGCAGCCGCGTGCTGTGGGCGGATGACAGCCTGCATCGCGACCTGGCGAAGCAGTTGCCTAAAGCCGTGCAGCAGCAGGTTGATTTTGCCAAGCCGGAAGATCTGCTGAAGCAGCCGTTTGAGGCGGTGATTTACCACGGCGACTCCGACCAGCTGCGCAAACTTTGCGAAGCCGTCGCGGCTCGCACCGGGGCGATTGTTTCCGTTCAGGGCTTCGCGCGCGGGGAAAGTAACATCCTGCTTGAGCGTCTCTACGTGGAGCGTTCTCTGAGCGTGAACACCGCTGCCGCGGGCGGCAACGCCAGCCTGATGACAATCGGTTAACAGTCTGTCAGGATACAAAGGCTCTCGTCATGAGAGCCTTTTTTTTGATGAGGACACCAGAATGAAACGCGTGTGTTTACTTGTTGGCGGGCTGCTGCTGAGCGGGGCCGCCCTGGCCGATGGCTGTGATTCCGCCGCCACCCAGGCCGATATGAACCAGTGCTATGCCGCAGAGTATAAAAAGCAGGACGAGCGGCTGAATAAAACCTATAAAGAAGTGATGTCCCGGGCAACCGACAAGCAAAAAGAACTGCTTAAAAAGGCGCAGAACGCGTGGATTGCCTTCCGCGATGCGGACTGTGATTTTATGAGTTCTGGCGCGGAACAAGGTTCGGTCTACCCGATGGTACGTGCCAACTGCCTGGCGGATAAAACGCTGGAACGTACCGAGCTGCTGAAGGGCACGCTGGAGTGCGAAGAGGGCGACGTAAGCTGCGTCCTGCCCCCTAAGTAAGCGCGATTAGCGCACCCGAATCCCCTCAATAATCATCCGCTGCACGTTTTCCACCGTGCGGCGGAAAAAGTCTTCATCCTGCAGCGTATTGCCGGTAACGGCCTCAACCTGGCTGGCAAAATCCGCGTAGTGCTGGGTCGTGGCCCAAAGCATAAAAATAAGGTGATGCGGGTCAACGGCAGCAAGTTTACCGCTGGCTACCCAACCCGCAACGATCGCCGATTTGTCATCCACCAGGGCCTTCAGGTCGCCCGTCAGCTCGCCTTTCAGCAAAGGCGCACCCTGCAGCATCTCCAGGCAAAACAGCTTCGACGCCTGCGGATAATCCCTTGAAACTTCAAGCTTGAGGCGAATGTATTCCCCAATCGCCACCAGCGGCTGCAAATCTTCCCGAAAGGCACGCAGCGGCGCCAGCCAGATATCCAGGATCTGCTTCAGCACTGCGATGTAGAGCGCTTCTTTGGAAGGGTAGTAATAAAGCAGGTTAGTTTTTGACACTTCGGCCCGCTCGGCAACCTGCTCAAGGCTGGTGCCGTGGATGCCATATTGCGAAAAAAACGCCAGCGCAGCGTCAAGAATGGCCTGTTTTTTGGCGGCGACGGCTTTCGATCGGCGTCCAGGGGTTTTGATGTCGGTGGCGGCCATGCGAGTTCTCCTTTTTTTCGCTGGCCTGAAGTATAGCTCAGACGCCCTCGCCTTCGGTATCTTCCTGCCAGTCGCGCTTCGCGTTTGCCGCTTTCTTGCGCTTGAGCTTCAGTTCGCTAACCAGCACCCCGAGGACGATCAACGCCCCGCCAACCAGCGCAAGCAGCGGGAGGCGCTCGCCCGCCATGCGGCCAAAGATCCCCGCCCAAACCGGCTCGCCGGTATAAATTACCGTGGCTCGTGTCGGCGACACGCTGCGCTGCGCCCAGTTCATCGTCACCTGAATGATGGCGCTGAAAATCCCAAGCCCCAGGGCAATCATCACCAGCCCAGGGCTGAAATGCGGCACGCTTTCCCCGGCAGGGACCATCGCTGCAAACGACACCAGCGAAGCCGTGGCCAGCTGTACTACAGTCACACGTTTGATATCCACTTTCCCCGCCCAGGCGCTGATCAGGATTATCTCAGCGGCAATCGCCACGGCACCGATAAGCGTAATGATTTCCCCGGCCCCCAGCGAGAGGCTGGTGCCTTCCGGCCCGGCAAGAAAAATCAGGCCAACAAAGGCCAGCACGACGCCAATCCAGGACATCAGCCCCGGCATACGGCCAAGGCAAATCCACTGTAGGAGCGGCACAACGGGCACGTACATCGCGGTAATAAAGGCGGATTTGCTGCTGGGAATTGTCTGGAGTCCCCAGGTCTGCATGCTGTAGCCGATGGCAATCGCCACGCCGATCAGCCCCCCCGCTTTGATTTCCAGCCAGGTTAACCCGCGCAGAGATTTCAGCGACAGCAGCCCGACGGCAATGGCGGCGGTGGCGAAGCGCAGACCAACAAAGAAAAACGGGTCGCTCATCGTCATGGCGTACTGCACCGCCAGGAATGTGCCGCCCCAGAACATGGTGATGAGGATAAGCAGCGCTTCCTGCGGCTTAACGGAGAATTTATAACGGCTTAATGGCGCAGACATGAGGGAGACCGGAAAAATCAGGGTGAAAGTCGATGTGCTATAGTGCTTCCAGTCACATTTTGTTGCAATGGGAAAATAGAAAACCGCCGGCTAACCGGCGGTCGGGGTATTTCGGCGCAAGCGTTAATTCGCCCTGCGCTTCACAAAGTCACGGCTATTTATTTTTGCTGCCGTGGCTGTTTTTACCCCCTTTTTGACCAGCTTCTGAGGCGCGCTGCGGATCGTTTTTAAAGTTACCGCCGCTGTGCTGGCCACCTTTACGACCTGCTTCTGATGCTCTTTCACGGTCTTCAGCGAAATTACCTGAACCACCACGATGGTTTGCCATTTCTAACCTCCGGATTTAGGACATCATATTGCATTCAATAAAAGAGAACGCTTTTGCCACGCGGCCAGGCGGGCCTGCCGCCAACGTTTCCGCGTGGCTCTAAGCTTAGTGCACCGGCGCGGTCGGGCTTCTGTTCAGACATATCCAGAAACATGCCGGTGAGCTTATCTTTTTATCCTTCCACTGCGGCGCGATAAGCCCCTCTTCTACATGGTCAAAAAACAGCCAGTAAAATGTTAGCTAATGCTACAGGGTCAAAATTTCATCTGCGCTTGTGATGTATCAAGGAAAGGCCATTCAGGTTTGCACTCTGCGCCACAGGTCATATCTTTAAAGGAGTGCAGTAAAACTGCAGTTCAACTGAGGAGTGAAGCAAGATGGCTAAAGTACTGGTGCTTTATTATTCAATGTATGGACACATCGAAACTATGGCTAAAGCCGTGGCGGAAGGTGCACAGAAAGTCGATGGGGCGGAAGTGACGATAAAGCGCGTGCCCGAAACCATGTCCCCGGAAGTCTTTGCTAAAGCCGGGGGCAAAACCCATACCGCGCCGGTCGCTACGCCGCAGGAGCTGGCCGACTACGACGCTATCATCTTCGGTACCCCTACCCGCTTCGGCAATATGGCCGGCCAGATGCGCACCTTCCTCGATCAAACGGGCGGCCTTTGGGCTTCCGGCGCGCTTTACGGCAAACTGGGCAGCGTATTCAGCTCTACCGGCACCGGCGGCGGCCAGGAGCAGACCATCACCTCCACCTGGACCACGCTCGCCCACCACGGGATGGTGATTGTGCCTATCGGCTATGCGGCACAGGAGCTGTTTGATGTTTCTCAGGTTCGCGGCGGCACGCCTTACGGCGCAACAACCATTGCCGGCGGCGACGGCTCACGCCAGCCAAGTCAGGAAGAACTGGCGATCGCCCGCTATCAGGGAGAGCACGTCGCAGGCCTGGCGGTTAAACTGAAAGGTTAACGGAGGAGTGATGACCACATCTCAGGCAAAAGCCCACCACGTTGGCGAGTGGGCGAGTCTTCGCAACACCTCACCAGAAATTGCAGAAGCCATTTTTGAGCTGGCGAAGTATGACGAAAAGCTGGCCGAAAAAATTTGGGAAGAAGGGAGCGATGAAGTCCTGCCGCTCGCCTTTGCTAAAACCGATAAGGACTCGCTCTTCTGGGGCGAACAGACCATCGAGCGCAAAAACGTTTAATCCTTCTGCTGCCCCCTTTCGGGGGCAGCCTCTTCTTACTTCACGGCTTCATTCAGCACTTCGCTAAACTTATCCCATGAGCAGTAGCCGCTGGTGTCCGTCGGGCAGCCTTCCAGCTCCAGCGTCACACGTTTTGGCGGGTGCTTCAGGGTTAACACATCGCCATTGCGCAGCTGGTCGGCGCTCTGGTAAACGTATTCCACTTTCAGCAGGTCGCGGTTGTTGGTCTTATCATGCCAGCGCTGGAACAGAATATTGCCGCCAATCGGGGTACGCTCATACTGCCCCGGCAGCTGATAAGGCTTGAACTGCAGCGCGGTCAGCAGCGACGCAATGTTCGAATCATGCCCCACCATCAGCGTCACTTTCGGCCCTGAAGCGGCTGCTTTGGACGTTAACGCGTTCTGAATGTATTTCACCAGCGGAGCCGCGACGTTGCGGGCCACTTCCGGGGAAGTAAACAGCGTGTCCTGATAGCTATTTTTGAGCTGGGAAAGCACGCGCCACTGTTCCGCCGTTTTGATTTTTCCCCACGCGACCTGGTCCATCGGGAAACCTTCGTAATATTGCAGCGTGAACGCATCGACCAGGGCATTGCCCACCTTCAGGGAACCGTTAACGCCCGGCTCCTGAGTTGCATTGGCGCTAAAGACGTCTTTTGGCCCGTTCAGCTCACATAGCTGCTTCTCTTTGCAGGTTGGCGAGTTTTTATAGCCGACAATGTGCTCCAGCAGTTTATAGCTGTCGGCCAGCTTGTATTCAGTGCGCTGTTTTTCCATCGCCTGAACGGCTTTGGCTTTAAACTCCGGCGAGTCGTTGGTGATCACCGGGTTGAACACCGGGTCCATGGTGCCCATTTTTTCCTGGTGATGTACCGGCACATCGCAGCCAGGGAAAGCCCCGGTAATGAAGAATTGCGCGGTAGCGACGGTGCGCTGAAGGCTGTTGGCATAGGCATAAACGCTTTCCGGCGCCGGGCATTCGCCGCTGGTTACCAGATTCTGGCTCGCCAGCCATTCACGCATGTAATGCCCCATATAGACTTCCAGCACCCCGCCTTTGGTGGTGAGCTGCCCGCCAGGCACATCCCACTCCGGCCATGCCTGCGCGGTAGACTGCTCAAGCACGCTGCCGTTGTTGGCCAGCGGCGCGCGCAGGTTATGACGGCTCATCAGCAAAACCTGCTGCAGCTGGTAGCCGTCCGGCACGGTGTCCGCTTTCGCCAGGCCTGGGGCAAGACAGGCGGCGGCCAGCAATGAGGCAACAATTTTTTTCTTCATTACTTATTCCTCAGGGAGTGATTAATAAAATGTGAAGAATATATTGTGACAGAAAAATGACAGCTGACCTGCCTGGCGGATCGCAAAAAGCCCTATTATTCCGTTTGTTGTTTCAGCTGCGCTTCAAAGCGCTGGCGAGAGAGATCCACATAGCGTTGTAACCCGTCTCTGTCGATAAAGGCGTTGCTATCTCCGGCGGCAAGCCGGGCCTGTTTCTCCGCCAGACCAAAGCGTTCCCCTTTGTTCGCCACAAAAATGTCCGCTTTTTGTGCCGCGAGCGTGGCAAAACTGTGGCGGATGTCGTTCACCAGCGTCGGGTAATTCTTGTTCGCCACCAGATAATAGTCCGGCGTGGCGAGACTGTCGGCGTAAATAAGCGTGTACCCACCTGGCAGCGCAAACAGCCATGACGTGCTGCCCGGCAGATGCCCCGGTGTCAGCAGCGCTGTCGCGGTTACGCCACCCAGCTTTAGCGTCTCGTGGTCATGAATGATTTTATCCGTGGTGACCGGTGGAAAGGGCAGCGCGTCTCCCAGCGCAAAATCCTCTTTGCCTCCCCGCGCCATTTGGTCAGCATTCTCCCTGCTGGCAACCAGCTTTGCCCCGCTCCACTTTTTCAGTTTGGCAATGCCCCCGGCCTGATCGAGCCGGGCATGGCTGTTGAGGATGAACCGCACGTCGCGAATATCAAAACCCAGAGAAGCAATGTTCTCTTTGATGCCGCTGGCGCTTGCGTCCAGCGCACCGTCGACGAGAATATGCCCCTCAGGCGTGGTAATCAAAATGGACGAGAGATTTTCGGTGCCGACATACCAGACGTTCGCTGCCATACGGAACGGTTTGACCGGTTTGGCCCAGCCTTCAAAAAGCGAATAAGGCGGCGCGGCAGACAGCGGTTGGGTTGGATTTAATGCCGCAGAACTGCCGGCAGAGAAGACTGAAATCATGCAGGTAAATAACAGACTATAACGGTTCACAGGTGGCTCCTTTTGGTCAGGAGGCGCAGTATACTGCCGGGCAATTTAGTCCGATGCAATTGAGAAATGATGGCGTGAATATCCTGCAATTAGACATGAATCTGCTGAAGGTGCTGTACGTGATGTTAACCACCGGCTCGACCAGCCGAACGGCGCAAAAGCTGGCGCTTAGCCCGTCCGCCGTCAGCCATGCTCTCGCCCGCCTGCGTGATGCCCTGGGCGATCCGCTTTTTCGTCGGGAAGGCAATGCCCAGGTGCCCACATCTTTCGCACTCGGTATTAAAGAACGCCTGATCCCGCTCTTCGTGTCCCTGAATGAAGAATTATTTGGCGAAGAGCATGCGGAGGAGCGCCGATTTCGTCTGGTTCTGCCCCCGGCGCTGAATGTGTTGCTCACGCCGGAACTCGCCCGCAAAGGGCATCAGGCTGGGGCCATTATTGAATGCCTGACGTTTGAACGGCGTGCGTGGCGTGATGAGCTGCTGGAGGGACGAATAGATTTGTTGATTGCGATTGGCGATCATCAAAAACGCGTCAGTGCCCTGCATTATGAGCGCGTAGGCAGCACGCGCCTGATTGCTGTTTTCGGCGAACCACTGTCCTCCAGACTTAACGGGCGTGAAACTCTGACCTTTGACGAACTGCCGCAGTTTGATCATTTCTATTGTCACCCCTGGCCACAGGGCATTAACGAGCTCGATCGCCAGCAGGCACGTGCCGGGCTCGAACGCCGCCTGGCCTTTACCTGTAGCGACTACGGACAGCTCGCTCCCGCCCTGCGCAATGCCCCGCTGATGGCTATCGTGCCGGCCCCATGGTTTGATACCCTGAATAACAAAGCCCAGCTTTTTACGCTGCCGCTGTCCGGCGACCAGGCTATTGGTAGCCTGTTTTTGCAGTACCGGACCTCCACCGTGGAATGGAAACAGCGTCTGATAGACAGCCTGCGCCGTACGCTGGCCGCCTGGTATCATTGAAATTACCGCTCAGCCTCTCATACAAAAAGTTTTATAATAGAACCCGGCAAACCCATCGGAGGAATGATGAAACGTAAGAGCCTTGAAGACAGCGTCTGTTCGGTTGCCCGCACGCTGGACGTGATCGGCGACTGGTGGTCGTTGCTGATCGTGCGCGATGCGCTGAACGGCATGTCTCGCTTCGGTGAGTTCCAAAAAAACCTCGGCATCGCCAAAAATATGCTGACCGTTCGCCTGAAACAGCTCGTCGATAACGGTATTTTTGAGCTTCGCCCGGCATCGGACGGCAGCGCCTGGCACGAGTACGTGCTGACGGAAAAAGGCCGGGCGCTGCAGACCGTTTTAGCAGCCCTCTCACAGTGGGGCTGCGAAAACCTCTACGCCAAAGATGAGACACGCAGCGTCCTCGTCGACAGCCAGCAGCATCGTCCTATCCGCAAGCTAACCTTACAGGCCGAAGATGGTCGTGAGCTAAAACCGGACGAAATAATCACTCAGGCACGTTCCTCCTCCTGACCAATAAGCATCTGTTATTCAGGTGCTTATTAATATTCCCTTTAGCAATTCCTGCGCATAACGAAAAAACATCCCTCATATTGGTTGCATAATAAAACCAACAAATCTACATTTACCTCAAAGTTTCATTATGAAACCACATTAACGTTACTCTCCTTCATGTGAGGTGTTTTATGGCTAACTCTCGTTCTATTGCGGTCATTACCGGCGCATCTTCCGGTATTGGTGCGGTTTATGCCGATCGTTTTGCGGCCCGAGGTTTTGATCTGCTGCTGGTTGCCCGGCGCGAAGATCGCCTGCGCGATCTGGCCGCGAAGCTTGAAGCCCGCCACGGCATAACCGTGACTACGCTAAAAGCCGATCTGGTTAACGACCAGGACATTGCCGCCGTTGAGGAGGCCCTGAAAGATCCGCGCATCAGCGTGCTGGTTAACAACGCGGGCACCGCCCACAGCGCAGCGTTTACCGCCGCCAGCGTGGAACAACATCAGGCGCTTATCACGCTGAACATCACGGCGTTAACTCGCCTGAGCCATGCCGCCCTGCTTAATTTCCAGCAAAAGAACAGCGGCACGCTGATCAATATCTCGTCGATTCTGGCAGTACAGAGCTGGGTGGGCAGCGCGGTATACAGCGGCACAAAGGGCTATGTATTGAACCTGACGAAAGTTCTGCAGGCCGAAGCTGCCGGCACCGGCATTCGTATTCAGGCGGTGCTGCCCGCGGCTACAGCAACCGAAATTTGGGATCGTGCGGGCGTGTCGGTGGACTCATTGCCTGAAGGTGCGGTCATGAAAGTGGATGATTTGGTGGATTCCGCCCTGGCCGGACTGGACAGCGGGGAAGCTGTCACCATCCCGCCATTGCACGATCTCAGCCTGTGGGAAACCTACGCCACTACGGCGCAGGCGATGTTTGATGCGGCAGGCGTAGGGCAGCCAGCGCCTCGCTACGCCCGCTAATTTTCCCGGGCAGATGTCGCCGGCATCTGCCCATCATTTACTGACAGGCCGCCATGTCTCGCTATAATGAGGCAAATTCCTGCCAATATGATGCTGTGATGAAACTGTTTTACTATTCAGCCGCAGGCATGGTTGCTGCGCTGATTGTCCTCTGGGGAGCGCTGATTGTGGACAGCGCCAATATCCTGCAACAAATGTCCGAGCTGATGCACTACATCGAAGATTTGTTCAAACCTCGCGAACGCTAGCGGTTAAACGCCAGCGCCTGGCCGTAAATCCCCTCGGCAACTGACTCGCCGTCCCAGACGAGGTGCCCGTTCACCAGCGTGCTTTCAACCACGCCGCCCTGCAAGGTGTGCCCTTCGAAGGGTGACCAGCCGCATTTGTAGGCAACATTACTGCCCTCAATGCTGGCGCGTTTCCAGGGGTTGATCACCGCCAGATCGGCCCAGTAACCTTCCCGGATATAGCCGCGATCCTTAATCTGAAAACGTTCGGCTACCGCGTGGCTGGTTTTTCTGACGATAAGTTCAGGCGTGAAAATCCCTCTGGCACACATATCCAGCAGCGCGGGCAGCGCGTGCTGCACCAGCGGCAATCCCGACGGAGCCGAGAAATAATCATGCTGCTTTTCCGCCAGCAAGTGCGGCGCATGGTCGGTCGCAATAATATCAATCACGCCAGTCTTAACTGCCTGCCATAGCGCCCGCTGGTGTTCCTGGCCCTTCACCGACGGGTTGCACTTCAGCCTGTGCCCCAGCGCCGCGTAATCATCCTGATTAAAATAGAGGTGATGGATACAGGCTTCCGCCGTGATCGTTTTTCTGCGTAAGGCTTCAAGCGTGGGCGCGGGCTCAAACAACGCCAGCTCATCGGCCGTGGTGATATGCAGCACATGCAGCCGCGTGCCGTGCTTTTTCGCCAGCGCGACCGCCCGGGAAGATGAAAGCAGGCAGGCCTCAACCGAGCGAATAGCTGCGTGTTCTGCGGCCGGGATCTGCTCCCCATATCGCTCTCGCCACAGCGCCTCATTACGTTTGATAGTCGGCGTATCTTCGCAATGCGTGGCCACCAGCCCCGGCGCATGCTGGAAAATAGCCTCCAGAATGCGTTCGTCATCCACCAGCATGTTGCCGGTGGAGGCACCCATAAACACTTTTACGCCGCAGGCGGCATCGGCTGGCAGCGCCTTAAGTTCTTCCAGATTGTCGTTGGTGGCACCGAAATAGAAACTGTAATTGGCCAGCGAACACTCGGCGGCTCGTTGAAATTTACCTTCCAGCGCCAGTCTGGTGGTGGTTGGCGGCGAAACGTTGGGCATTTCCATATAGCTGGTGATCCCGCCCATCACCGCCGCGCGTGACTCGCTGGCAATCGTGCCCTTATGCATCAACCCCGGTTCACGAAAATGTACCTGATCGTCTATCATGCCCGGCAGCAGCCACTTCCCGGCAAGATCGCGCACATTCCACGTGGTACGAGCCGGGATCGCAGCGGCTATTTTTTCAATTCGCCCGTCCACAATGAGCAGATCGCCCTGGTAACGCCGATCCTCATTCATCATCAGCGCGTTGGTCAGTAACAGAGGTTTCATTAGTCGTTTTCTCCGGCTTAAAAAGGCTGCGCTAGCGTCGGGCAACCATCACAACAATAAACAGCCCGCCAATTCCGGCGGTAATAATGCCGATGGGCAGCTCCTGCGGCGCAACCAGCACCCGGCTGACCAAATCGCCGCCGCACAACAAACAGGCCCCGACAAGGGCACACAAAGGCAGCAGCCTGGCGTGCTTAATGGCGGAAAAATGGCGGCAAAGATGCGGCACCATCAGCCCGACAAAGCCAATCACGCCGGTCAGCGATACAAAAATGGCGGTCGAAAAAGCGCAGCAAAGAAAAATTTCGGTGCGCAGGCGGGTCACGTTAATGCCCAGCGAAAATGCGGTGCGATCCCCCGCGAGCAATCCATCCAGCGATCGCCATCTCAACAGGCAAAATGTGGCCAGCAGCAGCAAACCGCCCAGCGCAAATCCCAGGTTATCCCATCGCGCCAACCCCAGGCCGCCGAGCGACCAGAATAAAACCGAGCTGGCCGTACGCTGGTCACCGGCGAATATCAGGTAGCTGGTTAACGCCCCGAACAAGAAAGAGATCGCCAGCCCGCAAATAATCAGCGTTTCGGCACCCCGTTCGCGTTTGAGCTGGAATAAAGACAGCACCGCAACCGAAGAAAGCAGCCCGCCGCCAAAAGCGGCCGCCGGTAGCGTCCAGACGCCGAAGAAGTCGCCGAAGCGGGTAAAAACCAGCACCGCTCCGGCAGACGCGCCCGAAGAAAGCCCGAACAAAAAAGGGTCCGCCAGCTCATTGCGCGTGGCCGTTTGCAGCAGCGTGCCCACCACCGCCAGCCCCGCGCCGGTCATCAGGGCGAGAAGCGTTCTGGGCAGCCGGATGTCCAGCACGATCCCACGAATCATCGGTGAAATGTCCGTTGCCGTCGGTTGCAGCGCGTTTACCACCTGATTCAGGCTGAGCCGGACCGAGCCTTCCGTTAAGCTAAGCACCGCAAACAATATGACGAGAAACCCCGCCAGGCATGCGGCCCGGCGGTAACGCCAGGCTAAAACCCTCACTGTGCCGCGAACAGAACGCGAGCGAGCTTCTCAACCGCGGCGATATTTGCCGGGCCGGGCGTCAACTCGGCGTACTGCAGTTTTAGATATCGATGCTGTTTCACCGCCGGGGTGAGCTTCATCAGCGGGTGGCGCTCAAGGAACTGGCGGAGCGAATCAGCGCCCCCGCCGGTCTGGTAATCCAGCAGAATGATGACATCCGGCTCGGCCGACGCAACATTTTCCCAGGAGGTTGTCCCCCAGCTGGTGTCCAGCCCTTCCATGGCGTTTTTACCGCCAGCGGCCTCGATAATGGCCTGCGGCATGGCGTATTTTCCGCTGGTAAACGGTTTGTCTTCCCCGGAGTCATACACAAAGACTTTCAGTGGCCTTGCGCCCGGTAGTGCTTTGGGGAGGGCCGCCAGCCGCGCTCTCCAGCCGTCAACCAGCTTCTGAGCAACCTCCGCCTTACCAAAAATTTTGCCAAGCGTAAGCTCATCGTTATAAAGCAGATCCAGGGTCGCCTTGGTTTTGCTTTCCCCGGAAATCGCGCAGCTTTCGCTGAGCACAAAGGTTTTGATGCCGTATTTGGCAAGACTTTGAGGTGTAACGTCGCCCCCCACTTTCATGCCGTAATTCCAGCCCGCGAAAAAGAAATCTGGCTCGGCGGCCAGCAGCGTTTCAAGCGAGGGGTATTTGGGCGCAAGCTCAGGGATCGTCCCCATTTGTCGCTTAAATTCGGGCGTCATTTTGTACCAGCCGGAGATGCCGATCAGACCCACAATCTGCGGCTGTAAATCCAGAGCAAAAGCCATCTCCGACATGTTCAGGTCGTTGATTACCGCCCGCTTTGGTGCTGCGGTAAAGACAATGGGTTTACCGCAGCTCTCAATGGTCACCGGGAAACCGGAGGCAAAGGCAGTAAAGGAGGTAAAGGCCAGCCAGAAGCCGGTAGCGATTTTTAACATCATAGCGATCCCTGAAAATTTACCGTGGGCGCGAAGGTTCAAAAAAACGGACTCGTCTGCCTTGCTGGCCTGGATGGTCAACGGTAAAGCTGTCGAGGCCGAAAATGGGGCGAAGTGTTTCGGTATTCAGCGCGGCGTCGGGCACGTTAAAAGCCTGCTGTCGCCCCGCCGACAAAATAAGGACCTTGTCCGCAAACCCTTCGATTAAGTTGAGATCGTGCAGGACGGCGATAACCGTTGTGCCGCGAGCTTTCACCAGCGCTAACAGTTCTTCCCGTGCCGCCAGGTCCAGATGATTAGTCGGCTCATCCAGTAACAGCAACCGGGAGGTTTGCGCCAGCGTTCGCGCCAGAATTGCCCGCTGCCTTTCCCCGCCGGACAGACAGGCCAGCGATTTATGCCGCATCCCGAGCACACCAACCTCTTTCATCGCCCCACACACAATGCAGCGATGTTCTGGCTCCGGCATATCACGGGCAAACGGGAGCCGGCCTAACGCGACATAATCCTCAATGGAGAGACGCAAATCGGGGAGATCGTTTTGCGACATGACCGCCACGAGCTTCGCCCGCAGCTGCGGGTTGAGCTTATTTAAGGGGCGGCCCGCCAGCGTTATTTCCCCCTCGGCCTTTAGTTCCTGGCTCAGCGCCCGCAGCAGCGACGTTTTGCCGCTGCCGTTTGGCCCAATCACGCTGAGCCGCTCACCTTTTGTCAGGTGAAAATTAATCGCCACCGGCCAGGCTGCGCCCTGCGGACGGGCAATCGCCCGCAGGGAAACGCTTAACTCGGCTGCTGGTTCTCCGGGGGAAAAAGGCATGCTCAGAACTCGTTGCGCAGCAGTTGGTAACCTTCCACCAGCTTGACGTTGGTGTTGGCCACCTCTTCAGAAAACTGCACCGAAGCGGGGTCAACCCGTGAATAGTGGCTTAAATCAGAGTCAGGCCCCACGCGCTCGGTGGACGGAATATACGTTTGTTTCGGCAGTGTCACCCCATCAACCACCGCGTTGTAGCGAATGACGCAGCCGGTTTGTACGTGGCAGTTAAAAAGTACGCTGTTAAAGCCGATAAACACCCGCTCGTCGACCCGGCAAGGGCCGTGCACAATCGCCCGGTGCGCAATCGACGTACCGCTGCCAATGGTCACCGGCGCCCCGCTTTTCGAGTGAATAACCACGCCATCCTGAATATTCGAATGGGAATGGATCACGATAGGATCCATGTCGCCTTCGGCGTTCAGCTCATCGGCGCGGATCACCGCGTAAGGCCCGACATAAACATAGTCATGAATAATGACCCGGCCACAAATCACCGCCGTGGGATCGATGTACGCTTTGGGAGAGACCTGTGGCAGATGGCCTGAAGGGTTTTTACGCAGCATGGTGATTTCCTGTCCAGTGAATACGGGCCACCGCGTTGTGCGCATGGAGGCTTTCCTGATGCTCAACGCGAAGGCTAAAAGCGGTGCTAAAAGGCGCGTCCTGCATCGCCTTGTTCAGGCGGCGAGCGGCGTCTTCGCAAAACATCAAATTTTGGCCATTGGCCAGGGCGAAGGCCTGCTCGTCGCTACGCTTAACCACCGTTTGCACCGCCGTGCCAAGCGCAGCCTCGCAGCGGTCGATAAGTTCCTCGAAAGGCAACGTAGCAACATCCGGCTTCAGCTGGCAGCTAACCCACGCCCAGCTTCTCTGGCTGTGGGGCGTGCCCGGCATGCCCTTCTCGCCCAGCCAGGCCAGCATTTCTTCGACGGACACCCCCTCCTTTCGCGAGCCAAAGTCCCGCTGAAACTGCTGCTGCGCGAGATTGCGACTCAGCGCCGCCGAGGCCGGACAGGTAGATGAATACGGGATCCCCACCCGAAGCGTGACGGCAAAACTTTCCCCACGCTCCGCCAGGATGCGGATGGGGTAAGCCTTCCAGCCAAAGTGGTTTGAGGTTAAAGATTTGCGGGACAGCAGCAGTTCGCCGGTGATTTCCACGCTGGCGCGGTCGCTGCTGCGCTGGTGCGAAACCAAAAATTCTCCCAGTAAACGGCGCAGTACCGCCGGCGTAATTTCGCCCTGGGTTAGCTCGTCCAGCAGCAGATAGATCCGGGACATATGAATGCCCTTTTCCGCTTCCGGGGAACGGAGAAGATTGATCCCGGCGTTGACTTTCGCCGTCAGCGGGCGCCCCGCGACCTCCACCGGAAGGTCGATTTGTTCCATGCCAACCCAGGACAGGGCCATGTCGAAATCGTGGCTTCTGAGTGACTGAATATCAGGCAGCATTTTGGGGCATAACATTGGAGTGACCGTCATATTGCACATCGTCTTACTGTGATTTTGTTACGTTATAACATAACAAAACTCATTTGTGCAAAGCGACGTTTTGCCGTAAAGCGAATCCGCCCGATCACAGAAGAAAATTCGGTGTAAAACCGCTGATTGGCTCGATATATCTTATCACCCGGCAAGTGTTGCCCGAGTGTTCACACAATGATAGCATCATGCAAACAGCCATTTAGACGGCTAGACAGTTAAACTAAAAAGCATTGAGGAATAACGTATGTGGCAAGAAAGGCTCTCGCAGTTGGTCAGCACCTGTCATTGGATTGGCGCTAAAGGCTGGGCTCCGGCGACCGGCGGCAATATGTCCATTCGCCAGGATGCCGAGTGGTGCTGGCTGAGCGAATCCGGGCGCGACAAAGGCAGCCTGACCAGCGAGGATTTCCTGCAGGTAGACATTGCCACGAATCAGGCGCCGTCGGGGCGTAAACCCTCCGCCGAAACCGGACTGCACACGCTGGTTTATCGCCTTTTCCCGGAAGCAAACGTCGTGCTGCACGTCCACACCGTGAATGCCACCGTGCTGTCGCGGATTGAAAAAGGCCCGGCGTTGAACATCAGCGGCTATGAAATGCAAAAAACCCTGACCGGCCAGCAGACGCACCTCGACACGGTGCCAATTGCTATCTTCGATAACGATCAGGACATCGATGCGCTGGCAAAACGCATTGAACGGCATGCCGAACAGGCTCCCCTGAAATACGGTTTCCTGCTGCGTGGCCACGGCCTGACCTGCTGGGGCAAAGACGTCGCCGAAGCACGTCGTCAGCTTGAAGGGCTTGAATTCCTGTTCGAATGCGAAATGCAGCGCCGCCTGTACGAGCGCGATTAATCGTTATCTTCCTGTGTCTGTTCGCTAGCGTGAGGTTTAAGGTATGGAATATTTCCTGGGTATTGATATCGGCACGTCGCGGGTCAAAGCCGTGCTGTTTGACAGTAATTTCCATGCCGTCGCCAGCGCTGCGGAAAACACTTCTCCCACGCTTTCCCCACAGGGCTACGCCGAACAGGATATGGAGAAGCTCTGGCAGTCCGTCGTGCGCACGCTGCGGCAAGTGGCCGACAGCCCGGCATTACAGCAGGGCAAACTCAAGGCCATCGGCCTGGCGGGCCAGGGGGAAGGCGTCTGGCTGAGCGACAAAAACGGCGATCCCGTGGGCCCGGGTATTCTCTGGAGCGACACCCGCAGCCGGGCGCTGATGGACGAACTGCTGCAGTCGCCTGGCCTCGACAAAGCCCTGTTCGATGAAACCGGCTCTCAGCTCCAGCCCTGTAACACCAGCCTGCAGCTCTGCTGGCTCAAGCGAAATCAGCCGGAACGCCTGGCCGCCGCCGACTATATCTTCTTTGCTAAAGACTGGATTCGCTTTCGGCTTACACAGGTTGCCGCCCTTGAATTAACCGACACCAGCGCTTCGCTGCTGAATCAGTTGACCGGGGAGATTTCCGATTTCGCCCTTCAGGCTCTGGGCATCGACGATCTGAAAACACGTTTTCCGCCCCTGCTTCACCCCGACGCCCAGGCTGGTAGCTTGAGTGAAGCCGCCGCCCTGCTTTGCGGCCTGCCGCCAGCGACGCCAGTTGCTGCAGGCGCACTCGATGTGTGCAGCGCGGCGCTAGGCTGCGGGGCTATTCATGACGGGGATATTTATACCATTCTCGGCACCACCTGCTGCACCGGCGTGGTGTGCCACGGGCGCGAGACCGTCAGCAGCGGCACCCGCTTTGTCACCCATACCGAACAGGGCAGTTTTATTAACCTGTTTCCAATGCAGGCCGGGACACCAAATATCGACTGGCTGCAACAGCACATTTCGCTGACGCCGGACCTGGTTGCGCTGGAAAAAGAGATTGCCGCTATTCCGCCGGGCAGCGGGGGCGTTTTCTGGCAGCCTTATCTGAACGGCGAGCGCGCGCCGTTTTACAGCCCCACAGCCCGGGCAGGGTTCTTTGGCATCGACCAGCACACGTCCCGCGCGGCGCTCCAGCGCGCCGTTTTTGAAGGGCTGGCCTATGCGATTGTGGATTCACTCACGGGCTATGCCAGTGAGGGCAGTCTTTACCTCACCGGCGGCGGCGCAGCTTCCGCCACCTGGCTGCAAATTATCGCCGACTGTACCGGGCGCACCGTCATTGCCAGCCACTTTAATGAGCTAAGCGCCAGAGGCGCGGCGCTGCTGGCCGCCCGCAGCGTAGGCGCGCTGGAACACTATCCGGCTATCGAACAAACCCGCTATCAGCCTCAGCCCGAGGCCCATGCCGCCTACCGGGCGCTGTTCCCGGTGTTCCGCCTGCTGCGTGAACAGCTCCAGCCGGTGTGGCAGGCCAGGCACCAGGCTTTACAACGTCTTTCTCAGGATAATGCACAATGAAAATCGTCTTTACCGCCGAGTATGCGGGCAGCCTTGAACCGTTTAGCCAACTGGGTGAGCTGGTTGTCGATGGTTGGGCCATCGGTAAACCCAAGCTTCAGACCGCACAGATTATCGACCTCGCCCACGATGCCGAGGTGATTGTCACCAGCTATGACGACATCACCGCCGAGGTGATCCACAGCTGTCCTAAGCTGAAAGTGATTGCCTGTACTCGCGCCAATCCGGTGAATATTGATGTTCAGGCGGCTCGGGCCCGCAATATCACCGTGCTTTATACGCCAGGACGCAACGCCGATGCCGCCGCCGAACTCACGCTGGGCCTGATGCTCGGCCTGATGCGTCATATTCCACAGTCCCATGCCGCCCTGAAGCGCGGCGCATTTACCCGCGAAAGCCAAAGCGAACAGCAAACCCAGTCCGGCCTGCGCAAAGATGTGGTCTGGGACGTCAGCCCGGAAAGCCCTTATGAAGTGTTCAAGGGCGGCGAGCTGCGCAATAAAACACTGGGTTTGATTGGCTACGGCAATATTGGCCGCCGCGTGGCGCGCATTGCCCGCGCTTTCGGGATGAATATTTTGGTGGTGGATCCGTTTGTCGCCGCCGAGGATATCGACGAGCCGGGGCTGCATAAAACCACGCTCGACGCGCTGTTCCGCGAGTCAGATATTGTCAGCCTGCATTTGAGCAGCGGGCCGCACAGCGATGGTCTGGTCAACGCGTCCCTGCTGCAAAGCATGAAACCGGGCGCGAAGCTGATCAATACGTCCCGCGCCTCCGTGGTGGTGGAAGCCGATCTCATCGAAGCCTTGCGCCACGGGCCGCTCGGTGGCGCGGCGCTGGATGTCTACCACCAGGAGCCGCTGTGGCGTGACCATCCGTTTATCAGCGAGCTGGATAACGTCATCATTACGCCGCACATCGCCGGGGCAACCCGAGAAAGTATTCAGAAACACACCGCGATGATTGCCGCCGATCTTCAGCGGTTTGTGGCTGGTGAGCCGCTGCTGTACGCCTGGCGCTAAGAGAAAAAACGGCCCTTCGGGGCCGTTTTTTTATGCCAGCAACGGCGTCGTCGCCATAAAATCCTGCAAGTGTTCCCAGTTCACCACGCCCGCATCAGAGCCTAATCCTGTCGCCACAAGCGCGGCAGTTGCGGAAGCAACCCGGCAGGCTTCGTCTTCCGACAGCCCTCTGGCCAGAGCGGCGATGAACCCGCCGCAATAGCTGTCTCCGCAACCGGTTGTGTCGCTGGCAATCACGTTATAGGCCGGGAAGTGACGGGTTTTCTCGGGGCTGAATAGCCAGGAGCCTCGCACGCTGTCTTTAAAAATGCAGCATTTCGCACCCAGCGCCAGGAAGAAATCGGCAATCTCTGCGGGCGCCTGTCGCCCGGAGATAAATGCGGCTTCTTCGAGCGCAGGCATAAAATAATCCACATAAGGCAGCAGCGGACGTAAGAGCGCCAGCGTATTGCTATCCGGTGCAATTAAATCAAAGCTGGTGATGACGCCCCACGCTTTCGCCGCGGCCAGTAAACGAGCGCTCTGGCCGCCATCCATGGCCGCAAGCAGCCCGGTGCCGCCGTGGTGCAGATAGCGCGTATTCAGTACCCGACCGAAATCAGCCTCAGCGACGAACAACTCATCGGATGCGCCCCGGCAGTGCAGTGCAGGTCTCTCACCGTTTGGGCGAATGGGCAAAATCGTCGCCGATGTCTCTTTTTGCAACGTCCGCTGGATCAGCGAACAGTCAATCCCCAGCCGGTGGTAGCTGCCCAGAATAAACTCGGCTTTTTCGTCCTCGCCCAGGCAGGCCACGGTTGACGTGCGAATGCCCAGTTTGGCGGCATTCACTAAAGCCCCGGCGGCAGTTCCCGCCGGGTTGAGGCGAATTTGCTCAATAAACTGCACGCCGCCGCCGGAGGGGATGCCCACTACAGGGCGCCCCGCAATATCCAGGATGGTCAGGCCCACAAAAACAGCGTCAAATTTGCTCATAACGCCCTCACTGGTGCTGCTGGCGCAGTCGCGCCTGCCAGAATGAAACGGCCAGCGCCACCACCAGGATCACGCCCACCAGCGCCTCTTTCACCAGGTAGTTCAGCCCCATCAGGTTAAGCCCGTTATCAATAATCGCGAGGAACAGCACGCCGCCAAGCGTCCCCCCCATGCTCACGCGCCCCTGACGCTGAAAAGCGGTGCCGATAAACACGGCGGCAATGGCATCCATCAGGTAAGACTGCCCGGCGAGCGGCGTAAACTGGCGCAGGTTGGCAGACAGAATAATGCCGCCCACGGCACACATTGCCGAAGCGGCAATCAGCACCCAGAACAGGGTTCGCTTATCGGCTATCCCGGCTATACGCGCCGCTTCACTGTTTTGCCCAATCGCACGCACCCACTTACCAAACAGCGTCCGTTCGGTCAGCAGCCAGGCGACCAGCCAGACCACGAGCACGATAAGCACCGGCGTGGGGATCCCTCCAACATTGCCCACCGCTAAATCGTGATATTCCGGGGCCATGCGCCGCCAGGAAATCGCCCCGCCGCCGTCGGTGTAAATACGCTCGGCGCTGCTGGCAATAAACCAGGTACCTAGCGTCGCCAAAAACGGTTTAATGCGGCAGGCGAGGATAAGAAAAGCGTTGACCAGGCCTATCACCACGCCGCCCAACAGGGCGCACAGCACAGCCACCTGCCAGGGAAGCTGCCAGGTTTTGAGCGCAATTAAAGCCAGCATGGCGCCAAAGTCGATAGCCACGCCGACGGAGAGATCGATCGCCCCGGCGCTGACAATCAGCGTCATCGCCAGCGCCACAATCAACAGAATGGCGCTGCCCTGAAGCAAATTGCTCCAGTTATCCAGCGTCAGGAAAACGGGGTTTGACCAGCTAAACAGGACAATGAAAAACAGCGTGACCAGCACAAAGCCCGCACGTGACAGCCAGGCCAGCGGTTTTCTCCCGGACTCACCGGCCGGACGCGTTGCCGCCAGAGCAGAAAAAACTTTCATTATTTATTGCCCCCTTTCTGCTGCAGGGCAGAAGCCGCCAGCACCACAAGAATCAGTCCGCCTTTAATGGCACCGACCCAGAAGATATTAACCCCCAGTAATCCAAGACCGTTAGACAAGGCGTTGACCAGGATAGCCCCCAGAAGCGCCCCCCAAACGGTAACCACGCGGCGACGGGAGAAGGCTGCGCCCAGGAAGGTCGCCAGCACCGTCTCCATCAGTAAAGGCGTAGCGGTTCCGCTGGAACTGCCCGACCCCTGCGCCAGCAGCGGGAAGACCGCCAGCCCGGCCGCAACGGCGGCAATAAGCCAGGACGCGAGGATAAGACGGCGCACGTTAAGCCCGGACATCTGCGCCATGTCTTTGCTGCCCCCCGTCGCCTGCAAGTGCTGGCCAAAGCGGGTGTGATGCAGCAAAAGCTGGAAGCCTACGAAGACCAGCAGCAGATAAATCAGCACATAAGGAATGCCCAGCATGCTGCCGTCGCGAAACGCCACCATCAGCGGGTCGCTGACGCTAATCCGGCGCTGCCCGGTCAGCAGATCGGTCAGGCCGGTAAAGGCCACCGAGGTTGAGAGCGTTGCCAACAGCGGTGGCAGTCCGGTAACCAGTACCAACAGCGCGTTGATGCCCCCGCACAGCAGACTCAGCGCCGCCACCAGCAGTAAGAGCAGCGGCCACGGCGTCAGCCATTCGCTCATGCCCAGGCTTAACAGCGCCACGCCGAACACGGCGATGGCCGGGAGCGAAAGATCGATCCCGCCGGAAACGACGTCATCTCCCCCGGCAGCAATCACGCAGACAAGGCCAAAGCTCAGGATCGCCAGCGGCACGCTTTGCACCAACATCAGGCTGATGTTCTGCCAGCTAAGGAACCACGGCGATTGAATGCTTAGCCAGACAAACAGGCCAACAAACAGCAGCAGCGGAAATTTTTCAAACAACGCAACGGAGCGACCTGTCCCAAAACGGCGAATTTCAATCATCATGCTGCATGCTCCTGCCCACCGTTAATCGTTGCCAGTAGCGCGTCAAGGGTCAGTCCCTGAGTGGGCAAGTTCGCCACCATTTCCCCGCGCCACATCACCAGAATGCGGTCGCACAGGCCCAGCAGTTCGGTCGCGTCGCTGGAAGAAACCAGCACCGAACGCCCCTGCTCGGCAAGCTGTCGGGTGCGCTGATAGATATCGCTGCGTGCGCCGATATCGACGCCGAGCGTGGGCTCATCAAGAATAAACAAGCGGGCGTCAGTCCCCAGCCAGCGGGCAAGAATCACCTTTTGCTGATTTCCACCACTCATAAAGCGTACTGGCAGCGCCGGGAGTGCAGGACGAATACTCAGCCGCGCAATCCAGTCCAGGGCTTTTTGCAGCGCCCGGGAACGGTGTTCCCAGCCAAACGTTGCCGTGTCCGGCAGCGACGCAAGGTTGATGTTATCGGTGGCCGAAAACGGCAGGATCAGCCCCTGATGACGGCGATCGCGAGGTACAAGCGCCATACCGGCCCGGATAGCCTGCCGCGGGGAGCGAATACGGCGGGAGCGCCCTTCTATGACAATCTCGCCCTTTTTCGCCGTGTTCAGTCCGTAAAGTGTATCCACCAGCACGTCCCTTCCCGCGCCCAGCAGCCCTGCCAGACCGACAATTTCACCTTTACGGATTTCAAAGCTGATGTCCTGTAGCTGCTGCCCGTCAGACAGCGAACGCACGGCAAGCAGCGGTGTTTCTCCAGCCGTGGTATCAGCCTCGTGCTGACGAGGGGTATAAAGTCGGTCAATTTCTCTGCCGACCATCATATGAATGACGGCATCGGTATTCTGCAGCACTTCGCGATCCGGGTAGCCCACCACTTCCCCGTTGCGCAGCACGGTGCCCGCATCGCACAGCGCGGCAATTTCGTTGAGGTAATGGGAGATGTACAGAATCGCGATGCCCTGCTCCTTGAGACGCAGGATAGCGTCAGACACCAGGCTCGCTTCGTGAGCTTCGAGCGGCGCCGTAGGTTCGTCGAAGACCACCAGCTTTGCCGCGCCGTCAATCAGCGCCCTGGCGATTTGCACGAGCTTGCGTTCGGCCAGACTCAGTTGCCGGATCAGGCGGTCGGGGTTGATATCCAGTTGCCAGGTACGGAGGAAAAAATCTCTCGTCGCCTGTCGCATACGCCTGCTGTCCAACAGCCCACCGGCACGGCGATATTCCTGCCCCAGAAACACCGACTCGGCAACGGTAAAATGTGGGATTAGATTAAGTTCCTGATGAATAACGCGTATTCCCTGGGCCTCAATCGCCGCGGGCTTACCCAGCGGAAGCGGGATGCCGTCGAGCGTGGCCGCGCCGCCATCGGCCTGGTAAACCCCGGCAAGAATTTTAATTAAGGTGGATTTGCCCGCGCCGTTTTCACCGATAAGCCCGTGAATTTCACCGGGGCCGATCGTCAGCGTGACCGCGTTTAACGCGGTCACATTGGCAAATCGTTTACTGATGCGGTCCATCACCAGGCCGCGCTGCGTTTTTGCCGCGTCCACTACTTCAGCTCACCGTAACCCAGTTTTTTGTACACGGCTTTAGCTTCATCCGGGCCTTTCACCGGGATAACCGGGATAAAGGTCTGAATTGGTAGCTTCTGGCCTGCGAAGTAGCGAGCCACGTTTTCGGCAGACGTCTGGCCAATCAGGTGAGGCTGCTGAGCAACGTTGGCCACCAGCGGACTGTCTTTTTCCGCCATGATTTCCAGCGTTTCCGGGCCGGCGTCGATGGCGGTGACCTTCACATCTTTATCACGTCCGGTCTCTTCCAGCGCCTGCACGATACCGATAGCCGGCTGGTCCCAGCAGGCTACATGGATAGCATCCAGCTTGCCTTTCGGATACTGGCTAAGTAACTCGAGGGTTTTCTTACGAGCATCCTCCGGCGAGTTAGCAAATTGTTCTGCCAGCTCCGGTTGAATAATTTTAATATCCGGGTAGTCCTTCAGGACATATTTCCATTGGTCATAACGTATGCCGCAAATACGTAATGAATTAGAGAATGCGTTAAATACCGCAACATTACCTTTGCCGCCAAGCGCATCAGCCATATAACGGCCAATGGTTGAACCCAAAGTGTAGTTGTCAGACGTCGTGTTATTCACGGAATACTGAGAAACATGGTCAACGGTAAAGACCGGAATACCCGCGTCGCGCAATGCTTTAAATTTAGGCTCAACGGCACTGTCGCCCAAAATACTGATTACGGCATCTACCTTCCGGGACAGCAGAATATCGTGGTTATTGGCATGAACCTGGTTATCCCTGCCACCATCCACGCCGATAACCTTGCCGCCCAGCTTTTCCACTTCTTCGGTAGCGCCCTTATAGGCTTCGCGATCCCAAAAGTGCTGGGTTCCCACGACGGCAACCCCGATTGTTTTCCCCTGTAATGAGAGCGTGTCTGCGGCGAAAGCAGCACCTGATGCCAGCGACACCAGGCCTACGGCGGCAGACAGAAGTCTTTTTTTACCCTTCATTGCTATAGTTATCCTGTAGTTATTATTCACACTTACGCCTGATGATCCGGGTTTCAGCCTGGCAGCAAGGGCTTATTCCGCTACACTTATTTGAGACAATAAATGTCGCGAGCGCCCTGGCCTCCGGCAAAAAAAGACCATTAAGCGACAGCATGACAACAAGCATTATCAAGCCAAAATAAAAAATAGATATATCTTATACTTTCACAGCCATGTCTTTAAGTCACTTTAGAATGAAGTAAACAAACATGAAAAAAACACATGTAAAACAGACAACAAGAAAATAATTCAACAACACTAAATACATGGGTTAATTATTTTTAGAGAGAAAACAAAACCCCTTAAAATAAAATTAAACGACGATATATTCTTTCCAGTTAATTATAAATCCTGTCGACTTATTTAAATGAAACAGTATTCGCTAAAGTTCGACCAATTTGCCTTATTTTTCATCGCTGGATGAATTTCCTCTTTGCGCCCACCTCCCCGTATGATGCCGCATTAGCCCTATTGAAAACGCATGGTATAAGCATGAAAGCGGAACATCAGCTGGCGGTAATGCACTGGGGAACCTACCAGGTCACCACCGAGGGCGATCGTATCGCCGCCATTTCTCCCGTCTCGTGGGACAAAAACCCCTCCCGCATCGGCCAGTCTCTGGCGGATGCCGTCACCGGGAATACCCGGATTCGTCGCCCGGCAGTTCGCCTCGGCTATCTGCAAAATGGCCCGGCCTCACGCGAAGGCAGAGGGAAAGAGCCTTTTGTCGAGGTGAGCTGGGAGCAGGCGTTGGATTTGCTGGCACGCGATCTCCGCTCGGTGCAGGAGCGATGTGGCAACGAAGCGATTTTTGGCGGCTCTTACGGCTGGGCCAGCGCCGGGCGCTTTCACCATGCCCAAAGCCAGCTGCACCGTTTTCTTAAAGGCTTTGGCGGCTACACCGCCAGTACCAATACCTACAGCAGCGCGGCCGGAGAACGGATCCTGCCGCATATTCTTGGCCCGTTAAGCCCGCTGCATAAACAACACACCCATTTCTCCGTGCTGGCAGAACATTGCGAAATGTTTGTGGCCATCGGCGGGCTACCGCTTAGAAATGCTCAGGTTAACAGCGGCGGCGCAAACGACCACATGCTGAAGCACTGGCTTGAGCGTCTGGCGCAAAATGGCGTGCAGTTCGTGAACATCAGCCCGGTACAAAACGATCTCAGCGCCGTAGAAAGCGCCCGCTGGCTGGCGATCCGCCCTGGCACCGATACCGCACTGCTGCTGGCGCTTTGCCATACATTGATTGCAGAGTCTCTGCACGATGCAGCCTTTATCCATAGCCATACCGTTGGCTTCGAACAGCTGCGCCGCTATCTTTTCGGCGAGCACGACGGCGTGCCTAAAACCGCTGACTGGGCGGCAGATATCACCGGCATTGATGCCGAACAAATCTTAACGCTCGCACGTACCATGGCGGGCAAGCGCACGATGATCAATATTTCCTGGTCCATTCAGCGTGCTCGCCAGGGAGAACAGGCGTACTGGGCAACCGTGGCGCTGACTTCTCTTCTTGGCCAGATAGGCACGCCTGGTGGAGGTTTGGCTTTCGGCTATGCCTGCACCAATCTTGCAGGTGCTGCGCGCGTGCCTTTTTCCGGGCCTCGCCTTCCCGCAGGAGAGAACAAGATAAAAACGGCTATTCCCGTGGCTCGCCTGTCGGACATGTTGTTACATCCCGGCGGTGAATATGAATTTGATGGCAAGCTCTGTCACTACCCCGATATTCGCCTCGTCTATTGGGCTGGCGGCAACGCTTTCCATCATCATCAGGATCTCAACCGCCTGGTTGAAGCCTGGCGTCGACCAGAAACCATCGTTGCCCACGAGCAGTACTGGACGGCGCAGGCGAAGTTTTCCGACATTGTGTTGCCGGTGACGACTTCTCTTGAACGCAACGATATCGGCAGCGGCAGCCATGACGGCTTTATGATTGCCATGCGCCAGCAGATCCCGGCCCTCGCGGAAGCGCAGGATGATTACACCATTTTCTGTGCGCTCGCGAAAAAATTGGGCTTTTACGACGCCTTCAGCGAAGGGCGGACCGCCGCCGACTGGTTGCCGCATCTGTATGAATCATCACGGGATAGAGCGCAGGAAGACGGCGTAGAGCTTCCCTCTTTTGACACCTTCTGGGAGAAGGGAAAACTGGAGTTCACGCCGCCCGCTAAGCCACAAGTTTTTCTGGCCGATTTCCGCGCAGATCCGCAACAGTTCCCGCTTTCCACCCCGTCGGGAAAAATTGAGCTTTATTCAGACACCGTGGCCGGTTTCGGCTATCGGGAGTGCCCCGGCTTTCCCTTCTGGGATGAAGAAGAGGCCGCTTATCAGCAACAGCAGGCCAGGCAGTGGCCTTTGCACCTGCTTTCCAGCCAGCCACGCACCCGACTGCACAGCCAGTATGACCACGGCAGCGTCAGCCGGGCCACTAAAATTCAGGGGCGCGAGCCGCTGTGGATGCACCCGGCTGATGCGCGCAAACGCGGGATCCAGGAAGGGGAAGTGGTAAAGGTCTTTAATGGCCGGGGTGCCATTCTGGCTGGCGTTCACATCAGTAACCAGATCCTGCCGGGAGTGGTTCAGATCTCGACCGGAGCCTGGTATGACCCGATGGATCCCTCCACGCCGGGCTCTTTAGATAAACACGGCAATCCGAATGTATTGACCGAGGATCGGGGCTCTTCGCGCCTGGGTCAGGGTTGCAGCGCCCAAAGCTGCCGGGTAGAAATTGAGCTTTGGAAAGAAGTACTCCCGCCGATTACCGCGTTTGATCCCCCCGAGTTTGTGGCCTGAGAGGTTACGCGAGAGCCTCCGCGAGCGTGTCTTTCAGGAATGCGACACACGCACTGACCTCGCGGGAGGCTTTATTTATTGGTGGGTAAAGTAAAAAGGCGCTAAATGGCGGCACAGCGTATTCCGGCAGTAGAGCGACAAGCTGGCCGTTTTCCAGCGCCTGGTGACATACCGGATATTGCAACACGCCGAGCGCGGCACCCGCCCTCAGCATTGTGTAGAGCGGCCGCCAGTGATTGGCGCTGAACACCACGTTCAGCCGGGCGCTGATAATCTGGTTATGTTGTGAAATAAGCGGTAGCCGGTTGTCGTTAAACAGGCCAGATACTCGCGCAAAAGCATGGTGAATCAGGTCGTCGGGGGAAGTTGGCGTACCGTTTCGCACCAAATACTCCGGGGAAGCCACCAGCACCCGCCGCACATTACCCAGCGGATACGCCACAAAATCGCCTTCACCCGGATCACCAAGCCTGAACGAAATATCGACGCCCTCCGTCACCGGATCGACTACGCGATCGTTCAGGACCAGCTCAATATTCAGATCGGGATGGTTTGCTCTCAGCTTCAGCAAGGCGGGCATCAGAATTTCTTCACCCGCGCCGAAGGGTGCTGCGATGCGAATCAGCCCTTTCAGCCCCACCCGCTCATCCACGACCGCCAGCGCAAGATCTGCCGCCGAAATCACGACTTTACTGCGTTCATAGAATAGCGCTCCGCTGTCGGTCATGGACATTCGGCGCGTGTTTCGCCGCAGCAGACGGGTGCCAAGGTGAGCTTCCAGCCGCTCAATCCTCTCACTCACCGCCGGCTGTCCGATGCCGATATCGCGCGCGGCGGCGGACATACTGCCCCGCTCCACCACCCGCACATAAATTCGCATTGCCGCCAGAAGATCCATGGACTGAGTATATTGGTTTTTCCGATAGATGAAAGCAGTAACAGATATCTACTGCGCCAGTGCAATTTACATAAAACTGACGGCTTATGCGTTATCAAATGCTCTTACTAATCAGGAATATCATCATGGCAGAGATCAGACTTTATCTTTTCCAGTCCGGCACTCAACGCTGCAAGTATCACGATATCAGGATGAATCAGGGGGAAGGGAGCCACTATGAAATCCCCGTCCCTTGGTTCCTTCTGACTCACCCGAAAGGCCACGCCATTATTGACGGCGGGCTAGCGGCAGAAGGGTTAGCCGATCCTCGGGCATACTGGGGAGATACGGTCAAACATTATCAGCCGTTAATGACCGAAGAACAGGGATGCGTGGCGCAGCTGTGTGCGCTGGGCATTGAGCCGGAAGAGATTCGCTATGTATTACTTTCTCACCTGCACTCTGACCACACCGGCGCGATTGGGCGCTTCCCAAATGCCTTACATATCGTGCAACGGCAGGAATACAACTATGCCTTTCAGCCTGACTGGTTCACCGCAGGCGCCTATTGCCTCAAGGATTTTGCCCGCCAGAATCTGAACTGGCAGTTGCTGGATGAAGACGGTTTTGATTTGTACGACGACGGGACGCTGCGCTGCATTTCGACCCCGGGACATTCGCCGGGGCATCAGTCGTTTCTGGTGACGCTCACCAGCGGTAAGGCATTCACGCTGGCGATTGATGCGGCCTATACGCTGGATCATTTTTATGACCGCGCGCTTCCGGGCTTGATGACCTCAGCCAGCGACGCTGCACGCTCGGTGGCAAAATTGAGACACCTGACCGAATGCCATGGGGCAAGGCTGATTCCCGGCCACGATCCCGACGTCTGGCCGCAATTTACGCTGGCACCGGCGTGGTACGAGTAAGTCAGGTTTCATCTTCGCTGAGCGGCACCGGCAAATTTATCGTCATCAGCAACCCGCCCTCGGCAGGCAGGCTGGCGTGGATATCCCCGTGGTGCGCATGACAGATTTCTCTGGCAATAGAAAGCCCCAGCCCGCTGCCGCCTGAATCTCTTGCCCGCGAGCGCTCCCCGCGGGTGAAACGCTCAAAAATATGCGGCAGATAATCCCCGGCGACGCCAGGCCCGGTATCAAGAAACTGGATTTCAATGCCCTGCTTAAGATGGCGAAAGCGAATGGACATGCGATCGCCCTTGCTGCAATAGCGAAGCATGTTCTCAATGATAATGGTGAAGACCTGCCCCAGTCGGGCTTCATCTCCTGAGTAATAGAATTCATCTTCCGCCTCCACCGAGACGGACATCCCGGCCGCTTCCAGCTGGGGTTTTAGCCATGCTACCCGTTCATTCAGGACTTCAGAAAGCGAGAATACGCCGTGCTGGAGCGAGAGTTGCCCCGCGCCCGCCAGGGAAAGGAAGTGCAAATCATCGGTCAGGTGGCTGAGGTTTTTTAGCTGCGTCATCACCATATTCAGCTGTTTTTCATCCGCCGGAAACACATGGTCGATCATGCCCTGCAGCCGCCCCATAGCGGCGGTAAGCGGTGAGCGCAGTTCATGTGCGGCCGCGACGTGCGCGGCCTTAAGCTCGCGTTCGTACAGCGCCAGCTGGCTAATCATTTTATTGAAGTTGCTGGCAAAGCGAGTCACCTCCGCCGGGCATTCATCCACCCGTTTTGCCTGTTGATTGAAATCCCCCTGAGCCACTATCTCCGCGACGTCCGTCAGGCTGCGAAACTGCGCGGCAAGCGGACGCGTGGCGCGTAAACAGCTGACGATCACAAATGGGGTCGCCATGGAAATAAAGATAAACAACCAGCCCCAGTTGAGAGAGCTGATGGAAGGCGTGCTGTATTCAATTCCCCAGCGGGCATCCACAATTTGATGAAAACGAACAATGTCTAAGTCAGGGTTCGCCCGCAGCGTCAGAAACTCCTGGTAAGCGGCAGGCGACATGTGATGTACAACCCAGTAATACTGAACCGCGTAGATGCTCCACATCGCCAGCACGATGAAAAACAGTACGCTGACGGCCACCACGATGATACGAATCGATATCCACAGCAGGAGCGATTTGCTCTTTTTGTTGTTCATGGTTTGCAGAACCTGTAGCCAATGCCACGCACGTTCAGAATGAGATTATCAACTCCCGCCGCCTCAAGCTTTTTCCTTAAGTTATAGACATGCGTGTCCACCACTCGCTCCAGAGCGTCGCTTTCCGGGAGACACTCTTCGAGCAAAAACTGGCGGCTGAGCGGCCTCGTCGAGGCACGCATTAGCGTTTTCAAAATAGAAAACTCGGTGAGCGTTAAATCCAGGCGCAGGGGAGGATGCCCCTCATGCAACACCTGCGCCGCCAAATTGGTGACATCAACCTCCAGTGGACCCCAGCGTAAAACATCTTCTGCGGGGAGTTGGCTGGCCAGGCTGCGCCTGAGCACGGCCTGCACCCTGGCCATGACTTCGCCGGGATTGTAGGGCTTAACCACATAATCATCGGCGCCATAGCGTAAAGCGCCGATCTTGTCATAGGGTTCGCCCATGGCGGTGATCATGATGACGGGCGTATTGCCCTTTCGCCTGACGGCCGCAAGAATTTCCGTGCCGTTCATCCCGGGGAGCATGACGTCCAGCAAAATAAGATCGGGCTTCCAGGTAACCACCGTGTTCATGCCCGCCAGGCCATCCCCGGCCACCGAAACGCTATAGCCTTCGCGTTTAAGATAGGCCTCCAACACATTTGCCGCATCAGCGTCGTCTTCAATCACCAGGACCCGTTTATTTTTCATTTAATGTTACCTTGACAGTTTCTTCACAAATCCCTGGTCGTTCATTGATAAGCCCTCAGCATAATCCTTTTACTTACTGAGCTAAGTATGCACAAAAAATATAAACACCTGACGATGAGAATCATTATGTTAACGAAGAAAAGCACAAAATACATAATTGCACCGCTGATAATTTCCAGTATTTCATCATCGTATGCAAGTGAATTTAATTCTGATCAAACCGTGACAACCTTTGGCCTTGGAGCTATATCCTCTCCGCGATACAGCGGAGCTAATGAACAAAACACCAGTGTTATTCCACTGATACACATTCAGATGAGTAATATATTCTTTGATTCCATGAATGGGCTTGGCATTCATCTTCAAAGCGATAATGGTTTATATTTCGAGCCAACATTGGGTTACGATTCAGGCCGCACGGATAAAAATTCAGGCTGGCGAAAAGGCTCGAATAAACTTAAAGGCATGGGGGATATTTCGTCTACGGTCAATTCGGGTATTGCGCTTGGCTGGGCCGTCGCCCCCTGGCTGGTTTTTGAAGGTAAAACAACGCTGCCGTTAAATGACGGCCAGGGCGTATCTTATTCCACAGCAATAAATTATATCCCGATTATGAACGAAGTTAATACGCTTACATTTCAGGCCAGCGCATTATTTGGCGATGCCCGTTATATGAATACCTGGTACGGCGTCAACGAACAGCAGCACAACCGATCAGGTTTCTCGCGCTACAGCAGCGCCGGTGGGTTTTACGGCACGGATACCAGCCTGACGCTGACCCATCAGTTCAGCGAACACTGGGGAGGCTTGTTTAGCCTGAGCTATGCCTGGCTTGATAAGAAAGCCTCCAACAGCCCCATCGTCATGAGAAAAGACGGTACGACCGGTATGCTTGCCATCAATTATACGTTCTGATTTCTTTTGCCATTGTGTATTCATTACAACAACAGGCCGAAGCATCGTTATGAAGATCGCGCTTATTGTGATTTTCACCTTCGTGGCATTTCTCTCCTCCACGGGAGTTCATGATTTTAAAGCATGCCTGTACGAAAAGGGTGATTTTAACGTCTGTAATAATACAGACGTTAAAAGCATACATTCAAAACACCCTCCGAAACCACCCTTATATAAAAACAACGTCAGGCGTTGCCATTCAGATAAAACAAAAAACATCGATCGTTATATTTTATCCTGCCATCTTAGAAATTTCATTAAATCGCTACTGCAGCGTTCAACGCGTAACTAAGCATTTACTAACACTGAGAGATATCAGCATGAAGATTTCCGCCAAAGTCATAGAAACCATCACCGGCTGGATAGATAATAATATTCATCGTCGATTACGAATAGAGGATGTTGCTCGCTATTCTGGCTACTCTAAATGGCACTTCCAGAGAATTTTTTTATATTATAAAGGCGAAAGTATTGGCCGATACATCAGAATCAGAAAATTACAGCTGGCGGCACAGGATCTCAAAAATACCCAGGAACGAATCGTCGATATTTCGGTGAAGTACGGCTTTGACTCACAGCAGAGCTTTAACCGGCTGTTTACCCGCAGCTTTAAGATGTCGCCAGGAACTTACAGGAAGGCTAAAGGTGTACGAAGGTGATGTACAAAGCCTGCACTTGCAGCGCGTTGCTACAGCGCCAAAGCAAAAGGGGCTGCCTTTCGGCAACCCCTTCGAATGTTGGCGGAAGCGCAGAGATTCGAACTCTGGAACCCTTTCGGGTCGCCGGTTTTCAAGACCGCACTATAATTACAGTAAATCAATAAGTTAACTTGTAGGTATGGTATAAACAGAAAAGATAGCAATGCTATAAATCAACAAGTTACCGACTTATCAACACTTAATATACCAACACTTTACTGCCATCCGTCATCGGGGGTCGGGGGTCGGGGGTCGGGGGTCGGGGGTCGCAGGTTCAGACTCTCATGCAGACCAAATAATCACTGAAAACCAGATCCTTACCACTGACTTTGTGTGACTTGATATACCTAATTCATATTCGTGGCCCAGGACGATACTAATGACGCAGCACTACATACAAAAATCATCATAAGATGATGTTTTTATTAACCATTACTGACAACCAGCTTTTGGTTTTACGCCCAAATCATCATGCACAAACTTGCCGAAATCGCTATCGTTATTTCTAGTTTTGGGGAGAACATTTAGCCATTAATCCTATTTTTTACCTCAGTGTATTCAACATCCTATTGCTAGTGGAAAACCTCAATGGTAACTCTTTTGATACCGCTGAGGTCCGCTATGATCCAGGAGCAGACTTCGGCGTCAGCAGGATTACTTTAAGTTGGCAAAGCTATATGTTACATTTTTTCATAGTGGATAGATGGTTAAGTCGGTAGAGTAGTACAGAGTTTGCTTTATTAGTAAGAGTGAGACAGTAGATTGAAAACAAAACCATTAAAAATCCTTAAATCAATTTATAGGCCCATGCGTTGCGACGAGTTTGACCTCTGGGCAGACCTATCTTCAAATGACTATGTTGAAGACCTGATGACAAATCATCGGTACAGCCGTAAAAAAGCTCAAGTAGAGGCGTCGAAATCATTTAAAACAGCTTTGCCTGCGGGTATGCTTACTCCAAATAACCACTTTAGAACTTATGAACATGACAGTCAGGCTGTGGGATATCTGTGGTTCAGCCTGGAAGATAACTCAGCTTTTTTATCAGATATAATGCTTATTCCAGAATTTCAGGGGAAGGGAATGGGCAGGGATTTTATCCGTGCGTTCCTGAATGAGTTGGCTAGTCAGGGTGCGTTTGAGGTGGAGCTAAGAGTATCACCGGACAACCAAAGGGCTTTAAATTTATATAAAGAGTTTGGTTTTAGGATAACTGGTTTTGATATGAGTCTTTTGCTGGAGCCCGAGTTATCAGTAATCCGTTAATCATAATGTTCGGGAACAATGTTTTACTTCTGATTGCCTGTTCACATCGCCTGTTGGATTCAGGCAAAATGGCTATTAATACCGATTGCCTTACTGTGAATTTTTCTGCCGACTGATCATGGGTTGGTGCTAAAACGTTTGATGAAACACATATTGCCAAACCTCGCCTCCCACTTAATTTGACAATCCTTAAACGGCTATGGGACAAATTGTATACATCTATGCTAATGCCTGCAGAAAGCGCACATGGGTGAACAGGCGATGAACATCCTCATCCGTGGCGTGACAGCCGTCTATATGGCAGTAGCGCCTCACACTGATTAAATCGCCAGGTTATTCCCTCTCCCATTTATCTATACAATTTCAAAGCATAATAGACTGACGAGAAACCAGAATAGCGCCAGTAGCCATAACAACTAACAGGAAGTCACAGCCCATGAAAATAGGATATCTGTTCCCAGTTGCCATCATCGTTTCTGCTGTATTGCTACTGGCATGGTTTATCATCGGTGGTTATGCAATGCCGGTGCAGTGATACGCGCCCGCATGCAAGGCGTTAGAGTAAATAGAGGCCGCAGAAATGCGGCTTTTGTTAGCGAAGGGAAGAGACTCCAGTTCAATCAGTCAGTAATCCGATATGTAAGCGTCTCACATGCACTGTCTTGCGCTTAGTACTAACCGTCCGTGCCCCAAATCCCCTAACTCTGGCAGAGTGGCTGATGCCTGTTTCTGCTAATCGATCTCAGTGCTCCATTTATTTACTAAGATTAATCTAGGCGTGGATTAACCACGCCTTTTCATTAGCGGTTAAATGGAGATTACAATGGAATTTGTAAAAGAAGCGGATCTGAACAGGCGTGTCTCATGGGGTAGTATCATCGCTGGCGTGGTAACAGTAATCGCAGTGTCCCTGCTTCTGGCTACGCTTGGGTCCAGCCTGGGTTTTTCAATGCTTTCACCTAAGTCTGATGATGTAGTCAATGGTGCTGGCAAGACTGTTCTAATCTGGTCGGTTATCTCGATAGTGCTGAGTCTGGCCTGTGGCGGTTTTGTGGCTGGCAGACTGGCGGGTAAGGATGGAACCATCCATGGATTTCTTTCATGGGCGACGTCCCTGCTCGTGGCCTCAGTGCTGGGCTTCGCCGCCGCTGGCGGCATTCTGAACATGACCGGAAACGCCATTGGCGCAGCAGCTTCTGCCACAGGCACTGCAGTGAGTGGACTAGGTAGTGCTGCAGGAAAAGTATCGGGCGTAACAGCAGATATTGCCCAGAACCTCGCTGACAGGCTCGGATTGAACACTCAGCTCACAGCCCCAGATGCCGATCGACAGGTACTTGATGCACTACGCAAGACCAATATTAAAGAACTTCAGCCGGAGTTTCTGCAATCCCAGCTTCAGGCAGCTGGAAGTGACATTGCTGGTTCTGTCAAAGATTTGGCCGTCAACCCGGGCAACAGTGACGCCATTATTAATACCTTAAGCGATAAACTGAAATCACGGGCCGAAGCAGTCAGCAAAGGTATCGACAGGAATGAAGTGAAAAAAGCACTGGCAGACAATACCAGCCTGTCACCAGAAGAAGCAGACAAGGCCGTTGATAACTTCATTCATGCTCGTGACAAAACCGTTCAGGAGGCAAGCGAACGTATGGCCCAGCTCCAGAGTAATCTGAACGATGCGAAGGCTCAGTACGCTGAATTAAAAAAACAGGCAAAAGAGAAAGCTGATGAAGCCGCCAGCGTGGCTGCAAAAATTGCACTATGGTCATTTTTCGCTCTTCTGGTGGGGGCCATTGTCAGTGCGCTGGGTGGTTTGTGGGGAGTCAATACTCACCCTGCATACCGTAAAATCAAATCCTGAATGAAACCGTAGGGCTTGACAATCAGACTGGCATCATGGCGCCCTTTTCTGATGTGTAGCTCACTTCCATTCATCATAAATAAAAAGGCCTGCGGATAAAACTCAGGCCTCTTGTCTGCTGAAAACTGCGACTGTCCCGGACGGTCGCGTACTTCTCAACAGGTCAGAAAAGTCAGCAACTGACAACACGTGGCCGTTCGTTGCCTGGATTATAGTGTTTAACCTGGCCCCGCTTCCGATGGGATTCATCGCATAAGAAAAATGCAGCAGAAGAGCTCATGTCATTTTTTCGGCGATTTCACGGTAAGTCAGGGCGCCATTAAATCGCAGGCTCAGCGCTGTGGAAATCCAAGGTTTTCTGTTGTAATACGCATTGTTGTCCAGGGTAGCATCCATATTCGCGAAAGTGTCCATGATAGTTAACGAGGACAAAACTAAAAGACGGTCTGGAGGAGAGGCTTACATCCGATATCAGATACAGCTAAAGTATCCTGCAAGTGTTTTAAAAAACATAAGCAACCCGGCTTCAAAGGCAGATTTTTGTTAGAAAAAATCAAGTCATTAACTTGCAACACCCCTACTGTCGGCTAGGATTACTCTGAGGTTAAGGCATTCTCTGTTAGTTGCATTGCCACCTTTATGCTCCTTACCGCCCACCTCTGTGGGCTTTTTTTTACCTATCCTATCAATATGTACTCAGCATCAAGGTAGATAAGCTTCTCTGATAGAACCCTACAATCCCTGCGATACTCTGCAAGTTTTTTGGCAATGCTTTTACTTGTCACTCTTTCACTAGCAGCTGATAAGTCCATCACCGCCCTGCCCATAGAAAGCATCATCAACTTTGCCCGTTCTTCGCTTAGATCCAATTTTGACATCTCCATAATCACTTCATAACTAAACCACCGTATCACAGAGACGGTTTTTTGTTTCCTTCTTCGTCCGTCGACACAATAGACACGCTACCTGTCTACAATCGTTTTCCATTAAAAATTATTGGGGAGATGTGGGGAATTACTGCTGTCAGATAGCAACATTATTTATACCGGATCAGGTTTAATCTGATGCCACTTCACCCCTGAGCTAAACCTAATCTGACAGTCCGGTCCGTGCCAAAAGCAGACGTTCCTGATATTGAAATGTCCACTGCGGGGAACTCCATCAAACTGCGTACGTAGATTAAACCGCAACATAACATCTATCGCTCAGGTATCCATGTGTCTGCTTCACTATCTTCAGGATAATAATAACCATTAGGTATTGATTGCAGTTCTATCAGGCTGCCCCAAGGTGCCTTGAAGTATACGCTGGCATTTCCATCGGTATCTTCATGACGCGAATTTCCATGAATTTCTGAAAGGAACTGACCTCCCGCTGCCCTTACCCTTTCCACCGCGTAATCTATATCGTCCACATAAAGAGAAATGTGGTTCCACCCAAAGTCCTGTAACCTAACCGGTTGCGCCTGTTCTCTGCTTACTATCTCAAAAAGCTCCAGATTTGGACCATTACCAATTCTTAGCAGCCGCTGTTTAATAATCATTGAACCTTCTGTCAGGCCCAACTGCCTTTCGGTATCCCCCCCTTCTCGTGGAGAATCGCTATCGGTTAGACCGTCGTATACAAACTTAGCATCCAATGCATTTTGCAAAAATTCGGTTGCCTGTTGCAGGTTTGGAACCGTAAGACCCACATGATTTATACCCCTGCTAATGGTGCGTCTTTCTTTAAATGTCATATGTATCCTCTGGTTAAATTTTGAATAAACCAAACAAAGTTTAGTACAATTTTAATTGAAGGAAGGTTATGTCTGATGTTGTGTAATTTTCTGTCACTATAAAAGTATTCCCGTAGCTCATTCAAAATTGCCTGTAGATTTGAAGATATTCTGCTTACGAAACCTATCCGTTCAAGGCTGAGCAAGTATACTTTATTTAACCTGCGGTAAATCTCCATACCTCGTTGTGTAGTGCGGCGAAAGCATATCCCTTTTCATCTTCCATGCCTGCTGGCCCTCCTGCCCAGCAAAGTACAATGTCCCTCTTCCGTCCTTCGCATTAAGGTGGTCCAGCACCTTTGACCTGCTCCCCGTTGATTAATACACACCGATGTTAGTAATGTCTTCATAAGCCACATGAGGACATCCCCATGAAGAAGCGTTTTTCCGACGAACAGATCATCAGTATCCTCCGCGAGGCTGAAGCCGGGGTTTCTGCCCGTGAGCTCTGCCGTAAGCACGCCATTTCCGACGCCACCTTTTACACCTGGCGTAAGAAGTATGGCGGTATGGAGGTGCCCGAGGTTAAGCGCCTGAAGTCGCTTGAGGAAGAGAACGCCAGGCTCAAGAAGCTGCTTGCCGAAGCCATGCTGGATAAGGAGGCGCTTCAGGTGGCTCTGGGGCGACAGTACTGACGACAGGCCAGAAGCGGGAAGCCGTGGTGTTGATGTGTGATGCGACCGGTCTGTCGCAACGTCGTGCCTGCCGGCTTACAGGTTTGTCCCTGTCGACCTGCCGTTATGATGCTCAGCGTCCGGCTGCTGATGCACATTTATCAGGGCGTATTACTGAGCTGGCGCTTGAACGCAGACGTTTTGGTTATCGGCGCATCTGGCAGTTGCTGCGTAGGGAGGGCCTTCACGTCAATCACAAGCGGGTATACCGTATTTACCACCTTAATGGACTGAGCGTAAAACGCAGACGACGCCGTAGAGGGCTGGCGACCGAACGGTTTCCGCTTCTGCGCCCAGATGCACCGAATCTTACATGGTCGATGGATTTCGTTATGGATGCACTGGCCAACGGTCGAAGGATCAAGTGCCTGACCTGTGTGGATGATTTCACGAAGGAGTGTCTGACGATCACCGCTGCTTTCGGTATTTCAGGCGTTCAGGTCACGCGTATTCTGGACAGCATCGCGTTGTTTCGGGGGTATCCGACGACAATAAGAACCGATCAGGGCCCGGAATTTACCTGCCGCGCGCTCGATCAATGGGCCTTTGAGCATAGTGTGGAACTCCGGCTTATCCAGGCAGGTAAGCCAACGCAGAACGGATTTATTGAGAGTTTTAACGGACGCTTTCGCGATGAGTGTCTGAATGAACACTGGTTCAGCGATATTCTTCATGCCCGGAAAACGATTAATGACTGGCGGCAGGATTATAACGAGTGCCGTCCCCATTCATCGCTGGATTACCAGACACCAGCTGAATTCGCAACGGACTGGCGAAACAGAAAATATGAAGAAAAACCAACCGACATTACTAACTGAAGGTTGTATCTAATCCTAGGGGCAGTTCATTGCCTCAAGACTAAAGAGCAATTCAAATCACAAACAGTTATCGAAAAAAAACCGCTCGGACAGAGCGGTCTAAAACAAGGCATAAGAGAGCAATACGCGGAAACCGCTAACCAAGCTTAGAAGGTAATTTCACTTTAGATAGGACATTTCAAAAATAATTTATTTCTTCCTAAAAACCTTTAAAACAAGTTGATTAGTTCAGGAAACCCCGTACAGTGGCGCGACTTTGTAACGATGATGCTGTTTGCATCCTCTCAGGAATAGAAGGATTTCCTGCTCCTGAGAGTTTTTTTTAAAAAGAAAGCAAAAAATCACTTTCGTAAGATTTCAAGTAAATCCTTTTCAAACAAACCTGTGCTTTTACACTCAACGGGCTTGACCTTATCGTTTCCATCCGAAGTGACTAAACCCACAACTCCTGTAACAACCACGCTCACATTGCTACCTTCTCCTGCACTCCATATCTGGGTCACAATTCTTGATTGCTCCTGTATATTTTGTGTTTGCGGAAGCGCGGAACAGTCCAGATAGGTACTTACTACTCCCTCATCACTACTAACAGCCGCTACTATACCGGTGGTGTTGTCCTGCACCGTCGGGTTAAGCCTTTTTTGCTGATAGTAAGCTGTTACTGCATTGAAAAGTTCTTGCGGTTTACGGTTACCAATTTTAACGATCGATGCCGCATCATCCATACCCGGAGCTTTTGGTTGAGTAGAGTCTCCCTGAGCGCCTGGCTTTACTGGCCCATAGACATTTATGCAGCCACTGAGTAGCAGCACAACAGCAGGTATTAGCTTTCTCATAATGGCTATCGGTAATAAAGTGTCGTGCAGCCTGCCAGACTGATGCACAGGATAGCCAAAAGGAAAAATTTATATCTCATATGTAGGGCCATCAGGGGGCGCCATGAATAAGAAAACGTTCAACACCTGGTGGAATAAGGCAAAGAAAGCAGCAGCTTTAAAACTTGGCCACGCTGTGCCTGGAATATTCCACGACATTAAGGCCAAGGCTATTTCAGATTACGAAGGGAGCAGCAGAGACAAACAACTCTTCTCAGGCCATAAAACGGAAAGTCAGGTGACGACGTATGACCGAAAAGTGAAAATTTCACCAACACTCGCAGCACCGGTACTGAGCAAAACAGAGAGAAAATGAGAGGGCTAAGAACAAGAATATACCAAGTGAATATACCAACACTATACCAACACCCCAAAAACAAAAGGGGTCGCCTTTCGGCAACCCCTTCGAATGTTGGCGGAAGCGCAGAGATTCGAACTCTGGAACCCTTTCGGGTCGCCGGTTTTCAAGACCGGTGCCTTCAACCGCTCGGCCACACTTCCAACGAGGCGAACTATAAACATACCCATACTTCATGTAAAGCACGATTTTGTTCAATCGCCTGAAATTTCATCATATTTGTGTTATTTGCCTGAAACAGCAGCAACATGCTCAGTTTCAAGCCGCTTTTTCTGCCCTCCGGGGAGGGCAGCGTCAGCATTAGTGCTTTTTGATGTAGAGATCCTGGGTTAAATATTTGCCCAGCGTGCTCGGTGCATAACCTCCTACGTAAGGTTTCACCAGTTGAACCTTCACATAGTGGTAGACAGGGATGGTCGGGACGTCTTTCGCAAGAATATCTTCGGCCTGCTGATAGTACTTCGCACGCTCTTCCTGGGTAGTGGCCTGTGAAGCTTTAGCGATGATCTCATCGTAGGCAGGATTGCTGTATTTGGAACTGTTCTGGCTATCGCCGGTACGGAAGTTATTCAGGTAAGTCGCCGCATCATCGTAGTCGGCAATCCAGCCGTAGCGCACCAGGTCATAATTGCCGGTACGTTTGGTATCCAGCATGGTTTTCCATTCCTGGTTTTGGAGCTTCGCCTCGACGCCGATGTTCTTCTTCCACATTGAACTGGCCGCAATGGCAATGCGCTGGTGAGATTCCGAGGTGTTATAAAGCAGGTTGAACTGCAGCGGATGAGATTCGTTAAAGCCCGCCTCTGCCAGCAATTTCTTCGCCTCAGCGACACGCTTATCGTGGCTCCAGCTACCGTACTCCGCAGGCTTAAGCGTTATCCCGCCAATTTTAGGTTGGCTTACCAGCCACGCAGGCTTTTGCCCCTGCCCTAACACCTTACCGGCGATGATATCTTTATCCAGCGCCAGGTTTAATGCCAGACGAACGCGTGGGTCGTTAAACGGCGCTTTGGTGGTATTGAATTCATAATAGTAAGTGGACAGATAAGGCGTGATATGGACCTGGTCCGGAATCGCTTTTTTCAGTGAGGCAAACAGCGTTTCCGGCACGGTATAGGTGATGTCGATCTCACCCGCTTTATAGCGGTTTATATCTGCTGTACCGGAAGTCACAGGCAGATAAGTCACCTTATTAATCACCGTATGAGCATCGTCCCAGTACTGCTTATTACGCTCGCCGACGACTTTCTCGTTCACCACCCACTGCGACAGCTTATACGGACCGCTGCTCACGAAGTTGGCCGGCTGGGTCCATTTATCCCCAAATTTTTCTACCGCAGCTTCGCTCACCGGTACCATAGACGTATGGCCAAGCATCAGCAGGAAGGCCGACGTTGGCTGGTCCAGCGTCACCTGAACGGTGTTTGCATCCAGCGCCTTCACACCCAGGCTATCGACCGGCTTTTTGCCTTCGGCAATGTCATTGGCATTTTCGATATGCATCGTGCCGGGATAAGTTGCGTAAGGGGAGCCCGTTTTAGGATCGACTAAACGCTTCCAGCTCCATACCACGTCCTGAGCAGTGATAGGTTCACCGTTGGACCACTTAATCCCCGGACGCAGATGGAATGTCCAGACTTTGTTGTCCTGGTTATCCCATTTTTCGGCCAGATGAGGTTCGATAGAACCATCGTTTTTGACGCGAATCAGGCCGTCAAAAAAGTCGCCGATAATATTACTTTCAACGTCGCTCTCCACTTTGTGGGGATCCAGCGACGCCGGTTCACTGCCGTTGTTACGTACCAGCTCCTGTTTGGCTGCAAGCTCGGTTCCCGGCGGAACGTCTGCTGCCCATGCGCTGGAAATAGCGCTGAGCAGACCCAGAGCAACCAATGATTTTGAGAATGTGTTGTTGTTTGCTTTCATGACCTACGCCTTATTAATGTTATTTAACGACGGTACGGCTAACACTCTTAGTCGGCTTTAGGTAATAAAGCAATATTTTTCAGCCACCTATAAGTGGGTGTTATGGCATTAATTTTTTACAATGTGATAAACTGCACGAGGTAAAGATGGGTAAAAAGGCTTTTGTCTAATAAAGGCGGGCATTATGCTCATGACCATAAAACACCTGTAAAAGAGAGAGTTTAGAATGGATCGCATTATTACCTCCTCGCGTGACCGTTCGTCACTGCTCAGCACCCACAAGGTGCTACGTAATACCTATTTCCTGCTGAGTTTAACGCTGGCATTTTCCGCGTTGACGGCAACCGCCAGCACCGTACTGATGCTGCCTTCTCCAGGGCTGATTCTGACGCTGGTCGGCATGTACGGCCTGATGTTCCTGACCTACAAAACTGCGGATAAACCAGTGGGCATTTTGTCTGCATTCGCCTTTACCGGCTTCCTGGGCTATATCCTGGGGCCAATGCTGAATGCGTATCTGTCCGCAGGCATGGGTGATGTTATTGGCCTGGCGCTGGGTGGTACCGCACTGGTCTTCTTTAGCTGCTCTGCTTATGTGCTGACAACCCGTAAAGACATGTCCTTCCTCGGTGGCATGCTGATGGCGGGCGTGGTGGTTGTGCTGATTGGTATGGTGGCAAACATCTTCCTGCAGCTCCCGGCTCTGCACCTGGCGATTAGCGCGGTGTTTATCCTGATCTCTTCTGGCGCCATCCTGTTTGAGACCAGCAACATTATCCGCGGCGGCGAAACAAACTACATCCGCGCGACCGTAAGCCTGTATGTTTCTCTTTACAACATCTTCGTTAGCCTGCTGAGCATCCTTGGTTTTGCCAGCCGCGACTAACTGATGCCGTAATCCCTAAAAGAGAATGCCTTGTGCATTCTCTTTTTTTTGCCCTCAATCCTGCCGCATTCCGCCCTTAAGCCCACAGAGAAAATTTGCTACACTTCGCCCGATTTGACGTAAATAGCGGATAACTATGTTGACCTTTGAAGGCAGAGAAATAGAGACAGATGCCGATGGCTACCTGAAAAATAGCCAGGAGTGGAGCGAGCCGCTGGCGGAAGAGATTGCCGCCAAAGAAGGCATTACCCTGGCGGTAGAGCACTGGGAAGTGGTTCGCTTCGTACGCGAGTTTTATCTGGAGTTTAATACCTCCCCGGCCATTCGCATGCTGGTTAAGGCTATGGCGAACAAGTTCGGCGAAGAGAAAGGCAACAGCCGTTATCTTTATCGCCTGTTCCCGAAAGGCCCCGCCAAACAGGCCACAAAAATCGCTGGCCTGCCAAAACCGGTGAAGTGTATCTAGTAGCGGATACCAAAGTTGATCCATTCGCGTTCGGGTTGATACGGTTCAGTCAGAACTTTATCAACCCTGGCGCTACGTGGCCCGCCGGCTTTTAGCCACGCCAGCAGCTTTTCAACCTGCCCCGCCTCTCCGCAGGCCACCACCTCCACGCTGCCATCATCCAGGTTACGGGCATAGCCGGTTAAGCCAAGTTTTTCCCCCTCACGCTGAGTGCTGTAACGAAAGCCCACGCCCTGAACCATGCCGTGTACCCAGCACTTCACGCACTGCTTGTCTGAACTCATCATTGCCTCCACCTGAACGCTCAAAACAGTTCTAAGTCTAACAAACCCCGTGTTTTTTTCTTTGGCAGTAACCCACTCTGTGAGGCTTTCACGTGAATAAATTGCAATTAGCGGCCCTAAACCGGAAAATGGCGCCCATTTCTTAGCGAAGCAGCAAATAAATTATGAGCGTACGTTTAGTGTTAGCCAAAGGGCGTGAGAAGTCATTATTGCGCCGTCATCCATGGGTTTTCTCTGGGGCTGTTGCACGCCTGGAAGGCAAGGCCAGTCTCGGTGAAACGGTTGATGTGGTGGACAGCCAGGGCAAATGGCTCGCCCGAGCGGCATATTCCCCTGAATCGCAAATCCGCGCCCGCGTCTGGACCTTTGATCAGGCTGAAAGTATTGATATCGCCTTCTTTACTCGCCGCCTGCAGCAGGCCCAGCAGTGGAGAGACTGGCTGGCTAAGCGTGATGGGCTGGACAGCTACCGACTGATCGCCGGTGAATCTGACGGTTTACCGGGCGTGACTATCGATCGTTTTGGCAACTTCCTGGTGCTGCAGCTGTTGTCTGCCGGCGCAGAATATCAGCGCCCGGCCCTCGTTGCCGCCCTGCAGTCTCTCTACCCTGAATGCTCTGTTTACGATCGCTCCGATGTGACCGTACGTAAGAAAGAAGGCATGGCTTTGACTCAGGGGCCGGTCAGCGGTGAACTGCCTCCTGCCCTGCTGCCTATCGAAGAACACGGTATGAAGCTGCTGGTAGACATTCAGGGCGGGCATAAAACGGGCTATTACCTCGATCAGCGCGACAGCCGTTTCGCCACTCGCCGCTACGTTGATAATAAACGCGTCCTGAACTGCTTCTCCTACACCGGTGGTTTTGCCGTTTCCGCGTTGATGGGTAACTGCAGCCAGGTGGTAAGCGTGGATACCTCTCAGGATGCGCTGGATATCGCCAGAAAAAACGTAGAGCTGAACAAGCTTGATCTCAGCAAAGCCGAGTTTCTTCGTGACGATGTGTTCAAACTGCTGCGCAAATATCGCGACCAGGGCGAGAAATTCGACGTCATCGTCATGGACCCGCCTAAATTTGTTGAAAACAAAAACCAGCTGGCGGGCGCCTGCCGGGGCTATAAAGACATCAACATGTTAGCGATTCAGTTACTGAACCCTGGCGGCATTCTGATGACTTTCTCCTGCTCCGGGCTGATGACCACAGATTTATTCCAGAAAATCATCGCCGATGCCGCCGTAGATGCCGGGCGTGATGTACAATTTATAGAACAGTTCCGCCAGGCGGCCGATCACCCGGTGATCGCAACCTACCCGGAAGGGCTGTATCTGAAAGGGTTTGCCTGTCGAGTCATGTAGCTTGAAAAGGCGGAAATTGCCCGCATATTCGTATGCAGAGTAATGTTCCCGGGAGGTGACTATGATTGCCAGCAAATTCGGTATTGGCCAGCAGGTTCGCCATTCTTTACTGGGCTATCTGGGCGTAGTGGTCGACATTGACCCCGAGTATTCGCTCGATGAGCCGCAAGAAGACGATCTGGCCGACAATAGCGCACTCCGCGCGGCGCCGTGGTACCACGTTGTCATGGAAGATGAGGATGGCCAGGCGATTCATACCTATCTCGCCGAAGCTCAGCTCAGTTCTGAAGATGACGACGAGCACCCTGAACAGCCGTCAATGGACGAACTGGCTGCCTCGATACGCCAACAGCTTCAGGCCCCACGCCTGCGTAACTGATTAAAAACCCCGCCGATGCGGGGTTTTTCTTATTTCGCCAGCCCAAGGCGAGGGATTTCAATCGCCGGGCATTTATCCATCACAACGCTTAATCCCGCATTCTGTGCCAGCACCGCAGCCTGCTCATTAATCACGCCAAGCTGCATCCATAGCGTTTTCGCTCCCACAGCGATGGCATCCTGCGCTACGCCCCAGGCGGCCTCAGAGTTACGGAACACATCGACCATATCAATTTTCTTCGGTACGTCCGCAAGCGTGGCATAGCCCTGCTGCCCTAACAGCGTTTTACCCGCGACCTTCGGCGACACAGGAATAACCTCATAACCTTGTTTGAGCAGGTAATCCATCACCCGATAACTCGGACGATCGGGCTTGTCGCTGGCCCCCACCAGCGCAATGGTACGGGTGGTTTTCAGGATATTTTCGATATCACTTTGTTTCATAGCGCCCCCTAAGATGTTGTCTGAAGTGTATGCCAAACCCCGTCACCCAGCCATCTTTCTACTGGATACTCAGGCGCGCAATTTCTGAAAATATGTCTATATGTTAATAAACAGGTCTCAGGAAAAACTTTGAAATATCCACTCAGCATGTTCACCAGGGAGAGTGAAATGAGAGCAGGTCTGCCACTTGCAGGGCTAATATTGATGCTGCCAACCCTGGTATGGGGAACCACGCTGCGCCTTTCCGCCGATGTGGATTTACTGGTTCTGGATGGTAAAAGAGTTTCCAGCTCGCTCCTTAAAGGGGCGGACAGCATTGAAATAGATAATGGGCCACATCAGTTGGTTCTGCGCGTTGAAAAAAAAATAAACAACGCACGCAGCCGATCTTCTGGGGTTTCCCCCCCGACGGTGATCAGTTTTGACACCAAAGAGATAGATCAGGTCAATATTGTTCTACCGCTAAAAGATCCCAATCATTCTGGAGCCGTCTTTCAAATTAAGCTGCAGGACGGACAGGGGCATTCCATTCCCACCCGAACCGATATTTTGGAGATAAAACCCGATCCAACCGGAACGGATTATGAAGAAGAGACACAGCGCTATAACAAATCAGGAAAAAAAGCGTCAATGCCCGGATTCGCAAACCGCATGGCCAACGAAGGTATTCTGCAATTTGCCCAGGCTAATCCAGATCTTCCACCGGCGCAGTCTGAAGTGCTAACAGAGCAACGGCTGAGATACTGGTTCAGCCAGGCCGATAATCCGACACGGGCGCGTTTTCTACGCTGGGCAAATGAGACCCACAACCCATAGCAATGCCTCGAGATGCCTCGCTTTTTTGACGTTCTGCTCTTGCAGCCCCGGGCGCTTTTAGTAATCTGTTAGCAGCCTAAAACTACCCAGGAAAAGAGAATGGAACTAACAACCCGCACCCTTGCGGTAAAAAAACATATCGCACTGGTTGCCCACGATCACTGTAAGGACGCGCTTTTGAAGTGGGTACAGCGCCACAAAGCAATGCTTGCCAACCACACTCTCTATGCCACCGGGACAACGGGTAATTTAATTCAGCGAGCAACAGGGCTTGAAGTCAACGCCATGCTCAGTGGCCCAATGGGGGGCGACCAACAGGTAGGCGCGTTAATTTCCGAAGGTAAAATTGATGTCCTGATTTTCTTCTGGGACCCGCTCAATGCCGTTCCTCACGATCCCGACGTTAAGGCCCTGCTGCGCCTGGCGACCGTCTGGAATATCCCGGTCGCCACCAACCTTTCTACCGCAGACTTTATTATTCACTCTCCGGGCTTCAATGAGAGCGTGGATATTCTTATTCCGGATTACCAACGCTATCTGAATGAACGCCTGAAATAATCACGGGCGATTAGCCGCAGGCACACCCAGCCGCTTAAGTGCCTCAACAAAGACAGAAGGTTCCTGCTTGTTGAACATAAGCCAGACCCGATGACGTGCTCGCGTCAGCGCGACATAAAGTAAACGCCGCTCCTCTGCGTCCGGAAAATCCTCCGGCTGTGGCAGGAGCGCCTGCTCCATGATTGACTCCCGCGCGGGTGCCGGAAAACCTTCTTTTCCTTCCTGCAAACCAAGAATGATCACATAGTCCGCCTGCTGCCCTTTGCTGGCGTGGATAGTCATAAAATCGATGTTGAGCTTAGGCCATCGCGTGGAGGCTTTTTCCAGACTTTCCGGACGCAAATAGTGATACCGCGCCAGCACCAAAATTCGCTGTTCGGGCAAGGCGTACCCACTAAGCTTGTCCAGCAAATCATCGAGCCTGTCATCGGCAAGCAGAGTTACCGCTTTTTTGTCCCCTTTAGAGAGACTATTGAGCGGCTTACGCAGTTGATACGGATTTTGCTGTACAAAACCGTTAGCAATCTCGCCGATTCGGTCGTTAAAACGATACGTAGTATCCAGAGCGCAGCTGTCACCCTCCCCAAAATGGTGGCTAAATGCCGTGGTGAGCGTCATTTCTGCTCCGCTAAATCGATAGATTGCCTGCCAGTCATCTCCCACGGCATAAAGCGAAGTATGGGAATTCTGCCGTCTTAAAGCAGCCAGTAAGGCGGCCCGCTGGGGGGAAATGTCCTGAAACTCGTCGACAAGGATATGCTTCCACGGGCTGATAAAACGCCCCTTTTCGAGTACATTAATTGCCTGATGAATCAGCCCGGAGAAATCTACCGCCTCTTCGGCTTTCAGGGCAGCTTTCCAGCTTTTTAACAATGGCGCCATCAGCTTAATACGTTTAGTGAAGAGTTCTCTGACCTCTTCTGGCGCGCTGTCTATCATTTCAGCCTGTGAACCTCCGTGCATCCGCATCAGGCCGAGCCAGCGGTCGAGCCGGCTGGCAAGCCGCTTCGCCAGGCGTTTGTCCTGCCAGTATTCACCTTCTGGAACATCCCACTCAAGCTCTTCGCTAAGCCATTGCCGCCAGCCTTTGGCCATTGCCTTCTTTTCCCGGCATTGCTGCTGCCAGCTGTCGATCAGCAACTGATGGCGAGCCGCTGTGTCGCTCTCAAGTTCACTGACTCGAGGGGCTTTTTTGCTCCCCTGTTGAATAATGTGTAGCGCCAGTGAATGGAAAGTTCTGGCAGAAATCGCTTCGGTATTAAGGCGGCTGGCTATACGCTCATCCATTTCCTGCGCGGCCTGACGGCCAAAGGCTAACAGCAGGATTTGCTCCTCTGTTGCTTCACCGCGCTGTAACAACCATCCGGCACGCGCCACAAGAACGGAGGTTTTGCCGCTACCGGCCCCAGCCAGCACCAGGAGCGAATCTTCTCCATTCACCACCGCCCTGGCCTGAGACGGATTCAGCGGCGAACTTTCAACCTGCTCAAAGAAAGCGGCATATTTTTCCAGCATCCGTTCGGTATAAGCGCTATTACGCTGGTGTCGGCGCTCTTCACCCTGTTCAAGCCAGGCTTTACATATGGCCCACGCTTCCCGGCAATTTTCGAACTCACCAAGTCGGGCATGCGGTAGCGGGAGGGCTGAAATAGCTGCGCGGAGGTTATCCTGTAACGCCTGCATATCACTTCTCCGGAACCACAGCTCCTTGCGAGTGCGCTGCGCAATCTCCTCTCGCTGAGCGGTTAATACTTCGGCGGCAACTTCACTCATCTCCGTGCTCCAGTTGAGCCAGAGCGAACTCAGATGATGGAAAAAGCGCTGGGTCTCCGCCCATTCGGTACCGTGCAGGCGAACCACTTTGTCATCTGGAAGAACGAATTCAAGCTCTCCCCAAACCAGGCCACGCTTACAGTTAATCGCGATTAACTGATTGAATGGAATAAGATATTCGTGGCGATCGCCTTTAACCTCAACGCCGGCAGGCAGCAGTTTGACCCGGTTATAAGGGTGCTGAGCTAAATGCTTGCCAAGAGAAGTTGCTTTGAGTTCCATTACGTTGCCCGATCCAATGTAAGAGTTATGGCTCAAGTTTAACTGCCGATGGAATGACGCTCCAGAGTAAAAACGCGTTATAATTTCTGCGGTTAATCACTCTTTATTTTTCTGTCAGGGAAGCGTCACTATGCGTACCGTACTTAATGTTCTGAACTTCGTGCTGGGTGGCTTCTTGACCACCCTCTCCTGGCTATTTGCCACGCTGGTGAGTATTGTGCTGATTTTCACCCTGCCACTGACTCGCTCCTGCTGGGAAATCACCAAGCTTTCCTTTGTGCCCTACGGCAATGAAGCCATTCATGTGGATGAGCTTAATCCACAGGGTAAAAATACGCTGCTAAATACGGGGGGGACACTGTTGAATGTTCTCTGGCTGATCTTCTTCGGCTGGTGGCTGTGCATTATGCATATCATGGCGGGCATCGCGCAGTGTATTACCGTAATTGGGATCCCTGTAGGAATTGCGAACTTCAAGATTGCTGCCATTGCGTTATGGCCCGTTGGTCGCCGGGTTGTTCCAGTCGAAGTGGCAAGAGCAGCACGCGAAACCAATGCACGTCGCCGTTTCCAGTAAGGAGCCGTTGTGCTGACCCTAAGCCCACTGGTACGTCGTTACACCTGGAACAGCGCCTGGCTTTACAACTTGCGCATATTTATTGCCCTTGCAGGCACTGCGGCACTGCCGTGGTGGCTCGGTGAAGTCAAGCTGACGATCCCCCTCACGCTTGGCGTTGTGGCTGCCGCCCTGGCCGATCTCGACGACCGGGTAAGTGGTAGGCTACGAAATTTACTGATCACTTTAGTCAGCTTTTTCATTGCTTCAGCGTCTGTTGAGCTGCTGTTTCCCTGGCCGTGGCTGTTTGCAGTGGGCTTAACGGTCTCCACCAGCGGATTTATCCTCCTTGGAGGGCTGGGCCAACGCTATGCCACCATTGCCTTTGGTGCATTGCTGATTGCTATCTACACGATGCTCGGTATTTCCCTCTACGAGCACTGGTATCAGCAACCACTGTTCCTTTTAGCCGGTGCCGTCTGGTATAACCTGCTGACCTTAGCAGGCCATTTAATTTTCCCGATTCGGCCCCTGCAGGACAACCTGGCACGCTGTTATGAAAGCCTCGCTAACTTTCTGGAAATTAAAGCCGCACTGTTTGATCCTGATATCGAAGAAGAAAGCCAGGCTCCAATGCTCCAGTTGGCCATGGCTAACAGCCAGTTAGTCACCACGCTAAACCAGACGAAAAGCTCATTACTGACTCGCCTCCGCGGCGATCGGGGGCAGAGAGGGACTCGTCGAACACTTCACTATTATTTCGTAGCCCAGGATATTCACGAGCGGGCGAGCTCGTCTCATATTCAGTACCAGGCCTTACGCGATAAGTTTCGCTATAGCGACGTGATGTTCCGCTTTCAGCGTCTGCTAACGATGCAATCTCATGCCTGCCAGCAGCTCTCTCGATCAATCCTGCTGCGAGTCCCTTATCAGCACGACCCACGGTTTGAACGCGCATTTACTCATCTGGACTCCGCTCTGGACCGAATTCGTGCCAGCCATGCAACCACGTCTGAGATAAAAGCGTTGGGCTTTCTGATTACAAACTTGAGGGCAATTGATGCGCAACTGGCAAACATTGAATCAGAACAGGCGATTGCTGAGCCGCAGAACGATCCCGAGAATCGTCTGGCCGACGACAAGCTGACCGGCTTCGATGATATCTGGCAGCGGCTGAAGCTTAACCTCACGCCTGAATCCGCACTCTTTCGTCACGCGGTGCGGATGTCCCTGGTGCTTTGTGTGGGCTATGCGTTTATTCAGTTTACGGGTTTGCAGCATGGTTACTGGATACTTCTGACCAGCTTGTTTGTCTGCCAGCCCAACTACAGTGCAACCCGGCGACGCTTAGCGCTGCGTATCATCGGCACGCTGGTTGGGGTGGCCGTTGGCCTGCCTTTACTTTGGCTTGTCCCGTCTCTCGAAGGCCAGTTGATACTGATCGTCATTACTGGCGTGCTGTTCTTCGCTTTCCGCAATGTGCAATACGCCCATGCCACCATGTTTATTACTCTACTGGTATTACTGTGTTTTAATCTGCTAGGAGAAGGTTTTGAAGTCGCTCTCCCGCGCGTGATTGATACTCTCTTAGGCTGCGCAATAGCCTGGGCGGCGGTGAGTTTCATCTGGCCTGACTGGCGATTCCGCCGGCTTTCACGAGTCGTTGAACGTGCGTTCAACGCCAATTGTCGCTATCTGGATGCCATTCTTGAGCAGTACCATCAGGGACGTGATAACCGCCTGGAATATCGCATTGCCCGGCGGGATGCCCATAACAGAGACGCCGAGCTGGCCTCCGTGGTTTCAAATATGTCTTCCGAGCCTCGAGTCTCCGCTGAGATGCGGGAAGCGGCGTTCCGTCTGCTTTGCCTGAACCACTCGTTTAACAGCTATATCTCTGCATTAGGTGCGCACAGGGAAAAACTCAACCACGGCGATACGTTAATGTTGCTTGATGACGCCGTCTGCTACGTTGATGACGCACTGCATCACTTGCCTGTCGATGAAGGACGCGTTCAGGCTGCTCTGACAGGGCTCTCCGCCCGCATCTCGCAGCTTGAGACTCGGGCAGACACAAAAGAACCCCTGGTGCTGCAACAAATTGGGTTATTAATTGCGCTTCTGCCAGAGATCTCTCGTCTTCAGCAACAAATCTCTCAGTGCTCAGAATAAGGCTGGCGCCGCTGCTCATAGCGGCGCCACCAGTCCGTCAATTCTTTGCGAACATCAGCAGGCAGTACAGCCTCATGAACACCGCGAATAGCGCCTGCAAGCGCGAGCAGTACTTTAATACCTACCGTTTTCCGGGTACTGCGTAATTTTAGCCATGACCGTTTTGCCCCAAAGAGTTGAAGCGTTTGTGGATCATTAATGCCCACCTCACGAAGCATAACTTCAATATTCAGGGAAAGATTGGGGAGATCCTTAAGGCGGCGAGAACGTATCTTAATTTGTGTCTTCTCCCGTTGGGCGCTTCGTAAAGCCAGGGAAGAGAGCTGGACGAGTTTATCGGGATTTTCCCAAAGCTCTTCATCGACACGATAGTAATTCAGTGCGACTGGGAGCCCCCGTTTACTGTACATCAGCGATGGGGCCGATTTTTGGATGAAATATTCCGCGCACTGTTCACAAGCTCGCAGGTAAAGCTCACCTTCCGCCACCATAGCAAAAACCACACCGTCGACGGTCAGACTATAACCGCCAAATAACGGTCTGTAGCCGATTTTACCCAGTGACGAAAGATATTTCCGTGATTTATGAATTCTAAGAAATGTCACCTTTTTCATAATATGTCCTTATATATCAACTGGTAAATAGCTTCTTTAGTTACTCACCCTCTTAATCCCTGAAAATAAGTAAGGTTAAAGCTAATGGCAACGACAATTTCATCGGTGTCGCTTTTGCGTACGGAAAATGCGAGACACTTTCCGAAATTCCGGTTGATCTTTGTTCGCACAGACATTACTGTATATGTATACAGTAACCCATTAGGCGGGACTCACTATGCACTCACATAACGCTCAAACTCACTTTCGTCATGTTGCAGTTACTGCGCACACCCCGGCGCAGTCTCTCTCTGATAACAGCGTACAGGGGTTAATCAGTGAAGTGGTCTACAGCGAAGAGAGCCCATGGGTTACGCAGTTTATTCTGCTACCTTTATTACAGCAGTTGGGACAACAATCCCGCTGGCAGCTATGGCTAACGCCGCAGCAAAAACTCAGCCGTACATGGCTGCAGGCGGCTGGGCTGCCGCTGGCAAAAGTGATGCAGGCAAATCAGTTAGATCCTCTCTGCACCGTTGATGCCATGGTGAAAGCTTTGCAGACGGGAAATTACAGCGTAGTCATCGGCTGGCTTACGGAAGAATTAACAGATGAAGAACATTTACGGCTGACAATAGCAGCCGAAGCTGGCAATGCGATGGGCTTTATTATGCGTCCAACCAGCACAGGAACATCCGGTTCAAGACCACGAAATGGCCTAAAAATTCATTCTAGTTTGTATCATTAAGTAAATTTAGGAGAAATCCTGGAATTTTTTACGTATGCCATATAATCCGCTGTCATGATTCAAAAAGTCCCGTCATATGGCGGTTTGACGGGGTTTATTGGATAGGTGAGCCGCTCAAAAAACAGTCCATTCTGTAAAAAAATATGTATGCAAGTCGTTTTTTTTCATATGCCTGACGGACTTCACACTTGTAACTTTCCAACTACGTTGTAGACTTTACCTCGCCAGGGTTGCTCTTCATAACACCGATATATCGGTAGAGTAACAATTGAGCGTAAACCCGGGCGAAGGATTTAACCCTGGGCTTTAAATTGGTTTAGAGCTCATGGCCTTTTGGATGATAATGAGGCGCAAAAAATGAAAAAGACAGCTATCGCGATTGCAGTGGCACTGGCTGGCTTCGCTACCGTAGCGCAGGCCGCACCGAAAGATAACACCTGGTATGCAGGTGGTAAACTGGGCTGGTCTCAGTTCCACGATACCGGCTGGTATAACAAGGACCTGCAAAACAACGGTAACACCCACGAAAGCCAGCTGGGCGCTGGTGCCTTCGGTGGTTATCAGGTTAACCCGTACGTTGGTTTTGAAATGGGTTACGACTGGCTTGGCCGTATGCCTTACAAAGGCAGCGTAACTAGCGGTGCCTTCAAAGCTCAGGGCGTACAGCTGACCACCAAACTGGGTTACCCAATCACTGACGACCTGGACATCTACACCCGTCTGGGCGGCATGGTATGGCGTGCAGACTCTACAAACACCATCGCTGGTAAAAACCACGACACCGGTGTTTCCCCAGTATTCGCTGGTGGTGTTGAGTGGGCAGTTACCCGTGACATCGCTACCCGTCTGGAATACCAGTGGGTTAACAACATCGGTGATGCACAGACCGTTGGCGTTCGTCCTGACAACGGCATGCTGAGCGTAGGTGTTTCCTACCGCTTTGGCCAGCAGGAAGAAGCTGCACCAGTTGTAGCTCCAGCTCCAGCTCCAGCTCCAGAAGTACAGACCAAACACTTCACTCTGAAGTCTGACGTTCTGTTCAACTTCAACAAAGCAACCCTGAAACCAGAAGGTCAGCAGGCACTGGATCAGCTGTACACCCAGCTGAGCAACCTGGATCCTAAAGATGGTTCCGTTGTTGTTCTGGGCTATACCGACCGTATCGGTTCCGAGCAGTACAACCTGAAACTGTCTGAAAAACGTGCACAGAGCGTTGTTGATTACCTGATCTCTAAAGGTATCCCAGCGAACAAAATCTCTCCACGTGGCATGGGCAAAGCTAACCCAGTTACCGGCAACACCTGTGACAAAGTAGCGCCTAAAGCTAAACTGATCGACTGCCTGGCTCCAGATCGTCGCGTTGAGATCGAAGTTAAAGGTATCAAAGAAGTTGTAACTCAGCCTGCGGCATAAGTTACCCTTCCTTGAACAAAAACCCCGCCATGGCGGGGTTTTTTTATTGTCTGAGACTTCGCGATGGCGAGGTCGTGTAACGCTTTCAGTGCTTTATTTTTTACCGAGCATAGCCTGCAGATCCTGCTTAAGCGTCGACATCTTGCTTTCCACCTTCTCTTTGCGCTCCGCATCTTCAATCAGCTGAACAACCGTTTCCGAAAGCGTATTGCCGCGACGTTGAGCAAGCCCGGCCAGACGTTGCCAGACAAGATATTCCAGATCGATGGATTTCTTGCGGGTATGCTGGTGCTCAGCGTTAAAATGCCTTTTACGCCGTGCACGAATCGTTTGCTTCATGCGGTTATGCAGCGCGGGGTTCATATGCTGATCAATCCAGCTCTGAACCAGAACCGGCACATTCTCCAGCGTCAGGAGCTGCTCTACCGCCTCTTGGGCTGCACTGGCCTCAATGTATCGCGTGATTAATTCCCCTTCGCGATGCTTCTTAACCAGATACTTCCACTTCCAGCCGCTCTCGAGATTTTCCAACTGTTGATATTTCATTGTGATCTCAGTGTGACCGTGTAACTTAGTTCAGAATAACAGTTTTTCCGCCATTCGCTGAACTGAAAATCAAAGCTGTGAGAGGGATAAAACTGTGTTACTGCTTTATCCGTGTGCTACCCGAGCGATTCTTGTATAATCGCGCCTTTGACATCTCATTAAAAAATATAGCGACTTTGACGACTAATCGACTTGACTGGCGTGCCCTGGTGCCTGATACCGAAAGCTATCAGGAAATTTTTGCACAGCCTTATGATACCGACTCCGCCCCTCTTTCTGCGGTTCAACCTCGTTTAGTTTACGGGATTGAGCAACTCAACCTTTCCGTTTCTTCCGTCGATCTAATGCTGATAAAAGCCCCGGAAGAACAAGAGTATCTGGATCTTATCGCCGCGGCCGTTGAAGCATCCCATGATGAAGCCGAAGAAATCATCGGCGGACATTATCTCATTGAAGGTAATCGGGTCACCCTGCGCCCGGCCGGGAACGCTGACGATAACTTTGCGTCCAGCGGAGAAGTTATTGCCGCTGACTGGGTTGAACCGGAGCAACTGTTAGGCTGCGTGCGGCAGTTTGCGGGCGAGGTGTCGTTGGAGCCCGGCCTGATCCATCGCGTGAACGGCGGCGTCCTGGTGCTGTCGATGCGTAGCGTCCTTGCCCAGCCGCTGCTGTGGCTACGCCTGAAACAAATCATGACCCAGGGGCGTTTCGACTGGATTTCACCTGACGAAACTCGTCCGCTGCCGGTAAAAATTCCGTCATTAGCGTTGGATTTCAAACTGGTCCTGGTTGGCGAGCGCGACTCGCTGGCCGATTTCCAGGAAATGGAGATGGATTTGGCTGCAGCCGCTATCTACAGTGAATTTGAAGACAATCTGCAAATTGCTTCTGCCGATGAAATGGCGCTTTGGTGTCAGTGGATCTATGCCATCGCCGCTGAGAAGTCATTGCCAGCACCTGCAGCCGATGCCTGGCAACCGCTGATTCGTGAGGCCGTCCGCTACACGGGCGATCAGGAAATGCTGCCACTCTGCCCTTCCTGGATTTCACGCCAGCTGCGTGAAGTCGCGCCGTTTACCGAAGCAGACAGCTTTAACGCCGAACAGCTCCAACAAATGCTCGAACAGCGTGAATGGCGCGAAGGTTTCCTGGCCGAGCGCATGCAGGATGAAATCCTGATGGAGCAAATCCTGATTGAAACCGAGGGCGAAATGATCGGCCAGATTAACGCGCTGTCGGTCATTGAATTCCCGGGTCATCCACGGGCGTTTGGTGAACCTTCCCGTATCAGTTGCGTGGTTCACGTCGGTGATGGGGAGTTTACGGACGTAGAGCGCAAGGCAGAACTCGGCGGTAACATTCACGCCAAAGGGATGATGATCATGCAGGCATTTCTGATGTCAGAGCTGCAGCTTGACCAGCAAATCCCGTTTTCGGCGTCCCTTACCTTCGAGCAGTCCTACAGCGAAGTTGACGGCGACAGCGCCTCCATGGCTGAGCTTTGCGCCCTGATAAGTGCCCTGGCTAACGTCCCTATTTATCAGCACATTGCGATCACCGGCTCTGTGGATCAGTTCGGCCGTGTACAGCCCGTTGGCGGGCTGAATGAAAAAGTGGAAGGTTTCTTCAGCATTTGTCAGCAGCGTGAGTTTAGCGGTACCCAGGGTGTTATTATTCCTCTGGCGAACGTATGTCACCTGTCGCTGCATAAAGATGTACTGGAGGCCGTCGAGCAAAATAAATTCTCGATTTGGGCAATTGACGACGTGGCTGATGCCCTGCCGTTATTGACCAATCTCCCGTGGGATGGCGAAGGGCAAAACACCCTGATGCGTGCGGTGCAGGAGCGTATTGCTCAGGCCTCGGCGCCGGATGTTCGCCAGCGCTTTCCGTGGCCGCTACGCTGGCTCAACTGGTTCAACCACAACTGATCGGACTTGTTGAGCGTACACGTGTTAGCTAACCTGCGTGCTTCATTATAAAAAGGCTTACTGTAGACATGGTAGATAAACGCGAATCCTATACGAAAGAAGATCTTCTTGCCTCAGGGCGTGGCGAACTGTTTGGGGCTGAAGGCCCGCAGCTGCCTGCACCTTCCATGCTGATGATGGACCGCGTAGTCAAGATGACCGAGGACGGCGGTAACTTTGATAAAGGTTACGTGGAAGCCGAGCTGGATATTAACCCTGACCTGTGGTTCTTTGGTTGCCACTTTATTGGTGACCCGGTGATGCCTGGCTGTCTGGGGCTTGATGCCATGTGGCAGCTGGTTGGTTTCTACCTCGGCTGGCTCGGTGGCGAAGGCAAAGGCCGCGCGCTGGGCGTGGGCGAAGTGAAATTTACCGGTCAGGTTCTCCCTACCGCGAAGAAAGTTACCTACCGCATTCACTTCAAACGCGTTGTGAATCGCCGCCTGATTATGGGCCTGGCTGACGGTGAAGTACTGGTTGATGGCCGTGTGATCTACACCGCAACCGACCTGAAAGTGGGTCTTTTCAAAGACACGTCTGCTTTCTAATACCGTTTCATCTGGCTTTACCTCGAAAGCATCCATTGCTCGCAGTGGGTGCTTTTTTGTTTCTATCGCCCGCCTGAATGACGCTTTCTTGCCGTGGTTTTTATGGCGTTAATTGCTTAAACAACGTTCGAAATCACAAATCGTGAAGATAAAAAACGCCCCCTCTTGCCTGGAAAACGTTATGCGTTATGTTGATTTTTAGTTTCTCAAATGTAACTAGAGGTTAACAATAATGTCGAATAAGTTACGTATATCTTGCCTTGCTTCTGCCGTGCTGCTCTCTACCTCTGCATTTTCTGCTGTGCCTCAGGGCTATCCGGCGGATTATCAAAAAATCATCGATGCCGCGACCAAAGAAGGCAAAGTGGTGCTCTATTCCACCACCGACACCAAAACCGCGGCCCCGCTTATTCAGGGCTTTGAGGCCGCATATCCGGGCATCAAAGTAGAATATAACGACATGAACAGCACCGAGCTGTACAACCGTTATATCAGCGAGCAGGCCGCCGGCGGTACCAGCGGTGACGTGGTCTGGAGTTCTTCTATGGACACGGCATTAAAGCTCGCCACCGACTATGCCCAGGAATACAAATCCCCGGAGCAAGGCCAGTTGCCGAAGTGGGCAGTCTGGAAAGACAAGGCCTACGGTACCACCTATGAGCCGGTCATTTTTATCTACAACAAACGCCTGATCCCGGCCAATGAAGTGCCTGACAGCCATGCAGCGTTGGCCAAACTTATCGCCAGCCAGCCCGAAAAATTCAGCAAAAAAGTCACCACTTACGATATTGAAAAATCCGGTCTCGGTTTTATGCTTTCGGTACAGGATCACAAGGCCGATCCAAATTACTTCCAAACGCTCGCCGATGTAGCCAAAGGCGGCCTTTCGGTTCAGTCCTCAACCGGCACCATGATGGAGCGAGTCTCCTCGGGTGAAAACCTGATTGGCTTCAACATTCTGGGCTCTTACGCCGAAGCCCGTGCCAAAACGGACACCTCCCTCGGTATCGCTTATCCGAAGGACTACACCCTAGTGCTGTCACGCGTCTCCTTTATCAGCAATGAAGCGAAAAACAGCAACGCGGCGAAGCTGTGGATTGACTACGTGCTGTCTGAAAAGGGGCAAAACATCCTCGCTAATCAGGCGGATATTCCTTCCATCCGCAATGATATCGACGGTGACAACGACATCGACGGCATGACCAAAAAACTCGGCAACGCCCTGAAGCCGATTCCGGTGGATGAAACCCTGCTGGAATACCTGCAGCAGAAAAAACGCCTGGACTACATCAAGCAGTGGCGCGAAGCCGCCGCGAAATAATCCTTTGATGAGGCGTGCCGTCCGGCTGCGCCTCGCTTAACCCGAACACATTAGGCTATTCAGGCTAACTGACCTGAGGGATCGTTACATGGATGCATTACGCAGAAAGTGGCAAAGCCTGCCGCGCGGCATTGTGGTGCTGATAACTGCGCTGGTTATCTATATTCCGCTGTCGTTTATCGTTATACAGAGTTTTCTCTCGGCCCCCTTCTTCTCCCCGTCGAAGGAGTGGAGCCTCGAATCTTTTGAATTTATCTTCACCGACTCCGATTTTTACCTGGCGCTGAAGAGTGGCTTTATTCTGGCCTTTGGCCTGGTGGTGATTGCCATCCCGCTGGGCGGCATTCTGGCTTTCCTGATGGTGCGTACTGACCTGCCGGGCAGACGCATCATCGAGCCGCTGATTCTGGTGCCTATTTTTGTGTCGCCGATGGTATTGGGATTTGGCTATGTGGTGGCCGCAGGCCCGGTTGGCTTCTTCTCCCTGTGGGCGCAGTCGCTGCTTGGTTTCGTGCCGTGGAATATCTACGACATGTCGAGCATCGTGGTGATCGCAGGCCTGACGCATGTGCCCCACGCCTATCTCTACATCTCATCGGCCCTGCGCAGCGTAGGTTCCGACGTAGAGGAAGCGGCTCGCACCGCAGGTGCAACGCCGCTTCAGGTGATGACAGCCGTCAGCCTGCCGATGGTGCGTCCGGCAATGCTATATGCCACCGTGCTGCTGTTCTTCCTCGGGCTGGAAGTTTTCGGTCTGATGCTCGTGCTGGGCGACCCGGAAGGCAACATGGTGCTGGCAACGTATCTCTACAAGCTCACCAATAAGCTCGGGACGCCGTCCTATCATCTGATGGCTGCCGTCGCTGTCGTGCTGATTTGTATCACTATCCCGCTGGTCATGCTGCAGCGCCGACTGATGCGCACGGCAAACCGCTTTGTCACCGTCAAAGGCAAAGCCTCTCAGGCGCGAGCCCTGCCGCTGGGTAAATGGCGCTGGGTCGCAGGCGCCGTCGTGGCGTTCTGGCTGACCGTTACCATCGGGGTGCCGCTGATTGGCGTTATCCTGCGGTCCTTTATCTCCAACTGGGGCGTGGGCGTTTCACTGTGGGATGAACTGTCGCTCAATACCTTCCGCACTATCTGGGAACAGCCCAACCTGCTGCGGGCCATCGTCAACTCAATGGCGATAGGGGTCATCGGCGGCGCGCTGGCGGTGGTTTGCTACCTGTTTATCGGCATCGCCATGCACAGAAAACCAGACAACGTGACCCGCTTCCTGGACTACAGCGTGCTGGTACCTCGTGCCGTGCCTGGCCTGCTGGCCGGTCTGGCCTTCCTGTGGGTGTTTTTATTCCTGCCGATGTGGCTGGATAACGCGCTGAAGTCCGGCTGGCTTTCCGGTATGCCGTGGTCCCAGTGGCTGCGGGATAACCTTATCGTCTGGCTACGCTCGCTGCGCAGCACAATATTCAGCGTCTGGCTGGCCTATACCGTCGTGTGGATGGCCTATGGTCTGCGCCTTATCTCGTCTACCCTGCTGCAGGTTGGGCCGGAACTGGAAGAGGCCGCCCGCAGCACCGGGGCAAGCCGTGCGCAAATTACCCGCCACGTCACCATCCCGCTGTCGCGCTACGGCCTGATTGGCTCCTGGCTGCTGATGTTCCTGATCTTTGAGCGTGAATATTCTACCGGCGTCTACCTGCTTTCCCCCGGTACGGAAACCATCGGTTCCATGCTGGTTTCGCTGTGGGCCGCGGGCGCCATCGATATTGTCGCCGCACTTTCCTTTATTAATATTCTGTTCGTGGTGTTAGGGCTCGGCATTGCCCTTCGTTTTGGAGTGAAATTACATGATTGAGTTATCGGTCGAGAACCTGCACTTAACCTACGGCGACAACCCCGTGCTGAAAGGCGTTTCCATGGAGCTGAAGCGCGGCGAAGTCGTGTCTTTGCTTGGCCCTTCCGGCAGCGGCAAAACAACGCTGCTGCGCGCCGTCGCCGGACTGGAAAAACCCACCCAGGGCACAATTGTTATCGGCAAAAGCAACGTTTACGACGGCGCATCCCGCAAAGAGATCCCGGCCGAAGAACGTAATCTTGGCCTGGTCTTCCAGTCTTATGCCCTGTGGCCGCATAAAACCGTCTTTGAAAACGTCGCTTACCCGCTCAAGCTGCGTAAAGTGGCGACGGCGGAAATCAACCAGCGTGTACAGGCCGTTTTGGATCAGTTGGGGCTTGGGCACCTCGGCCAGCGCCACCCTTATCAGCTATCCGGTGGGCAGCAGCAGCGCGTCGCGATTGGCCGGGCGCTGGTTTATAACCCGCCGGTGATTTTGCTTGATGAACCGCTTTCCAACCTGGATGCGAAACTGCGCGAAGAAGCCCGCGTCTTCCTGAGAGAACTGATTATCAAGCTAGGGCTGTCGGCGTTAATGGTCACCCACGATCAGAACGAAGCGATGGCCATTTCTGACCGTATTCTGCTGCTGAATAACGGAAAAATTGAGCAACAGGGCACCCCGCAAGAGATGTATGGCTCACCGCAAACGCTGTTCACCGCCGAGTTTATGGGCAGCAATAACCGCCTGAACGGTAAAGTGACTGAGGTTCGCGACGGTAAAGCACGCATTGAGGGCAGCGGCTGGGCGCTCTGGGGCAAAGCTGGGGCTGGCGCCGTGGCCGGGCAGGAAGGGACGGCGGTAATTCGCGTGGAGCGCGTACGGATTGCCGATCTGCCCGGGGAAAACGGCATGACGCTGCCGCTGTTAACCAGCATGTACCTCGGCGATCGCTGGGAATATCTCTTCCGAACCTCTGGAGATGATTTCGTGATTCGCGCCTACGGCAATGATATGCGTGATGCTCAGCCGCATCATCTCCAGTTGCCAGAGCAGCACGTCTGGATTTTCCCTAAACCCTGATCGATGTTACACACGTCCAAAAAGGCGAAACCTCCGCGATGCGGAGGTTTCTTTTTCTAAAGAGACAGTGATTACGCAGTAACCGCCCTGTCTTCCATGGCTTCTCGCCAGCCTCCCATCCAGTAGGATCTCTGATTCAGAGTCTGATATGGACAAATCTCTTTTGAGCGTCCGGCGATACCTGCCTGATAACCACGTTGATGTGCCCGTTCCAGGCGATCTCGTTTTTGTCTCTTCATGCCTCGTTTCCCTCATTACATTGTCTGGTGGAAAAGAAAACAGTGATTACAAAATGTGCAACCACGGATAAGCAATAACGCGAAATTCAGCGAGCGTCAATGCGCAAAATTCACGCCAATGTCACATTTCCGCGATATTATGGTTATCTTTTCGACAAAAACTGAGGCGCGCCTGTCGCTAACCGGTTCAGCAAAAAAGAAAAGCTGCGACCACCCGAAGGTGAAAATCGCAGCTTTTTTGTACCAATCATTTTACCTATCAATTAAGGCGTGTGAGCGCCGAAGCAATACTCTTCGCTTCCTGCTGCCAGCCCTGAGCCAGGGTTTTCACCATGGCGTCGTAGCCGTCATCCTGTTGCTTCAGTTCGATATGGAACGGGCGCTTAATAATTTCGCCCTGACGCTTCAGGAGCCACTCTCCGCTGACAATGACCTTGCCATCATAGCGACCGTGAAAACCGGTCACATTCACGCTGAGCGCATCCTGATCGTGGCCTAGCGGCTGGGAGGCAACCACCCAGCCTGGCAATGCGCTGCTGAGATTGCTGACCAGCGCATTGCGCAGCTGCTGGTCAAGCGGGCTGGCCCAAAGGTTGCTGGTGGCGATGACATACTGCACATCGGTCGTCTGGTAAACCACCCCTGTGCCGGCGAGGAAATCAGGCACGGTGACCTGATCGACCCACAGCAAGTGGCTTCCTGGCTGGCTCACGGCCTGCATAGCAGGCTGTGAAGTTTGCGGCAGCTGATAGTACGTTTTGCCATTGTCGCTCCCGCTACAGGCGGAAAGCGCTAAGACGGCGGCTAGCGTGAGCCACTTTTTCATGGTTGTGCCCTCTTCGGCTGCGGATCCTTTTTATCCTTCGCTTCAAATATCAGCGAGTTGCTCTTGTCGTTCAGCGTACGCAATACCGGCTGCAGCTCGCGCAGCACCTGATCAAGACGCTGCATATCCGCCACCATCTTGTTATAGGCCGCCGAGCCCGGCTGGAAGCCCTGCATACTGCGGTTCAGCTCGCGAAGCGTTTTCTGCATATCTTCCGGTAGCTGCTGCATCGACTGACTGGAAGTAATCTTGTTCAGATTGTCCAGCGTCTGCTGCAGGTGGCGCATCGTTTTCTGGCTTTCAGCCAGCGTATTCGTGGCCTGTTCCAGCATCGGGTTAATCGGCAGGTTGTTGATTTTATCCAGCGTCTCCAGCAGTTTTTGCTGAATTTGCGCCAGGCCGCCGCTCACCGTTGGAATAAGCGGGTAGCCCGCGATTTGCGGCAGATCGCCCAGCGCTTTCTCTTTCGGATAGAAATCGAGATCGATAAACAGCGCCCCGGTCACCAGGCTCCCGGTTTTCATCGAGGCACGCAGTCCGCGCTTGATCAATACCTGCAGATTGGTCGAGATATCCGCGCCATCTTCAAGCATATTTTTCAAGCGTTCTGGCTCGATGCGGATCAGCACCGGAATGCGGAAATCGTCATTCAGGCTTTGGCGCATTTTTTCGTTGAAGAACGGAACCTGTGCCACCGTCCCCAGGCGAATGCCGCGGAATTCCACCGGCGCACCTGGCTGCAGACCACGAACAGAATCTTTGAAGAACATCAGGTAATCGATATGGTTGGTATACAGCGAATCCTGAATGCTTTTCTGATCGTCAAACAGCTGGAAGTCAGCGCCCGTTTCAACCGGCTTGCCCCACTCCCAGCCTTCAGGCACGTCGAAGCTGACGCCCCCACTAAACAGCGTGGTTAACGACCCCATCTCCACACGCATCCCCTGGGCGGACATATCCACGGCGATGCCGCTGTCTTTCCAGAAACGGACGTTGCTGGTAATCAGCCTGTCGTTTGGTGCCGCAATAAACAGCTGGTAGCTAATCGCTCGCTTATTGGTATCAAAGGTGCTGGTTTCCACCGAGCCTACGCGGTAGCCGCGGAACAGCACCGGATCCCCTGGGGTAAGCTGGCCCGCTTTTTTACTGTCGAGCGTAATGCGAATGCCTTTGGCATCAGGTGGCGCCAGCGGCGGCGCATCCAGCAGAGCATAGTTCTCGGGCTGCTCGCCTTTGGTCCCCGGCTGCAGCTCAATATAGGCGCCGGACAGCAGCGTGCCGAGCCCGGAGATCCCTTCGCGCCCCACCTGCGGTTTTACCACCCAGAACACGGAATCTTTGTGCAGCAGCTTCTCCATCCCGGAATTTAGCCGCGCCTTAATTTCTACATGGTGTAGATCGTCCGTTAGCTGTGCACTCTCCACTACCCCGACGTCTACGCTGCGGCTTTTGATGGTGGTTTTACCGCCTTCAATCCCTTCTGCGTTGGCGGTGATCAGGGTCACTTCCGGCCCCTGATGACTGTAGTGATAAAACAGGATCCAGGCGCCAATCAGCGCCGTTACGATGGGAAAGATCCAAACCGGCGACCAGTTTTTTACCTTCTGCACTTTCGCCTCGCCGTGCTTATTTTCCATGTTCGGAAGACTCCTCATCAGTTACATCGTCAGCGCGATCCCAGGACAAGCGAGGGTCAAAGGTCATCGCAGCAAACATCGTCAAAATCACTACACAGGCAAACATTAACGCCCCCATAGCCGGGTAGATATTCATCAGCCCGCCCATGCGCACCAGCGCGGAGAGAACGGCAATCACAAACACATCGATCATCGACCAGCGGCCGACAAACTCAACAACTTCATAAATCAGGTGCATTCGCTCGCTGTCACGCTTGCCGTGCCCTTTTGCATCCCAGCACAGCCAGGCGATGGCGATCATTTTTAGCGTAGGCACCATGATACTGGCGATAAAAATCACCATTGCCACCGGATAAGATCCCTCACTCCAGAGCAGGATCACCCCGGCCAAAATGGTGGAAGGATATTTGCTGCCCAGCATTTCGGTGACCATGATCGGCAAAATGTTTGCCGGCAGATAAAGCATAATGGAGGTGATCAGCAGCGCCAGCGTCCACTGCAGGCTGTGCCTGCGGCGAACGTGGCCGTGTGTCCCGCAGCGTGGGCAGACCAGCGTATCCGCCTCAACGATAGCCGTGCAGCAGGAACAGGAGCGCAGCCCCTGCTTAATCCCCGACACGCCAACTTTTAACGGATGGTGCACTGGCGGCATGGGCGCAATATCATCCCAAAGCCAGCGCCGGTCCACGCACTGGAAGGCTCGAAGCTGCAAAATGCAGAACAGGCACCAGGGAATAAAGCTGCTGCCCACGCCAATGTCCCCATAGGCCATCAGCTTCACGAAGCTAACCAATACCCCGGCGAGGAAGATTTCCGCCATGCCCCAGCTTTTCAACTGGAACAGCACTCGCGCCAGCCAGCGTTTAAGCCCAAAAGGCAATTTTGCCTGGTTGACCAACAGCAGGATGGTTATCAGGCAAAAAGCCGGCACCGCCTGAACAAAAAGCAGAAAGAAGGTGCCGAGGCTGGCGTAATCCTCGGAAAACATCACGCCGGGAATTTGCATCAGCGTGACTTCGCTACTGATCCCGGCCACCTTCATATTGATGAAAGGAAACAGGTTAGCCAGCAGCAGCATAAACAGCCCCGCCAAAGCGTAAGCCGTTGGCCGCTGACGCGGCAAAAACCACTGCGTGACTAACGGAGTGCCACAGCGCGGGCAGGAGGCTTTGTGGCCATCCTGCAGGGCGGGCAGCGCCACCAGCAAATCACATTGTCGACACAAAATATGCGAGCGATGGTGGTGCGTGGCACACATCGTAACTCTCCTTAGATTACGAACCGTTTTTCAGCGCTTCCAGGTACTCCCAGCGTTCAAATGCTTCTTCCAGAGCCTGTTCCGCCGCGGCCATTTCCGCCAGGACTTTTTGGGTCACATCGTGCGGCTGGTTGAAGAAATCAGCATCAGCGACCTTCGCCTGCAGCGTGCCTAAATCGGCTTCAAGCTGCTCAAGCCGTTGAGGCAACTGCTCTAATTCGCGCTGCAGGTTATAGCTTAGTTTGCTATTGGCACGTTTAACAGGTTCTGCTTTTTGCGATTCGACCTTCTCGGATTTAGCCGCAGCAGCCTGACGCAGCGGCTGAGCGGAACCCTGCTGGCCTTTGGCATCATGGTAGCCACCGACATAGCGACCAATTTTGCCCTGGCCTTCGAAGATCCAGCACTCGGTCACGGTATTGTCGACAAACTGACGATCGTGGCTGACCAGCATCACGGTGCCCTGGTAACCATCAATCAGCTCTTCCAGCAGCTCCAGGGTTTCGACGTCCAGATCGTTGGTTGGTTCATCGAGGATCAGCAGGTTGCTAGGTTTTAAGAACAAACGCGCCAGCAGCAGACGGTTGCGTTCCCCACCGGAAAGCGCACGCACCGGCGTCATCGCGCGTTTGGGATGGAACAGGAAGTCCTGCAGGTAACCCAGCACATGGCGCGGCTTGCCGTTCACCATCACTTCCTGCTTACCTTCCGCCAGGTTATCCATCACGGTACGGTCAGGATCCAGCTCGGCACGGTGCTGATCGAAGTAGGCCACTTCCAGCTTGGTACCGCAGTGTACGCGGCCGCTGTCGGCCTGAAGCTGGCTCAGCATCAGCTTCAGCAGCGTGGTTTTGCCACAGCCGTTCGGCCCTACCAGCGCAATTTTATCGCCACGCAGCACCTGCGCGGAAAAATCACGCACCAGCGTTTTACCGGCAACCTGATAGTTAACGTCTTCCATCTCGAAGACAATTTTGCCTGAGCGACTCGCTTCTTCCACCTGCATCTTCGCGCTGCCCATCACTTCACGGCGTTCACCGCGTTCACGGCGCATCGCTTTCAGGGCACGAACGCGCCCTTCGTTACGGGTGCGACGCGCTTTGATGCCCTGGCGGATCCACACTTCTTCCTGCGCCAGCTTGCGGTCAAACTCGGCGTTCTGTAACTCTTCCACGCGCAGGGCTTCTTCTTTCGCCAGCAGATACTGATCGTAATCGCCTGGGTAAGACACCAGCTTGCCGCGATCGAGATCGACAATGCGGGTGGCCATATTGCGGATAAACGAACGGTCGTGGGAGATAAAGATAATGCTGCCCTGGAACTCTTTCAGGAAGCCTTCCAGCCAGTCGATGGTTTCGATATCGAGGTGGTTAGTCGGTTCGTCCAGCAGCAATACGCGCGGAGAGCTGACCAGCGCACGCCCCAGCGCGGCTTTACGCAGCCAGCCGCCGGACAGCGCAGACAGCTCGGTATCCGCTTCAAGACCAAGCTGCTCCAGCACTTCGTTAATACGGCTATCAAGCTGCCACAGGCCCTGATGATCGAGGATCTCCTGAATGCGAGCCATCTCGTTGAGGTTCTTCTCGCTCGGATCGCTCATTACTTTGTGGGAGATATCATGGTAGGCCTTCAGGTATTCCGCCTGCTCTTCCACCCCTTCCGCTACAAAGTCATACACCGTACCCGCAACGTTACGCGGCGGGTCCTGCTGCAGGCGAGCGACGATCAGATCCTGCTCATAAACCATGCGGCCATCGTCCAGCGGGACTTCGCGGTTGAGGATCTTCATCAGCGTTGATTTGCCCGCGCCGTTACGGCCGACCAGACAGACGCGTTCGTTTTCTTCGATGTGTAATTCGGTGTTATCTAACAGCGGTGCGTCGCTAAACGACAGCCAGGCACCGTGCATACTAATTAATGACATGACTATTAATCCCGGGATTCGTGAGTGACTAACCAGCAGTTATGGATCTGGCGGTTGCGCGCAAAGTCCTGCGACTGCGTTTTTTGTGTAATTTCCTGTGCAACCAGGCCCAGCTCCGCCAGGCCGGCGAAGTCCATTTTGAAGCCACGTTTATTGTTGGAGAACATAATGGTACCGCCGCGACGCAGCAGGCGCTTCAGATCTTTCATCAGCGCAAGGTGGTCACGCTGCACGTCGAAAGAGTCTTCCATACGCTTGGAGTTAGAGAACGTCGGCGGGTCAATAAAGATCAGGTCGAACTGTTCGTCGCTGTCGCGCAGCCAGCCCAGGCAATCCGCCTGCACCAGCCGATGGGCGCGGCCGGTCAAGCCGTTCAGGCGCAGGTTGCGCTCTGCCCATTCAAGATAGGTACGGGACATATCTACCGTAGTAGTGCTTTTCGCCCCACCCAGCCCCGCGTGTACCGTTGCAGTACCGGTATAAGCAAAAAGGTTCAGGAAGTCTTTGCCTTTGCTCATCTGCCCCAGCATGCGGCGGGCAATGCGGTGGTCGAGGAACAGGCCGGTATCCAGATAGTCGGTCAGGTTGACCCACAGGCGAGCGTCATATTCGCTCACTTCCATGAAATCACCCTTTTCACCCATCTTCTGGTACTGGCTTTTCCCTTTCTGACGTTCGCGAGTTTTTAACACCAGCTTGTTCGTCGGCAGCTCAAGCACAGCAAGCGTTGCCGCGATGACGTCAAACAGACGCTGGCGGGCTTTGTTTGGATCGATGGTTTTCGGGGGCGCGTACTCCTGCACCACAACCCAGTCGCCGTAACGGTCAACCGCCACGTTGTAATCAGGCAGATCGCCATCGTACAGGCGATAGCATTCGATGCCTTCCTGACGCGCCCACTTGTCGAGCTTCTTGACGTTTTTACGCAGGCGGTTGGCGTAATCTTCGGCAATCTGGCCGCTGGCCGCGGCAACGCCGGCAGGATTTGCCGCCAGCTGATAGTTTTTCTGTACGCAATCCAACGGGCCGTTTTTGGCTTTAAACTGGCGGTCAGCGCGCAGCTGCAGGCAGCTCAGCAGTTCAGGGGAGGCGCTGAACAGCGACAGATGCCAGCCGCCAAACTGGTTTTTCAGGTGGCGACCCAGCAGGCTGTGCAGGGCAATCAGCGCCGGCTCGCTTTCCAGACGTTCGCCGTATGGCGGGTTGCTGATAACCGTCCCCGCCGGGCCTTCCGGCAGCGGATTGACCAGGTTCGCAACATCCTTAACCTCGAAGCTGATCACGTCAGCCAGACCCGCACGGCGGGCGTTGGCACGGGCGCGTTCAATCACGCGACTGTCGTTATCAGAACCATAGAAGCGAGACTGATATTCAGTCAGGCCGCGACGGGCGCGAACCTGGGCTTCGGTTACCACCTCTTTCCAGACATCGGCATCATGCTTCGCCCAGTTCAGGAAGCCCCAATGCTTACGGTGCAGGCCCGGCGCACGATCGGTGGCGATCATCGCCCCTTCAATCAGCAAGGTGCCGGAGCCGCACATCGGATCCAACAGCGGCGTGCCGTGCTGCCAGCCGGAGCGCATCACGATAGCCGCTGCCAGCGTCTCTTTAATAGGGGCCGCACCGGTTGCATCGCGGTAGCCGCGCTGGTGCAGGCCTTCGCCGCTGAGATCCAGGGCGATGCTGGCGGTATCTTTATTCAGCCAGACGTTAATGCGCAGATCCGGCTGCTCGCGATCGACATCCGGACGCGGCAGGTTTTTACGTGTAAAGGAGTCAACGATCGCATCCTTTACCTTCAGCGCCCCGTACTGGCTGTTGCGAATGGTTTCGTTCAGGCCGCTAAAATGCACGGCAAAGGTTGCGCCCGGCCCGAACAGTGCCGGCCAGTCGATCGCCATCACGCCGAGATAAAGATCAAGGTCGCTGTAGACTTTACATTCGCTGAGCGGCAGCAAAATGCGCGAAGCCAGGCGGCTCCACATCAGGCTTTGATAGAGTAGACGAGTATCCCCCTGGAAATGTACGCCGCCCTGAACCACCTGGCAGCCCTGGGCCCCCAGGTTTTCTAGTTCAGTTTTTAACAGCTCTTCAAGCCCACGCGCCGTACTGGCAAACAGAGAATTCATATCGTCACTTATCAGGTAAAAAGAAAATTGTGGCGCATTATAGCTAATCCGCAACGCATGTCATAAAGTTGCCCTCTTATATTTACTTCCCACGGAGGGCGCCGTGATTACTTTGTCTCAACTCTTTATTCACCCGGTAAAATCTATGCGCGGCCTGGCGCTCTCCCACGCGCAGGCAACCACCAGCGGCCTGGCCTTTGATCGCATCTTTATGATTACCGAGCTGGATGGCACCTTTATTACCGCCCGCCAGCATCCGCAGATGGTGCTGTTCACTCCCGCATTCGTGCATGACGGCCTTTATTTATCCGCCCCGGACGGCAGCTCGGCCAGCATTCGCTTTGCTGATTTCGCCGCAACGCCGGAGCCGACAGAAGTCTGGGGCACGCACTTTACCGCGCTCATTGCGCCCGATGAAATTAATCAGTGGCTGAGCGGGTTCTTCTCTCGCCCGGTGCAGCTGCGCTGGGTTGGTGAGCGGCCCACCCGCCGGGTGAAACGCCACGAAGAAGTACCGCTCTCTTTTGCCGACGGTTTCCCTTATTTGCTGACCAACGAAGCTTCGCTGCGCGACCTGCAAAACCGCTGCCCCGCCAGCGTTAAAATGACCCAGTTTCGCCCGAATATCGTGGTGACCGGTGCCTCTGCGTGGGCGGAGGATACCTGGAAAGTCGTGCGTATTGGCGGGGTCACTTTCGACGTGGCTAAACCCTGCAGCCGCTGTATTTTTACGACGGTTAGCCCGGAACGCGGCCTGAAACATCCGAGTGGAGAACCGCTCAAAACGCTGCAGGGATTCCGCACCGCGCAGGATAATAGCGGCGCAGTCGATTTTGGTCAGAATTTGATTGCCCGTAACAGCGGAGTTATTCGCGTGGGCGACGAGCTGGAGGTGCTGGCCCACAGGCCGGCGAATGTTTATGGCCCCGGCGAAGTGGTGGAAAGCCTCGAACCTCAGAGCCAGCCTGAAAGCAGCGTCAGCATCGACTGGGAAGGCACGACGTTCCAGGGCAATAACCAACAGATTCTTTTGGAACAGCTGGAAAACAAAGGGATTCGCGTCCCCTATTCCTGCCGGGCCGGGATATGCGGAAGCTGTCGGGTTAGGTTGCTGGATGGCGAAGTGAAAGCACTGAAGAAAGGCGCCATTGGCGCGGACGGTACCATTTTATGCTGCAGCTGCGTGCCTACAGGGAATGTGAGCGTGGCGTCGCGCTAAACGGCCTGATCGAGTCTGAGGCCGCTGCTTAAAGGCTGCGGTTTCAGCCGGTCATTCATCACTTTAATGGCATCCCCAAGCTGCATCGTGCGGCCAGCTAACGTGAGCCCCTGCTGAGCAAGCAGGCAAAGTGCGGCATTGTCGCCGGTTTCCACCACCAGCAGGTTCACCTGCTGCATATTCTCGCTTAGCCACACGCAGGCCCCTTCCCCTACTTCTGGCTGCCAGCCGTCGCCGTGGGAGACAAAATGCCAGCTTTTTGGCATCTGCGGTTTGAGGAAGCGAATCGCTACCAGGGCGTTGAGCACCAGCTCGGCGCGCTGCTCTTTCCCTAACGGTAAATCACGGCATTTTTCTTCAAAAGAGAAATAAAGCGCCGCATCATCAACACAAAAACCTGAATTTTCAAAGGCATCCGGGGTTAGCATTTTACGGGGAAAGCGCGAACGGAAAAGCATACCATTGGCCAAATCGAGCATCATTCGATCGTGCTCTTCATCGAAATACCAACGCCAGTTATCGTCCGGTTTTATTCGCATAATGCTTACCCTTCATTTATCCCGCTGCTGAATTGCCACTCAAATTCTTACCATATTAATAAAAGACCAATATGTTTAAATAAGCAACAGTAGCGGAATATAAAACAACCAGGACCGAAAATAAAGCCCTGGTTGTCTGTAAAAGGTAAATGATCAGAGATGGGTAACGATTTCTTTAATCAGCGGTGGGCCTTTAAAAATGAAGCCTGAGTATATTTGAACCAACGAAGCGCCAGCCGCCATCTTCTCGCGAGCGGCAACCACGGAATCAATCCCTCCTACGCCAATAATCGGCAGGCGGCCATTTAATTCCTGAGACAGGCGGCGAATAATTTCCGTGCTTTTTAATTGTACAGGACGCCCGCTTAAGCCCCCGGTTTCATCGCAGTGTTTCATGCCCTGAACAAGGCTGCGGTCTAAAGTAGTATTGGTTGCAATGACCCCGTCAATATTATGGCGAACTAAACTGTCCGCCACCTGGATCAATTCTTCTTCAGAAAGATCCGGCGCGATCTTCACCGCCACGGGAACATATTTATGGTGGATCTCTTGCAGCGCTTGTTGCTTATTTTTAATGGCGCTTAAAAGATCGTCCAACGCTTCACCATATTGCAAAGTACGCAGCCCTGGCGTATTCGGTGATGAGATATTGATCGCAATATAGCCAGCATATGGATAAATTTTATCCATGCAGACCAGATAATCGTCTTTCCCCTGTTCAACGGGGGTATCTTTGTTCTTGCCGATATTAATCCCGAGCACGCCGTCGAAATGCGCTTTTTTTACGTTTTCGACCAGGTTATCCACCCCGAGATTATTAAACCCCATTCGGTTAATCAGCCCTTCGGCTTCCACCAAACGGAAGATACGTGGCTTGTCGTTCCCCGGCTGCGGACGCGGCGTCACGGTGCCAATCTCAATGGAGCCAAAGCCCATCGCTCCGAAGGCATCGATACATTCCCCGTTTTTATCCAGGCCCGCGGCTAAGCCGAGCGGATTCTTGAACGTTAACCCCATGCAGGTCACAGGTTTTGACGGCACGTTCTGACGCACCAGCCACTCAAGCGGCGTTCCGGTGACAAAGCGTAATTGCTGAAAAGTTAACTCATGAGCGCGCTCTGGATCGAGCTGAAAAAGGGCTTTACGAACGAAGGGGTAGTACATGAACTCTCCTGGATTCCCGGTGTGCAGACCGGGGCGTTATTATTCACGATCCGGGGGATGATTGGAATTGACCTGTCGCAAAAAAGCCTGAATAGAGGCAAACGTTTTCTTTCCCGGCGCGCAATATGCGCTTTTTCGCAAATCTATCCCGGAAAAATCACTTAGCCACGGAAATCATCTCTGCGAGTATCACGCTAATTGTTATCAATGTTAGATAAAAGCAAACAATTAGTTATAAGGAGTCGTGATGCGTGTGATTACCCTGGCCGGAAGCCCTCGCTACCCGTCCCGTTCCAGCTCGCTGCTGGAGTATGCGCGGGAGAAGCTGAGCGCCCTTGATGTTGAAGTTTATCACTGGCACTTACAGAACTTCGCGCCTGAAGACCTGCTCTATGCAAGGTTCGACAGCCCGGCGCTGCTGGCGCTCACCGAACAACTCAGCACTGCCGACGGCCTGATTATCGCCACGCCGGTTTACAAAGCCTCGTTTTCAGGCGCGCTAAAAACGCTGCTCGATTTGCTCCCCGAACGCGCCTTAGAGAAGAAGGTTGTTCTGCCTCTCGCCACCGGCGGTACCGTGGCGCATATGCTCGCCGTGGACTATGCCCTTAAACCGGTGCTGAATGCGCTCAAAGCACAGGAGATCCTGCACGGCGTTTTCGCCGACGACGGCCAGATAGCCGATTACCAGCACAAACCTCAGTTCACGCCTAACCTACAAAAACGTCTGGACGAAGCGCTGGAAACCTTCTGGCAGGCGCTCCACCGCCGTGACTTTGCGGTACCTTCGCCGTTTAACGCCCGAGGGGTGAGCCATGTTTAATTTGCTTAAACGCCGCTCTCCGTGGCTCGCTTTTGCCGGCCTGCTTGCTTTTTCAACCTATAGCAACGCCTCGGACAGCGGCCCGGAACAGCTGCGCATTGGTTACCAAAAAGGCTCCGTCAGTATGGTGTTAGCCAAAAGCCACCAGCTCCTGGAGAAGCAATACCCGAATACCAAAGTCTCGTGGATTGAGTTTCCCGCCGGGCCACAAATGCTGGAGGCACTGAACGTCGGCAGCATCGATTTGGGCAGCACGGGCGATATCCCGCCTATTTTCGCGCAGGCCGCCGGAGCGGATCTGCTGTATGTAGGTGCCGAGCCGCCCAAACCGAAAGCAGAGGTGATTCTGGTCCCCGAAAATAGCCCCCTGAAAACCGTGGCGGATTTAAAAGGCCATAAGATTGCCTTCCAGAAAGGCTCCAGCTCACACAACCTGGTGCTGCGCGCGTTGCAGCAAGCCGGACTGAAGTTTTCCGATATTCAACCCGCTTACCTGACCCCCGCCGATGCCCGCGCGGCCTTTCAGCAAGGGAACGTCGATGCCTGGGCTATCTGGGATCCGTACTATTCGGCAGCGCTGTTAAACGGCGGCGTTCGCGTCTTAACGGACGGCAGCGAGCTGAATCAAACCGGGTCGTTCTATTTAGCTTCCCGTCCTTATGCAGAAGCGAACGGCCCGTTTCTTCAACAGGTACTGAAAACCTTTAGCGATGCCGACGCGCTCACCCGCACGCAGCGGGCAGCAAGCGTAGCGCTTCTCGCTAAAACGATGGGCCTGCCTGAAGCCGTCATTGCCACTTACTTTGACCATCGCCCTCCTTCAGAAATTACGCCGGTCAACGAAGCGACTGCCGCCAAACAGCAAAATACCGCCGACCTGTTTTATGAAAATCGCCTTGTTCCAAAGAAAGTCGATATCCGAACCCGCATCTGGCAACCCGCCGGCAAGACACAAGGAGCTAAGTCATGAGTCTGAATCTGTTCTGGTTCTTACCTACCCACGGGGATGGGCACTATCTTGGCAGCGACACGGGCGCACGTCCGGTCGACTATGGCTACCTGCAGCAAATAGCTCAGGCTGCAGACCGCATCGGCTTCACCGGCGTGCTGATCCCGACCGGGCGTTCCTGCGAGGATGCCTGGCTGGTGGCGGCCTCAATGATCCCGGTCACTCAACGGCTTAAGTTCCTGGTCGCACTGCGCCCGAGCGTTGTCTCCCCTACTCTTGCCGCTCGCCAGGCCGCCACGCTGGATCGCCTTTCCAACGGGCGAGCATTGTTTAACCTGGTGACCGGGGGCGACGCTGAAGAACTGGCTGCGGAAGGCGTTTTTCTAAACCATGAAGAGCGCTATGAGGCCTCCGCAGAGTTTACGCATATCTGGCGGCGCGTCCTCGAAGGCGAAACCGTCGACTATGACGGCAAACACATCCAGGTCAAAGGCGCGAAGCTGCTTTATCCCCCGGTACAGCAACCTCGCCCACCGCTTTATTTTGGCGGATCGTCCGATGCCGCTCAGGATCTTGCGGCCGAGCAGGTTGACCTTTACCTGACCTGGGGCGAACCTCCACATTTGGTAAAAGAAAAGATCGAGCAAGTTCGGGCGAAAGCTGAAGCGCGGGGGCGGCAAGTTCGCTTTGGTATTCGCCTGCACGTTATTGTGCGCGAAACCAACGAAGAAGCGTGGCAGGCGGCAAACCGGCTTATTTCTCACCTCGATGACATCACCATCGCCAAGGCACAGGCCGCTTTTGCCCGCAGCGACTCCGTCGGGCAACAGCGCATGGCCGCCCTGCACGGCGGTAAGCGAGACAAGCTGGAGATCAGCCCTAATCTTTGGGCCGGTGTCGGTCTGGTTCGCGGTGGGGCTGGCACCGCGCTGGTGGGCGATGGGCCAACGGTCGCGGCCCGCATAAACGAGTACGCCGACCTGGGCATCGACAGCTTTATTCTTTCCGGCTATCCGCATCTGGAAGAAGCCTACCGCGCGGGCGAACTGCTGTTCCCTCACCTTGACGTGGCGATCCCAGAAATTCCTCAGCCGCGACAGGTTCAGGAAAAAGGAGAAGTTATCGCCAACGATTTTATCCCGCGTAAAGTGGCGCAGAGCTAGGGAGGCACCATGCAAGCGTCCGTGCACAGAGTCTTGCTGCGCCTGGCCCCCTGGGCGCTGCCGGTGGCGATTGTGCTTCTCTGGCAATTAGCTTCGTCTGCAGGCTGGCTTTCCACCCGTATTTTGCCCTCTCCAGAGGGCGTCGTGCTGGCTTTCTGGAGCCTCTCAGCCAGCGGTGAACTCTGGCAGCATCTGGCTATCAGCTCCTGGCGTGCCGTGATTGGTTTCAGCATCGGCGGATCGCTGGGCCTGATCTTAGGCCTGATTAGCGGCCTGTCGCGATGGGGCGAACGCCTGCTGGACAGCTCTATTCAGATGCTGCGCAACGTTCCACATCTGGCGCTGATCCCGCTGGTGATCCTGTGGTTTGGTATCGATGAGACGGCCAAGATCTTTCTGGTGGCGCTCGGGACGCTGTTTCCTATTTACATCAATACCTGGCACGGCATCCGCAATATCGATCGTGGCCTGCTGGAAATGGCGCGCAGCTACGGCCTTTCCGGGTTTAGCCTGTTCGTGCACGTCATTCTGCCGGGTGCGTTGCCGTCCATTATGGTCGGCGTACGTTTTGCCTTAGGCCTGATGTGGCTGACGCTTATTGTCGCCGAAACGATCTCGGCAAATTCAGGGATTGGCTATCTGGCGATGAATGCCAGGGAGTTCCTGCAAACCGACGTGGTGGTGGTGGCCATCGTGCTGTATGCGCTGCTGGGCAAACTCGCCGATGTCAGCGCCCGCCTGCTGGAACGCGTCTGGTTACGCTGGCATCCGGCTTATCAATTAAAGGAGGAGACGGTATGACAACTGCTCGTCTGAACCAGGGCACGCCGCTGTGGCTCAACGGCGTCAGCAAACGCTACGGCGATAAAAGCATTCTCAATCAGCTTGAGCTGCGTATCCCCGCCGGGCAGTTCGTGGCGGTGGTCGGGCGCAGCGGCGGCGGCAAAAGTACCCTACTGCGCCTGCTTGCCGGGCTGGAAACACCCAATCACGGCGCGCTATTCGCAGGCAGTGCACCGCTGCGGGACAGCCAGGATGATACGCGGCTGATGTTTCAGGACGACAGGCTGCTGCCGTGGAAAACGGTGATAGATAACGTCGGGCTCGGGCTGAAAAATAACTGGCGAGACGCAGCTCTTCAGGCGCTCACCGCCGTTGGGCTTGAAAATCGGGCCAATGAGTGGCCAGCGGCACTTTCCGGCGGGCAAAAGCAACGCGTGGCGTTGGCAAGGGCGCTCATCCATCGCCCGCGCCTGCTGTTGCTCGACGAACCGCTGGGCGCGCTGGATGCCCTGACGCGTATTGAGATGCAGGAGCTGATTGTTTCTTTGTGGCAGGAACATGGCTTTACCGTGCTTTTGGTCACCCATGATGTCAGCGAAGCCGTCGCCATGGCCGACCGCGTGTTGCTTATAGAAGAGGGGAAAATTGGCATGGACCTGACGGTTGATTTACCGCGTCCGCGCCGCCTGGGATCGGTGAAGCTAGCGGAGCTGGAGGCTGAAGTGCTTGCCAGAGTGATGAAACGAGGTTCTGAGGAGCCGGCGCGCCAGGTGCGCACCGGCTGATTTAATACCCTATCCCTGAAAGGGATAGGGGCAAAGATTACGCCAGCGCTTTGGCAATCTTCTCGAACAGATCCCCGGACAGGTTTTCCAACCCTTTCAACTGCTCCAGCGCGGCACGCATCTTAGCCTGACGTTCGGCGTCATAACGCTTCAGGCGAATCAGCGGCTCTACCAGACGAGAGGCAATTTGCGGGTTGCGGCTGTTGAGCTCGGTCAGCATCTCGACCATAAACTGGTAGCCGCTGCCGTCTTTGGCGTGGAACGCGGCCGGGTTGGCTGAGGCAAACGCGCCAATCAGAGAACGTACGCGGTTCGGGTTGCCCAGGCTGAAAGAACGGTGGTTCAGCAGCTCGCGAACCTTCGCCAGCGTGTTGCTGCCCGGGCTGGTCGCCTGCAGCACAAACCACTTATCCATGACCAGGCCATCTTTGTGCCATTTCTCATCGTACTCAGCCAGCAGCGCTTCACGGCATGGCAGCTGCGCGGCCACCGCGGCGGACAGTGCGGCAATAGAATCGGTCATATTGTCCGCCTGCTGATACTGCTCGCGTACCAGTTGCTCAGCAAGTTCAACGTCACCAAACGCCAGATAACGCAGGCAAGTGTTGCGCAGCGCGCGCTTGCCGATATCACCGTGATCCACGCGATAGCTGTCGAGCTTATTGGCGTTATAGATAGCCAGGAACTCGTCGGCCAGCTCTGCTGCGAGGGTGCGGGTCAGCGCCCCGTGAACTTCAGCAATGGCGATAGGATCGATGGTCTGGAACAGCTCGGCAATTTCATTCTGCGAAGGCAGCGTCAGGATCTCCGCGGCGAGCGCCGGATCGATCTTCTCATCCAGCAGAATGGCGCGGAATGCGTCAGCCACGTGCAGCGGCAGAGAAAGCGGCTGCCCTTGCTGGCTGCGGTTCACGTTGATCTTGATGTAGTTTGCCAGCAGGCTTTGCGCCGCATCCCAACGGGAGAAGTCGTTCCGCGCGTGGCGCATCAGGAACGTCAGCTGCTGGTCGCTCCATTTGTACTCGAGCTTCACCGGCGCAGAGAATTCGCGCAGCAAAGACGGCACCGGCTGGAAGTAGACATTGTCGAAAACAAAGGTCTGTTCGGCCTGGGTCACGTTCAGCACGTGGTGCACCGGGTGACCGTCCTTCTGCAGCGGAATGACCTTCCCTTCGTTATCGTAAAGCTCGATATCAAACGGGATATGCAGCGGGTGTTTTTCCTGCTGTTCAGCGGTCGGCGGCGTCATCTGGCTGATAGTCAGCGTGTAGTGCTCAGTTTCCGGGTTGTAGTCGTCACGCACGGTGACAACCGGCGTCCCGGCCTGGCTGTACCAGCGGCGGAAATGAGACAGGTCAACGTTGGACGCATCTTCCATCGCCTGCACGAAGTCATCGCAGGTCGCCGCGCTGCCGTCATGGCGTTCAAAGTAAAGCTGCATGCCCTTCTGGAAGTTTTCTTCGCCCAGCAGCGTGTGCAGCATACGAATCACTTCTGAGCCCTTCTCATACACCGTCAGGGTATAGAAGTTATTCATTTCGATAACTTTGTCCGGGCGGATCGGGTGCGCCATCGGGCTGGCGTCTTCGGCGAACTGCATCGCGCGCATGGTACGCACGTTTTGAATACGGTTAACTGCGCGAGACCCCAGGTCGGAGCTGAACTCCTGGTCACGGAAGACGGTTAACCCCTCTTTCAGGCTCAGCTGGAACCAGTCGCGGCAGGTGACGCGGTTACCGGTCCAGTTGTGGAAATACTCGTGGCCGATGACGCGTTCAATGTCGAGGTAGTCTTTGTCAGTCGCAGTTTCGGCGCGGGCCAGGACATACTTCGAGTTGAAGATATTCAGCCCTTTGTTTTCCATCGCCCCCATATTGAAGAAGTCGACGGCGACGATCATATAGATGTCGAGGTCATACTCCAGGCCAAAACGGGTTTCATCCCACTTCATGGACGCCTTCAGCGAGGTCATCGCCCAGTCAGCGCGATCCAGATTCCCGCGGTCAACAAACAGCTCCAGCGCAACGTTACGGCCGGAACGGGTTTTGAAGCTGTCGCGCAGGACGTCAAAATCACCCGCCACCAGCGCAAACAGGTAGCAAGGTTTTGGGAACGGATCCTGCCACTGCACCCAGTGACGGCCATTTTCCAGCTCGCCTTCGGCAATGCGGTTGCCGTTAGCCAGCAGATACGGATATTTGTTTTTGTCGGCGATGACTTTGGTCGTGAAGCGCGCCAGGACGTCCGGGCGGTCCAGGTACCAGGTGATGTGGTGGAAGCCTTCAGCTTCACATTGGGTACATAACGCTTCCCCGGATTGATACAGCCCTTCAAGCGCGGTGTTGGTTGCCGGGCTAATTTCGTTCACAATCGTCAGCGTGAAGGCGTCAGGAACCTGCTCCAGAATGAGCGCGCCATCTTCCTGGCGATAGTGCGGCCAGGCGCTACCGTTTACGGCAATGGAAACCAGCGTGAGGTCTTCACCATCAAGATGCAGCGGAGCGCCCGCTTCGCCCTGACGGACAATTTTGCTGACTGCGGTGACCTGAGTTTTTGCGGCATCAAGGTCAAAGGTCAAATCGATATCGGTTATCGTATAATCCGCCGCGCGATAGTCGTGGCGATATTTGGCTTGTGGCTGTTGTGTCATAAAAAACCTTATACATCGTCCGTAAGATAACGAACTTCAGTCTATTCCTGTTGCCGGAATGTTGCTACGCAGAATCTTCATCTTTGGCGGCCGATAGCCCAAATTTTTTACCGCTTTATGCGGTATTACGCTTTCTCTCCTGCACCTTCCGGCACGGAACTCTTCCTTTTCCTACGCCACTCAATGCAGCCCCTTCCTCCTGAGAGAACTTAATATGCGTATTCCTCCTTCCGGCCCCATGGCTTTTCATCAGGCCGTTGCCCAAAACGATATTGCTACCATCCAGAAGCTAAGGCAGCAGGGTTATAAACCCGTCGCTCTGGACCAGCACGGAAACTCACCGCTGGATGCGCTGGCTAACCGCCGTGATATTGACGGCACTACGCGGGCGCGGCTTTACCACAGCCTTTTGGCTTCGCTGAATCCCAGTGCGCCGTCGGGCTATATCAAGCCGGAAGCTTTTCATGGCTCTCCCTGGGGCTTTGAAATATTGCGCAGCGGCGCGCTGAAAGGCGGCGTGAACGATCCTAAAGGCGGTTCACAGTCGCTGGAGGGAAAAGTGTTTTTCTCCGACCGGACGCGGGAGTCGAGCAACAAATTTGAAACGCGTGAGAACCTTCGCCAGAAACCGCGCGTGTACGCAAAGGGACTGGGTATTAAGCCCACCACGGTGGAGACGCGCTCGAACCTGTACGTGCTGAGCAAAGCTATCAATCATGCTTCTTCTGCCAGCCATTTCCCAGCCTCAACGCTGACGCTAAAAAGCAGCAATAATCTGGAAGAGGCGGTGTATGACAGCCTGGTGCGTCTTTTGTCGAATAACGGCTATCGCCTAAAAAAGGAAACGCCGGAGCAAATCCTGCAGCAAACCGGCGTCCCGGCGCATATCAAATTCGTGGATAACAGCCACCCGCCTTCCGGGGAACAAACGCGGAAACTGATCGGTAGCGCCTTTAAGCGCATTGAAAATGAAATGATCGGCGGAAAATTACCGTTCCTGAATCTGCTCAACGATGGGCAAACCCTGCCGCTGGTGTTTGGCTTCAGTAAAGTGAACAACCTGAAAACCCATACCATCCATAATTCGTTGAGCAACACCGCCTCGATGTTTAACTACCAGGCTGAAAACCATTCCCTGAGCGGGACAGCTAACGGCGGCAAGCTCAAAGAAATTGAAGTGAAATCCCTGGCCGATCTTGCCACGCTCACGCTTGCCTGTAAGGTACAAAACGTCGCGTTACCGAAAGACGCGCTGATTCGTATCAACCCAACCCCGAATGAAAAAAAACAGCACGGGCTGAAGGCGCTGTATCTGGATGCATCCGCACTCGCCAGATTCAGTCACGCGCTGCTCGGGTCGGGCACAACGAATATGGGCAGGATGACGCTCGAGCAACTTCAATCGCTGAATCACACCCTGCGTGAAAAAGCGGAGAACGGCAGTCTTCGCATTCGTTAGCTGCCAGTCAACATCGGCGGCCATTCGCCGCCGGTGATTTCACCGAGAAAAGGATGTCGCACGTTTTGTTTAGTACTCTAAACACCATTTAATTCAATGCATTGAACTGTATTATGGCGTTAATCACGCCATAAACCCCTCCAGAGGCTGCCCCCCTATTGTTGTGATCCTGCTTCAATAAACAGATAATCAGGGTATACTCCCGCGTCTTAATTTGCCCGGACTGATGGAAACGCTCCTGTGAGAGGATGCTGAAACGCGCCATGACACGACACGCTTCCCCGATTTTGCAAACGCTTCTGGATACTGACGCCTACAAGCTTCATATGCAGCAAGCGGTTTATCACCGCTATTACGACGTAAATGTCGCAGCGGAATTCCGCTGCCGCGGCGACGACCTGCTGGGCATTCATGCCGAGGCTATTCGTGAGCAGGTCGCGGCTATGCAGCACCTGCGCCTCAGCGACGAAGAATTTCACTGGCTGAAAAGCCTGCCCTTTTTCAAAGCCGATTACCTCGACTGGCTGCGTGACTTCCGCTATGACCCTGCTCAGGTTCAGGTGACCAATAATCATGGTCACCTGGATATCCGCCTAAGCGGCCCCTGGCGAGAAGTCATCATGTGGGAAGTTCCCCTGCTGGCGGTAATCAGTGAAGTCGTTCACCAGCATCGCGCCCCCGGCGTGACGCCAAAAATGGCGCTGGATCACCTGGAAACTAAGCTGCAGGAATTTAACACGCTGACCGCCGGGCTGGATCTTTCCCATTTTCGCCTGATGGACTTCGGCACCCGCCGCCGTTTCTCTCGGGAAGTGCAGCAGGCGATTGTCGAGCGCCTCAAGCAGGAGCCGTGGTTTATCGGCACCAGCAACTACGATCTGGCCCGCCGGCTTGATCTTACGCCGATGGGCACCCAGGCCCACGAGTGGTTCCAGGCGCATCAGCAGATAAGCCCGGACCTGGCTAACAGCCAACGTGCAGCGCTGCAGGCGTGGCTGGACGAATACCCCGACCAGCTAGGAATAGCCCTGACTGACTGCATCACCATGGATGCCTTCCTGCGTGATTTCGGCAAGGAGTTTGCCACGCGCTACCAGGGACTACGCCATGACTCAGGTGACCCGGTTGAGTGGGGAGAAAAAGCCATTGCCCACTACCAGAAGCTGGGTATCGATCCGTTAAGCAAAGTGTTGGTATTTTCCGATAACCTGGATTTAAACAAAGCCGTGGAGCTTTACCGCCGCTTCTCATCCCGGGTTAACCTCAGCTTCGGTATCGGCACACGCCTGACCTGCGACATTCCGCAGGTTAAGCCGCTGAACATCGTGATTAAGCTCGTGGAGTGCAACGGTAAGCCGGTGGCTAAGCTTTCGGATAGCCCGGGAAAAACCATCTGCCACGACAAAGCCTTTGTTCGGGCACTGCGCAAAGCCTTTGACCTTCCGCTGGTTAAAAAAGCCAGCTGATTCAGCGATAATCGGTGAATAGCCGCTTCGCTATTCACCGCCCTTCTCTCATTCCTTTATTTCTTCATCAGTAACGCGAATTCTGCTTGTCTGATGGCGCGCGACAGGTAACATAGATAACCCCCATCTGTGGGTTACTATTTTTTTTGTCATTGACCATTTAATAGAGAGAAAACTATGAGCGTTGTGCCTGTAGCCGACGTACTCCAGGGCCGTGCCGCCGTTGACAGCGAAGTCACCGTGCGCGGGTGGGTACGTACTCGAAGAGATTCAAAAGCTGGTATCTCCTTCCTCGCCGTCTACGACGGTTCCTGCTTTGATCCTGTACAGGCCGTCATTAATAATTCTCTGCCCAATTACAATGAAGACGTGCTGCGCCTGACCACCGGCTGCTCCGTGATTGTGACCGGCAAGGTGGTCGAGTCTCAGGGCCAGGGCCAGGCATTCGAACTTCAGGCTACCAAAGTTGAAGTGACCGGCTGGGTTGACGATCCGGATACTTACCCGATGGCGGCCAAACGCCACAGCATCGAATACCTCCGCGAAGTTGCTCACCTGCGTCCGCGTACCAACATGATTGGTGCCGTGGCTCGCGTTCGTCACACGCTGGCTCAGGCGCTGCATCGCTTCTTCCATGAAAACGGTTATTTCTGGGTCTCTACTCCGCTGATCACCGCTTCGGACACCGAAGGCGCCGGTGAGATGTTCCGCGTTTCAACGCTGGATCTGGAAAACCTGCCTCGCACCGCAGAAGGCAAAGTCGATTTTGATAAAGACTTCTTCGGGAAAGAAGCCTTCCTGACCGTTTCCGGCCAGCTGAACGGCGAAACCTACGCGAGTGCGCTGTCCAAGGTTTATACCTTCGGGCCAACCTTCCGTGCAGAAAACTCCAACACCAGCCGCCACCTGGCGGAATTCTGGATGCTGGAACCGGAAGTCGCCTTTGCCGATCTGGACGACGTTGCCGGTCTGGCCGAAGCGATGCTCAAGTACGTCTTTAAGGCTGTTCTGGAAGAACGCATGGATGACATGAAGTTCTTTGCCGAGCGCGTGGACAAAGAGGCCATTGAGCGTCTCGAACGTTTCATCTCCGCAGACTTCGCGCAGGTGAACTACACCGATGCGGTCGACATCTTGCTGAACTGTGGGCATAAGTTCGAAAACCCGGTTTACTGGGGCGTCGATCTCTCCTCCGAGCACGAGCGTTACCTGGCCGAGCAGCACTTCAAGGCACCGGTGGTGGTGAAAAACTACCCGAAAGACATCAAAGCTTTCTATATGCGCCTTAACGAAGACGGTAAGACCGTTGCCGCGATGGACGTCCTGGCGCCAGGCATCGGTGAAATCATCGGTGGTTCCCAGCGTGAAGAACGTCTGGATGTGCTGGATGCGCGCATGGCTGAAATGGGTCTGAATAAAGAAGATTACTGGTGGTACCGCGACCTACGCCGCTACGGCACCGTGCCGCATTCCGGTTTCGGCCTGGGCTTTGAGCGTCTGATCGCCTATGTTACCGGCGTTCAGAACGTGCGCGACGTGATTCCGTTCCCACGTACCCCACGTAACGCCAGCTTCTAAGCCAACAAAACCAAAGGCCAGCTTTTCGCTGGCCTTTTTTACATTTGAGAATAAAAGGTCTATTTTCTTCAACGCTCATTAAGCAAACGTCAATTTCAACCTCCATTCCCGACTGCCCGGTTACCAACTGTTTCTATCTCACACTCTTTAACAAAAATTGCACTTAAGTTTGCTCGCATTTCAAATCGGTGCTGGGTATAGCACAATCGTTCACTTTTCACACAGACATCTGGACATCCAAAAACAAGTCAAAAAATGAACAATTGTGAGCATGAAATACCCATTCACTGAGCTTATGCGGATTAAACATAAGTAATTCATATATATATGTTAACAAGCGAAGCATTTTTGTTGCGCTAAGAATGAAATTTGAAATGGTTCACAAAGTTCCCTAAAATTAATATTTAGTTACACATATTTTCTTTTTGAAACTCAATGTGCGCATTTGTAGCACTTTCAGGCTAGCGAAACGGTTTCATGGATGGAAAGATGCCTGACAGATACAGAAAGACACCAAACTATCATCAATAGTTCCGTAAAGAATTATTGACGGCAGTGGCAGGTGTCCATAAAAACCACAATGAGGGTAATAAATAATGATGAAGCGCAATATTCTGGCAGTGGTTATCCCTGCTCTGCTGGTAGCCGGTGCAGCTAACGCTGCAGAAATCTATAACAAAGACGGCAACAAAGTTGACCTGTACGGTAAAGCGGTAGGTCTGCACTATTTTGCTAAAGACAACGGTGTTAACGCTCAGGGTAACGGCGACAAAACTTACGCCCGTCTTGGCTTCAAAGGCGAAACTCAGATTAACAGCCAACTGACCGGTTACGGCCAGTGGGAATACAACTTCCAGGGTAACAACTCTGAAGGTGCTGATGCTCAGAAAGGGAACAAAACCCGTCTGGCCTTCGCAGGTCTGAAATTCGGTGACGCAGGTTCCTTCGACTACGGCCGTAACTACGGTCTGGTTTATGATGCAATCGGCGTGACCGACATGCTGCCAGAGTTCGGTGGCGATACCGGCAACAGCGACAACTTCTTCTCCGGCCGTAACGGCGGCCTGGCCACTTACCGTAACCACAGCTTCTTCGGCCTGGTTGACGGTCTGGACTTCGGCGTTCAGTACCTGGGTAAAAACGACCGTGATGGTAACCCAACCCGCTCTAACGGCGACGGCTGGGCGAGCTCCGCAAGCTACACCGTTGATGGCTTCGGCATCGTAGGTGCATACGGCGCGGCAGACCGCACCAACACTCAGCAGACTCTGACTTACGGTCACGGCGCTAAAGCTGAGCAGTGGGCTACCGGTCTGAAATATGACGCGAACAACATCTATCTGGCCGCGCTGTACGGTGAAAGCCGTAACGCTACCCGTCTGACCATCAACGGTACCGACGGCTTCCTGAACAAAACTCAGGACTTCTCCGTTGTGGCACAGTACCAGTTCGATTTCGGCCTGCGTCCATCCATCGCTTACTACAAATCTAAAGCGAAAGATGTTGAAGGTATCGGCAGCGAAGACTACATCAACTACATTGATATCGGCGCGACCTACTACTTCAACAAAAACATGTCTACCTACGTTGACTACCAGATCAACCAGCTGGACAAAAACAACAAGCTGGGCGTTGGCTCAGACGACACCGTTGCGGTTGGTATCGTTTACCAGTTCTAATTTCAGCCATTTGTTTGTCTGAAATGTTTAAAAACAGGGCTTCGGCCCTGTTTTTTTATGGCAAAAAAGTAGAATAAACCCGATGTTATCGCTAACCGTCTCTTTTTGTCGCAAACGGTTGGCAATTCGTAAAACAGCAGTTAACCTGAAAGCGATTTCCCCCGATATCACTAATGGAACCCGTCATGTTTGAGAACATTACCGCTGCCCCTGCCGATCCTATACTTGGTCTGGCTGACCTGTTTCGCGCCGACGACCGTCCAACCAAAATTAACCTCGGCATCGGGGTCTATAAGGACGAGACCGGTAAAACCCCAGTCCTGACCAGCGTGAAGAAAGCTGAACTTTATCTGCTGGAAAATGAGACCACCAAAAACTATCTGGGCATTGATGGTATTCCAGAGTTTGGCCGCTGCACGCAAGAGCTGCTGTTCGGCAAAAACAACGCGCTTATTGCCGACAAACGCGCCCGTACGGCGCAAACCCCAGGCGGGACCGGTGCGCTGCGCGTTGCCGCTGATTTCCTGGCGAAAAACACCTCAGCAAAACGCGTCTGGGTGAGTAACCCAAGCTGGCCTAACCACAAAAGCGTGTTTAACGCCGCTGGCCTGGAAGTGAAAGAGTACGCCTATTACGATGCGGAAAATCACAGCCTGGACTTCGATGGCCTGGTGGCCAGCCTGCAGGCGGCGGAAGCCGGTGACGTGGTGCTGTTCCACGGCTGCTGCCATAACCCAACCGGGATCGATCCTACCGCCGAACAGTGGAAAACGCTGGCGGAGATGTCGCTGGCCAAAGGCTGGCTGCCGCTGTTTGACTTTGCTTACCAGGGCTTTGCTCGTGGCCTGGAAGAAGATGCCGAAGGCCTGCGTCTTTTCGCAGCCGGTCACAAAGAACTGCTGGTGGCCAGCTCCTACTCCAAGAACTTCGGTTTGTATAACGAACGCGTGGGTGCTTTCACGCTGGTTGCCGCCGATGCCGACACCGCTGACCGTTCATTCAGCCAGGTAAAATCGGTTATTCGTGCCAACTACTCCAACCCACCGGCACACGGTGCCTCCGTTGTGGCGACTATTCTGAGCAACGACGCGCTGCGTACCATGTGGGAACAAGAGTTGACCGATATGCGTCAGCGTATTCACCGCATGCGTCAGCTGTTTGTGAATACCCTGCAGGAGAAAGGCGCCAACCGTGACTTCAGCTTCATCATTAACCAGAACGGGATGTTCTCGTTCAGCGGCCTGACCAAAGAACAGGTTCTGCGCCTGCGTGAAGAGTTCGGCGTTTACGCCGTCGCATCTGGCCGCGTTAACGTGGCGGGCATGACGCCGGATAACATGGCACCGCTGTGCGAAGCCATCGTTGCCGTGCTGTAATAGCCACGCATAGCAAAAGAGCCGCATAAGCGGCTCTTTTTTATTTGAAACCCGTTTTACCAGACCGGCTGCTCATCCTGCAAAAACGGATTATGCAGGCGCTCGTAACCCAGCGTAGACATTGGGCCGTGGCCGGGAATAAAGGTCACATCATCCCCCAGCGGCAGCAGCTTACGTTTGATAGAATCAATCAACGCCGCATGGTCACCACGCGGGAAATCGCTGCGCCCCACTCCGCCTTTAAAGATAACATCGCCCGAAACCAGTAAACGAGATGCATCATCGAAGAAAACGATATGACCAGGCGTATGCCCCGGACAATGCAACACCTGTAAAGTTACATTCCCTACGGAAACACATTCCCCTTCGTTTAACCAGCGGTCCGGCGTCAAAGGCTGACACTCGTCGAGGCCAAACATCCGGCTTTGCTGCGGCAGTCCCTGCAGCCAGAACTCATCTTCTTTTTCCGGCCCCACAACGGGCACGCCGTAATGTGCCGCCAGCTCAGCCGCCGCGCCAACGTGATCGAGATGACCATGTGTCAACAGAATTTGGCTAATCTGCACGCCTTTTTGCGCCACTTCTTGCTTAATGCGCGCCGCATCGCCGCCGGGATCCACCAGCGCCGCCTGCTGCGTTTCCTCGCACCAAATAAGAGAACAGTTCTGGGCAAAAGCCGTAACCGGAATAATGTGATAGTTCATGCTGCTCCATTACCGACAACAAAGCCGGATTCCGTTGTTTTACCAGTGCCTTACCGGCCCGGTATCAATATGCACAAAGTCGCTGCTGGGGTAGTATCCTACACCACCTGCCCGCATAGATAATGCTGCTTTGCGAATATTGCTTAACGAAACGCCTTCAATATGGAAATCCATCGCCTGGCCTTTGGTGTGGTAGCTTTTTTTCGCCACGCCTCGGCTGTGAGCACGGAGTTCATTATTGGTGTCGATGGAACGGTAGCCGGAAACCAGCTGGACCGGTTTGTTAGTCCCCAAAAGCCCCTGCAGGCGATAGAGTTGGTCGAACAGGGAAGGATCGATGGATTTAATCTTGTTCGCCCGGTAGTCCCGGAAGAAATGATTAAGTCTTGCTAATTCATCCTGAATATAGCCTCTGCCATCAAAAAACTCAGCTTTCAGTGACTCTCCAGTATGCAGGTTATTGAGAGTCAAAATACGCGGGCGTGGTGTCGAGAGGGTGGCAAACGACGGCAAAGGCATGAGAGCGGCACCGAAAGCCACGCCCCCCAAAGCCAGTAGCTTGCGGCGATTAGCGTCAAATTTGTCCATGATATCCAGGTCTACAGGTAATAAAATGATGGTTTAATATGCACTTTTGCGCACAGCCATCGCACCATAGCTGCCCGAATCCGGGGAGTCAAGGCACGATAAAACCCAGCAACGGCGGGCCCTGCAGAGGGCCCGGCTGCGTTTTACATTTTCTACGACCACTAATTCATTAGAAATGTTGCGTTTAGCGGATTAATAACCCGGCTTTTGCGAGGTTTTGTGCGCCAGATCGCGCGGTGAGATCATAATTGTAAATATCTGTACGAAATTCGGTGCGGCCATCTTTTCCGACAAAAGCGGTCAGATAGTACAGATTAACCGGAATGTTATGCCGGATATTGACGTATTTAGTGTTCCCTTCCTGCAAGGTACTGGATATACGGGAATCATTCCATCCGGCATCCTGCAACAGCATATTTGCCAGCTCAGACGCCTTGTTGACGCGTACACAGCCTGAACTCAGCGCCCTTGCATCCTTCTGGAAGAGGTTATGATTGGGCGTGTCGTGCAGGTAGATGGCGTCAGAACTCGGCATATTGAACTTGTAGCGCCCAAGCGAGTTCTGCGTGCCGGGCTTCTGCTGGAAGCGGAACGGCAGATTATTCTCGGTGATCGTCGACCAGTCTACGCGCCACGGATCGATCATCTCCGCATTGTTGCTCCAGCCGCGAATCACGCTATAGCCGTGCTGTTCCAGGTAACCCGGATTCTGGCGAACCTTTGGCAAAATATCTTTTCGCGCCAGCGTTGGCGGCACGTTCCACGGTGGGTTAACCACAACGTTGTTCAGCGCGCTGCTCATCATCGGGGTTTTACGATCCGGGCGCCCAACGATAACGCGAGAAGCAAGCGCCTCGTTCCCGTTAAGGTAATACACCAGCGAATAGTTAGGAATGTTCACCATAATGCCGGTCTCAAGTTTATCCGGCAGCAGGCGCAAACGTTGAATATTCAATGCCACCAGGGCTGCACGCTGCTGAGGCGTGACGTTAAGCCAGTCGCGCGTCAGTTGGCCAATCGCACCGTCCGAGCCTAGCCCTTGCCATTGCTGGAAGCGTTTCACGCCATCGACCAGATCGCGGCTATAAACGCCGCGGGCAGCAACCTGAGATTTTTTCTTGCCAGCCTGAGGAGACGCGTCCTCGACGTTAATCGCGGACGGGCTGACGGTGACATCAGCCACGCTGGTCACACCCGATGGCTTGTCCTGAAGCATGCCGGTTCGGGCAAGAATTTCTCTCAGCGCCCCCACGTCGTTGCTCCACTGCCCTGGTCTTAAGGTCTCTTTGCCGGCCATCTGCGGCCACGGACGGGTATCAGCCAACAGATGAATCAGCGACTGATGCAGCTGGGCATACTGCGGATGCTGAGGCGCAAGGCTGTCGATAAAGTTCACCAGAGAACCCTGATCAACGGCGACCTGCCACTGGTTAATCACCGACAGGGGCGGCGTTTTTAACTTGTAAGGCGTGCTGCTATAAAGCCAGCGATTGCCGTCAATCGGGATGCCCGAAACGAACTGCAGGTAACCCATCATGGCGTCGGAAAGCACCACATCGCGTGCCATACCGGTCACTGCGGGATCGGTCAACAGCTCAACCCACTGGTTAAACTGCGGCTGTATTCCGGCAATGGCCACTTCCGCCAGCTGTTGCTGAAAGGCTTTAACCGCATCGCGGTTTTCCCACATCGGCTTCATGTCACGCGCAGCATAGAAGGCCGACAGGGCGTTGAGATAAACCGGCGTGTAGCCCGCAGGCAGGCCCGCAATAAGCTGCGACCGGCTTTGTGCCGCTGACATCGTGGACGTATTTGTTGGCAAAGTCCCGGCCATCGTGGCCGTTGCCGTAGACTGTGCCAAAGGCTGATTGAGTTCCGTGGGCCGATCGGTCTGGAAAGCAGAACTGTCGGAGGGAACGACGGCAGGCTCGTCGGCCTGGGCCACAAACAGCGGAGCGAAACTGAGCGCCAGGCAGTAACCGACTGCCGATAATCGAAAATCTTTAGCTTTTCTAAGCAACATCCCTTGCCCCCTGTTTATTACTGTGCTCACCGTCAAAGGCGGGAAGTATTCACCACTAGTATATAAACAGTAAAAACCATTTGCCTGACAAAATGTAAAGAAAATTAAAGATTAAGACTGTTCGCGACAAAGAAAAAGCGGGCCTTAGCCCGCTTGATAATATCGCATCCAGTAGCGCTGGTTTACGAGGCGTCAGCCGTTTCCGAACCCTGCTGCGGCTCTGGCAGCGCCGGAGCCGCAAAGCCACGCAGGCCAACAACGTGAACGTGCTCGCTGTTCTGGAAGACCTTACGCACCAGCTTATAGGTGGTGCCTTTTTCCGGGCTGATGTTTTCTGGAGCCGCAATAATTAATTGCATTTCCAGACGTTCACACAGCTCAAACAGCGTGGCGATGGACTTGGCATCCAGTCGCGCCGCTTCGTCAAGGAACAGCAGGCGGCAAGGGGAAATGTCTTTCCCACGCAGGCGCTGCGACTCATCTTCCCAGCTCTGAACAACCATCACCAGGATAGACATCCCGGTCCCAATAGCTTCCCCGGTGGACAACGCCCCGCTCTCTGCACGCAGCCAGCCGTCTGAACCACGGTTTACCTCAACTTCCATTTCCAGGTAGTTACGGTAATCCAGCAGCTCTTCGCCGATGGTCTGCGGCGTGCGCTGGCCCATGTCGATCTGTGGGTTAAGGCGCTGATAAAGCTTCGCCAGCGCTTCGGAGAAGGTCAGGCGATTGCTGTTGAACAGATCCTGATGCTGCTCATGCTGCTCGGAAAGTACGTTCAGCAGCGTTGCGTGAGCCTCGCGCACGTTGACGTTCAGACGAACGCTCTTCACCTGGCCGAAGGAGACGCTTTGCAGGCCCTGGTTGAGCATGCGAATACGGTTCTGCTCGCGCTGGATCGTCTTGCGAATGATGTTCGCCACGCTGCGGGAGCTGATCGCCAGTTTCTGCTCGCGTGAAGTCAGCTCTTCCGTCAGGCGACTCAGTTCAATTTCCATCTGTTCGATGGCTTCAACCGGATCGTCGGTACGAATGATGTCCTGGCGAATACGCTCGCGCAGATGCTGATAAACCGCGACGAAGAACTGGATCTTACGTTCAGGGCGCTTAGGATCTTCCGACAGACGAAGTACGTCACGCAGATGTTCGTTGTCGGCCACCGCCAGGCGCAGTGCACCCAACGCCTTATCCGACATGGAGCGCAGATCGTCCCCGGAGAGATAAGCCAGCTCACGACGATGCAGGCGGCGCTCAACGCCGTTGTCTTTCACCATACGCATGACGGCGCACCAGCCTGCTTTCGCCGTCACAACCTGCTCGCGCATTTCAAAGTAACTACGCTCCAGCTGCTTCAGCTTGCGGGTCAGGTTGTTCATCTCCGCTTCGCAGTAAGTCAGCTGCTTCTCAAGCTGATTACGGCGCGAGCGGTTGTTGCTGAGCGCAGTATGCAGCTCATCGCGGCGCGCACGTGCTCTTTCCTCCGCCCCGGTATCTGCGCGGACGCCGATATCCTGCAGTTCTTTATGCAGATCCGTCAGCAGTTCTTTTTTGGTATCAAACGAACTTTTCAGCGACGCCAGAAGCTGGTTGTACTGACCCAGCTGCTGGGCATGCTGGCGCAGCGCTTCACGGGAACGCGTCCGCTCCACTTCAGCCTGTTCCAGACGCTGGCGCAGCTTCTCATTCAGGTCGCTGTTGCCGTCCAGCATAGCGGCAGAATCGCTGTAGCTGAAGTGGGCGCGACGCTGCACGACTTCGGTCAGCGCAAACGCGCGCTGACGGGCATCACGCTGTATTTGCTGCGCGTGAGCGTAGTCGTCTTTAAGCTGCTCGAACTGTTCAGGGTCGCTCTGCAGCACGCTGGCAACGCCTTCCAGTTTGATTAACTGGTTGCCGTGCTGGTGAATAAAGCGAGCGGATTCTTCGGCTTCATCCAGGCGCTCCTGGATTTCATCGCAGCGATCGGCCAGCGTTTCGTCATTCAGCAGGCTAATGCGCGGCAACAGGCGGTTAAGCTGGGCCACGCCCTCTTTTGCCTGCTCAAACTGCTGGCGCTGCTGCTGATTGTCATTTTCGTGGTTGTTGATCGCCCGCTCAATCTCGCCGCGACGGCTGTTGAGGTGGCGAATTTCCGCCTCAGGATCGTCTTCAAACGCCACGCCCAGATGCTGGCCGATAAAGCGGCTAAACGACTGGTGCAGGCGCTGGTTTTTCTGCACATCGAAAGAAAGCGTGGCGAAGCGCTCGGCCAGTGACTCACGTTCGTTATGCAACGCTTCAAGGCGGTTTTCACGCGCGGCACGGCCAAACAGCGGCAGCTCCGGCAGACGCGAATAGCGCCACTGGCGTTCAGCGGTTTTGACGAGTACCGCCGTACCCATCTCTTCAACGGTAAACACGCTGTCATCGAACGAAGACGGGTCCCCTTCAATCAGGTACAGGTCTTCCGGGCAATCTTCCAGATTTTCCAGCTGTTCGCGTACTAAAGAAAGATCGGGCACCACGATGGCGTGACGGGATGGACCATACAGCGCGGAGAAGTATGGTGCATCTTCGAGACCGATATCGTCATAAATTTCAGACAGCAGCACGCCGCCAAAACGTTCGGCCAGCGCGTTGAGGCGCGGGTCTTCGGCACCGCCAGGCTGGCTGAGGCGTTCAATTTCGTCATCTACGGCACGTTTACGCGCCCCGACTTCGTCACGCTCAACGGTGGATTCGCGCTCGCGCTCCAGCAGTTGCTGCATGTACTCAGTCACCTGCTGGCTGGCTTCGAACTGCTCGCCGCTTTGCTCGCACAGCTGAGTCAGGCTGGTTTGCGCCGCAATCCATCTTGGCGCGCGCAGGTTCAGCGTTTTGATGCTGGCCTGAATTTGTTCCAGTTCCTGACGCAGCGCCATGCGCTGCTCGCTTGCTTCGGCTACGGTTTGCTGCAGCGCGCCGATGCGCTCTTCCAGCTCCTCATGCAGCGCTTCAAGCTCTTCCGGATCGAACTGTTTGCCCTGGCGTTTACAGAAGTCAGCGAGCAAGCGCTCAGCTTCCTGCTGTTCTCGCAGGCGCTGTTCCAGCTCGTTGAGACGCATACGCAACGGCTGGACCTGTTCGGCCAGATGGCGCTGGTTGCTACTGTCGCGCAGTAATTCACGCGCGGTGTCCCAGGCTTCGCTGCGGCTCACCGGGCCACTGATCGCCGTTACCAGTTGGTAAGCATGTTCGAACTGGCTATGCGCCGCCTGAGCCACGCTCATTTTCTGTTCAAGAGACAACAGCTTGTCGGTTGCTTCGATCTCTTTCGCTTTGAAAGTGTCCAGCCATTCATCAGCGCTGTCGGCGGTTAAATCCGGCAGATGGCAAAGCTCACGAGCACGCTCCAGCGCCTGAAGCGCCTGCTGATACTGAATCGCACGGGTCTGCTGCACGTCCAGCGCCTGCTGATAATCGGCAAGCTGACTCTTCAGCTCATCCACTTCCAGCTCGGCGGCTTCGGCCCGGGCCTCGTTTTCTTCCTGCTGCTCGTGCGCTTCGGCAACGATCTCATTTTGCTCTTCAAGACGAATTTGCAGCTCGTCGAGGTCAGCTTCGTAGCGCTCGATCTTTTCCTGCTGGCGAATCGCCGTTTGCACCAGATTCAGGTGATCGCTTGCGGCCTGGTAATCCGTTTCCAGATCGCCTTCCGCACCGCTGTGTTCACCCAGCTCGCGCGCCATATCAACGTGCTTATATTGTTCGGCGGCCAGCTGCTGGCGGCTAATCAACAGTTCGCGACGAAATTCCAGCGCTTTATCCAGGTGGATACGTCGTTCGTTGGCGTGGCGCATGTAGTCTGCCGCCACATAGTCAGTCGCTTCCGAGATTAAGTGCTTAAACAAATCACGGTCGGACTGGGTGACGCGAATCGCTTCCAGCGTCATGCGGTTTTCACGCAGCGCCGCTTCCATGTCCTGGAAGGCTTTACGCACGCCGCCGTTTTCCGGCAGCAGGTAATCACGCAGGGAACGGGTGATCGCGCTGGAAATACCGCCGTACAGCGAGGCTTCAATCAGGCGATAGTATTTGCTACGGTCTGCGGCGCTGCGCAGGCGACGGGCAACAATGCCCAGATCGAACATCAGCGAGTGGTAGTCGGTAATGGAGTTGAACTGTTTGAACTGCACGCCTTCAATGGCTTCAACTTTATCCTTAAGCTCCTGCAGGCTGAGTACGCGAGCCTGACGTTCATTCAGCGTTTCAGTCAGTAACTGCGTCGGCTGAATCGAGGTTGGCAAGCCCTGAATTGCAAAGGGTTTAATATCGACTTTACGGTCGCGCCCGGCGACCTGCTGCAGACGAACCCCCACTACAACGCGCTGATGGCGCGAGTTGATGACGTCCAGCGTGGAGTAACACACGCCGGCTTTCAGCTTGCCGTGAAGACCTTTATCGCGAGAGCCTGAGGTGGCCCCCGCCTCCGTGGTGTTGCGGAAGTGCAGCAAGGTTAAGTCCGGGATAAGCGCCGTGACGAAAGCCGCCATAGTGGTGGACTTACCCGCCCCGTTGCCCCCGGAAAGCGTGGTGACCAGCTCATCGAGATCGAAGGTACGCGCGAAGAAACCGTTCCAGTTAACCAGCGTCAGCGAGCGAAATTTTCCGCGTTCAATCATTCTTGTTCATCCTCCGCGTTATCCAGTCCTGGTTGTGGCTCATCGCTCTCATCATTGAGCTGCAGGCGACTTTCGACCGCCATGGCTTCGCCGTCGCGAATCATGCGCAGCTGAGCTTCGCGCGGGTCATCGCCGGTGCGCACATCGGCGCCGAAGCGGAAGACCGATTCGGTGATGCGGAATTTACTGCTGTCGTGGCCCATAAACCAGATCATGCCGAGACGGCGCAGGCGAGTCAGTGAAGCACGCACTTTCTCCTGCAGCTTTTGTCGGTCAAGGTCGGACCCGGTGGAGCGGTTGTTCACCAGCTTCAGCAGCTTGTTTTCATCCGCCAGCGTTAGCAGCTCGTCATAAAGCTCCTGCTGGGTGAAGATCCCTTCGTTGGCCAGACGTTCCGGGCTGAGATAGAGGTAGCACAGAATTTTGCCCACCATCATATCCAGCTCGGAGAGCACAGAACGAGGGATTAGCGTGGTGGAACGTGGACGCAGATAGAAAAATCCTTCTGGCGCACGGATGAGTTCCACGTTATAGCGCGCGTAAAACTCTTCCAGATATTCCTGGAAATCCATCAAGAAGGCGTGGTTGTCCAGCTCTTCGAGGCCAATATGACGCCCGGCGCGCAGCTGGCTGTCGAGCGCAGGAAAAAGAGGGTTAGCCAGCGCCTGTGCCAGTTTAACCGGCATCACTTGTTCAATATTTGTTGATGACATGCGCCTGTACCTTGGCTCCGTAATCGTTAATGGTTTGCCACTTAGCCGGCAATCCTGTGAAATCCGCTTCCGCTACGCCCAGACGCACCGCCTGGTCTACAACAATACGCGCCACGTCGAAGTGACGCGCGCGCGGGTATTGCACGAGGTAGTCACGTACCACAACGCCCAAATCAAGAGGTGCTTGTTGGGTTTTGTAGACCTGCAGCGCCGCTTCAATCAGCGCCGCCAGCTGTTCACGAATTTCGTTAAATTCTTCAAACTCGAGTTCACTTGGCAACTCGCCGGTGACCTCTTCATCCCGCAGTGCCATCTCTTCGTCACGCATATCCAGCAGGCGATCGGCGCTGGAGTAGGTCAGCGCCCATGGCGCATCGAAGTAGCTTTGCACCGACTGGCGCAGACGCTGAGCAAAGACGCGGTTTTTATCCATATCGATAGCGGTACGGATAAATTTATGCACGTGGCGGTCGTAGCCAATCCACAGGTCAATGGCCTGCTGGCCCCAGCTGATAATGCGGTCGAGTTTGCTTTGCAGGTCGAACACAAGGCGGTCTACAAAGTGAAGATCGTCGCGCCCCAGGGTTGAGTCCTGAACGCGCAACAGGTTGGCCTGCAGCTTATCCCCCGCGGCTTCGAGCGTATCCTGCAGTTCACGTAGCGTGCCGGATGTCTCTGACAACAGCAGTTCACAGCTTGAAATCGCCGCTCGCCAGTCTTTGTTTAGCAGTTGGGCAATGTCATCTTTTACCTGCTGCTGCTGCTCGTCCATAATGCGCTGGGTAAGATCGATACTGTCGAAAATCTCCGCCACGGAATATTTGAGCGGCGCATAAACATTGCGGTGCCAGTGAAATTCATCGCCATCTTCATCGGCCGCATCAGCGGCGCGCTTAAGCTCGCCCGCAACGATAGAAAGCTGCATAGACAGACGCAGCGTGGAAAACTCACGCTGGCGAATGTAGTAGTCAGTGATGCCAATCCCCAGAGGCGTCAGGCGATAAATGGCATTGCCTTCGGTTAGCTCGCTGACAAAGCGATTGAGCAAACGCTGACGGACCATATCGTTGATGGCGTTGTTCGCGCGCACGCTGATGGTTTCGCTCGTTTGTTCAAAACCATCGCTGACGTGACGAAACGCATCAATCAGCTCTCCCTCGCTCAGCTCGCCATCAAGGCGCTCGCCGTTTAAGGTGGCCACGGCCAGCAAAAACGTCAGGCGCTCCGTCGGTAGCGAGATCGAAAAATCATTTTTCCTGGCCCAGGCAACCAGTTCAGGCACTGTCTGGGAAAAATCACTCATAATTTATCCTTGGCTCTGCGGCTTAAACGCGGTTACGTGAATATAGCGGCCGAGACTGATAAACGGCTCCTGCCGACAATAACGCGTCTCCAGCGTCAGCAAATCGTCAAAACCATCTCGTTGTTTGTGTTTATCTCGCAGGTAATCGTGAAACACCCGCACGCCGGTTTTACCGGTAATTTGCCAGCCAATTTGCTCCAGCCAGTGATAAACCTGTTCTGGCTGCAGCGGATTGTCGGGCGAAAGGGTTTTGCGCTTATTTTTTTTCATCCCCTGCAGTACATATTCGAAGTTTCCGACAAACATGTTTCGCATCAGCAGGCCGTTTGCATTGTAGAACATTAGCGACAAAGTGCCGCCGGGACGCAAACAATCCCAAAGCGCTTTTAGCACGGCCTGAGGATCGGTGACCCACTCAAGCACCGCATGAAACAATATCAGATCAACCGGGCTTTCCAAATGTTGAGCCATATCCTGAGCGGCAGATTGTACAAAATGCATGTTGTCGCTCACACCTTTCTCCTGAGCGAGCATTTTTGCACGCGCAATCATTTCGGCGGACACATCGCAAAGCACGACCTCATGCCCTCGCTCAGCAAAACGGGTGGCCGTTTGCCCCTCCCCACCGCCGGCGTCCAACACCTTTAAGGTTGCGGGCTGTGTCGCCAGAAAAGCATCCAGATCCTGCCAGAGAATCGCCTGCCGCAACTGGCCTTTGGTTGTGCCATAGATATTGTGCGAAAACTTCTCGGCAATATCGTCAAAATTGCGGTCACCCATGGGTACAGCTCCGTGGCAAAAGAGGTCATCTGACAAAACCGCTATTTTGGCACAGGCGGGACGAGAATGAACCCATCTGGTGTAATATCACGGGGGTTTACCTGCTGGATGGTTAAAAAGGATCCGAATTTCATGCTTTTTATACTGAAAAAAATCATTGGCGGGCTGCTGCTTCCCCTGCCATTCCTGCTGTTAACCATGGGCGTGGCTCTGGCACTGCTGTGGTTTACCCGCTGGCAAAAAACGGCCAAAGGGTTACTCACGGCCAGCTGGCTGGTGCTTTTTCTGATTAGCCTGCAGCCCGTCGCAGACTGGATGCTAAAGCCTATCGAAGACACCTACGCCACTCGCCAACACGGAGACAACGCCCGCTACATCGTTGTGCTGGGCGGCGGTTATACCTGGAACCCGGACTGGGCCCCCAGCTCAAATCTGATCGACAACAGTTTACCGCGACTCGCCGAAGCGATTCGTCTGAAACAGCTCAATCCGGGGGCAAAACTTATCTTTACCGGAGCCAGAGCAATGACCAACCCCGTCAGTACCGCAGAAGCTGGTGCCAGGGTTGCGGAAAGCCTCGGCGTTGCCAGAGACGACATCATTACGCTGGACACACCAAAAGACACAGAAGAGGAAGCCCATGCCGTCGCGAAGCTGATAGGCCAGCAGCCGTTTATTCTGGTGACGTCAGCTTCTCACCTGCCACGGGCGATGATCTTCTTCACCCGGGCCGGGCTGCATCCTCTCCCTGCCCCGGCTAACCAGTTGGCGATAACCTCTCCGCTGAATCCGTGGGAGAAGGCTATCCCCGACCCGGTATGGCTGATGCACAGCGAGCGCGTGGGCTATGAAACCCTCGGGCGCCTGTGGCAGTGGCTGAAAGGCCCTTCAGGAGAGCCAGGGCAGCAATGACTTAGAGGCGTTGTCAAACACCGGCCGGTTCAGTCGGCCGGTTTGCAGCAGGTGTGCTACCTCATCCCACAGCACATATAGCCAGCGCCGCCAGAGAAAAGATTCGGCAACCGGGGCGCGCTGCAAATAGTGCCAAAGCAGGCTTTCGGCCTGACCTGGCTCAGCCAGGCGAAACAGCTCATATTCTCGCGGCGCCCAAAGCATAACCCCGGGGTTAACCATCGCCAGCAATTGATCGCTACGAGAATCCTTGAGCATGCTGCGAAGGGAAAAATTGCCGTGAATAAGCACGCAGTTATCGCTGAAGTCTTCGAACATACGCGGCAGACATTCTCGGGTACGAAACAGAATACGTTTATCCTGCATGGTTAACCCGGTGTTCTGGTACTGATTGAGCGTAGTCCAGAGCACTTCGACTCGCTGGCGGTACCAGTGCGGCCAGATGTTTTCCTGAGTGCTGTCGACGTTTCCCACACAGCCGCTGCTGTCCACGCGATGCCAGGCTAAGAGCCCCTCAACAATCTGGTCTTTGAGCTGCTCCCAGCGGTTAGGCGTTCGGGTTGGTGCTTCACCGGGAACCCCTCGCAGGCGCTCCATCAGTAAAACGTCCGGGCCAGGATGTTCTTCGTGAGTCAACACGCCGTAGACCACCGGCATGCGGACGGTGCCTGAACGCGCCAGCATCGACATTTTCCAGGCCAACTGAGTCGCCAGGCCCGGCGAGGTAAAGCTTTTGGCGAGCAGCGGCATTGCGTGGCCGCCGCTGTCATAGAGCGACCAAAGTGCAGTTTCCGCATGTTCGCTAATGCACTCAATACGGCTTAACTTCTCACCCAGCAGGTGACTTAGCTCCTTACGCAGCAATTCCATACCGATTTCCCCTGGTAATACTGTTGATTTAATAATGAGCGCACCAGGCGAAGTTGTCACCACTCCAGATCAATTGGGTTTCAGAAAAAGAAAAACCGGCCTGGTTAGCCGGTTTGATTGTTCACGCTGAAGGTGAATTAGCGCATTGCCAGACGGACGCGTTCAAGATCTTCTGGGGTGTCCACACCAATACTTGGGATGGCTTTCGCCACGGCAACATGTATTTTTTCGCCGTTCCACAAGACGCGCAGCTGTTCAAGCATTTCGATTTGTTCAAGCTGGCTCGGTGCCCAGCTGACGTAGCGACGGATGAAACCAGCGCGGTAGCCATAGATGCCTATATGACGCAGGAAGGTATCGCCAATCTCTTCACGTGAAGCGGCAAAACGCTCGCGATCCCACGGAATCGTGGCGCGTGAGAAATAAAGCGCGTAGCCCTGCGCATCCATGACCACTTTTACCGCATTCGGATTAAACGCTTCTTCCGCAGATTCAATGGGTACTGCGAGGGTCGCCATGCCAGCTTTGCTGTTCGCGACGTTGTTAGCAACCTGCTGAATAATCACCGGGGGGATCATTGGCTCATCGCCCTGCACGTTCACGATCACCGTGTCGTCGCTGAAGCCACATTTCTCAATAACTTCTGCCAGGCGTTCAGTGCCGGACTGATGATCGGGGCTGGTCAGGCAGACTTCTCCTCCCGCAGCTTCGACGACTCGTGCAACTTCCGGGTGATCGGTCGCGACAATGATACGCTCAGCACCTGATTCGCGCGCGCGGTCCAGAACATGCAGCACCATTGCTTTGCCGTTAATCTCTTTTAAAGGCTTACCCGGCAGACGCGTGGACGCATAGCGAGCGGGAATAATGGCGACAAAACTCATGGGTTGGTCTCGTCTGAAGTCAGCGTCCGGGCTTCACTTTCCAGCAGAACTGGAATGCCATCACGCAGCGGGTATGCCAGGCCATCAGGCTTGCAGATAAGCTCTTGCTTTTCCTGGTTATAGTAGAGCTTGCCGTTACAGACCGGGCAGGCAATGATTTCAAGTAAACGACTTTCCATAATTACTCCAGATGAGTGCCATCAACGGCACCAGAATAGCATAAATGACTAGCCAGCCGGGGCCATTTCCCAGCTAGTACCCCAGCTTTCTCTTAATTCTGCGGGCAAAATACCCAGGGTAAGATGCGTCGCGGATTGCCATCGCGCAAATTCCGTCAGTGCACCACGCAGACCTGCCTGCAAGGCGTCGGTGATTTTTATGCCCTCTTCCAGATAGAGGCTTATGACCTCCAGCTCCCCCTGCTTACGGTGCATTTTGGCGTCTATCCTGCCCACCAGCGCCCCTTTGTGCAGCAGCGGTAAAACAAAATAACCATAGCGACGCTTTTCCGCTGGGGTATAGCATTCCAGTCGATAGGAAAAGTTAAACAGCACCTCTGCTCTGCGACGATCCCAAACGACCGGGTCAAACGGCGAAAGCACGGCGCTGTGGGTAGCGTTAAGCTGATTTTGCTGCGCTTTTTCAAGCAGTGGTAGCAGCGTATGATGCAGCAGCATATCGCCCAGTTTATCGGCCTGGACGCGAATGACATTGCCTGATGAAAGCCAGCTTTCTATCAGGGGCTTTAACGCAATATTTTTCAGTCGGTAGTAATCAGCGAGCCATTCCGGACGGAAGATCCCCAGGCTACAGGCGCTGTTTTCCAGCATGAGTAACTCAGCCTCGGGCTGCTCAATCAGATGCAAGGCATCGTTCCAGTGCGGCATAACGCGCTGGGTTAAATCGTAAACTCTTTGAAAATTACGCCGTTCCGTCACCATCACCTGTCCGGCGGTAAATAACCCCTCAAGATGTTTTTTCTGTGGCTTCCATTCCCACCAGCCGATCGCGCCTTTGCGTGGATGCTCAAAATCAGCTGAACGGACGGGGCCATTGTCTTTGATATAAGCGAGCAGCTGGCTGATATCTTCCGCATGCTCATTCATCCATTCGGGACGGTATTTCCAGCCCATGTTTTCAGGGCTCAGCATCCGGTGGCGAATGAGCGCAAAATCTTTTTTCGGCAAAAAACAGGCTTCATGCGCCCAGTATTCGATTAGCTCTCCGCTCGCCAGGGCGCTATCAAGCCAGCCGGATTCATACTGCCCAAGGCGACTGAACAAGACGAGGTAAGGGCTGCGGGCAACAATATTAATGGTGTCAATTTGCAGCAGCGACATGCGGGAAATCGCGTCGGCAACGTCAGAGGGCCGTGCACGACGACGAGGCTTTTGAAGTAATCCCTGGGCCGCAAGGTGGAGATTTCGGGCTGCTCGTAATGAAAGTTGTGAAACGGTCATGGCACACCTGTAATCAACGAACGAAAAACCGGTTCCGCAGAGATTAACGCACCAGCGCCAGTAATTGCTTGAGGAGAGTTTCCACGAGAGGTGAATCAAGCTGCGCATCAACCTGCAGATACCACCAGTTTGTATGCCCCCCGGCAAACGCACGGCATTTTACTGCATCTTTTTCCGTCATCAGTACGACTTGCTCCGCCGTCGCGATAGCCAACATATCCTGTTCGGTAATTGCCTGATGATCGGCCAGCGCCACTGTTTTCACCGGCGTAATACCGCATTGCGCAAGCGTGGCAAAGAAACGCGGCGGATGGCCAATGCCGGCCATAGCCACAACGTCAGTAAAATCAGTGACCGGCCGGCGTTCACCGGTGAGTACGTTAATGGCGAGCCCGGGCTTCAAGCGCATGGCGATTTCACCAGCCTGCGGTTCCCCACCATTGACGATAATTGCGTCCACGCTGCGCAGACGCCCGGCTCTTTCGCGCATTGGCCCGGCAGGTAACCACCAGCCATTACCGAACCTGCGGGCCCCGTCGATCACAACGATTTCTTTATCACGCCCTAGAGCATAATGCTGCAGGCCATCGTCGGTAATGATGATTTGCGGAGCTTCAGCCGCGATGAGGGCTTTTACAGCCTCGCTACGCTTTGGTGCAACGGCGACGGGCGCTCCGGTGCGTTGAAAAATAAGTACCGGCTCGTCTCCCGCTTCGGAAGGTGTGGTTTTTGCGTCAAGCAGCAAAGGGTACGCTGCCGCTTTTCCGCCGTAGCCCCGGGACACAACGCCAACTCGCACGCCACGCTGCTGTAGCTGTTCCACAAGCCAGATAACAACGGGGGTTTTCCCGTTTCCCCCCGCCGTCAGGTTTCCAACGACCACCACAGGTACAGGGGCACGCCATATGGCACGCAGACCAATACGGTAAGACAGGCGAATAACGCCGCTCACCAGGCCATAAAGCCAGGAAAGCGGCAACAGCAGCAGATAGAGAGGTGATTTTCCCGACCAGATACGCTCTATCATTCGCCGAATTGCATCTTATGTAGCTGGGCATAGACGCCACGATGGGCCAGCAGCTCCACGTGAGGCCCGCGTTCGACGATACAACCATCTTCCACCACCACGATTTCATCAGCCTGCTCAATCGTCGACAGACGGTGAGCAATCACCAGTGATGTGCGGTTTTTTTGCAGTTCATCCAGGGCAGATTGAATCGCGCGCTCCGACTCAGTGTCGAGCGCAGAGGTTGCTTCATCCAGGATCAGGATGGGGCTGTCACGCAGCAGCGCGCGAGCGATAGCGATACGCTGACGCTGGCCACCAGACAGCAGCACACCATTTTCACCGATAATGGTATCCAGCCCGTTGTCCATTTTGCTAATGAAGTCCATCGCGTAAGCCATGCGCGCGGCCTTTTCGATATCTTCACGGGAATACTCGCCGGTACGGGCGTAGGCAATATTATTCGCCACGGTATCGTTAAAGAGATGAACATTTTGCGACACCAGCCCCACCTGATTACGCAGAGAAGCAAGGGTGTATTCGCGTATGTCGTGCCCGTCAATCAGGATTGCACCTTCCTGCTGCTCGTAGAAACGCGTGATCAGGCTGGCAATCGTCGATTTACCCGAACCTGAACGCCCTACCAGCGCAACGGTTTTTCCTGCTGGAATGGTCAGGTTGATATTGCGCAGCGCCGGGACATCACGGCCTGGATAGGTGAAGGTCACATTGCGGAATTCAACGTCACCTTTAGAACGATCGATGACCAGTTTGCCACCGTCCTTTTCCTGCTCAGAGTCAAGGATAGAGAACAGCGTTTGGCACGCTGCCATCCCGCGCTGGAATTGAGCGTTGACGTTAGTCAGTGACTTAAGCGGACGCATTAGCGCAATCATGGAGGAGAACACCACGGTAATGGTGCCGGCTGTCAGGGTTTCCATCACGCTAGGGAAGCTGGCGGCATAAAGCACAAAGGCCAACGCAAGGGAAGCAATAAGCTGAATAATCGGATCAGAGATAGAAGAGGCTGAAACCAGCTTCATCCCCTGATTACGCATGCGGTTACTGACTTTGTCAAAGCGATCGGTTTCTACCTGCTGGCCACCGAAAATAAGCACTTCTTTGTGCCCCTTCAGCATCTGCTCTGCGCTGGTTGTCACCTGCCCCATGGTGTTCTGCATGTTTTTGCTGATATTACGGAAGCGCTTAGAGACGAAGCGAATGGCAAAAGACACAACCGGTGCCAACACGATCAGGATCACTGAAAGCTGCCAGCTGTACCAGAACATCAATATAAACAGGCCAATAATTGATGCTCCCTCACGGACAACGGTGATCAGCGCGCCGGAAGAGGAAGAGGCAACCTGTTCTGAGTCATAGGTAATACGGGAGAGTAACGTCCCGGTGGACTGCTGGTCGAAGAATGAAACCGGCATCCCCATCATGTGGCTGAACAGTCGGCGACGCATGTTCATGACCACCATACCTGACACCCATGAAATACAGTAGCTTGAAACATAGCTGGTCACGCCGCGCAGCAGCATCAACGCAATCACGGCCACTGGCATCCATAGCAGTACAGAAGAGTCCGTTTTACCAAAACCATCATCCAGTAATGGTTTAAGCAGCGAAAGCATGTAGGTATCACTCGCCGCATTGAGGATTAACGCTATCCCAGCCACAATCAGACCCGTTCTAAAGGGGGAAATCATCGGCCAGAGCCGGCGGAAAGTCTGCCATGTGGAGAGATCTTTATCGTTCTGCATTAAGTCGAACCAGCCTTTTATGAAATAGCCGCATATTCTACCCATTATCTCGGGTGACGCCAAACCACTGATGATACCAACGGGGCAATATTTGTTCTCTGAAGCCAGAGATTTGCCATTTATCACCTTTTATTTCAATTGTCAGCTGCCCTGATTGTGCCGTGTCATGCCACTGATAACCGTATTGCTGGTAACGATGAATAATTGTTGAAGACGGTAGGCGCCAGGCGTTAAACCTGGAAGCAGAAGCCAGTGCCACGCTGCCTGAAACGGCTCTCAGTAAAGGACCGCTGGACGAAGTTCGGCTCCCGTGATGTGGAACCTGCAGGACGTTTGCTTCTAGCGTTTGCCACCGTTTTCTCAGCATCGCCAATTCTGCATTCGCCTCCAGGTTCCCCCGTAAGCAAAAGGCTAAATCCTCCGTGACTAACTTTAACCACACAAGAGCGATTGTTGCTGCTTCCCTCATACTCTTCGGGTGGCCACAGCACATCGAATTGAATCTCCTGCCATGCCCATTGTTGACCACGAAAGCAAGGCTCATGTCCCTTCCAGCGTAAAGGACTACGAATATTTAAAGCAGGCCACTGCTGCTTAAGACTTTTCAAGCCGCCGATATGATCAAGATGTTCATGGCTAATAATGACCTGCTCTGGCTGAAGGTTTCGCCATTTTAACCAGGGAATAATCACGGTTTTAGCCGCGTCTCCTCCTGGCCATGCGTTGCCCGTGTCGTAGAGTAACGCTTTCCCTTCACGCTCAATAACCACGGCAAGCCCATGCCCCACATCAAGCATATGGACGGCCCAGCTATTTGCCTCCGGCTTACGCCAAAAGGGAAACATCATCATAAGCAACACTGCTGCTGCCGTAGCGAAAGAGCTTCGCCAAAAACCGAATCGCCATATCACTATGGCCCACCAGGCAATGAACGCCAGAAATTGATAACGGCGATCGAGTTCTTTCCACCCATCCGGCAACCCAGCCAGTAACCCGAATACTCCTGCAAGTGATTTATCGGCCAGTGACCAAAGCACCTCGCCTATGACAGGGACTTCTCCGAACACCATACCGGCTAAAATGAAAGGCACGCTAACGAAGGTAATCAACGGCACAGCGAAGAGATTAGCGGCCAGCGAAGTCATACTGATGCCGTGAAATAAAATCACCTGAAGTGGAATGAGCAACAGCGTAATGCCTGTTTGCAAATAAAGCAGATCGGCAAAAGGCCGAAGCCAGCGATTTATCGTCATGCGAGGCAGCGGCACCCACTGGTACCAAAAGATAAGCCCGCATACCGCAAGCGCGGAAAGCCAAAGACTTTCAGACAAAATAGCCATCGGTTCGCTAAACACAATGCCCGCTACACAGCACAACAACACATCCCAGGATGACCACTTTCTGCCGCTCAGACGTAATATTGCCCAAATGCCCATTCCAACCTGGGTTCTGACCGCCGGCGGATTCATCCCTGACAGCCAGGTGTAAAATAGCGCGACGCTAAAACTCATCCCCAGGGGAAAACGAAACCCTATCATCGAAGCTGGCAGGCAAAATTGCAGAACCCGAGCAAACAGCCAGCCAATCCCACCGGCTAACGCAATATGCAGCCCAGAAATGGCCATCAGATGTGCAGTCCCGGTATCACGCATGATTTTTTTGACGTCTTCGCTGACATCTATTCGCTCCCCAAAGCCCAGAGCGATAATCACACCCTGCCACGGGAGATTAGCGGTAGCATTTTTGGCTTGTTGGAGCCATTTACCTCGAAGATTACAGCCGCCCGATAGAAGGCTTGCTTTCAACACCCGACCACTAAACGGCAGCATCTGCGAAAGCGCATAGCGCTGTCCGTCAAAAATACCTTCATTAAGACGCCCATGTACCGGGCGAAGGCGTAGCGTCATTAACCATGTTTGCCCCTCACAAACAGGCTCAGGCAATACGCTATTTCGCAATACAACACCTGGCGCAGGAAACAGGTAACGATCATCCCGTTTGACTATCTGCAGTTCATGCCGTTTTTCGCCATCACTTCTCGTAATTTTCACCTGCACGGTCAGCGGTTTCTCCCCAAACTCAGAGAACATATCCAGCATTTGCCGCGCACCCAACAGGCTCCAGCTCAAGAATAAAAGGCAAAGCACCAGATAGCGCACCCAAACGATACGGCCCCAAAAACAGGCCAATGTCAGTGCAGCCGACACGAACAGTAAAATCCCATTTTGTTCTGGAATAACCGGCAGCCATAACAGTGGTAAAGCGCTAATCAGAACGGCGCCAGCAACGGCAGGAATAGAAAACACATCCACCTCCTTGTTACAGGAAGTGTGCGGGAATCTTGAGATTAAATCAGGAAGCAATTGGAGAAATACGTGATGGCTTGAACGCCGATGAGTCCGGCTTAACAATATTGCGTTAGCCTTCAGGAAGGCGCTCGCAAAATAGCAAAATCAGTAAAAAAAATGGCACCTCATTTGAGGTGCCATTTTTGCTAACTCTAAGGAATTAGCCGTAAATATTGGCGCGGTCACGCAACTCTTTGCCTGGCTTAAAGTGTGGAACGTATTTACCTTCCAGATCCACTTTGTCGCCGGTTTTCGGGTTACGTCCGGTGCGAGGAGCGCGATAGTGTAAGGAGAAACTGCCGAAACCCCGGATTTCAATACGTTCACCCTCGGCGAGCGTAGAGGCCATATGCTCCAGCATTTCCTTCACCGCATCTTCTACTGCTTTTGCAGGGATGTGAGATTGCTGGGTTGCAAGTCTTTCGATCAATTCTGACTTGGTCATGATTCCTCCGGTTTCCTTTCAGGAAAATTAGCTTACAGCTCTCAATCGAACAAGGGCGGCCGAAGCCGCCCTGATTTTATACCCTGGCAGAAGCCAGGATACAACGCTCGGACGATTACTCGCCTTTAGCTGCTTTGAATGCTTCAGCCATTGCGTTAGAGAAGTTGCCTTCTTCCTGTTTGTTGTTAACAGTCGCAATTGCATCTTTCTCGTCAGCTTCGTCTTTAGCACGAACAGACAGGCTAACAACACGGTTTTTACGATCAACGCCGGTGAATTTAGCTTCAACGTCGTCGCCAACGTTCAGAACCAGAGTTGCATCTTCAACGCGGTCACGGGAAGCTTCAGAAGCACGCAGGTAGCCTTCTACGCCATCTGCTAATTCAACTGTAGCACCTTTCGCGTCAACTGCCGTTACTTTACCAGTAACGATAGTACCTTTCTTGTTCAGCGCAACGTAGTTGTTGAACGGATCTTCTGCGAGCTGCTTAACGCCCAGGGAGATACGCTCACGCTCTGCGTCAACCTGCAGAACAACGGCTGCAATTTCGTCGCCTTTTTTGTATTCACGTACTGCTTCTTCGCCCGCAACGTTCCAGGAGATGTCAGACAGGTGAACCAGGCCGTCAATGCCGCCGTCCAGGCCGATGAAGATACCGAAGTCAGTGATAGACTTGATTTTACCTTCAACACGGTCACCCTTGTTGTGGGTTTCCGCGAACTGCTGCCATGGGTTGTTTTTGCACTGCTTCAGACCCAGGGAGATACGACGACGTTCTTCGTCGATATCCAGAACCATAACTTCCACTACATCACCAACGTTAACAACTTTGGATGGGTGGATGTTTTTGTTGGTCCAATCCATTTCGGAAACGTGAACCAGGCCTTCAACGCCTTCTTCGATTTCAACGAAGCAGCCGTAGTCGGTCAGGTTGGTCACGCGGCCAGTCAGTTTGGTACCTTCTGGATAACGCTTAGCGATAGCTACCCATGGATCTTCGCCCAGCTGTTTCAGGCCGAGGGAAACACGAGTACGCTCGCGATCGAACTTCAGCACTTTAACAGTGATTTCGTCGCCAACGTTCACGATTTCGCTTGGATGCTTAACGCGTTTCCATGCCATATCGGTGATGTGCAGCAGGCCATCAACGCCACCCAGGTCAACGAATGCACCGTAGTCAGTGAGGTTCTTAACGATACCTTTAACTTCCATGCCTTCTTGCAGGTTTTCAAGCAGCTGATCGCGCTCTGCGCTGTTCTCAGACTCGATAACCGCACGACGGGAAACAACAACGTTGTTGCGTTTCTGGTCCAGCTTGATCACTTTGAACTCAAGCTCTTTGCCTTCGAGGTGCAGAGTGTCGCGAACTGGACGAACGTCAACCAGGGAACCTGGCAGGAACGCACGAATACCGTTCAGCTCAACAGTGAAGCCACCTTTAACTTTGCCGTTGATAACACCAACCACAGTTTCAGCTTCTTCGTAAGCTTTTTCCAGCGTGATCCAAGCTTCGTGACGTTTAGCTTTTTCACGGGACAGCAGGGTTTCACCGAAGCCGTCTTCTACTGCGTCCAGCGCAACGTCAACTTCGTCACCAACCTGGATTTCCAGTTCGCCGGCTGCGTTTTTGAACTGCTCTGCAGGAATTGCAGATTCAGATTTCAGGCCCGCATCAACCAGAACGACGTCTTTGTCGATAGCAACAACAACACCACGAACGATGGAACCCGGACGGGTTTCGATTGTTTTAAGGGATTCTTCAAATAGTTGAGCAAAAGATTCAGTCATGTTTAATCTTCAAAAGTTAGATTAACGTCCATCTGGCCTCATGCCGGATGGGGTTGTTTTACATACCCGCTCACACTCCATTGCAGCGGGGGTACTACAAAATGGGTCGCTATCTCAAGCGAGCGCCAGCTTTTCGCGGGCGTATTGTAGCGCTTTTTCAATCACTTGCTCAATGCTCATACTGGTTGAATCCAGTACTAAAGCATCTATAGCAGGCACTAACGGCGCTACAGACCGATTACGGTCGCGATCGTCGCGTTCCTTGATCTCGGCCAAAAGGCGCTCAAAGTTAACACTAAAGCCCTTCTCCTGCAACTGTAGCATGCGCCTGTGGGCGCGCTCTTCAGAGGAGGCATCAAGGAAAATTTTCACCGGCGCATCCGGGAACACAACGGTCCCCATATCGCGGCCGTCTGCAATCAGACCCGGCGCTTCACGAAAAGCGCGCTGGCGGCGCAGCAAGGCTTCGCGCACACGCGGGAACGCGGCCACCTGAGAAGCCGCGTTTGCCACTTCCTGAGTGCGAATTTCAGCGCTAACGTCTTCCCCTTCGAGAATCACTTCCAAATTGCCGTCGGTGGAAATAAACCGAACGTCCAGGTGGGCCGCAAGGGGCACCAGCGCGTCTTCGGAAGCCACATCAACATGGTGATGTAACGCCGCGAGCGCCAGAACGCGATAAATCGCACCAGAGTCCAGCAGATGCCACTGCAGCGCTTCGGCCATGGCCTTACAAAGCGTGCCTTTACCGGCGCCACTTGGGCCATCAATCGTTATTACCGGGGCGGATGCCGTCATCGTTTTCTCCTCTATCGCTGGATTCGCGGGTGGTAAACGCCGCGCATTATACGCCGCAACCGCCAGGACTGTTATCTTTCCAGGCAAATATCCACGGGAATCAGGCTGAGTGTAGAAGAATTGCGCAACGGGCGTTGTAAGGAATCGTAGAGAGAAAGAAAAACCGCATCAGACGATGCGGTTTTACAAACGTTATACAGGCGTACTGATGCGAGCTAACTGCTCGAAATAATCAGGGAAGGTTTTTGCCGTGCAGCCTGGGTCAAGAATCGTCACTGGCGTATCGGATAACGCCACCAGCGAGAAACACATCGCCATACGGTGATCGTTGTAAGTGCCGATTTCAGCAAACGTCAGCTTAGCCGGTGGCGTAACGCTAATATAGTCTTCGCCCTCTTCAACTTCTGCACCGACTTTTCGTAATTCCGTCGCCATTGCGCTAAGGCGATCGGTCTCTTTTACGCGCCAGTTATAGATGTTACGCAGCGTGGTCGTGCCTTTAGCAAACAGGGCCGCGGTCGCGATAGTCATTGCCGCATCCGGGATATGGTTCATATCCATGTCGATAGCGTTTAGCTCACCACGTTCACAGCTAATGAAGTCATCGCCCCAGGTCACTTTCGCGCCCATTTTCTCAAGTACATCAGCAAAGCGAATATCGCCCTGCACGCTGTTCCGCCCGATGCCGGTAACCTTGACCACGCCACCTTTAATTGCCCCAGCGGCCAGGAAGTAAGAGGCGGAGGAGGCATCACCTTCTACCAGGTAAGCCCCTGGGGATTGATACTGCTGTGCGCCGCGAATCAGGAAACTGCGATAGTCGCGGTTTTCAACTTCCACGCCGAAAGTTTTCATCAGATGCAGCGTGATGTCGATATACGGTTTGGAAACCAGCTCGCCTTTAATGGTGATTTCAGTGTCATGTGCAGCCAGAGGTGCGGTCATCAGTAGCGCGGTCAGGAACTGGCTGGATACGCTGCCGTCCACTTCAACCTTGCCGCCGCCAAAGCCGCCACGCAGACGCAGCGGCGGGTAATTTTCTTGCTCAAGGTACTCAATGTTCGCTCCCCCCTGGCGCAGCGCATCGACAAGATGGCCGATTGGGCGCTCTTTCATGCGCGGCTCGCCGGTCAGCACAATGTTGTTACTGCCGAGGCACAACGCTGCAGCCAGCGGACGCATAGCGGTGCCAGCATTCCCTAAAAAGAGTTCCAGCTCACCTTGTGCCTGCAGAGGGCCGGCCACGCCGGTGACTTCACAACGGGTACGATCCGCCGAAAGCGTATAGCTCACGCCCAACGCCTTCAGCGCGTTAAGCATATGGCGGACATCATCGCTATCCAGCAAATTGGTCAGCACCGTGGTGCCATTGGCCAGCGCGGCCAGGAGCAGCGCGCGGTTAGACACGCTTTTTGAACCTGGCAGATTAATGGTGCCGTCGACCAGCGCGATGGGTTGTAACGTCAGGGATTCCAGCATGGGAAAAATACTCTCAACTCAAACAGAATAAAAACCCCGCAGACGGGCCGCGGGGCGAAGTGCTACTGCATTAATTAACCGTGGCGACGCTCGAAGTCCACCATGAAGTCAGTCAACGCTTTGACGCCATCGAGCGGCATCGCGTTGTAAATCGAGGCGCGCATCCCCCCCACAACGCGGTGACCTTTCAGGGAATGCAGGCCCGCAGCGAAGGACTCGTCAAGGAACACTTTGTCCAGCGCGCTATCCGCAAGTTGGAACGGGACGTTCATCCGGGAGCGGTTAGAAGCCGCAACATCGTTACGATAGAAATCGCTGTTATCAATCACGCCGTACAGCAACTCAGCCTTGGCCTGGTTGATACGATCCATCGAGGCAACGCCGCCCTGCTCTTTCAGCCATTTAAAGACCAGGCCTGCAAGATACCAGGCAAAAGTCGGCGGCGTGTTAAACATTGAGTCATTATCGTTAAGCACGGTGTAATCGATAATCGATGGACACGCTTTGTGCGCCTTGCCTAGCAGATCTTCACGAACAACAACCAGCGTCAGGCCGGCAGGGCCGATGTTTTTTTGTGCGCCAGCATAGATAACGCCGAAACGGCTAACGTCGATAGGGCGAGACAAAATAGTAGAAGAGAAATCGGCGGCAACAACGGTATCACCAAAATCTGGGGTTTCATCGATTGAGATACCGTCAATTGTCTCGTTCGGACAATAGTGCAGAAATGCGCTGTTATCAGATACCAGCCATTCACTCATTGGCTTGATAGCACGTTTACCGTCCACGGTGATTTTTACGTCATGGGCAACCGGCTGGCAGTATTTTTTCGCTTCTTTAATTGCGCTATTTGCCCAGTAGCCGCCGTCAATGTAGTCGGCCGTGGTTTTGTCACCGAGAATATTCAGCGGCACGCCTGCAAACTGACCGCGCCCGCCGCCGTGGCAGAATAAAACTTTATAGTTGGAGGGGATTTGCAGCAGATCGCGAAAATCTTTTTCCGCCTCTTCAGCGACCTGAATAAACTCTTTACCACGGTGGCTAATTTCCATTACGGAAGTACCCAGACCGTGCCAGTCGCACAGCTCCTGTTGTGCACGACGAAGTACTTCAGCCGGCAGCATCGCCGGACCAGAACTAAAATTGTATACCTGTGTCATTTCCCCTCACCACGCCTCGAGCAATAAGTTTTTATTACATTATCGGTTTTATCATTCAGCGGCGCAGTGTTGCAATGGTTAATCCCTCGCGGAAGACCAATGTGAGCAAAATCACACAACACAATCTTCCGGCAAGCGAAAAAACTGCCCGATTTCCGACGGCAAGGCAATACGACGGACATGCCCAATGGCGGCCAGTCATTTTACTACCATAACCGCGAGTTACTGTAAGCAGGCATAGCCTGTTATGCTAGCGTCGCCTGCACCGTGCGGAGGATAGCGTCTGCCCGGTAAAACCCGTATCATTGCGCGTTTTGCGTACCATTAAAGTGAACCCCATGACCCAGACATTTATCCCCGGCAAAGATGCCGCCCTGGAAGACTCCATCGCTCGCTTCCAGAAAAAGCTGACCGACCTCGGTTTTAATATCGAAGAAGCCTCCTGGCTTAACCCGGTACCCAACGTTTGGTCGGTGCATATCCGCGACAAAGACAGCGCCCTGTGCTTCACCAACGGTAAAGGTGCGACCAAAAAAGCCGCGCTGGCATCCGCGCTGGGTGAATATTTTGAACGTCTGTCGACTAACTACTTCTTCGCCGACTTCTGGCTGGGCGATACGATTGCGAACGGCCCGTTCGTGCATTACCCGAACGAGAAATGGTTCCCGCTGCCGGAAGATGACCAACTGCCTGAGGGCATCCTCGACGATCGTCTGCGCGCTTTCTACGACCCGGAAAACGAAGTCGGCGCCGGGATGCTGATCGATCTGCAGTCCGGGAACGAAGAGCGCGGTATTTGTGCTCTGCCGTTCACCCGCCAGTCAGACCTGCAAACTGTTTATATCCCGATGAACATCATTGGTAACCTGTACGTCTCCAACGGCATGTCTGCGGGCAACACGGCTAATGAAGCACGGGTCCAGGGTCTGTCTGAAGTCTTCGAGCGTCATATCAAAAACCGCATTATCGCAGAAAGCATCAGCCTGCCAGAGATCCCACAGGATGTGCTGGCCCGCTATCCAGGCGTCGTGGAGTCCATTAAAACGCTTGAAGCTGAAGGCTTCCCTATTTTTGCGTACGACGGTTCTCTGGGCGGTAAGTACCCGGTTATCTGCGTCGTGCTGTTCAATCCGGCCAACGGAACCTGTTTCGCTTCCTTCGGCGCGCACCCTGATTTTGGCGTAGCGCTGGAGCGTACCGTCACCGAGCTGCTGCAGGGGCGCGGTCTGAAAGATCTGGATGTCTTTACGCCGCCAACCTTCGATGATGAGGAAGTCGCTGAACACGCGAACCTGGAAACACACTTCATCGATTCCAGCGGCCTGATTTCATGGGATATGTTCAAGCAGGATGCAGATTACCCGTTTGCTGACTGGAGCTTTGCTGGCACAACGGAAGAAGAGTTCGCTACCCTGATGGCTATCTTCAAGTCGGAAGATAAAGAAGTGTATATCGCCGACTACGAGCATTTAGACGTTTACGCCTGCCGTATTATCGTCCCAGGCATGTCTGATATTTACCCTGCCGACGACCTGCTGCTGGCCAACAACAGCATGGGCAGCCACCTGCGTGAAACAATTCTTGCGCTGCCGGACAGCGAATGGGAGCAGCAAGACTACCTCGATCTGATTGCCCAACTGGACGACGAAGGCCACGATGATTTCACCCGCGTGCGTGAATTACTGGGCCTGGCTACCGGGAAAGATAACGGCTGGTACACGCTGCGCATTGGCGAACTGAAAGCCATGCTGGCGCTAGCGGGCGGCGATCTTGAGCAGGCACTGATCTGGACCGAATGGACCATGGAGTTCAACGCTTCCATCTTTAGTCCTGAGCGTGCCAACTACTACCGCTGCCTGCAAACTCTGCTTCTGTTGTCACAGGAAGAAGAGCGCGAGCCTCTGCAATACCTGAACGCTTTCGTCCGTATGTACGGGGCTGAAGCCGTGGATGCCGCCAGCGCGGCAATGAGCGGTGAAGCGGCCTTCTATGGGCTGCAGCCAGTGGATAAAGATCTGAAAGCTTTCCCGGCGCATCAGGCGCTACTGGCCGCGTACGAAAAATTACAGCGCGCTAAAGCCAAATATTGGCAGGTAAAGTAATTTCCTGACAACTTCCTGGTGCGCACGGCACCTTGTCTGAGCTATATTACGGGGCGCTTTTTGCGCCCCTTTTTATTATTGAAACAATAATAATTTATTATGTAATTTTTTGGTTAACTTCAGGTAAATAGTTATTTTTTGACAGCGGCAATAATGTTATCAAAATATAAAAATACCCCATTACAATTAACCAATTTCGCGTAAGGGAGATGCTTAATTCAATTTTATCTATAATTATTAAAATTTATTTTTTCATTTACAATCAATAAATTAAGATGAAAAACAGGTAAAGACCTGCTTTTTCAGTGCCTATTAGCTTGGCGAGATATGATCCACATCAATTTTTACTCTATAATGCTTTGTTAGTATCTCCTCGCCGAATTAAATAAGAGAGAGTTAGTGTGAAAGCTGACAACCCTTTTGATCTAGTACTTCCACCAGCGATGGCAAAAATTGCCGAAGATGCTGGCGTCTATAAAGCAACGAAACAACCGCTAACGACCTTTTACTTAGCGATTACCGCCGGCGTCTTCATTTCGATTGCCTTCGTGTTCTACATCACCGCCACCACAGGCACATCCACGATCCCGTTTGGGATTGCCAAGCTGATTGGCGGCACATGCTTCTCACTGGGTTTAATTCTTTGCGTTATCTGCGGTGCTGACCTTTTCACCTCCACCGTGCTTATCGTCGTAGCCAAAGCCAGCGGCCGTATCACTTGGGGCCAGCTACTGCGTAACTGGGCTAACGTCTACATCGGTAACCTGATCGGTGCTCTACTCTTTGTGCTGCTGATCTGGCTGTCCGGCATGTATATGACCGCCAACGGCGCATGGGGACTGAATGTCCTGCAAACCGCAGATCATAAAATGCACCACACATTTGTTGAGGCCGTCTGCCTTGGCATTCTGGCAAACCTGATGGTGTGTCTCGCCGTCTGGATGAGCTACTCCGGCCGCAGCCTGATGGACAAAATGTTTGCTATGATCCTTCCGGTTGCCATGTTTGTTGCCAGCGGCTTTGAGCACAGCATCGCAAATATGTTCATGATCCCGATGGCTATCGTGGTTCGTGACTTTGCCAGCCCGGAATTCTGGACCGCCGTAGGGTCTTCTCCGGCAAGTTTCTCGCATCTGACCGTGCTGAACTTCATCACCGATAACCTGATTCCAGTCACCATCGGAAACATCATCGGCGGAGGTTTACTGGTTGGGTTGACATACTGGGTAATTTATCTGCGCGGTGGCGACAAGCACTAAGCTCCGTCAGTACGCAGGTTTAAGAACTCCACATTAAAGGTAGGTGTTACATGTCCGAGCAAAATGAAAAGTTAGCCACAGCCTGGGAAGGTTTTGCTAAAGGCGACTGGCAGAATGAAGTTAACGTCCGTGACTTTATTCAGAAAAACTACACCCCGTACGAGGGTGACGAGTCCTTCCTGGCAGGTGCTACCGACGCAACTACCAAACTGTGGGACAGCGTGATGGAAGGCATCAAACTGGAAAACAGCACTCACGCGCCAGTTGACTTCGATACCGACCTCGCGTCTACCATCACCGCTCACGATGCGGGCTACATCAACAAGTCCCTCGAAACTATCGTGGGTCTGCAGACCGATGCTCCTCTGAAACGCGCCATCATTCCTTTCGGCGGCATCAAAATGGTCGAAGGATCTTGCAAAGTATACGGTCGCGAACTCGACCCAATGCTGAAAAAGATCTTCACCGAATACCGCAAAACCCACAACCAGGGCGTGTTTGACGTTTACACCAAAGACATCCTGAACTGCCGTAAATCCGGTGTTATTACCGGTCTGCCAGATGCCTATGGCCGTGGCCGTATCATCGGTGACTACCGTCGCGTTGCGCTGTACGGTATCGACTATCTGATGAAAGACAAGTTCGCTCAGTTCAACTCACTGCAAACCAAACTGGAAAACGGTGAAGATCTGGAAGCAACTATCCGTCTGCGTGAAGAAATCTCCGAACAGCACCGCGCGCTGGGTCAGATCAAAGAGATGGCCGCCAAATATGGCTACGACATCTCCGGTCCTGCTACCAACGCTCAGGAAGCTATTCAGTGGACTTACTTCGGCTACCTGGCTGCGGTTAAATCTCAGAACGGCGCTGCAATGTCCTTCGGTCGCGTATCCACCTTCCTGGATGCTTACATCGAGCGCGACATCAAAGCAGGCAAAATCAACGAGCAAGACGCTCAGGAAATGATTGACCACCTGGTCATGAAACTGCGTATGGTTCGCTTCCTGCGTACCCCTGAATATGATGAGCTGTTCTCCGGCGACCCAATCTGGGCAACCGAATCTATCGGCGGTATGGGCGTTGATGGCCGTACTCTGGTGACCAAAAACAGCTTCCGCTTCCTGAACACCCTGTACACCATGGGGCCTTCTCCGGAGCCAAACATCACCATCCTGTGGTCTGAAAAACTGCCACTGAACTTCAAAAAATACGCGGCTAAAGTCTCCATCGATACCTCTTCTCTGCAGTACGAGAATGACGATCTGATGCGTCCTGACTTCAACAACGATGACTACGCTATCGCATGCTGCGTAAGCCCGATGATCGTTGGTAAGCAAATGCAGTTCTTCGGGGCTCGTGCAAACCTGGCGAAAACCATGCTGTACGCTATCAACGGCGGCGTTGATGAAAAACTGAAAATGCAGGTTGGTCCTAAAGAAGCCCCCATCACTGCCGACGTTCTGGACTACGACAATGTGTTGGATCGTCTGGATCACTTCATGGACTGGCTGGCTAAACAGTACGTTACCGCGCTGAACATCATTCACTACATGCATGATAAATACAGCTACGAAGCGTCTCTGATGGCTCTGCACGACCGTGACGTTGTTCGCACCATGGCTTGTGGTATCGCTGGCCTGTCCGTTGCGGCTGACTCCCTGTCTGCAATCAAATACGCGAAAGTGAAACCTATCCGTGACGAAGACGGTCTGGCTATCGACTTCGAAATCGAAGGTGAATATCCACAGTTCGGTAACAACGATCCTCGCGTAGATGACATCGCCGTTGACCTGGTAGAACGTTTCATGAAGAAAATTCAGAAACTGACCACCTACCGTGGCGCTATCGCGACCCAGTCTGTTCTGACCATCACCTCTAACGTGGTTTATGGTAAGAAAACCGGTAACACCCCAGACGGTCGTCGTGCAGGTACTCCGTTCGGTCCAGGCGCTAACCCAATGCACGGTCGTGACCAGAAAGGTGCCGTTGCCTCTCTGACTTCCGTTGCTAAACTGCCGTTTGCCTACGCGAAAGATGGTATCTCTTATACCTTCTCCATCGTGCCAAACGCGCTGGGTAAAGACGATGACGTGCGTAAAACCAACCTTGCAGGTCTGATGGATGGTTACTTCCACCACGAAGCAAACATCGAAGGTGGTCAGCACCTGAACGTCAACGTAATGAACCGTGAAATGCTGCTGGATGCGATGGAAAACCCTGAGAAATATCCTCAGCTGACCATTCGCGTATCCGGTTATGCCGTTCGTTTCAACTCGCTGACTAAAGAGCAGCAGCAGGACGTTATTACCCGTACCTTCACTCAGTCCATCTAATTCCTTGTCAGACTGAAGAAGCGTACTATATAAAGGCTCCACTCCCGTGGGGCCTTTTTACTCACCTCCCTACCCTCAGCCTGCTTTGCCAGCTATCTATACTCTGGGTATCTGTCAAAACAGACTTAACACAGCCGGCTTGAGCTGTGCATGACACAGGCCCTGGACGGGCCACATCTGGAGAGATCACCGCAATGTCAGCAATCGGACGAATTCACTCTTTTGAATCCTGCGGTACCGTGGACGGCCCCGGTATCCGTTTTATCACCTTCTTTCAGGGCTGCCTGATGCGCTGCCTTTACTGCCACAACCGCGACACCTGGGACACCCACGGTGGCAAAGAAGTGACGGTAGAAGAGCTGATGAAAGAAGTTGTTACCTATCGCCACTTCATGAATGCCTCGGGCGGCGGCGTTACCGCATCCGGTGGCGAAGCTATTCTGCAGGCCGAGTTCGTACGTGACTGGTTCCGCGCCTGCCGTAAAGAAGGAATTCATACCTGCCTGGACACCAACGGCTTTGTTCGCCGCTACGATCCGGTGATTGATGAACTGCTGGAGGTCACCGATCTGGTAATGCTCGATCTCAAGCAGATGAACGACGAAATCCACCAAAACCTGGTGGGCGTGTCAAACCACCGCACGCTTGAATTTGCGCAATATCTGTCGAAAAAAGACATTAAAGTGTGGATCCGCTACGTTGTTGTACCGGGCTGGTCTGACGATGACGACTCTGCACATCGACTCGGGGAATTTACCCGCGATATGGGCAACGTTGAAAAAATCGAGCTGCTGCCATACCACGAACTGGGCAAACACAAGTGGGTGGCGATGGGCGAAGAATACAAGCTGGATGGCGTGCACCCGCCGAAGAAGGAAACGATGGAGCGGGTGAAAGGTATTCTGGAGCAGTACGGCCATAAAGTGATGTACTGATTCGAACCGTGCTCCCCTCTGTGGGAGCACGTATATTTTTCTTTCGGCTCGCTCACTTCTCAGCAGGGCCTCACATAGCTCAACCAGCCACAAACGCCCATGAGATCGGGTCTATAGACGCGGCAAGCTGATTAAGCGTGAGCCACCGGGGTTGGATGATGGCCCGCCTTACGCAGCAGCATCATCAGGTAAACAAATGACACTGCGGCCATCATGATAAACAGCACGTTATCAGAGTAGTTTTGCATCAGCAGCGCAGTCACTGTCGGCCCAATTAAGCTCCCGATGGTGTAGCTCAGCAACAGCGCCTGATTCATCGCCACCAACTGATGACGCTCAATCCTTTCGCAAGCCCATGCCATCGCCACCGGGTAAAGCGTGAAACCAAAAGCCCCCAGAACGAATAGCGCAGGCCCCATGGCGGCGTTGCTGAGCATCGCCAGACAGCCGAGAATCACCACAAACACCTGCACACGCAGCACCAGCAGACGGCCATATTTGTCCGCCAGACGCCCCATAGGCCACTGACCAACAATACCCGCGCTGATCATCAGCGCCATCCAGAAACCAATACCGGAGTCGCTCACGCCCTGATGGTTCAAATACAACGGCATCAGACCATACAGAGAGCCGAGTACGATACCTGACATAATGCAGCCGTTCACGCCCAGTCGAGCCTGGCGCAGACGCAGCATCGGCCAGACCGGCGTGTTATCCCGATGTTCATCCCCATCGCTCACGATATGGGTAAACAGCAATGGTAGAATAGCGGCCAGCACCAGCGCGGTAGCCCAGGGCAGAACGTTCATCAGCTCAGTAGAAAGCTTGCTGACCATTAACTGGCCGACCACCATCCCGATGTAGTAAACGGTCATATAAGCCGCCAGCAGACGGCCGCGGTTGCGGGAAGTCCCGCTGCACATCAGGGCGCTTTCGACCACAACCCAAATCATGGCGCAGCCTACACCGGCCACAAAGCGCCAGACCATCCAGCTCCAGAAACCGACCATCAGCCCGAGGCCAATACAGCCTACGGCAAAGATAATAGAGGCAAGATAGTAGCTGCGGTTGAACCCGTGACGCTTAATCACCCATCCGGTAATCAATGTCCCGACCAGGTTGCCGGTAAAGTAGGCAGAGCCCACCATCCCGACCTGCCAGGTAGGAAGATTATCGTGAGCCAGCCAAAGCGGGACGAGCGTGTTTAAAACCGCCATAGCCAGAGTCAGCAGCAAAAGCCCGCAAAGCAGGAGCAATACGGGACGGGTATAGGTGGTCATGGGTATCAAACCGTGAGGAAATCAGGAAATTTGTGCGCATCATGCCACCGGTAAATTGATTGTCAATCCAGCAATAATGGGGGGTATGGAGGGTTTGAGCGGGTACGATTTGAAAAACTTATCCTGCTAATAAGTGACCGGAGTCACGTAAATTGTATCTCGCTGTTTTTGATGCGATATAGCGGGAAGCAGGTCAAAATGAGCAATCAAAAATTTCATGGATATTCAGGTGAAATTTTCTTATGCGAGAAGATGAAAAAGCGCGCCCTCAGACGCGCTTATAACTCGATGAAATGTTAGCTCGCTATCGCCATACCAACCGTCATATGCAGCCCGTAGAAAACGCCGCGACCGATAAGTTCACCTGCAATCATCAAGACCATCGCCAACGTCAGCAGACCGACGCCAGGCCGAGAGCCTTTCAGCTGCGGTACAATCCAGCCGACCAGAGCAATCACCAGCAGAACCATCCGCCCGGCCATCAGCGAACCGTACTCCGGCACCAGCGCAGATGCCTGTTGAATAGAGTTATGCAGCGTAGCCAGTTCCATCCCCTGCATCAGCACAACAACCATGCTAACCAGCAAAGCAAGCAGTGAGACGACAGGCAATATACGCATCCCCCAACCGCTAACCCCGGCTGCAGAAAGCAGCAAATAGCCCAGCAGTGGACCACCGATAAACATCGTCAGGAAGAAGCTCAGCGGCGTCCAGACGCTAAACCAGGTCGGAACTGTGTCAATCAGGTAAACCCGACTCATCATCCAGACAAATACCACGCCCAGAATCATGGTGATTACGACCCAGACTTTGCTGAGTGCCTGAGGCATTTTTCCGAGCACGGTCAAAAGCCACCAGAAACCACCCACCGCAAAGAATACCGATCCGCTGGCAATTTCATTGCTCAGCGCTGAACTGCCGAGGCGATTCAGGGAGTTGAACGCTCGCAGAGGCGAGCCGAGATGCAGAATTGAGGCAATAAAGCCGATGCCCATCAGGATCCATAGCACCACCATCAGCAATTCGGCGCGCTTGCGAACCGCCTTGTCCTTCACACCATACAACAGCGCCAAGGCCATAACGATAAACCCGCCTGCAACGCACTGGCCTAACACCGTAAAGACCATCAGCGGCCATTCATGCCATCCGTTTCCCATCTCACACCTCCTTCGGGTTGGCCAGATAACCGCTGGTATCCCCACTTGGGCGGCTGTTGGCGTTAGGTTTAATCACGATATTTGGTTTTGTGAAGTGCGATGCAGGCAGCGGCGCAATGGCGGCCTGAGTCCCGTACTTTTTGCGTAATTCGTCGACAGGCGCTAAATCCAGCGCTCGCAACGGGCAGGATTCCACACAAATCGGCTTTTTCCCCTTGGCAACGCGCTCATAACAGCCGTCACACTTGGTCATGTGGCCTTTCTCTTCGTTGTACTGCGGCGCACCGTACGGACACGCCATATGGCAGTAGCGGCAGCCGATACAAACCTCTTCGTTCACCACCACAAACCCATCTTCGCGCTTGTGCATGGCACCGCTAGGGCAGACCTTAGTACAGGCCGGATCTTCACAGTGGTTACAGGAAATAGAGAGGTAATAAGCAAATACATCCTGATGGAAAACACCGTTATCTTCCTGCCAGTTACCGCCCGCATATTCATAAATGCGGCGATAGCTAACTTCCGGACTCAGGTTCTTAAAATCCTTGCACGCCAGTTCGCAGGTTTTACAGCCGGTGCAGCGACTGGAGTCGATATAAAAGCCATATTGGGTTGTCATTTACTGCTCCTTACGCCTTTTCAACCTGGACCAGGTTACTGTGGGATGGGTTGCCTTTTGCCAGCGGTGACGGGCGCTGGGTGGTCAGCACATTGATGCTGCCCCCGCGGTCGACTTTATTGACATCGGGGCTATACCAGGCGCCTTCCCCTAAGGCGACAACGCCAGGAATGATGCGTGGCGTCACTTTGGCGCTAATGCGGACTTCCCCGCGGTCGTTAAAAATACGGACTTCATCACCATTGGCGATGCCACGCTGTTTTGCATCAAGCGGGTTGATCCACATCTCCTGGCGACAGGCAGCCTTCAGCACGTCAACGTTGCCATAGGTCGAGTGCGTCCGCGCTTTGTAATGGAAGCCGGTTAGCTGCAGCGGCCATTTTTCCGCCAGCGGATCGCCAACGTTCTCAAAACCAGCGCTATACACCGGCAGCGGGTCGATGACATCCCCTTCCGGCAGTTCCCAGGTGGCGGCAATATCCGCAAGCTGAGCGGAATAGATCTCAATTTTCCCTGACGGCGTCGTTAATGGGTTGGCATGGGGATCTTCACGGAAGGCTTTGTAGGCGACGTGATGCCCTTCCGGGTCACGCTTTTTAAACATCCCCAATTGGCGGAACTCATCAAAGCTCGGCAGCTCAGGGATCGCTGCCTGAGATTGAACATACAGGTGACGCATCCAGCCTTCCTGCGTCCGTCCTTCCGTGAAACGCTGCTCCACACCCATACGCTTCGCCAGTTCGGTCGTCATTTCATAGATGGTTTTGCATTCAAAACGCGGCTTGATGGCCTGTTCAGCAAAAATCACATAAGACATGTTGCCGCAGGAAGCATCGAGGCAGAAATCCATCTGCTCAGAGGCCGTGCAATCCGGCAGAAGAATATCGGCGTATTTCGCAGAGGACGTCATATGGTTGTCGATTACCACGATCATTTCGCATTTTTTATCATCCTGCAGAATGTCGTGCGTGCGGTTGATCTGAGAATGCTGGTTAATCAGGCAATTCCCGGCATAGTTCCAGACCATTTTAATCGGTACATCCAGTTTCTCTTTACCACGCACGCCGTCGCGGGTGGCTGTCATCTGCGCGCCGCGTTCGATGGCATCGGTCCACATAAACATGGAAATACTGGTTTGAACCGGGTTTTCCAGCGTAGGCATTCGCACGAACGGCAGGCTATAAGAGCCTTCACGCGCCCCGCTGTTGCCCCCGTGAATACCGACGTTACCGGTCAGGATAGAAAGCATGGCGATTGCGCGGGAAACCAGCTCGCCGTTGGAGTGACGCTGCGGCCCCCACCCCTGGCTGATAAAGGCCGGTTTAGCACTGCCAATTTCCCGGGCAAGTTTGATAATACGATCGGTCGGAATACCGGTTATCTGCGAAGCCCATTCAGGCGTCTTGGCAATGCCGTCAGCTCCCTGACCCAGGATATAAGCTTTGTAGTGGCCATTGCGCGGCGCACCGGCCGGGAGCGTTTTTTCATCATAGCCCACGCAGTATTTGTCCAGAAAGGCCTGATCTACTAGGTTTTCGTCAATCATGACCCACGCCAGTGCGGAAATCAGCGCCGCATCGGTGCCAGGGCGAATAGGGATCCACTCGTCTTCCCGGCCTGCGCCGGTGTCGGTGTAACGTGGGTCAATAATGATCATTCGGGCATTAGACTTTTGGCGAGCCTGTTCGAGGTAATAAGTTACCCCGCCACCGCTCATCCTCGTTTCGCCCGGATTATTGCCGAACAGCACCACCAGCTTGCTGTTTTCAATATCGGATGGGCTGTTGCCGTCCGCCCAGCCGCCGTAGGTATAATTCAGACCGGCGGCAATCTGTGCGGTGGAATAGTCCCCGTAATGATTGAGGTAGCCCCCGCAGCAATTCATCAGGCGAGCAATCAGCGTGGAACCCGGCGGCCAGGAACGCGTCATGGTTCCACCCAGCGTACCGGTACCGTAGTTCAGATAAATAGCTTCGTTACCATGCTCTTTAATGATGTTCTGCATGCTGTGGGCAATGGTATCAAACGCTTCATCCCAGCTAATGCGCTCGAACTTCCCTTCTCCACGCGCGCCAACGCGTTTCATCGGGTATTTCAGGCGGTCAGCATTATAGACCCGTCGGCGCATAGAGCGACCACGCAGGCAGGCCCGAACCTGGTGTAAACCTTCATAACCGTCATCGCCGGTGTTATCGGTTTCGACATATTTAATTTCGCCATCCACCACATGCATACGCAACGGGCAGCGGCTGCCACAGTTCACCGTACAGGCGCTCCAGACCACTTTTCCACTGCTACCGGGATTAACGGTTTGAGCGGCAAAAGTGAGCCGGGAGAAGGGGAGTGAGAAGGCGCTAGTTGCAGCAGCTAAACCACCGATTGCCGTGGTTTGGACCAGCTTACGACGGCTGACCTCTGCCGCGAGGATCGCGTTAGGGGTTTTATCAGTCATAGTGACCTACTTGTTTTGCTCACAGTTGAAATAAGCCGACAGCGGTCACGCGGGTTGAGAGCCCACATTCCGTTGCGCAGCTAAAGGGTGAAAGGGGTGTCCGGTATATTTTTATTGAAGGATTGACCTGGCCGCGTCACGCCTTGTGAAGCACGGCCGTCAAATGATGATTAGATGTAAGTTTTAATTGAACAATCATCACCCGCTTCCGGTGAGCAATAATACTTCTTTGGGAGTAGGGGTTATTGTCTGGTATCAAGAAAGGCGGTGTTGACGTAAAACCTCGGAATTAGGGTATAAAAAAAGCGCCCTCAGGCGCTTTTTCAATGCATCACAAACGGCGGATTACCCGATGTATTCCAGGCCATTCATGTAAGGACGCAGCACTTCTGGTACCTGAATGCGGCCATCAGCCTGCTGGTAGTTTTCCAGGACGGCGACCAGAGTACGGCCAACTGCCAGACCAGAACCGTTCAGGGTGTGAACCAGGCGAGTCTTCTTGTCTGCTTTACTGCGGCAGCGAGCCTGCAGGCGGCGAGCCTGGAAGTCCCAGCAGTTGGAACAGGAAGAGATCTCACGGTACGTATCCTGTGCCGGCAGCCAGACTTCCAGATCGTAAGTTTTGCGCGCACCGAAACCGATATCACCGCTGCAAAGCAGCACTTTACGGTATGGCAGCCCCAGCAGTTGCAGAACCTTCTCCGCGTGGCCGGTCATCTCTTCCAGCGCATCCATAGAGTCTTCAGGGCGAACTATCTGCACCATCTCAACTTTGTCGAACTGGTGCATACGAATCAGCCCGCGAGTATCACGGCCATAGGATCCAGCTTCAGACCGGAAGCACGGCGTGTGCGCAGTCAGCTTCAGCGGCAGGGAATCTTCGTCGATGATCTCGTCGCGAACCAGGTTGGTCAGCGGCACTTCTGCGGTAGGGATCAGCGCATAGTTGCTGCTGTCCGCTTCTTCTTCCAGCGGACGAGTATGGAACAGGTCACCGCCAAATTTAGGCAACTGGCCGGTACCGTACAGCGTGTCCTGGTTAACCAGATACGGAACATAGTTTTCCATGTAACCGTGCTGCTCGGTGTGCAGATCCAGCATAAACTGGCTCAGCGCACGGTGCATACGCGCCACCTGCCCCTGCATGACTACAAAGCGGGAACCGGTGAGTTTAACCGCCGCAGCGAAGTCCAGGCCTTTTGCCATTTCGCCCAGGGTGACGTGATCGCGCACTTCGAAATCAAATTTACGCGGCTCGCCCCAGCGGCTGACTTCGACGTTTTCGCTGTCGTCTTTGCCCAATGGCACGCAGTCATCAGGAATGTTTGGCAATGTCAGCGAGATATCGCGAATTTCTGCCAGCAGAGAATCAAGCTCGTTTTTCGCTTCATCCAGCTCTTCACCCAGCTGGTTAACCTGCAGGCGCAGCGGCTCAATGTCTTCTCCGCGCGCTTTCGCCTGGCCGATGGATTTCGATCGCGAGTTACGTTCAGCCTGCAGATTTTCCGTTTTGACCTGCAGTACTTTACGACGCTCTTCCAGAGAGCGCAGCGTGTCTACATCCAGCTTAAAGCCCCGGCGTGCCAGTTTTTCAGCGACTGCGTCTGGCTCTGTACGCAGCAGATTGGGATCGAGCATGCTTATCCTGTGCTTATCGAATTGAATTTATAGGAGTGCGGCCACAGCCTGCGACCGCTTTGATAGTCTTGCTAACCTTACCGCAACGCCTGCATTAGCGGTAGCGTTTTGTGGGGCTTTTCTGATCCTGCTCGGTCAGCCAGGCTAGCTTTTCGCCAATCTTCCCTTCCAGACCTCTGTTGGTCGGCCGATAGTAGCGAGTTTGCGCCATTTCAGGTGGGAAATAGTCTTCCCCGGCGGCATAGGCATTGGGCTCGTCATGGGCGTAACGGTATTCCTGGCCATAGCCCATTTCTTTCATTAATTTCGTTGGGGCGTTACGCAGATGGACGGGCACGTCATAATCGGGGCGTTCGCGCGCATCCGCCATTGCAGCTTTGAACGCGGTATAAACGGCGTTGCTTTTCGGGGCGCAGGCCAGATAAACAATCGCCTGAGCAATAGCCCTCTCCCCTTCCGCTGGCCCTACGCGGGTGAAGCAATCCCAGGCGGCAATGGCCACCTGCATACCTCTGGGATCCGCGTTACCAACGTCTTCAGAGGCAATCGCCAGTAAGCGCCGCGCAACGTAGAGCGGATCGCCACCTGCGCTAATAATACGCGCGTACCAGTAAAGAGCGGCATCCGGGGCAGAACCGCGAATTGATTTATGTACCGCTGAAATCAGATCGTAAAAACGATCGCCTTTATTATCGAAACGCGCACTGCGTTCACCAGCAATCTCCGTTAGCAATTGGGTTTGCAAAATCCGGTTGCCGCTGGCGTCAACTTCAGCCATATCCGCCATCATTTCGAGCGTATTTAACGCCCGGCGCGCATCGCCGTTTACCAGCTCGGCAATGGCTTTACGCGTTTCGTCCGGCAGGATGATATTTTGCCCGCCGTAGCCCCTGGCTTTATCGTTCATCGCCTGATCGAGCACCAGCTCAATATCCGCCACGGTCAGTGATTTCAGTAGATACACGCGGGCACGGGAGAGCAGCGCCGAGTTGAGCTCAAAAGAAGGGTTTTCGGTTGTCGCACCAATAAAAGTAATGGTGCCGTCTTCGATATGCGGCAGGAAGGCATCCTGCTGGCTTTTGTTGAATCGGTGAACTTCGTCGACAAAAAGAATGGTGCGGCGCCCGGCATTGCGGTTCTGCCGCGCACGTTCGATGGCCTCACGAATATCTTTCACGCCTGAGGTTACCGCAGAAATACGTTCAACATCCGCGCTGGCATAGCGAGCAATCACTTCGGCGAGGGTTGTTTTACCGGTGCCCGGCGGCCCCCAAAGAATCATGGAATGCAGATGACCTGCTTCAATGGCTCGGGGCAGCGGTTTTCCATCAGCCAGCAGATGCTGCTGGCCGATGTACTGCGCCAGATTTTCTGGCCGCATACGCGCGGCCAGCGGCTGGAAGGTATTCTCTGAAAAATCGAGCGACAGATTGCTCACTCAAGCCTCTACTTACGTTGGTCGTCCACCGTGACGCCTTTTGGCGGGGTGAACGTAAACTTACCGGCATCCACTGCGCCGTTTTGCTGAGCCTTCAAAGTATAGCTGCTGCGCTGGTCATCCTGCTCTACGGCGCTGAACTGATGGATAGTGCCGTCTCGGCCGACGTTGATGGTGAACTGCTTCAGGTTACCCGAGCTGCTTTTTGGCGTCAGCACAAAGTCATCGCCGTTCTGCTTAATGTTGTATTGCTTCCAGTCGCTGGACTGGTTGCGGGCAATCAGCATAAACGGCGTATTGCTGGTGGCGTCTTTTAGCCAGGTAGCCGTAACCTGCTCAACAAACGGGTTGTAGAACCACAGGGTTTTACCGTCGGAAACGAGGATGCTTTCATCGGGCTGAGTCATGTGCCAGTTGAACAGGTTTGGGCGCTTAACCCACAGATCGCCCTGGCCTTCCTGCACGGCAGCGCCGCTACCATCGGTGACTTTCTGGGTGAAGCTGGCGTGGAAGCTGCCAACTTTATCAAGGCGACCCTGCAAATCCCCGGCTGCGTCAGCCCAGGCTCCGGTTGCGGTCAGGCCAGCTAACAGCGCACAGGCAATTACGTTTTTTTTCATTATGTTCCCTCTGGATTCATTGACCACCCGACGATGGCACTTCTGCTGCTCACTCTAGTGAAGTCTTCGGCTACCGCAACAGAAGAATAAGCTGATTTTCCGGTAATTTACCCATCTTTGCAAAAAGAGCCGCAGGCGCGGCTCTTTTTTGCTCAATGGACTAGCGCTCGGCCGGATTACTCAAACTGAGGTGGCGCAAGAACCTCTCGGTTACCGTTATGCCCCTGTGGGCTCACGATCCCCTGCGCTTCCATCTGCTCCACGATTCTCGCGGCTCGGTTGTAGCCGATACGGAACTGACGCTGCACGCCGGAGATAGATGCTTTGCGTTTCTCTACCACGAAAGCGACAGCCTGATCGAACAGCGGATCCAGCTCTTCGTCACCGTCCATACCGCCGCCACCGCCGTCACCGCTGCCTTCATCATCGGTAATGCCGGTGATGTACTGCGGACGGCCACGTGCTTTCCAGTCCTGCACCACCGCATGCACTTCTTCATCACGCACAAAGGCACCGTGCACACGAATCGGCGTCGTGGAGTTTGGCGCGGAATAAAGCATATCCCCCATGCCGAGAAGTGATTCAGCGCCGCCCTGATCCAGGATTGTGCGTGAGTCAATTTTGCTCGACACCGTAAACGCGATACGGGTTGGGATGTTAGCTTTAATCAGGCCGGTAATGACGTCAACCGATGGACGCTGGGTTGCAAGAACAAGGTGAATACCTGCGGCGCGCGCTTTCTGTGCGAGGCGGGCGATCAGCTCTTCTACTTTTTTGCCTACCGTCATCATCAGGTCGGCAAATTCATCCACCAGCACCACGATATACGGCAGTTTCTCCAGCATCGGGTGGCTCACTTCCATGCTGTCACCAGGTTTCCAGAACGGGTCAGGGATTGGGCGCCCCATGCGCTCAGCTTCCAGCACGCGTTCGTTGTAGCCCGCAAGGTTTCGCACGCCCAGCGCGGACATCAGCTTATAGCGGCGCTCCATCTCGTTCACGCTCCAGCGCAGCGCATTCGCGGCGTCTTTCATATCCGTAACCACTTCGGTCAACAGATGTGGAATGCCTTCATACACCGACAGCTCAAGCATTTTCGGGTCGATCATAATGAAGCGAACATCTTCCGGCGTTGCTTTATACAACATGCTGATGATCATGGCGTTTACGCCAACCGACTTACCGGACCCCGTTGTACCGGCTACCAGCAAGTGAGGCATTTTCGCCAGGTCTGCAACGACAGGCTCACCGCCGATGTCTTTACCCAGAACCACGGTCAACGGAGAGCCGTTGTCGCGGAATTTAGCGCAGTCGAGCACTTCACGCAGATAAACGGTCTGGCGCTTTTTGTTAGGCAACTCAAGGCCTACGTAAGGTTTACCCGGAATAACCTCAACCACACGCACGGCGACGGTGGAGAGCGAACGCGCCAGGTCGCGGGAAAGGTTAGAGATGCGGGCAGCCTTTACACCCGGAGCCAAATCCAGCTCGAAGCGGGTAATGACTGGGCCAGGGGAATAATCCACTACATCCGCTTTAATGCGGTAATCCGCCAGACGCGCTTCAACCAGGCGCGCCATCTGCTCCATTGCAAAGGTATCTACCGGTTCAACCTCAGTTGGAGGAGAAGTCAGTAGATCCAACGACGGCAGCGGCGTGGTCGGTTTCTGAAGCGGGCGATCGTCACCGTTGCGCATCAAGAACGGGTGGATCAGGCTCTCTTTTGGCTCTGGCGCAGCAGGCTGATGCTGAGCCGCCTGAGCATATTGAGAAGGCTGTGCCGCGGGTTGACTGTGCTGAACTGGCTGCGGGGCCGGTTCAAAGCTCGGGGTAAACAGCGGCTCGCTCGGCGTATCATCCACCAGTTCCTTCAACGATGACTGGAAATCAAAGTCGTCAAGAGAGAACGGCGCATTATTCTGCTGTGGCTGCTCGCTATAGCGCTGTTGCTGCTGTGCAGCAAACTGACGCGCAAGTTCTGCCTCTTCCGCCTCGGCCTGCTGTTCTTCAGACCAGCTTTCGTCTTCGTACTCTTCGCCATAGCGCTGCTGTTGCTGGGCCGCAAACTGGCGGGCCAGTTCGTGCTGCTGCAGCGCATCGCCTTCATCGCCGTAATTGTCTTCAGACTGCTGGTTCTCGGCGAGTCTCGCCTGCTCTTCTGCCATTCGCTGGGAAGGCAGTTTTATGCCATAGGACGCCAGTTCACGACGAGTCGGAACGCGTACCCGGTTTGGACGTGGCAGTTGAGGGCCAATACCTTCTTTTACCTGAGGACGTGGCGCATCGCTGGCGATACTGAACACGGGTGAAAATGCTGCCGCTGCAGCCCCAGTTTTTACTGCCTGCTGAATGCCAGATGCAGTCTGCGTTATATCCGGCACTGGCATTTCTGGTGCCAATAACGGCGTGGAAGCGGGCGCAGATGTCGGTATCAAAGGTTGAACCGGTTCCGGGCTAGCGGGTTTTACTGGCGCATAGCTGTAAGGATCAGGCTTTGGCTCATTGACTGGTTGGTACCACGCCGCAAGCTGTTCACGTTCCCGGGCTCGCTTCTCTTCCACTTCTTCAAAGTGGTACATCGGCGGACGAACGTATTTCACCTCTTCTACCGGCTCAGGCACGGACTGTGGTTCAACGGCTGGCTGAGCCACTGGCACAACGGGTTCAGACCAGCTTTGATGCGTCTCAGGAACAACCTGCTGTTGTATGCTTGCCGGGTGCGGCGACGTGTAATGATCCGGTGCAGGCGCAATAACCGGTTCTGGCGTGACCGTTGTCGGTGCCGGTTCCCAGGCAATCGCTGGGGCAGCATGCTCAGCGTCAACGGCAGGTGCCGGTGTTGATACTGGAGGCATTGAAGCAACCGGCGGTACCGGTGCAGCCCACGACTGGTGAACGGTTGTTGCCGCGGCAGCCGCTGCAATAGGCTCAACGGCAGAGTGTCCACTGAACAGCGGATCGTATTCCTGATCTTCTGGCAAAGTCGCTTTATGCCCGGAGAACAGCACATCGTTCGGATCCGCTTCTACACCACGAGCGCTGAACAACACATCGTCTTCAGCGTCATCCATACGCTTGCCGGAGAACAACGCCGCATCCGTTTTGCGACCATTAGGATTAGCAAACTTCTGAGATAAGCGCTGCTTACGCGCAAGCGCCCCGCGTAAAATACGCGCCCGGCGAGATTCGCGTTTCTCAGCAGAAACCCGCGGCGCTTCGTCTTCGTCATGCTCTTCTTCGTATTCGTCCTCATCCTGCCAGGTGTTATCCCGGCGGGTGCGGTTGCTGGCAAAAGTCAGCACGGTCAGCACCGCGCTGCCAAGTTTCTCAGCAATGCTGACCCAGGACCAGCCGGTGAACAGCGTCAGACCAGCAGCCCAAACGCAAAGCAGCGCAATTGTGCCGCCGCTGCTGTTCAACAGCGGCATCATAGCGGTGCTAAGCAAGCTACCCAGCACGCCGCCCGAAGCGAAGTACCAAATATCGTCCGCATTGATGGCCGCCAGGCCACAAGAGGTCAGCACCATCGCAAGTACGCCGATCAGGCGCAGCGAAACGGCAAAATAATCGATGAATTCTTCACTGTCGCGCTGGCGCCAGGTGAACCAGCAGCCCCCGATGATAATCACCGGAATGGTGTAGGCCATCACGCCAAAAATGAAGAACAGCGTATCAGCAAACCACGCTCCCGGCGCACCACCCAGATTATGGATGGGCTCATGCCACGCGGTTTGCGACCAGCTAGGGTCTGAGGGGTTAAAGCTTAGCAAGGCAGCCATCAAATAGATGGCGAATAAGGCAACAAGGATCAGCAACGCCTCGAGTAAACGGCGCCCGCTGCTCAGTTTCCGCAATGTTACTTCTTTATCTTCGGTATATTCCTGGCTCAAGAAAGGCTCTCCAGGTCCTTAAACTCAATGGAGACAACAGCACCGGCGGCCTGCCGGAGCTGTTGCTGTATGGATTCCCAGGAGTGTAACCAAAATACGCCAATTTTGCACCTGGCCCGTATTAACGGGTCTTAATGACCAAACGGTTACTCTGTTTGACCTCTTCCATGACAACATAAGTACGGGTGTCGTTCACGCCCGGCAGACGCAGCAGGGTCTCACCTAAGAGTTTACGATACGCCGACATATCCGGCACGCGTGTTTTCAACAGGTAGTCGAAATCACCGGATACGAGATGACACTCTTGAATTTCTTCAAGTTTCTGCACTGCGGCGTTAAATTGCTCAAACACATCCGGGGCGCCACGATTCAGAGTAATCTCAACAAATACCAGCAGCGAGGCATCCAGATAATGCGGGTTTAACAGCGCCGTATAGCCCTGAATAAAACCCTGACGTTCCAGACGACGAACGCGCTCAAGGCACGGCGTCGGCGAAAGCCCAACACGCTTTGAAAGCTCAACGTTAGAAATGCGCCCATCCTTTTGCAATTCGTTGAGAATATTGCGATCGATACGGTCGAGATCTTTGCCCGGGCGCTTCTTGCTATCTACCATTATTATTGTCTCTCTCTATTCCTTCCTTCACCTGCCATAACCCTGGTGACGTCAATGTTCAGGGTGTACGTGAGAAGACCGATGCCTTGCGGCTGCTATCGACATCACGCATAGCGTCTGTCCACGTCATGCGTAAATTTCAATAACTCGGTAAATTTGCATCAGGTTTGCGCGAGAGCACGCGGCTTCCACATCACCAAATGTTTTTCTTCCTCGAATGTTTTCGCAAATGCTTAGGGGATTGTCAAAGCAAAACATCTATTTTTAGTGGAACGTGCCAGATATTCCTTTTGGCTGATGATTATTCATCATTTTCGCACCGTGATTACCGTGCTATTACAATGATTATTTATGCACATGACGGCGATATTCATTGGGCTTATAGGCAGCATCAATGACACACATCGTTAACAACATTGCTGCACTCTTTTTTTACTGCAACGAATTCCCTACAATCACCCCCATTGTCTGTAAACGTTCAATGAGGATCTCATGGGCACAGCTAAACACAGTAAGCTGCTTATTCTTGGCTCCGGCCCTGCGGGCTATACCGCAGCGGTCTACGCTGCACGCGCCAACTTAAAACCGGTTTTGATTACCGGGATGGAAAAAGGCGGTCAGCTGACCACCACAACCGAAGTCGAAAACTGGCCTGGCGATCCTAACGACCTGACCGGTCCGTTACTGATGGAACGTATGCACGAGCATGCGGCTAAGTTCGAAACTGAAATTCTGTTCGACCACATCACCAGCGTCGATCTGCAGAACAGTCCTTTCCGCCTGGTGGGCGACAGCGGCGAATACACCTGTGACGCGCTGATCATCGCGACCGGCGCATCTGCACGCTACCTTGGCCTGCCTTCCGAAGAAGCCTTCAAAGGCCGCGGCGTTTCTGCCTGCGCCACCTGTGACGGTTTCTTCTACCGCAACCAGAAAGTCGCGGTTATCGGCGGCGGGAATACCGCAGTTGAAGAAGCGCTTTATCTGGCAAACATCGCTTCAGAAGTGCATTTGATCCACCGTCGCGACAGCTTCCGCGCGGAGAAGATCCTGATTAATCGTCTGATGGATAAAGTGCAGAATGGCAACATTGTGCTGCACACCCATCGCACGCTGGAAGAAGTCACAGGCGATCAAATGGGCGTCAGCGGCCTTCGCCTGCGCGACACGCAAAACACCGATGTTACCGAAGAACTGGAAGTTGCAGGGCTGTTCGTGGCTATCGGTCATAGCCCGAACACCGCCATCTTCAACGGCCAGCTGGAGCTGGAAAACGGCTACATTAAAGTGCAGTCCGGTATTCACGGCAACGCTACCCAGACCAGTATTCCAGGCGTATTTGCCGCAGGCGATGTGATGGATCATATTTATCGTCAGGCCATCACTTCTGCCGGAACCGGCTGCATGGCCGCTCTGGACGCCGAGCGCTATCTCGACGGCCTGGCCGAACAGTGTAAATAATCTAAAGATGTTAAAAAAGGCGGCCTTGCTGGTCGCCTTTCTTGTTTCTGCCATGTAACATTGCCTGTCAAAATTGCCTGAGAATTCCTTCTTCTACCAGAATCTGGCACGCGATGAATAAAACCCGTCAGCAAGAACTTAGCCTCTGGCTAAAACAGCAAAGTCTTATCTCTCGCCGTTGGCTCGGCTTGTCACGTCTGCTCGGTTTGGTCAGTGGTTTACTGATTGTGGCCCAGGCCTGGCTGCTCGCCCGCATTCTCCAGCACATGATCATGGAAAATATTCCGCGTGAAGCACTGCTCATGCCGTTTATTTTGCTGGTTCTGGTATTTGTGCTGCGCGCGTGGATCGTGTGGCTGCGCGAAAAGGTCGGATTCCACGCCGGATTGCACATTCGCCAGGAAATTCGCCGCCAGGTACTCGACAGATTACATCAGGCAGGCCCAGCCTGGATTCAGGGCAAACCAGTGGGGAGCTGGGCTACGCTGGTTCTTGAACAAATAGAAGACATGCACGACTACTACGCGCGCTACCTGCCGCAGATGTCGCTGGCGGTCATGGTGCCTTTGCTGATTATTATTGCCATTTTCCCGATCAACTGGGCAGCCGCACTCATTTTGCTAGGCACCGCGCCGCTTATCCCTATTTTCATGGCGCTGGTAGGCATGGGCGCAGCCGATGCGAACCGCCGTAATTTCCAGGCGCTGGCAAGGCTCAGCGGCCATTTCCTCGATCGTCTTCGCGGGATGGAAACACTTCGTGTATTTAACCGTGGCGCGGCGGAAACTGAAAATATTCGCGCGGCAAGCCAGGACTTTCGTCAGCGCACCATGGAAGTGCTGCGTATGGCCTTTCTTTCTTCCGGCGTGCTTGAGTTTTTCGCCTCGTTATCTATCGCCGTGGTGGCCGTCTATTTCGGCTTCTCTTACCTTGGCGAGCTGAATTTCGGCCATTATGGTGCTGGAGTCACTTTATTCGCTGGCTTCCTGGCGCTCATTCTTGCCCCTGAATTCTTCCAGCCGCTGCGTGATATGGGCACCTTCTATCACGCCAGGGCTCAGGCCGTGGGCGCGGCAGAGACCCTGAAGACCTTCCTCGACGCGCCGCTGCAACACCCTGAGCAGGGAACCGTGCAGCTTTCGGGCAACGGGACTTTCACTCTTGAAGCCCGAGAGATGACAATTCTATCCGCAGAGGGGAAAGTGCTGGCCGGGCCGCTGAATTTTATGCTTCCCGCCGGGCAACGCGTGGCGCTGGTGGGCCAAAGCGGTGCGGGCAAAAGCTCCCTGCTGAATGTCCTGTCCGGCTTCCTGCCCTATCAGGGGCAGTTGCTGGTCAATGGCGTCGAGCTGGCACAGCTTTCACCTGAATGGTGGCGCACACAGCTTAGTTGGGTGGGGCAAAATCCGCAGCTACCGGCGGCTACCCTACGTGACAACGTACTTCTTGGGATGCCAGAAGCGGACGGCACTCGTTTGCAGGCAGCTCTGGATAAAGCCTCGGTAACAGAGTTTCTGTCGCAGCTGCCAGAAGGCATTGATACCCCAATCGGCGATCAGTCTACCCGCTTATCCGTGGGTCAGGCACAGCGAGTAGCAGTAGCCAGAGCGTTACTCTCCCCTTGCGGTGTTTTATTGCTGGATGAGCCTGCCGCGAGCCTGGATGCCCACAGCGAACAGCGTGTAATGGAAGCGCTCACGGAAGCGTCCCAGAAACAAACCACACTGATGGTGACTCACCAACTGGACTACATCAGCAGTTGGGATCAAATTTGGGTGATGCGGAACGGGCTGATTGTTCAGCAGGGAAACTTCGAACAGCTTTCCGTTGAAGAAGGCCCCTTTGCTCTATTACTGGCCAGTCGCCAGGAGGAGATCTAATGCGCGCATTGCTGCCTTATCTGGCGCTTTATCGCCGCCACAAATGGTTACTGTCTTTAGGCGTTGTTCTGGCGATTATCACGCTGCTTGCCAGCATTGGTCTGTTAACGCTCTCCGGCTGGTTCCTTTCTGCCTCGGCCGTAGTGGGCGTTGCCGGGCTCTACAGCTTTAACTACATGCTGCCTGCCGCAGGCGTTCGCGGGGCGGCTATCACCCGCACAGCGGGTCGCTATTTTGAGCGTCTGGTCAGCCACGATGCTACCTTCCGCGTCCTGCAGCATTTACGCGTGTCAACCTTTAGCAAGCTGCTGCCCCTCTCCCCTGCCGGGCTGGCGCGCTTTCGCCAGGGAGAATTGCTCAATCGCGTGGTGGCAGACGTCGATACGCTCGATCACCTTTATTTACGGGTTATCTCCCCGCTCGTCGGCGCTTTTGTCGTTATCCTGGTGGTGACTTTTGGCCTGAGTTTCCTTGATGTTTCCCTTGCCTTAACGCTTGGCGGAATTTTACTCGCGACCCTGCTCCTTCTGCCGCCGCTGTTCTACCGCGCCGGGCAGCCAACCGGGGAAGCGCTAACCGTTCAACGCGGTAACTATCGCCAGCAGCTCACCTCCTGGCTTCAAAGCCACGCGGAATTAACCATTTTCGGCGCAGCAAACCGCGCGCGCGAACAGTTAGATGCCACGGAAAACAGCTGGCAGGAAGCGCAACGTCGCCAGGCCGGGTTAACTGCCCTGTCGCAGGCTATCATGCTGCTTATCAGTGGTATTGCCGTACTGGCGATGCTATGGATGGCATCCGCAGGCGTAGGCGAAAGCCAATCTCCCGGCGCGCTGATTGCCCTGTTCGTCTTTTGTGCCCTGGCGGCATTTGAAGCGATGGCCCCGGTTACCGGCGCCTTTCAGCATCTTGGCCAGGTCATTGCCTCCGCGCTGCGCGTGACGCAAATCACCAGCCAGACACCTGAAGTTATTTTTCCTGAAGCAACGCAGCCCGAGCAACGGCGGGCAACTCTGGACATTCGTGAGCTGAGTTTTACTTATCCAGGCCAGAGTCAGCCTGCACTGAAAGACATTTCACTGTCTGTCAGCGCCGGGCAGAGAATAGCAATCCTCGGTAAAACCGGCTGCGGTAAATCCACTTTACTGCAATTACTGACCCGCGCATGGGATGCTCAGCAGGGCGAAATTCAACTTAACGGCATCGCCCTTAGCGCTTTTGATGAAGTCACTCTGCGCAAAGCAACGAGCGTTGTCCCTCAGCGCGTACACCTGTTTAGCGCCACGCTTCGCGATAACCTTTTACTGGCATCTCCAGAGGCCAGCGATACCCAACTCAGCACCGCTCTGACTCAGGTAGGACTTGAAAAACTGCTTGAAGACGGCGGGCTTAATAGCTGGCTTGGCGAAGGTGGTCGTCAGCTTTCCGGCGGGGAGCTTCGTCGCCTTGCGATTGCCAGAGCAATATTGCATAACGCCCCTCTTATGCTGCTGGATGAACCTACCGAAGGCCTGGATGCAGAAACAGAGCGCCAAATCCTTGATTTGTTGGCTGAAGTCACCAGAGATAAAACGGTGCTGATGGTCACTCACCGCCTGCGCGGTTTGAACGCTTTTGACAGCATAATTGTGATGGACAACGGGCAAATAATTGAGCAAGGTAATCACGCTGAATTAATGGCGTCCGGCGGACGTTATTATCAATTTCGCCAGCGCCTGTAGGCGTTCTGAATAGACTATTATCAATTTATTATTGCTCTATTGCTCTGGAGTATTGGTCGTCATGCGCCTGGTACAGCTGTCTCGTGACTCGATAGCCTTTCCTTCGCCGGAAGGGGCGTTGCGTGAACCTAATGGGTTACTGGCGCTTGGCGGCGACCTGACCCCCGCACGCCTGCTGATGGCCTATCAGCGAGGCATTTTTCCGTGGTTTTCTCCCGGCGACCCTATTTTGTGGTGGTCGCCCGATCCCCGCGCCATTCTTTACCCGGAACAGTTTCACCTTAGCCGCAGCATGAAGCGCTTTCATCGCACTTCGCCTTATACCGTCACGCTCAACCACGCTTTTGAGCGCGTACTCTACGGCTGCGCCAGCGACCGAAATGAAGGCACCTGGATCACCGCAGACATTGTAGAAGCTTATTTGCGCCTGCATGAATTAGGCCATGCCCACTCCGTTGAAGTATGGGAAGGAAAAGAGCTGGTAGGCGGCATGTACGGCGTGGCGCAGGGGGCATTATTTTGCGGCGAATCTATGTTTAGCCGCCGGGTGAATGCCTCCAAAACGGCGCTGCTGGTTTTCTGTCAGCACTTTATTCGCCATGGCGGCAAATTGATCGACTGCCAGGTATTAAATGAGCATACGGCTTCGCTGGGCGTGATTGAAATTCCTCGTAGAGAGTATCTCCAGGCATTAGCGGAACTTCGCCTCCAGCACTTGGGCTCTCATTGCTGGGTTCCGCAGATGCTGAGCAATAATGTTTAACAACACATTTTATGTGAGGGTGTTATAATTAGCGCCGCTAAGTGGCTTTTGCCTGCTACCCCGCCGTTGTCTGGGATTTATTGTTTAAGGGAATACCCTCTCATTTATCTCCTTGCGTTCTTCGTCGCAGACGTTGCCATGCGGCAAGCTGCTAAGCGGCGGGTAATAAGCAAAATGCACTTTCACTGGTGATTTCACCAACAATTCTTTACATGATAAGCGAACTTCGGCATTATCTTGCCGGTTCAAACTACGGTAGTGATACCCCAGAGGATTAGATGGCCAAAGAAGACAATATTGAAATGCAGGGTACCGTACTTGATACGTTACCTAACACCATGTTCCGCGTTGAGCTGGAAAACGGGCACGTGGTTACCGCTCATATCTCCGGTAAAATGCGCAAAAACTACATCCGCATTCTGACGGGCGACAAAGTCACCGTTGAGCTGACCCCGTACGACCTGAGCAAAGGCCGCATTGTCTTCCGTAGCCGTTGATAGTTTTTATTCCGCGGCCTGAGATGGGCGGCGTTGAGAGTTCGTTGTAATAGAAAGGCCGGGCAATGCCCGGCCTTTTTTACATCCTCAGCCAGCGCTAGTGCGCGGCCTCCGGCTTGTGCTTCTGCGCACTCGCAAAGTTGAAGGTCAACTGCTGCTGGTCTTTATCCAGCGCAACCGTAACCTGCCCACCGTCAACAAGGGTGCCGAACAGCAGTTCGTTGGCCAGCGGTTTTTTCAGGTTGTCCTGGATAACACGCCCCATTGGGCGAGCGCCCATCGCGCGGTCATAGCCCTTCTCTGCCAGCCAGTCACGCGCTTCCTGGCTCACTTCCAGCGAAACACCTTTCTGATCCAGCTGAACCTGTAGCTCGACAATAAACTTATCCACCACCTGATGAATCACCTCGGTAGAGAGGTGGTTGAACCAGATAATGTTGTCGAGACGGTTACGGAACTCCGGCGTAAAGATCTTTTTGATCTCTTCCATTGCATCGGTGCTGTTGTCCTGGCGGATAAGCCCGATAGATTTACGTTCGGTTTCTCGCACCCCGGCGTTGGTGGTCATCACCAGAATCACGTTGCGGAAGTCCGCCTTGCGTCCGTTGTTATCGGTCAGCGTACCGTTGTCCATTACCTGCAGCAGCAGGTTAAAGACATCCGGGTGCGCTTTTTCGATTTCATCAAGCAGCAGAACCGCATGTGGATGCTTAATCACCGCATCCGTCAGCAGCCCACCCTGATCGAAACCAACATAGCCTGGAGGGGCGCCAATCAGGCGGCTCACGGTATGGCGTTCCATATACTCAGACATATCAAAGCGCAGCAGCTCAATGCCCAGCGACTTCGCCAGCTGCACGGTGACTTCCGTCTTACCAACCCCGGTAGGGCCAGCAAACAGGAACGAACCGACAGGTTTATGATCCTGACCCAAACCGGCACGACTCATCTTGATCGCTTCGGTCAGCGCTTCAATCGCTTTATCCTGGCCAAACACCAGCATTTTCAGGCGATCGCCCAGGCTTTTCAGCGTATCGCGATCGCTCGCGGAAACGCTTTTTTCCGGGATGCGCGCAATGCGAGCGACCACGGTTTCGATGTCCGCCACGTTAACGGTTTTCTTACGCTTGCTGACCGGCATCAGGCGGCTACGTGCGCCCGCCTCATCAATGACGTCGATAGCCTTATCCGGCAGATGCCTGTCATTGATGTATTTCACCGCCAGCTCAACCGCCGCGCGAATCGCCTTCGCGGTATAGCGAACGTCGTGGTGCGCTTCGTATTTCGGTTTCAGTCCGTTGATGATCTGCACCGTTTCTTCAACGCTTGGCTCAGTAATATCAATCTTCTGGAAGCGGCGCGCCAGGGCACGATCTTTTTCGAAGATGTTGCTGAACTCCTGATAAGTCGTCGAGCCAATCACCCGAATTTTACCGCCGGAGAGCAGCGGTTTAATCAGGTTAGCGGCATCGACCTGGCCACCGGAAGCCGCGCCCGCGCCAATAATGGTGTGGATTTCATCGATAAACAGGATGCTGTTTTGATCCTGCTCGAGCTGTTTCAGCAGCGCTTTAAAACGTTTTTCAAAATCGCCGCGGTATTTGGTACCGGCCAGCAGAGAACCGATATCCAGCGAGTAGATGGTGCAGTCGGCCATCACTTCCGGCACATCGCCCTGCACAATTCGCCACGCCAGCCCTTCGGCAATAGCCGTTTTACCCACGCCAGATTCACCGACCAGCAGCGGGTTATTTTTACGGCGACGGCACAGAACCTGGATAGCACGCTCCAGCTCTTTATCGCGGCCAATCAGCGGATCGATCCCGCCCACGCGCGCAAGCTGATTAAGATTGGTGGTGAAGTTTTCCATACGTTCCTCCCCGCCTGCTTGCTCTTCGTTGACCGGATTTTCAGAACCCGATGACTGATTCGGTTCGTCTTTGCGCGTGCCGTGAGAGATAAAGTTCACCACGTCGAGGCGGCTTACTTCATGTTTGCGCAGCAGGTAGGCTGCCTGGGATTCCTGTTCGCTGAAAATGGCAACCAGCACGTTGGCACCGGTCACTTCACTGCGCCCGGAGGACTGCACATGGAACACCGCTCGCTGCAGCACACGCTGGAAACTTAGCGTCGGCTGCGTGTCGCGCTCTTCAACGTTGGGTGGCAGGACCGGTGTAGTTTGTTCGATGAAGGCTTCGAGCTCCTGCCGCAGCGCCACCATATCCACAGAACACGCTTCCAGCGCTTCGCGGGCAGATGGGTTACTGAGCAATGCCAGTAATAGATGCTCGACGGTCATAAACTCATGTCGGTGCTCGCGCGCTCTGGCGAAAGCCATGTTTAAACTGAGTTCCAGTTCTTGATTGAGCATAGGCACCTCCCCAAATTATCGGCCTTGTCAGGCCTTTTCTAGCGTACACAGCAACGGGTACTCGTTCTCCCTTGCATACTGGTTCACTAACGCCACTTTGGTTTCCGCTACTTCTGCAGTAAAGATGCCACAGATAGCTTTACCCTGATAGTGAACCGTGAGCATCAACTGCGTGGCACGTTCAACATCATAAGAAAAGAACTTTTGCAGTACGTCAATAACAAATTCCATTGGCGTGTAGTCATCGTTCATCAGTATAACTTTATACATGGAGGGCGGTTTTAGCGTTTCGCGCAGTTTATCCGCCGCCATTTGGTCAAAGTCCAACCAGTCGTTCGTCTTACCCATTGCGATTTATCATCGTTTGTTGAAGCCCAACATACTGTCAGGCAAGGCCTTATATTGAGTGTAATACGCTTTTCGCAAACGTATGACAACGTATTCGATCCCGTAACGAATCTCCGTAAGCGAGCTACATCACATTAATAGCAATAGCGTTAACTGCTTCAAATTTTTGACTCATTGTTGCCTTACCTGCCCCGCCAGACGCTTGACGCAGTGTATAAAATATCTACATTGTAGCGGGGTGAGTTGGCGAGGTTTTGAACAGCCCGCCCTTACCCACCGGTTGATTCCATCTCACTATTAAGAGTTACGAAGGATGTCGAAGCATGGAGACGGGTACTGTTAAATGGTTCAATAACGCCAAAGGGTTCGGTTTCATCTGCCCGGAAGGCGGCGGCGAAGACATCTTCGCTCACTACTCCACCATTCAAATGGACGGGTACAGAACGTTAAAAGCCGGACAGCTTGTCAGGTTTGATGTGCATCAGGGACCTAAAGGCAACCATGCCAGCCTGATCGTTCCCCACGAGGCGGAAGCGGTCGCGTAGTTCCCCATTAATTGTGTACATCCCGCAAATAAAATGCCAGCCCATAAGGCTGGCATTTTTATGACCAACCGCCGGGATTACTCACGAGCTAGTGCATCGATGGGGTTCAGGCGCGCCGCGTTTCTGGCCGGCAACCAGCCAAAGAGCACCCCCGTGGCCGTGGAGCAGCCAAACGCGGTCAGCAGCGCCACCGGCGAGAAACCTATCTGCCAGCCCGGCAGCACCAGCTGCAGCGTGAACGCGATAACCAGCGACAGCGATATCCCCAGCGCGCCACCGACCAGGCAAACCAGCACCGCCTCAATTAAAAACTGCTGCAGTACATCGCTGGCTCGGGCGCCCACCGCCATACGGATACCGATCTCTTTGGTACGTTCAGTGACCGACACCAGCATAATATTCATGACCCCAATCCCCCCAACCAACAGCGAAATAACCGCTACCAGCGTCAGGAACATCTGAAGAGTACGTGTGGTCTTTTCCGCCGTTTTCAATAGCCCGTCCATGTTATAGGTGAAAAAGTCTTTCTTGCCATGACGCAGCGACAGCAGGCGATTAAGCTGCTGCTCGGCTTCGTGGCTGTCGTACCCTTCTTTAACACGTACGGTTATTGAGTTGAGCCAGCTTTGCCCCATCACGCGCCCGGCCATCGTGTTATAAGGCAGCCAGACGCGCAGCACTTTGCTGCTGCCGAACATCGACTGTTTCTCTTCCGCCACGCCAATCACCGTGGCCGGCATATTCCCCACCAGCACAACTTCCCCGACAACATCACTTTTGTTCGGGAATAGCTGCCTTTTGCTATTGGCGTCCAGCACCACAACTTGCGCACGGCCCTTCATCTGCTCGTCGTTAAAGCTTGCGCCCTGGCTCATAGTCATACCGTAAACATCAAAATAGTCGCCGCTGACGCCATTGACGCTGGCCGCCGCATCCACGTTGCCGTAGCGAAGGCGTAAATTGCTGGAAATAGAAGGCGTGGCCGAACTTACCCAAGGCTGCTGGCCGATAGCCAGCAAATCATCATATTTTAATGCCTGCTGGAACTGCGGATTGTCATCACCAAAATCTTTACCGGGGTAGACATCGATCGTATTGGTGCCGATGGAGCGAATATCCTCCAGCACCATCTGCTTGGCGGCATCGCCCACCACGACAATGGAGACCACCGAGGCAATGCCAATAATAATGCCAAGCATGGTCAGCAGCGTGCGCATCTTGTTCGCAGCCATCGCCAGCCAGGCCATGCCGAGCGCCTCGCGGAAACTGCTGATGACTTGCTGTATCGACGAACCGCTTCGCAGCGTTTGATTTTCAACCATCCGCGCCGCAGGCTGATGAACCGGCGGAGGATTACTGATAATTTCTCCGTCGCGAATTTCAATAATACGCTGAGCCTGCGCCGCCACGGCCGGATCGTGAGTCACAATAATCACCGTATGCCCGCGCTCGCGCAGTTGCTTCAGCGTGGCCATCACTTCTTCGCCGGAATGACTGTCCAGCGCACCCGTGGGTTCATCCGCCAGAATCACCTGCCCGCCGTTCATTAACGCACGGGCGATACTGACGCGCTGCTGCTGCCCGCCCGAAAGTTGTGACGGCAGATATTCCACCCGCTCCTTTAGCCCCAAACGCCCAAGCAACTCATGCGCCCGCTGCTGACGCTGGGCTCTCGTTGTCCCGGCGTACACCGCTGGGACTTCAACATTTTGCGAAGCATTCAGATGAGAAAGCAGGTGATAACGCTGGAAGATAAAACCGAAATGCTCGCGACGCAGCGTCGCCAGCGCATCGTTATCCAGCCCCGACACATCCACGCCCGCGACCTTATAACTGCCGCTGCTGGGTTTATCCAGGCAACCGAGGATGTTCATTAGCGTCGATTTACCGGAACCGGACGCACCGACAATCGCCACCATTTCCCCGGCTTCAATCGTCAGGCTGATGCCCTTCAGGACCTCAACCTGCTCTTCACCAGAAGGATAGCTGCGGCGAATGTCCTTTAATTCAAGCAGCGCCGTCATTTGCTACTCCCGGCATTGGCGCGACCAGTCACCACCTCTTCGCCTTCTTCCAGCCCATTAACGACCTGAACCTGGGTGTCGTTTCGCATCCCGATAGTTATTTCACGGGTTTTGGTTTCCCCGTTGCGCAACACCGTGATGTTATAGCGATTATCACCGATCGGTTCGCCCAGCGCGGCCAGCGGAATCGTCAGTACATCTTTTACGCTGCCGAGTTGAATATGCACCTGAGCGGTCATATCCAGGCGCAGAATGCCCTTCGGATTCGGCACCTCAAAACGCGCATTATAGAAAATGGCCTCATTGACTTTGTCTGGCGTCGGCAGGATATCTTTCAGCACGCCTTCATAGCGCGTCATCGGGTCGCCAAGTACCGTAAACCAGGCTTTCAGGCCCGGTTTGAGATGGATAACATCGGCTTCAGAGACCTGCGCTTTCACCAGCACCGTGCTTAAATCCGCCAGCGTCAGAATATTTGGCGCCTGCTGCGCCGCAATCACGGTTTGCCCCTGCAGCGTCGTTATCTGCGTCACTTCCCCCGCCATTGGCGCGACGATACGGGTGAACTCGAGGTTAGTTTTCGCGGTGCTCAAAGAAGCCTGATTGCGCTTAATTTGGGCGTCAATGGTGCCAATCTGAGCCTGTTTTACCGCCAAATCGGTTGCCGCTTTATCAAGATCCTGGCGGGACACCGCCTGAGTTTTTGCCAGCGTCTGCTGGCGGGAAAGTGTCACCGCGGCAAGCTTACTTTCAGCTTCGGACTGCATACGCTGGGCATGCAGCTCCATCAGCGTGGCCTCAACCTCTTTGACCTGGTTTTCTGCCTGTTCGGGATCGATAACCCCCAAAAGCTGATCTTTTTTTACTTTATCGCCGATGCTAACTGACAGCGTTTTTAACTGCCCGCTCACCTGCGCCCCGACGTCAACTTTGCGCACGGCATCGAGCTTTCCGGTGGCCAGAACGCTTTGCTGAAGCGAAGCCTTACGCACGATCATCGTTTGATATTGTGGGGCTGGCACATGCAAAAACTGCCAAAGCCAGAGGAAAAATATCACCACCAGCAGCGCGTAAAGCCAATAACGTTTTTTAAATTTTCCCTTAATTTTCATATAAATCCTGAAATAGCTAGCGCATGATTAAACGGTTCTTAAACAAACTGCACAATGTGAAGATATGTAACAGTTATTGAACGTCGGTTGACATCCGGCGTGCTGAAATAGTGCCATCTTTCCCGAATATCAGGTTGTTATTATGTCCCAGATCGCTGCCGCGCATGTTACCGAAGCCCTGCCTCAAACAGGCTGGAAACTCTTCCTTTCCCTCGCGACGGGGGAATGGCAGCCGGGAGCATCCTGGGGCAAGAAGGCTTACCGCCGCAAGTTTATTTTACGCTCACTGGCGATGCCTTTGCACACCGTCAGCCTGATGAACAACCTCGCAAGCCAGCCTCATCTTGCCAGCATGCTGAACGCTCAGCCTGGTCTGCCTTGCCGCCTGCATCGCCCTTACCTTGCGCTGCCGCTAAAACGCAAGCATACGCGGGATACTATCGCTTACCACTACCAGAAAATTGCCGAGAAAATGCCGAAAAAAATGCTTAACGGGCATTTCTCTGCAGAAGGTTACCGCCTGGCCACGCTGGTGGGTAAAAACAACGAGCTGATGTTTATCGATCTCACCTCTCACGATATTGAAGGTAAAGAAGGCGAAGCCTTCCTGAACTTCTGTAATGAAGAGGGCGTTCCCCTGGCGCGTATGACCTTTACTCTCAACCAGTTTGAAGGCAAGAACACCTTCTTTATTGGCTGCCTGCAGGGAGCCAAAACCTGGGTGCCTCATGAAGCCATTCAGGCTGCCACAAAGGCTTGCCACGGGCTGTTCCCGAAACGCATGCTGCTTGAGGTTGCCTGTGAACTGGCGAAGCTTCTCGACGCAGAGCGCATTCTGGCCGTCGGCAACGGGACGCATATTTACCGTTCATGGCGCTACGAGAAGAAGAAAAAAGACAGTCTACATGCGGACTATGACAGTTTCTGGCAGTCTATGAGCGGTGAACCTCGCGCCGACGGCCTGTTTGCCCTGCCATCCAGCGTGGAACGCAAACCGCTGGAAGACATTGCCAGCAAAAAACGTGCAGAATATCGCCGCCGTTATGAATTGCTCGACGGCATGATGAACAGCATCAACGGTCATTTCTAGATCTGCATTTCCAGCCGGGCGCTAATCCGCCCGGCCACGCGCCAGCCAAAGCACCCGCGAAAACATTTTACGAAACAGCGGCGGAACCGCATCCACGCCGCGACGCCCCGCCTCCAGAGCCACTTCGATAGCTAAATCCGGCTTTGACGAACGATGAATAGCTTTCGTAATAATCCTGCGCAAATTCATCGGCACATTTTCGGGCAACTGAGCCACGCGATGAAACACATCCGAAAATCCCTGCCGATACATAAAGTGTTCCATATCCAGCGCAGGCAGCGCTGTAAGATGATCGCGCTCCTGATCCCGGTCATTGTCCAGCAAGCCGCGTACGGTTGCCGCATATTTTTTACCGGCATCATCCCCGTCCACCAGCACATGCCATTCAATGCCCATCCGGCGAGCGAACTTAATCAGCGGGCGCAGGCCAGATTGTGCAAACTCGATGACCTTCACGCCTTCGGCATCAAAATGGTGCCCACACTGGCGCGCCAGTTCGTTCATCACCCACACTTCGGTCTCGCCTTCCACCAGCAGCCAACAGCGGGCAAAGAGTGACGACGCGCGATTAAAACGAATGTGGAAAGCAATTCTCCGGCTCTCTTCCGCGTTCATACCGCCCGGTCCAAGCCGCCACGCGGCCACTCGGGAGGATTCACGCACCAGCCGGCAAACCTGTTCTACCGGCGTCAGAGAGAGCAGCTCTCCGGAATTGGTCGTGGTAATTTTTTGTAGCGGCAGCAGATTCAGCAGGTGCCAGGCGACAGACAGCATAATCGGATGCAGCCGGGTTTCAGGATCTTCCACCAGCAGCAGCGGGCGAGCGTCCCTGTCGAGCGCAATGCTGCCCTTCGCCTGTAGCAACGTGGAAAACATGCCCAGCAGGATCATGCGGTGCGAACGGCTGCCTGGCTTGTCGATCATCCGGTTGATCACATCCAGATAGCGCCAGCTGCGCTGCTCATCATGAGAACGCCGCCGCATCAGGCGTTGGTGGGCTATCGCGCCCTGCTCAGAGAAATAGTGTTCAAGCAGCTGTACCATGGCCGACAGCCCTTGCCGCAGCTGCGCATCGGTGAGGTTTTGCGGCCTTGATACCAGCTCTCGCGCCAGGAAATCCAGCTGGCGCGCGGTCAGCTCCGTTTCCGGCATTTCGGGCATGCTTCCGTTGCGCAGCCGCCGCATGAATCGGGCATCTCTGAGGCGCAGCACCGGGTTCAGCCGCGTGATATTCATCGCCATGTCGTCAATTTCGTCCAGCGCCAGCGGCTTCCCGTGGGCATTGAGAAAGCTTCTCAGCGTTAAAACCGTCCCTTCATCCCCAAGCTCTCCTTCCAGACGGTAATAAATACGATGGAAGCCGTCGTTCCCCGCCACCCAAACCGGGGAAAGGTTACGATACCGCCGCCCTAAATGGTGGCCAGGCGCCGCCTCGCGGAAGGTCAGGATGATTTGCAGGTGACTTTCACGGCCATGCAGCTCGCCGGGGGGAAAATAGAAATCTTCGCGAACAAAATGGTACAGCTCCCGGTGCGGGGAAAGTAGCAAAGTCAGCGCATCTAACAGGCTGGATTTACCCCAGGCATTTTCGCCAATCAGCACGTTGTTTTGCTCAAGCATTAACGACAAACGGTTAATACCGCGAAAACCAACCATCTCAACTCGCTCGAGAAACATACCGCCTCCTGTGCATCCGCTTTCATCCAGCGTCCTTTTCGAGTATAGCGGCAACCCGGAAGGCAATGTAACCACACAATGTCAAAGCGTTACGCGATAAACGCACGCCGCCTTTACCATAATCAATTCGTGCTGAGGCGTATTTTTTTATTATCCGGAATATTCTTACTTCATTCAAAGATAACCTATACTTCTGCTACCTCTCCTCAAAAAAGGAATAACACCTCATTGCCCTAAATCAAAAAACTAGAATTTATTGTACTGGTGGCGAAATGGCGAAATACCTAATATTAACGCGCATTTAATATTACTTTCGTCATTCACTTGATGACGGTGAATTAGCGACAGTCAGGGTCATGTGATTTAGCGCGTGAACCTTGCATTGTTTCTGGCTTTTATCAGAGGTGGTTATGTTTAGAAAATTAGCAGCCGAGTTCTTCGGGACATTCTGGCTGGTATTTGGTGGCTGTGGTAGCGCAGTATTAGCGGCAGCATTCCCGGAATTAGGCATTGGCTTTGTCGGCGTCGCGCTGGCATTTGGTTTAACCGTGCTGACCATGGCTTTTGCCGTCGGCCATATTTCCGGTGGTCACTTTAACCCGGCCGTCACACTTGGCCTCTGGGCCGGTGGCCGTTTCCCGGCTAAAGAAGTGATAGGCTATATTATTGCCCAGGTGATTGGCGGGATTGTCGCTGCCGCTATCCTTTATTTAATCGCCAGCGGTAAAGCAGGCTTTGATGCCGCAGCCAGCGGTTTTGCTTCTAACGGCTACGGCGAACATTCTCCGGGTGGATATTCCATGCTGTCCGCCATTGTGATTGAAATCGTATTAACCTGTGGATTCTTGATTGTTATTCACGGTGCAACGGACAAATTTGCTGCACCGGGTTTTGCGCCAATAGCCATTGGCCTGGCATTAACCTTAATTCACTTAATTAGTATTCCGGTTACCAACACCTCAGTAAACCCTGCGCGCAGTACCGCAGTGGCTATTTTCCAGGGCGGCTGGGCGCTGGATCAACTGTGGCTTTTCTGGGTGATGCCTATTATTGGCGGGATCCTGGGCGGTATTATTTACCGCACCCTGCTGGAAAAACGCAGCTAGGCCCCGAGGCAGGCTTACTCGGGTAAGCCTGCCGTTTTCTTTTCCCCGCATAAACCTTTTTCTTCGCCCCTACTCGACTCAATTCCTTTCTTTCGGTAGTGTGACATCCGTCGTAACATTTTAACTACAAGGACTGTCCCTCCCATGCTGTCAGGATTACTTATTATCCTGGTGCCGTTGCTCGTCGGTTACCTGATTCCGCTGAAACAAATCCACCTGCTCAGGCTGATTCACCGCCTGCTGGGCTGGATTGTTTACGTGATCCTCTTCCTGATGGGCATTAGCCTGGCGTTCCTCGATAATCTCGCCAGCAACCTGCTGACTATCCTGCATTACTCGGTGATAAGCGTCGGGGTGATCCTGCTGTGTAACATCGCCGGCCTCTTGCTGCTGGAACGTGCTCTCCCGTGGCGGCATCAGCACAAACAGGAAAAACTCCCCTCGCGCCTGGCGATGGCCCTGGAGTCCTTACAGCTTTGCGGGGTAGTGGCTTTGGGCTTCCTGCTGGGGCTGACCGGATTTGAGGTGCTTAAATACGCCACAGAGGCCAGCGAATATACGCTTATTTTCCTGCTGCTGCTGGTCGGGATCCAGCTTCGCAACAGCGGCATGAGCTTCCGGCAAATCGTTCTCAACCGCCGCGGCATTATTGTCGCCATTGTGGTCGTTTTCAGCTCAATGGTCGCCGGGGCGATCAACGCCCTGCTGCTTGGCCTGCCGATAAAAACAGGTCTGGCTATGGCCTCTGGGTTCGGCTGGTATTCGCTGTCCGGGATCCTGATGACCGAGTCCTACGGGCCGGTGATTGGCAGCGCAACCTTCTTTAACGATCTGGTGCGGGAATTACTGGCTATTATGCTTATCCCGGCTTTGGTGCGCCGCAGCCGCTCAACGGCTCTGGGCCTTTGTGGCGCCACCTCGATGGACTTTACCCTGCCGGTGCTGCAGCGCAGCGGCGGTGTGGAAATCGTGCCTGCCGCCATTGTGCACGGATTTATTCTTAGCCTGCTGACCCCGCTGCTCATCGCCTTCTTCGCCGCCTGATACCTCTCTGGCGGTAGCCTGCTGCCGCCAAAGTTGAGCTATATCAATCTCCCTTTAAGTTGCACCAAAAAGTCCTTTTAACCTGTTGAGCCGGAGCCTAACCTTAAACATGCATTTAAAATATAACTTTAAGGTGACATCATGTTTTGTGTGCAGTGTGAACAGACCATTCGTACCCCGGCCGGCGACGGCTGCGCCTATGCCCAGGGCGTCTGCGGTAAAACGGCCCAGACTTCCGATCTACAGGATCTGCTGATCGCGACGTTGCAGGGGCTGTCCGCCTGGGCCGTTGCCGCACGCGAACGCGGTATTATCGACCACGAGATTGATAACTTTGCTCCCCGCGCCTTCTTCTCAACGCTGACCAACGTGAACTTCGACTCCGGCCGCATCGTTGGCTATGCCCGAGATGCCATTGCCATGCGCGAAGATCTGAAAATCCGTACGCTGGCTGTCGATCCTGCGGCCATCGTCACTCACCCGATGGCAGAGCTTCAACTGGTCAGCAGTGACCTCGGTGAACTTCAGCGCCAGGCCGCTGAATTCATGCCAAATCGTGACAAAGCCGACATTGGCGAAGATATTCTCGGCCTGCGCCTGCTGTGCCTGTACGGCATGAAAGGCGCCGCCGCTTATATGGAACACGCATATGTGCTGGGCCAGTACGACAACGATATTTACGCCCAGTACCACAACATCATGGCGTGGCTCGGCACCTGGCCTGCGGATATGGGCGCGCTGCTGGACTGTTCCATGGAAATCGGCCAGATGAACTTCAAAGTGATGAGCATTCTGGATCAGGGGGAAACCGGCAAATACGGCCATCCAACCCCAACCCAGGTTAACGTACGCCCGGTTGCCGGGAAGTGCATCCTGATTTCCGGCCATGACCTGAAAGATCTCTATAACTTGCTCGAGCAAACCGAAGGCACCGGCGTGAACGTCTACACCCACGGTGAAATGCTCCCGGCGCACGGCTATCCAGAACTGCGGAAATTCAAACACCTGGTCGGCAACTACGGCAGCGGCTGGCAGAACCAGCAAACGGAATTCGCCCGCTTCCCAGGCCCTATTGTCATGACTTCCAACTGCATCATCGACCCAACCGTGGGCTCGTACGATGACCGAATTTGGACCCGCAGCATCGTCGGCTGGCCGGGCGTCAGCCACCTCGAAGGCGACAATTTTAGCCCGGTGATTACCCAGGCCCAGCAAATGGCCGGTTTCCCGTACAGCGAAATCGAACACCTGATCACCGTCGGCTTTGGCCGCCAGACGTTACTGGGTGCGGCAGACACGCTCATCGATCTGGTTAGCCGCGAAAAACTTCGCCACATCTTCCTGGTCGGCGGCTGCGACGGCGCACGCGGAGAACGTAACTACTTCACCGACTTCGCCACCAGCGTGCCGCAGGACTGCCTGATCCTGACCCTCGCCTGCGGTAAATACCGCTTCAACAAGCTGGATTTCGGCAACATCGAAGGGCTGCCGCGTTTGGTGGATGCCGGCCAGTGCAACGACGCATATTCAGCGATCATTCTGGCAGTCACCCTCGCAGAGAAACTGGGCTGCGGCGTGAACGACCTGCCGCTGAGTCTCGTGCTCTCCTGGTTTGAGCAAAAGGCGATTGTAATTCTGCTCACGCTGCTGTCGCTCGGCGTCACCAACATTGTCACCGGGCCAACCGCGCCGGGTTTCCTGACGCCAAACCTGCTGGCAGTGCTGAACGAGAAATTTGGCCTGCGCGCCATCACCACCGTTGAGCAAGATATCCAACAGTTAATGAGCGCTTAAGGAGCAGCCATGACCATGCCAACGCCGCTGTGCCCGCACCGTATGCAGGTACACCATATTCACCAGGAAACGCCGGATGTCTGGACGCTGTCGCTGATCAACCACGACTTCTATCCCTACAAAGCCGGGCAATATGCCCTGGTGAGCATTCGCAACGGCAGCGAGACGCTGCGGGCCTATACGATCTCTTCCACTCCGGGTCTGAGTGAGTTCATCACGCTGACGGTACGGCGCATCGACGGCGGCGCTGGCTCAGAGTGGCTGACCGGAGAAGTGAAAGTCGGCGACTACCTGTGGCTGTCTGAAGCCCAGGGCGAGTTCAGCTGTGAAAACGTCGTGTCGGAGCGCTATCTGCTGCTGGCGGCGGGCTGCGGCGTCACGCCGATTATGGCCATGCGCCGCTGGCTGGCAAAACACCGCCCGCAAGCGGACGTGCAGGTCATCTACAACGTGCGCTCCCCGCAGGACGTGATTTTTGCTGACGAATGGCGGCATTACCCGGTCACGCTGGTGGCAGAAAACAACGCCACCCACGGCTTTATCGCCGGGCGACTGACTCGCGAGATCCTGGCCGCGGTGCCGGATATCGCCAGCCGGACGGTTATGACCTGCGGGCCTGCGCCTTATATGGACATGGTTGAGAAAGAAGTGAAAGCGCTGGGAGTCACGGCGTTTTATCGGGAAGTGTTCTTCACGCCAGCCGCTGCACCCTCAGCGGGCGGCCTGAAGTTCACCACGCTCCAGCCGATGCGTGAGTTCTACTCACCGGTGGGCAGCACGCTGCTTGCCGCGCTGGAGAGCAACAGCGTGCCGGTGAATGCCGCCTGCCGCGCCGGAGTTTGCGGCTGCTGTAAAACAAAAGTGGTTTCTGGCGACTATACCGTCTCCAGCACCATGACACTGACGGAAGAAGAAATTGCCAGCGGCTTCGTGCTGGCATGCTCCTGCCATCCACAGAGCGACCTGGTGCTCGCCTGATCTAAACAGGCACCTTCACGGTGCCTTTTCTTTTTCTACCGCCAGGCCGACTTGCCAAACGCGTAACGCCCTGCGCCGCAAAAGACTATCGCCAGCGCGCCGAGGAAAAAGTACATCAGGCTTTCAACGCCCCAGGCCCCGGTTTTATCCAGCATGAAGGTTTCCCCCACGCCCACCAGCAGCCAGGCCACAATCATCGTGCACGCCAGCCCAAGCGCGGACAGGCGAGTGAGGATCCCTAAAATAATCAGCAGCGGGGCAAGCACCTCACCCAGCAGCACGCCATAGGCGACAAACTCCGGGATGCCATGCGCCGCCAGCATTCCCTTAATCCCGTCCACGCCGCCAAACAGCTTGTGCAGGCCGTGAAACAGCATCAGGCCGCCTACCGCCAGACGCAGTAACAATTTTCCCAGATCGTCTTTGTTTAGCGCGCCATTCACTGTATTTAACAATTTAGTAACCATATGAATTGCCACCCTTTTAAAATGATAACGAGAATAATTTACGCTTAATATTTGCTAACAAATAGCCCCAATTTTAGGGAGGCCATTCCCTGCCGTTACGCAGAATTGAACTAAGCTTGTAAGCGCTATCACACTGGACAAGGAAAACCGATGAAACAATCCGTAGCGGCCTGGCTGGCCAAAACCCTTGAGAGCGCGGGCGTGAAACGTATCTGGGGCGTCACCGGCGATTCCCTGAACGGCCTCAGCGACAGCCTCAACCGGATGGGCACGATTAAATGGATGCCAACTCGCCATGAGGAAGTGGCCGCTTTCGCCGCCGGGGCCGAAGCGCATCTCACCGGCGAGCTTGCTGTCTGCGCCGGTTCATGCGGGCCAGGTAACCTGCACCTGATTAACGGCCTGTACGATTGCCACCGCAATCACGTGCCCGTTCTCGCCATTGCAGCCCATATTCCCTCCAGCGAAATTGGCAGCGGCTACTTCCAGGAAACGCATCCCGAAGAGCTTTTCCGCGAATGCAGCCACTATTGCGAACTGGTTTCTAACCCGGAGCAGATCCCGCAGGTATTGGCGATTGCCATGCGCAAAGCCATTCTGAACCGGGGCGTTTCCGTGGTGGTACTGCCCGGCGACGTGGCGCTCAAACCCGCGCCAGAGCATGCCACGACGCACTGGTATCCTGCACCGCCGCCCATCGTGGTTCCCCCTCACGATGAGCTTAAAAAACTCGCCCAACTTCTGCGCTACAACGACAATATCGCCCTGATGTGCGGCAGCGGCTGCGCTGGGGCACATACTGAGCTGGTGCAGCTGGCGGCAACCCTGAAAGCGCCCATTGTTCACGCCCTGCGTGGCAAAGAACACGTTGAGTACGACAACCCTTACGACGTTGGCATGACCGGATTAATAGGCTTCTCATCCGGCTTCCACACGATGATGAACGCCGACACGCTGATCCTGCTCGGCACCCAGTTCCCCTACCGCGCGTTCTACCCGACGGACGCAAAAATTATCCAGATTGATATCAACCCCGGCAGCATAGGCGCGCACAGCAAGGTCGACATGGCGCTGGTGGGCGATATCAAAGCCACGCTGTCCGCCCTGCTGCCGATGCTGGAGGAGAAAACCAATCGCAGCTTCCTCGACAAAGCGCTGGAGGATTATCGCAAAGCGCGTGAAGGGCTGGATGAACTGGCCAAACCCTCGGAAGGCAAGCAAATTCACCCGCAATATCTGGCGCAGCAAATAAGCCATTACGCCGCCGATGACGCCATTTTTACCTGTGACGTAGGCACGCCCACCGTCTGGGCCGCGCGCTACCTGAAAATGAACGGCAAACGCCGCCTGCTGGGCTCGTTTAACCACGGGTCAATGGCTAACGCTATGCCGCAGGCGCTGGGCGCCAAGGCCACCGCGCCCGATCGCCAGGTGGTGGCGATGTGCGGTGACGGCGGCTTCAGCATGCTGATGGGCGACTTCCTGTCCGTAGCACAAATGAAGTTGCCGATTAAAATCGTGGTGTTCAACAACAGCGTGCTCGGTTTCGTGGCGATGGAGATGAAAGCCGGGGGCTACTTCACCGACGGTACCGAACTGCACGACACCAACTTTGCCCGTATCGCCGAGGCCTGCGGCATTACCGGCATCCGCGTTGAAAAATCTGAGGAGCTGAACGCTGCACTGGAACGGGCCTTCAGCACCGATGGCCCGGTGCTGGTCGATGTTGTCGTCGCCAAAGACGAGCTGGCTATCCCGCCGCAGATCAAGCTGGAGCAGGCCAAGGGGTTCAGCCTGTATATGCTGCGCGCCATCATCAGCGGGCGAGGAGATGAAGTGATCGAGCTGGCGAAAACCAACTGGTTCCGGTAAAAAAGAAGGTTGCCTCAGGCGCCCGGATAACCGTCCGGGCGCAGCCTCTCGATAAAGGACCCGTCATGATCGATTTACGCAGCGATACCGTTACCCACCCTTCCCGCGCCATGCTGGAGCAAATGATGGCCGCCCCGACCGGGGATGATGTTTACGGCGATGACCCCACTGTTAACGAGCTTCAGGCATACGCGGCAAAAATCAGCGGGAAAGAAGCTGCCCTGTTTTTACCTACCGGCACGCAGGCCAACCTCGTAGCTTTGCTCAGCCACTGCGAGCGCGGCGAAGAGTACATCGTTGGCCAGGCCGCACATAACTACCTCTACGAAGCTGGCGGCGCAGCGGTGCTGGGCAGCATTCAGCCTCAGCCCATTGAAGCGGATCGTGACGGCACGCTGCCGCTGGATAAAGTGGCGGCAAAAATTAAACCGGACGACATTCACTTCGCCCGCACTAAATTGCTGAGCCTTGAAAACACCCATAACGGCAAAGTGCTGCCGCGCGAATATATCCAGCAGGCCTGGGAATTCACCCGCAAGCACAATCTGGCTCTGCACGTAGATGGCGCACGTATTTTTAACGCCGTGGTGTCCTACGGCTGCCAGTTGGAAGAAATTACTCGCTACTGCGACAGCTTCACCATTTGCCTGTCGAAAGGTCTTGGCACGCCGGTGGGATCCCTGCTGGTGGGCAGTAAAGAGTACATCAAACGCGCTGTACGCTGGCGCAAGATGACCGGCGGCGGTATGCGTCAGGCCGGTATTCTGGCGGCGGCAGGCCTGTATGCGCTGAAAAATAACGTCGAACGGCTGAAAGAAGACCACGACAACGCCCACTGGCTGGCAGGCGAGCTGCGCGAAATCGGCGTCGATGTGATGCGTCAGGACACCAACATGGTCTTTGTGCGCATGACGGCGGAAGAAGCAGAAGATTTAGGGCCCTACATGCGTGAGCGCGGCATCATCCTCAGCGCAGGTCCGGCAACTCGGCTGGTCACCCATCTGGACGTCACCCGCAGCCAGCTGGCTGAAGTCGTCGCCCACTGGCGCAGCTTCCTGCAAAACTAACGGGACTCAGGGACGATGGCAGAACCTCAAAGGATAGTGGTCCTCGGCGCCAGCGGCTACATTGGCCAGCATCTGGTGCCGTTACTCGTGGCGGCGGGACATCACGTCACCGCCGCAGCCCGCCGCATTGACTGGCTAAAAAAACAGCCCTGGCCAGGCGTAGAATGCCGGCACGTAGATTTGCACTGGCCGCACCGCCTGGGTGCCCTGCTCGAAGGGGCGGATACCGTCTACTATCTGATCCACAGCATGGGCGACGGCGATAATTTTATGGAGTTCGAACGTCAGGCGGCGCTGAACATGCGCGACGCGCTGACCGAACATCCGGTCAAGCAGGTCATTTTCCTCAGCGCTTTGCAGGCCAAAAGCGGGCAAACGCATTCAAAGCACCTGAAAGCCCGGCAAATCACCGCAGATATCCTGCGAGATTCCGGCGTTCCTGTCACCGAACTTCGCGCGGGGATTATTGTTGGCGCGGGCTCGGCGGCCTTCGAAGTCATGCGAGATATGGTGTACAACCTGCCGGTGCTGACGCCGCCGCGCTGGGTTCGCTCCCGTACTTCACCCATTGCTTTGGATAACCTGCTGCACTACCTCGTCGCACTGCTGGACCATCCGGCCACAGAACATCGCCTGTTTGAAGCCGCCGGACCGGAAGTTCTGAGCTATCAGCAGCAGTTCGAGCGCTTTATGGCTATCAGCGGCCGCCGCCGCCCGCTGATCCCCGTGCCACTCCCCACCAGCTGGATTTCCGTGTGGTTTCTGAATGTCATTACCTCGGTGCCGCCCGGTATTGCTAAGGCGCTGATTCAGGGTCTGGAACACGATTTGCTGGCGGATGACCGTAGCCTGCGCGAACGCATCCCGCAGCAGCTCATCAGCTTTGACGACGCCGTGCGCCTGACGCTGGCCAACGAACACCGGCTCGCCAACTCCCAGGACTGGGGCTACGATGCCCAGGCGTTTGCCCGCTGGCGACCTGACTACGGTTTTTTTGCTAAACAGGCGGGCTGCACGCTGGCCACCCAGGCCTCACTCTCTTCGCTCTGGCAGGTGATCAACCAGCTAGGCGGTAAAGAAGGCTACTTTTTTGGCAATGCGCTGTGGAAAACTCGGGCGCTGATGGATTTGCTGGTCGGGCATCGGCTTGCTAAAGGGCGGCCTGATAAAGCCACGCTGGAAGTGGGCGACACCGTCGATAGCTGGAAAGTGATTATCGCTGAACCAGAAAAAGAGCTAACGCTGCTGTTTGGTATGAAGGCCCCAGGCCTGGGGCGGCTGTCGTTGACCTTGCAGGATGATGGCAAGCAGCGTCGGCTGGACGTCAGAGCCTGGTGGCATCCTCACGGCTGCGCCGGTTTGATCTACTGGCTGGCGATGATCCCCGCCCATTTATTTATCTTTAGGGGAATGGCGCGGCGAATTGTTCATTTAGCGGAACAAAACTCGATCAAAAAGAGAAGTTAGCTCCTAATCTTTCAGTATTCCCATTGCATGCGCTGCCGTTTCACGGAAAAATGCGCAGCGTTAATCCAAAACATAACGAGTTGGTCACATGAAGGTACTGGTCACGGGCGCCACCAGCGGTTTAGGCCGAAACGCGGTCGAGTATTTACGCGCCAGAGGCATCAGCGTTCGGGCCACCGGGCGCAACGAAGCGATGGGCAAACTGCTGCAGAAAATGGGCGCTGAATTTGTCCATGCCGACCTGACGGAGCTGGTCTCTTCCCAGGCGAAAGTGATGCTTGCGGACGTCGACACGCTCTGGCACTGCTCCAGCTTCACCTCGCCGTGGGGAACCCAGCAAGCCTTCGACCTCGCCAACGTCCGCGCCACACGCCGTCTGGGCGAATGGGCCGTGGCCTGGGGCGTGCGTGACTTTATTCATATCTCGTCGCCGTCGCTCTACTTCGACTACCACCACCACCGCAACATCAGCGAAGATTTTCGCCCGGTGCGCTTCGCCAACGAATTTGCCCGCAGCAAAGCCGCCAGCGAAGAGGTGATTCAGCTGCTGGCGCAGGCCAACCCGAACACCCGTTTTACCATTCTGCGCCCGCAAAGCCTGTTTGGGCCGCACGACAAAGTGTTTTTCCCGCGCCTTGTGCAGATGATGCGCCACTACGGCAGCGTGCTGCTGCCGCGCGGCGGCGATGCGCTGGTGGATATGACCTATCTGGAAAACGCGGTACACGCGATGTGGCTGGCGACACAGAAACAGAATTTACCTTCTGGCCGCGCCTACAACATCACCAACATGGAAGCCCGCCCGCTGCGGACCATCGTGCAGAAGCTGATCGACGAGCTGGGCATTAAATGCCGCATTCGCTCGGTGCCGTACCCGATGCTGGATATCATCGCCCGCAGCCTGGAGCACTTTGGCAATAAGTCTGCCAAAGAGCCGGTGCTCACGCACTACGGCGTCTCCAAGCTGAACTTCGATTTAACGCTGGACACCACGCGTGCGGAAACGGAGCTGGGCTATCAGCCTATCGTCACCCTTGATGAAGGCATTCGCCGTACCGCGCTGTGGTTGAAAGATCACGGCACGCTGCACCGGGGCTAACCCTGGCCGTATTTCTCCAGTAATGCCTCGGCGATCGCCAGGCTTTCCGCATCCGCCTCGCCGCTGTAGTTGGCCGGGCGGAAGTGCATCTGGAAGGCGGTAATCACTCTTTTCTGCTGCGCCTCGGTCATGCCCGGCAGCACTTCGTAGCCATACCGGGAAAGCACATCCAGCAGCTCGGATTTATCCACAGGCTGCAGCGGGCCGCGGCCGTTAAGATAAAACGCCACTCTAGCGGCGTCCGGCCATGCGCCAATCCCTTTTTCCGCAAATTGCTTCCAGGGGAACAGCGGGCCAGGATCAACCTTGCGCTGCGGCGCGATATCCCCATGAGCGACCACGTTCTGCGGCACGATGTTATAGCGCGCAATAATCTGCTTCGCTAAATCCTCAAGCACCGCAATCTGCGGCTGGCTGAAGGGGTAAAAGCGCTGAACACCGCCAACCCGGGTATAGCCCTGGTTTTCCAGCTCAATACCTACGGACGTGTCGTTAATCCGCGTAGCCCCTCGCCAGAAACTGACCCCGGCATGCCAGGCCAGCTGCTCTTCCGGCACCAACTGCCAGACAACGGGTTTCCCGCCGGACAGCGGCGGCTCGGCGGGAACAAGATAGTGGGCGCTGACGTTACGATCGGTCAACGTGGAAAGCGAACTTGAAAAATCATCCGCCGTGTAATGGATCACCAGAATTTTCACCCGCGGATAAGCGGCCTGAGCCTGATGCAGGGTGTCCACTTTATAGCTGCCTCGATCGACAATCCCTTTTTGCCCGGCGCAGCCCGCCAGTAACAGCGCCAGGGCAAGCGCTAAGATCCTGGTTTTCATTTGCGCGTTTTCACCGCCGTCCCGCTGACGCAAACCATCAGCATACTGCCGTCCTTGCCGACGGTTTCATAGTCGATATCAATCCCGACCACGGCGTTAGCGCCCAGGCTTTCGGCCTGTGCCTGAATTTCACGAAACGCGATGTCCCGCGCTTTGCGTAACTCTTTTTCATAAGCCCCGGAGCGGCCGCCGACGATATCGCGAACCCCGGCGAAAAAATCGCGGAAAATATTGGCACCCAGGATAGCTTCCCCGGTCACTACGCCGCAGTATTCAGTAATTGTGTGGCCTTCCAGGCCTGGCGTCGTTGTAAACTGCATCACGTTCTCCTCTCTTTGCCATCAACATGTTAGCCCGGCAATCGCCACGCGATTTTGAGCCAATACGCTATGCTAAGGTAGTCCTCCTGAGAAAATAAGGAAATAAAAATGCGCAGCTCAGCTTTGGCTCTTCTCCCCTGTGCGCTGGTGTTGTCGGCCTGTACCACCGTCACTCCGGCCTTCAAAGACATCGGCACCCGCAGCGGCCCCTGCATCAGCGGCGGCCCGGATGATGTCGCTCAGCAGTTCTATGATTACCGTATCGCGCACAAGGGCGAAGGCCTGAGTTCCGTTGCCGCGTTGCGCCCCTATCTGAGCGATTCCCTGTACCAGCTTCTGCAAAAATCCAGCACCTCTCCGGCGGCGCAAAGCGCGTTTACCCGCAGCGATATCTTCTCCAGCCAGTCTGAAGGCCCTGACAAAGCCAGCGTGGCTTCGGCGTCAACTATCCCCAACACCGATGCGCGAAATATTCCTCTGCGCGTCGAGCTGACCCGCGGCAGCCAGACCTGGAAAGATGAAGTGTTGATGGTCCGTGAAGGCCAATGCTGGGCAGTGGACGATGTGCGTTACCTCGGCGCGGCGAGCCATGCACCAACCGGCACGCTGCGTCAGGCAGTTGAAGGCAAATAGCGGCAATTTATTCTGACGCTATGCGGGTGGAAGAAACGTAACCCCTGTAAATAATCTGGTATATTCAGGGATCCCGGTTTTTTATACTTAGCCACCACCCGCCTCACTATTTTGTGCTAACTTTAGGCAGTGTAAGTGGTTGCTTATAAGTTTTAACGCACAAAGATTGCATAACTATTCTGTTAAAGGTACCCTTTGCGGCCTCAATTGCTATTCAACTTCAGCGCATGAGTATTCAACTAGACAGCATTAATTGCTTTTACGGTGCCCATCAGGCGCTGTTCGATATCACACTACATTGCCCGCAGGGCGAGACGCTGGTATTGCTGGGCCCGAGCGGCGCCGGTAAGAGTTCTCTGCTGCGCGTCCTTAACCTGCTTGAGATGCCGCGTTCCGGTAAGCTGAGCATTGCGGGCACAACTTTCGATTTTGCCAAAGCCCCCAGCGACAAAGCGATTCGCGATCTGCGCCAGAACGTCGGCATGGTCTTCCAGCAATACAATCTGTGGCCGCACTTAACCGTGCTGCAAAACCTGATTGAAGCACCGTGCCGCGTGCTTGGATTAAGCAAAGATCGGGCGCGTGAACGCGCCGATAAACTGCTTGAACGCCTGCGCCTGAAGCCGTACATGGACCGCTATCCGCTGCACCTTTCCGGTGGTCAGCAGCAGCGCGTTGCCATTGCCCGCGCCCTGATGATGGAGCCGCAGATTCTGCTGTTTGATGAGCCTACCGCCGCTCTGGATCCGGAAATCACCGCGCAGATCGTCAGCATTATCCGCGAACTGGCGGAAACCAACATTACTCAGGTCATCGTGACCCATGAAGTAGAAGTGGCGCGTAAAACCGCCAGCCGCGTGGTGTATATGGAAAACGGCCACATCATCGAACAAGGTGATGCCAGCTGCTTTGCTAACCCGCAAACCGATGCGTTTAAATTCTATCTCTCTCACTGATGTTGAACGGGAAAACGACAATGAAAAAAGTTTTGCTGGCCACTCTTTTAGCCACTCTGAGCCTTTCTGCTACCGCCGCACAGACTATCCGTTTTGCTACCGAAGCCTCTTACCCTCCGTTTGAGTCTATCGACGCCAACAACAAGATCGTCGGCTTTGACGTTGATCTCGCTAACGCCCTGTGCAAGCAGATCGATGCCACCTGTACCTTCACCAACCAGGCCTTCGACAGCCTGATCCCAAGCCTGAAATTCCGCCGTATTGACGCGGTAATGGCGGGGATGGACATCACCCCTGAGCGTGAAAAACAAGTACTGTTCACTAAACCTTACTATGACAACTCCGCGCTGTTCGTTGGCGTGAAGGGCAAGTACGCTGATATTGCCGCGCTGAAAGGCAAAAAAGTGGGCATCCAGAACGGCACCACCCACCAGAAATACATCACCGACAAACACCCGGAAATCACCACCGTGCCTTACGACAGCTACCAGAACGCTAAGCTGGATCTGCAGAACGGTCGTATCGACGCGGTCTTCGGCGACACCGCCGTGGTGACCGAGTGGCTGAAAGCCAGCCCGGAACTGGTTGCCGTGGGTGACAAAGTGACCGACAAAGATTACTTCGGCACCGGCCTCGGCATCGCCCTGCGCCAGGGCAACACTGACCTGCAGAGCAAATTCAACGCCGCGCTGGATAAAGTGAAACAAGATGGCACCTACAAAGCCATCTACGACAAATGGTTCCAGAAGTAATCGACTCGATGAACGAATTGTTTCCATTAGCAAGCGCCGCCGGGATGACCGTCGGCCTTGCCGTTTGTGCCCTCATCGTCGGCCTCGTGCTGGCGATGATTTTTGCCGTCTGGGAATCCGCCAAATGGCGCCCGGTGGCATGGATAGGCTCCGGGGTAGTCACGCTTTTCCGCGGCCTGCCTGAAATCCTGGTGGTGCTGTTTATCTACTTCGGCTCCTCCCAGCTGCTGCTGATACTCTCTGATGGCTTCACCCTCAACCTCGGTTTTACCGCGATCCCGGTCAAAATGGAGATTGAGAACTTTGACGTCAGCCCGTTTCTCTGTGGCGTGATTGCCCTCTCCCTGCTCTATTCCGCCTACGCGTCACAGACGCTGCGCGGCGCGCTGAAAGCGGTGCCGGTTGGGCAGTGGGAATCGGGCCAGGCGCTGGGTTTATCCAAAACTGCGATTTTCTTCCGGCTGGTCATGCCGCAGATGTGGCGTCACGCGCTGCCGGGCCTCGGTAACCAGTGGCTGGTGCTGCTGAAAGACACCGCGCTGGTGTCGCTTATCAGCGTGAATGACCTGATGCTGCAAACCAAAAGTATCGCCACGCGCACCCAGGAGCCGTTTACCTGGTATGTGATTGCGGCGGCGATTTATCTGGTCATCACCCTGCTGAGTCAGTACATCCTGAAGCGCATTGACCTGCGCGCCACGCGCTTTGAACGGAGACCTGGCTGATGCTCGAGTATTTACCGGAGCTGATGAAGGGTCTGCACACCAGCCTGACGCTCACCGCCGCTTCCATTGCCGTTGCGCTCGTGCTGTCGCTGCTGTTCACCATTGTTCTGACGCTGAAAACGCCGGGGCTGGTGCATATTGTGCGCGCCTACATCACGCTGTTTACCGGCACGCCGCTGCTGGTGCAGATCTTCCTGATTTACTACGGTCCAGGGCAGTTCCCGTCGCTTCAGCATTATCCGGTGCTGTGGCATCTGCTTTCCGAACCGTGGCTGTGCGCGTTGATTGCGCTCTCTCTGAACAGCGCCGCGTACACCACGCAGCTGTTTTACGGGGCAATTCGCGCTATACCGGAGGGTCAGTGGCAGTCCTGCAGCGCCTTAGGGATGAGCAAGAAAGATACGCTGGCCATCCTGTTGCCGTACGCCTTCAAGCGCGCACTCTCTTCTTACTCGAACGAAGTCGTGCTGGTGTTCAAGAGCACCTCGCTGGCCTACACCATTACGCTGATGGAAGTGATGGGCTACGGGCAGCTTCTGTATGGCCGCACCTATGATGTGGCGGTTTTCGGCGCAGCCGGTCTGGTCTACCTCATCGTCAACGGGCTGCTTACCTTGCTGATGCGCCTGATTGAACGCCGGGCACTGGCCTTTGAACATCGCAGCTAGACAAGCTAACAGACAAAGCGGGGCAACCCGCTTTTTTTACGCTCATTTAATTATAAATATACATTTTTATTGCATATAAATTCACTCTTTGGCATGGTGGTTTGACGCCCGGAAACGGCGACTTAAAACAATATTGACAGACAGGAGCAACACGCATGAAAAAGTTACTGTTAGCCGCCATGTTCGCTACAACCGCATTCAGCGCGGCCGCAGCGGAGAAAATCAACTTCGGCTCTTCGGCAACCTATCCTCCTTTTGAATCTCTGGACGCCAGCAATCAGATCGTCGGTTTCGATATCGATCTGGCCAAAGCATTATGCAAACAAATGCAGGCAGAATGTACCTTCACCAACCACGCATTTGACAGCCTGATCCCTTCCCTGAAGTTTCGTAAATACGACGCGGTGATTTCCGGGATGGATATCACACCTGAGCGTGCCAAACAGGTCGCCTTTACCAACCCTTACTACGCCAACTCGGCGGTGGTGATTGCGAAAAAAGGCCAGTTTGCTTCGCTGGACGATCTCAAAGGCAAACGTATCGGGATGGAAAACGGCACCACGCACCAGAAATACCTGCAGGATAAACATCCTGAGATCAAAACCGTCTCCTACGACAGTTACCAGAACGCGATTATTGACCTGAAAAATGGCCGTATTGATGGCGTGTTTGGCGATACCGCCGTGGTGAACGAATGGCTGAAGACCAATCCGCAGCTGGGCACCGTGGGCAAGCATGTGACCGACTCACAGTACTTTGGCACCGGTTTAGGGATTGCGGTTCGCCCGGATAATCAGGCCCTGCTGAAGAAGCTGAACGACGCGCTGGCGGCGATTAAAGCGGACGGGACTTACCAGAAGATCAGTACTCAGTGGTTCCCAGGCTGATAACTCCTGTATTCATTATAAATGATGGCCTTTCGTACCCGGTTATTAGCCTGATCTATATTAGCTATTCTTCTAACCTGAGAGGTTGCAACACACTCTCAGGTTTATCCCTGCTCACATCTGCGAGCCGCCACTCATCTAATCGGCAAGCCACATGCTCGACGCTAGTTATTCTGAATACAAAAAAAATAATCTGAATAATAAAATCCCCTTCTGGATAAATAATATTTATTCATCAGGTAATTTAAAATAAATAACATTATGCTGGCACTAATGGGTAGCATTTTATTTTCCTGATGGATTATTTACCTGTCGTTTTGAGTTCAATTTTGAAATCGTAATATTCGTTCAGACACCATGTCTGCGTATATTCCACGGGAATATTATTATGGCTATACCCGATACGGGTGACCAATAATATAGGATCGCGTTCCGAGATATTCAGGTAATAGGCCAAGTGCTTATCTGCGGCAACTGCGCTAAATTTTTGGGTGGCTGATAACACCGGGACGCCTTTTTCCTCAAGATAGCGATAGAGCGATTCATTCAATTCGTTGATTTTATTCAGCAACGGCGCGGGTAATATCGCCCTCTGCACCGAAACGACGGTGCCACTAATTTTACGCAGGCGCGTCAGCTCGACAATATCTTTATGACTTTCTGCGAGCTGTAAAAATTGTTGTTCTTTTTCAGTCGCAGCTCGACGAACATAGCCCACCAATTCGCTTTGTGCCTCCCCCCCGCTGGCAAAGGCTATTTCACTGAAACTCTCCAGCTGGACTAATGACTGGCGAACGTGAGGAGCAACATAGGTCCCGGATCCAGGATTTCGGACAAGGCTTCGATCCTCGATAAGCTGCTCAATAGCTTTTCTGGTGGTCCCCCGAGAAATACCTAACGCCTCCATCAGCGTGCGCTCTGAAGGCAATGCATCTCCAGGGCGAAGCTGACCTTCATCAATCACGCGCTGGATCTCATTCGCCAGTTGCAGATACAGCGGCATGGCATTTGAACCATCGATTTTTAAATCAGCAGGTTGCAACAACTTCATTCTCTTTACGTCCAGTTTGCCAGGTAGCGATTCAACTATACCACTTATTAACAACACAAATATCAACGACGTGATTTTTGATCGTTCTGGCGATCTAAAGAGCCGTACAAGATCACAAAAAAGACAAAATAAGTATGAAAATTCCCCACATTACCATTATGGTACACAAGTGGTACACAACCGGTACATAGTGAACATTTGAATTTGAAAATGGTTTTTATGCAGGAACGTTTATTACGGTGAAATACCGTTTTTTTCCCACACAAATACCCTGCAGAACGCAGGAGGATTTCGTTAACTACTGCGCCAATGAGGAAATCTATGATGACATCGAAACGTTTACTCGACTGCAGTGCTTCTGAGCTGGCTGCGCTCACCAAACCGCAGCTACTTCACGCTATCCGCGCTAGCGAGGGTCGGGTCATGGTCAGTGAAACCATCGCTATCACTCCACCTCTGCTCGCGAACATCACGAATGCTGAACTTGCAGCCTCTCAGGGTGCCGATATTCTGCTGATCAATATGTTCGACTGCCAACAACCTTTGATACAGGGCATGCCGGGTGATATTGATCCGGCACAGACCTTACATGTGCTCCAACAGCTAACCGGCCGCGTAATTGGCGTCAATCTCGAAGCCGTCGATCCACGGTTTGCCACGGAACATGATGAGTTATGGAAAATGAAGCCAGGCCGTGCGGCGACACCTGAGAATGCCCGCAAATTGGTACAGATGGGGGCAAAAATTTTAGTTCTTACTGGTAACCCAAACAATGGCGTCAGCAATATGGCTCTGGCTCAGTCGGCAGGAAAAATCCGCAGTGCCATTGGCGACGAGGCCGTCATTATCAGTGGAAAAATGCACGGTGCGGGCGTGGTCCAGGAAAGCGGTGCAGCCATTATAAATGAAAGCGATCTCCATGAATTTGCCCGCCAGGGCGTTGATATTGCGCTGATCCCAGCCCCGGGTACTGTACCGGGCATGAGTATTGAGGCAGCCAGCTCACTAATTCGCTGCGCACACTCGGCCGGCATGATGGCAATGACGGCTATTGGTACCTCTCAGGAAGGTGCCGATCGGGATACCGTTCGCCAGATAGCCTTGATGAGCAAAATGGCCGGTGCCGATCTGCATCATATTGGCGATACCGGTTATATGGGGATCGCGCTGCCAGAAAATATTTTCGCCTACGGGATAGCTATCAGAGGAGTCAGGCATACCTACAGCCGAATCGCCCGCTCAGTGAATCGTTAATGATAACTAATTCCGACCGGTTCACCGGCTGGAATGCGCCCACAATGAAATATCGATGAGGTACGATAATTATGCCACTTGCTGCATCCTCACTTTCGCGTCTATTAACTCAATTTAATCTGGAAAAAACAACAAAGCTCCTAATCGTCGGCTATTCGCCTACGGGTGGAGGGCATACCGGTCGACTATTACAAATAATCGATCATGCCCTTCAGCAAGACACGCTACCTAAAGACTCCATAGTAATATTTCATGCACCTCCCGCCTGGGAGAATGTCCAGCGCCGGGGAGAACTGCAGACGCTTGCAAATAAGCTGGCAAGCCGAGGAATTCACGTCTTACTGACAGAGTCAACTAAGCCCGTCTACGGTTATCTGGATGATAAAACTGGAGGGTCAGACGATGCAAAAATACTTGAAAGACTGGCCAGTAACCCTTTACGATATCGCAACAATCGTCCCGCCTTACTACCTGATATATCTCATCGTACGCGAACCCTATCCCCGGAAACGTTTCTTAGTAATATCCTCGACATCAATAAACTTCCCGTTATTGAAAGCGCCGATCTTTTTAGCCATCTGAAAAAATATCTCGACATAAAAGCGTTTCAAAAACGTATCTATGTACTTACTGATATGGATTATTCCCTGCAAAAATCAGCCGCCAAAGCTGGCGTGCCGGCTATACACCGTCTGGATCAGCAAAATCACGCCATTCTGCTGGATCCCAAAAATTCGGCAATGAACTTACTGCCAAAATATGCGTTGTTAGCAAAGGTATTGGGCGGTACTTTCGAAAATATTTCTCATATATCCCTTGGCGAAAAAAATACGCTGAGTTCGGTCAAATCTACCGCCGACATGCTGCGGATCACCTCCGCCAGCGGAATAAGAGAAGCACATACGAAAATTATTCAATTGCTGCAGGCTCACGCTCTCCCCTTGAATGCGGTCGCGAGTGCCTTAGGGAGCGGTGCTCTCTTTGCGGGAGTGATAGCAGGGAGCAGATGCATGGCAAACATGGCTCTACGCAACATTGTTTATGTTTACGCGCATAAGAAAAGCAATCTCATTGCCCAGCATGTTCTGTCTAAAATCAGTCAGAACGATGAGCATTATTCCCGGCGCATATTTTTATTCTGCGGTGCAAAAGCAGTTGGAAACTATAACGCACTGCATCTGGCCTACCTGGCCGATGCTGATGGCATTACCACCGCAGGGGCTGGTACCAACGGAGAATTCAGTTACTTACATCGTAATACTCCATGTAAATCCCGTCTGCTGGTACTGCCTATTGAAGGGCACAACGAACAGTTGGCCAACACCAAATATCTCAGCAGTCATGCCGCTACAAGAGACTTTATCTACCAGTTGGAAGTAAATGAAAAACTTGACGCGGCGCTCGACAAATATGTTTCTACTGAACCTGACGTTATCGATACATCTTTAACGCTGGCCGCATTGATTGAAGCCATATCCTCGCAGGAAACTTATGTTTCAAAGGCACATGACATTTTGTTCAGGCAGCTTCCACTCGCCAATGATTCCCTGCGATTGAAAAATTTAGAGGAAAAAATGAATCAGTCGGTGGCATTAAAAGCTACCCGCCGTTATCTAAAAATTGTGCTTCAGGGCATGCAGGCTCTGGCCTCCTCACCCACAGGCAGTATTAGCATCTGGTATAGCGACAAAGCGACCAATCCCGTTCATTTCGCCAGCCCATGGGAACTGGGACTGATGCTTGAAAATAACAAAATGCTCAGCAACGCTATTGAGATTTCTGAAACGGAAATGCCTGAGCTGCCCTTACGTCAGCAAGTTGCTAAATTGTTTAAAGATGGTTCAAAAAATTGGAACACATTATTTATCAAAGAGATGAACGTCATTAAACACAGGCTGGGTGATATCATGATTACTGGCTTCTGACAGTCTTAACGGCTACATATAAAAGCGGAAACACGCATCGTGACGGCACCAACCCGGCGGCTTCCGCTTCCCAAATGTTAGTCCCGGACCAGAAGCGTCAACACTTCGTAATGCGAAGTATGCGGGAACATATCAAACAGCTGGGTACGCACCACGCGATAACCCGGCAGCATCTGAATATCCTTCGCCATGGTCTGCGCGTTGCAGCTTGAGTAGACGATAAACGCCGGAGCCATCTGCGTCAGATAATCGCACAGCGCTTTACCGATCCCACGGCGCGGCGGGTTCACCAAAACCAGCTGCGGGATATCCTGCTGGGCGACGGCAAACTGAGTGGAATCCAGCGCCTGAAAATGAATATTATGCAGGCCCAGTTTTTCAGCCGACTGCTGTGCGCTGGCTATCGCCTCCGGGGCAATTTCAATCCCGGTAAGCTTCATCTCCGGCGTGGCGCAGTGCAGGCCAAAACCTCCCACGCCGCAGAACAGATCCCACATATGGTTGACGGGTAGCGCGCGCACCCAGTCACGGGCGGTGGCATACAACCGGGAAGCAACCTGAGGGTTAGTCTGGAAGAAACTTTGCGGACGAATATAGAGCGGTACGCCGTTGAAAACCTCTTCGAGCGCACGCTGTTCGGTCAGCAGAATTTCCTGCTCGCCTTCCATAATCGCCATGTGTACGGGCTGAATGTTGGCCGAAATCACCTTGAGCTGAGGGAGTTGCTGCTGTAACCACGGCAGCGCCGCTCGCAACTGCCCCAGCTTGCTTTCCGAACGCAGCACAAAGCGCAGCATCATGCCGCCATCCGCCAGGCTTTCGGTCAGCAGGAGATACTTCAGCTCTCCACGCTTACGCGCCACGCTGTAGGGCGTTAATCCCGCACGGGCAATAAAGGGCTTCAATGCCGCAAAAACAGGCTCAAATGAAACAGGATACAGCGGGCAGTCGGTTAAATCCTCGGGCGTGCCGTCGCGGTGTAACATCCCCAGCAGCGGTTTTTCCACGCTGCCGCTAACCACCATTTTAGCTTTGTTGCGAAATGCCTGCTCAGGGCCGCTGACCGGCTGGCACCACTCGCCCACGGCAATGCCTTCCAGCAGCTGCCGGAGATCGGTCATTTTAGCGAGAAGCTGGTCTTCCACCGGTTGTTCAATCCACTGGCAGGAACGACAGCGGCCGGCATCATAGAGCGCGCATTGCATAGAAAAACCCTGAGAAAAAACGAGGGCGCAGATTGTAGCACTCCGCGCTTACTGAAGTCTGAAAAAAAGCCGGCTGCGGGCGGGGACAAACAGCAAAATCAGCACCAGAATATCGGGCAGCTTTTGGGTAAACAGCGAACGGAAGATCTCGCGCTTAGTGCCCCCGGCAACGCTGAATAATTCAGGGTATCCCCAGCCCAGGGAGGACAGAGACAACCAGGTCACGGAAATAATTTGGGTCAGCAGGAACAGCCAGCGTCCCCAGTTACGCCCTTTGACGATGACGAACGCGCAACGCAGTTCGACAAACAGCATCAACAGGCTGCCGAGAAAAACCAGCGTCAGGGGCCAGGTTTGCACGCTGCGATGGACAAAATCCATCACCCCGCTAACTCCGAGCATATTAAACAGCAGCAGCAGGTCGAGGCATCGGGTAGTGACGATGCCGATAGCCGCCACCATCACCAGCGTGGGGACGTTTAATTTTGCATGGGATGACCGCTGTTTCCTGATAATTTCCACAACCTCGCGTTCCTTACGTCACGGTGCCGCGACAAGCGCGGCACCGGAGGCACATCATTGCAGATTTTAGGCGTTTTAACCACGTCTTGCACTCTGGATATCGCGCAGCCGCTGCTTTTCTGCCCGCGCCATAAACCACCATGCAATCAAGCCGATAACGCCCACAACGCCGAGAATAATGGACGCCAGGGCGTTAATTTCCGGGTTAACCCCCATGCGCACGTTCGAGAACACCAGCATCGGCAGCGTGGTCGCACCCGGCCCGGACACGAAGCTGGCGATAACCAGGTCATCAAGCGAAAGCGTGAACGCCAGCAGCCAGCCGGAGATAATGGCGGGCGAGATCATCGGCACGGTGATCACAAAGAACACTTTCAGCGGCGTCGCCCCCAGATCCATCGCCGCTTCTTCAATGGAGCGGTCCAGTTCCCGCAGGCGTGAGCTAATGACAACCGCAACATAGGCGGTGCAGAACGTCACATGCGCCAGCCAGATGGTAAGCATTCCCCTGTCGCTCGGCCAGCCAATCGCGTGCGCCAGCGCCACGAACAGCAGCAGTAGCGAAAGCCCGGTGATCACATCCGGCATCACCAGCGGTGCCGTTAGCATAAAGGCAAAGCCGGTTGAGCCACGAAAGCGACCAAAACGCACCATCACCACGGCAGCAATCGTCCCCAGGATAACGGCCATCGTGGCGGCCGCCGCAGCAATGGTCAGGCTCAGGCCAACGGCGTTCATCATCGCCGAATCCCGGAACAGCTCCCCGTACCAGCGCGTTGACCAGCCGGCCCACACCGTCACCAGCTTAGAGCTGTTAAACGAGTAGATAACCAGCATCAGCATGGGCGCATACAGGAAGGTAAAGCCAATCACCAGAATCAAAATACGCCACGGAGAGCGCACAACCGGTAAGTTGTTCATGCGTGGTCCTCCCCCGCTTTGTTCTGGTATTTGTGGAACCACATGATCGGCACGATCAGCAGCAGAAGCATGATAATCGCCACGGCTGAGGCCACCGGCCAGTCGCGGTTATTAAAGAATTCCTGCCACAGGACGCGGCCAATCATGATGCTGTCCGGCCCGCCGAGCAGTTCCGGGATAACAAACTCCCCTACCGCCGGAATAAACACCAGCATCGAACCGGCAATAATCCCGCCTTTGGTCAACGGCACAATCACGCTGAAGAACGTTTTCAGCGGCCGCGCGCCGAGATCTAACGAAGCCTCCACCAGCGAATAATCTATGCGCGTTAGCGCGGTATAAATCGGCAGCACCATGAAAGGCAGGTAGGCATAAACTACCCCGATGTAGACTGCAAGGTTGGTGTGCAGGATCGTCAGCGGCTGGTCGATAACCCCGAGCCAAAGCAGCACGTTATTCAATATGCCGTTGTTTTTCAGGATGCCCATCCACGCATACACGCGGATCAGGAACGAGGTCCATGAAGGCAGGATCACCAGCAACAGCAGGATGTTTCGCGTTGAGGGTTTACTGTGTGCCACCGCCCACGCGAGCGGATAGCCCAGCGCCAGGCAGCACAGCGTTGACACCGCAGCGACCTGCAAAGATTGCAGATAAGCCTCGAAGTAGAGCGGATCGTCCGTCAGCTGGAAGTAGTTCGCCAGATTCAGGGTGATCGACAGCTGGCCATCGGCCCAGCTTACCAGATCGCTGTAAGGCGGGATCGCCCGGGCTATTTCCGAAAAACTGATCTTAAAGACGATCAGGAACGGCAGCATAAACAGCAGGATCAGCCACAAATAGGGCAGCGCGATCGCCAGCTTGCGCCCGTGCGCCATCTGCAAACGGGCAAGCAAACGCTTCACGCCCGAGGGCTGAGGAACCGCCGTCTCTGCCGGGCCTTCAGAAAGTGTTGTCATCTTGCCCCCTTAAACCGTCAGAACCACGCAGCTGTCGGCATCCCAGCACAGGCGAACTTCATCCCCCCAGGTGGGCGCTCCTTTACGGTAGCGGTGCTCATTTTGCAGCTGGGCGCTGATCATCTGCCCACTTTTCAGCCGAACGTGGTAGATGGAGAGATCGCCGAGGTAGGCGATATGCACTACTTCTCCGACGGCAAAGTTATAGCCATCGGCGGGCGGCTCCTCGCAAAGCATCACCTTTTCCGGGCGCAACGCAACGAAGACCGGTACGCCGTCCACCACGGAAGCATCAGGATCCACCTTCAGCGGATGCACAAGTCCAGGGCTGTCTATCACCAGCCCGTCGTCCTGACGCTCTTTCAGCAGCCCTTCGAAGACGTTTACCGACCCGATAAACTCTGCGCTATAGCGGGTGGTTGGGTGCTCATAAATCTCTTCCGGCTCGCCAATTTGCACGAACTTGCCGCGATTCATGATGGCTATTCGCCCGGCCATGGTCATCGCCTCTTCCTGATCGTGGGTCACCATCACGCAGGTCACGCCGACGCGTTCAAGGATGTCCACTACTTCCAGCTGCATCCGGTCACGGAGCTTTTTATCCAGCGCCCCCATCGGCTCGTCGAGCAGCAATAATTTGGGACGCTTGGCCAGGCTTCGGGCTAACGCCACGCGCTGACGCTGGCCGCCGGACAGCTGGTGAGGCTTGCGCCTGGCGAACTCCTGCATGTGTACCAGGGTCAGCATTTCTGCCACCCGGCTGGTAATTTCCGCCTTCGGCAGTTTGTCCTGCTTCAGGCCAAAGGCGATGTTTTGCTCCACGGTCATGTGCGGGAACAGCGCGTAGGACTGGAACATCATATTGATTGGGCGCTGGTAAGGCGGCACATGCGACAAATCGACGCCATCAAGCATGATTTGCCCGGCACTTGGCTGTTCAAACCCCGCCAGCATGCGCAGCAGCGTGGATTTGCCGCAGCCCGAGGCGCCCAGCAAAGCAAAAATTTCGCCTTTGTAGATGGTCAGACTGACGTCATCCACGGCATGTTGACCATCAAACGATTTAGTGAGGTTACGAATTTCCAGCAGCGGCGTCAGCGCTTTGGGTGTTTTGGACTGCGGGCGAGGGATTGCGTCGTTCAATTCTGTTGCTCTCCGGCAAAAGCAAAAAGAAGATACGGCCCGGTTGCCGTACTTTTCGCCATTCTGGAAACAAGGGCTTCCGTTCAGGCTGGGGCGATTGCACAACTCTGGTGCAACCGCCCGGTGCAGGGTGTCACAGGACTATTTGCCTGTTTTAACCTTAGTCCACGCGCGGGTGATAACCCGGTCAATCTTCGCTGGCATCACCGTTTGTGTGAACAACTTGGCACGAATATCCGCCGGCGGGTAAATTCCCGGATTGCTGCGGACCTCTTCGCTCAGTAACGGCGTAGCTTCTTTGTTGGCGTTCGCGTAGTAAATATGATTACTGATGTTGGCGATAACGTCCGGCTTCATCAGGTAGTTCAGGAACTGGTACGCTTCGTCTTTATTCTTCGCATCTACCGGCAGGGCAAACATATCGAAGTAGACCATCGCGCCTTCCTTAGGAATGGAATAAGCAACATTCACGCCATTTTTAGCTTCTTTGGCGCGGTTTGCCGCCTGCAGAATATCCCCGGACCAGCCAATCGCCACGCAGATGTCACCGTTGGCAAGGTCGTTGATGTACTGCGACGAATGGAAGTAACGAATATTTGGCCGCAGCTTCATCAGCAGATCGTTAGCCGCCCCGGTGTAGTCCGCGGCGTTGGTGCTGTTCGGATCTTTGCCCAGGTAGTGCAACACGGTCGCGTAAATTTCACTTGGCGCGTCCAGGAACGACACGCCACAGCTTTTCAGTTTTTCAAGGTTTTCCGGCTTGAAGATCAGATCCCAGCTGTCCACCGGTGCGTCTTTCCCCAGCACGGCTTTCACTTTATCGACGTTGTAGCCGATGCCGGTCGTCACCATCATGTACGGAATGCCGTATTTGTTGTCGTGGTCGTTTTGCGCCACCAGCTTGAGCATTTCCGGGTCGAGGTTTTTGTAGTTCGGCAGTTTGCTTTTATCCAGCGGCTCGAAGATGCCGGCCTGCGCCTGGCGCTCAAGGAACTGCGAAGACGGCACCACCAGGTCATAGCCCGTGCTGCCCGCCATCAGCTTCCCTTCCAGCACTTCGTTGGAATCAAACACGTCGTAGACCACTTTGATGCCGGTCTCTTTCGTGAAGTTTGCCAGGGTATCCGGGGCTATATAGTCAGACCAGTTATAAACGTGCAGCGTCTTTTGTTCGGCGGCAGAGCTGGCGGCAGAAGCCACCATCAGCGCGCCAGCAACCATCCCCAACAACCCTTTTTTACGTAGGTAGAGCATAATTTCATTCCTTCTGAATAAAGGCCAAACCAGACTCGAATGAGCCGAATTTACGCAATGTGGCTTATCCGCATTCGCCGCACGCTTTTTTAGCATGCAAAATTCATGCATCTCTATTCATTCTGCTGAAAAAGAATTTGGGTAATCTTCACGCAGACGTTGCTCGTTTTTACGGCCAAGCAAGAATAACTGTAGCCAGGGTTGGCGACTATAGCCCGGATGAAAAAACGCCTTTTATCAACTTTTTAGACATCTTTCGTCTATTCAGGCGGCAAAAACGCGCCTTATGGCAGGGATTTGTCTGGCTGTGACGGCTTTATGACAGAATAAAAACATGCAGAACGCAGCGGCGCTGGTGGCCGCTGCGTTAAAAAAAGAAAGGATCAGTGCAGAGAGTGGGTGTGAATAATTGTGCCGTCGCGCTCTTCTTCTTCGGCCACAAAAAGCAGCTGATTAGCGCAAGCCTCGAGGATCACCATCGAAACCTGCTCTTCGCTCTGCTGAACAAAGGCGGCAAACTGCTCGCGGGTAATGCCCACGGAGGCAGACAACGACTGACACACCACCAGCTTGGGCAGGTTATCATCCTGGATGTCGAGAAACGCTTTCACCGTCAGCGAGCTGGCGTTGATCGAGGAGAGATCGGACGCCAACGGCAGCAGCGCCGACGGCTTAACTTCTGCCAATGCGGAAAACAGAATAATGTTGTCCACGAGATCGATTTTCGCGTCGTATACGCCATCGAAGTTCTGCATATGGGGCAAATGCAATGCCTGGCAGGTATCGCACTCGAAAAAGGTTACGCCAGTTTCATCCAGCCAGCGGCGTAAAGTGTCCAGAGTCGGGACCACGAGTGAATCCATAAACGCAAAAACCTCATTACCTGTTCAAAAATTAACGTGCCATCTTACGCAAAAATGACACGTCATACTATGCATTAGCGCCGATTTGGTAATTATCCCCCGGTTTTAAGACAGTACCCAGGGCGGGCCTGCCGCTCTATCCATTTGATCATCAGTCCGGCGATATCGACCCCGCTCGTGTTTTCAATGCCTTCCAGCCCCGGCGAGGCGTTCACTTCCATCACCAGCGGCCCGCGTTCGGCGCGTAAAATGTCCACCCCGGCAATATCCAGCCCCAGCGTGCTGGCCGCTTTTAGCGCCACTTCTCGCTCAAGATCGGTAATTGTGACCTGATGCGCGACGCCGCCACGGTGCAGGTTTGAGCGGAAATCGCCGGGCTTGGCCTGCCGTTCAATGGCGGCCACAACCTCATCCCCCACCACCAGACAGCGAATATCTCTGCCCTTCGCTTCTTTGATGTATTCCTGCACCAGAATATGGGCGTTAAGACCGCGAAACGCATCAATCACGCTTTCCGCCGCCTGCCGCGTTTCAGCCAGCACAACGCCAATTCCTTGCGTACCTTCAACGAGCTTCACCACCAGCGGCGCGCCACCCACCATATCAATAAGATCGCTGGTGTCGTCCGGCGAGTGGGCAAACCCCGTCACCGGCAAATCAATCCCCTGCTTCGCCAGCAATTGCAGCGAGCGCAGCTTGTCCCGCGCGCGAGTGATCGCCACCGACTCATTCAGCGGGTAGCTTCCCAGCATTTCGAACTGGCGCAGCACCGCCGTGCCGTAAAAGGTGATAGCCGAGCCAATACGCGGGATAACCGCGTCATAATGCGGCAGTTGACGCCCCTTGTAATGCACGGAAGGCGCGGCCGGATTAATGTTCATATAACAAGAAAGGGGATCAATGATCTCCACCTGATGACCACGACGCGTTGCCGCCTCGCGCAGGCGCTTGCATGAGTAGAGCGTTCCATCCCGGGATAAAATAGCGATTTTCAACCTGCACCTCTGAGCAACCAGACCAAAATTAACCGCCCGCTAATCATACCACTGCCTTCACCTTTCAACGACGGACTAATCGGTGGGAGACATCTTAAGTGCCTCAATTAATTGCTTTGTGGTCGAGGTGAGATGGACGGGATCAAAAACGGCATACAGGTCGGCGGGTATCGGCCTCGCCGGGGGGCGAAACACCACGCCAGGCCAGTTCATCTGTGCGTAGCTGTCGGCGATGATGGTTAGCCCAAAACCAATGCTCACCAGCGCCAGGACGGTTTGCGGCTCCACCGCCTCACGGACAACCCTCGGGGTAAAACCAGCTTCACGGCAAACACGTTGCAGGAAAGTCCAGTCAGAGTGAATGGCGGTCATCGTCACGAACGCTTCATGCCGCAGTTGGGTAATGTCCACCGTTTGCTGCAGGGCTAGCGGGTGCTGCTCCGGCAGCGCGACCATAAATGTCGCCTCATGCAACTTTTCGCTCTTAAGGCCACCGGGCGGGCTGGTTTCCATCCGCCAGATCCCGGCATCAATCTCGTGACGTTCAAGCAAAGCAAGCTGATCCCCCGGGGACTTTTCGCGGAAGGTCACATCAATGGCGGGATAGTCAGCAATAAACCGCTGTAGCCCAAGCCGCAGCCCACCCCAAATAGCGGTGCCAACAATCCCTAGCTGAATTCGACCGCCTTCACCACGGCCAATCTGCTCAACCCTGGCCAGCGCAAGGCTTGCGTTGTTCAGCAGCTGTTTTGTCTCTTCCAGCAGGACTTCGCCTGCGTGAGTCAGCGCCACGTGCCGGGAATGGCGGATAAACAGTACCGTCCCCAGCTGAGCTTCCAGTTCTTTGATATGAAAGCTCAGGGGAGGCTGCGACATGTTCAGCCGCGCGGCGGCCCGGCCAAAGTGCAGCTCCTCGGCTACGGCCTGAAAATAGCGCAGCAGCTTAAGATCGGTGCGATAGATACGCTGAGATGTATTCATGAGGCTCCCTGAGTGGCAAGCCTCATAAATTACCATCGCTTACGCTTGCTGTAAGGCCAGGAGCCTTAATGTGCGAGCGATGCCGAAGAATCACTCTGCTGACGGTGGCGATAGTGGAAGCTAAAGTGGAAGACGACGGCAAGCACCAGCGCATAGCCAGCAAAAACCAGCCAGATAGTCGGCCAGTCTTTGGCGCCATCGGTGGTGAAATAATCCACCACATAACCGCTGACAATCGCCCCGAAATACGCCCCAACCCCGTTCACCATCGTCATAAACAGCCCTTGAGCGCTGGCGCGAATACGTGACTCCACCTCTTGCTCAACAAACACGGAGCCAGAGATATTAAAGAAATCAAAGGCGCAGCCGTACACCACCATCGACAGCAACAGCAGCACAAAACCAAAGACAGAAGGATCGCCCCAGGCGAACAGCGCAAAGCGCAGCACCCAGGCGACCATGCTCATCAGCATGACCTGTTTAATGCCAAAACGCCGCAGGAAGAAAGGGATCGTCAAAATAAAGACCACTTCCGACATCTGCGAGACGGACAGCAAAATCGAGGGATACTGCACCACAAAGCTGCTGGCAAACTCAGGCTGACGGGCAAAATCATGCAGGAAAGGGTTACCGAAAGTATTGGTGATTTGCAGCACCGCCCCAAGCAGCATGGCGAACAGGAAAAAAACCGCCATTTGTGGCTTTTTGAACAGCACAAACGCGTCCAGCCCCAGGCGGCTCACCCAGCTGCGCGTGGCCTGGCTTTTTATCACCGGGATAGTCGGCAATGTGAGCGCATACAGCGCCAGCAGACCGGAAGCCCCTGCGGCAATATAGAGTTGTATGCTGCTCAGCTCTATGCACATCAGGCTAACGGTCCACATCGCCGCAATAAAGCCCACGGTACCGAACACCCTCACAGGCGGGAAATGCGTCACCGTATCCAGTCCGTTTTTTTCCAGGCAGGCGTAAGACACCGTATTGGACAGCGCAATGGTCGGCATAAAGGCCAGGGCATTACCCAGCATTGCCCAAAACATCAACCCCGGCTGGTCGATGCTGGCCGCCCAGACCAGCATCCCCGCCCCCACCAGATGGCAGAGAGAGTACACCCGATTGGCCGGGAGCCATTTATCGGCCACAATTCCGATAAGACCCGGCATCAGCAGCGCCGCAAGCCCTTTGGTACTGTAAACCATGCCAACATCTGCCCCCTTAAAGCCGAGCGTATTGATCATGTAAGATCCCAAAGTGACCAGCCACGCCCCCCAGATGAAGTACTGTAAAAACAGCATGATTTTTAAGCGGAGTTTAATCGCCATCTGTTTTCCCTGCCTTGCTCAGTGAGGATCAGGCCAGTTTGCCGAGGAAGCCGCAAATCAGGTTAATGAAGTTCTGCCGCGACAGCGCAGCCGCTTTCAGCGTCTGTTCATGGGAAAGCTGAATACTCCCCAGCCCTTCGGCAAGGTTGGTAATCGCCGAGACGGCAACCACCTTCAGGCCGCAATGGCGGGCGCTGATCACCTCCGGCACAACCGACATCCCCACCACGTGGCCGCCAATGATTTGCATCATGCGAATTTCCGCTGCGGTTTCGAAGTTTGGCCCTGGATAAGAAACAAATACTCCCTCGTGCAGCGGGAACCCCTGCTCATGTGCAACCTGCTGTAGTACGGCGCGATAGTCGGCATCATAGGCGTTTGCCAGCGAGAAAAAGCGCTCACCAAACCGCTCATCATTTGGCCCAACGGTCGGCGTGCCCGGCATCGTATTAATATGATCGCTGAGTGCCACCAGGCTTCCAGGTTCCACTTCCGGGCGCAGAGAACCGGCGGCGTTGGTAGAAAACAGTATTTCGCATCCCAGTAGCTTAAAAGTGCGAATTGCGCTGGTCATCACCGACATTCCACGCCCTTCATAAAAGTGCCCCCGCCCTTTCATACAGGCTACAGGCACGCCAGCCAGCGTGCCGACAACCAGTTCGCCCGCATGGCCGTGGACAGTGCTGACGGGAAACCCGGGCAGCTCTTCGTAGGAAAATGTTACAGGGGAGTCGATTTTTTCCGCCAACTCCCCCAGCCCGGAGCCCAGAATAAAAGCGATGCGGGGTACCAGACCGTTAATGCGGGCGCGAATAATGTCGGCGGCGTAGAAAGGCGAATTATCAAAAGCAGAGGTTGGCATAGAAGGTTCCTTGACAGATTGTCGTTATAACTTCAGCAGTTATAACGACTCACCGACGGATGAAACCAATACCGTTTGAGGCCACGATTAATACTGAAAATGTATCGATCGCCGATTTGATGGCCTGGCAGCCGCGTGAATCAGCGTGTCGCCCAGCCCTGCTTGTGCAGGTAATCCAGAATGAAAGGCCGGCTTTCTTTAATGATGGTACGGCTGATGTGGTCGCTCCAGGTGTCGCGCCGTGTATTGCTGTCCCGGCTCAAATAATACTGCGCCAGCTGCTCGTCGTACTCGTCCAGCAGCGGCCTGTTCAGCGGCTGATAGCGGTTTTCATGCACCAGCATCGCAGCGGGCATACGCGGCTTGATATCCGGCGTGGCAGCAGGCCAGCCCAGGCAAAGGCCAAACAGCGGTAACACGTATTTCGGCACGTCCAACAGCTCTCCCACCGCTTCAATGTTGTTGCGGATGCCGCCAATATAGACCCCGCCCAACCCCAGCGATTCTGCGGCGGTAAACGCATTCTGCGCCAGAATCGCGGTATCGACCGCACCAAGCAGCAGCTGTTCCGCCAGCCCAAGCTGGGCGTCCGGGCAGATTTGAAGATTGCGGTTAAAGTCGGCGCAGAACACCCAAAACTCGGCGGCTTCCGCCACATGCTTTTGCCCGCCGGTCAGCGGCACCAGCTGCTCGCGCAGCGCTTTATCCGTGATGCGAATGATTGAACTGCACTGAAGGAAGCTGGAAGTAGAAGCTGCCTGTGCACTGGCAATAATGGCTTCGCGCTGCTCGTCGGTAATAGGTTCCCCGGTAAAATGACGAATGGAACGGTGGGCACGAAGCAGATCAATGGTCGGCGTCATCGCGATTTTCCTTTGGCTTTTTTATATCAGAGAGTTTTGAAGCAGAATCAGGCTGCATCAGCTGCGGAGCAAGACGTTTAGCAATATGCCACGTCATGATGATTGCCGCCGGCAGCATCAGCCCAAGGCCAATAAATACCATGACTATGGCCGCCGTTGCAGTGGCCACAGGTGCGGGCAGCGTCAGGTATCCCTGCAGCGAGAGAAAAGCTAGCGCCAAAAAACCTATCCCCACCGCTTCCAGCACAATCACCGATTTGGGTAACGATCCGACCGCGCGCATAGCGGCACCTCCTGCGTTCAGGCCAGCTATCATCGAGTCCGCGCCCCTCCCACTGAAAGGAGATAGCCTACGGGCATCGAACTAACAGGCACGACCTTCTTTAAAAATGTGACGGATATCGGCATTATAAGCGCATTCGCCGGTTCGTATCGGCCATAAAAACTGAGGAGAGAGCATGTTTGCAGTAATTTTTGGACGCCCTGGCTGCCCATATTGTGTTCGCGCTAAAGAACTGGCTGAGAAACTGACCGCCGAGCGTGATGACTTCAACTTCCGCTATGTTGACATCCACGCAGAAGGCATCACCAAAGCTGATCTGGAAAAAACCGTGGGTAAACCGGTTGAAACCGTGCCGCAGATCTTCCTGGATCAGAAGCACATTGGTGGCTGCACCGATTTTGAAGCTTACGCGAAAGAACATCTGAACCTGTTCCAGACCGCGCAGTAAACTTTACGAATGCAGAAAACCGACTCTCAGTAGTCGGTTTTTTTATGCGTACGACTCCGGTTCTTACACATAAAAAATAGCAGATAACACAGCGAACCGAGGGACGACCAGAAGACAGCGCTCAGTAGCCAGGCCATTTCTTGCCAGAACGAGCGTGTGACGGGGAAAAACAGGTGGGCAATCAACAGGCAGAACGGCGAAGCAAGCATCGCTCCCACCAGCGGTTTGACCACTCGATCGCCTTGGGAAAAGAAGCTGGCCACGGCACCCGGGAGAAGGAAAAACAGCAGCCCAAGCTCATAGTGCCCGGTGGCAATAAACCGCCCCATCACGTTCAGGCGCAGAGAAAGAAAAACCAGAATAAAGAGCACGAAGCAGCAGGTAATTCCTAACCACTTTTGCGCACGTCTGTGCATTTTACCTCCTGACATCTGCTTTTGCTCGAAAATACCCTGCCGGAAAATTCAGCAGCGTCTTTACCCGATTTGATAATGCCTGGCCATCCGTGCCGATAAAGCATTGCCACATTTAGCACAATATTCTTACTAGCCGCTGATACAGAGAAAGATTAAACTAGCGGCAGAAATTCGGTCGTCGCGTGAGATATTTATATGCGTGATAATTTGCCGGTCGCCGCTGACGGAACCGTCAAAACCTTAGCGCATAACTCTATCTCTTTCAACAACTTACTGGTAAACAAGAAGTTAGCCTTCGTGAATATAAACGTCGCAGATTTGTTAAACGGGAATTACATCCTTTTGTTATTTGTTGTACTAACGCTCGGACTTTGCCTGGGGAAATTACGCCTCGGTCCGGTGCAACTGGGTAATTCCATTGGTGTTTTAGTGGTCTCTTTATTACTCGGGCAACAGCATTTCTCGATCAATACCGACGCGCTAAATCTGGGTTTTATGCTGTTCATTTTCTGCGTAGGCGTCGAAGCCGGGCCAAACTTTTTTTCTATTTTCTTCCGCGACGGCAAAAATTATCTGATGCTGGCCCTGGTGATGGTTGGCAGCGCCCTGCTGATTGCGCTGGGGCTGGGCAAACTGTTTGGCTGGGACATTGGCCTGACGGCCGGTATGCTCGCCGGCGCCATGACCTCCACGCCCGTACTGGTCGGCGCGGGCGATACCCTGCGCCATTCAAGCATCCCCGCCGCGCAGCTTGCGACCTCGCTGGATAACCTGAGCCTCGGCTATGCCCTGACCTACCTGATTGGCCTGGTCAGCCTGATCGTGGGGGCTCGCTATTTGCCGAAGCTGCAGCATCAGGATCTGCAGACCAGCGCCCAGCAAATTGCCCGCGAGCGCGGTCTGGATACCGACGCGAGCCGCAAAGTTTATCTCCCGGTGATCCGCGCCTATCGCGTCGGGCCTGAGCTGGTTGCCTGGGCCGACGGTAAAAATCTGCGCGAACTGGGTATTTATCGCCAGACCGGCTGCTACATCGAACGTATTCGCCGCAACGGCATTCTGGCTAACCCGGACGGCGATGCCGTGCTGCAAATGGGTGATGAAATCTCGCTGGTGGGCTACCCGGATTCTCACTCGCGCCTCGACCCAAGCTTCAGAAACGGCAAAGAGGTTTTCGATCGCGATCTGCTGGATATGCGCATCGTCACCGAAGAAATTGTGGTGAAAAACCACAATGCCGTGGGCCGTCGCCTGGCGCAGCTCAAGCTCACCGACCACGGCTGCTTCCTGAACCGCGTGATCCGCAGCCAGATTGAAATGCCCATCGACGACAATATCGTGCTGAACAAAGGCGATGTCCTGCAGGTCAGCGGCGATGCCAGACGCGTGAAAACCGTTGCCGAGCGCATCGGCTTTATCTCCATTCACAGCCAGATAACCGACCTGCTGGCCTTCTGCGCCTTCTTTGTTATTGGCCTGATGGTGGGCATGGTCACCTTCCAGTTCAGCTCGTTCAGCTTCGGCATCGGGAACGCCGCTGGCCTGTTGTTTGCGGGCATCATGCTTGGCTTCCTGCGCGCCAACCACCCCACCTTCGGCTACATTCCGCAGGGGGCGCTAAATATGGTGAAAGAGTTCGGCCTGATGGTGTTTATGGCGGGGGTTGGCTTGAGCGCCGGCAGTGGCATCAGCAACGGCCTCGGTGCGGTAGGCGGCCAGATGCTAATTTCCGGGCTTATCGTGAGCCTGGTGCCGGTGATTATCTGCTTCCTGTTCGGCGCCTATGTGCTGCGAATGAACCGCGCCCTGCTGTTTGGCGCGATGATGGGGGCAAGAACCTGTGCGCCAGCGATGGAAATCATCAGCGACACCGCCCGCAGCAACATTCCTGCGCTGGGGTACGCCGGCACCTATGCCATCGCTAACGTGTTGTTAACACTGGCCGGTACATTAATTGTTGTGATATGGCCAGGTTTGTGATCGCAACCACAGACAAAGAAAAATACTTTTTTTTTATGCCTGAGCGAACTTTCTTTCGGGGCGTCAGTCTGAATTAGTGCCACTGCTTTTCTTTGATGTCCCCAATTTGTGGAGCCCATCAACCCCGCCGCTTTCGGTTCAAGGTTGATGGGTTTTTATTTTTTAGGGTATCAATAACAAACGCTTACTAACCCCTCCACTCGCTTTATTTTGCATCCCCTGTCCCTACAATCCTGCGCACCATCACCCGCATATCATCGCGCCCCATCGGTTCGCGATCGGTGACGTAGTGCAGCGTCATGCCTTCCAGGAAAGCATCCAGCGCCCGGGCGGTTAGCGGATCGAAAAACGGCTCCAGCGCCTGCTGGCTGCGAATCATCCACTCCTGCATGATATCTTTTAGCTGCGGATTACAGCTGGCATAAGCATAAAGCTGGTACATCACCTGCATGTTATACGGCGTGGCCACGCAGCCGCCGCAAATCATATCGACAATCGCTTCGCAGGCCTCATCGCGATTGGTGGCCTGCTGCATGCGCTCCCGGTAGCTGTCCGACATCTGGTGGGCGAACAGGGTAAACGCTTCGCAAAGCAGCGATTCAATCCCAGCAAAATAGTAGGTCATTGACCCCAGCGAAACGCCAGCCTCAGCGGCAATTTTGCGGTGCGTGATATCGCTGATGCCGTGCTTTACCACCATATCCAGCGTCGCCTGCAAAATACGCGAGCGACGTTCGGGGTCATTACGGCGCGGGGCTTTGCTCATCATTACCTACCTGAATTTAGAGTATGACAAAGAGTCTATACCGGGATGTGTACAAATGTACACAAGCTTGCTAGTCTGCTCCCCTGTTTCTCTTTCACTGGTTGTTGTTCATGTCTGTTTCGCAGAGAAAAGCCCTACAGCTCCGTACCTGGGCGTTATTCACCTTCTTCTTCCTTCCGGGCCTGGTGATGGCATCCTGGGCCACACGCACGCCCGCCATCCGCGATACGCTCAGCGTCTCGACGGCCGGGATGGGCATCGTATTATTTGGCCTGTCGATAGGCTCGATGGGCGGTATTCTCTGTTCCGGCTGGCTGGTGAAACGCTTTGGCACCCGTACCATTATTCGCAGCGGCATGACGCTGATGGTCGCCGGAATGTTAATGATGAGCTTCGCGCTGTACCTCGCCTCCCCGGTGCTGTTTGCCTTCGGCCTGGCGCTGCTCGGCAGCGGGATGGGTTCATCAGAAGTGGCTATGAACGTCGAAGGGGCCATTATCGAGAGCCTGATGAAGAAAACTGTGCTGCCGATGATGCACGGCTTCTTTAGCCTCGGCACGCTCGTTGGCGCCGGGATTGGCCTGACGTTAACCGCGTGGAACGTCGTGTCCTGGGGGCACCTGCTGCTGATTGGTCTGTTGACCATTGCGCCGATTGCCATCGCGCTTATCGCCGTGCCGCACGGCGTGGGCAAAGATAACCCGGAGAACACCGAAGCCCACGAGCCGCACCGACCGTTTTACAAAGATATTCAGCTATTGCTGATTGGTTTTGTCGTGCTGGCGATGGCCTTTGCCGAAGGCTCGGCCAACGACTGGCTGCCGCTGCTGATGGTGGACGGGCACGGCTTTAGCCCAACTTCCGGGTCGCTTATCTACGTAGGCTTTACCCTCGGCATGACGGTCGGGCGCTTCACCGGCGGCTGGTTTATTGACCGCTACAGCCGGGTTATTGTGGTCCGCGCCTGTGCGATCATGGGCATTATTGGCATCGGCACCATTGTGTTTGTCGACAACGCCTTCCTTGCCGGCGTGTCGGTGATTCTGTGGGGGTTGGGCACCTCTTTAGGCTTCCCGCTGACCATTTCAGCGGCGGGTGATACCGGCCCCGATCCGGCCAGCCGCGTCAGCGTCGTTGCCGCTTCGGGCTATGTCGCCTTTTTAGTCGGGCCGCCGCTGCTGGGCTTCCTCGGCGAGCATTACGGGCTGCGCCAGGCCATGCTAGTTGTGCTGACGCTAATGGTGATTGCGGCGCTGGTCGCCCGCGCCGTGGCCAAACCGGGGCAATCTTCCGGCCAGACTTTAGAAACTGAATAATGGAGAGTTCAATGAGCATCAAACTGATTGCAGTAGACATGGACGGCACTTTTCTTAATGATGAAAAAACCTACAACCGCGAACGCTTTGCCGCGCAATATCAGCAGATGAAAGAGCAAGGCATCCGCTTTGTGGTGGCCAGCGGGAACCAGTATTTTCAGCTTATCTCCTTCTTCCCGGAGATTGCCCACGAGATCTCTTTTGTCGCCGATAACGGCGGCTGGGTGGTCAGCGAAGGCGAAGATCTGTTCAACGGCGAGCTGACCAGACAAGAGTTCAACACGGTGGTCGATCACCTGCTGACCCTGCCGCACGTGGAGATCATCGCCTGCGGCAAGCATAACGGTTATACCCTCAACGGCTATAGTGACGATTTTAAAGCGCTGGCGGCGAAGTACTATCACCGCCTTGAGCACGTGGAAAACTTCTCCGGCCTCGACGACGTGTTCTTCAAGTTTGCCCTGAACCTGCCGGACAGCCAGCTCGATGAAACTATGGACGCCCTGGGCGCAGAGCTGGAAGGCATTATGGTGCCGGTCACCAGCGGGCACGGCTCTATCGACCTGATTATTCCGGGGATCCATAAGGCTAACGGCCTGCGAATCCTGCAGGAAAAATGGGGCATCCAGGACAGCGAAGTGGTGACCTTTGGCGACGGCGGCAACGACATCGAGATGCTGACTCAGGCGCAATACGGGTTTGCGATGGCCAACGCCCCGGACAAAATCAAACGCATTGCCAGCTACCAGGCAGGGCACTGCAATCAACAAGGCGTGCTGGATGTGATCGACAAGATCCTGAAGAAAGAAGCGCCGTTTAACTAACGACCTTTGGAACAAGAATGTTAACGATAAGACAAGCAAACCCGGCGGATTTTGATGCGCTGGCGGAAATCTGGGAAGCATCCGTTCGCGCCACGCATGACTTTTTACCTGAAGAAAATATCAGGGCGTTAAAGCCCCAGGTGCGCGAACTCTACATGCCACAGATCCCGATGCAGCTGGCAGCTGGCAAAACCGGTGAGCCTCTGGGCTTTATCGGCTGCCACGAAAATCGGATTGAAATGCTGTTTGTTTCGCCTGAAAGCCGTGGCATGGGCGTGGGCAAGCAGCTTCTGCACTATGCCATTGAACATTTGCAGGTCGATGAGGTAGATGTGAATGAGCAGAATCCGCAGGGCGTGGGCTTCTATCTGCATATGGGATTTGCCCGGACCGGGCGGTCTGAACTCGACGGTGAAGGGAATCCTTTCCCTTTGCTGCATTTGAAGCTGAAACGATAGCTTTATCGCATCGCTTGTTTTCCCCCTCTCCCTCCGGGAGAGGGCTAAATTATTCCCGATTTATGACTGATTCTTCAGCTGTTCCCGGCGATACTCACCCTGCCGCTCAAGCATCCAGCCCGGATATTCGCGCGGCAGCTCACTTACCGCATTCAGCCTGTCAAGCTCGTCCGCGCTAAGCTGAACCCCCGTCGCAGCGATATTATCCTCAAGCTGCTCAATGCGCTTCGCGCCCACGATGACCGTGGTCACTGCCTGCTGATGCAGCAGCCAGGCCAGCGCAATCTGCGCCACGGAAACGCCTTTGGCATCGGCGATATCACGCATCACATCCACGCAATCAAACGCGCGATCCCTGTTTACCGGTGGAAAATCAAACTCCAGGCGGCGGCTGCCGGTTTCGGCTTTCCCGTCGCGGTCGTACTTGCCGCTGAGCAGCCCGCCCGCGAGCGGACTCCACACCATCAGGCCGACGCCTTCACTTTGCATCATCGGCACCAGCTCTCGCTCCAGATCGCGCCCGGCAAGGGTGTAATAAGCCTGCAGAGAGGCAAAACGTGCCAGTCCCAGGCGTTCGGAAATCCCGAGTGCCTTCATGATTTGCCAGGCCGCCCAGTTGGAAACGCCTATGTAGCGAACCAGCCCCTGCTGTACCAGCGAATCCAGCGCCCGCAGCGTTTCCTCTATCGGCGTCGCGGGGTCAAAACCGTGCAGTTGGTACAGATCGATATAGTCGAGCTGCAGCCGCTGCAGGCTCTCTGTGACGCTATTTAGCAGATGAAAACGCGATGAACCTCGAGAGTTCGGCCCGGCGGTACCTGTTTCGCCGAATGCTTTGGTGGCCACCACCACATTCTCACGCGGCACATTAAGGTTTTTCAGCGCCTGGCCAGTGATGATTTCCGAACGCCCGCCGGAGTAAACATTGGCGGTATCAATAAAGTTAATCCCGGCCTCCAGCGCGCGTCCAACCAGCTTGTCGGCATCATTTTGCGCGAGCTGGCCTATTTTTCCCCATATACCGTCTTCACCACCAAAAGTCATGGTGCCCAGGCAAAGCTCTGAAACAAACAGGCCGGTATTTCCTAATTTTTTATAACGCATAGCGGTACCTCATGTTCAGGATTTCAGGAAGGAAGAGTGCGGACTGCCAGTTTTACGCGTCGCGCACGATTCTGGAATGGGGGATTTCTGCTCATTCCTTGCCTGTTTCTGCCTGAGTGGGCGCTAGCGTAAAAGCAGTAATAAGCCGTAGCCGACCAGCGCGGCCCAAAGCAACATAGGGAGAGAATAGAGATGGAACCGCCACCAGATCCGACGGTCGTTGGCCATACGAAGGGCAATCAAGTTCGCCAGCGAACCCGGCAACAGGCCAAAACCGCCGATATTGACCGCGAAGGCCAACAGCAGCGAAGCTGGCACATAGTTCAGCAGTAAAATGGTGGCAGGCACATTGCTGATGAATTGTGACAGCAAAATACCCAGGCCAAACAACTCGCCAGGAGAGAGTTGCGCCACGCCCTGAAGCGAGTGCTGCAGCACCGGAAGTTGGGTGATGAGGTGAACATCAATAAACATCACCATAAATACCACCAGCAGGCTCCAGTCGATACTGAGCAGCACTTTGCGCGCCAACCCCAGGAACCCAAGCGCAATCAGCCCCAGCCCCCAAAACTCAAGCTTAAGCTCCAGGGCCAGAATAAAGACGATGTAAAACGCCAGGCAGCACCAGACCAGCTTAGGCTGCCAGCGGCTGTCATTCACTTCGCCGTGGTAACGCAGCGGTTTTGGCTTGAAACAAAGCCACGCCAACACCAGCAAGCTGGCGGTCATTGCCAGCGCCAGCGGCATCATCTGCCAGGTGAAAGCGCCGAAAGAAAGCCCGGAATGCCCCCACAGTAAGATGTTCTGCGGGTTACCGACAGGCGTGAGCAAAGAGCCGGCGTTGACCGCCAGCGCCTCAAAAATAATCAGCTTACTGGCCGGCACCGAGCAGAGTTTTTTCAGCGTGATGGTGAGAGGCACAATGATGAACAGCGCGACATCGTTAGTCAGGAAGGTCGACAGTGCTGCCGCTGCCGTAACCATAAACAGCGCCAGCTGCCGCTCGTTGGCAAACCGCGCCACCATCTTGCGGCCCAGCACCTCGAAATAACCGCTCAGCTCGACGCCCTTGGTCAACATCATCAGCCCGGCCAGGGTAATAATGGTGTGCCAGTCTATGGCGGCGGGCCATAAAGCCGGGCGGAACGGCACCGCCAGGCTCAGGGCGACGCCGATTAACAACAATAAATGCAGGAATCGATCGCGCAGGAACGGCTGCGCAAGACGCAGCAGCATGTTTAACCGATGCCTCGCTCTGCGCTGAATTTGCGGAAAGCCTCCAGCGTCTCTTCGCTGACGTGGTGTTCCACACCTTCGGCATCAATACGCGCGGTCTCCGGGCTGATGCCCAGTGCGAGGAAGAAGTTTTCAACAATCTGGTGCCGTTCCCGGCTCTGCTGCGCCAGTTTTTCACCTTCCGGCGTTAAAAAGACGCCGCGCCATGGGATCTGCTCAATCAGCCCGACGGACGCCAGGCGTTTTAGCATCTTGGCAACCGTCGGCTGGGAAACGCCGAGCCGGGCCGCCATATCTACCTGGCGAACTTCACCCACTTCATGAATCAAATCCGAAATCAGCTCAACATAATCATCAATTAACTCGCGGCGGTGCGCCTCGCGTACCTGCCTGAAGCCCTCAACATGCTCTTCAATATTCGGTAATGGCGTCACTTTTTCGCTGTTCTTTTGCCCTGCCCGACGGCTCATAGTGCTTCCTCTTCCAGTGGCGCGGCGTCGTCATCTGACGACGGAAGGCTTTATTGTAAACCAGCATTGCTCATCCACAAAAAATTAACGAAATAGCCATGGCTATAAAATATAGCCTGTGCTATACCTGTATGTAATGCAGTCAGGCTTGTTTACGGAAAAACGGTCGCACGGCTAACAGGAGGACGCTATGAACGAATTTAAGAGGTGCATCAACGTGTTTACACAATCTCCCTTCCAGGTACGCTTAATGCTGCTGAACATGATTTGTGATTGGGTTGCCGGTAAACCCCAGCAGAAAGAAGAAAAACAACAATAACGCCAGGCCACGCCGCCTGGCGACTTTGTTCAGCGTTCCGCGTGAACGATCATCCTTTTGTCACAATTCCCCTGCAAAATCCCCGTTAATGGCTACTCTGGCCGAGCTTTAACCCCATCATTTGTCGGATTTGCAATCAGCTTCGCAAAACCTCGCTCTGTTATCAGTTGATATTCTTATCTTACGGCTCTATCTTCTTGCAGCCCTGCACATGAAGCGGCTCGCAGATGCGGTGCAATTCCCCTTCGTTTCCGTCTGTCAGGCAGGCTCTGCCCTTATCGCCAGGGTCACCGCATGGCGTTTTGCAAGACCATAATAAAGATGAATGTAACGGTTAAAGATACCCTGACTGCGCGCGGAATCGCGCTGAATCCGTGGGCAGGTTTCTATTTTCTGCAGTCTCTGCTGATAAACTTCGCGCTGGGCTATGCCTTCAGCCTGCTTTACGCCATTGCCTTTAGCTGCGTCCTTATGCTGCTGTGGCGCACCGCTCCCAGCGTCCAGAAAATCCTGCTTGGGCTTTGCAGCCTCGTGGCAGCCATGTACTTCCCGTTCGGCCAGGCCTACGGCTCGCCCAACTTCAATACTCTGCTGGCGCTGCATTCAACCAACTTTGAAGAATCCACGGAAATCATGACCATCTTCCCGTGGTACAGCTACGTGGTGTCTCTCTTTATTCTCGCCCTTGGGGTGATGGCGCTGCGCCGCAAACGTGAAGAAAAACGCGCCTGGGGTCATTTCGATAGCTTATGTCTCGCCGTCAGCGTGGTCTGTTTTTTTGTCACGCCGGTAACCAACCTAGCCTACGGCGGCGTGTTTAAATTTAAAGATACTGGCTACCCGGTGGTGCGCTTCGTGAAAGATGTCGTGGTCAACAACCACGAAGTTATCGAGGAGCAGGCGCGCATGAAAGAACTGTCGCAGCAAAAAGACTCCTGGAACGTAGTGTCGGTGCAGCCTAAATACCATACCTACGTCGTAGTGATTGGCGAGAGCGCCCGCCGCGATGCGCTGGGAGCCTTTGGCGGCCACTGGGACAACACGCCCTTTGCAAGCCAGGTCAAAGGCAATCTGTTTATGGACTACGTCTCCGCCAGCGGCTCAACGCAAAAATCGCTGGGGCTGACGCTGAACCGGGTCGTGGACGGCAAACCCCAGTATCAGGACAATTTTGTTACCCTGGCAAACCGCGCGGGCTTCCAGACCTGGTGGTTCTCAAACCAGGGCCAAATCGGCGAATACGATACCGCCATCGCCAGCATCGCCAAACGCGCTGACGAAGTGCAGTTTTTGAAAAATGGGGATTTTGAGGCGGATAAAAACACTCGCGATGAAGCTTTGTTAAAAATGACGGCCCAGGTGTTTGCTACTCAGCGCAACACGCCGCAGCTGATTGTGCTGCATTTGATGGGTTCGCACCCACAGGCCTGCGATCGCACTCAGGGGAAATACAAAGATTTTGTGCAATCTAAAGAGACATCCTGCTATCTCTACAGCATGACGCAAACCGACGACTTGCTAAAACAGCTTTATCTGCAGTTACAAAACACCGGGAACAGCTTCTCAATGGTCTATTTCTCCGACCACGGCCTGGCGTTCAAAGAGCGCGGCACCGACGTGCAATATCTGGCGCACGACGATAAGTTCCAGCAAAATTTCCAGGTGCCATTTATGGTGTTGTCGAGCGATGACACCGCGCACCGGCTAATCAAAGCACGCCGCAGCGCCAATGATTTCCTCAACTTCTTCTCTGCGTGGACGGGGATTAAGGCGAAAGAGCTTACGCCGAAGTACAAATTTATTTCCGAGCAAAAGGCCGGGCCCGTCTGGATAACCAACTTCAACCTGAAGAAAGTGGACTATACTCATCTGCAGACGGATATGTTTGAGACCAGGACACGTTAACTTTTGCCGGTTAACCGATAAAAAAATCCGCCACTTGGGCGGATTTTTTATTTCTATCCCGAAAGGGATATTAGAAGCGGTAGCCTACGCCAGCGATCCAGGTGCCAACGTCAACGCTACGAATACGGCTCTGCTCGTAGGAGAAGTCCAGAGCAACGTTTTCGATTGGGTTGAACTGCAGGCCAGCACCGTAGGAGAAGCCGTAGTCGCTAACGGAATCGTGAGCGCCTGGGAATTGAGTCGCCTGGAATTTACCGTAGCCAACACCCACTACACCGTAGATGCTTGCCCAGTCGTTGATGCGGTAAGCAGGACCAGCGGTGATGCCGTAGTACTGGCCTTTGGTGTACACGTCGTTAGAAGTGTCACTTTTCTGGGTGTAGGTGAAGGAGCCGATGTAGCCCAGCGGGGTATCATTTTCGTAGCGGTATTTCAGGTTGAAACCGCCAGCTTTGTTAGCAACGCCCTGCATATCGCTCTGAGCATAGCCACCGGTTACGGTGCTGGTTGCTGCAGATGCGGTACCTACGGAGACGGCCAGAACACAGGCCAGAGCTGAAAGACATGCAATTTTTTTCATAATATCCACCTCAAATGTGCTTCAAGTAAGTCCTAAGTTTTAAATATAACAAAACCATGACAGAAACTCTTCGCCAATTGTGTTGTCTAACGATCTTTTTCCTGTAACATAACATTTCCACTACATGCTAAATCACTAAAAAATCAGGAAAATACCGCTTCGCGACGGCAAATTTTAATCCCTTTAATAACATCGTCATTCAGATAATTCTGGAATTATTTTTGACACAAACTGACAAAAGCCCCCGGATCGTACTCCACGCCATGAGAATTTTTCTTAATGAAAGTTCAACCAGCCATAACTTAATCCTTTAGACTGGGCAGACTTTTATTTTCTTGACCAAACATAGACAAATACTGACAAGGTACAGGATGCCGCAAACCTTCCGTAATATGCCGCGCTGGCTACCGATCGTAGTTTTACTTATCGCCATGACCTCGATTCAAAGCGGCGCCTCGCTGGCGAAATCATTATTCCCGCTAATCGGTCCCCAGGGCGTCACTTCGCTGCGCCTGTTTTTAGGCACTCTTATTCTCGCGGTGATTTTTAAACCCTGGCGCCTGCGTTTTAAGCCAGAGCAACGCCTGCCTTTACTGTTTTATGGGCTGGCGCTGGGCAGCATGAATTACCTCTTTTATGTCTCTCTGCGCACGGTACCGCTGGGCATCGCGGTGGCGCTGGAGTTTACCGGGCCGCTTGCCGTGGCGCTTTTTGGCTCACGCCGTGCCGTGGACTTTATCTGGGTGGTGCTGGCGGTGGCCGGACTGTGGTTCCTGCTTCCCCTCGGCCAGGACATCTCCCAGGTAGATTTGACCGGTGCTGCCTGCGCCCTCGGGGCCGGTGCCTGCTGGGCTATCTACATTATTGCCGGGCAAAAAGCGGGCGCTGAGCACGGCCCCGCCACGGTCGCGTTTGGTTCTCTGATTGCTGCCATTATCTTTGTCCCCCTGGGCGCCTGGGAAGCCACCAGCTCGCTGCTGCAGTGGTCGCTGCTGCCCGTCGGCCTGGCCATTGCCGTGCTTTCCACGGCGCTGCCTTATTCGCTGGAGATGATTGCGTTAACCCGACTCCCTACCCGCACCTTTGGCACACTCATGAGCCTTGAGCCTGGCCTTGCGGCCCTGTCAGGTATGCTGTTCCTCGGGGAGCACCTGACCCTGGTACAATGGCTGGCTCTGCTCTCCATCATCGCAGCATCGGTGGGATCAACGCTGACCATGAAACGCGAAGCACAGATTAAAAACGTCGACATAAATTAATCTGTTGCCCTGCATTTAATGCGGTGATAATTGCCGCATTAAATGATGTATCCGTAATCAAGCACTTATATTCCCGTCAACTGTAATACTCAATAAGAATTATTTTCTTTTCGCCGTCATATTTATTCATGATTTTTGACATAAATTAAGAACACTCAATAACCAGCTGTTAAATAACAAATTAATCTTTTCCATTTTTCTCTTACTATCGGTTTGATAGGTATTACCCTCACCAGCAAAGTAAAAAAGTGGTGCTATACTTATCCCCGGTAATTCATTGGGACACCAACATCAAGAGGATGAAAGATTATGAGTACCGCTAAACTGGTAAAAACTAAATCTACAAACCTGCTATATACCCGCAATGATGTAAAAGACAGCGAGAAAAAAGCCACTATCGAGCTGCTGAATCGCCAGGTCGTCCAGTTCATCGACTTGTCGCTGATTACCAAGCAGGCTCACTGGAATATGCGCGGAGCTAACTTTATTGCCGTGCACGAAATGCTGGACGGCTTCCGTACGGCGCTGACCGAGCACCTGGACACCATGGCAGAACGTGCCGTGCAGCTTGGCGGCGTGGCGTTGGGCACCACTCAGGTGATCAACAGCAAAACTCCGCTGAAAAGCTATCCGCTGGACATTCACACCGTTCAGGAGCACCTGAAAGAGCTGGCCGATCGCTATGCCATCGTGGCGAACGATGTGCGTAAAGCCATTGGTGAAGCAAAAGACGAAGATACCGCAGATATTTTCACCGCCGCTTCCCGCGATCTGGACAAATTCCTGTGGTTCATTGAGTCCAATATCGAGTAACCAGAGCATTTTTCTATGGCTCCTCCTCCGCCCGGGGGCGGAGCCTGCACCAAAACAGCGCAGGCCATCGATTAATTGATAGCCCAAAGTTAATCAAATGTAATAATCACCTCACACAATCGTTAACGAATGATTGTTTTGTCCACTGATTTCGCGGTAAAACTAACCCCTACCCTGCCGGCTCATTTTGCGCACCAAAATGGTGCACCATAACGGTGCGTTATGACCTGCTTGCAACGCTCAATGTGCAATGTTAAATAATCACATCCTTGCAAAACAGTAAGTTGCAAATTTGGCACGATTCTTTCATGAGTCGCCGCTGACGCAGGGGATCGCCCCGTGGATTAACAAAGGAAATGCTATGAAGTCGATTTTGAAAGTTTCACTGGCTGCACTTACCCTGGCTTTCGCTGTATCTTCCCATGCCGCTGATAAAAAACTGGTCGTTGCGACCGACACCGCGTTCGTTCCTTTTGAATTTAAACAAGGCGATCAGTATGTCGGCTTTGACGTGGATCTGTGGGCGGCTATCGCCAAAGAATTGAAGCTGGACTATACCCTGAAGCCAATGGACTTCAGCGGCATCATCCCTGCCCTGCAAACCAAAAACGTGGACCTGGCACTGGCCGGGATCACCATCACTCCTGAGCGCGAAAAAGCGATCGACTTCTCCGACGGCTACTACAAAAGCGGCCTGCTGGTGATGGTCAAAGCCAATAACAACGACATCAAAAGCGTGAAAGATCTGGACGGTAAAGTGGTTGCTGTTAAAGGCGGCACCGGCTCCGTTGATTACGCAAAAGCTAACATCAAAACCAAAGACCTGCGTCAGTTCCCGAACATCGATAACGCCTACATGGAACTGGGCACCAACCGCGCTGACGCGGTTCTGCACGACACGCCAAACATCCTGTACTTCATCAAAACCGCCGGCAACGGTCAGTTCAAAGCGGTAGGTGAGTCTCTGGAAGCTCAGCAGTACGGTATCGCCCTGCCTAAAGGCAGCGACGAACTGCGCACCAAAATCAACGGCGCGCTGAAAACCCTGAAAGAGAACGGCACGTACAACGAAATCTACAAAAAATGGTTCGGTACCGAGCCTAAATAATAATTCTAAGTATGAGTAAGACCTGAGGGGCGCCTTTCGCCCCTCTTATTATTAAACGCCTCTCACGCTGCAAGGCCCCGGCCTGAAGCCCGAAGAGGTGAACCACGGTAGACAACAGGAACACATCATGCAGTTTGACTGGAGCGCCATTTGGCCTGCAATTCCCATCTTGTTTGAAGGCGCTAAGATGACCCTATGGATTTCTATCCTGGGTCTTTGCGGCGGTTTAGTAATTGGTTTAGTGGCGGGCTTTGCTCGTACCTACGGCGGCTGGATTGCCAACCACGTAGCGCTTGTTTTCATCGAAGTGATTCGCGGCACGCCAATTGTGGTGCAGGTGATGTTTATCTACTTCGCCCTGCCGATGGCCTTTACCGATCTGCGTATCGATCCGTTCAGCGCGGCGGTCGTCACCATCATGATCAACTCCGGAGCCTACATCGCGGAAATCACCCGTGGTGCTGTGCTCTCAATTCATAAAGGCTTCCAGGAAGCGGGCCTTGCGCTTGGGCTGTCAAAACGTGAAACCATCCGTCACGTGATTATGCCGCTGGCGCTGCGCCGTATGCTGCCGCCGCTGGGTAACCAGTGGATCATCAGCATCAAAGACACCTCGCTGTTCATCGTTATCGGTGTAGCAGAGCTGACTCGTCAGGGTCAGGAAATTATCGCCGGTAACTTCCGCGCGCTGGAGATTTGGAGCGCCGTTGCGGTCTTCTATCTGATTATTACCCTGGTGCTGAGCTTCGTGCTGCGTCGCCTTGAAAGAAGGATGAAAATCCTGTGATTGAATTTAAAAATGTCTCCAAGCACTTTGGCCAAACCCAGGTGCTGCACAACATTGACCTGAACATCAAACAGGGTGAAGTGGTGGTGATTATCGGGCCAAGCGGCTCCGGCAAATCAACCCTGCTGCGCTGCATCAACAAGCTGGAAGAGATCACCAGCGGCGACCTGATTGTTGACGGCCTGAAAGTGAACGATCCGAAGGTAGACGATCGCCTGATCCGTCAGGAAGCTGGCATGGTGTTCCAGCAGTTCTACCTGTTCCCGCACCTGACGGCGCTGGAAAACGTCGCCTTCGGCCCGATTCGCGTCCGCGGCATGAAAAAAGACGCCGCTGAGAAGCTGGCGAAAGAGCTGCTGGCGAAGGTTGGCCTGGCGGAACGCGCGCATCACTATCCGTCAGAGCTTTCTGGCGGCCAGCAGCAGCGTGTGGCTATTGCCCGTGCCCTTGCCGTAAAGCCGAAGATGATGCTGTTTGATGAACCAACGTCGGCCCTCGACCCGGAACTGCGTCATGAAGTGTTGAAAGTGATGCAGGACCTGGCCGAAGAAGGCATGACCATGGTGATCGTGACCCACGAAGTCGGCTTTGCCGCGAAAGTGGCTTCTCGCCTGATCTTTATCGACAAAGGTCGCGTGGCGGAAGACGGCAACCCACAAGAACTTATCGACAACCCGCCGAGCCCGCGTCTGCGCGAGTTTCTGCAGCACGTCGCATAACGCCTGACTCAGGGCGGCAAATTCCAGCCGCCCTGATTTTTCTGGAATCATCCCGCTTTTCTCCTCGCCAAAATCTCAGCCACTATACTTACTCCTTTGTCAGATTTTCTCAGTCCGGAGGAGCGCTGTGCGATGGATCCTGATATTACTGTTTAGCTTGATGAGCCTGCCCGGCCATGCAGTCACCTTACCCGCTGCCGCCGTTGCCGCCTCGACATCCCAGGGCAGCGCCGTACAAACAGAACCCAGCGTAGAAGAAAAGAAAAAAGCGTACTCGGCGCTCGCCGACGTGCTGGACAACCCAAAGTCCCGGAGTGAACTCATCGAGCAGCTTCGCAAAGTCGCCGCTGACGGCACCTCACAGACCATGCCGGTTATTGCCCCACCGGATACGCTCACTGAAGACAAAACCGTGCTCGAAAACGTCACCGACGTCAGCCGCCGCTATGGGGGAGAACTTACGCAGCGTTTTGAGCTGCTCCAGCAAAATATCGCCAGCGCACCGAGGAAAGCCTTTAACCAGCAGACTTTCTTCAATGCGCTGAGCCACTTCGCGATGCTCGCCAGCGCCGTTTTTGTGTTCTATTTCTTGCTTCGCGCCGGCGTCAGGCCGCTGTGGGCCAAAATGGGCGACTGGGGACGAAGAAAAAACCGCGATCATACCAACTGGCTTCACCTGCCGGTGACCATCCTCGGCGCCTTTGCGGTGGACATCCTGCTGCTGGCGTTAACGCTATTCGTCGGGCAGCTCCTGAGTGACAAAATGAACGCAGGCAACGCCACTATCGCGCGCCAGCAGGGGCTATTTCTTAATGCCTTTGGGCTTATCGAGTTCTTCAAGGCTGTTCTGCGCCTCATTTTCAGCCCGCGTTTCCCGGCGCTACGCCCCTTCCCCATTGGCGACCAGGGCGCCCGCTACTGGAGTATTCGCCTTTCCTGGCTAAGTACCATCATCGGCTACGGGTTATTGGTGGTGGTGCCGATTCTCGCCAATCAGGTCAACGCCCAGATCAGCGCCATGGTTAACGTGGTGGTCATGCTACTGATTACCGTCTGGGCGCTATATCTGATTTTTCACAACAAACGCGCCATCCAGCAAAGCCTGATTCACCTGGCAGATCGCTCAATGAGCTTCTTTAGCCTGTTTATTCGTGCTTTTGCGCTCATCTGGCACTGGCTCGCTTGTCTCTATTTTGTGGTGCTGTTTTTCCTTTCGCTTTTCGATCCGGGCAACAGCCTGAAATTTATGATGGGCGCCTCACTGCACAGCCTGACCATCATCGGCGTGGCGGCGTTTATCTCCGGCATGCTTTCGCGCTGGATAGCAAAAACCATCACCCTTTCTCCACAGGTGCAGCGCAATTACCCCGAGCTGCAAAAGCGTCTTAATGGCTGGATCTCCGTCTCGCTGAAGCTGGCACGTATTCTTACCGTTTGCGTCGCAGTCATGCTGCTGCTGGACGCCTGGGGGCTTTTCGATGTCTGGCAATGGCTCACTGAGGGTGCGGGAGAAAAAACCGTCGATATACTGATCCGCATTGTACTGATCCTTTTCTTCTCGGCGGTAGGCTGGACGCTGCTGGCAAGCCTGATCGAAAACCGCCTTGCGTCGGATATCCACGGCCGCCCGATGACAAGCGCGCGAGCCCGCACGCTGCTAACGCTGTTCCGTAACGCGCTGGCCGTGGTGATCAGCACCATCACCATCATGATCTTGCTTTCTGAAATCGGCGTGAACATCGCACCTCTGCTGGCGGGGGCGGGGGCGCTGGGGCTAGCGATAAGCTTTGGTTCGCAAACCCTGGTGAAGGATATTATTACCGGGATATTCATTCAGTTTGAAAATGGGATGAATACCGGCGACTACGTCACCATCGGCGCGATTACAGGCACAGTCGAGAAAATGTCGATTCGTTCGGTGGGCGTACGCCAGGATACGGGGGCTTACCATATTATTCCGTGGTCATCGATAACGACCTTCGCCAACTTTGTCCGCGGGATTGGCTCTTTCGTCGCGAACTACGACGTCGACAGGCAGGAGGACGTGGACAACGCCAACCGGGTACTGAAAGAAGCCGTGGACGCGCTGATGGGCCAGGAAGATATTCGTCTGCTGGTCATTGGCGAGCCGTTGTTCTCAGGCATTGTGGGGCTGACGAACCAGGCCTTCACAGTACGCGTGACCTTTACCACCCTGCCGCTAAAACAGTGGACGGTGCGCTACGCGCTCGACGGAATGGTCAAAAAACACTTTGATGAAGCGGGCATCAGGCCCCCGGTGCAAACCGTGCAGGTCATGCAGCCGGGTGCCGATGCAGCACAGGCGCAACAGGCCACAGAGGCGGCGGCCGGCGCGCTGCCGCCCACCAGCACAGCCAACTAATCATTTCCCGCGGGTTTTCGCCCAGCGTGCGCGCTGGGCATCATCCATAAAGCTCCAGGCAATAAAACGGCTCTGTTTTTGCCCCTGTGCCATCTCTTTTTTCACCACTTTCACCACGCCGTTTTCCTGCATCACGCGGTACAGCGCAGGCAGGTTTTCACCTTTTGAAACCAGCGACGTAAACCACAGCACCTGGCGGCCAAACGCTTTACTTTCTTTGATCATCTGGCTGACGAAGGCCACTTCGCCCCCCTCGCACCACAGCTCCTGCTCACGACCACCAAAGTTCAGCGCGGCGCTTGCGTCCTGGCCAAGATTGCGGCGCTTACGCTCGCTGCCGCTGCGGGCCGCCTCGACTGAATCGTGGAATGGCGGATTACATAGCGTGGCATCATAGGTTTCATTTTTGTGGATGATGCCGTCCAGAATGCAGCCAGCATTTTTCTGGCGACGGAGACGGATCATGCGGCTAAGCCCAGGATTGCCGTCTACAATTTGCTGCGCGCTGCGAAACGCATCGCCGTCCAGCTCAGAGCCGGTAAAGCGCCAGCCGTATTCGTGCTGCCCGATGAGCGGATAAATGCAGTTCGCGCCGACGCCGATATCCAGGACGGAAGCCTGGGCAGGTACAACGCCGCCGTTGCCTTCCGCCAGCAGGTCGGCCAGATGGTGAATATAGTCCGCCCGGCCCGGCACTGGCGGGCAAAGGTACCCTTCGGGGATATCCCACTGCTTAACCTGATAAAAATGCGCCAACAGCGCCTGGTTCAGCGCCTTCACCGCCAGCGGATTTGCGAAGTCAACGGTTGTGTCGCCGTGCGGCCCCGGGCGTAAAAACTCGGCCAGCGCCGGGCTGCTCGCGGTTAATGCGGCAAAGTCATAGCGGCTACGGTGACGGTTACGCGGGTGCAAACCAGGTTTGGTGTCGGCAGGGGTTTTCATTGGGGCTTCTCCTTGTGTGGCCGCGTAAGATACTCTGCTCTCCGCGTCGGGTAAATACATCGCTGACGATTTGACCTTTCCAACATGAATTCAGGTGCGTAATGAGTAAAAAACGTTATTACTACGAGCCCTCGGAAGGCCACGGTTTACCACACGATCCGCTTAACGCCATTGTCGGGCCGCGCCCTATTGGCTGGATTTCCTCCTGCAACCTGCAGGGCCAGCGCAATCTCGCGCCGTACAGCTTCTTTAACTGCTTTAACTATCGTCCACCGATCATTGGTTTTTCCAGCACCGGCTGGAAAGACAGCGTCCAGAACATCCTCGACACCAAAGAATTCGTCTGGAACCTGGCCACGCGCCCGCTGGCAGAACAGATGAATGAAACCTCCGTCACGCTCCCCAGAGGAGAAGATGAGTTCCAGCGAGCGGGCCTGACGCCAATAGCAGGCACCAAGGTCAGCGCCAGCCTGGTGGCTGAAAGCCCGGTCAACTTTGAATGCCGCCTGTCGCAGTGCATTCGCCTGACCTCTGCCGACGGCGACGAGCTGAACAGCTGGCTGGTGCTGGGGGAAGTGGTTGCCGTACACATCGACGAACACCTGCTTATCGACGGCATCTACCAGACCGCGCTGGCGCAACCCGTGCTGCGGGCCGGAGGGCCAACCGCCTATTACACGGTTGATGAATCACAGCGTTTTGACCTGGTTCGCCCCGACGCGCGCTAAACCAGAAAAAAACAAATAAAATCAGCCACCTGGCTGTGGCTTTTTTGTCAGCATTTGGTCAAGTTTTATCGTTCAAAAAACACGCACAAGTCCATCAGTTTTTTGCGCCATCGCCTGCCCAAAGGGGAACTAGACTGTAATTGTAAGACAACAAAAAGGTGTTTTGCTCTCAACGCTCAAGAGGATGTAAAGATGAAAAAACTGCTGTATTTCTCTGCGGTTATCTCTCTTGCTGCACTGCCTTTTGCCTCCATGGCAGCCCAGGAAATGAGTAACGCAAACGTCGGACAGATGCAACCTTTTGGTACCGTCACCGCCAAAGCGTCTAACCTTGACGATCTCCAGGCTAAACTGGCTGAAAAAGCGAAGGAACAGGGTGCAACCGGCTATGTAATTAACTCCGCCGGCGGCGATAACCGCCTGTACGGCACCGCCACTATCTACAAATAGCCCGCGTTCCGGCCAACATAATGCCCTGCTTTGCGGGGCATTTTTATGGCACCTTTACCCTCAAACCATTTAAGCAATCATATGATACTTATATGGCTCATCTGTGAATTAACTCACTTTATTAGCCCCGAACAACCACTAAGGTAGAAGCACGCAAGAATTGTCTCTTGTGATTACTTACGGAGCGGTAAAATGAAAAACCTGATGGCCGCATTAGAAGCCCAGCTGATGCCGCTGGCTGCCAAAATGGCGCAGCAGCGCCACCTCGGCGCCATTCGCGACGCCTATATCTCGTTCATGCCGTTTATTATCGTTGGTTCCATTCTGCTGGTGATCTCGTCCTTCCCAAGTACCCATTACCAGCAGTTTATGGCTTCTGTTTTTGGTGAGGGGTGGTCCGCCACCGTTGAGATCCCTTTTAACGCCATCTTCTCTACGATGGCGGTGTTTATCAGTTTTCTGGTGGCCTACCGGCTGGCGGAACGCTACGACATCGACAGAATGTCATCGGGCATTTTGTCCCTCTCCTGCTTTCTGATCCTCACGCCTTTTGCGAAGCACCCGGACGTCGGCAACCTGATCCCGATGGAATGGCTGGGATCGAAGGGGCTGTTTGTGGCGATGCTAGGAGCGCTGGCGAGCACGGAGCTTTTTGCCTGGATGCTGCGCCAGAATTGGGTGATCAAAATGCCGGATGGCGTCCCACCGGCGGTGCAAAAATCCTTTGCCGCCCTCATCCCTTCGCTGCTGATTCTGATTGTCGCCCTGGCGGTTCGCGTCCTGTTTGCCAAAACCGACTACCACACCATTCACCAGTTCGTGTATGAAGTGCTGGCGACGCCGATTCGCCACTTCGGCACCTCTTACATTGGCGCACTGTTCACCTGTTTCAGCATCACCAGCCTGTGGTCGGTGGGGATCAACTCCGGCTCGATGGTCAACGGCATCCTCCGTCCGTTCTGGATGGAAAACCAAATGGATAACCTGGCCGCTACGCAGGCCGGGATGCCTCCCCCGCACGTAGTGACGGAACAGTTCTACGACATGATCTGGATGGGCGGCGCGGGCGCTACATTGTCTCTGGTGATTGCTATGCTGCTGTTTGCCCGCAGCCAGCACATCAAAAACGTTTCGCGCCTGGCCGTCGGCTCCTCCATCTTCAACATTAACGAGCCGGTGCTGTTTGGCCTGCCGGTCATCATGAACCCCGTCATGCTGATCCCGTTCAACCTTGTGCCGCTGGTCCTGGTCACCGTGCAGTACATCGCGATGTCCATTGGCATGGTAGCCACCACCACCGGGGTGTATATCCCCTGGACGCTGCCGCCGGTATTAAGCGGATTTATCGTCACCGGCCACCTGAGCGGCGCGGTTATCCAGATAATCAACCTGTGCATCGGAGCGCTGATTTATCTGCCGTTCCTGAAAGTGGTCGACCGGCAATATCGGGCCAATTAATCACCGGCTCAAGTGACTGAACGTAAACCCGCCACGGAGTAGTTAAACATGACGTTAGCAGCAAACTGGGGAACGATCGCCACCTGGCGTATGGCATGGGAAGGGATAGGTGAAGCGGCTGAACGGCTGCAGCAAGGCAGTTCGGCGAGCGATGCCGTCGTGCACGCGGTTAAATGCGTGGAAGATTACCCCTTCTATAAATCGGTCGGTTATGGCGGCCTGCCGAATGAACAAGGCGAAGTCGAACTCGACGCCGCCTTTATGGACGGTACCAGCCTCGCGCTCGGTGCCGTGGCGGGGGTAAAAAATATTGCCAATCCGATTCTGGTGGCCAAAGCCCTGAGCGAAGAGCGCTTCAACAGTTTTATGGTCGGCCAGGGTGCCGAAGCGTGGGCCAAAGATCGGGGTTTTGAAAGCAAAACCATGCTGACCGAGCGCGCGTACAACCATTACCTGAAGCGCAAGCGCGAAACACTGGATCGCGGCTTAAGCCCGTACACCGGGCACGACACCGTGGGGGTTATCGCCCTTGACGGCCAGCAAAGAATGTCGGTCGCCACCTCCACCAGCGGCCTGTTTATGAAACGCCCTGGCCGGGTGGGCGATTCCCCGGTCTCCGGCTCCGGCTTCTACGCCGACAGCGAAGTGGGTGCCGCGACGGCGACCGGCCTCGGGGAAGACCTGATGAAAGGCTGTATCAGCTATGAAATCGTCAGCCGCATGGCGCGCGGCATGTCTCCCCAGCGCGCGGCTGAGTCCGCCGTGTACGATCTTGAAGCCCGACTGATTGCCCGCTACGGCCGGGCAGGCGACCTGTCCGTCGTCTGCATGAACAACCGGGGCGAATACGGCGCGGCGACAACCATCGACAACTTCTCCTTCTCTGTTGCCACTCCAGCGCAGCCCGCCCATGTGTTTCTCACTACCAGGGACGGCAACCGCACGGTCATCCGCCCGGCAGACAGCGAATGGCTGGACGCCTATAAGCAGCGCATCACCGCGGAGGTAATCCAATGAAATGTATACTCGTTTCACCCGATGCAGCCTTTAACAACGCTCATCTTATCTTGTGGGACACTTCCCTAAGCCGCTGGCCAAACGCCCTGCAATCCTTGCTGGAAGAGATGTCAACCCACGATGAACCACAAACCACCACCTTTGGTTTACGGGGTATCTGTGCGCGGCTGTCGCTGCTGCCTTCAGCAGAAATCACTCAGCCAGCCGTACTTCGCCAGCTGCTTTCCGCCGCCGAAGCGCTGCTGCCCTCCCCTGTTTTGCAGCCCGTGGCGCTGGATCTCGCGGGCTTTAATCTGGCGGATGAAACCACCTTTGTTCGCCTGCGCACGCTGCTGATTGCCCTACTCAACCGCTTCTATCAGCTGCCGCAGCTGGGCTATCGCGAAGACGAACCGCAAAGCAATGGCGAGCTGTGGTTGATTACCGAACCCAATAATGCGCTGGCTCGCCGTCTGGCTTCCCAGGCCGAAGCCATCGCGCAGGGCATGCTGCTCTCTCGCCAGTTGGCGGATTTACCCGCGCTGAATTGTCGGCCACAGGATGTGGCGCTGCGGGCGGAAACCTGGGCCCGCCAACACCCGCAAACCCAGTGCGAGATTCTGGACGAGCAGGCCATTTTTGACCACGGACTCGGCTGCCTGCACGCCACGGGAAAAGGCAGCGTCAACCCTCCCCGGCTGGTGACGCTGCGCTGGCAGGGTGCCAGCGAAGAAGCGCCAGTTTACGCCCTCGTCGGGAAAGGGATCACCTTCGATACCGGCGGAATGTGGCTGAAAGAAGGTGAAGGCATGCGCACCATGAAATATGACATGTGCGGCGCGGCAGTGGTGTTCGGCATGATGGAAACGGTGAAGCGTCTTAAGCTGCCTATTAACGTCGTGGCCCTTATGGCGCTGGCGGAAAACATGCCCGGCAGCACGGCGATGATGCCGGGTGACGTCGTGCGCTCCTACTCGGGGGCCAGCGTAGAAATTATTAATACCGACGCCGAAGGGCGGCTGGTTCTCGCCGACGCGCTCAGCTACGCCGCAGCGCGTTTTAAGCCCGCCGAAATGATCGACGTCGCTACGCTGACCGGCGCGGTGGTCAAAGCGCTGGGCTACGATATTTCGGGATTAATGAGTAACAATGAAGCCCTAAGCCAGCGCCTGCAGCAGGCAGGTAGCCTGACACAGGATCGCGTCTGGCCGCTGCCGCTGGACGAAAGCTTTGACGGTCAGGTCAAAAGCGTCATTGCCGACTACACCAACACGCCACCCAACAACGCCGCCATTGCGGTGTCCGCCGCCCAGTTCCTGAGTAAGTTCTGCCCCCAGCGTCCGTGGGCACATCTGGACGTCAGCGGCACCGCGCTGTCGCGTGGGAAATTCACCCAGGCCAGCGGCCGCCCGGCACATTTGCTGACGCAGTATTTCCTGTCGCTGTGTGAAGGGAAATAGCGTTGCCATGAATTAAACGCCCCAATGGGGCGCTTCGACGACTGGCAAGCCTCTGACCAGAGAAGAAATATCAGGCCTCATGTTAAAAAAACAGGAAAATCAATTTGTTGATTTTCGGCTGATAACCACAAAGAGGGAAAAACCACGCTTTTTCTCTCTTTGTCAGCAACCTAAAGCGCCCCAATGGGGCGCTTTAACGATGGGAATGATGAAGTTTCAGCCACGCCTCGGGCGTCAGGTTTTTCAGCCTGCTGCGGATAACCCTTTTATTGAGCAGATCTTCAAACTCCAGCAGCACCGCCCCCAGCCCCAGCCGCTTATCAAAGCGCTCGCCGTTCAGCAGCGCTTCCAGCGCCTGGTGGTAATTGCCCTGCCCGGCCTTTTCCAGCCAGGCTTCCTGCTCCACAGCCTGTAAAGGCACGCTCAGTTCCCCTGCAAGCTTGTGCGTAAAAGAGCAAGATTTTGCCGTTAAAGAAAGTACGGCGAGCGGCAACCCTTCCCGCAAAAAGCCCACCAGCGGCTCAGCCACCTCTTCACTGCCGCGCTCGCGCAGCGCAACGGCCATATAGCCGGAGGTTCTTTCACTGAACACCAGCAGTTCACCTTGCTTATGGCTAATCGTCTCCGGCAGCGAGAAGGTATCCAGCGTAAAATGGCCCGGCGTCTGGCTGAGCGTTGGCTTAGCCATGCGCGACAGCTGCCAGTTTTGCAGCATACGGCTGACGCTTGCGCGGGAAATCCCCTGCTGAATCAGTAAGCGAGCAGCTTCGAGAAGTTCATCGAGGGAAAGCGCCAGGCGCACGCGCAGGAAGATCAGCATCGATTCCTGCTCGTGACTTAACGCCCGATGAATGGTATTCGGCCGGTGAGATTTGTCGTAACAGTCGTCGCGTTTACGCCAGCGCCGGACGGTATCGACCGAAATGTTCAGCTCCTCCGCCAGCTCGCCGTCCGTTTTCGCGGACTCCTGAATGTACTTTCGCGTACGCGGCGTTGTTGTGGCGTTGGAGTGCAGCTTTATCTCCATCGAACCTCATCCGTCGGGTTAAAAAGGAAAGAGAACAGTATAAAAGCTTCCCTGTCAGCTTACTGCGCAAATCATCAAAGTCAGGCTGAAAAAGAGGCGCAAGCGATTGCACATCAGGTAAGACCAGCGCTGGCAAAAAGAGTAGCAAAATGTGCGCAAACTAAGTATTTCCAGGGTTAACATCACGCAACGAAATTATTCACTCCGTAATTATCATTTATTTCAATACGTTATAACTAATTCAATTTTTTTGATTAAGGTCGTCAATTCTCTTCGATTTATTCTTCCACAGAAAAGTGTGACCATAATCACATCGACGGAACAACGTCACCTTAACAGAACAACCTGCGAGAATTTAGCCATGAAAACCATCAAATATGCTGTAGCTGCAATTGCTCTTTCTACTCTGTCTTTCGGTGCTTTCGCTGCCCAATCCGTAAACGAAGCCCAGGCGCAGAACCTGAATAAAATTGGCGTTGTTTCCGCCACTGGCGCAACAACTCTGGATGGCCTGGAAGCAAAACTGGCCGCTAAAGCAGAAGCCGCTGGCGCAAGCTCTTACGCGATTACTTCTGCCAACACCGAAGGCCAAATGAGCGGCACCGCGGTTATCTACAAATAATCCCGCGCTCAAGTAATACCCTCATCAAGGCTGGTACCCTCATCGGCCTTGATAGCACTACCCTTGTTTAACCCTGATGTTACCCTTGTTTGCCCGCGATGCCTGTCGCGGGCTTTTTTTGTTTAGCATTCAGAATACGTCGGCAACCCGCGCCAGGCCGGCCTCAAGCGTTACAGCCTCTCCGGTAGCAACCAGGCAACAGGCCATCTGAATTTTCAGCGACTGCGGGACCGGCTCAACGCCCGCCACGCAGCGCTCAATCCAGCGGGCAGTGACTTCAGGATCTTTGCCTGATGGCAGCACGACGCCTTCGTGTTCGGCTTGCCGTTCGCTCACGATGCGGGTGCCCTGTCCATCAATCAGCGTTATTTGCGGGCAGCGCAGCGGGTTGGCGTACACTTCACCTTCGGTGCCATGCATTAACAGCCCCCGCCCGCCGATATCAGCAAAAAACTTCGCCACTTTCGGCACATATTCCGGGTGAGAAACGCTGGCCAAACGCAGCGCGGCCTCCTCCTCAAACGGCGTGGCCAGCTTCGCCAGCGTGTGCGCGCTGTTACGCACCCCCATGCGCCAGCGCATTGCCAGCTGGTTTTCCATCGGCGGGCAAAGCGCGCCAATCGGCAGATAGACGGGATGATGAGATTCAAGCTTCGCCTGTGCCTGTCCGGCGTGGCGGGTCGGCTCAATACCCAGCAGCGTAAAGATGGTTTCCGTCAGCACTCGGGTGGGATCTTCACTCACGCCGTGGATCACAACCGGGTAACCCAGTTTGTTGAGCAAAAGCGCCAGCAGCGGCGTGAGGTTAGCCTGCTTGCGGGCGCCGTTATAGGAAGGAATGACAATCGGCATCGGCTTGCCGGGCGGCGGCGTGAGCGTAATGACATGCTGCTTCATCGCCTCATAAAAACCGAGCATCTCCGCTTCGCCTTCGCCCTTAATACGCAGGGCAATCAGCACCCCGCCCAGCTCAAGGTCAGGCACTTCGCCCTTCAGCATGTGGCTATACAGCCCGCGCGCCGTATCAAAATCGAGATCTCTGGCGTGGTTTTTCCCACGGCCAATTTCTTTAATGATTTTGCGATAGTCCATCCAGACTCTCCTTGCTATTTCTTGCTCACACGTTTGCGCCGTACAGTGTGTTTCGGCGTCGTTATTATCACTTTTGCTTCCGGCGCGTCGGGCTGTTCAATCGGGAACACCGGCAGCGCGGCCAGCAGACGCTCGCCGTAGCGTTTACTCAGCAGGCGGCGGTCGTAAATGACTATCTCACCATAGCAGGCGTGGCTACGAATTAAACGCCCAACTTGTTGAATCAGATTAAAAGAGGCGCTGGGCAAACTCTGCACTTCAAAAGGATAGCGGTTGAGGCTTTTCAGCCACTCTCCTTCGGTGACCACCACCGGGCTGTCTACCGGCGGGAAGGCAATCTTATGGATGTGCACCTGAGTCAGCAGCTCGCCTTTCAGATCCAGCCCTTCGGCAAAAGATTGCAGGCCAATCAACACGCTGGTTTCCCCGGCCTGAACGCGCTGGCGATGCAGCTCCACCAGACGGTAACGGGGCTGATCGCCCTGCACCAGCAGCATCAGCCGCAGATCGGTGACGTGGGTTAAAAACTGCTGCATGGCGCGGCCGCTGGCGAACAGCACCAGCATCGCTTTATGCTCGCCCTGTGCCAGTTGCGCCCGGAAGAAGGCCGCCATCTCGGCAATATGCTGCGCCTCGTGCTCCATCAGCGGCTCAAAGCGCATTTTGGGGATAACGATTTTCCCTTGCTCAATATGATTAAACGGCGAGTCCAGATGGATAAACCGGTCGCCCGCTTTCTCACGCAGGCCGCTCATCTCCTGCAGGCGATCAAAGCGGTTGAGCGAGCGCAGCGTGGCGGAGGTCACAATCACATGCGGCACTTTGCGCCACAGCATTTTTTCCAGCTGATCGCTGACGCGGATCCCCACGCAGTGGAAGAACAGATGCGGCTGCCCCTCGCGGATTTCACGCGTCACCCACTTCGACACCGGCGCGCCGGAGGCCTGCTCCATCGCCGCCAGCTTCCACAGCTTGCTCTGCGCTTCAAAGAAGCCTAGCGCCCGGTTCATTTGCAGCAGCGCCCGGTGCAGGCGCACGATATCGTGGCTGGCGGTTTTTTCGCTCAAATCGTTGAGCAACGCTTCCGACAGGCCGCGCAGCGCCTCCATCAGCTTCGCGAGGCGCTGGCAAATCACCATGATCTCTTCGGGCAGGACGCCCATTTCAAAGCGGTGTTCGCCTTCCCGTTCCCCCGGCAGCCAAAGGCTAACGATCGCGTTAAACGACTGCAGCAGCTCGTACACTTCGTCGCAGTGATTGGTCAGACGTTCAGGCACGGTCAGCGGCGGCGGGCTTTTGGGCCGGAACTGCGCCATGCAGGTTTCCACCAGCTTGCTGAACAGGTCGAGCTGCAGGCGGCTGTAGCCCGGCGTTATCTCCGCGCTCATCTCCAGCGCGTCGCGAGCAACGTCCGCCAGATGATGGCCTTCGTCCAGCACCAGCAGCAGATTTTTCGCCTCCGGCAGCACCGCGTCGCTTTCCAGCGCCGCCATCACCAGCGCGTGGTTGGCCACGACCACTTCCGCCTCGTCGATTTCCCGGCGGGCCACAAAGAACGGGCACTCTTTATACCAGTGGCAGTTTCGCCCCAGGCAGCTGGCTTTATCGGTGCTTAGCCGTCGCCAGAGATCGTCGTCAATCGCCTCATCGGTGTGATCCCGCAGCCCGTCCCATTTATAGCCGTCGAGGCTGGCTTTAAGTTTGGCGCAGCGCTGCTGTTCGGCTTTGCTGGTCGGCGACATGTCATCGTCCAGAAACGCCAGCAGATCGCCCTGCGTAAAGTTATCGGTCGCCAGCGCGGCCAGATTGCGCGGGCACACGTAACGCCCGCGGCCAAAGGCGGCGGTAAACTTCAGGTCAGGAATGATTTTGCGCAGCAGCGGCAGATCTTTGCTGTAAATTTGATCCTGCAGCGCCACGTTGGCGGTGCTGACCACCAGCGTTTTTTGATCCCCTCTGGCGATAGCAATGCCGGGGATCAGGTAAGAGAGGGTTTTGCCGACGCCGGTCGGCGCTTCAATAGCCAGATGCCGCCCTTCTTCACCGGCAAGGGTCTTCGCCACCTCGGCGATCATCTGCCGCTGAGGCGCTCGCGGAATAAAATCCGGGATCTGCTGCTGTAACGCCTTATACCAGGCACCTATTTGCGCTTTTTGCGCCGACGACAAAGCCATAACATCACTTCTTTCTCTGGATAATTTAAGTCACAGAACGGCGTCTGTGGCCCGAATTATGACGAGATACTGTATAAACAGCCACTATTGTTTTACTTTTACTCCCCTGACCCTGCCGTTTTTTGCCTCTTCCTGGAGGTTCATTCAGAAAAACGTTTTAACCGCACGAAGGCGGCTAAAACGTGAGGATCGCGGTTAAACCAACCACGCGGCCAGCTTTTCGGCCTGCTGCGCAAAGCGGTTAAACAGCCGCTTGAGCACTTCCGGCTCCAACTGATGGAACGGCAGACTGCTCCACTGCACAACCTGCTGCTGGTCGGGCAGCAGCCCGGTGAGCACCGGGGGATAATCCATCCCCAGCAGATTAGCCTGCAGCAGCACCGTCAGCGTGTCGGTATCGCTCAGCCGGGTGGGCTGAACGGGCAGCATGCAGCTCAGCAGCAGGTGCCCAACCGGCGATTCGCTGATCTCCAGCGTCACGCCCTCGCCAAGCTCAACGGAATAGCCTTCTGCGTTCTCAAGCTCGACTCTTTGCCCCAGCTCATCGGTCAACAGCGGCTGCAAAACTTGCGCTAATTTTGAAGGTGCGGGCATCGTTAGTTACCTATGATTCGCCGGAAAGCGGCAGTGACTGAGTTAGATCGAGGCCGGGTTCGGGCCGGGGCTGGTGCAGTGCCGTAGACATCCGGCGGAATAACCGGCGGCTCACGGTAAACCGGTCGGCTTGCCATCGCGTGCATAGGCGCATGGGCGTGCACCGGCGGCGGGCCATAGCTGTAAACCGGCGCTGCAGCTGGCGGTGGGCCGTAGCTATAAACCGGTGCAGCCGTTGGCGGCGGGCCGTAGTTGAACGCGGGGGCATGACCCGGCAGCGGAACCGTGCTGTACATCCCTCCAGGCGCGGGAGGCGGTGGGGCATAAATGGGCATCGGGGCCGGACGAATATCGACGGAGTTTGCCCGGCGACGAGGGGCTGCGGGGGGAACCGCATTGGATGCCGTTCTCGGGCGGCGGCCACGGGAAGAAGATTCCGCGGCGAACGATTCCGTGCGCTGACGAGGCCGATCGTTACTGGTGAACGTTGGCGCAGGTGTCCCACGCTGCTGCGCATCTACCGCAGCCTGAGGCCCGATCATTCGGGAACGCATCTGCCCGACGGACAGCGACTGGTCAAAATGTTGCACAACGCCCCGGCTGTCGGTGCCATCGTACTGAATACCCAGGTTGTTGGAGGCGTGCCGCTGCACGTATCCTGGCCCCGCCACCACCGAGTCCCGCAGCTTTTCAGGGCTTAGCTTCGCGAGTTTTGGCGCGGCCTTACGGAACGCTTTATCCACTTCCGCCTGCGTCGCTTTCTCGCCACGCAGCAGCTTCTCGCGAACATCATCGTCCCGGTGGCCAACAGGATACGTATGCAGTACGTGGTAACTGTCGCCGAATTTCGCGTCTTCTATCCGCATGGCTCGGCCAAATTCCGGCCAGGGGTCGGACACCACAGACCGCCCGTTCTCCCGCGGATCGCCGATGATCACAAAAGCGTGGTCGACATCGCGGTTATGCACCACGGAAACCGGCTGTTTGACGCGGGAGTTAGCCAGCAGTAGCGCATTCACCGCCGCCATTTCGCCACAGTTTCCCGCTCGAAACTTAGAGGCCTCCCAGGCGCGCACGGTGTAGTCCCCGATGCCCGTTTCCTTCTGCGACAGAAGCGTTCGCTTATAGGATTCGGCCATCGTGGCGCGAACATGGTTCTTTTGGTTACCCGACCCCATGTCCAGAATGCGCCAGGTATCATCTATTGCCTTATTGGCGTAATAGAGCGCGTCAGCCCGGCGCGACGACACGTTCACGGTGCAATCGAAATGCTGAGGGTTATTAGGCTCCAGCGCGAGGCGCATGGAAACCCGTCGGTTTGAGTTACCGCTTATCAGGCCTGGATCGACCCGCAGGCTGGTATCAACGTTGTTTAACGGCATGATATCTCCCCACTTTAGTTGTTGCGTCAACAGGTTATGTGGGGAGAGCGGCGCGGTGGTTCCTGCTGCGGAAGAATTTACCCTGCGGCGTACTGCCCGCGCAGCGGCAGGCCGTGCTCATGGCGAATACCGTTTTCGGACAGCGCTTCACCCGCATACTTGCCGATACCCACCGCGCGGGATTCCTCCTGCCCGGCCGGCGAGCCCGTATCGTAGCGGTCGGAAGTCCCTCCGGTGTAGGTCCCTTTCATCATGCGATAACCGTGAACCAGCTCATGGGCAAGCGACACAAAAGCCAGCGAGGGATCGTCCAGCAGGCTTGGGCGGCCGTGGGCATCGATAGCCACGGACTGCCGCGGGTTCCAGTCGACGCTGACGCTGGTCCCCTCGCCTTTTTTGCCGAGCGGCTGTTTTTGCGCTAATTGCGTCGCTTTTTTATTGTGCGCCTTATCGTACTCGCTGCCGGAGAGGTGAAACCGGCGGACCTGAGAGTCGGTCAGCACCGGGCGGGCAACCGTATTCGCCATCGCCGTGACTTTCACCTTAACGTACCGGCCCTGGGTACTGAGGTTACGCAGTTCGCCCACCAGGCTTCGGCCATTGGGCCGACTGAGCAGCTTATGCAAAGCGCTTTCGGCAGCGAGATAGTCTTCCGGGCGGTGATATTCAATGGCGATATGTGGCGCCACATGGCTGGCAGAAATCGTACTCATCTTTTCCCCTTGGTTGGACGTTAACGTCGCAGCATCAGCGCTTCAATCTGGCGGCGCTGAAGCCGATCTTTTTCTGTCTCCGGTGCAGCCTGGCGCTCACGCGGCGCGGCAGGCTGGCACCAGCGGCCAATCACCGACAGCGTCCAGCTCAACCGCTCCAACAAAGGCAGCAGCGTGTCGAGATGCAGTTCGTCCAGGGGTAACGCCGCCCAGACCACCAGCTGCGCACGCTCTTTATCGGCGGCAACGGTGATGGCTGGCTGCTGGTCAATGTTCAGGTTGGCCTGTAACAGCTCGAGAAGCAGCGCCTCGCCGGGATTATCCGGCAGCGCCAGCAGGCCCATCATCGCCAGCGTCAGGTTTTCCGTCAGCTCCAGGAAAACCTGCTGGCCGCTGTCGAGGGTTAACGAGTAGTAGCCCTGGGCGTTGTACACCATGCCAGGCGCATTCAGCTGTTTAAACAGCGGCTGGAGTTTGTGGTAGAGCTGCTCGGCAATCACCATGATTTCACCTGTCGGTCAGGAACATGGGGCGTGAGTGAGCGGCAGGCGAAGTGGGTTCCAGGGGAAACTTGTAACAAGCTGCAACCTTATCGCCCCCGGCAAAGCTAGATTCGCCGCAGCGAGGCTGCTATGTTCATTTAACACGCGTCTTTGCAATTCGTGCGCGATGATTATTCTTATAAAAAAGAACGATTTAATAACTATAAATTATGGATGACAGACGGTATGGCAATCAGACTCCTCCTCGCGGACGATCACATTTTGATGCGCGAGGGCCTGAAACAGATTTTTTCACTGGATAAGAAAATTAAAGTGGTGGCGGAAGCGGGCTGTGGCAAAACGGTGCTGTCGCTGCTGACGGAAATTGACGTCGATGTCCTGCTGCTGGATCTCTCCATGCCCGGCGACTCCGGGCCGGAGCTGGTGCAGCAAATCACCCGCCTGTGGCCGATGCTGCCGGTGCTGGTGCTGAGCATGCACAACGAGCCGCAAATCGCCCAAATGGTCCTCGCCAGCGGCGCCCACGGTTTCATTACTAAAGACCAGGCCCCGCAAACGCTGCTGCACGCCATTCATCGCGTCGCCTCCCGCCAGCGCTACATTGATCCCTCCCTGGCGGAAGCCATCGTCTTTTCAACCCAGGAAAACGACCAGCTTCGCCGCTACGCCACGCTATCCCAGCGTGAGAAGCAGATCCTTCGCCTGCTGAGCAGCGGCGAAAACATCAATGGCATCGCAGAAACCCTAAGCATCAGCAACAAAACGGTCAGCACCCATAAGACCCGGATGATGGAAAAAATGCAGTTCGACAACAACGCCGACATCATCAAGTTTGCTATTCGCTATCATAAACTTTAGCCGGGGCTGGCAGGGCATAAGGGATCTCGATATGCACGCAGCTCCCTTTGCCCGGCGTGCTGTGGATGTTAAACGTCCAGCCTTTCATCATGCAGCGTTCGCGCATACTCAATAACCCAAAGGCCCCGTCGGAGACCTGGCCCGGATCAAATCCCTGCCCGTCATCATTGATACAAATCAGCACGACTTTGCCCTTTGTAAGTACCTTCACCTCCACTTCCCGCGCTTTGGCATGCCGCTGCACATTGGTGAGCGACTCCTGCACCACGCGAAAAATCGCGGTGACCTCATCGTCACACAGCGACACCGGCAGCGGCTGAATCGTCAGCGTACACACGCCGGAACGGTGCTTGTTGAACTGGTCCCGCAGCCAGATAAGCGCGGGTTTCAGCCCCATGTTCAGCACCGCCGGGCGCAGTTGGGTGGCGATATCGCGCACCACTTTGATGGTGCCATCCACCAGCTGCGTCAAAGGTTCAACTTCATGCTGCAGCGCAGGATGATTCTGGCCCAACAGCGAAATCCCCACCCGTAGCGAGGTCAGATGCTGGCCCAGCTCATCATGGATTTCCCGCGCCATATGCTTGCGCTCGTTTTCGACGCTGCTTTGCAGCTTTTGGGTCATCTGCCGCAGCTGTTCGTGAGTCTGCCGTACCTGCTGTTCGGCAAAATATTGCCGGGAGGCAGGACGGGCGATCACCAGCACGGACTTCAGCGTCTGCTGCTGGGTAAATTCAGGAATAAAACGCGCCTGGTAGATTCTCGACACCCGCAGGTCGGATCGCATGCCGTGCAGCACGGCCTCCAGCTGAATATGCTTACTCAGCACCAGCTGCAGCGACCAGCCGATCTGCTCCATCAGCGTCGAATCGCCGATAAGCGAGTTGATCTTCAGCCCGATGGCCGCCGCGCTCTTGGGCATGCACTGCAGCGCCGTTTCGTTGGCATAGAGCAGCCGCTGTTCACTGTCCACGCGCAGAATCGCATCCGGCATATTGTCCAGAATGTCGCGAAGTTCGTTTTCACGATCGTAGTAAAAACGATGAATATCATTGCGATAGCGGGTATCGCACACCACCATCATCACCCAGTTCTGCCGCTGAAACTCGAAGCGGCTCGGGCAAACCTCGACCGGAATAGCCTGCGTTGCCGCCTGAAACCGGGCGTTAATTTTATCGCCGTAAGGCGAATGTTCTGGCCGATCCAGCTGCTGCTCAACCACCGCCAGCAGCGGCAGGTCGCCATAGCCCCGCAGCCGGGTAAAAATATTTTCACCCACCAGATGCCCGGCCCTTTCCTGGCCGGCACCTTCCGGCAGGCAAAGACTGAGCGCCTTGTGGTTGGCAAAAACAATATTGAAATCCCTGTCAACAATGAAAACCAGCTCGCGCATGCTATTGAAAGCGGCGCTCAGCAATGCCTGAGTATCATTGGGCCGTGGGTGCGGCCCGCCGTCTTGTTTCATAGAGTGTGATTCTTCTCGTTCAGGGAGTAACGAAGCACCGCTCGCTCAGTTCAGGCTGTCCCATCCCAGATCCTGTTTCAAAGACTGTCGGAGACGGGAAAGACGGGAACGCACGGTGCCGATAGGAATAGTCATCCGGTCAGCCGCTTCCTGGTAACTGATATCGTGATCAACGATCAGCTGTAATAATTGCTGATAATCTTCAGGGAGTTGCGCAATGCGCTGCAACACTTTCGACAGGATGTCCTTACCCTCAGTCACCCCTTCCGGCTGCTCCGAATGCAGCAGCGTACCGAGCACATCATCGTTTAACTCATCGTGCAGGTAGCTCACTTTGACGGATTTATAGTGATTTTTCACCAGGTTTACCGCAATCCCGAACATCCAAGTTTCCGGGCGCGACGTGCCGCAAAACTTGTGCTTGTTACGAATCACTTCATACCAGGTGTTCTGCACCAGGTCTTCTATATCGGCAAAATTTGCCACGCGTTTACGAATAAAATTGTACAGCCGCTGTTCGTTGTCGCGCATCACGCGCTCCCAGTTAACCACCGGAAACTCGCCCTGCACAACGTGGGACTCAAAAGCAGCCTGCGCATCCGGGAAAACCTGTGATTCGAAATCAAACATTGCTGACATAGTGAACACCTTTTTATGGAATAGATTCAGGAGTTCGTCCTATAGCAATCGCCGTGCCAGCGAAAAATATCAAAACAACACATTGATTAATAACAATTAATTTTTATTAATCAGATAAATATGAGCAAAAACACACACAGCCCGAAAACGGGTTTGTGCAACTTTTTACACATCCCCAGCGGCGGAAATTTTTTATTTGTCGGGGAACCGCCCCAGGCCTTAGCCCACACACTGGCAGGCGAATCGGGTAAGGCACACCGCAATGAACATGAGAATCCCCCAGCACCACCATCACCACAATCTGCGTCTTGAAACCGAACAGGCGGACGCCCTGGTCGATGAGCTAATCAGCGACACTAATAACGATAAGAGCGCGGCGAGCAGTTCCTCGTCCGCCACTCGTGCAGCGCCCGCGCCGCAGCGGCCCGGGGCCGCTCAGGAGTCGATGGCGTCAACTTTTGCGGAAAGCATCGAACAGAAAATCAAACATGAGGAACAGCGCACGCAGGCCACCCAGCTGCGCCGTATCTCCGTGGCGGCAATCAAGGTCACTCACCTTGTAGAGCTGGGGAAACTGCTAGAAAGCCCGTCGGGGAAAGAGCAGGCCGAGCAGGAATCGGCTTTTGAACGAATGCTGTCGGGTGGCGACGGAAAAACCCCGACGCTGGATGATTTGCTCGAACAGGCCAATCACGACCCGGCTTCTGCATTTGTCACCCTCAGCCTGATGGCGATGCGCCTGCGAAACGGCAGCAACCCGGCGCTGGCGGCACGCGTCGAGCAAATGCTTGCCGACCTGCAGCAGCAGCACCCGGAAAAAATTAACGCCGGGGTGAATACCGCCCCGGCAATTGCCGCCTTCAGCAGCGATCCGGCGCAGAAGCGCGAAATGCGCAAGCTCTATTACAGCGGCGTGATCAACCAGCAGTCTGCCGACAACATCATGGACGTGCTGCTGGACAAGTTTGGCGTCGATGGCTTCGTGCCCGCATTGCGTACGCTGCAGCGCGCGCTTTCCGATGACATCGCCGCCCTGGCCCCATCCGCCCCGCCGACGGCCCTGCGCCGCCTGCTTTCCGGGCTGAACGACACCCGCGCCATTACGCACACGCTGTCGGAAGTCGCCCAGTTCCTCGACCGCCTGAAGAGCAAATATTCCCACGTCACGATGGGGGCCGATGTCATGACGCGCTCCTTGCTCAGCATGTGCCGCAACGGCTTCTATTCCCGCGACCTGACCCAGCTTGGGCTGCAGGTGGTGGGCGAAAAACCTCTGCAGCAGTCTCTCTTTTTCAACGGGCTGCTGACGCTGCTCCAGGCGCTGCCGGAGAAAATTTGGGGCGGGAACGATGAAACCCGCAGCAACGCCCTGCTTCTGCTGCGCACCCTCAACGGCGAATACGCCGCGTGGGAAAAACGCAGCCAGCTGGCGCAGTAAACGGACTTTACCAGGATTGAATAGCCCATGAACGCTTTGTTTAACCTTCTTAACCGGCTGGCAATAACCGCCATGCAACGCTCCGAGGTCGTCGGGGCTTTCATCGCGCTGGCGGTGGTGTTCATGCTGATCATCCCGCTGCCGCTGGGGCTGATTGACGTCCTGATTGCGGTCAACATCAGCGTGTCATGCCTGCTTATCATGACGGCGATGTACCTGCCCAAACCGCTGGCGTTCACCACCTTCCCGGCGGTACTGCTGCTGACCACCATGTTCCGCCTCGGGCTGTCTATCTCCACCACGCGCCAGATCCTGCTGCAGCAAAACGCCGGGCATATCGTCACCGCCTTCGGCAACTTTGTGGTCGGCGGCAACCTGGCGGTGGGGCTGGTGGTGTTCCTGATCCTGACGGTGGTGAACTTCCTGGTGATCACCAAAGGCTCAGAGCGTATTGCCGAAGTGGCCGCCCGCTTTACCCTCGATGCCATGCCGGGCAAGCAGATGTCTATCGACAGCGACCTGCGCGCCGGGCTGATTAACGTCCAGCAGGCCAAAAGCAAACGTGAAGATCTGGCGAAAGAGAGCCAGCTTTTCGGGGCAATGGACGGCGCCATGAAGTTCGTGAAAGGCGATGCCATTGCCGGGATTGTGATCCTCAGCATCAACATGGTGGGCGGCTTCTGTATTGGTGTGCTGCAGCTGGGCATGGCCGCAGGCGACGCCGCCAATGTCTACTCCATTCTGACCATCGGCGACGGCCTGATTGACCAGATCCCGGCGATGCTTATCTCCCTGACCGCCGGGATGATGATCACCCGCGTGTCGGCCAACGAAGACATTCCCAACAACAACATTGGCCGCGAAATCAGCGACCAGCTAACCAACCAGCCTAAGGCGTGGATTATGTCCGCCATCGGCATGTTCTGCTTCAGCCTGCTGCCGGGCATGCCCACGGCGGTGTTTATCGTGCTCGGGATAATCACCCTGGGCTCGGGGCTGTTTCAGCTGTGGCGCGCCAAACGCGCGGCGGCCACCACCACAGGCGGCGAAATTGTCGCCCCGGAAGCCAACGGCGAAGAAGACATTCGTACCTTCAACCCCAGCCGTCTGTTTGTCCTCAGCTTCTCGTCGGCTCGCGCCGGTGACCCGGCGGCCATGGCGCTTATCGAAGACATTCGCCGCCTGCGTAACCGCATTGTGAACCAGTACGGCTTCACGCTGCCGGTCTTCAACATCGACTTCTCGCCGTACCAGCCTGACGATGAATTTCGTTTTCTGGTGTACGAAGTGCCGAAAGTGATTGGCACCTTCAGCTCAAGCAAGCGGGCGCTGGACTACCGCCTGCTGGCCCAGGAAGAAACCGGGACAGAACTCAGCACGGAAACCTATCCGCAGGAAAAAGGCTGGGCGTGGCTGGAAGAAAACGATCCTCTGCTGGATAAATTCCAGATGGAGTCCTGGAGTTCGCACCAGCTGCTGCTGGCCCGCATGGAAGAAGCGCTCTTTGCCAGCGGCCCGCGCTTTATCGGCCTGCAGGAGACCCGCGCCATTATCTCGTGGCTGGAGATGGACCTGCCGGAGCTGGCGCAGGAATTCCAGCGCATCTTCCCGATCACCCGTCTGAGCGCCGTGCTGCAGCGCCTGGTGGCCGAACGAATTTCGCTGCGTTCGGTGCGCAGCATCACCGAATCGCTGATTGTGCACGGCCAGCACGAGCGCGATGTGGGCCTGCTGGTCGACCAGGTTCGCATCGACATCAAAGAACACATTTGCCACCAGTACAGCCACGACGGCGGGATACAGGTTTGGCTGCTGACGCCGGAAACCGAAGAGATCCTGCGCGACAGCCTGCGCCAGACGCAGAACGAAACCTTCTTCGCCCTCAGCCAGGACAAACACGCCCTGCTGCTGGACCAGCTCCGGGAAGTGTTCCCCCTGTTCCAGCGGCAAACCAGCGTGCTGCTGTCCGCCCAGGATTTACGTAGCCCGCTGCGCCTGCTTATCCAGGACGAATTCCATCACGTCCCGGTGCTGTCCTTCGCCGAGCTGCAATTTAACCTGCCGGTCAACGTGCTGGGGCGCATTGATATTCACGAAAACGCGCTTGACGCCTTCACTGCATAAAGGGTGCTGCCATGTATGAGCTGAGAGTATTAAACGGATTACATGAAGGCGCGGCGCTGCCGTTAAGCGGCGAACGCTGGCAGTTGGGCAACGCCGCCGACAGCGATTTGCAGCTCAACGATGGCGGTATTAAAGCCAGCCACGCGCTGCTAAGCCGCAGCGCCGAAGGCTGGATGCTCACGCCGATGGAAGGCACCGTTTGCCACCGCCACGGCGAACGCCTGAGCGCACAGCAACTCTGGCAGCCCGGTGAAATCTTCGCCGTCGGCGGCGTCTGGCTGACGCTTGCCGCCGCTGACGACGAATGGGATAACCGCCCGCCACCGCCGTTGCCTGCTGTCAGCCCGAGTCAGCCAGAATCCGCTATACGCGAACCCGTCGGCGGGGCACAAAGCAAACCAGCGCCGACCGCGCGCCGTTCGCTGCTGGCAAGGATCCTGCCCCGCTGGGCGCAAATCTTCACCTTGTCCAGCCTGATGCTGCTGACCTTCACCATCTTCAGCTGGGTGCTGCAGCCCGGCATCGCCCAGCAAAACAGCGACGATGAGCCGCAAATTAAACCGGCGATTACCAATAGCAACGAACTGCGCAGCCTGGTGGAACAGGATCTGCGCGAGCGGGAGCTCTATAACAAAGTGCAGTTGGCCAGCACGCCGCAGGGGATTACGCTCACCGGGGATTTGCAGGAAAACCAGCTGCCGATTGTCGGCCGCATGGTGGACAGCATCCGCAGCGATTATCAGCTCAAGGTGACGCTCACAAACCAAACCAAAGTGCGCGAGGCCGTGCTGCCCTTCCACATCGTGCAAATTACCGCCGGGCCGCACGCCAACATCGTGACCGAGGACGGGCAGCGCCTGTTTGTCGGGGACGAACGTAACGGCCTGCGCCTGACCGGCATTACCGGCGACAGCGTGCAGTTTGGCGGCAAAGAAAACATCGCGGTGAAATGGTGATGGGGCACTATCAGTCCGACCTCAACGCCTGGTTTGCCCAGCGCCATAGCAGCCTGAGCCAGCTTTCCGCCGTCAGCGCCTACGGGCGCATCACCGGCATCAGCGGCATTCTGCTGGAAAGCAGCTTGCCGCAGGCACGCATCGGCGACCTGTGTCTTATCAGCCGCGACGGCGACACCGAAGTGATGGCCGAAGTGGTCGGCTTTAACCCGCGCCACACTTTGCTTTCCGCGCTGGGGCCGCTGGACGGCATCGCCCAGGGCGCTCGCGTCACGCCGCTGTTTCAGCCCCATTCTATTAGCGTGTCGGACAGCTTATTTGGCAGCGTGCTGGACGGCTTTGGCCGCGCCATCGACGAAGACAGCCTGTCGGCTTTTGCGCTGGCCAGCGAAACACCGGACGCCCGGGGCGTGCTCGGCGACGCGCCACCTCCCACGGACAGGCCGCGCATTGATACTCCGCTGCCGACGGGCATTCGCTCCATTGACGGCGTGCTTACGATTGGCGTGGGCCAGCGCGTGGGCGTCTTCGCCGGGGCTGGCTGCGGCAAAACGACTCTGCTCGCTGAAATGGCGCGCAACACGCCGTGCGATGCCATTGTGTTTGGCCTGATTGGCGAACGTGGCCGCGAACTCCGCGAATTCCTCGACCACGAGCTGGATGCCGAACTGCGCTCACGCACCGTCCTGGTGTGCTCCACCTCTGACCGCAGCAGCATGGAACGCGCCCGCGCGGCGTTTACCGCCACGGCCATTGCCGAAGCGTTCCGTAACAAAGGCAAAAACGTCCTGCTGATTATCGACTCGCTGACGCGTTTTGCCCGCGCCCAGCGTGAAATTGGCCTGGCGCTCGGCGAACCTCCGGGCCGGGGCGGGCTGCCGCCGTCGGTCTATACCCTGCTGCCAGGGCTGCTCGAGCGCGCCGGGAAAACCTCACGCGGCTCCATCACCGCCCTTTATTCGGTGCTGATCGAACAGGACTCGATGAACGATCCCGTGGCCGATGAAGTCCGCTCGCTGATAGACGGCCACATCGTTTTGACCCGCCGCCTGGCGGAGCGCGGGCACTACCCTGCCGTGGACGTGCTGGCCAGCCTCAGCCGAACCATGAGCAACGTCGTCCCACGAGAACACATTGCCGAAGCCAGCGCGCTGCGCCAGATGATGTCGGCTTACCAGCAGGTCGAAATGCTGATCCGCCTCGGGGAATATCAGCCGGGAAATGACCCGATGACCGACGCCGCAGTGCAATCTCAGTCGGCCATCAACGCGTTTTTACGCCAGGCCAACCACGCCCCGAGCGACTTCGTCGACACCCGCCAGCAGCTACAGGAGGTGATTGCTTATGCGCCGTTATAGCGAGGCGGAAACGCCGCTTTCACCGGACCCGCAGCAGGTTGCTCTGGAACAAGTGCTGACGCTCTTACTGCCCATCCGGCGGCGACGCTTACGCCGCTGTGAAAGCGAGCAGCGCCAGCATGAGCAGCAGCTCCGGCGCTGCCGGCAGGCCGTCGAGCAGGGCGAGCAGCAGCTGGCAGAGCAGAAAATCGGCTATTTGCAGCTGCGCAATAATTTCGTGCCGCAGCACGCGGGCGTCACGCAGCCGCTTAACGACCTGCGGGAGACGCTGGACGTTGAGAAATCCAGCCGCGCGGGCGTGATTCAACAAATTCAGCACACGCACCAGCTACAGGAAGAGGTGCAACAGCAGCAGGAGCGGCTGACCGCCGCGCAGTCAGCCGTACAGCGCTGCCAGCGGGACATCGAAAAAATGGAGTATTTGCTTAACCAAAATCAGGGGAACGCTTTATGATTCACCACGCGCTAAAAAACGCTCACCCGCAGCCCAGGCTTTGGCAGCAGGCCCATCCGGCCCCGCAGCCGCATCACCAGCCCGAGAACGCCCCGCAGGCACCCACGCCTCGTGCACCGCACGCGCCGGGAAATAACACGCCCTTCATGCCGCAGATGCCCGCTCGCAGCACGTCCTCGTCAGGCCGGGCCAGCGATCGCCAGAAGCTGTCGCGGGATGAAAAAGAGTTCAGCGATCTCCTGTCTGACGATGAGCCCGACCCGGTGATGCCCATTCTGGCGCTTAACCTGTTTGATGGCTCGCTCGGCGGCACGGAACAGCCGCAGCAGGCCAGTGAATCCCCGTCTTCCGCCCTGCGGGCGATGCTGGAATCGCACCTGATACAGGGCATTGAACAGCAGGAAAGCCTGCCCGCCCGCTTTAGCCTGCTGCTGCCGGATTTAGGCGAAGTGGTGGCGCAGGTTACCCCGGCCAATGGCGATGGGCTGGATATTGCCCTCGGCTTTTCCGCCGAGGCCTGGGACAAAGTTCGCGGCTTTGAACAGGATGGACAAGGCTCGCTCAGCCGCCGTCTGGGGAAAAAAGTTCGCCTGCGCTTTAAGCGGCGGGAGGCGGTATGAAACGCCTGGCGCTTGCCGCTCAGTCACCGGATGAAGCCCGCCTGCGGCGCTGGACCGGCAGCGGCTGGCGGCTCCCTTTCTTCCGGGAAGCAATAGCCGGAGAACTTCGCCTCCTGCCCTCCCGAGCGCTGATCCAGCCAGATATGCCGGGTGAAGCTTTTCACTGCGCGGCTGGCACGCTGCTTTTTAGCGACCCGCTGCCGGTGCTGGGGCTGCTGGCCGATTGCCCGGCGCTTCCAGGCGTCTCCACCGAGGACAATGCCTGGTACTGGCGCTATTTCAGTCAACAGCTCAGCCCTGAACTGGCCGAACTCTTTGAGTTTCTGCAGCCCGCAGAAGAACGGCAAAAACCTGACGTCACGCTGCGCCTTGAGGTTTTTCTCGGCGAAGCCCAGGCCTGCACGCTGCTGTCGCTCTCCTGGGCCACGCTGCATCGGCTTGCTCAGCATCCGGCCTGGCAGCGGCTGATGGCCCCGCTAAACCCTGAACTCCCACTCCAGTTACCGCTGACCGTTGGCAAGCTCCAGCTTTCCGCCGGTGCCGCCCGCCGCCTGGTTAGCGGAGATTTGCTTTTGCCCTCAGAGACGTTCTTCTCGCCGGAAGGACACGGCGTTATGCCGCTGGCGAGGCGACAATTTCAGGTTCACCTGGAACTGGCGAGCGAAACCACTCACAGAGACTTACTACACATTACGTTTAGCGAGGAGCTAACCATGACTTACCCGAACGCCCCCCTGGAGTACGACGATCAGCAGGACGGCGAAGAAGTGGTACCCGCCGGGGAATGGCAAACAACACGGGGGAGTTTCGACGACTTGTCGCTGGATTTAACCATCCGCTGCGGCAACCTACAGCTGACGCTTGGCGAACTCCAGCAATTGGATGCGGGGTCAACGGTATTGGTTCAGCACGTCACGCCGGGCGAGGCGCTGCTGTGTCACGGCAACAGCCTGCTGGCAAAAGGTGAACTGGTGGACGTTAATGGCACGCTCGGCTTCCAGGTCACCCGCATGCTGCGCCAGACGGGTACGGCCATGGAACCCGTGTGATGGCCGAGAATATCAGCTCATTCAATCCGCTGGCGCTGGCCATCCTGCTGGGAGCCATTTCGCTGCTGCCCCTGCTGCTGATGATCACCACCAGCTTTCTCAAGATTTCGATGGTGCTGATGCTGACGCGAAACGCCATCGGGGTGCAGCAAACGCCGCCCAACATGGCGCTTTACGGCATTGCACTGGCCGCCACGCTGTTCGTGATGGCGCCGGTATTCGACGGGATGCAAACCCGCTTCAAAGAGAAGCCTCTCGATACCACCAGCGCAGAGCGCTTAGAGAACAGCTTACAGTACGGCATTAAGCCGCTGACCGACTTTATGCTGCGCAACAGCGACCCGGACCTTGAAACACACCTGATGGAAAACAGCCAGCGCATGTGGCCGAAAGATCTGTCGGAGAAGGTCGTCCACCAGCGCGACAACCTGCTGATCCTGATCCCGGCATTCGTGCTGTCCGAGCTGCAAAACGGCTTCAAAATTGCCTTTTTAATATTTATCCCTTTCCTGGTGGTGGACCTGATTGTCTCCAACGTGCTGCTGGCGCTGGGGATGCAGATGGTGTCGCCGATGACCATCTCTTTGCCGCTCAAAATTCTGCTTTTTGTCATGGTGAGCGGCTGGACGCGCCTGCTGGACGGCCTGTTCTACAGCTATATGTGAGGACGTTATGGACATGATCTACATGTTTAAGCAGGCGGTGCTGATGGTGGTTGTGCTCTCCGCGCCACCGCTGGTGGTGGCCGTGCTGGTGGGCATTGTGGTGTCCCTGCTACAGGCGGTGTTTCAGCTCCAGGATCAGACCCTGCCCTTCGCCATCAAGCTGGTGGCCGTGGGTACCACGCTGGCGCTGAGCGGCCGCTGGATTGGCCTGCAAATGGTGGAGCTGGCGCAGTCCGCCTTCAACATGATGGCCGCGTCCGGAACCCTGCGATGATCGCCGCCGAACTGACGCCCATTTTCAACGGCATGCTGGGGCTGGGGCTGGCAATCGCCCGCATTTACCCGTGCGTGCTGCTGACGCCGCTGTTTGCGTTCTCTGCCCTGAAAGGCATGATCCGCACGGCGGTTGTCGTGCCGCTGGCGCTTTTTGTCACGCCGACTATTGTCCCGATGTTGACCCACGCCCCGCACACGCCGTGGGGCATTGTCGCCATGATGCTGAAAGAAGTGGTGCTGGGGATTTTTCTTGGCTACCTGCTGGCGCTACCCTTCTGGCTGTTTGAGTCGGTGGGCGTGCTGTTTGATAACCAGCGTGGAGCACTCAGCGGGGGTCAGCTTAACCCGGCCCTGGGAGCAGACGAAACGCCGCTCGGCTACATGCTTTTGCAGTGGTCGATGATGGTGCTGATCGTCAACTTTGGCCTGTCCCTCGCCACCCAGGTTATCTGGGACAGCTACCGGCTGTGGCCGGTGGACAGCTGGCTGCCCGACTTCCGCGAGCAGGGATTCCTGGTGTTTCTCGGCCAGGTAAAGCAGATGTTTATCGACACCATTCTGTACGCTGGCCCGCTGGTGCTGCTCCTGCTGTTCCTCGATTTCGCCGTTGGCGTGCTCAGCATCTACAGTCCGCAGCTGCAGGCCACGGTACTGACCGTGCCGCTAAAATGCATCGCCGGGCTGCTGTTCTTTATCTTTTACCTGCCCACGCTGGAGTATTTCGCCGGCCACCAGTTCAGCAGCCTGCGCGATATGATCCCGCACCTGGCGGATATTCTGCCCGCCCGTCAAACCACCTGGTAATGCCGCTTCGGAGGGTGCCAAGCCGTGAGTGAAAAAACAGAGAAGGCCAGCCCCCATAAACTTCAGGAGGCCCGCAAAAAGGGCCAGGTGAGCCAGAGTCAGGACATCCCCAAACTGCTGATCATGTTCGGCGTCCTGCAGCTGATCTTTTCCATGATGGAGGCCAGCATGGCAAAGCTGCAGGCGCTGATGCTCCTGCCGCTGATGCGCCTCAGCAGCCCTTTCAACCAGGCTTTAGGGGAAGTTGGCGGTGCCGCGCTGCTGACCATCGGGGTGTTTTTTATGATGACGGTGGGCACCGTAATCCTGCTGCGCATTGCCGCAGGCTGGATCCAGTTTGGTCCGCTGTTTGCCATCGCCGCGCTGGCCCCAAAGCTTGAGGCGCTCAACCCGCTGAATAAATTCAAAGAGATGTTTTCGGTAAAGCAGTTTATCCAGATCCTCAACAGCCTGCTGAAGGCCATCACCCTTTCGGTGGTGTTCTGGCTGCTGATCAAACCCCGTCTGTCGCAAATGGCCAACCTTTCAGGCGGCACGCTGGACGGCTTCTGGCATGCGGGCGTGGCGATTCTGGAAACTCTCGCCCACACCATCGTTGGCGTGATGCTGGTGTTTTCGGTAGCCGACTTCGCGCTGCAGAAATACTTCTTCCTCAAGCAGAATCGCATGAGCCACGAGGACGTGAAAAACGAGTACAAGCAGATGGAAGGTGACCCGCACACCAAAGGCCACCGCAAACACGTCGCCCACGAAATCCTCAACGCACCGGCAAAAAAAGTCACCCCGCAGGAGATGGAAAAAGCCGACGTGCTGCTGGTGAACCCGACGCACTACGCCGTGGGGCTGCGCTATCTCCCGGACGAAACGCCGCTGCCGGTGCTGCTGTTTAAAGCACAGGACGAAGACGCCAAAGCGCTGATTAAACTGGCGCACGCCGCCAATATCCCGGTGGTGCGCTACGTCTGGCTTACCCGCAATCTTTACCGCACCACTGAAGAAGGCGCCTATATTCCGCGCGACACGCTAAAAGCGGTGGCCGCTATTTACCGCCTGCTGCGCAAGCTCGAGGGCCGCCTGAAGGGTGAAACGATTGAGTTTGAGGAGTAACGGGGACGATTTTCCCTTACTCTGGGTTCTTTCTTAACCACATTTTATTTGTGAATCCTCCAGGAGATATCTGTCATTCTGCAGTTATTCCGTTCACCTATAGATCTTTTTTCCCCGCATGTTCAGAAACGCTAAGCAGCAAGCCCACCGGCTATCACCTAAATATTAGTGAACAATTCGGCCCCTCACCCCGGTCCTCTCCCCAAAGGGGCGAGGGAGAAAACATGTGAGGGGAGGCATTTTTTTATTCCCTCTCCCTTTTAGGGAGAGGGTTAGGGTGAGGGTAAAACAACCGGCGACTTTGTAGCTAAGGCAAATGTTAGTCGTAAAGCGAGGCATGGTTCCGGCTTAAATCGCCTCCGTTTTCTCTCCGACTGGCCAGGGTCCGGACGTCGGGAACGGCCGGAGGCTGAGAGCGTCGGGAACGCGTCTCAGCCGCCCCAGGACTGGGAGATAAAACGGAGGTCTGCCGCTCACGCGGTCGATTTATTTGGCCGGGAGTCCGGGGTCTCGGGGGAGTGACGGTGACTCCCCCGAGCCGTTCACGAGTTCAGTGGTGACATATAAAACAGAACTGGAAGTGAACGGAATATTCGCCGCTCCTACATAATCGCAGAGATTTTTGATTAAGAGACAGCTCTTAGGGAGAGAGTCGAATAATTATTCTGTACTGGAAATACACGGGCATGATCGAGACAAAAAAAGACCGGTATCCCACGCGATTAGCGCAGAAAAACCGGTCAAATAGAGGGCGAAGAAGAGTTTCGCGAAACACGCGTGGCGAAGTTACCTCGCACCACGCGTCAAAAGAACATCTGTGGATTACAACCCAATCTCTTAGGCCAGCACGGCGCTGGCCAGGCCCATAAGCGCGCCGTGGTGGTGCTTCAGGGCATCTTTGATGATATTGCCGTTAAACAGCTGTGCGTCAGCATTCATCAGCAGGCTGGAAGAGCCGTTGCCCGGTGCCGTGGCGGAACCCGGGATAGAGCCACCCACCATGGAGGTTTTCAGATCGTTTTTCGCGGACTGGAAGGCTTTCAGCGAATCGCCGCTCAGCGGCTTGCTGTTTTTCAGCGCGTCTTCCCAGCTGGATGGGCCTTTACCAACGTGCACCAGGCCCGGCATACCGGCGCCCGCGCTCTGCGGCTTGCCGTAGATTTCCGGGTGCTGATCCATAAATTTACCGATTTCAGCACGAGTCTCTTTTGAGCCGCCGTCAACTTTACCGCCGCCGCCCAGCGCGCCACACAGGCCACTGGTGTCCGACTTCACGTCGTCCAGCGCCTGCAGGCCCATTTTGCTGCCCAGCTGGCTGCCCATGTTGTTACCCAGCTGGTTAAAGCTGTTCGCACTGTTGGCGCTGGTGATGGACAGCGGCAGCTGGACCAGGCCAATGCCGGTAGAAGGTGACTGCAGGCCGTTGCTCATGCCGCTGTTGAAGGCGTTCATGTTGCCCGCCCCCGCCTGGCTGTTGAACGGCGTGTTCTGGGAATTCACGCCCATCTGCTGGATCACTTGCTGCAGCATCTGCTGCATGTTGCTCATTGCCAGCGTGTTGCCCATGCTCGCGCCGCCCTGACTCTGCGGAGACATAAAGGTGTTGTTATTGTTACCGTTCATGCCGCCGGAGAAAAGCAGGTTGGTCAGCTTGGAGGCAATGTCGTTCACCATCTGATCGCCAACGTTTTTCAACAGATTGGCGGCCATACCTTCTGGGGTTGCGTTCAGCGCCAGCTGCGGTAATGCAGTGGCCAGATTCAGCATATTTCCAATCGTACTCATTCGATTACCTCACCATGACAACGGGGTTGATACAGGCGACCAGTCCTGCTGGGTCGCAGTATTAAGACGCCTGTTAAGTGAAAAGAAACCGGCTTCGGTTCCACAAAACTGCCTAACAACAGGAAAAAAAATGATTTTTTAAAAACAGGCGTGAAAACAGCCACGCCCGCTCTCGCACTCAGCGCACCGGCATCTGCGTGTAATCCTGCACGCCGTTACGCATATCGTTCGGCCACCAGATGGTCAGGTGGTGGCTGTCTGACAGGGGACGACACGTCACGTTGTCACAGCCGTTGTCATTGCGGGTGGCACAGCCGCTAAGCACAAACGCCAGCGCCATCAGTATCAAAATTGAAGGTTTCATCGTGGCTCCTTAATGCAGTACGGGGCGCGGCGGCAGAAGATAGCTGCGCGACCTGGATGAATTCACCGGCAATGACGAGGCAGAGCTCAGCAGCGACTGGCGGCTACGGCGCCCTTCTCCCCGCGTGCGGTAGGCGATATACACTTCTGCCGACTGGCCTGGGGCAAGGTTTCCGCCCGGCCAGGCGGCCACGGCAAGCACGTCATCATCGCGGCAGTTGGATTCGTCAAAACGCTGCGGCTTGCCGCTGATATTGCGGATCAGCCCGACGCTGATTTGCACCGATGAATTGCTGTACCACTGGCTGTGGGAGCTGTCCGATGACAGCCCTGGCCCCACGTTGCACAGCTGGCCAATACTCACGCCTTCACCGCCTGCCTGGAACCCGGTAGGGACTTTGTCTTCCGCCAGATCCCGCATGGCGTTTTCGATGTCGCCTTTCATCGAGCTGTAGCGCTGGCGGAGCTGTACTTCATTCATCGCCGAAGAAAGCTGCTGGCGATCCTGCTCGTCGATGTAGCGCGTCGGGTCCACCTGATCGCCCACCAGATGCGGCGTGATGATGAACAGCCGCTCGCGCTGCGACGTTTCGTGGCTGGTATATGAGAAGAATTTCCCCAGGTAAGGAATGTCGCCCAGCAGCGGAATACGGTGGTCGGTGTCACCGGTTTCACGGGAATGGAAGCCGCCCATCACCAGTGAACCGTTCTGCTGCACCAGCGCCTGAGTGCTGACCGTGGCGCGCTTCGCGCCGGTTGCCACGCCGTCATCGTTGACCTGGACTTTTCCGTCTTCCACATCCACAACTAACTGCACCGTGCTGGTTGGCCCGTTGCCGATGGCGCGCGGGACTACCTGCAGGCTGGTTCCGGCGGTCACCGGTTCAATGGTCGCCACGCGCTCGCCGGTCGCAGTAATGAAAGCGGTGTCGCTCATGTCGATCACTGCGGGCTGGTTTTCCAGCGTCAGAATCGACGGGTTAGCCACGATAGAGGCGTTGCCCTCGCCTTCCATCGCCTGGATCTGGGCAAAGAAGCGGCTGTAGTCGGTTACGAATAACGTGCCTGCCCCCTGCAGCATGGAAGAACCGGCGGTAATGTTGCCGAACGTGCCGCTGAGGTTGCTGGAGAACTTCGAAAACGCGTGGCGATCGACATCAATGATCATGGCGTCAATTTCCACCAGCTTTTGCGGCACGTCGATCTGGGAAATCAGCGCCTGATACTGCTCGCGGCGTTTAGGATCGTCCCGCACCAGCAGGGCGTTGTTGCGCACATCGGCAGACACCAGCGGGTTCATTTCCCCTTCGTCATCACCGCCTGCGCCGCGCAGACGGCTGTCCTGGCCCTGAATCAGCCCGGAGAGAATATTGTCCGATTGTTCCTGGAATGACTTGTTGAGGGCTTCACGCGAGCTGCCTTCTCCGCCGGGTACAATGCCCTGCGAAGAGCGGGTGCTCTTTTTACCCAGCAATTCGTTAAGGATGGTTGCCACGCCGGGCACCAGCAGCGTTTTCTCGCGGTATTTAATCTCGCGGTCAGCCACCGAGGCGTACTTCAGCGGGAACGCCATCATCTCTTTGTTCTGCTTTTTGTCTTTGTCTTTGGCGCTAAAATCCGCCACCAGCGCGACGTACTCCGGCGGCCCGGTGACAATCACCACGCCGTCGTCCGGCAGCTCGCCGTAGCCGAATTTGTCTTCCAGCAGCCCGACATCACGCAGCGCCTGCTTGAGATCCGGCGCGGCATCGGCTGACACGCTGATGCGCTTTGAGGTTTCTGCCGACTGCGGGCTGACGAACAGCGAGCCGTTATAGACAAACCACTGGAAGCGGTACTGCAGCGCCAGGCGATCGAGGAAGGCCACGCCGCTGTCGGAACGCAGGCGTCCATCCACCACGCTGTCGGGCACATCCCCTAAACGCAGATTCACGCCGTGGCTGCTGGCGAAATCCTGCAAGACGGTGCGCAGCGGCGTGCCCTGGGCAGAATAGGCATAGGCGCCATTTTGCCAGTCGGCAGGCGTTTGAGCGCTAACAGTTGCGCTGAAGCAACCAGCGGTAGCGGCCAAAGCAAACATGGCTGAGCGCAGTAAACGAACGTGCTGATTCAACGACTCTTCTCCTGTAATCGACGGCATAAAACGGTAGCCATCCGGGGTGCAAACTGCGTTAAACAACGGCTTATCGATACGAATAAGCCGTTGACGGCATAACTAGTTGATAGAGTCGATAATCTCCTTGCTCAGGCTATGCTTGAGCGACCCCAGCTGGCTGTCGGTGAAGGTCGCCGCCGCCTCTTTCATCAGGGCGTTTTTGAATTCCACCATGTCGCCCATGCTTGGCGCGGGCTGGCCAAGCGTGCTCTGCGCCAGCTCGGCAACCGAGTGGTGCAGACGGGACAGCTGGCTGTCGAGATTGCGCTGAATATCAAAGGAATTGCTCATACGTTTCTCCTCGCGTTGAAATCGCATGATAAGTGGCGGCAGAAAGGCGGCAGTTCCCGACGCGGGAAAATTAACTTCCCGGCGGGACGTTTTTGGCAGTGGGTTAGCTGGCGAGGCGCAGCAAATGCTGCTGGAGCGAAGCCCAGCTAATGCTGAACTCGCCCTGGGCGGTTTGCAGCAGCAGCGTTTCGGCCGCCAGCGCGTCGTCGATGCAGCGCGTCCAGCCTAGCTGAGGGCGCGCGGCCAGCCAGCTTGCCAGCGGCGCTTCATACTGTGAGGGGTGATACAGCGTGACGTCCGTTGCCCGAGCGCTTGAACTCTGAAGCTGAGTCAGCAGCGCCGTGAGCTTTTGCTGGTCGCTCAGGCCGCCAAACAGCTGTTCAAATGCGGCCGCAATAAGCGCCTGCGCCTGGCCGACGATTTCGGCACTTTGCGCGTCCCGCTCGGCCCGCCATTCGCTAAAAAAGGGCTCAACCCGCAGCCAGAATTCCCGCTCTGCCTCTTCACAGCGTGTGATGACCAGCCGTTCAGCATCGACCTGCGCCTCGACGAGCATCTGCTCAGCCTGTTGACGAGCCTCCTCCAGCAGGGCTTCACTCTTGCGCATGGCCTGTTCCACCAGGCTTTGAGCCTGTTGCTGCTCCTGCAAAGCGGAGTGCGGCAACAGTACGCCTTCAATCACCTGGTCGTTCTCTTCTAAAGCAAGTTTACGGCCGACCCACATGGTTTATTGCTCCCGTGAAAAATCATTCAGCGCTGGCATCGCCGAACGTTGAGCCTGCCAGATCGCGCCATCCCACAGCGCCTGCAGGCGATTTAGCGGCGCAGGTTCATCCGCCAGCCACGCTTCGCATCGCACAATCACAGGCTGAGGGAAACTGAGCCGCAGCCGCAGCCAGGCCGCAGGCGTCAGAATCGGGCGCAGCAGGCAGAGCACGGCGAAACTCGGCTCTTCGCTAAAACTAAGACTTGCGGGCAGCCAGACGCCGGGGCGTAGCCCCCGGGTTAGACGTTCGCACCAGATCCGCTGAGATTCGGTGAGCTGCCCCGCCCCGCTCCCGCGCTGACAAACCTCAGCCACCAGCGCAAAAAGCGTTTCGCGCTGGGCTAAGTCAAGCGAAACCAGCGCCAGCAGGCGGGCGTCGGGCGTTTCCGGCAGAGACTCCTCCAGCGCCAGCATAGCCGGCACGGCCTGCGGCGATTTAAGCATCAGGCTCTGGCGCAGCGCCTCGTCCAGGCTGAACCAGGGCAGCCCGAACCAGCTGGCATCCGCCTGCCGCCAGAATCCCTCCTGCCACCAGCGAAGCCAGTTCGCCGCGAGCGCGTAGTCCCAGGCAACCACTGGCGTTACCGCCGCTCTGAGGGCACAACGGCCAGTCCAGTCGAGCCTGAGTTTTTACCGCGCTTCATCGCCTTTAGCTTCGGTAAAAGGGTGAAGATCCCGCCGAGCAGCAGCAACAGGCCCATCAGCGAGAAGAACAGCGTCCTGACCGTGGCATACTGCGAAAGCGTCAGCTGGAAAGGCCCTAAGGTCACCAGTTCCACGCGGTCGTGATAGGCCGCAGCGGGCACAAACACCACGGAAAGCGCCCCGTCATTTTTCCCGGAAAGCCCCGGAATACTCGCGGCGACCAGTCGACGGATCCTGGGCTCAATGCTGTCGGGGTCCATCTCCGGGGTGTATTTAATAAACACCGATGCCGATGCGGGCTGCACCGGCTCGCCGGGCGCCACGCGCTCAGGCAGGACAACGTTCACCCGAGCCACCACCACGCCGTCAATCTGTGAAAGCGTGGACTCCAGCTCCTGGGAAAGCGCATAGATATAGCGGGCGCGCTCTTCGAGCGGGCTGGAAATAATGCCGTTTTTCTGGAACACCTCGCCCAGGTTGGTCCGCGCTTTGTGCGGCAACCCGTTGGCGTTGAGAATGCGGACGGAGCGTTCAATATTGTCCTGAGCCACCAGCACGGTGACGCCGGTTTTATCAATTTGCTTGTCGGCTTCAATCTTGTATTTCGAGAGTTCGGAAATGATGTCATTGGCATCGTTTTCCGTCAGGCCGGTGTTCAGAATGACCTGTGAGTCGCAGCCTGCCAGCAGCAGGACCAGCAGCCAGGGCTGCAGGATTTTTCGCCAGCGTCGTTGCATGATGGATTACTGCAGGTTGGTCAGTTTATCGAGCCCCGAAATGCTCTTCGAGACGATCTTGGCGTTCATCATGCTCTCCAGGTAATAGTTAGAGAGCTGGTCGTCCACCTGGTTAAGCACCAGCGGATCGGTGGAGCGCGCGGCTTTACGCAGCACGTTATTCATCTGTTTCTGGTCGCCTTCCATCTGCTTGAACATGCCGGAGGCTTTTTCAAACATTGCGGCAGGTTTCCCGCCCACGCCGCCCATCGCCGAGGCCGCTTCCGGCTGCTGCAGCGCGGCTGAAAAGAAAGCGGCATCGCTTTGATTCGCGACGCTGTTGCCGAACGGGATGGAAGACTGAGTGGCCGGGCTGGATGCAGCGCCCAGAGACTCGGGTTCTGGCAAAGGCATACCTGTCGCAGGATTAAGAATGTGCATAAGAGAGTTTCCGCCAGCAGAAGAGAAGATCAGGGATTCACGCCGGGGCGAATCCCTGATTAGCATTAGAAGGAAATTTTGTTCTGTGCCAGAGAACTGATCATGGTGGTGGCGGAGTTCTGGTAGCCGGACACGTAGGCGTTCTTACGGTCACGTTCAGCTTTGTCCAGAGAGTCCTGCATGGATTTGTTTTCGATAGAGTCCATCTGGGACTGGAAGCTATCTGCCAGGCTGCTGCTTGCGCCCGCGTTGTTACCGGTGTTTACTGATGCCATGATGTTTACTCCTCGTTAATTAAACAGCAAATGTTGTGTCATTCACGGATTAAGTGGCGCGGCGTAAGCGGCAGTTCCAAAGAAATTTAAAAAATTAATTTTCCTTTTCAGTCAAAGATTTAATTCTCTGGTACAGCGTTCTTCTTGGAATACCCAATTCATGTGCGGCGCTGACAACCCGATTTTCATGCCGCGAAAGGCAATCTTCTATCAGGCTGTATTCTATCCGCCGCAGGCGTTCGCGCAGCCGAACGGAACGCATCTCCGGGTGCGCCACCTGCCCCAGGGCCGGCAGCCCCAGCACAAACCTTTCGGCAGCGCCTTTCAGTTCACGAATATTCCCCGGCCAGCGGTGCATCAATAGTGCTTCGCTGAGGTGCTGCGGCATCGGCGGCATTGGGCGATTCAGTCGAATAGCAGACTCCTGCGCAAAACGGCGGAACAGGGGAATAATGCATTCCACGCGCTCACGCAGCGCCGGAAGCGAGATTTTGACCGTCGTCAGGCGGAAGAAGAGATCCTGGCGGAACAGCTTTTGCTCCATGAGCTGGGCAAGGGGCTTTTGCGAGGCCACAATCACCCGCAGATTAAGCGAAATAGACTGCGTGCTGCCCAGGCGCCCCACGGTGCGGGTTTCTAACACCCGCAGCAGCTTGGCCTGCAGGCTCAGGGACATACTGTCAATTTCATCCAGAAACAGGACACCATTATTGGCGCTTTCAATGTAGCCAGCACGCGAATGTGTCGCGCCGGTGTAGGCCCCCGCCGTCACGCCAAACAGTTCACTTTCTGCCAGCGTTTCGGGGATCGCCGCGCAGTTAATTGGCACAAAAGCGCCACGACAGCCGGAATGGTCGTAGATACGGCGTGCAAAGGTGTCTTTCCCGGTGCCCGTTTCGCCCTCCAGCACCAAATCAACCTTCAGTGGGGCTAGCGTTTGCAGCCAGATATCCAGCCCATCGTGCACATTTTCAGACGCGGGTAATGCGGCTGCGGACCGCGGCATATTCAAGTCGATATCGACCGGAATATGTTTTATCTCCCAATGATTCGAACTGTTTTCTTTCATAAATCCCCCGCTGCCTGGCTTATTCAAGGTCTGGCGTATGAGTCCCACTTATGAACCATAAACGTGAACCACAAAATAATTGCCGCCTGCTGCCGTGAATAAAATACGGTAGCACGCAAAATAAATGAGTTTTGTTTATGAGAAGCAGGAACAACCTATCACCGAGCCGCGGTTTCACAATCAGACAAAATTTTAGCCTCATGTAGGAATATCCCTACATAAGAATTCAGGTTTAACTGTTCCGATGTCTGGATAGCAGGTTGTTTTGAGCGGAATAAAATCGTCAGCCGATAGCGTTTGCTGAGATTCATTTCGTGAAGCCGACTGAAAAAAAATGTGAGATTCGCTGAATATTTCCAAATGTATTAATAAGAATCTAAATTTATCACAATTAAAATAAATAAATGATTTTAATGAATAAATTAAATAAAAACAGACAGGCCGTTAATTTTTTACCCTGTTGCGACCAAAAAATGAATTTTTGCCCGACTCACGTATGAAGCCCGACGGATTCTCCGACAGGATTTCCTCACAATCCGCAAAGTCGATAATATATATTTACGATTATTTACATTGAGAGGTCGCTATTGAAACACCCTTTTCTTTTTGAAATATATTTCACTTTTAGTATTTATGTTTAATTGGGAACATTCCTGGACGCATTTACTGCGATTAATCACGCTATTTTAGCTTGTCAAAGAAATAAACTGCTTTGTAACTAAAAAAAGCAGCCACCCTCTTTGGAGACGTGGCCACTGAATTACCCCATTTTGTAAAGAAACAGGCAAAAATTACCGCTCCACAATCAGGCGAATTTCGCCATGTGGCTGTTCACTTCGTTCACGTAGTTAGGGTCGCCTAAAGAGACGCTGGACAGGTTGTGCAGGTTCACCTGATCGTCGCCGGAGTTATAGGCGCGCAGCGCGGCATCATAGCTGCCGAATTTCTCTTTGCCTTCTTTAAGCATCAACGCCGAACACATGATCTGGTTGGCCGGAGAGTTCATGTCGCTGCCGAGCTTGTCCGGGTATTTGCTTTGCATCTCCCGGTAAGTGTCCGGGTTGATCTGGTTCATGCCGCTGTCGGTCAGGCCGTTACCCGGGTTGGTGGATTTGGCGTTTACGTCCCCACCGGATTCCTGCATCGTCAGCGCGGCTAAAAGCTTGGCCGGAACGCCGGTTTCAGCGGAGGCTTTTTCATATTCTCCCCCGAACTGGGAAACAATTTTTTGCAGCGTTGGATCGCTGGTTTTCAGGCTGGTGTCGCCCGGCGGCAGGCTATCCGCAGACGGCCCGGATGCACCGGATGGACCACCAGAAGGCGCGGCCGCGAGGTTATTTAGCGGGCGGCCTGCATCCCCGGCGCCATCGCTGCTGCCGCTGTCCATGCCAGAACCGGAGCCGGAGCCGGAACCAATGCCGCTCGCCGGTGAAGAGGAATCGTCGTCCCCCTTACTTTGCCCGGTGTTCATGTGGAAGAGCTGCATCAGCTCTTTCAGGAACTGCTGCAGCATCTGCTGGAGTTCCTGCATTATGCTGTCGGCGGAACCGCTGCTGCTGCTTGACGAAGCATTCGCCGGGTTCGTTGCCGGGCTGTTATTACTGGCCGGTGAGTCGCCGAAGTTAATCGCCGAAGGCTTGTCCGCTGCACCCGTGTTGGCAAAGTTCAGCGCCAGCGGGATCGCCAGCGTGTTCCCGCCGTTATTCAGCAGCAGTTTGGCGGTAATGCTGTTACTGCCGTTCTGTGAGTCAGGTGATGCCCCGTCCAGGCCTGGAAAATGGTTTTCCGGCAAAAGCGGTGAGAACCCGCCCGGTCCTGATGATATCTGCATACAACACACTCCCTAAGTGATACCCAGTAGCAATAACCGGCCGCCGCTTAACCGCGCAATGACGCTTAGTTTTACCCACGCCCGGAATGTTCAACTGAGTGAGAAGCAGGGGTAAAGAGTTCCTTACATGGCAAAAAATGGGAACCCAAGTGCGCTTTTCGCCACACATTGCCTGTAAGAATTAGAGGAGATAACGCGATGCAGACTAAACAATGGCGCTGGGGACTTTTACTGCTTAGCCTGCCGGCCCTCGCCCAGGCCGAATGCTTTACCCGCGTGGGGCATGCCTTTGGGATTGCTCCCGCATTGCTGGAGGCCATCGCCTGGAAAGAGTCGAAATTTAGTCTCTCGTCGGTGAACGCCGCCAACTCGAACCACACCGAAGACGTGTGCATGATGCAGGTGAACAGCGTGCATTTTGGCCGGTTGAAGCAGCTGGGCGTGACGCGTGACAACCTGCTGCACGATCCCTGTACCTGCATCGCCACCGGCGCGTGGGTGTTACACGGGCTGTTCCGCCAGTATGGCCGCTCCTGGAATACCGTCGGCATGTACAATACCGGCCCGTCGGAAAAGCGCCGCCAGCTTCGAAGCCGCTATGCTGATGACGTCCAGCGTATTTACAAGATTCTGCAAAAGCAGCAGCCCGCGCGGCGTGAAGAGGATCTGTTTGCCAGCAACGAGGCTGCAGGCCAATAAAAAAACCGGGACATTTCCCGGTTTTTTATTTCTATCAATATCAGCGCGGCGTGGCGGCCTCCAGCAGCGAAGGCAGCTCGGCAATAAATGCTCTGACCTCGCCGCTCTGGCTGATAAAGGCATTTAACCAGCCCGCAAACCGCTCGGCGTCCAGGGCAAACATTTCGCACTGAGTGCAAAGCCGAATGGCATTTTCCCCATCGAGCGCCAGCCAGCAGCCACGCATCGCGTTCATTTCAAAGTTCATCGCCAGCAGGTTCGGCAGCAGCGCCGCATCCTGCCCGGTTAATTCCCCTACCCGGCAGTGCAGCACCGCCGCGCTGCTGTCCGGCGGCAGTTCAATCACCGCCGCCTCTTGCTGCTGCGCATCCGTCAGCAGGCATACACCTTCTTCCAGACGCAGCGAGATCTTGTGCTGTTTTCCCCAGGCATCAAGCCACTGTTGAAGCTGCTGTTGCATCGTCATTTCCTTATCCTCCTTTCACCATAAATCCCGCCTCGGCGGCGTCTTGCAGCGCCGATTTCACTTCTTTTTCTGCCTGAGCCACGCCACCGTCCACGGTGTAGCTGAGCGGCGCGCTGTCGTCATCGCCGTAGCTAAAGTTGATGGTGCCCAGATTTTCGTTCATCGACAGCGACACGCCGTTAGAGCCGCCGAGTAAAAATGACGGCGTCGAGAACCCATCGGATTTGCTCTGCGTTTTGGTAAACGCGATAGATTTCAGTCGCAGTTTGTCTCGATCTTTTAACAGATCGACAATCGAGTCCTGGGTGACCGTATGGTTTGCCCACTGGTCGGCCAGCTTTTCACGCGGCTTGGTTTTCAGCTCAAGGGAGACCACCGCCTGGGAACTGCTGTTATCCTGCAGCCCGCGCAGGAGCGCTTTCAGCCGGTAATCCTCGCCCATCATCTGGGTAATGCGGTCGGCGTTACTCGGCGAAAACTCACCTTCCATAAAGTGGCGCATAAAGTGGAACAAGCCGTTGTTGTCGATGCGCGAAAGGTTCTTATAGGTGGACTGGTATTCCGCCTTGTTCACCAGCTGCTGCTGGTTGAGCACCGCATTTTGCTGGCGCACGGTTTGCTGCAGCGACTGTAGCGCCGCCTGCGGGCCGTTGCCCGTCAGCTCGTGGTGCCGCGACGGCGGAATAAAGCGGGCAAAGTGGGTTTCCAGCTTGCCCAGCCGCTCTCCGGCTGACATCGGCAGGCGTGGAGCCCCTTCCGCCGGCGTGAGTTCATCCAGAAGTTGGCGGCTGGCGAGGTCGGTAAACTCGCCGCGTAGCCCGGTGATAAGCGCATCCACCTCGGCATTGGTCGGTTCCGGCTGCGTATTCTGCACGGAAAGCGAGTCGGCCTGCTGCTGCCGGGCGGTCAGCTGCTGCAGCGTGTCGAGCAGCGGACGGCGCGCCTTCGCGTTATCGGCAGGCGGATACCAGCGTGTAAAATGGGCATCCAGCTGGCTGAGCTTATCGGCCACGGAGATCGGCAGCTCCCCTTCTTTCGGCTCCTCTTTCAGTTTGGCCAGCAGCTGCGTGGAGGCGCTGTCGGTAAACTGCTTGCCCAGCGTGGTCATCAGTTTTTCCAGGTGAACGCCCTCCACCGGCTGGGCATTTTTTAAGTCTACGGTGAGGCTGTGCGTCGTCCGGTTGTTGATTGACAGCTGCACGCTGGCCCCGACGCCGACGCCCACCGAGAAGGGATCTTTGTGCTTCGGCTGAAGGGTGGTGCTGACCGGAATGGCGATGTTAGCCCCGGCGCTCATCTGGTTAAATGCCCTCAGGCGGTGGTCGCTGTGGCTGACGCCCTGCCCTTCGGCGTTGCGTGAGTCCGTTCGTTCGCGGCTGCCCGCCAGCAGGTTAGTGTTGGCATAGACGCCGCCGCCGAGGCGTGCGCTGGTCGGGAAATCTTTCTCGTGGCTGTCGGTAAACGGGAAGCCGACGCTCGCCAGCGCGGCGGCGTTGATGTCCACGCTGAAGCTCTGGGTTGCGCCACTTTTCACGCTGTGGTTGGCACCCCGGTTCAAAAACTCCAGCGGATCCAGCGTGCCGCTGCTCAGCTGTTCGATAAAACCGGGGATTTCGTGCTCCGCCAGTTCAAACGAGACGCCGTGCTGGGACTGAAGCTGCCCGCCCAGCGTGACGCCGCCGCCCAGGCGAACGCCCTGCGACAGCGGGTGCTTATGGTCACCGTCGAGGTAAACTTTGTGGGTTTTGTTGTAGTCGGTCAGCACGTTGTAGCCGACGCCCACGATGCCGGTTGCCGACACGGCACCGGTGCGCCCGAAGCTGACGTTAATTCCCGTATCGCCGCGTGAAAAGCTCATAGTGTAGCCACGATCTGCACCCACTTTGCCGCCAACGCCCGCCACAACCTGAGTGCCCGGTGCCACCGTGGCGGTGGCAGACGCCCCATAGGTGCGGCTGAACGCCAGGTTTTCGCCGCTCTCCAGCGAGAGCACGGTGGAGACCATTTTGTCCTGCATTTCGCGCTGGTTTTCCGCCTGCATCACGGTTTTGGTATTGATGTTAACGCCGTGGTTTTCTTTGCTGAACGCCTTGGTCATTGCCTTGATGGCGTCATAGTTGGCCTCCAGCGACTTGTGGTTGCCGAAGCCCTGAGTGGTGACCGTTTTAATCACGTTCCCGCCCCATTCGCTGTCCCTTAGCCGGGCCACGTTGGCGGCAATTTCCGTCATTTTGGCTGAACGCTGAGGTTCGCCCAGCAGCGAGGCCTGCTGCAGCTCATCCACCGAATCATGCAGGGATTTCAGCGCCAGCACGTCCAGCATTACCCTGGATTTCACCAGCCCGATGTCGTCATGGATATCGCGCTGGCGCCCCATCGGGACCTGTTCTTTCTGGTGGTTAAGGGTTATTTGCCGCGCTTCCAGCTCGGCAATAATCGCCCCGGCGTGGTTGCTTTTATCGGCCGGATAGCGCCGCAGCAATTCGTTCAGTTGCCCGGTCAAATTATCCTGGCGGCTGCTCGACGGGTTCAGCGCCCCGCTTTGGCTATGGTTCAGCCCAAAACGAGAAGGCGTGGCCTCCTGGCGGCGTTCGTCACGCACGCCATAGTGCTGGCCAATTTGCTCGCAGTAATGCGTGCTGCTGTCGGAAAGCTGGCGTGCAAAGCTGCTCATTTCTTCCAGCAGCGCCTTTTCCTGCGGCTGCCACTGGCGCGCCGTTTCCCCGCTCATGATTTCGAGACGATGGCTTAAGCCTGGGCGCGGAGCCGCTCTGCCCGGCTGCTGCGAGAGCGCCTTCAGCCGCTGGGTCAAATCCCCCTGCTGCTGGTAGACGTCTTTCAGCCCTTCACGCCCGGCGTAGCGGTGCTGAATAGAATAGGCGGCGGTTTTTATCGGGCGCGGCCATTCCAGCGACGGACGGAAGACAAACGTGCTGAGACGAGTGCGGAACGAGGTCCGAACCTGCTTGCCGTCCTGCCCGGTCTGGCCGAGGAAGTTTACCTCGCGTTTGAAGGTGATCCCGGTGCCCGGCAGGCGCCAGTCTTTTGACGCTTTCGTCAGGCGCTCGTAGTGCTGGCGAGCCATGTTGGGTTCCGCCACCGGCGCGGTCGCCGGGTCGCCTTTTTCCCAGTCTCCGGCTTTGAAGACAAACGTATTGCCCTGCTTGTCGAGGGCGCTGACTTGCCCCTTAGCCGAGGTTTGCAGCGCGGTGAGTTCAGGCTGGCTGCCGTCCTCGTTTGCCGGCAGAGTGGCTTTCGCTAACCCGTCAGCTTTGCCGCTGCTCCAGCCGTTTTCCGGCAGGCTGAACAGGCTCCCCTCTTTGCTTAACAGCCAAAGCTGCTTGTCTTCATCGAGGGCGAGATCGCTGACTTTTGCCGCATCCTCTTTCCCCGCGCTGCCGGGGACCAGCTTCTCAATTTGCTGCTGCAGAGCCGCCTGACTGAGCGTCTGGGTGGCACGCTGATTGCGGCGAGTGGTGGTGTCTATGTGGTGGAAGCCGATATCGCCTTTTTCGTTCACCGCCAGATAGCGGCGGCTGTCGATCGCCGTGAATGCCTGCGCTTTCTCGGCTTTGTCCAACCCGGCCGTGGCCAGATCGGCGCTTACGCTTTTGGTCACCTGCGGCAGCGCAAAAACGTTGCTGCCGTGGTCAACTTTGTTACTGCTCAGGTTGACCTTGAGGCGCTTCAGCTCGCCGTCTTTCATCAGCCACGGCTGGCCGTCCAGGCCGCACTGCAGCTTGTCCGCTTTTTCGTCGGAAGCGGCCCACAGGCCGGTGGTTTCGTTGAAGTAGTGCACTTTGCCGTCGTGCAAAGCCAGCTTGCCGAGCCGCCCGAGATCCACCACATCATGGGCGGCAGGCGTGACCTGCGGCAGCCCTTTTTGGTAGTCGAGCACCAGGCTGTCGCTGAGGTTCCAGCTGCTCTGCGGCTTGAGATCGCCGCCGTGCCAGTGGAAGGTAATGGCGTGCTTCTGGTCGTACTTATCCTTCACGATAAGGTGCAGGCGATCGGTTTCATCGGCCAGCATATCTTCGATTCGCGCGCCATCTTCAACGGTCGCGGCCACGTATTGCGTGATGTTATCCAGCAGCGGCTTGTGCCGGGCTTCCCCAAAGGTCAGCGCCGTGCTTTGTGCATCAGGTTTGTCGCCGCAGTGCAGCCGGCCATTGTTGTCCAGCGCAAACAGCAGCGGGCCGTGCAGCGCCGTTTTCTTCAGCGTCATGTTCTCGGGCAGCGTCAGCATTTTAGGCTGAGGATCGGTCGCCGCCAGGTTGGCCAGATAGGCCACCTGCGGCTTCTTCTCGTCGTCGCTCAGCAGCACCAGAGCATCGCGCTTCGGGCCTACCGCATAGTGATCGATTTTGTGCTCAAAATTGACCTTGATCGTGTCACCCACGGCGCTGCCAAGCTGTTTGTCGTCGTTCACTCGCCACAGCATGCCGTCGCTCTGGCGCGACAGGGAGGAGAGTTTATCGTCCTCGCCGGAGAGCGATTGCCAGGCGTTGGCGGCGCTGTCAAAGCTAAAGAGTTTTTTGTCGTGCAGGCGGTAGCGCGTGCCGTCGCCGTCGGTAACGCTGTCCGTCAGGCGGTCGCGGATGCCCGTTTCCGGCAGACGCACTTTCTCACCGCCAATCTCGACGGTCTGGCGGTCGTGCCAGGAAAGATGCTGCCCGGCGGGCGCCAGGCTTTGGCGGCGCATAAATCCCCGATGGGGAGGATGTACTTCCCGCCACTCCACTTTTTGCTGACTGTGGCTGAGGGCAATAAATGCGCCGGGCTGGCTGCGCAGCGTCATCAACCGCCCTTCTTTATCCAGCAAAACATGCTGATGGCCGTCGTCGCTGGCCAGGTGATTTTGATAACGCAGGCGGTCATGGCCGATGGTTTTTTCCATCAGGGCATGTAGAGGCGCAGAGGTTGCGGGCGTATCGATCTCCAGCCGCCCTTTTTTATCGAGCGATAGCCGGGTTTCCAGCAGCATGTTTTTTTCAGGCTCAATCTCCAGCGGCAGCTCGGCAAAGTGGCTGCCGGGCGTTCCGACTTCATTACTGGGGATGGCGTTCGGGTCGGACACATCCGGCTGACTATAAACGCTGGCGGAACTGGCACTGGGCTGGCTGTAAAGGCTTGGGCTAGTGGCACGAGAAGCGCTGGCCTGGCTATAGAGACTTGGGCTGCTGGCGCGAGAAGCGCTTGCCGTGGCGGGAATCGTAATTTGCGCGGCATCTTGTCCGTTGCGATGCCGTCCTAAAAAACGGCTGAACATTCCTTTTTGCGGCGTCTGCGTATTTGCCGCACTCTGCCTTAGTCCACCGGGGGGCAGCGTAGCTCCGGCCTCGGCGTGCAGTGACCCCGACGCGATTTGCGTGGGTGGCGCTTTGCTTTGTTTTATCGCTGAGGCGCGTGACCGCCCCTGCTGTAAATCGGTAATTTCACGGTCGCTAATGGCTCGCCCTGGCTTGATAAAAGCCGATATTCCTAATCCCATGCTGTTACCCCTTAACAGTCAAACACGTTCTCCGCTTAGTCAGTGGTAAGAATTCAGTTCCGGTTCCAGGCTAAATTTTCTTTAACTCTGTGTAAAACCAGAAAAAACCAGCCACAGCAAGGGCTGCAGCCCGGTTGAACGTTAAAATAAAATCAGAAAAAACCGATAGCCCCGGCGTTTTCTGGCCGGAGAAAAAGCGGGAATGTAGCGGCAGATTGACCCATGACAAGGTCGGCGGCGGACGCCGCTCTCTATAATCGGCCTCCTTCCGCACAGGGGTAAATAACCGTGGATTATCAACTTAATTTCAACTGGCCAGCGTTTATGGAAACGTACTGGCAGAAAAAGCCGGTGGTGCTCAAAAACGCACTGCCTAATTTTGTCGACCCTATAACGCCCGACGAACTTGCCGGCCTTGCAATGGAAAATGAAGTCGACAGCAGGCTGGTCAGTTTTAAAGAGGGAAAATGGCACGCCAGCAATGGCCCCTTTGAACACTTTGATAATCTCGGCGAGACCGGCTGGTCGCTGCTGGCCCAGGCCGTTAATCACTGGCACGAACCCGCCGCCGCGCTGGTGCGCCCTTTCCGCGTGTTGCCGGACTGGCGGCTGGATGATTTGATGATTTCGTTTTCCGTACCGGGCGGCGGCGTTGGCCCGCATATCGACAACTATGACGTGTTTATTATCCAGGGGATGGGCAGCCGCCGCTGGCGCGTGGGCGATAAGCTGCCGCTGAAGCAGTTTTGCCCGCACCCAGCGCTGCTGCACGTTGAGCCGTTCACGCCGATCATCGATGAAGATTTAGCCCCCGGCGATATCCTCTACATTCCGCCTGGCTTCCCGCACGACGGCTTTACCCATGAAACGGCGCTGAACTATTCGGTTGGCTTCCGCGGGCCAAACAGCCGCGACTTAATCAGCAGCTTTGCCGATTACGTGCTGGAAAATGACCTCGGCGGCGATCACTACAGCGACCCGGATCTCACCTGCCGCGTAAACCCTGGCAAAGTAGAAAACTACGAGCTGGAACGCCTGCGCGACATGATGACGGCGTTGATTAGCCAGCCGGAAGCGTTCAACCAGTGGTTCGGCAGCTTTGTGACCACGCCGCGGCACGAGCTGGATATTGCATCTGCAGAGCCGCCTTACGAGCCCGAAGAAGTGGCCGCCGCGCTGGCTGGCGGAGAAGAGCTGATTCGCCTGAGCGGGCTGCGGGTATTGCAGGTTGGCGAGGGTTTCTTCGTCAACAGTGAACCGCTGGACGTTAGCCATCAGGCCGCCGCCGTGTCAATGTGCCGCTATACCCGGCTGACCAAAACGGAGCTGGGTGCCGCCGTGGAGGATGACGAATTTATCCGCCAGCTGACGGCGCTGATTAATCAGGGGTACTGGTACTTCGAGGATTAAGCCGGTCCAGAGCTGTCTCTTAGTCATAAATAGGCGTTATGAAAGACTGGCTAATATTCCGTTCACTTTGAGTCCTGTTTTATATGCAGCCCCCGCACCGGTGAACGTCTTAGGGGAGTCACCGTCACTCCCCTAAGAACCCGGACTCCCGGCAAAATAAATCGACCGCGTGAGCGGCAGACCTCCGTTTTATCTCCCAGTCCTGGGTCGGCTGAGATGCGTTCCCGACGCCCGGACCCTGGCCAGTCGGAGAGAAAACGCAGGCGATTTAAGCCGGAACCGTGCCTCGCTTCAATCCCGCAGCCACTCTGAACGTTTGGGTAGCTGTAAGTCTCACAGCCACGCCCTTGTCCCCGGCTCTCATCGCCCCCGGCTATGACCCAACTCAGACGGGGTTGAGCTGCCGGGAGCAGCGAAAGAGAGCGATCGTCGGGAACGAATCGCGAACGACCCCGAATGTTTGGGTGATAGCCGGTGGGTTTACCGCTTCAGCGGCGATGAGCTCGCCGGGCGCCGGGGGTTGTCAGGGGGCATGGCGTAATGCCCCCTGACACGTTCACGTGCTCTGAAAGTACAAGGGAAACTGAATTATCGGTGAACGGCATAACTGTGGAGCGAAAGATATCTGTGGAAGATTTGAAAGAGAAATGTGATTAAGCAACAACGCCAATCCCCCAAGAAATCTCGCCCAATGAAGCCAAACTCACCAGAACTTACTACAGTTAGTAAGGGCCTCCCCTTAAGGTATCAGGTGACGTTATGGCGCTTTATTCCATCGGAGAAGTGGCTGCGCTTTGCAATATTAATCCGGTAACCCTCCGGGCCTGGCAGCGGCGTTACGGGTTGCTCAAACCTAAGCGAAGCGACGGCGGGCATCGCCTGTTTGACTCCGCCGACATCGAGCGGATTCGCGAGATCCAAACCTGGATCGAGCAAGGCGTGCAGGTCAGCAAAGTCAAAAGCCTACTCAGCGGTGAACACCGGGAAAAAGAACACGCCTGGGGAGAGCGGCAGGAAACGCTGCTCCGCCATCTGCAAAGCGGCAACCCCAACCTGCTCCGCGCCTGGATAGCCGACATTGGGCGTATCTATCCGGCGCACACGCTGGTGCAACATCTCTATCTTCCGCTGCGTCGCCGCCTTTACGGGCAGCAAATTGCGCTCTGCGCGCTGCTTAGCCTGCTGGACGGCGCTCTGATCAACTATATCGCGATGTGTATTGCCACCGCGCGCAAGCAAAATGGCAGAGATGCTTTAGTCGTGGGCTGGAACGTGCAGGACACAACGCGGCTGTGGATGGCGGCGTGGATTGCCAGCCAGCAAGGCTGGCGGGTCGACGTGCTGGCTAATTCTCTGAGCAGCCTGAAACCGGAGATTTTTGACCGGCAAACGCTGCTGGTCTGGTGCGGTGACTGCCCCGGAGAACGGCAAATAGACCAGATTGAATCGTGGCGCAGCGCAGGGCTGCCCGTTTTTGTGCTGGGTAACGTTGAGCGCAGACAGCCCACGGACTGACGGCAATAAAGAGGGAAAATGGCCTTTTTCCCTCTTCGTCACAATCAATGGTTCATTAACAACCCCGCTTCCCTTTATAATCGCTTCGTTAACAAACGGAGCAACGGATGAAACTGTCAAAAATGGCCCTTGTGGGCGGAATGCTGGTTATGGCGATCGGCGGCATTGGCGGCGTGATGCTGGTCGGCTACATCGTTATTTTGCATGGCGCGTGACGTAACTTTCCAGGCGCTCAAACAGGCGGTCAGTAACAATTGCCGCCAGCGCCACCAGCACCGCGCCCTGAATCACATAGGCGGTATTAAAGCCGCTTAGCCCGATAATAATCGGTGACCCGAGCGTGTTAGCGCCCACGGTAGACGCGATCGTCGCGGTGCCGATATTAATAATCACCGATGTCCTGATGCCCGCCAGAATAACCGGCGCGGCGAGCGGCAGTTCCACTTTCCGCAGCATTTGCCCGCGGCTCATACCGATGCCAAGCGCAATCTCGCGCGCGGATTCAGGCACCGCCCCAATCCCCGCCAGCGTCCCCTGTAAAATCGGCAGCAGGCCGTAAATCACCAGCGCGATGATCGCCGGTTCTTGCCCGAACCCCATCACCGGCACCGCCACGGCTAAGACGGCCACCGGCGGAAAAGTTTGCCCGGCGGCGGTAATGGTCTCCACCAGCGAACGAAACTCTTCCCCCGCCGGACGCGTGACCAAAATCCCCAGCCCCACGCCAATCACCACCGCAACCACGCTGGAAATGCCCACCAGCGTTAAGTGCGCCAGCGCCAGAGAGACAAAGCTGTCCTGCTGGTACATCGGCCTCGTCAGCTGCGGGAACAGCCAGCTAAACAGCCCGCTGGTGTAGGGCAGCAGCACCAGCAGCGCAGCAAAAAGCGCGATAAGCCACAGCAAAGGGTCACGCAGCAGGCGCATGTTCTCTCCTCCTGACCAGGTCGCTAAAGTGCAGCACGCCGCAGGGCTGATTCTGGGCATCCACCACCGGCAGTTTTTCGCACTGGCGGTCGATAAACAGCGAGAGCGCTTCGCGCAGCGTCATGTCTGCCCGGATAGGTTCCCCTTCCAGACGTTCATCGGCGCGAATGCTGTCCGCGACGTGGCGCAGTGAAAGCAGCCGGACGCCAAGCTCACTGCGGCCAAAGAAATCACGCACAAAGTCGTTGGCCGGGTTGGTCAGCAGCTCCAGCGGCGTTCCCTGCTGGATAACTTTGCCGCCGTCCATCAGCACGATGTTGTCGGCAAGCGTTAAGGCCTCGTCAATGTCGTGGGTCACCAGCACGATGGTGCGCCCCAGCAGTTGATGAATGCGGATCATCTCCTGCTGCAGCGTCGCGCGGGTGACCGGGTCCAGCGCACCAAAAGGCTCGTCCATCAGCAGCACCTCCGGGTCGGCCGCCAGCGCACGGGCCACGCCCACGCGCTGCTGCTGCCCGCCGGAAAGCTGGTGTGGATAGCGGTCGCGGAACTGCGCGGCGTCCAGGCCTAACAGCTCCAGCAGCTCGTCGATACGTTCGGCCACTCTCGCCTTCGGCCACTTCAGCAGCTCAGGCACCGTGGCGATGTTCTGCGCCACCGTCCAGTGTGGGAACAGGCCGATGGACTGAATGGCGTAGCCCATGCGGCGGCGAAGCGCCTTCGGGTCAAAGCTGCGGATTTCTTCCCCGGCAAAGCGAATGCGCCCTTCGTCGTGCTCTACCAGGCGGTTGATCATCTTCAGCGTGGTGGACTTGCCTGAGCCGGAGGTGCCGATCAGCACGGTGAATTGCCCTTCAAGGATGTTCAGCGTCAAATCACTGACCGCCGCTTCGCCGTGGAAGTATTTGCTGACGCGATCGAACTCGATCATTATTTTGCCTCCAGCAGAGAAATAAACAGCTTAAACAGCGCGTCGACGATCACCGCCAGGGCGATAACCGGCATCACGCCAAGCAGAACCAGATCCAGCGCGCTGCTCAACAGCCCCTGGAAAATAATCGAGCCAAATCCACCTGCGCCAATCAGCGCGGCGATAACCGCCATGCCGATAGTCTGCACGCAGACCACACGCAGGCTGCGGAGCAGCACCGGCAACGCCAGCGGCACTTCCGCTCGCCAGAAAATTTGTGCCCGCGACATGCCCATGCCCAGCGCGCTTTCCACGATGTTGCGCGGTACCTGCTGCAAACCCGCCACCACGCCACGCACCAGCGGCAAGAGCGCATAAAGCACCAGCGCAATCAGCGCAGGCGCGACGCCAATCCCGCTCACGCCCATTTTCCCCAGCCACGGCAGCCAGGCGGCAAGACCCGCCAGCGGCGCAATAAGCAGGCCAAACAGCGCCACGGAAGGCACCGTCTGGATCACGTTGAGCAGAGAAAACACGCCGGATTGCCAGGCCGGGCGGCGATAGCAAAGGAGCCCCAGCGGGACGCCAATCAGCAGCGCCGGAGCCAGCGTACCGGCCAGCAGGGCCAGGTGGCGGCTCAGGGCATCGTCAAACACGTCCTGGCGGTTGACGTACTCCTTCATCAGCGAAAGATCGCTGAAGTAGCCGGTTGCCAGCAGCGCGACGGGGACGACCCAGACCTGGAGATTCAGCAAGAGCCGCCACAAAGGGCTGGCCGTAAGTCTGTTAGCCGCATCGGCGCAAAGCAGCAGGCAAACCGCCAGCATCAGCCACAGCCCGCTGCCGGGGGAAGTACGCGCGAGGGAACTGCCCTCCAGGGCAAGCTGGCTCGCGGTGTGTCCCAGCAGTAACAGCAGGCCGATAAACAGCAGCTCGCCGGTGGCAATAATCACCAGCTGAGTGAGGGCGCGGGCGGGGGCCAGCGTCAGGCCAGCCAGCATCAGAAAAGGAATCGCCAGCCAGTAATACAGCGTGCCGGGCAACTGGGTGACGCCCAGCGGCTCGCCGGAAACCAGGCGGTTAGGCGCGTTGTTGATGATCGGGAGTAACATCAAGGCGGCCGCCAGCAGTAACACCAGCAGCAGCAGTACCCTGTTATGAATTTTTAGCAAACGTCATTCCAGCTAATTGATGACAAACAGCCGACAACCGGCGTTGTCGACTGTTTGAGGCAGACCAAATAACGACGTGCATTTCGGGCTTTGAAGCACAATGCACGCCGCCAGCAGGCTATTTAACAAAGCCTTTTTGCTTTAAATAATCAGCGGCCACTTTTTTGGCATCCTGACCTTCCACGGCAATCTTAGCATTCAGCTGCTGCAGCGTTTTCTGGTCGAGGGAAATAAAGACCGGTTTCAGCCAGTCGCCAATTTGCGGGTACTCTTTCAGCACGGCCTCACGCACTACGGCGGTTGGCGCAGAAACGGCCTGCACGCCTTTCGGGTCGGTGAGCGTTTCCAGGCCCAGGGCCGCAACCGGGCCATCGGTGCCGTAGGCCATCGCGGCATTAACGCCGGAGGTTTGCTGTGCCGCTGCTTTAATGGTTACTGCGGTGTCGCCCCCGGCCAGGGAAAGCAGCTGGCTTTGTTCCAGCTTAAAGCCGTAGGCTTTTTCGAAGGCCGGCAGCGCGTCGGAGCGCTCGATAAACTCGGCGGAAGCCGCCAGCTTAAAGGTGCCGCCCTTTTTCAGGTATTCGCTAAGATCCGCCAGGGAAACCAGGTGGTTTTTCTCCGCCAGGTCCTTACGTACCGCGATGGTGTAAGTGTTGTTGGCCGGGGCCGGCGTCAGCCAGACCAGGTGATTTTTGTCGTAATCCAGTTGCTTAACTTTCTCATAGCCCTTCTGGGCATCTTTCCAGGCCGGATCGTTTTCAGTTTTAAAGAAGAACGCGCCGTTGCCTGTGTATTCCGGGTAAATATCCAGCTCGCCGGAGGTAATCGCCCCGCGCACAACCGGGGTGGTGCCGAGCTGGACTTTATTCACGGTTTTTACATCGTGGCTTTCCAGCACCTGCAAAATAATATTGCCGAGCAAAGAGCCTTCGGTGTCAATTTTAGAGCCGACTTTCACCGGTTCCGCCGCCTGCGCGCCTGTTGCCAACATCACTAACCCTGCCAAACCCCAACGTGTTGATATGTTCATAGTTATTCCTCGTTGTTCTTTACTTAAAAATCATGCAGTAAACAAAGAATAGCCGAGTTTGAATCGGCTGGGGAAAGCACTAAGCGGTATATGATATGCGAACTCGTTTGGACAGGCGGACAGCCGCAGGTGCCGGGCTACATCCCCACACTTATTGCCATTTATACTTTTTTTACCCACCGCCTGGGCTTTTTTACCTTCTTTTTATACGCCAGTGAATATGCTCTTTTCGTCGCCGAGAGGCTTAGAAAAAGACCGCCATGAACTCACTCATTCACCACTCACTCGTTAAAAACATTTTTACGCTTTTCGCTTTGCCGCAGGCTTCATCCAATGAAGAATCCGTCGGCCAGTCAGTGCGGCAAAAGCCAGCGGCGGAGCGAGCTAAAGAGTTTGCCGAAGAGGTACAGCGCTACCTGCAACGTCACCCCGACACAAAGCACGTTGATATTTACCTCAATGACGTCAACGGGGCTTTTCGCGGCAAGCGCATCGCGGTAGACAGCCTGCTGTCGCTCTCTGCCGGCTGCTATTTCCCGCAGTCCGTTTACGCGATGGATCACGAGGGTAAACCTTTTAGCCAGGCATCAGCCAGCGTGGAATACGACGAGCCCGACGGGCTTTGCCTGCCAGTGGCGGGGACGCTGCGGCCCTGCGCCCACGACCCGAAGCACAACGCGCAGCTGCTGTTAACCATGAAGCAGAGCGACGGCAGCGGCTACGCGCTAGAACCCAGAGTGGTGCTGGAAAATGTCCTGCAGAAGTTTCATTACCACGGCCTGTACCCGGTCGCCGCGCCGGAAATAGAGTTTTACCTGGTCAGCAAAGCCCAGCAGGACGTGCCGGCCCAGGGCTGCTTTTATATGCCCGTCCCTTCCGATTACACCGCTTTTATTGAAGCGCTGGAGCAGGCCGCCGCCGATCAAAAGCTGCCGCTGAGCGGTATCGTCTGCGAAGCGGAAGCCGGGCAGTTTGAGCTGAACCTGAAGCATGGCAAAGACATCGTCGGCGTGTGCGAAAGCGTGCTGGCGCTACGCCGCCTGACCAGCATCGTGGCCGATAAGTTTGGCTATCAGGCCAACTTTATGGCGAAGCCGTTTTCGCACCTGGCCGGAAACGGCCTGCATTTTCATATCAGCCTGAACGACCGCAAAGGCGACAACGTTTTTGCCTCCCCGGCGGAAAACCTGAACGAAATGACCCAGCTCTGCCTGGCGGGGATGCTGCAAACAATGCCCGCCGCCGTGGCCATTATTGCCCCACACGTCAACTCTTTCAGGCGGCTGCGCAAAAACCTTACCGAGCCGCTGTTCAGTTCCTGGGGCTACAACAAACGCAGCGCCGCCCTGCGCATTCCCTGCTCTGACGACGGCAACCGCCGCATTGAGTACCGCCTCGCCGGGGCCGACGTGAACCCGTATCTGGCGATGGCCGCCATTCTGACCGGCATGCTTTACGGCCTGGAAAATATCGACAGCGATACCCTGAAAAATTCAGCCCTGTTTGCCCCTGAGCTGCCGCTGTTCCAGCACGTCGCAATCGATGAGTTTCAGCAAAGTCATTACATGGCCGAAAGCCTGGGGGAAGCGTTCTCCCGCCAGTGGGTGACCCACAAGCTGGCGGAACTGGCGTGGTTTGAAACTATCGTGACCCAGGAAGAAGCGGTGCTGTCCCGCTAACACCCGTGTGCTCTTAACCTGAATGCTAACCTGAGGTGATGTATGTCTCGTCTTATCATGCTGTCTAATCGCTGCGAACCAGAACGCGGGCAGCGCGGCGATCCTCTGCTTCCGGTACTTCATGCCGTTCTGAAGAAACATTCGGGCCTGTGGTTTGGCTGGAACGGTGAAATAGCCGCAGGGAACAAGCAGAGAAAAGAGCGTTTTTTCAGTCAGTCGGGCTACCAGCAATACAGCTGGGTGCTGACCCCCAACGAGTATGACAACTTTTACCAGGGCTATATTCATCAGGTGCTGTGGCCGGTTTTCCACAATCGCCCGGATTTGATCCACTATAAAAAAGAGTATTTCACCACCTGGAAAAACTATAACCATGACGTGAAAGCGCGGGTGGCCGCCAAAATCGAGCCTGACGATCTCGTCTGGGTGCAGGACTACCATCTGTTGTTCACCGGCAAGATGCTCAAAGAGGATGGCTACACCAACCGCTGCGGCTTTTTCCTGCATCAGCCCTTCCCGCCAGGCGATGTGCTGCGTTCGGTACCTGAACACGACAGCCTGATGCAGGCGCTGTTCAGCTACGATCTGCTCGGCTTTCAGTCGAGCGGAGATGTGAATAATTTCCTCGCCTATGCGCTGCGGTTTTACCGCGTGGAGCGGCTGGCGGATAATCTTATTCAGCTCAACGGGCACATTATCCGGCTGGGGATTTTCCCCTGCGGCGTGGATAAAACCCTGCCGCCGCTTTCGCACACCAACGCCGAAGCGGTGCGGAACTACCCTCGCCAGATTGTGATCAGCAACGACACGATCAGCGATATCAGCGGCGTGCACTGCCACCTGAATGCGATGGAAACGTTTCTAAGTTCGCACCCGGAGTACCTGCGTGACGTCAGCCTGTTGCAAATCTCTGACGCTTCAAGGGGCTATTCGTGGTCGGCGCGGGATCTCTGCGACCAGTTGGAACACCAGTGCGCAGAAATTAACGCTCGCTTTGGGGATGCGACCTGGTACCCCATCAACTATATTCGCAACCATCTTTGCCACTCCGATTTGATTCACGCGTTTTACCGTAACGCCCACGTGGCGATGTTCACCCCACTTTCTGAGGGGATGAGCCTGGAGGCGAAAGCTTTTGTTCTCGCGCAGGATGCCGAAGACCCCGGCGTACTGATGCTGTCGGCCCTGACCGGCACGGCGGAACAGCTGACGGATGCGGTGTTGATCAACCCCTACGATGCCAACGAAGCAAGCCATGCGCTTTATTCCGCGCTGACGATGCCGCTGCACGAGCGGAAACGCCGCCACCAGCAGCTGCTGGCCAAAGTGGAAAGGTACGACAGCCAGTGGTGGGCCAGAGCTTTTATTGATTCGCTCAGCGCTGCGCCTGCCCCAGCGCCTGCCACAGTGATTCCTTTACGCACTTCCCACCACGGGATTTTTACGCCGCAGAATTTGTATTGATGGTCAGGGTTGGGCGCTTTGCACCACTTATATATTGTCTATTTCGGGAGAACTATTTAGCTCAGGCATAATTCCGTTCACCCGTAGATCTGTTTCCCCTTTACGTCCAGAGCACAGTGAACGTGTCAGGGGGCATTACGCCATGCCCCCTGACAACCCCTGGCGCCCGGCGAGCTCATCGCCGCTGAAGCGGTAAACCCACCGGCTATCACCCAAACATTCGGGGTCGTTCGCGATTCGTTCCCGACGATCGCTCTCTTTCGCTGCTCCCGGCAGCTCAACCCCGCCTGAGTTGGGTCATACCCGGGGGCGCTGAGAGCCGGGGACAAGGGCGTGGCTGTGAGACTTGCAGCGACAGTGACGTTCTGCGTGGCTGCGGGTTTAAAGCGAGGCACGGTTCCGGCTTAAATCGCCTGCGTTTTCTCTCCGACTGGCCAGGGTCCGGACGTCGGGAACGGCCGGAGGCTGAGAGCGTCGGGAACGCATCTCAGCCGACCCAGGACTGGGAGATAAAACGGAGGTCTGCCGCTTCAGCGGTCGATTTATTTCGCCGGGAGTCCGGGTTCTCAGGGGAGTGACGGTGACTCCCCTGAGACGTTCACCGACGCGGTGGCAAAATATAAAACTTTACTTAAGGTGAACGGGACTTTAGCCATGTTTGCATAGAAACGGCCAGGCTTAAGGCGCTGAAGTTAACTCCCGCACCAAACTAAACGCCTGCTTCATATGCTCCTCGCTGACGATAAACGCCCTTAGCTGCTGTGCAGCGTCCATCCCTTTGGCAATCAGCCCTTGCGGGCTGGCGCTAATCTGCCAGACCAGGTCGCGGCGCTGGGTTTCTCCGGCCAGGTGCAGCGGCATCTCCGGCGTTTTCACCTTGACCAGCATCGCCGGAAGGGAAAGCGCGTCGCTTGCCCCGAGCAGGTTTTTCGCCAGCGTCATGGCACTGAGCTGAATCGGCTGCAGGAACGGCAGCACTTTGCCATCGATTTCTGCGCAGTCGCCGAGGGCGTAAATATCCGGATCGGATGTTTGCAGCTGGCTGTTCACCTTGACGCCCCGGTTCACCTCAAGCCCTGCATGCTGGGCCAGCCCAACGTTCGGGCGCAGGCCGATGGCGGACACTACCGCATCAACTTGCAGCTCACGTCCGTTGTTAAGCGTGGCGCACAGCCCTGACTCCGCCTGGCTCACCGCTTCCAGACGCTGGTTGAACAGCAGCTCGACGCCCATCTGGTTCAGGCGGGATTGCAGTCGGCCGCTAACCTCTGCCGGAAGCAGCGACGCCATCAGGTGGCTGGCGTTATCCACCAGCACAACCTCTTTGCCCGCACGGCAGAAGTCCATCGCCAGCTCGCTGCCGATCAGCCCGCCGCCGAGGATCATCACCCGCCGGGCGTCGCGCAGCCGGGCTTCACAGGCCTGATACTCCTGCTGGCTGTTGAGCGTCGTCATCAGCTCTTTGCCGGCAACGGGCGGCAGCAGGGCGGAAGAGCCGGTCGCCAGCACCAGCTTGTCGTAGCGCCACTGCTGCTCGCCGCAGTTGACCCGTTTATTTTTTGGGTCAAGGCTGCTGACCCAGCTATTGGCGTGCAGCGTCAGGTTGAACTGCTCCGCAAACGCGCCAGCCTGCTGGCGGGTCATCGCTTCGGCCCGCTGGTTTAAGCTGATGACGTGGCTCAGGTCCGGTTTGTTGTACTCGTCGGCGCTGTCGGCGGCAATCAGCCGGATTGGCACCTCTGCGCTGTGTTTGCGGATATTTTTCACCAACTGGCGGGCGGCAAAGCCTGAGCCGACTATCACAATGCCGTTGTTCATTTGGCCTCCGTTGCCAGTTCGTCGAAGACGTCTTTGCCCAGCGAACATTCAGGGCACAAGAAACTGTCAGGCACTTCGCTCCATGGCGTGCCTGGCTCAACGGCCTGCATCGGTTCGCCCTGCGCTGGATCGTAAATCCACTGGCAAACGCTGCACTGCATGCAGGGGCCGAGGTCGGCGCCGGTGGATTCTGCTTTTGCTTCTTCGGCTAGCGGAGCGACGGTGACTGAAGCCTGAGCCACCGGTAGCGGGGAGAGCGCCCACTTGCGGGCGATTTCGCGACCGTGTTCGCGGCAAAGTTCCAGGGCGTTGCCGTCCGGACGCCATTTCGCCTTCAGGCTGAGGGACATTTCAAACCCGGCGTCCTGCAGGCGGGTGGAAAGGCGATCGACCGCGCCGCCGCTCCAGCCGTGGGAGCCGAAGGCGCTGGCGCGTTTGTTGCGGAAGCGCAGCCCGGTTATCTCTTCCACCAGCCCGGCGATTTTCGGCATCATCACGTTGTTCATAGTGGAGGTGCCGACCAGCACGCCTTTGGAGCGGAACACGTTGGTCAGAATTTCGTTTTTATCGCTGCGCGCCACGTTGAAGATTTTCACCGCCACGCGCGGGTCAACTTCGTGAATGCCCTGGGCAATGGCGTCCGCCATCATGCGGGTGTTGTTCGACATGGTGTCGTAGAACAGCGTGATGCGGTCTTCCTGGTAATCGGCGGCCCATTTCAGGTACAGCTCAACGATTTGCGTCGGGTTGTCGCGCCAGACCACGCCGTGGGAAGTGGCAATCATCTCCACCGGCAGGTTGAAGCCGAGGATTTCGGTAATTTTTGGCGTTACCAGGCGGCTGAATGGCGTCAGGATGTTGGCGTAGTAGCGCTGGCACTGTTCGAACAGCTCGGTCTGATCCACTTCGTCGTTAAACAGATGCTCGTCGCAGTAATGCTGGCCGAAGGCGTCGTTGCTGAACAGCACCGCGTCGCCGGTCAGATAGGTCATCATGCTGTCCGGCCAGTGCAGCATTGGCGTTTCAACGAAGATCAGCTGTTTGCCATTGCCGATGTCCAGGCTGTCGCCGGTTTTCACCACCTTAAAGTTCCACTCCGGGTGATGGTGGTGACCATTAATGGAGTCGATGCCGTTGGCGGTGCAGTAGATTGGCGTGTGCGGGATGCGTGACATCAGCTCGGTCAGCGCCCCCGCGTGGTCTTCTTCCGCGTGGTTGATAATGATGTAGTCGAGCGTGTTAAGGTCGATTTCACGCTCAAGGTTTTGCACAAACTCGCGGCTGAACTTGTGGTCCACAGTGTCGATCAGGACAGTTTTCTCTTCGCGAATGAGGTAGCTGTTGTAGCTGCTGCCGCGCAGCGTTTTATATTCCGTGCCGTGAAAATCACGCACTTCCCAGTCACGTTGCCCAACCCACTGAATGTTGTTTTTAACCTGAATAGCCATTGAGAACCTCATTGATGTCATAGCGTTAAGTACTTCAATGACGGTGTTATTGCGAGTATCGTGCCAGTTTTATAATTTATTGATTTTTAATTATTTGTTGTTTTTTTGTGTTCTTTTTTATTGTCATAATGACATTCTTGTTTTTGGTCATAATGACTCTGGTGTTTGTCATTTTGACTACTCAGGCGTAAGCTGAACGCCTCGCGTTCCAGGAGCCTCCCTATGAGCCTGTCGATGTCTTCTCTCGCCGCCATTGCAATCGAACTGCAGAGCGGCATCAGCCATTCCGATCGCTTTACCCGCGTTATCCGAACCCTGAGAAAGCTGCTCGGCGGTGATGCCACGGCGCTGCTGCGCTACGAGTCGCGGCATTTTTACCCGCTGGCGATAGACGGCCTTGCCCTCGATGTGCTGGGGCGGCGCTTTGCCGTGGACGCTCATCCGCGACTGGAGGCCATTGCCCGCGCGGGTGACGTGGTGCGTTTCCCGGCCGACAGCGAGCTGCCCGACCCGTATGACGGCCTGATTCCAGACCATGAAGAACTCAAAGTTCACGCCTGCCTGGGGCTGCCGCTGTTTGCCGACCAGACGCTCATCGGGGCGCTGACCGTGGACGGCATGGATCCTTATCAGTTCGACAGCTTCAGCGATGAGGAGCTCAGGCTGATTGGCGTACTGGCGTCCGGGGCGCTGAACAATGCTTTGCTGCTGGAACAGCTTGAAAAACAAACGCCGGAAGGCACGGTGCAGCCCGCTATTGCGCGGGAGGCCGCCGGGGAGATGATTGGCCGCTCGCCGGGCATCATCCAGCTGAAAAAAGAGATTGATATCGTTGCCAGTTCCGATCTGAACGTGCTGATCACCGGCGAGACTGGCGTGGGGAAAGAGCTGGTGGCGCGGGCGATTCACGCCGGATCGGCCAGGGTGGCAAATCCGCTGGTTTACCTTAACTGCGCCGCGCTACCGGAAAGCGTGGCGGAAAGTGAGCTGTTCGGCCATGTGAAGGGCGCTTTTACCGGGGCGATTCATCACCGTACCGGCAAGTTTGAAATGGCGGATAACGGCACACTGTTTCTCGATGAAATCGGTGAGTTACCGCTGGCGCTGCAGGCCAAGCTGCTGCGCGTGTTGCAGTACGGTGATATTCAGCGGGTAGGGGACGATCGCAGCCAGCGCGTGGATGTTCGGGTATTGGCCGCGACTAACCGCGATCTGCGCCAGCAGGTACTGGCCGGCGAGTTTCGCGCCGACCTGTTTCACCGCCTGAGCGTTTTTCCGCTGCACATTCCACCGTTACGCGAGCGGGGAGAGGACATTGCGCTGCTGGCCGGTTTTTTCTGCGAGCAAAGCCGTGTGAAGATGGGGCTGAAACAGGTTGGGCTGAGTGAATCGGCTCGGATGCTTCTGGCGCAGTATGGCTGGCCGGGAAATATCCGCGAGCTGGAACACGCCATTTATCGCGCGATTGTGCTGGCCCGCGCCGGTTACCCACAGGGCGAGCTTGTGCTTCAGCCTCAACATTTCCAGCTTGCTGGCCAGTTGGATGTGGTAGCCCACGAGCCAGAAACGCCACCTGTAGAAACCCCTTTTGCCAGCCTGCGAGAAGCGACCGATGCGTTTCAGCGCGGCCAGGTTAGGGAAGCGCTTGCCCGTAACGGCAATAACTGGGCGGCCAGCGCCCGGCAGCTCGGCGTCGATGTGGCCAACCTCCACCGGCTGGCGAAGCGGCTGGGAGTGAAATCACCCCAAGGGAGTACCTCTTAACTTCAACCGCAGATAAATTCATCATACAAACTAGTTGTTTAGCAGTGAAGCGGCGCGGATAATCGCTGTGTATTTTTATATATAACGAGGATGCTATGGCTTTGACTTCAGCACGCAGCACGGGCGCCCTGGCGCTTTGCTCACTTCTTTTCAGCGCTTCGGCGCTGGCTTCTGCCGATATTCGCGTCACCTATGCAGGTTCGATGGGCAAGGTCATGGACCAGTCCCTCGGTCCGGCCTTCGCGAAAGAAAACCACGGTGATTACCAGGGGCAGGGGCAAGGCGCTTACGGAATGGCGCGGCTGCTCGCCAGCAAGAAAATTACCGCCGATGTGTTTGTCTCCATCACCCCTGGCCCTATGCAAATCCTGAAAGATGCCGGGCTGATTGACGATGCCGTGCCGGTGGCCAGCACCAGCATGGTTATCGCCTATAGCCCGAAAGGAAAATACGCGCCGCAGTTTGCCGCCGCGAACGGAAAAGACGCCAGCTGGCTGAAAGTGCTGGCGACGCCGGGGCTGAAGTTTGGCCGTACCGATCCGTATAACGATCCTAAAGGGCAGAATATTGTCTTTACGCTGCTGCTGGCGGAAAAATATTACCAGCAGCCGGGCGTGGCGAAGCAGGTGATGGGGGAAGTACAAAACCCTGCCCAGGTCAGCCTGGAAGGCGGCCTGCTGACGCGGCTGGAGAGCGGGCAGGTTGACGCTGCCGCCGGGTACGAAAGCGAAGTGATTTCCGCCAAACTGCCGTACATCGCGCTGCCGGATGAGATCAACCTCAGCAACCCTGATGAAGCCAAACAGTGGTACGACACCGTGAGCTTCACCATCAAGGACAGCGCCGGGAAAGATCAGGTGCTGCATACCCAGCCGCTGGTCTATTACGCTGCCGTGCTGAAAAACGCCCCGAACGGCGTGCCGCAGGGGCAGAAGTTTATCGACTTTATGCGTAGCGCCGAAGGCCAGAAGCTGTTTAAAGCGAATGGCTATGCGGCACCTAAAGGCCAGGCGATTTACGCGCAATGATGCGTAGCCCGGCAATGTGGCTGTCGCTCCCGGCACTGCTTCTGCTGGCGATTCCGTTTGCGACTCTGCTGGGCGTCACGCCGTGGCACGGGTTTCATTTGGCCTGGGGAGACGGTAGCGCGATTGCCGTTTCCCTTGGGCTGGGCGGCCTGGCGCTGATGATTGTTGTCGCGCTGGGGCTGCCGGTGGCATGGTGGCTGGCCTGGGCCAAAGGCCGGCGTCGACTGCTGGTTGAGGTACTGGTGTTGCTTCCCCTGCTTACGCCGCCGCTGGCGATGGGGATTTTGCTGATTTCCGCCTGGGGGCCGTATAGCCTGGCGGGGGAGTGGCTGTCCCGCTTCGGGCTGACGCTGGTGAATAACCCCGGGGCTTTCGTGCTGGCTCAGGTTTACGGCGCGCTGCCTTACTTTATTACCGCCGCCCGTTCCGCGTTTGCCGCGGTGCCGAAAGAGATCCTTGAAGCCGGGCGCACGCTCGGGGCCTCGCCCTGGCAGCGCTTCCTGCGCCTTGCTTTGCCGATATCCGCGCCGGGACTTGCGTCGGCGCTTGCCGTGGCCTGGGTTCGGGCCATCGGTGAATTTGGCATCGTGATGATTTTTGCCTATTTCCCTCAGGGGATCCCCGTCAAGCTGTATACCAATCTGCAAAACGACGGCGTGGATGCGGTTTATACTTTAGTATGGCTGCTGCTGCTGTTCACTTTGCCTCTGCCGATTATCTGCTTTGCTTTTGCCCGGCGAAAAGCGGCGCATTAGGGCTGTCAGGTTGCTGTCGGGTTGATGTCGTGTCGCTGTCGTGTTGAAGTGGCGCGGGCTGAGCCATAGTCAGGGCGGGTTAAATCATTTGAGGATCTCCAGCCATGAGTAACAACATTAAAGCGTTGCGTTTGTCCCGCGCCTGGTCCCAGGAGCAGCTGGCCGAACTCTCTTCCCTGAGCGTCAGAACTATTCAGCGTATTGAAAATGGCGGCCAGGCAAGCCTGGAAACCATGAGCGCGATTGCGGCGGCGTTCGATCTCAAGGTGACGGATTTATACGACGACAATGAGCCGGACGGTGAACCTGAGGATGCGCTCAATACGCGCATTCTTGAAGCTAAGCGCCGCGTGGCTCGCGAGTATCGCTTCTACCGTTCCGTGCTGGTGTGGGCGATTGTGTGTACCGGCCTGGCCGTTATTAACTGGCTGACTTCGCCGGGCCACTATTGGTTCCAGTGGGCAACGCTGATTTGGGGCGCGCTGCTGGTGATGGGCGGCCTGCGCCTGTTCCTGCTGAAGGGCTGGCTGGAGAAACGCCAGCAGCAGCGCCTCCAGCAGCTGTTGCGGAAGTGATCAGTTCACAATGCGGTTGCGGGCAATCCAGTCGATAAAAGCCTGTTTCGGCAGGGCTTTGCTGTAAAGCCAGCCCTGCCCCCAGGCGACGCCGTGTTCCCGCAGCCACGCCGCCTGCGCCGCCGTTTCAATCCCTTCGGCGAGCGTTGCCAGATGAAGCGTTTTCGCCATTTCAATGATGTACGGCGTGACGTTTTTGTACTCCAGCGCGTCAACGAACGATTTGTCTATTTTCAGGATATCAACGTCGAGATCCTGCAGGTAGCTGAGGCTGGAATAGCCGGTGCCAAAGTCATCCAGATAGATAGGATGACCCGCTTCGCGGTATTTCGCCACAATCGGGGCGCTCACCTTAGGGTTGGCAAAGCCTCGCTCGGTAATCTCCAGCGCTATTTGTTCCGCTTTGACCTGATACTTCAGCAGCAGCGGCCTGATGGCCAGCAGCACCCTGTCGTTAAGCACGTCGCTCGGGGAGAGATTGATTGAAATATGGTGCCGAGGGTGGGCGTGCAGCCAGTCACCGAGATCGGCGAAAGTCTTTTTAATCACCAGCTCGGTGATCTGCGAAATAAGCCCGGTCTGCTCGGCAATGGGAATGAAGATGTCCGGGCTGATGAAACTCCCGTCCGGTAAGCGCCAGCGAAGCAGCGCTTCTGCACCTACGCCTTCACCGGTTTTTAAATCAACGATGGGCTGATATTCGAGGCTAAATTCCCGGCCTCTGATGGCGTCCTGAATACGCGCCTGCGGGGATTCAAGACGGCGCAGCAGGCGAGTGATGAACCAGCCTGCGCTAAGGCTAACGAGAATACCTATTGGCAGCCAGATGACCAGTTGCTTATACCAGGCCGTTTGCAGCGGGGCACTGGACGCCCAGGTTATCAGGGCCAACCCGGACGCCGGAGAGCGGAGAATGACATAGTCGTTTTTCCCGTCGGAGTAAGTTGTCACGCCCTTTGCTACCTGGCTTTCCCAGCTGTTGTTGGGCAACCCGGCGTTACTGGCAATCAGTCGATTACGCGCCAGGCCAACCAGGGCAACGTTGACCGGCGTATTGCCAAGAGGAATGACGTCAATGAAGGCCTGCGGATCGATAACCACCACATGATCCTGGTTACCGATGTATATCATTGGGCGCTGAAAACCCAGATCGGTGACGTCGGTGTACCAGGCGAAGAAGCCCCGTGTGCTTTGCGTATCGGGTGGGCCAAGCTTAATGCCATGGTGTGCTGCTTCAAGGGAAGAGCATACGGCCCGGTCGCCGACGAGATAGACGACTTCCTGGATGTAGAGATAATCAAAAGCGACGCGGCGCATGGCATCCAGATGGCTGGCAGAGCAGTGCTGGCCGCGAAAAGCGTTGATTTGCCTGAGCGCCATGTTGGCCTGGCTAATAACTTTGTCGCTGCGGACCATCCCACGATCGGCGTAATTTTCAAGCTCGTTATGGAAGTTTTTCTCGGCTTTGTTATGGGCCAGATAAATGCTAAGCAAGATGGGCAGCAGCACTGCCACGATCAGTACGCCATTGACGAGGGTGACCCTTTTTTGGCTTGTCATAAGTGGGTTCCGGCGTAAGGGGGTAAATGTCAGGGATAATTTACCTGCCAGCATAGTTCACCGGGCACAGGAATGTTATGTTTCAGCGCAAAGGTTAGGAGCCCGCGATGAAAAAGAAAGACTTTGTGACCCAGGATTTACTGAGCAAAATTTATCAGCACAGCGAATCTGGCCCGCGCAAATTGCCGCCTGAGCGGCAGCTGGCCGAAGAATATGGGGTTTCACGCTTTACCATTCGACAGGCGCTGGAAAAACTGGTCAGCATTGGCGTGGTTTCCATTATTCAAGGGTCCGGGATCTGGATTAACGAGCAGGCCCGCAGCAGTCCGCTGGTGTATAACTCGATTACCGAAAAGTCTTTCGACCGCATTACGTTTCGGCTGATTAGCCTGCATAAAAAGCTGCCCGACCGCGACGAACAGCAGGTTTTTGGCCTTGGCGCCGGGGAGTTTATCTGGCAGTTTTGCCGCCTGCGCCTGGTGGATGGCCAGAAAGTACAGATTGAAACGTCGCGCCTGCCGGCTAAAGATTTCCCCGACCTCAACCAGAAGGCGATAGAAAGCTCTTTGCAGCAATATGTCCTGAGCAAGGGGTTTCGTATTTCGCATTTACTGACCCGCTACCAGGCCGTTGCGGTCAATAAAGAACAGGCCCAGCTGCTCGAATGCAAGAAGGGCCAGCCCGCGATGCAAATCAGTAATCGCGGCATTCTGGAAGGGGGACGGGTGTTTGAGATCAGTGATATCGTCGATATCAACTATTCCTGCACCTACGTTATCCCCTTCAACCACGCTAATCTCGCCCGCCGTAAAACGTCTTAAGGCGTGTGGATCGCGCCGTTGGGCAGGCGGCTTTGCGTCCATTCGTGCGGGCGATATTCCACCGGGAAGCGTTCAGCCTGCTGCTGGTCAAACCCCACGCCAATGCCCGATTTTTCCAGCGGATACATATAGCCTTTTTCCGCAGCCGGGGAGCCGGGGAAGACGGCGGCGGTGTTCTCTTTGACGGGAATAAACTCCTGAATCGCCGCGTTATGCAGGTGAATGTTCAGGTGCGTATTCACCGCAACCGCAATCGGCGTCATGTCCGGTGGCCCGTGCCAGGCGAGGCGCACGCCAAAGGCCTGGCAGAGCACCGCCAGTTTTAGCGCCGGGGTGATCCCGCCGATCTGCGAAACGTGGCAGCGAATAAAATCGATGCGGCGGTTCACGATCAGGTCATGCCATTCCGCCGGGTTGTTGAACAGTTCGCCCATCGCCAGCGGCACGGAGGAGTGCTGGCGCACCTGTTCCAGCCACGCGCTTTGCTGCGGCGGCAGAATATCTTCGATAAACCACGGCTGGTAAGGCTCCAGCGCTTTCGCCAGTTGAATGGCCTGCTGGGGAAATAACCGCTCGTGAACGTCGTGCAGGATATGGAAGCGGTGGCCGTATTTCTCACGCAATGCGCGGAACATTTCCACCGTGTTAGCCATGTATTCGTCCTGGTCGTAATACGCGCCGGGCGTGGGATCTTTGGTCTGGTGCATACTCTGAGGCGTGCCGCCATAGAACCCCAGCTGGCAGCGGATGTAGCGGTATCCTTGTGCCAGTAGCTTATCCACTTCCTGATAAAGCCCTGCAAGCGTTTCACTGGCGGCGTGGCTGTAAACGGCGATGGCATCCTTCGATTTGCCGCCCAAAAGCTGGTAAAGCGGCATATTCGCCAGCTGGCCTTTGATGTCCCACAGCGCCATATCCACGCCGGCGATGGCGTTGTTCATGACAGGGCCGTTTCGCCAGTAGGCGTTGACGGTCATCATCTGCCACAGGTCTTCAATGTGGTTGGCGTCGCGGCCAATTAACAGCGGCTTGAGGTATTCATCGACCAGGGTTTTTACCGCCAGCGGCCGCTGCTGGAAGGTGGCGCAGCCGAGGCCGGTGACGCCTTTGTGAGTGGTGACGCGGACCGTGACCAGGTTGTGCCGGTCCGGTTTAGTAATAAAACATTCAATATTTTCGATAATTGTGGGTAGCACGAGAAAGCTCCACCGTCAGGCTGAGATAAACACAGTGAATTAAGTTCTGCTATTACTATCACCCTATTTTTCTCCTCGGGTAAACGCTTTTTTGACTCTTTTTTATTGGTCAGTTATTTCACTTTTAAAGGCCATAAAACCGTACCAATTGCTGTTGTTATTCTTTTTTTTTGGCTATTTGTGACGATTGTCATGTTTCATTGGTTTGTTTTTGATTTTTCTATTCTCTACCATCGGCGCAGCAACACATAACAATAAACCAACACCGGGGAGTTATTCATGGGGAGTCGTGACGTCATTGCTTCTATTATTCGTCTGGTCGGCGGGACGGATAATATTAATAAAGTCTGGCACTGCATGACGCGTCTGCGTTTCGATTTAATTGATGATAATAAAGTGAACCAGGCGGAGATCAAAAAGCTGCCCGGCGTGCTGGGCGCGCAGACACAAAGCGATCAGTTTCAGATAATCATCGGCCCGCAGGTGAACAGCTGGTATGAGCAACTGACTGCGCTGCTTGGCGGCGCAAAAGAGGCACCTGCCGCTTCTACTGGCAAGAAAGAGCGTAAGAGTCTGGTGTCGCTGTTTATGGACACGGTTTCCGGCGTTTTTGGCCCGATTGTCCCGGCAATAGCCGGGGCGGGGATGATCAAAGGCCTGCTGGCCGGGCTGGTGGCGCTCAAGCTGATTTCGGCCAAAAGCGATACGGTGATCGTTATCGATCTCATCGCCAGCGGCGTGTTTTATTTCCTGCCGTTTTTCCTCGCGATCTCCGCGGCAAGAATGTTTAAAACTAACGAATACCTCGCGGCGGCGGTGGCGGCCTGCTTCATGTATCCGTCGCTGATTGAGGCGGCGAAAGCGCTGGCCGCGCATCAGGCGGGCGCGGTGGATGCTTTCTATTTTCTGAATGCGATCCCGGTTTCGGTGTTTAACTACGCCTCCAGCGTGATCCCGGTTATTTTCTCGGTGCTGGCGCTGAGCTACATCCACCGCTGGGTGGACAGCATTATGCCTGACGTGCTGAAAACGGTGTTCACCCCGACACTGACGTTATTCATCTCCGCGCTGGTGGCGCTGGTGGTGATCGGCCCGCTGGGGATTTATCTGGGGAAAGGGCTGGCCTGGTTTATTGAAGGGCTGTTCGGGATTTCCGCGAGCTTCGCCGGGCTGGTGGTGGGCGCAATTCGCCCGATAGCGATTCTGACCGGAATGCACCACGCCATGACGCCGATTGCACTGCAGAACTTTACCGATCGCGGCTATGACATGCTGATGCCGATGATGTTTATGGCCAACATGGCTATCGCCGGGGCGACGTTTGCCATCTGGCGGCAGAGCAAGTCGAAGGCGGATCGTTCGGTGGTGCTCTCTGCCGGGATCTCCGCGCTGCTGGGGATTACCGAACCGGCGCTGTTTGGCGTGTTAACCCGCTACAAGAAAGCGTTTATTGCCGCCACGGTTGCCAGTTCGATTGCGTCGGCCTTCATCGCGTTCTTCGGCGTGCGGCTGTACGGCTATATTCTGTCGAGCATTTTTAGTCTGCCCGCTTATATTGGGCCGTACTTTATCTTTGCCCTGCTGGGCGTGGCGCTGGCGCTGGGACTTTCTTTCGCGCTGACCACCGTGCTGGTGCGTGAGAAAGAGACAAACGCATTCTCGTCGAGAAAAAGCGTGTAAAAACCGCTACTATCGGTTTTTCTCTCGTGCTGAATGATTGGATATGGCTTCTCTGAAAGATGTTGCAACCCTGGCGGGCGTGTCGCTGATGACCGTTTCCAGGGTCATTAATCAGGCTGAACACGTTAGCCCGGCGACCCGGGAGCGGGTACAGCGGGCCATTGATGAGCTGAATTATGTGCCGGACTATTCCGCCAGGAAGATTCGAAGCAAAGGCGTTAAAGCATCGACAATCGGTATTCTGGCGCTGGACACCGCCACCACGCCCTATTCTGTAGAAATACTGTTGGCCATTGAGCAGACTGCACGTGAGCGAGGCTGGAACAGTTTTCTCATTAATATTCTTTCTGCTAACGACGCCGAGCGGGCAGTGAATCAACTCCTGGCCCAGCGGCCGGACGGCATCATTTTTACCTCGATGGGGCTGCGGCACGTTGAGCTCCCTGCGGTACTAAAAAACCACCGGGTGGTGCTGGCCAACTGTATTAGTGATGATGCTGATTTACCGAGTTACATTCCGGATGATTTTAACGGGCAGTACCAGGCCACTCGCCATCTGATTGAGCGGGGATACCGCCGTCCGCTTTGCCTGTGGCTGCCCGAAGAAGCGCTTGCCAGCCGTTCTCGTCAGGATGGATTCGAGCAGGCCTGGCGCGAAGCCGGGCTCGACGTTGAGACTGTGATGCAGTATCACATGCAGTGGGGCGATAGCCATTATCCTGAATTGGCTGGGCTTGTTCTGGCACATTGCCAGCAGGGAAAAGCGGATTTCGATGTGCTGGTGTGCGGTAATGACCGCATCGCTTTTGTGGCCTGGCAGACGCTGTTGGCGCAGGGCGTGGCAATTCCTGAGCAGGTGGCTGTGCTTGGATTCGATAATCAGATAGGGATCGGTGATTTGTTCCTTCCGCCGCTGACGACGGTTCAGTTGCCGCATGACGCGATTGGTCGCCAGGCGGCATTGCATTTAATTGACGGGTTGACCCGCCGCGGCATCCAGCGGCTGCCTTGCCCGCTGGTCAAGCGCGTTTCGCTATAGCGCGTTCAATTGCCACAGCGTGCCGCCCCGGCATAAGGCTTTCCCGTGGCTGGCAAACAGTTCCAGTTGACGTTCCCCTTGCTGCGGGTAGAGGCGGCTGCTGAGACAATATTCGCCCTGGTTAACAAAGACTTCGATGGAAGAGCGATCGATAAAAATCCGCAGATGCAGGTCGCCTTTTTCCGATAACGGCACGCTGCGATTGCCGTCCAATTGCGCGTCCTGATAGCCGCGTGACAGCACCAGACGCTGCGTCAACGCATCGACAAACAGCTCACAACCCTGTCCAAGGCGAATACCGTAGCGTTCAGCCGTGCTTTGCCCGGCTTCCCAGGCTATCTCTAACTCCACGGCTTCTGCATTCGGGTGCAGCATCAGCTCTTGCGTGTCCAGCACGCAGGGCAGCACTAATTGCTCCCCGGTGCGGAGCGTTGCCAGTTCGTGAACCGGATTTTGGTAGAGTTTGCCGTTTGGCATCACGCACAGCTCGCGCGGCACGGTAAGGCAACCCGCCCAGCCTTCGCGTTTAGAAGGCATGGGAGATTCCCACATGTCCATCCATCCCAGGACGATGCGGCGGCCATCTTCGGCGACAAAGGACTGCGGGGCATAAAAATCGTGGCCGTGATCCATCTCTTCAAACGGCTGATAAACGGTGAAGCCTTTCCCCGGTTGCCATCGCCCACGTAAATAGCCGCTCTGGAACAGGTTCTGATAAGCCAGGCCTTTAGCCTTGATGCCCTGCGGGGAAAACATCAGGATCTGGCTGTTTCCGAGCGGAAAGAAATCCGGGCATTCCCACATATAACCCATATCCGCGTTGGCTTCTGCGAGAATGCGATCTAACTGCCAGTCACGAAGTGAATTGCCTCGATAAAGTAATACTTTGCCTCGATCGTGCTCGTCCCGGGCACCAATGACCATCCACCAGGTGCCCTCCTGTTGCCATACCTTCGGATCGCGGAAATGCATGATGCCGGGCGGTGGGGTGAGAATGACGCCTTGTTTCTTAAAGTGAACCCCGTCTTCGCTGGTGGCGAGGCATTGCACCTGGCGTATAGCGCTGTCATTGCCCGCACCTTCCAGCCAGATATGCCCGGTGTAAATCAGCGAGAGCACGCCGTTATCGTCCACCGCGCTGCCGGAGAAGCAGCCATCGCGATCCCATTCGTCCCCCGGCGCCAGCGCAATGGGCTGATGTTCCCAGCGAACCATATCCCGGCTGGTGGCATGCCCCCAATGCATTGGCCCCCAGTTTTGATCGAACGGGTGGTGCTGATAGAAGGCGTGGTAAAGCCCATTGTGATAAATCAGGCCGTTAGGATCGTTCATCCAGCCCGCGGGTGGGGCCAGATGATAGAGCGGATAAAAGGCGTTGCCGCGCGCTGTTTGCAGAGTTTCTAAGGCGGATTGCGCCTTGTTCAGTGGGGTATTCATAGCATTACCTGGTGGTCAGATTTAAAGAAGGATGTTCGTTCCCGGGGGTTGAGTCTTTGAGCAGAAAAGCGGATATCAGCGTGAGTGCCAGAACCAGTCCGGCCAGAATCATGTAGGTGTCCGCGAAGCCTAGCTGGTCGTAGCCGCGCCCCACCAGTGGAGAAAGTACGGTGGCACAGATTGACGTTATAAACTGGAAGCCCACCAGATACAGCGTGGCGGAGAGTCGCTGATCGAACTGCGTGGTGATGTACTTAAACATTGAAATAAGCAGGATAGGAAGCTCAACGGCGTGCAATAGCTTCATGCAGGAGATGGTCAGCGGATCGCTTGCCATCCCGGAGCCAAAAATACGCATCGCCATGATCAGGCCGCTGAGCAGCAACCCGCGTTTGGCCCCGATGCGGTTAACCAGCATTGGGGCGAGAAACATTCCGCCCGCTTCCAGAAAGACCTGGAAAGAGTTGAGAAAACCAAACATTTCGTTGCCGCGCTGTACGTCGTTGAACAGCGAGGCGAAATAAACCGGGAACTGCTGATCGTATACGTTGTAGACGCTGACGCCGCAAACGAAAAGGACCAGCGCCCAGAAGCGAGAGAGCTTCAGCAGCCCGAAGGCATCGGTCAGCGTCAGGGCGCTGGCTTTGCCGTATTCCAGTTCGCTGAGGGCGTTAGGTTGCATATCGCGCATGCGCCACAGCAACAGCAGAAACAGGCAGGCAGAGGCGCTACCCATCCAAAAATTCAGCTGCGGATCGAGATTAAAGAGCAGCCCGGCAAAAAATGTAGCGCCAGCCCAGCCTAAAGAGCCCCACATGCGTGACTTGCCGTATTCAAAGCCAACGATGCGGCTGACGCGCTCGGTATAGGACTCCAGCGCACCAATCCCGGCGAAGAAGGTTGCCCCGACATAAAGCCCGACGCTGATAGCACCTGCGACAATATTTATCTGGAGCAAGGGCGTGCAGACGAAGATAAACCAGGGTCCGCTTATCAGAAGCAGGACGCCTATCACCCACAGCAGCGATTTACGAAGCCCCAGTTTGTCCTGAACAAAGCCGTACAGCGGCTGGGCACACAGGGCGGTAAAGGCGATGATGGAGAAGATCAGCCCGGTTTCCGCTCCTTTCAGGCCGATTTTCTGGTTCAGCCAGAGGGCGATCAGTGAAAACGCCGATGACCAGGTCCAGAAAAAGGTAAACAGCAGCCCGCTCAGGATCAGATAGTGGTGTTTATTGCGTTTGGTCAGTGCCATGTGTGCAGTCTCTGAATGCTTGAATGACTGTATTGTTAACGTTAACTTTTGAGTGGGAGAAGAGCGTAAGCTTCATAAATGTGATGTTAATCGCAATAGTTAACGTTAACAATGTGATTTTGTGATCCAGATTGGATCATCAGCGAAAGCGGGAAATTAGAGGGAGGCCCGATGCAGAGCATCGGGCGTTCATCAGGGCGGATCAGCGGCGATGGGCCAGGCGGCGAACTAAATGGTCGCCGAGGCTTTGCACCAGATGCACCATTACAATCAGGATGATGACGGTTCCGACCATGACCTGGTTGTTAAAGCGCTGGTAGCCGTAGCGAATCGCCAGGTCGCCCAGACCGCCGCCGCCGATAACACCGGCCATTGAAGAGAAGCCGATCAGCATCACTATTGTCAGCGTGATGCCCGCCAGAATGGCAGGGAGCGCCTCGGGCAGCAGCACTTTACTCACCACATGCCAGGCGTTGCCGCCCATCGACAGAATGGCTTCAATCCGGCCTTTGTCTACCTCATCCAGCGCGCTTTCGACCACGCGGGCGAAGAAGGGGAAGGCGCCGATGGTGATGGGCACCACAGCGGCAGTGCTGCCGAGCGTGGTGCCGACGATAATGCGGGTCAGCGGGATCAGCGCGATAAGCAGGACAATAAACGGCAACGAGCGCCCCACGTTAATGATGCTGCCGAGTACCTGATTCAGGCGGGGCGCAGGCAATACTGCATCCCGGCGAGTCAGGAACAGCAGGACGCCGAGCGGCAGCCCAATCAGTACGGTAAACAGCCCGGCCAGGCCCACCATGTAAAGCGTGTCGAGGGTGCCGTCCAGCAGGAGCGGCCAAAGATCTTCCCAACTCATGCTACTTCGCATAAGACTCTCCCTTCCACGCCGTGGCGGCGTAAGAACTCGCGTTCGGCCTCTGCGTCGTGCAGCAGCGAGGTGCGTAACCTGGAGAACGGGTCGACTAATCGTTCAGACAGCGGGCCGCTTTCGATTAATTGGCCGTGCTCCAGCAGCGCCGCGTGATCGCAGATGGCTTTGACGACTTCCAGTTGATGGGTGATCAGTACGATCGTCAGCCCAAGCTGGCGGTTGATGTCCGCCAGCAGGGCCAGAATTGACGCGGTCGTGTCAGGATCCAGCGCGCTGGTGGCCTCATCGCAGAGCAGGATTTCCGGGTGGGCGGCCAGCGCCCGGGCAATGCCAACGCGCTGTTTTTGCCCACCGGAAAGCTGGGACGGAAAGGCTTTGGCTTTGTCGCTCAGGCCCACAAGATTCAGCAGCTCGGCAACGCGCTTTTGGCGCGCCTCACGCGGTGTGCCGGAGATTTCCAGCGGCACGGCAACGTTGTCCTCCACGCTGCGGGCGTGAATCAGGTTGAAATGCTGGAACACCATGCCGGTGCGCTGGCGGTGTTGGCGCAGCTCGCGCTGGTTAAAAGTGGTGATGTCCCGGTCATTCATGATAATGCGGCCCGAGGTGGGCCGCTCCAGCAGGTTGAGACAGCGAATAAGCGTACTTTTCCCGGCGCCGCTGCGGCCCAGAATGCCGTAAATAGCGCCATCCGGGACCACAAGGTTAATGTCATCCAGCGCCGGTCGGCCTTCTCCGGCGTACACTTTGCTCAGCCGCTCAAGGGCGATCATGACTTAGTCTCTACCGGGATCACCGAGCCGTTGTACTGCTTGCGAATGAACTCGGCCACCTGAGGGGATTCAAGGTCTTTCGCCAGCTGTTTGATGCGCGGGTCGTTTTCCAGATTCGGGTTGGTGACCAGAATGTTGGCGTAAGGGTTATGGGTGGCGCTTTCCAGGCCAAGGGAGTCTTTGGCCGGGCTGAGTCCAGCTTCCAGCGCATAGTTGCCGTTGATCACGCCCAGGCCTACGTCATCCAGCGAACGGGGAATCTGCGGGGATTCAACTTCCAGGATTTTCAGCTTCTTCGGGTTGCTGGCAATGTCTTTGGGCGTTGCCTGGTTGGTGGCGGCGTCCTTAAATTCCGGTTTGAGGGTGATCAGGCCTTTGTCCTGGAGCAGGTAAAGGGCACGACTGAGGTTGGTGACGTTGTTCGGTACCGCGATGGTTGTGCCTTCCGGGATGGATTTCAGGTCTTTGTATTTGTGCGAGTAGATGCCCAGCGGTTCGATATGTACCGTGGCGGCAACGACAAATTTCTTGCCGAGCGCTTTCTCCTGGTCACGTAGATAAGGCACATGCTGGAAGTAGTTGGCATCGACGTCGCCGTTCGCCAGCAGTTCGTTGGCGTTAACGCCGTTGCTCAGTTCGACGACCTTCAGCTTGAGGTTAGGGTCGAGTTTTTGCACAAAGGCGAGGATTTCCGCATGCGGGACCGGATCTGCCGCGACGCGCAGCGCATCTGCGGCCTGTGCCGCGAAAGCCAGAGACAGTGACAGCGCAACGGCAGCCAATTTAAAAGCGGTCTTTTTCATCATTATTTTCCTTTTGTTTTAATGTGTTATTAAGCGATCAGTTCACTGCTGTTACGAAGGACATCCGGGTAATAACGCTCCGCCACGTCAGGGTGTGAGCGCAGGCGGCCTTTCAGATAGTTCCAGCCCACGTCGCGCAGCAGCGGGTTTTGCGGGTCGCTTTCTGGCCCCTGGGCTTCGCGGGCCAGCGATTCCGGGAGCTGATAAACCGGCACCACGGCGTTGAGCTGTGCGCCGAGGAAGAAGGCGATGGACAGGCGTTCTTCATCCTGAGGAGGAGAAACTACTCGGTGAACGGTAGCGCGCAGGTAGCCGTTGGTAGCCAGCTCCAGCAGTTCGCCAATATTGACCACAAAGCTGCCCGGCAGCGGCTGGGCATCGACCCAGTTGTCCGGCGAGACTTCGACCTGCAGGCCTTTTTTCTCGTCCTGCAGCAGGAAGCTCAGGAAGCCGGAGTCTTTATGAGCGCCCACGCCCTGGCTGCTCTGCGTGGCAGACTGCCCAGGATAGCGAATCAGTTTGATGTGTTCGTTGGGCAGGTTGCCGTAAAGGTCGTCAAAGGCATCGGCCGGCAGGCTAAGGGCTTCGGCAAAGGTGCGCAGCAGTTTTAACGCTACCGCGGTCATTTCGCTTTGCCACCGTAAAAGCGTGGGCTTGAGTTCTGGCCTGGCGGTCGGCCAGAGGTTTGGCCCCTGCAGGCGACGCCACGCCGGGGCATATTCATCCGGCGGCAATGCCTGGCGTTCTGCGCCGAGGTCAAACTGTTCGCGCCAGTCGGGCTGGCCGCGGGTAAGTTCGCTGGCGGCGCGGTTGTAGCCACGGAAATGCGGCGAATGGATCATTGCCACCTGCTGTTTTTCATCGTCGGGGAGGGCAAAGAAGCTGCGGGCTTCGTCCTGGACCGCCTGCTGCAGGTCAGGGCTGATACCGTGGTTGATCAGGTAGAAAAAGCCAATTTCTCGCGCGGCGTAGCGCAGCTGGCTGAGGAAGGCTGAACGGTCAGTTTCACTGCCGCTCAGCTGGGAAAGGTCAAGAATCGGCAGTGCCAGGCCTGGATTGGTGCTCATAGTTTACTCCGGTCAATAAAGTCTTAGAAAAGGCGGTCGGGTTGAGTTCGGCACAACAGCGGCACAGCATCATGGCAATGTCCTTCTGGATACGGTCGGGTAGCGTTAGCGCTTACCTTGCCGCAATCAAAAAACCTCGCCCAATATTGTTATCTTCTAAGGTATGACCCGGTGGGGTTCTAAGCATTTGCGGAAACGAGAAAAGTCTAATCATTGCAAAATATTTCAATGAATAGGGGTAACTTATGGATTTCACTGAGGCTTAATTACATTTAGAAATAGTTAACGAGCAGTTAAGTTATGGCGGCAGTTAAGTTTATGGGTTTTATGCCGAAGAGGTTGCTAAGCGTTTCGCTTTCTACCCCCAGGTGTCTTCATCATGCTAAAAACTACACAATCCCGATTTATTACCTCTTTATGTTTGTTTTTCATGTTGTTAATTGCGGTCACTTCGCTGGTGATTCACTTTTTTGTGACGCCGCAGCTGAAGCGCAACGAAACCCAGCTGATTCGCTTCGAAGTGGATAACGTGGCGGTCAATATTACCGAGCAGATGAACCGGGTACAGGCGCAGATGCGCAGCATTACCCAGTCCGTGGCTGCAATGCAAAGCGATGATATCAATAAGTTATTACCGACGCTGGTGGATCAGTACCTGGATGTGAACGTGTTTGGCGGCGGCATCTGGCCTCTGCCGGAAAAACGCGAGGCGGGGCGCAATAAGTTCAGCACTTTCTTTGCCCGCAACGGCAGCAATAAACTTGAAGAAAATACCTACTGGAACTCGGATGCCGCGCCTAACTACTATGAGCAGGTGTGGTACAAAGCCGGGCTGGCTTCTCCGGCAGGGCAATGTGCCTGGGCAAACGCCTACCAGGATGACGCCAGCCCGCAGCCGCGAACTAACTGCGCCATGGCGATTACCAAAGAGGGGCAGCCATGGGGCGTGGCAACCATCGACGTGACGCTGGGCTTCTTTAATCAGCTGGCCAAACAGATGAGCGAGGCGGTGAAAGGCCAGGTGCTGATCATCGAAGCCGACGGGAAAGTCGTCGGCAATGCGGATCAGATTGGCAAAACGGCGGGCTTAAAAAATCTTTCTGAGCTGAGCGGCTCGCTGCCAATGGCGAAAGCGGTTCAGGGAATGTTGCCCGGTTTCAATGCCAGCCAGAGCGGTGAGAATGAATACGATAACGACGGCACTTCGCACACCGTTATTTTACAGACGGTAAAAGGCAGCCCGTGGATTCTGGCGGTTGACCTGCCAACTGCGCTGCTGACCAAACAAACGGACGCGATTCTGCTGCGCCTTGGCATGGTGCAGATCCCGATGGCGATCGTTTTGCTCGGGATCCTGGTGCTGTTTGTTCGCAACATGATGCGCCGCCTGGGCGATCTTAACCACAACATCAGCCGCCTGTCTGCCGGTGGTGCTGACCTGACGCAGCGCCTTGAGCCCACCAGCAGCCCGGAATTTAACGCCATTATCGACAGTTTTAACGGCGTGATTAGTTACCTGCAAACCATGCTGCGGCAGGTTGGGGATAGCGCCAGGGCCATTTCTTCGGCCTCTCATCAGATTGCGACGGGCAACCAGGATCTGTCCGCCCGCACCGAAGATCAGGCCAGTTCGATTGAGCAAACGGCGGCCTCGATGGAGGAGCTGACCAGCACCGTTCGCCAGAATGCCGACAACGCCGCCCACGCCAACGAGCTGGCGCACGAAGCGTCCAGCGTGGCGGTGAAAGGGGGAGAAGTGGTGAAGCAGGTCGTCAGCACGATGAATGCTATTCAGACTTCTTCCGGCAAAGTGGTGGATATTATCAGCGTGATTGACAGCATCGCTTTCCAGACCAATATCCTGGCGCTCAACGCCGCTGTTGAGGCCGCCCGAGCCGGTGAGCAGGGCAGAGGTTTTGCGGTTGTGGCTTCTGAGGTTCGCAGCCTGGCTCAGCGCTCTGCGCAATCGGCACGGGAAATTAAAGCGCTGATCGAAAATTCGGTGAGCAATGTGAATCTGGGGACTGAGCTGGTTAATCAGGCTGGCAGCACCATGGAAGAGCTGACTCAGGGCGTGCGTAACGTGACGACGCTGATGGCCGAAATTATGTCTTCCAGCCGCGAGCAGAGCACCGGCATTGAGCAGGTGAATCTGGCGATTAATCAGCTGGATAGCACCACGCAGCAGAACGCCGCGCTGGTCCAGGAAGTCTCTTCCGCCTCGCATTCGATGGCGGAACAATCCACTCAGCTTGAGCGTGTAGTCGCCGGATTTAAACTCTAATCACAGCGGGCACCCAGGCGGTGCCCGTTTCTTTTTGGCCTACCTTCCCGTTGAAACCCCGCTTGCAATTTGCCCAATCATCTTTTATTTTATTGTTACGTTATAACATATCGGAATAATTTTTATGCAGCGCGATATCCATCCGTTTTACCGGACCGTGGTGTTTCACGACACCAGCGTAAATGAATATTTTAAAGTGGGCTCGACGATCAAAACCGACCGCGAGATTGAGCTGGACGGGGTGACTTACCCCTACGTGACGATCGAAGTCTCTTCTGCTTCACATCCTCATTACACCGGCAAACAGAAAGTCTTCGTCAATGAAGGCGGCCCGGCGCGCTTCCAGCAGCGTTTTGGCAAGTTCTTTGGCGGGAAGGAGTCTTAAGAAATGCAGGTATTGAATTCACTTCGCAGTGCAAAACAGCGCCACCCCGATTGCCAGATTGTGAAGCGTAAGGGGCGGCTGTATGTGATTTGCAAATCTAATCCGCGTTTTAAAGCGGTGCAGGGACGGAAGAAACGTCGCTAGCGGTTATCGCTCACCCGCAGGTTGCTGGCGGGTGAGTGAGAAGACATCATAAAACGACAGTTCCCCTTTGCGGTTGAGCATTTTGTGCAACAAAGATTTTTGCTCTTCATCCACGCCTGGGGAGTTAAGAATTTCATCGATCAGCGCCGTGGGCACGTTGCGGGTGTTGTACCATTCGCCGTTATAGCAAACGCGCAGGTCGAGAACGTCAATATCGCTGTAGCGGTAGCGAGGGTTGACGTCAAAGAAGAAAAACGCGTTCATCAGCGCGAACAGCACGACCAGCAGCCATACTGAGCCCGCCAGGGTTTCTGATTCCAGCATTACCCACATTGTGGCAAACCAGCCGATATACATGCCGATAAATAATCCGGGATGCTTGCGGATAAAACTGATACTGAAGCGCGGGCGGTTATCGCGCTTTTCAGTTTCATTCAGATGTTCGATGGTATTGGTAAGCAGGCGCTGAATTTCTGACATGGTGTGCCTTCTAAGTTATCTGTTTCGGTTGTACGCGTGGCCAGACTATTTTAAGAACCAGGGACCAGGCAAAAAAGTAACAGATAAGCCAAAAATAACCATAACAGTTAACAAGCCTGACCGACTTAAAGTGTCTTAATGATACGGGCCGGGTTACCCACCACAACGCAGTTGGCTGGAATATCTCTGGTCACTACCGAGCCTGAACCCACCACCACATTATCACCAATGGTGACGCCCGGATTAATAACCGCGCGTCCGCCAATCCAGACGTTATTGCCAATTGTCACCGGCTTGCCAAGTTCGACGCCGCTATTTCGTGTTTCTGCATCCAGGGGATGGGTCGCGGTATAAATATGAACGCCAGGTGCCAGCATACAGTTGTCACCAATGCGAATAGGACAAGGGTCCAGCATGACGCATTCAAAATTGGCGTAGAAGTTTTTACCCAGGTAGATGTTGTAGCCATAGTCGCAGCGGAAAGTGGGTTCGATGTAAGCCCCTTCGCTCTGGCCAAGCAGCTCGGCGAGGATCTCATCGCGGTACGCCTGTTCGTCCGGCGAACTTTGGTTGTAGCGATGCAGCAGTTGGCGTGCTTTGTGGCTCTCCAGCTGCAGGGTTTCGTCTCCAGGCCGGTATAGCTCTCCGGCAATCATTTTACGCTTTTCTTCACTCATCACGGGTTCCCTCTTCAGTGGCCTGCAAGGCTACCTGAATTTCGGAAGAAAAGAGTGGGTATCGTTCCCCGAGCGTGATGGACCTCACGTCGCAGACTGCGGCGCGGAAGGTTAGCGTTGAGGAGTGCTGGCGGTATTTCGCTGGCTGGTTAACGGGCGTTAATCCAAACCTGTGTAACATCGACTGAGACAAACCAGACAATAACAGAAGATAAAATGTGATTTTAAATATTATTTAATAAGACAGCTATTAACGAATAAATTTCCACACTGAGGGTGGGATTTTATCATACAGTTTATTCATCGTCAGTTCTGCAAGACGGTGGTCGGCTGCTGAATAAAATACCGCCAGTTCATTATCTGATAATTCATATTTATTTTTTTCTATTACGCGTTCCAGCGTATCAATTGTCTGACAACGCCGCAGGCGCATCAAATAATCGGTCTTAGTGAGCTTGGTAGTCATAAATTCGCCTTAAGTATTTTAATATTTTTAGAACGAGTGGCTTACTGGGTTAGCGCGACTCTCACTGATGAAACATCTGAACAAGCGATTCCCTGATTTACGCCACCGCTGCAAGTCCTGTGCGTTAATGCCGTAATTGCTAAATAACATGAAAGTATCGTCCAGGTATTCATCAATCTGTTCAATCAATTTGCTCTCATCTGGATACTTAATCTTATAATTAAGCGCCGATGCTGCAATGTGCTCAATCAATTCATTCAACTGCAGATTAATGGCCGACGTAGGATCATTAACCCACCCATGATTGCTCTCACCAAGATTGGTCAGACAATCGTGATACAGACTCTCACAGAGGAACTTAAGCTGCGCGATGTCGTGCCGCTTTGGTGAGTATTCGTCCATAGTGCTGCCCCTTTTATCGGTAAACCAAATGATAAACACAACGGGTTGGGGTGGACACACCTGAAGAGGTGAAGAACTGTTGCCACGATTATTACATGTGCTGTAACTATAAATCAATATTGCCTGGATTTCATGCGGCTCTAACGAAAAATTACAATTAAGTTAAAAAAGGAGAATACGTTACTAAATGTGAATTAAAACTTTAGTATGAATTTTAACTTAAATTCTCAGGCAGTCATTAACCCATAATCGGTAATATTTATAACTTTCAGCTGGTTAATCCATCTATAAGACTATTCTGTATCCGGCTAAAAATCAGGCGTTAATTTGTAAGAATATTCCCAAATAAATGTAACACTTCGGTTTTTGTTGTTTCGTTAATCATGGATTAACGAGCATTTAAGCGTTATTTTTTCCGAAATGAGGCGGCATTTATGTTGAAGATAATGCGGAAGAGAGAAGTGAATGTGGAAATAAGAAATCTGAATTAACAATACTGAAACCGGTTTCTGTATTCATAAAAAAGGCCGCATTACGCGGCCTTTTGTTATGTGATTGAACGGCTTACTGGTGATGCTCTACCGCATGTGCATGTTCAATATCTTCACTCTTGCGGCTAAAGCGGCGGCGTACCACCACGAAGAACACCGGCACGAAGAAGATAGCCAGCACGGTCGCGGTCACCATACCACCCATTACACCGGTACCTACGGCGTTCTGCGCGCCACTGCCCGCACCGGTACTGATAACCAGCGGCATTACCCCGAGGATAAACGCCAGAGAAGTCATCAGGATCGGACGCAGACGCATACGCACGGCTTCCAGCGTCGCTTCAATCAGACCTTTGCCTTCTTTCTCCATCAGATCTTTGGCGAATTCAACGATAAGTATCGCGTTCTTCGCCGACAAACCAATGGTTGTTAGCAGACCAACCTGGAAGTAAACGTCGTTGGTGAGGCCACGCATCGTTGCCGCCAGCAGGGCACCGAATACGCCAAGCGGAACAACCAGCATGACCGAGAACGGAATTGACCAGCTCTCATACAGCGCCGCCAGACACAGGAAGACCACAATCAGCGAGATGGCGTACAGGGCAGGGGCCTGGTTGCCGGACAGGCGTTCCTGGTAGGACATGCCCGTCCAGTCAAAGCCAATGCCGGTTGGCAATTTCGACGCAAGCTGTTCCATCATGTCCATTGCTTCACCGGTACTTTTACCCGGTGCTGCCTGGCCAAGAATTTCCATGGACGGTAAGCCATTGTAACGTTCCAGACGCGGTGAACCGTATTCCCAGCGTGAGGTAGAGAACGCGGAGAACGGTACCATCTGGCCGGAAGAGCCACGCACGTACCAGTTACCGATGTCGCTTGGCAGCATACGGTATGGCGCTTCGGCCATGACGTACACTTTCTTCACGCGGCCACGGTCGATGAAGTCATTGACGTAGCTGCCGCCCCAGGCTGCGCCCAGCGTGGTATTGATATCGCTGATGGATACCCCCAGCGCCTGTGCTTTTTCCTGATCGATATCGATTTTGAACTGCGGTGTATCTTCCAGACCGTTCGGACGCACGCCAACCAGCAGGTCAGGGTGCTGGGCAATCATGCCGAACAGCTGGTTACGAGCCTGAGTGAGCTGCTCGTGGCCAAGGTTTGCCTGGTCAATCAGCTGGAAGTCAAAGCCGGTTGCGGTACCCAGCTCGACAATCGCCGGCAGGTTAAAGGCAAAGACCATTGCATCTTTAATCTGCGAGAAGGTGCCCATCGCACGGCCTGCAATAGCCGGAACTTTGTTCTCTTCTCCAGAGCGCTCACTCCAGTCTTTAAGCGACACGAACGCCAGACCGGTATTCTGACCACGACCGGAGAAGCCGAAGCCGTTAACGGTAAACACTGAGTTAACGTTGGCTTTCTCTTTCGTCAGGAAGTAATCCGTGACTTCATCCAGCACTTTCTGCGTACGTTCCTGGGTTGCCCCCGCAGGCAGCTGCGCCATGGCTAACAGCACGCCCTGGTCCTCGTCCGGCAGGAACGAGCTTGGCAGACGAACAAACAGAACTGCCATGCCGACAACAATCAGCAAATACACCACCAGATAGCGGCCGGTGCTGCGCAGAATGTTACCGACGCTGTCGGTGTAGTGGTGCGTGCTCTTGTCGAACATTCTGTTGAACCAGCCGAAGAACCCTTTCTTGTCATCGTGATGACCTTTCGGGATTGGCTTAAGCATGGTTGCACAGAGTGCAGGAGTCAGGATCATCGCGACCAGTACCGACAGCACCATCGCCGAAACGATAGTAATCGAGAACTGACGATAGATGGCACCGGTAGAGCCGCCGAAGAAGGCCATTGGGACAAACACTGCAGACAGTACCATCGCGATACCGACCAGTGCGCCCTGAATCTGACCCATGGATTTACGCGTGGCTTCCTTCGGTGGCAGTCCATCTTCCACCATCACGCGCTCGACGTTCTCAACCACAACGATGGCGTCATCCACCAACAGGCCTATCGCCAGCACCATGCCGAACATCGTCAGGGTGTTTATCGAGTAGCCAAAGGTGGCAAGGATAGCGAACGTGCCCAGCAGTACCACCGGTACCGCAATGGTTGGAATCAGCGTTGCCCGGAAGTTCTGCAGGAACAGATACATAACCAGGAACACCAGCACGATAGCTTCGACCAGCGTTTTCACCACTTCGTTAATGGAGATTTTAACGAACGGCGTGGTGTCGTACGGATATACAACTTTCAGGCCTGCCGGGAAGTAAGGCTGAAGTTTTTCTACCGTGGCGCGTACCGCTTCGGCGGTATCCAGGGCGTTAGCACCTGTCGCCAGTTTTACACCCAGACCGGCAGCAGGCTGGCCGTTATAGCGAGCGATAACGTCATAGCTTTCGCCGCCCAGCTCAACTTTTGCCACGTCTTTCAGCAGTACGCGAGATCCATCCTGATTCACTTTCATCAGGATTTTGCTGAACTCTTCTGCTGATTTCAGACGGGTTTGCGCAATGATGGAGGCGTTCAACTGCTGACCTTTGACCGGCGGAGTCCCACCGAGCTGGCCCGCTGCTACCTGGGCGTTTTGTGCCTTGATAGCGTTGATCACATCCACCGGCGTCAGCTGGTAGTTGTTCAGTTTGTTCGGATCCATCCAGATACGCATCGCGTACTGAGCACCAAACAGCTGAACGTCACCGACACCGTGGGTACGGCTGACCGGGTCTTTAATGGTTGCGCCAACGTAGTCTGCAATATCCTGCTGGTTCATTGAACCGTCGGTGCTGATCATACCCAGTACCATCAGGAAGCTGCTTGAGGACTTCTCAACGCTAACCCCTTGCTGCTGTACTTCCTGCGGCAGCAGCGGCATAGCCAATTGCAGTTTGTTCTGCACCTGAACCTGTGCGATATCGGCATCGGTGCCGGAATCGAAGGTGATGGTGATTTGAACGGTACCAGAGGAATCACTGGTAGAGGACATGTATAACAGGCCATCGATACCGTTCATATTCTGTTCGATAACCTGGGTTACTGAATCCTGTACCGTTTTCGCATCTGCACCCGGGTAGTTAGCTGAGATCTGAATTGCCGGTGGCGCGATCGTAGGATACTGCGCGATAGGCAATTTCATGATCGCAAGCGCACCCGCCAACATAATAATGATGGCGATTACCCAGGCAAAGATGGGGCGATCGATAAAAAACTTAGACATGTCTTAACGGCTCCTGTTTGAGTTAAGACTTCGGTTGTTCTGACTGCGCGCCTGCGGCGGGTTGCTGTTGGCCTTTATTGTCTTCCGCAACTTCCTGCGCTTTTACCTGAACACCCGGTTTTACTTTCTGTAGGCCGGTAACAATCACGCGATCGCCTGTTTGTAACCCATCGGTAACCAGCCATTTGTCGCCGATCGCCTGGCTGGTTTGCAGCTGGCGAACTTCAACTTTGTCATCCTTCCCAACAACCATCGCTGAAGCATCACCGCGTGGAGTACGAGTTACCCCCTGCTGCGGAACCAGGATGGCATTCGGGTTAACGCCTTCTTCCAGTTTGGCGCGAACAAACATTCCTGGCAGCAGGGTTTTGTCCGGGTTAGGGAAGATAGCGCGCAGGGTGATAGACCCGGTGGTCTGGTCAACGGTCACTTCAGAGAATTCCAGCGAGCCTTCCTGAGGGTAGGCAACGCCGTTGTTCATCGTCAGCTGGACTTTCGCTTTACCGTTTTCCTGTTTCAGTTTGCCGTCGGCCAGCTCCTGCTTCAGGCGCAGGAAGTCATCGCTGGATTGGGTCACATCCACATAAATCGGGTCAAGCTGCTGGACGGTGGCGAGGGCGGTGGTTTGCCCGCTGGTAACCAGCGCACCTTCGGTGACCGCGGATTTCCCGATGCGGCCGCTGATAGGCGAAGTGACTTTGGTGTAGGCCAGGTTGATACGAGCAGTTTCCACCGCGGCTTTTGCTGCGACGACGTCAGCGTTTGCCTGCTGTGCGGTTGCCGCAGCCGTATCGTAGTCAGACTGGCTGATGTACTTGGTGCCCAGCAGTTTCTGGTAACGTTTGACGGTCAGCTGTGCAAGATTCGCGCTGGACTGGGCTTTCGCCAGGTCGCCTTTCGCGCTGTCGTAGGCAGCCTGATAGGTGGCAGGATCGATCTGATACAGCGAAACACCGGCCTGAATGTCGCTCCCTTCAGTGAAGTTACGCTTCAGAATAATGCCGCTAACCTGAGGACGAACTTCTGCGATGCGGAAGGCGTTGGTGCGTCCTGGAAGCTCAGTAGTAATCTGCAATGGCGCGCTTTTCAGAGTCACTACACCCACTTCCGGGGCGTGCGGCGCACTCTGCTGAGTCTCTTTCTCGTTACATCCTGTAAGCGCTAAGCTGCCTGAGAGCATCAGAACGGCCGCCAGAGGCGTAAACCCTCTGTTTTTGTTCATATGTAAACCTCGAGTGTCCGATTTCAAAGTTGTTCAATGGATCAAATGTCCACAAACCCATTGCTGTGTTTATATTATCGTCGTGCTATGGTACATACGTTCACAAATGTATGTAAATCTGACTAAAGTAAATTCACTCACTTATGGCACGAAAAACTAAAGCTCAGGCGCTTGAAACCCGCCAGCACATCCTCGACGTTGCGATTCGCCTGTTTTCACAACAGGGCGTCTCTGCGACTTCGCTAGCGGATATCGCGCAGGCTGCCGGGGTAACTCGTGGTGCAATTTACTGGCATTTCAAAAATAAGTCGGAATTGTTTAGTGAGATCTGGGAGCTAACCGAATCCAGTATTGGTGACTTAGAGATTGAGTATCGGGCAAAATATCCAGACGATCCACTCTCGGTGATAAGAGAATTACTCATTTATATCCTACAGGCAACGGTGACAGAAGAGCGCCGGCGCCTGATGACCGAAATCATTTTCCACAAGTGTGAGTTTGTAGGCGAACTCGAAGTTTTGCAGCAGGCCAGACGCACGCTTTATATGGAAGGAAATGAGCGTATCGAAGCCGCTTTACAGCGCTGTATCGACGCCGGAAAACTCCCTGCAGGCCTGCGCCTTTCCCTCGCCGTCACGCTGATGCGCAGCTACATTACCGGGCTGATTGAGAACTGGCTGGTGGCTCCGGAAACCTTTGATTTACATGCTAAAGCGTCAGACTTTGTCGCCGTCCTGCTGGAGATGTTCCAGCTTAGCCCCACGCTGAACAAACCGGCGTAACTTTCGGCTGCCATTCACCCGATAAATCATTTGAGATTCCTCCGAGGGCGATTGCTATTCTGCGCCCTGAAGCCGTGTTATTCTGCGCGTCTTCCGTGGCCTTTTACTTTTAGCTGGCACTCACATGCGCAGCACCGTAATGACTCAACCATGACTACCCAGCCCAACGCTCTGTCGCGGACTTCCCGTTCCGCATTGATTCTTTTCCTGTTTTTGTGTGTTTCCGTCCTGTTGCCTTTTTCTGTGGCCCAGGCGGCGGCAGGCAATGGCGATTTGCCTACAAAGGCAGAGGTGCAGTCGCAGCTGGACTCGCTGAATAAGCAAAAAACGCTGACGCCGGACGATAAGCTTACCCAGAAAGATCTCACCGAAACGCTTGAGATGCTGGACAAGCTCGACCGCGTGAAGCAGGAAACGGCACAGCTCAAAACCACGGTTGCCCAGGCACCGGACAAGCTGAAGCAGGCGACCGACGCGCTGAATTCGCTGAGCACGCCAGCCGATGACGAAGCGACGCGTAAAACGCTGGGTTCGCTTTCCCTTCGTCAACTGGAAGCCCGGCTGACCGGCGTGCTGGATCAGCTGCAGTCGGCCAACAACGATTTATCCACGCTGAACAGTCAGCTGGTGTCGCTGCAAACCCAGCCTGAGCGCGTGCAGAATGCCATGTACAGCGCCTCTCAGCAGCTTCTGCAGGTGCGTAACAGGCTGAACGGCACCACGCCGGGGGAAGCCACTCTCCGTCCAAGCCAGCAAAACTTGCTGCTGGTGCAGCAGGCGCTGTTGAATACCCAAATTGAGCAGCAGCGGAAAAGCCTGGAAGGTAACACCGTTTTGCAGGATGCGCTGCAAAAACAGCGTGACTATACCAACGCCAATATTGGGCAGCTTGAGCACACGCTTCAACTGCTGCAGGAAGCGGTTAACAGTAAGCGCTTAACACTGACGGAAAAAACGGCTCAGGAAGCCGTCACGCCGGACGACGCCGATGCCAGCGCGGTGCAGAATAACCCGCTGGTGCGTCAGGAACTGGACGTTAACCACCAGCTCAGCCAGCGGCTGATTAACGCCACTCAAAGCGGAAATGAGCTGGTTCAGCGCAATATCCGCGTTAAAAACTGGCTCGATCGTGCGCTACAGTCCGAGCGTAATCTGAAAGAACAAATCTCGGTGCTGAAGGGCAGCCTTTTGCTGTCGCGCATTCTTTATCAGCAGCAGCAAACGCTGCCGTCAGCCGACGACCTGGAAGACCTCACCAACCGCATCGCCGACCTGCGCCTGGAGCAGTTCGACATCAACCAGCAGCGTGATGCGCTGTTCCAAAGCGACAGCTACGTCGACAAGATTGTCGGAGGGCATAAAAACGAGGTTAACGACGAAGTTCACGACGCGCTGATGCAGGTGGTGGACATGCGTCGTGAGCTGCTGGACCAGCTCAACAAGCAGCTGGGCAACCAGCTGATGATGGCGATTAACCTGCAGATTAACCAACAGCAGCTGATGAGCGTCAGCAGCAGCTTGAAGAAAATGCTTACCCAGCAAATCTTTTGGGTGAACAGTAACAAACCGATGAACTGGGAGTGGATCAAATCCTTCCCGGGCGCGCTGCACGACCAAATCAAAGGCATGAAGCTGGATATCAGCTGGCACAAAGTGCTGGACGGGCTGTTTATGTCGCTGTTCACCGCGCTGCCGTTAATGCTGCTGGCCGGGCTGCTGCGCTGGCGCTACAAGTGGATCGACAGGCAGCTGGCTAAGCTGGCCTCGGAGGTCGGGCAGCTGCGCACGGATACCCAGCTCAACACGCCTAAGGCGATTCTGCTCAACTTCCTGAAAGTGCTGCCGCTGACGATGGCCATTCTCTCGGTGGGGCTGGTATTGCTGTTTATGCAGCTCAATATCAGTGAGCTGCTGTGGGCGTTTGCCAAAGAGCTGGCGCTGTTCTGGCTGGTGTTTGGCATGGCCTGGCGCATTCTGAGCAGCCGCGGTCTGGCCGTGATCTGGTTTAACATGCCGGAGCACCTGACCCGTCATTATCGTCGCCAAATCGTGCGCATCAGCTTTGCCTTGCTGCCGCTGCTGTTCTGGTCTGTCGTCGGCGAGATGTCACCGCTGAACCTGATGGACGATGTGCTCGGGCAGTTTATGATCCTCCTTAACCTACTGCTGATCACCGCCCTGGTTATCCCGATGTGCCGCGACAACTGGCGGGACAAAGAGTCCCATCCGATGCGGCTGCTGACCATTACGGTGCTCTCCATTGTGCCGGTCGCGCTGCTGGTGCTGACCGCAACCGGCTATTTCTATACCACGCTGCGCCTGGCTAATCGCTGGATAGACACAGTTTATCTGGTCATTATCTGGAACCTGATTCACCAGACGGTGATTCGTGGTCTGAGCGTTGCGGCACGCCGTATTGCCTACCGCCGCGCGCTGGCTCGCCGCCAGAATATGGTTAAAGAGGGGGCAGAGGGCGCAGAGCCGGTCGAAGAGCCGCCGCTGGCGCTGGATCAGATCAACCAGCAAACCATGCGTTTGACCATGCTGCTGATGTTCGCCCTGTTCGGCGTGGTGTTCTACGCCATCTGGTCGGATTTAATTACCGTCTTTGCCTATCTCGACAGCATCGTGCTGTGGCATTACACCGGCAGCGAAGCCGGCGCCACGGTGATGAAAAACGTTACGATGGGCAGCATCTTGTTCGCGCTAGTGGCGACGATGGTCGCCTGGGCGCTGATTCGAAACTTGCCGGGCCTGCTGGAAGTGCTGGTTCTGTCGCGGCTGAAAATGCGCCAGGGCGCCTCTTACGCCATTACGACCATCCTCAACTACGCCATTATCGTGATTGGAGCGATGACGGTGTTTGGCTCGCTGGGCGTGTCGTGGGACAAACTGCAGTGGCTGGCGGCGGCACTGTCGGTGGGCCTGGGCTTTGGTTTGCAAGAGATCTTCGGTAACTTCGTTTCCGGCCTGATCATCCTGTTTGAACGCCCGGTCCGCATCGGCGATACCGTTACCATCGGGACATTCTCCGGTAGCGTCAGTAAGATCCGCATCCGTGCGACGACAATCACCGACTTTGACCGTAAAGAAGTGATCATTCCGAACAAAGCGTTTGTGACCGAACGACTGATCAACTGGTCGCTGACGGACACGATCACCCGCGTGGTGATCAAGCTCGGCGTGGCGTATGGATCCGATCTCGATAAAGTGAAAGCGATCTTGCTGAAGGCGGCGATGGAACATCCGAGAGTGATGCACGACCCGGAACCAGCGGTGTACTTCACCACGTTTGGCGCCAGCACGCTTGACCATGAACTGCGCCTGTATGTCCGTGAACTACGCGACCGCAGCATTACCGTGGATGAGCTGAACCGCGCCATTGACAGATTGTGCCGTGAAAACAATATCAACATCGCCTTTAACCAGCTTGAAGTGCATCTGCACAATGAAAAAGGCGATGAACTAACGGAAGTGAAGCGTGATTTAGGCAAAAACGGCGGTCTGCTGCCGCCGACCAGCCAGCCTTAATCGCCGGCGGGAGGCGTTTGTGCTTCCCGCTGCTTACGCAGAAAATCCTGACGGACAATGTCCAGCGCCGCGAGGGCGGTGTCCGTTGGGATCTGGTGCTGCTCCAGCAGCATGATTAAATCGACGGCCAGTTTGACCTCGTCCGGGGCGTTATCCAGCGACATTCTTGCTCCTTAGTTGGGGTTAACTCAGCCCGCGTTCGCGTCTTTCAATGGCTTTTTCTATGCGGGTCAGCGCCTGACGACAGCGCTGCAGGCGGCCTTCCAGCGCGGCCAGTTCTCGCTGAAGCTTTTGCTGGCCAGCAAGCGTGGTTTGCAGGGAAAGCTGGCTTTCTCTATCGCTCACCATCGCCAGCAGCCTGCGTTCGTAATCCTGATGGGTAGCCAGTTTTTCGTACAGGTTTTCCTGCACCTTTTGCTGCGGCTCGCTTTGGCGTAAATGCGCGGTGGCCAATTCCCGCTGTAGCGCGGCAATCTGTGCCACCAGCTTTTCGGCGATAAATGCCACCTGGTCCGTTTTACCGTGGCTGACGCTAAGCTGAAGCTGGGCGAGATTAGCCTGAGCTTCCTGGAGATAGTCTTTCAGCTGCGTGCTGTGGGTATGGAAAAGCTTGCGGTCGAAGCGCGCCTGGCTTGCCCGAAGCAGGGCGACCGGCTCAACGGCGGCGGCCAGCTCGGCGACCCGGGTTTCCAGGGCTTGTAACAGCGAAGCGGTTTTCACAGAATGGCTCTCCAGGGATTGTCAGAGGTTACAGCATGAAGCGTCTTATTCTACTCATCATCGGCTGGCTGGCGGTAGTGCTTGCGACGCTTGGCGTGATATTACCGCTGTTGCCGACCACGCCATTTTTGCTGCTGGCCGCGTGGTGTTTTGCCCGCTCGTCGCCGCGTTTTCACCACTGGCTGCTGTACCGTTCATGGTTTGGCAGCTATCTGCGGCACTGGCAAACGCACCGCGCGATGCCCCGCGGATCTAAGCCAAAAGCTATCCTGTTTATTCTTGCCACCTTCGCGCTTTCGCTATGGCTGGTGAAGATAGTGTGGGTTAGAATTTTGCTGCTGGTGATACTTTGTGCGCTGTTGATCTTTATGTGGCGCATTCCGGTGGTTGATGAAGCGCAACAAAAGCGATAAACCGCAGCAGAAGCTGTTGCAATTGTCGCGTCCAGCCAGTAAATTCGAGCGTTTTCGAGCACGGGTACAGCTGGTTAACCGTTAACCAGTGGTTCACATTTGAACCCACAGGTACTCTGTTTAGTATCATGTTTTTAGCAGGCATAAACCGATGACCGCGACTGCGCAGCAGCTTGAATATCTCAAAAACAGCATTAAAAGCGTTCCTGATTACCCAAAACCAGGAATTCTGTTCCGTGACGTGACCAGCTTGCTGGAAGATCCGAAAGCATATGCCACCAGCATTGCGCTGTTAGTTTCTCGTTTCAAAGACGCCGGTATCACCAAAGTGGTGGGCACCGAGGCCCGTGGCTTCCTGTTTGGTGCTCCGGTTGCGCTGGAGCTGGGCGTGGGGTTCATTCCCGTGCGCAAACCTCGTAAGTTGCCGCGCGAAACCATCGCCGAAAGCTACGAGCTGGAATACGGCACCGACAGCCTTGAAATCCACGTAGATGCCATCAAACCGGGCGATAAAGTGCTGGTCGTGGACGATCTGCTGGCTACAGGCGGGACCATTGAAGCGACGGTGAAACTGATTCGCCGCCTCGGTGGGGAAGTGACTGATGCCGCTTTCGTTATCAACCTGTTTGACCTCGGCGGCGAGCAGCGTCTGGAAAACATGGGCGTGAAAAGCTTCTGCCTGGTGCCTTTCCCGGGCCACTAAGCTTCTTCGACCTACAGGCCTCGCCCAGCGGGCGGGGCTTTAGTTTAGAGACAAACGCCCAAAAAACGTGGTTTTTAGGCGTTTGGGCAAGCCAAAAGTTCATATCCTTTGCTTTTTTGAGGCGAAGAGAATGCTTTTAAAGCGTCAATATCCAGTCAGATATCACAAGCCTCGCCCAGCGGGCGGGGATTATGTTAGCATTACCCCCTCGATTCACCTTTCCCGCGAACCAGAGCCTAACTCCAGATGAGCTACCAGGTCTTAGCCCGCAAATGGCGCCCCCAAACTTTTGCTGATGTTGTCGGCCAGCAACACGTACTGACCGCGCTGGCTAATGGTTTGTCGCTGGGCCGCATCCACCATGCGTATCTTTTTTCCGGCACTCGTGGGGTGGGGAAAACCTCAATCGCCCGTCTGCTGGCGAAAGGGCTGAATTGCGAAACCGGTATTACCGCAACCCCTTGTGGCGTCTGCGATAACTGCCGCGAAATAGAACAGGGCCGCTTTGTCGACCTGATTGAGATAGACGCCGCCTCGCGCACCAAAGTAGAAGACACCCGCGATCTGCTGGACAACGTGCAGTACGCCCCCGCGCGTGGCCGCTTTAAAGTCTATCTTATTGACGAAGTGCACATGCTCTCGCGCCACAGCTTTAACGCGCTGCTTAAGACGCTGGAAGAGCCGCCTCCGCACGTAAAATTCCTGCTGGCAACTACCGATCCGCAAAAGCTGCCGGTGACCATTCTTTCTCGCTGCCTGCAATTCCACCTGAAAGCGCTGGATGTCGAACAGATCCGCCATCAGTTGGAGCACATTCTTGGTGAAGAGAAGGTCGTGAGCGAGCCCCGCGCGCTGCAGCTGTTAGCCCGCGCGGCGGACGGCAGCCTGCGCGATGCGCTGAGCCTCACCGACCAGGCGATTGCCAGCGGCGACGGGCAGGTCACCACCGCCGCCGTCAGCGCTATGCTCGGCACGCTGGATGATGACCAGGCGCTGTCGCTGATTGAAGCTGTCGTCCAGGCTGACGGCCAGCGAGTCATGGCATTGCTGAACGACGCAGCCGCGCGCGGCGTGGAGTGGGAAGCTCTGCTGGTAGAAATGTCCGCGCTGTTGCACCGCGTGGCGATGGTTCAGCTTTCTCCATCTGCCCTTGGCAGCGATATGGCAGCCATCGAACAGCGCATGCGAGAGCTTGCCCGCGTTGTTCCCCCGGCCGACGTGCAGCTTTATTACCAGACATTGCTGATTGGCCGCAAAGAGCTGCCGTGGGCGCCGGATCGCCGCATGGGCGTAGAAATGACGCTGCTGCGCGCGCTGGCTTTCCATCCGCGCAAGCCGCTGCCTGAGCCGGAAGCACCTCGCCAGGCGGCAAGCATTCCGGTGATTAACCCGGTCTCACACCAGCCAGCGGTAAGGCAGCAGCAGGCGGCACCGCCGCCGGACCGGGAAGCCCCTCCGCTGCCGGATGCCACCAGCCAGATCCTCCAGGCGCGCAGCCAACTGATGCGCCAGCAGGAGGCTGATAAAGCAAAAAAGAATGAGCCGGCAGCGCAACGACTAGCGCGGCCGGCAAAAAGCTCCGCGCTGGAACGTTTGGCCTCGGTGACCGAACGCGTTCAGGCGCGCCCTGCGCCGACGGCGCTGGAAAAACCAGCGAAGCCTGAAGCCTATCGCTGGAAGGCACAAAATCCGACGGAAGTCGCCCCTGAACCGGTCGCTACGCCCAAGGCGCTGAAAAAGGCGCTTGAGCATGAAAAAACGCCGGAGCTAGCGCAGAAGCTGGCCGAAGAGGCTATCGAGCGCGATGAATGGGCGGCGGAAATCAATCAGCTGGTGCTGCCAAAGCTGGTACAACAGCTGGCGCTTAACGCCTGGAAAGAGGTGGACGGCAACCGGGTTTGCCTGCATTTGCGTCCTGGCCAGCGCCACCTGAATTCGCCATCGGCGCAAAAAACGCTGTCAGATGCCCTGAGTTCGCACCATGGCGAAGCGATAGAACTGACTATTATTGAAGATGATAATCTGGCTCGCCGTACGCCGCTGGAGTGGCGTCAGGCTATCTACGAAGAGAAGCTGGCGCAGGCGCGCGAGGCGATGAGCAACGACAGCAATATTCAGACTCTGCAAAGGTTCTTTGATGCTGAGCTGGATGAAGATAGTATTCGCCCTGTTTGATATGCCTCGCCTGGCGCGGCATAGTGTGAAACCCTGATAGCCACTCTCGCATTCTGTGAGGGCTGGCCCGATGAAAGAGAGAAGATTATGTTTGGAAAAGGCGGTCTGGGTAACCTGATGAAGCAGGCCCAGCAGATGCAGGAAAAAATGGCCCAGGCTCAGGAAGAAATCGCCAACATGGAAGTCACCGGCGAGTCCGGCGCGGGCCTGGTGAAAGTCACCATCAACGGGGCGCACAACTGCCGCCGTGTCGAAATCGACCCAAGCCTGATGGAAGATGACAAAGAGATGGTTGAAGACCTGGTTGCCGCAGCCTTCAACGATGCCGCTCGCCGTATCGGCGAAGCGCAGAAAGAAAAAATGGCTGGGGTGTCCAACGGCATGCAGTTGCCACCGGGCTTCAAAATGCCATTCTGATGATTTTCCGCCTTCTCCCGCCCGGGAGAAGGCCGTTTTCTTACTCCTCGTCCAGCGCCTGATAGCTCTCCGCCAGAAAATCAATCAACGCCCGCACCGCAGGTAACTGCCCTCGTCGTGAAGGGAAGACCGCATGCACGATCTCCATTCTTGCTCGCCATTCTGGCAACACGTGAACCAGCTTGCCCCGCGCCAGCGCGTCGTTAAGCATCAGCTTCGGGAGCTGCACGACGCCAATCCCGTTCAGCGCCGCGGTACGCAGCGCGATCATATCCGTCGTCACATAGCGGGGCTTGTGGTGAACAATCACCTCCTGCTGTTCCGGGCCAAACAGGCACCAGCGATAAGTTTGCTGCGGCCTGTCCAGCGCCAGGCTTGGCCAGTGGGCGAGATCTGTAGGTGCCGCAGGCATACCCTGGCGGGCGACCAGATCAGGGCTGGCGACCAGGCACATGCTGCGGGTGGCCAGCTTGCGCATCACCAGGTCGCTGTCTTCCAGCGGCAAAGGACGCACGCGAATAGCTAAATCAACGTTTTCGTTCAGCACGTCCACGCGGCGGTTGGTTTCCTCAAGCTGAATCACAATCTGCGGATAAAGCTGCATAAAGCGCGCCAGCATATCGCCGACGTGGACATGCAGCAGCGCTATCGGACAGGTGAGGCGGATCAGCCCTCGCGGCTCTGACTTGAGCGTGTCGATGGCTTCCTGCGCCGCTTCTGCTTCAATCATCATTGCCTTGCAGTGGCGGTAGAAAATCTGCCCGGCTTCGGTGACCGTGAAGCTCCGCGTCGAGCGCTGCAGCAGGCGGGTTTCAAGCCGCTCTTCCAGCAGCGCAATGCGGCGGCTCAGGCGGGACTTTGGAATGTCGATAACCCGGCTGGCGGGGGAAAAACCGCCGTGGTCTACCACCTGCACGAAGTACCACAGATCGTTTAGGTCCTGCATTTCTATTGTCCTGATTATGGAACACTGAGTCCATTTTAGCACTCTACCGGGCTGAGCGTCTGACGGGTAAGCTTTATCCCATCAGAAACAACCCTTGTGGAGAGAATCATGAAATCAATTCTTGGCGTCTACACCGCACCGGCTTCCCACTGGGTGGGGGATGGTTTCCCGGTTCGGTCGCTGTTTTCGTACTCAAAATTTGCCGAGCAGCTTAGCCCGTTCCTGCTGCTGGACTACGCGGGCCCGGCGGAATTTAAGCCGAGCAATAAAGGCCAGCGCGGCGTGGATCAGCATCCGCATCGTGGCTTTGAAACCGTGACCATCGTCTACAAAGGCGAAGTGGCGCATCGCGATAACGCGGGCAACGGCGGTGTGATTGGCCCGGGTGACGTGCAGTGGATGACCGCCGGGAGCGGCATCCTTCACGAGGAATACCATTCTCCGGCATTCAGCGAAGCGGGCGGCAGCCTGGAAATGGTGCAGCTGTGGGTTAACCTGCCTGCAAAAGACAAAATGACCGCGCCTGGCTATCAGCCGATTACCGACGGCGATATTCCGGTGGTCGATTTGCCGGACAATGCCGGTAAGGTTCGCGTGATTGCCGGTGAGTTTGACGGAACCAAAGGCCCGGCCAGGACCTTCTCGCCAATCAGCATTTGGGATTTGCGCCTGAACCCACAAGGCGTTACGCAGTTGGCGGTGAAAGACGGCTGGAACACGGCGCTGGTGGTGTTGAAAGGCACGGTGCTGGTCAACGGTGAAGAGGTGGCGCGTGAAGCACAGCTGGTAGTGCTGGATGCCAAAGGCGAAAGCGTGACCCTCGAAGCCAATAATGACGCGGTGGTTCTGTTGCTCAGCGGTGAGCCTCTGAATGAGCCTGTGGTGGGTTATGGCCCGTTCGTGATGAACACCAAAGAGGAGATTCATCAGGCCATCGATGATTTTAATCAGGGCCGTTTCGGCAAAGACATCGCGTAAACTTTTCCCCCGGCGAGCCTTCGTGCGGGGGATATCTTTTCCTATACCCATCCGCGGGGCTAATGTTAGGCTATAGCCCACTTTTTTCTCACAAGCCCGAGCGATGCAAACCAGTCCTTTACTCTCAGCCCTTATGGAATCCCTGCGCTGCCTGCCCGGCGTTGGCCCGAAATCCGCCCAGCGTATGGCGTTTGCCCTGTTGCAGCGCGACCGCAGCGGCGGCATGCGTCTGGCTCAGGCGCTGACCCGCGCCATGTCCGAGATTGGCCACTGTGCGGATTGCCGTACCTTTACCGAGCAGGAAGTTTGCTCCATTTGCTCCAATCCACGTCGCCAGGAAAACGGCCAGATTTGCGTGGTGGAAAGCCCGGCGGATATTCACGCCATCGAGCAAACCGGCCAGTTCTCAGGCCGCTACTTTGTCTTAATGGGGCACCTCTCGCCGCTGGATGGCATTGGCCCGAACGATATTGGACTGGATCGCCTTGAGCAGCGCCTTTCCAGCGAGCCGATGAAAGAAGTTATTCTTGCCACTAATCCGACGGTAGAAGGCGAAGCCACGGCGAACTACATTGCCGAGCTGTGCGCGCAGTACGGCGTTGAAGCCAGCCGTATCGCCCACGGGGTGCCGGTGGGCGGCGAGCTGGAAATGGTGGATGGCACCACGCTTTCACACTCGCTGCTGGGTCGCCATAAGATTAATTTTTAATCGGTTGGGGGAGGTTTTTGCCTCCTCCAGCTTGAAAAGGCACAAATCGCTACCATATCCCCCTCAACGTTTTCTTCATCCCGTATGATTTTGTTGAGGTATCAATGACCATGAAAGGACAAGAGACCCGCGGTTTTCAGTCAGAGGTAAAACAGCTTCTGCACCTGATGATCCATTCTCTCTATTCAAACAAAGAAATCTTCCTGCGTGAGCTGATCTCCAACGCCTCCGATGCGGCAGACAAGCTGCGCTTCCGCGCCCTGTCTGACGCCAGCCTTTACGAAGGTGACGGTGAACTGCGCGTTCGCGTCTCTTTTAACAAAGACAACCGTACCCTGACTATTGCCGATAACGGCATCGGCATGACCCGTGATGAAGTTATCGATCATCTGGGCACCATTGCTAAATCCGGCACCAAGGCTTTCCTCGAGTCCATGGGGTCTGACCAGGCGAAAGACAGCCAGCTTATCGGCCAGTTCGGCGTAGGCTTCTATTCTGCGTTTATCGTGGCGGACAAAGTCACCGTTCGCACTCGCGCCGCCGGTGCCAGCGCGGAGCAGGGCGTGTTCTGGGAGTCTGAAGGCGCGGGTGAATACACCGTGGCCGACATTGAGAAAGTCGATCGTGGTACCGAAATCACGCTGCATCTGCGTGAAGGCGAAGATGAGTTCCTCGACGACTGGCGCGTTCGCTCCATCATCAGCAAATATTCTGATCACATCGCTCTGCCGGTTGAGATTGAACAGCAGGAAGAAAAAGACGGTGAGACCATCGTTAGCTGGGAAAAAATCAACAAAGCTCAGGCGCTGTGGACCCGAAGCAAATCCGAAGTTAGCGATGACGAATACAAAGAGTTCTACAAGCACATCGCTCACGACTTTACCGACCCGCTGGCCTGGAGCCACAACCGTGTAGAAGGGAAGCAGGAGTACACCAGCCTGTTGTACATCCCTGCGCAGGCGCCGTGGGATATGTGGAACCGTGACCACAAACACGGGCTGAAACTCTACGTGCAGCGCGTGTTTATCATGGACGATGCCGAGCAGTTCATGCCGAACTACCTGCGCTTCGTGCGTGGCCTGATAGATTCTAACGATCTGCCGCTGAACGTTTCCCGTGAAATCCTGCAGGACAGCCGCGTGACCCAGAACCTGCGCAGCGCGCTGACCAAGCGTGTGCTGCAGATGCTGGACAAGCTGGCGAAAGACGATGCTGAGAAATACCAGACCTTCTGGAAAAACTTTGGCCTGGTGTTGAAAGAAGGCCCGGCGGAAGATAACGCGAACCAGGAAGCTATCGCTAAACTGCTGCGCTTCGCGACCACGCACAACGACTCCTCCGCGCAGACCGTGTCGCTGGAAGAGTATGTCTCCCGCATGAAAGAAGGCCAGGAGAAGATCTACTACATCACCGCGGACAGCTACGCGGCGGCGAAGAGCAGCCCGCACCTGGAACTGCTGCGTAAGAAAGGCATCGAAGTCCTGCTGCTTTCCGATCGCATCGACGAGTGGATGATGAGCTACCTGACCGAGTTCGACGGGAAAGCGTTCCAGTCAGTCAGCAAGACCGATGAATCACTGGATAAGTTGACGGACGAAGAAACCGAAGAAGCGAAAGAAGCTGAGAAGGCGCTGGAGCCGTTCGTGGACCGCGTGAAAACCCTGCTGGGCGAGCGTGTGAAGGAAGTGCGTCTGACGCATCGCCTGACCGATACCCCGGCGATCGTCACCACCGACAGCAACGACATGAGCACCCAGATGGCGAAACTGTTTGCCGCTGCGGGCCAGGAAGTGCCGGAAGTTAAGTACATTTTCGAGCTTAACCCGGAGCATGCGCTGGTGAAACGCGCTGCGGATACGCAGGATGACGCGCAGTTTAGCGAGTGGGTTGAGCTGCTGCTTGACCAGGCGCTGTTAGCTGAACGCGGCCAGCTGGAAGATCCTAACCAGTTCATCCGCCGCATGAACCAGCTGCTGGTTTCTTAAGTCGGATTGATTATCTGACAAAAACCACCTGTATCGACAGGTGGTTTTTTTTCACTTAAATATTCAGGCACAGTAACTGCAGAAAATTTCATGCTTTAAAAAGTAAGGTTATTTTTCTGTCGGAATACGGGCTATGGATGTTGAATTTCAGATATTACAGCCACTTTATTTTGCTTTCCCAACCTTTCAGTTCCATGCATTGATTAAATAACCGGTCCCGGCTTTCGCTATTCACGTCCATCACATAGCTTTCAATTTCTGGCTTTTTTACCGCCCGGGTTTTCTCGCCATCACACTCATCTTTTTTAGTACAGGCTTCGTAGTAAGTGGTGTACTTAGTACGTTGTGCAACCTCATTCCTTACCGGAAAAGCCTGCTGGGACTGGGTTTCACAGTCTCCTCGTGCGCTGGTGTACTCCTGCGCGTTACTGCGGGTTTTTACCCACTGAGATGTGCACCCGCTTAGCAGCAAACAACAGATAATGGCAATTAAGGGCTTATTCATGGCGGGCGCTCTTCCTTTTAGCAAAATAGATCTCCTGGTTAACAGCCTGACGCCAAACAGCGTCGGCAGGCTGTGTTGGCCGTCATTATAATTGCTGTACATAAACCTAATCTATATAGCAGGCCTTTTTCAGCCAGCCTGACGGTTCATAAATTACCAGGCGAAAACCTTATTATTCCCCCGATGAGATAAGGGATAAGGCCGCTGCTGAAAAATAAAAATGCTGTTTGGCTGAACCGATTCTGGCTTCCATCAGGGCCGCTAAGCGGTCGGGATTCAGGCGAAATCGAGGCCCGGGGCTTCAGCCTGAGCACCTCCCTTTCTTGTGATGATACCGCCTTTAGTGGTATGGTTTTCGCCTCAAATTCGATTGAATAATTAAATGTATGGGGAATTACGCAATGCGTATCATTCTGCTCGGCGCACCGGGCGCAGGTAAAGGGACTCAGGCTCAGTTCATCATGGAGAAATACGGTATTCCGCAAATTTCCACCGGTGATATGCTGCGTGCTGCGGTTAAATCTGGTTCAGAACTGGGTAAACAGGCCAAAGACATCATGGATGCTGGCAAACTGGTGACCGATGAGCTGGTTATCGCCCTGGTTAAAGAGCGCATTGCGCAGGAAGACTGCCGTAACGGTTTCCTGCTGGACGGTTTCCCACGCACTATCCCGCAGGCAGACGCCATGAAAGAAGCGGGCATCAAGGTTGATTTCGTGCTGGAGTTCGACGTACCTGACGAGCTGATCGTTGACCGCATCGTGGGTCGCCGCGTGCACGCTGCTTCCGGCCGCGTTTACCACATTAAATTCAACCCGCCTAAGGTTGAAGGTAAAGACGACGTGACCGGCGAAGAGCTGACTACCCGTAAAGACGATCAGGAAGAAACCGTGCGTAAACGCCTGGTGGAATACCATCAGATGACCGCGCCGCTGATCGGCTACTACTCTAAAGAAGCGCAGGCGGGTAACACCCAATACGCTAAAGTTGACGGCACCCAGGCCGTGGCTGACGTGCGCGCTGAACTGGAAAAAATCCTCGGATAATTTCCCGCAGCGGCAAAAAATACCAGGGCATGCCCTGGTATTTTTTTGCCCCTATTTTCCCCTTTCACTGTAATCGGTTCTCGTTTCGCTCTTTTACGTTACAATTGACGGCAATTTACAGATAAGGGGTGGGAATGAATCAGGAAAAAATTGGCATCTTACTGGCTAACCTTGGTACGCCGAGCGCCCCGACACCGGCGGCGGTCAACCGCTATCTTCGTCAGTTCCTCAGCGATAAGCGCGTGGTAGATACGCCCCGCCTGCTTTGGTGGCCGCTGCTGCGCGGCGTCATTCTGCCGATCCGTTCACCGCGTGTCGCCAAACTCTATCAGTCCATCTGGATGGAAGAGGGCTCGCCCTTGATGGTATACAGCCGTCGGCAGGAAAAAGCGCTGGCGCAGCAGCTGCCGGACACGCCGGTTGCGCTGGGGATGAGCTACGGCGAACCGTCGCTCAAAAGCGCCGTGGACGACCTCCTGGCGCAGAACGTGACGCACATTGTGGTGCTGCCGCTTTATCCGCAGTTTTCCTGCTCAACCGTGGCGGCGGTATGGGACGAGCTGGGGCGTATCTTCGCCGATTACCGCAGTCTGCCTTCTATTTCCCTGATTCGCGACTACGCGACAGAGCCGGCTTACATCAACGCGCTGGCGGCCTCGGTCAAACGCTCTTTTGCCGAACACGGTGAACCGGACGTGCTGCTGCTTTCCTATCACGGTATTCCGCAGCGCTACGCGAATGAAGGCGATGATTACCCGCAGCGCTGCCGCGACACCACCCGCGAACTGCTGAGCGCCCTTGAGCTGCCGCCGGAAAAAGTGATGATGACCTACCAGTCCCGCTTTGGCCGCGAACCCTGGCTGATGCCGTACACCGACGAAACGTTGAAAATGCTGGCCGAAAAGGGCGTGAAGCATATTCAGGTGATGTGCCCGGGCTTCTCCGCTGACTGCCTGGAAACGCTGGAAGAGATGGCGGTCCAGAACCGGGAAGTATTTATCGAGGCGGGCGGGACGAAATACGAGTACATTCCGGCGCTGAATGACGATCCGGCCCATATCGCGATGATGATGAATCTGGTGGAGCGGTATCGCAAATAGAAACCTGAGGCGGGGAATGCTACTATTCTCCGCCTTATTATCCAGCCCCGTAACGACACCATGAAATTTCCCGGTAAACGCAAATCCAAACACTACTTCCCCGTCAGCGCCCGCGACCCGCTCTTACAGCAAACTCAGCCTGAAGCAGAAAGCGGCTCTTCCTGGGTGGTCGGCATCGACCAAACGCTGGTCGACATTGAAGCCAAGGTGGACGATGAGTTTGTACAGCGCTACGGGCTGAGTTTTGGCCACTCTCTGGTGATTGAGGATGATGTGGCCGACGCGCTCTACAAAGAGCTGGTCGACAACAACCTGATTACCCACCAGTTTGCCGGAGGCACCATAGGCAATACCATGCACAATTACTCAGTGCTGGCCGATGACCGCTCGGTGCTGCTCGGCGTAATGTGCCGCAATGTCGAGATCGGTAGCTACGCTTACCGCTACCTCTGCAATACCTCCAGCCGGACCGACCTTAACTATTTGCAGGGCGTTGATGGCCCGATTGGCCGCTGCTTTACGCTGATTGGCGACCAGGGCGAGCGTACTTTTGCTATCAGCCCGGGCCACATGAACCAGCTACGTGCGGATAGCATTCCGGAAGAAGTGATTGCCGGGGCATCCGCGCTGGTGCTGACCTCTTATCTGGTGCGCTGCAAGCCGGGCGAGCCGATGCCGGAGGCCACCATGCAGGCGATTGCCTGGGCGAAGAAACACAACGTGCCGGTGGTACTGACTCTGGGCACCAAATACGTGATTGCCGAAAACCCGACCTGGTGGCAGGCTTTCCTGAGCGAGCACGTTTCGATCCTGGCGATGAACGAAGAAGAGGGTGAAGCGCTAACCGGTGAAAGCGATCCGCTGCTGGCCGCCGACAAGGCGCTGGACTGGGTTGACCTGGTGCTTTGCACCGCCGGGCCGGTAGGCCTTTATATGGCGGGTTATACCGAAGAGACCGCGAAGCGTAAAACCCAGCACCCACTTCTGCCTGGTGCGATTGCCGAATTTAACCAGTTCGAATTTAGCCGCGCGATGCGCCTGAAAGACTGCGCTGAGCCGCTGCGAATCTACTCCCACATCGCGCCATATATGGGCGGCCCGGAGAAGATCATGAACACCAACGGCGCGGGAGACGGGGCGCTTGCGGCGCTGTTGCACGATATCACCGCGAACAATTACCACCGCAGTAACGTGCCGAATTCCAGCAAACACAAGCTGACCTGGCTGACTTATTCCTCGCTGGCCCAGGTGTGCAAATACGCCAACCGTGTGAGTTATCAGGTCCTGAATCAGCATTCGCCACGCCTGACGCGCGGCCTGCCTGAGCGGGAAGACAGCCTCGAAGAGTCTTACTGGGAACGTTAAGCTGAAAAGCTGAGCCTGAAGGCTCAGCTTTTTTCGGCGTGGGCAGGTGTCAGACCTGCCCTAAAAGAGAATTAACCCGTCACCGCTTCCTGTGTGACCGGCGGCACCAGCAGCCCAAGCATGGTATTGGCAATCTCCCTTTCTCCCATCACAACCTGATTAGCGCCACGCTCGGTGATGTAATCCACTTCGTCGTCGTAATGTGCGCGGGCGATGATTTCGATATCCGGGCATTTTGCTCTGGCCGTCGCGACGATTTCACCGGCTTCGTAGCCGTTAGGAATGGTCAGTAGCAGCCAGCGGGCGCAGTCCAGATGGGCCAGACTCATGATCTCTTCGTTAGCAGCATTGCCCAGCACGGCGCGGATCCCGCGTTCGCGCAGCTCATCCACTCGGCTGCGGGAGGTTTCGATCACCACCAATGGCACACCTTCGGCAATAAGCTTCTCGCCAAGCAGGCTACCGACGCGGCCATAGCCCACCAGCAGAGCGTGGTTGCAGATATCCACCGGGATTTGTTTCTCTTCCTCGATGGCTTCTTCCAGGGTTTGCTCGTCCAGCGTTTCGGTTTTCTCGAGGTAGCGCTCAAGCACGGCAAACAGAATTGGGTTCAGCATAATCGACAGAATTGCGCCAGCCAGCACCAAATTTTGCCCCGTTTGTGGTAACAGGTTCAGCGCCATGCCGAGGCCGGCCAGAATAAAGGCGAACTCACCGATCTGCGCGAGGCTGGTGGCGATGGTCAGCGCGGTCCGCTGGGAGTGACCAAACATGCGCACCAGCAGGAATGCCGCCAGGGATTTACCGAAGATGATGATGGCCAGCGTGCCCAGTACCGCCAGCGGTTCCTGAATCAGGATCAGCGGATCAAACAGCATGCCGACGGAAACAAAGAACAGCACCGCAAACGCATCGCGCAGCGGCAGGGTGTCGTGTGCCGCGCGGTGGCTTAGCTCTGACTCATTCAGCACCATACCGGCAAAGAAGGCACCCAGCGCAAAGGAGACATCAAACAATTCAACCGCGCCGAATGCGATGCCCAGGGCCAGCGCCAGCACGGAAAGGGTAAACAGCTCGCGGGAACCTGTCGCTGCGCTGCGAGCCAGAATCCACGGCACAAGGCGGCGGCCAACCAGCATCATCAGGGCGATAAACGCCGCGACCTTCCCGATGGTGATAGCCATATCCAGGCTCAGGGAAACCAGCCCAACGTTGCCTTTTTCCATCATGCCGGCGACGGCTGGCAGCAGCACCAGAGTCAGCACCATCACCAGATCTTCAACAATCAGCCAGCCAATGGCTATTTGCCCTCGCTGAGTATCAATTAGCTGCCTTTCTTCAAGCGCGCGCAGCAGCACGACGGTACTTGCCGTCGATAAACAAAGCCCAAAGACGATACCGGTCATCACCGACCAGCCCATCAGCCAGGAAAGCGCCATGCCCAGCAGCGTCGCGACGCCTATTTGCGCGATGGCGCCGGGGATGGCGATGGCCTTTACCGCCATCAAATCCTTCAATGAAAAATGCAGCCCGACGCCGAACATCAGCAGAATCACGCCTAACTCCGCCAGCTCAGGGGCAAGTTTGGTATCAGCAACAAAACCAGGGGTAAAAGGTCCCGCCAGCACACCAGCTAATAAATAGCCCACCAGCGGAGATATGCGCAGCTTGTTAGCCAGCATACCCAGTAAAAAAGCGAGCACGAGACCACCAACAATGGTGGTGATAAGCGGTGTGGCGTGATGCATTCCGTCTCCTTTGGTTGGCCGATGTTCCAAAACGTTCTGTTACACAGTTTATGACAAATTCTTTATCGGCGTTTATGAATAATTGTTGAATTTTGAATAAAAAGCGCATTTCGATAAAAAATAGGCTCTGAGTAGCATTTAACTCAGTTATCTGAGGCGACTGCCAGAAGGGTATGGAGACAGGATGCGGCCAAAGCAATACTTTGGCCGCTAAAATCTACGCTTTGTGGCGATTATCGGGCAGGAATATTGTCATAATGCCGAGTAACGGCAAGAAGGCACATATTTTGTAGACCAACTCGATGCTGGTGTGGTCAGCAATTAACCCGAGTACGGCTGCACCCAGGCCGCCCATCCCAAAGGCAAATCCGAAAAAGAGCCCGGAAACCATACCGATACGGCCAGGAAGCAGCTCCTGAGCATACACCAGGATGGCCGAGAAAGCGGAGGCCAAAATAAAGCCAATGATCACCGTCAGGACGCCCGTCCAGTAAAGTGATGCGTAGGGTAAAACAAGGGTAAATGGCGCGACGCCGAGGATAGAGCCCCAAATTACGTATTTTCTGCCAATTTTATCCCCCACGGGGCCACCAATCACCGTGCCTGCCGCGACGGCAAACAGGAATGCGAACAGGTGAATCTGGGCATTTTGTACGGATAATCCGAATTTTTGCATCAGGTAGAAAGTGAAGTAGCTGCTGATGCTCGCCATATAAAAGTATTTAGAGAAGATCAGCAGCAGCAAAATCGAGACCGCCAGAATCACTTTGTTGCGTGGCAGCGGGTTGACCACCGGCACGGCAGGGCGGCTTTTGGCGATTTTATGCTGAGCGGCGTACCAGCGGCTGATTTGCAGCAGAACCACGATAGCCAGCAGAGCAGCGAGCACGAACCACGCCACGTTACCTTTGCCGTAAGGCGCGATAATAATAGCCGCCAGCAATGGCCCGAGGGAGCTGCCGAAGTTGCCTCCGACCTGGAAGAGCGACTGCGCAAGCCCGTGACGGCCACCGGACGCCATACGCGCCACGCGTGAGGACTCAGGATGGAATACCGAAGAGCCTGTGCCTACCAGCGCCGCGGCGACCAGAACGGCCGGGAAGCTGCCCGCCAGCGCCAGCAGCACCAGCCCGCAAAGGGTAAAGCACATGCCGATCGGCAATGACCACGGCATCGGGTATTTGTCTGTGTAGTAGCCCACCAGCGGCTGCAGCAGCGATGAAGAGAGCTGGAAGGTCAGGGTGATCATCCCGATTTGCATAAAGCTTAGGGAGAACTCGGCCTGTAGCAGCGGGTAAATAGCCAGAATCAGCGACTGAATCATGTCGTTAAGCAGGTGGGAGAGGCTTATAGCGCCAAGGATCCCAAATGCGGTGCGCGCTTTTTTTTGCTCCGGGGGCGTACCCGGCTGGGTGAGGGTTTGAGAGCTTGCCATAATTACCTGTACGAACGGTTATTGTTTTTAGAGCGGGCGGCGCAGGAGATCGCCCGGAAGAAATTCTTACCCTGCTAACATACTCGCACGGGGGATTTGAAGAAAGTCGCATTTCGGAAAAGATAGCTGTCTATCCTGAACGCTATCTGTTATTTCTGCGCAGTTACATTTTGACATGGAGATTTGCAATGCGGTTTGCTGCGAAAACAATAACCACGGCGCTGCTGGTGGCATTGAGTTTAACCAGCGCTTCAGCGCTGGCCTGGGAAAAAGACAAGACCTATAAAATTACCATTCTTCATACTAACGACCACCATGGTCACTTCTGGCGGAATGAGTATGGAGAATACGGGCTGGCAGCGCAAAAAACGCTGGTAGACAGCGTGCGTAAAGAAGTCGCGGCGGAAGGTGGCAGCGTGCTGCTGTTGTCCGGCGGGGATATCAACACCGGCGTGCCGGAATCAGACCTGCAGGATGCTGAACCCGATTTTCGCGGCATGAGCCTGATTGGCTATGACGCCATGGCCGTCGGCAACCACGAATTCGACAACCCCTTATCCGTGCTGCGCCAGCAGGAAAAATGGGCGAAGTTCCCGCTGCTGTCCGCCAACATTTATCAAAAAAGTACCGGCGAGCGCCTGTTTAAGCCTTATGCGATTTTCAAACCTCAGGGCATTAAGGTGGCGGTTATCGGCCTGACCACCGACGATACGGCCAAAATCGGCAATCCGGAATACTTCACCGACATCGAATTCCGCAAACCTGCGGAGGAAGCCAAACTGGTGATCCAGGAGCTACAGGGCACCGAAAAACCGGACGTGATCATCGCCGCAACCCACATGGGCCACTATGATAACGGCAACCACGGCTCGAATGCGCCGGGCGATGTCGAAATGGCAAGAAGCCTGCCGGAAGGCGCGCTGACGATGATTGTGGGTGGTCACTCACAGGATCCGGTCTGCATGGCGCAGGAAAACCAGAAGCAGAAAGATTATGTGCCGGGCACACCGTGCGCGCCGGACAGGCAAAATGGCACCTGGATTGTGCAGGCGCATGAGTGGGGGAAATACGTCGGGCGGGCAGATTTTGAGTTCCGCAACGGCGAGATGAAGCTGGTGCACTATCAGCTGATCCCCATCAACCTGAAAAAGAAAATCACCTACGACAACGGGCAAAGTGAGCGCGTACTTTACACGCCTGAAATCGCCGAAAGCCAGCAGATGCTTTCCCTGCTGACGCCGTTCCAGAACAAAGGCCAGGCCGCGCTGAAGGTGAAAGTAGGCAGCGTGAACGGGCATCTGGAAGGGGACCGCAGCAAAGTGCGCTTTGTGCAGACCAACCTGGCGCGCGTATTGCTGGCGGCACAAATGGCCCGAACCAGCGCGGATTTTGCGGTGATGAGCGGCGGCGGCGTGCGCGATTCTATCGAAGCCGGGAACATTACCTATAAAGATGTGCTCAAGGTGCAGCCGTTCGGCAACACCGTGGTTTATATCGACATGAACGGCAAAGACGTTGAGGAATACCTGACGGCGGTGGCGCAGAAAACGCCGGACTCCGGCGCTTACCCGCAGTTCTCTAACGTCAGCTTCACCTCAACCGGCGGCAAGCTGAGTAACCTGAAAATCAAAGACCAGCCGATTGATCCGGCCAAAACTTACCGCATGGCCACGCTGAGCTTCAACGGCACCGGCGGCGATGGTTACCCGGAAATCGATAAAAAGCCGGGCTACGTCAACACCGGGTTTGTCGATGCGGAAGTCCTGAAGCAGTACATCGAACAGAACTCCCCGCTGGACGTAAATGCTTACCAACCTAAGGGCGAGGTAAGCTGGAACTAAGCGTTAATCGCGGCGGGCGATATCGGCGAAGCTGGCATCCAGCAGTTTCGCCAGATCGCTTGCCGCGAGTTCGATATCCAGCCCGCGCTTGCCGCCGGAAATGTAGATGCTGGCAAACTCCTGTGCCGGAGCATCAATCACCGTTGGCAGGCGTTTTTTCTGCCCCAGCGGGCTAATGCCGCCCACCAGATAACCGGTGATTCGCTGCGCGACCATCGGGTCCGCCATTTCAACCTTCTTCACGCCCAGCGCCTTAGCGACCTTTTTCAGATCAAGCTGCCCGGCAACCGGCGTCACCGCCACGGCGAGGTGTTTCATGTCGCCATTCAGCGCCACCAGCAGCGTTTTATAGACCTGGTCGGCATTTAGCCCCAGCTTACGGACCACTTCGTCACCAAAGTTGGTTTCCAGCGGATCGTGCTCATAGGCATGAATTTGAAAGCTGATTTTGTTCTTTTCGAGGAGTTTTACCGCGGGAGTCATGGTTTCCTTCTTTATTCGTTGTTTTGAAAACGCACAAAATAGTAATCATAGTGATATACTTGACGAGTAATATAGCGCTACATAATAGTGATGGCGTAAACCATCACATTAAGCGACAATTCAGCTTCGGTTGCTTCGGCAGCCGGGATAAACAGAATAATAAATGAAATTCCTCTTTGACGGGCCAATAGAAATATTGGCCATTTTTTTATCCTTTTTTCAGCATTTCTGGCAGGTTACCTTCGCCGTAAAGGTGCAACGCGCCGACCGCAACCACATAGCGCCCGGCGGGCAGCTGTTGCAGAAACGCCTGCCACTGGCGGTTTCGCTGATGCATCAAAACGTCATACAGCGCATCGCCAAAGGTGTTCGGTAGCGCAATATTGCCCTGCTGCGGCGGCGTTTCCAGCCACCAGCCAATCATTATCTGCAGCAGCCGCGCGTTGGTGTGCCAGTGCTCCAGCGTGTCGTTCAGCAGCGGCAGCCCACCGTCAGGCAACCCCTTCAATAATTCTATCTGGCTTTGCGCGCCTTCAAGCTCGGTGACCGGCACGCCGTAGCGCTGTGCAGCTTCCAGTAGCTGATAGTCGATGCCGTAGTCAGGGCGAAGGCCAAGCCGCTGGGCCTGATGTGCCTGTAAAATCAGTGCCACCTGCCAGGCGGGCTGGTGCTCAATGCTGCTCAGTGAAATACCTAACTCGCTGCACAGGCTCAGCACCTGCTGGTAATCGTCTGGAGCCAGACGAGCCTCCAGTTCTATGTCCTCCACTATTTCGCTGAACGGCGAATCGCCAGAGCGGATATCTGCCTCGACGATCAGCGCATCTGCCGCGCGAAGTTTGTCCACCAGGCGTGAGGAAAGCGGAGCCATGTCCCGGGTACCCATATGAATGCTGCCCACGAGGTGCAAATGGCGCTTGCCGGGGAGCGTGATATCAAGGGCAGGCCAGGGATAAGTAGAGGCTGTCAGGCTGGAAAGCAGTGCGCTAAGACGTTGGAACAAACCCATATCGCGATTCCCTGGCTAAAAAGCCATGCTAACGCCCTGGGCTGGAAGGGGAAAGGAAAAAGTCGGCCTTCCGCTCAAAAGGAGAAGGGAAGGCCGCAGAGAGGTTAGTCTTTCGGTTTAAAGCGCAGCAGGCGGTTGGCGTTGCTCACCACGGTGATGGAAGACAGCGCCATCGCGGCACCGGCAACCACCGGATTGAGTAGCGTGCCGGTCAGCGGGTAGAGCACGCCCGCGGCAATCGGAATGCCAAGCGAGTTGTAAACGAACGCCCCCATCAGGTTTTGCTTCATGTTCCGCAGCGTGGCTTTGGAAATAGCCAGCGCATCGGCAACGCCCACCAGGCTGTGACGCATCAGCGTAATGGCGGCGGTTTCAATGGCTACGTCGCTGCCGCCACCCATCGCAATCCCTACCTCGGCCTGAGCCAGCGCCGGGGCATCGTTAATGCCGTCGCCGACCATCGCCACCTGGCGGCCCTGCTGCTGTAACTGCTTGATAGCGTCAGCTTTGCCGTCCGGCAGCACGCCCGCAATCACCTCATCAATGCCGACTTCTTTGGCGATAGCGTTGGCGGTCACCGGGTTATCGCCGGTGAGCATGACCAGGCGGTAGCCGTTACGGTGCAGGCGCTGGAGCGCACTGACGCTGTCGCTGCGAAGCGGGTCGCGGATGGCTAACAGCGCCATGAGCTGGCCGTCTACGGCAAGCAGCACCGGGGTTGCGCCCAGGCGAGCCTGAGCGTCAATGCTGTCGGCAAGCGGCTGAGTGTCCACGCCTTGCTCGTCGAGCAATGCTTTGTTGCCCAGCAGCAGTTTATGCCCGTCCACCTCACCGCTGACGCCCAGCCCGCGCAAAGTACGGAACGACGTCACTTCCGGCAGCGTTGAACTGCCTGCTTTTTCAATAATGGCGCGAGCAAGCGGGTGGCTTGAACCCTGCTCAAGTGCGGCCGCCAGCCGTATCGCTTGCACCTCGTCCACGCCGGCGCGGGTTTCCACGGCGACCACCTGCGGTTTGCCTTCGGTTAGCGTGCCCGTTTTATCAAAGACCACGGTATCCAGCGTGCTGGCGCGCTGCAGGGCATCTGCATCACGAACCAGAACGCCAAATTCGGCGGCACGGCCCACGCCTGAAATAATCGACATCGGCGTGGCAAGGCCCAGGGCGCAAGGGCAGGCGATAATCAGCACCGTGGTGGCAATGACCAGGGTGTAAACAATTTGCGGTGCAGGGCCGACGAAGTACCAGATGGCGGCACTGATCAGCGCGATAGCGACGACGACCGGCACAAACACGGCAGAAATTTTATCGGCAAGCTGGCCGATTTCCGGCTTGCTGCTCTGCGCCTGGCGAACCATGCGGATAATGCGCGACAGCGTGGTGTGGCTGCCGGTGGCGGTGGCGGTGAACAGCACGCTGCCGTCCTGTACTACAGTCCCGGCGTGAATCCCGTCGCCGTTTGATTTTTGCATCGGCACCGGTTCACCGGTCAGCATCGCTTCGTCGAACCAGGCTTCGCCCTGGGTGATTTCCCCGTCAACGGGCACGCGGTCGCCGGTAGTCAGGCGCAGCGTCATTCCGGCGGTGACTTCCGCCAGCGGTAAAGTTTTCTCGCCTTCTTCCGTCACTACTCGCGCGGTCGGCGGCGTTAAGTCCAGCAGGCGTTCAAGTGCTTTAGAAGAGCGCTGACGGGCACGCAGTTCCAGCATATGGCCGAGATTTATCAGGCCGATGATCATCGCGCTGGCCTCGTAGTAGAGGTGGCGGGCTTCCATCGGGAAGTGCTGCGGCCAGATATTTACGGTAATTGAGTAGAGCCAGGCCGCGCCGGTACCGAGGGCGACGAGCGTGTCCATGGTGGCCGCGCGGTTCATCAGGCTGCGCCAGGCGCTACGGTAAAAATGACCGCCGGCAAAGACCATCACCGCAAGGGTAATAATCCCGATGGTCAGCCACAGGGAGCGGTTGTTCTCGGTGACCATCATATTGTCGCCGATCATGCCCCAGACCATCACCGGGATCCCGACGGCAAGGGCGACAATCGCCTGCCAGCGGAAGCGTTTCATGGCGGCGTTCGCCGTTTCTTGCTGGCGCTCGCGGCGTTTCTGATCGTCTTCAATCGCTTCGGCACCGTAACCGGCACTTTCCACGGCTTTGACCAGCGATTCTGCGGAGGCGGTGCCCATCACCAGCGCACTGCGCTCCGCAAGGTTAACCCGTGCCTGGCTGACGCCCGGTACATTTTGTAAGGCATTTTGCACCCGGGAGACGCAGCTGGCGCAGCTCATACCGCCGATCAGCAACTGCTGGCTGTCATCGTCGGTAGACGCTGCCGGAAGCGAAGGGGCGACCGCTGTCAGTGCTTCCGACGGAGTTGATGACTCTGCCAGCGGTTCAGCCTTTGGGTGGCTGGCGACTTCTGCGCCGTATCCCGCTTGTTGGACAGTTTCCACTAACGCTTCCGGCGTGGCGCTGCCGGTAACGCGGGCGTGGGTTTGGGTGACTTCAGCCTGCTCAACGTCTGCACGCTGCTCGAGGCTCTCTTTGACGCGTTTAACACAATGGCCGCAGGTCAGGCCATCCAGATTCAGATCCACAATGTGTGACATCGCGAGACTCCTGTATGATGGTGAGGTGAAATATTGACCGAAAGGATGATTCGGTTAACTATGAAAGAGGTTAAACCTTCCATCAAGGGGAAGGTCAAGGAGCAAAAATGAATATTAGCGATGTGGCGAAAAAAACCGGGCTAACCAGCAAGGCGATTCGTTTTTACGAAGAGAAAGGGCTGGTCACGCCGCCGTTTCGCGCCGACAACGGCTACCGCAGCTATACGCAAAAGCATCTCGATGAGCTGACGCTGCTGCGCCAGGCCCGTCAGGTTGGGTTTAATCTGGAAGAGTGCAAAGAGCTGGTGAGCCTGTTTAACGATCCGGCCCGGCACAGCGCGGACGTAAAAGCCCGCACTTTGCAGAAAGTCGCGGATATCGAGCGGCACATTATTGAGCTGCAGAATATGCGCCAGCATTTGCTCACGCTGGCGGAAGCCTGCCCGGGCGATGACAGCGCCGATTGCCCGATCATCGACAATCTTTCCGGCTGCTGCCATCGCCACGAGATAAACTAAACCGCTTTAATTTTGAGCGTTATGCCTTCCACGGCCAGCACCACAACTTCACTGCCCGCCGGGAGATCTTCATCGGCGGTGACTGGCCAGCTGCTGTCGGCCACGCGAACATGTCCCCGGCCATTGACCAGTGCCGCTTCCAGGCGGAAACGGCGGCCAACCAGTTGCTGCCCGCGCTGATTCAGCACTTCACCTGGAATTTGCTGCCTGCGGCTGGACAGCCAGCGCCACCAGAGAAAGGCGGCGACCAGCGTCAGCAGGGCAAAACAAACGCCCTGCGTTTCCCAGCCAAGCGGCAGCAGCCAGACCAGCAGGCCGGTGATCACTGCCGCCACGCCGCTCCACAGCAGATAGCCGCTGGCGCCGAGCATCTCCGCCGCCAGCAGCAGTCCGCCAAGCGCAAGCCAGAAGACGTGTGGGTGCGCGAGAATGCTGTCGATCATTTTTTACGCTCGGTGCCGCTCTGGGCGATAAGTTCGCTGATCCCGGCGATGGAGCCCATCAGGCTGGAGGCATCCAGCGGCATCAGCACCACTTTGCTGTTATTGGCCGACCCGATTTGCTGCAGCGCGTCGGTGTATTTCTGGGCCACGAAGTAGTTCACCGCCTGAATATCCCCTTTGGCGATAGCTTCGGACACCATTTGCGTGGCGCGAGCTTCTGCTTCAGCACTACGCTCGCGGGCCTCCGCCTCAAGGAAAGCCGACTGACGCTCACCCTCAGCTTTCAGGATCTTCGACTGCTTTTCACCTTCGGCTTTGACGATCTCTGCCTGGCGGATCCCTTCGGCCTCAAGAATATAGGCGCGCTTGGTACGCTCGGCTTTCATCTGGGCGTTCATCGCGTCAATCAGCTCAGCCGGCGGGCGAACGTCGCGGATTTCGATACGGGTGATTTTAATGCCCCACGGGTTAGTCGCTTCGTCGACGATGTGCAGCAGGCGGGTGTTGATGTTGTCGCGCTGGGACAGCATTTCATCCAGCTCCATTGAGCCTAGCACGGTACGGATGTTGGTCATCGTCAGGTTGATGATCGCCAGCTCAAGGTTGCTGACTTCATAGGCGGCGCGCGGGGCGTCAACCACCTGAATAAAGCACACGGCGTCAATGGCGACGTTGGCGTTGTCTTTGGAAATGACTTCCTGAGAAGGGATGTCGAGCACCTGTTCCATCATGTTGATTTTGCGGCCTACGCGATCCATAAACGGCACCACAAGATTCAGGCCTGGCATCAGGGTTTTGGTGTAGCGGCCAAAGCGTTCGACGGTCCATTGGAAGCCCTGGGGCACGATTTTTACCCCGGCAGCCACAATCACCAGCGCCACGAGAATTAATACGGGGATCACGATAAGCATTAAAAAACCTCCTGTTTGTTTTGCATTCAGTCTAACTGCTTAATTTGAAACATTCAGCAACATCCCTGTACACGAGAGGAATTAATTGCTGTTTTTATTTTTATCATGCCTAAATGGAATGATTTTCATGGAGTAAGTTCATTTCACGCATGGTGTCAGCAGGCGTAGTATCGAATGCTTCGGCAGCTCGCGCTATCGGGCGGGCGGTATTTGGCAAGAACACTTATCCCGGTGAGGAAGCAATGGGAACAATAATAGCTGAGCAGCATCAGGCGAATAACAACCGCTGGCAGAAAATTGTGGAAGAATTAATTTCACCCATGGCGATTGATATTGACGGCAACGGCCCGGCAGATATTCGGGTGAACAATCCAGACTTCTTCAAGCGAATATTACAGGAAGGTTCTCTCGGCCTGGGTGAAAGTTATATGGATGGCTGGTGGGACTGCGACCGGCTGGATATTTTATTTACCCATATTTTGCGGCACGGTCTGGACAGCAAAATGCCGAAGCATTTCTCCGACCTGCTGCGTATTGCCGGGGCCAGAGTCTTTAATTTGCAGTCTCGCAAACGCGCCTGGATAGTCGGCAAAGAACATTACGATATTGGCAACGATCTTTTTGCCGCGATGCTCGATCCGTATATGCAATATTCCTGCGGCTACTGGAAAGACGCGGAAAATCTGGCAGAGGCGCAGCGTAACAAGCTGCGGATGATCTGCGAAAAACTGCAGCTCAAAGCGGGCATGAAGCTGCTGGATATCGGCTGCGGCTGGGGCGGACTGGCGCAGTATGCGGCGCAGGAATATGGCGTCTCCGTCGTCGGCGTAACTATTTCGGCGGAACAGCAAAAAATGGCCCAGGATCGCTGCCGGGGCCTGGACGTCGAGATCCTGCTGCAGGATTATCGAGACCTCAACAGCAAATTTGATCGCATTGTTTCCGTGGGCATGTTCGAACACGTCGGGCCAAAAAACTACAATACCTATTTTGAAGTTGCAGCCCGCAATTTAAAACCTGATGGCCTGTTCCTGCTGCATACCATTGGGTCGAATGAAACGGATTTAAACGTCGATCCGTGGATCAACAAATACATCTTCCCTAACGGCTGTTTGCCCTCGGTGCGCCACATTGCCAGCGCCAGTGAAAAACATTTTATTATGGAGGACTGGCACAATATCGGGGCCGATTACGACAGAACGCTGATGGCCTGGTACGATAATTTCCTCCGCTGCTGGCCTAATATCTCGCGTAATTATGACGAGCGCTTCAAGAGGATGTTTAGCTATTATTTGAACGCCTGTGCGGGCGCATTTCGCGCGAGGAATATTCAGCTTTGGCAGGTATTGCTGAGCCCTAATGGGGTGGACGGCGGGATCCGCGTTTACCGATAAACAAAAGGCCGGAATATCCGGCCTTTTTTCGTTCTCTCTGCTTAATACATCAACGCATAAATCTGACGGCGGTATTTGGACGCCAGCGCGTCGCCGGTGCCCAGCGCGGCCAGAATCTCCATCATCATTTTGCGTGCCTGGCCGTCGGCGGCACCCAGGTCTTTTTTCAGGTGAGTGTAAAGCAGCTCCAGCGCTTCTTCGTTCCGGCCAACCTGATGCAGCTGCAGCGCGAGCTGGCTGGCGAGCTGGGCGTTGTCCGGCTCGTTTTGAACCTGCTGCTGCAGCTGCTGAATTTCCGGCGTGTCGGCGGCCTGTTTCAGCAGTTCAATCTGGGAAACCAGCGCCTGATAGCGGGTGTCCTGGTCCTGCAGAGGCACGGTTTTCAGCACCGCTTCTGCGTCTTCGCTGCGGTTCAGGGCAATCTGCACTTCCGCCAGCAGCAGGCCAATTTCGCTTTTCTGGCCGGACAGCTGCCACGCATCTTTCAGCAGCGGCAGGGCTTCGGCGTGCTTGCCTTCCTGCATCAGCTCTACGGCCTGCTGGGCTTTCAGCTCTTCTTCACGCGGCAGCACTTTGTCGAGCAGGGCGCGAATCGCTTCTTCCGGCTGCGGGCCCTGGAAACCGTCCACCGGCTGACCATTCTGGAACAGATAGACGGTAGGAATGGAGCGCAGGCCAAACTGAGAAGCCACCATCTGCTCGGCGTCGCAGTCCACTTTGGCGAGAATAAACTGGCCGCTGTATTGGGCCGCGAGCTTGTCCAGGATCGGCGTTAACTGCTCGCAATGCTGGCTGCGGGCAGACCAGAAATAAAACAGCACCGGCTTAGCCATGGACTGTTCCAGCGTCTGATGCAGGTTCGCTTCGGTAATGTTAATAATGTTTTCTGCGGACATGGGCGATTCTCTGTTAAGCATTTGTTTTTTTACATGGGGGCTGAGGCCGGGACTTCAACTCAGCTCCGTAAAATTTTGTCCATTACGCACGCTGGCAGCAGGCGGCGGAGCACGGTAATCACGTGAGTTACCACGGTCACCGGGTAGCGCAGCTTCGGCCTTGGGCTTTCAAAAGCATGGCGTACTTTCGCTACCACCGCCTCCGGGCCGAGGGTAAACCGTGCGGCAATCCCCGGATTCTCTACCGGTTTGTCGCTTTGGGTTTGATTGACGTTATCGGTAAAGCGGGTGCGGATCGGCCCCGGCTCAATCAGGCTGACTTTAATCCCGCTGTGGCGAAGCTCCATGCGCAGCGCGTCGGACCACGCTTCAAGTGCATATTTACTGGCGGCGTAGGCCCCGCGACCCGGCGTGGAAATCAGCCCCATCACCGAGCTGGTCATCACGATGCGGCCTTCCTGATGAGGCTGCATGGCCGGCAGCAGCAGCATGGTGAGCTGGTGCGTGCCGAAGAAGTTGGTGGAAAATTGTTGCTCAAGCTGTTCGCGGGAAATGGCGTTCAGCGGGCCATACACGCCGTAGCCACCGTTATTAAACAGCCCGTACAGGCGGTTGCCGGTAATGGCAATCACTTCGGCGGCGGCGCGTTGGACGCTTTCCGCATCGTCAAGATCGAGCTCAATGCCGGTAAACCCAAGCTGATTCATGCGCTCTACATCGGCTGGTTTGCGGCAGGCGGCGAGAATGTTATAGCCAAGCTTCTGTAGCTCCTGCGCGCTGGCTAAGCCAATCCCGCTGGAGCAGCCTGTAATTAAAACGGATTTTTGCATAACTTTACCCGAAGGGCGCCCCGATTATTTATCAGTCGTGTTTAACTATCTCGTTGTATCCGACGCGGCTGCGCCGGTTATTTAGAGAGTAACGGAGTCAGCCGCGTCGCCATCCAGTCGGCGATAAACGGCTGAGCATCCCGATTAGGGTGAATGCCGTCATCCTGCATCCATTGCGGTTTCAGATATACCTCCTCCATAAAGAACGGGAGCAGGGGAATATCAAACGCTTTGGCAAGCTGCGGATAAATAGCGCTAAACGCCTCATTATAGCGGCGTCCGTAGTTGGCGGGCAGGCGAATTTGCATCAGCATCGGCTGCGCACCGGCAGCCTTCACGTCGGTGATAACCTGGTTGAGGGTTTTTTCTACCGCCTGAGGCTGGAACCCACGCAGGCCGTCGTTGCCGCCAAGCTCCACTAAAACCCAGCGGGGCTGGTGCTGTTTTAACAGCGCCGGCAGGCGAGCCAGGCCCTGCGCCGCGGTATCGCCGCTGATGCTCGCATTCACGACTTTTGTACCCTGCGGCTGCCATTTGGCATCCAGCAGGGCAGGCCAGGCGCTGGTGGCCGTCATACGGTAACCGGCGCTCAGGCTATCGCCTAAAATCAATAGCGTGTCCGCCGCGGCGGCGCGGAAAGTCATCAAAGCCAGAAACAGGAAGGGCAAATGCCAGCGGAAAACATTGTTGAAGTTCATCATCTTAGTAAGTCCGTGGGTCAGGGTGAACACGAGCTTTCCATCCTTACCGGAGTTGAGCTGGTTGTCAAACCGGCCGAAACCATCGCCCTGATTGGCGAGTCAGGATCGGGCAAGTCCACGCTGTTGGCGATTCTGGCCGGGCTTGATGACGGCACGGACGGCGAAGTCCACCTTTGCGGGCAGCCGCTGCACAGCATGGATGAAGAGGCCCGGGCGGTGCTGCGCGCGAAAAACGTTGGCTTTGTGTTTCAGTCCTTTATGCTGGTGCCCACCCTTAATGCTCTGGAAAACGTGGAACTTCCTTCGCTGCTGCGCGGCGAAAACAGTTCGGCCAGCCGGGCGCAGGCTAAAGCGCTGCTGGAACAGCTGGGATTAGGCAAACGCCTCGATCACCTGCCAGCTCAGCTATCTGGCGGGGAGCAGCAGCGCGTGGCGCTGGCTCGCGCGTTTAACGGCAAGCCGGGCGTGCTGTTTGCCGATGAGCCCACCGGCAACCTCGACAGGCAAACCGGCGATCGCATTGCCGACCTGCTGTTTTCCCTCAACCGTGATTTCGCCACCACGCTGATCCTCGTCACCCACGACGAACAGCTGGCGGCACGCTGCGATCGCCGCCTGCGGCTGCGCGAAGGCAAACTGTGGGAGGAAGCATGATAGCCCCCTGGTTCTGGCGCGAGTGGCGCTCTCCCTCGCTGCTGATTGTCTGGCTGGCGCTTAGTCTGGCGGTGGCCTGCGTGCTGGCGCTGGGCAGCATCAGCGACAGAATGGAAAAAGGGCTCAGCCAGCAAAGCCGCGAATACATGGCGGGCGACCGGACGTTGCGCAGCGCCCGCGCCGTACCGGACGAGTGGCTGACTCAGGCGCAAAGCGACGGCTTAAAGGTCGGCAAACAGCTGAGCTTCGCCACCATGACCTTTGCCGGGGACACGCCGCAGCTTGCCGATGTGAAAGCGGTCGACGGCGTGTATCCGATGTACGGGAAACTGGAAACCAGCCCGCCGGGCCTGAAGCCTGAGCCAGGCACCGCACTGCTTGCCCCGCGCCTGCTGGCTTTGCTTAACCTGAAAGTGGGCGACAACATTGACGTGGGCGACGCCACGCTGCGTATTGTCGGGCAGGTGATTCAGGAACCGGACGCCGGATTTAACCCGTTCCAGATTGCGCCGCGCCTGATGATGAACCTGGCCGACGTCGAGAAAACCGGGGCGGTGCAGCCCGGCAGCCGTATTAGCTGGCGCTACAAGTTTGGTGGTAACCCGCAGCAGCTGCTGCAGTATGAAAACTACCTGCTGCCTAAGCTCAAGCCGGAGCAGCGCTGGATCGGCATGGAACAGGACGAAGGCGCGCTGGGCAAATCCCTGGAGCGTTCGCAGCAGTTCCTGCTGCTTTCTGCGCTGCTGACGCTGCTGCTGGCCGTGGCGGCGATTGCCGTGGCGATGAGCCATTACTGCCGCAGCCGTTACGACCTGGTGGCAATCCTGAAAACGTTGGGGGCGGGCAGGGCGGCGCTCCGGAAGCTGATTATCGGCCAGTGGCTGATGGTGCTGGTGCTCTCGGCCATTGCGGGAGGTGCCGTCGGCTTGCTGTTCGAAGCCGCGCTGATGCAACTATTGAAGCCGGTGCTGCCTGCCGCGCTGCCGCGTGCGAGCCTGTGGCCGTGGGTGTGGGCTATTGGCGCGATGGTCACAATCTCCGTTCTGGTGGGGCTGCGCCCGTACCGGCTGCTATTGGCCACTCAGCCATTGCGTGTGCTACGCCGTGACGCCGTGGCCAACGTCTGGCCGCTGAAAATTTATTTGCCGGTCATCAGCGTAGTGGTGGTGGTGCTGCTCGCGTTGCTAATGGGCGGCAGTTCGCTGCTGTGGGCGGTGCTGGCGGGCACGCTGGTGCTGGCGGCGCTGTGCGGCCTCGTTGGCTGGGGCGTCCTGAAGCTGCTGAAAAAGCTGACGCTGAAAAACCTGGCCCTGCGCCTGGCGGTTAACCGCCTGCTGCGCCAGCCGTGGGCGACGCTCAGCCAGCTGGCGGCGTTCTCGCTGTCGTTTATGCTGTTGGCATTGCTGTTAGTGCTGCGGGGGGATTTGCTGGACAGATGGCAGCAGCAGCTGCCGCCGGAAAGCCCGAACTACTTCCTGGTGAACATTGCGCCGGAGCAGGTTCAGCCGGTGAAAACCTTCCTTGCCGACCATCAGGTGATCCCGGAGTCGTTCTATCCCATTGTACGGGCGCGCATGACGGCGATTAACGGCCAGTCCACCGAGGGCAACCCGGATGAGGCGCTGAACCGCGAGCTGAATCTGACCTGGCAGAGCCAGAAGCCGGATCATAACCCTATCCTGGCGGGAAGCTGGCCGCCGAAGGCCGGGGAAGTGTCGATGGACGACGGCGTGGCGAAACGCCTGAACATTAAACTCGGTGACAGCGTGACCTTTATGGGGGATACCCAGGACTTCACCGCGAAGGTGACTAGCCTGCGCAAAGTGGACTGGGAAAGCCTGCGGCCAAACTTCTACTTTATCTTCCCGCCGGGCGCGCTGGACGGGCAGCCGCAGAGCTGGCTCACCAGCTTCCGCTGGGAGGGGAATAACGGCCTGCTGACCCAGCTTAACCGCGAATTCCCGACCGTCAGCCTGCTGGATATCGGGGCTATCCTGAAACAAATCGGCCAGGTGCTGGAGCAGGTCAGCCGCGCGCTTGAGGTGATGGTGGTGCTGGTGACTGCCTGCGGTCTGCTGCTGTTGCTGGCTCAGGTACAGGTGGGGATGCGCCAGCGTCATCAGGAGCTGGTGGTTTACCGTACGCTGGGCGCGGGTAAAAAGCTGCTCAGAACCACGCTGTGGTGCGAGTTTGCCGTGCTGGGGCTGGTGTCCGGTCTGGTAGCGGCCATCGGCGCGGAAACGGCGCTGGGCGTACTGCAAACGCGCGTGTTCGACTTCCCGTGGGAGCCAGATTTGCGTCTGTGGATCGTGCTGCCGGTCACCGGGGCGGTATTGCTGTCGCTTTGCGGCGGCTGGCTGGGCGTTCGTTTGCTGAAAGGGAAGGCGCTGTTCCGCCAGTTTGTTATCTGAGGAGGCCGGGCAGGGATGCCCGCCTACCGCTATAAACTTTGTTATATTTCGCTATTTATTGCGTTAGAACATATTTTCTGCATTTATTGGTGTTTTTTTAATATCTATTAAGAAAAGACTGATGGATAACCGCACGAATTAATAAAAATCCCTCAGAAATCGGACTTAATAAGCGTTAATATGCCCCCGCTTATAATAAATATGGTTACTAGGGATCCACATGAAAGCAAATTTGCGCGCTTTACCATTACTGATTGGGGCCGGCCTGCTTGCAGGTATGGCATCTTTCGCTGCTAACGCAGAAATCACTGTCCTGAAGCAAGATCCGCAGGCCGGTAACCCGCTCAGCCGCCTCAATTTCACCGTGGGCGGCAGTATTCGTCCACAGTTTAATATGATGTCCGGCGACGGCGATAAAGGCTCTTACAAACGTAATGGCTTTGATGGCGGCACCCGTTTCCGCTTCGCGGCCGATTATTATCTGTTCGATGATATTAGCTGGATCAGCTATTACGAGCTGGGCGTGAATATTCCGGCGGTCTTCGAGTGGGACAACCACTATGCAGAAGGCGCGAACAATACTACTCGCCGTATGCTGTACACCGGTCTGAAAAGCAAAACCTGGGGTCAGCTGACCTACGGCCAGCAAAACAGCATCTACTATGATGTGGTTGGCGCGAAAACCGATATCTGGGACTACGACATGATCGGTCAGGCTCCAGGTAACGGCATGAACGGCGACTACGACGGTTCTTACCGTTCCCGCAACATGCTGAAGTACAAAAACACCTTCGGCGATGCGGACGTGTACGCTTCTTACCTGTTTGAAGATCACGACATCCGTGCCACCAACGGCATGCGCTACAAGCGTAAAGGCGGCGGCTCTCTGGGCGTGGATTACCACATTACCAAAGACCTGACCTGGGGTACCGCATGGAACTACACCCGTGCCGACATGCGTAACCCGACCGACGGCGACAGCAAGTCTTACAACCAGAACATCTACGGTACGGCGCTGAGCTGGAAACCGGACAACTGGACGTTTAGCTTCGGCGGCGGCTGGTACCAGAACTTCCTGACCACCAAGCTGAAAGACGTGAACAACTACTTCTCCGGCGACGCGTGGGGCATCGAGTACTTCGCGGGTTACACCATCCCGGTTGGCCAGTACGCGGTGAAATCCGTACAGCCATACTTCATGGGTGACCGTCTGCAGTACGTGACCGGCCGCAGCTACCAGCGCATCGACAACGGTGTGGGCGTGAGCTTCAAGCTGGATTACGGCTTCCAGGTGGACTACGAGCACGTCTTCACCTCCAGCACCGACAACCTGGGCGACATGAACCTGGTTCGTCTGCGCTACGATTTCTAATCGTGCCTCTGGCGGGTGGCAGCCTTGCTGCCCGCCTCATTCAGCGTTTCCTGCCTTATTTTTTATCTATCCAGAAACGGGTAAGCATGTTCGGGCCCTGAAGGCTTTGCGCCACTCTGTGGGCGTGGTTTTGAAACGCAGCCTGAAGTGATGCCGGAGTGTTTCCGCTGAGCCGAATCCAGACTGCTCTGCCACCTGGTCAATGCTGATTTTCTCGCTTTCCAGCAGCGCACAAGCCTTTTCCAGCCGGAGGCTGAGCATCCACTCGCCCGGCGTGGTGCCGGTGGCATCTTTGAACCGGCGGATGAAGGTGCGGCGGCTCATGCCCGCTTGCCTGGCTAACTGCTCAATCACCAGGGGCGCATTGAGATGGTGGCGCAAGTCGTCCAGCAACGGCGCCAGACTTTTGGTGCTGCGTTTAGGAACGGGCTGTTGGACCCACTGTGCCTGATTGCCTTCCCGTAACGGGGGCGTAATCATGCGCTGCGCAGTCCGGTTGGCGATTTCAATCCCGTAATCACGACGGATAAGATGCAGGCAGAGATCGACCCCGGCGGCACCGCCTGCGGAGGTGATCAGGCTGCCCTCATCGACGTAGATCATGCTTTGCTCCACCTGTACCGCAGGGAACCTGTTCGCGAGGATCTCGGTGCTGTTCCAGTGGGCGGTGGCTCGCTTGCCGTCCAGTAATCCTGTTTCGCAGAGAATAAAACTGCCGGCGCAAATCGACACTATGCGGGAACCGTTTTGATGGGCGCGTTGTAAGGCGGCAATCAGCGGCTCCGGGGCCGGTTCAAAAACATTTCGCCAGCCGGGGATGATAATGGTTCCTGCGTCTTCCAGCAGCTCCAGCCCGCCATCCACCACTAAACGCACGCCGCCCTGAGCGTCAAAAACGCCGTTCTCTAACGACGCGACGCGCAGGTCATAGAGAGGCTGGCCGAGCACTTCGTCCACGCGGCCAAAAGCTTCGACGGCAATCCCAAACTCAAAAGTGCAGAGACACTGATAGGCCAGCACAACCAGCCGTCGATTTTTCGGTCTAAAAGTGCGGTCTTGATCTGGGGAGATGCCCGGCATGGTTGTCCTGTCTCTAAAAATGGCACGATCTTGACGATATCTGACCTGAGCGTCGATTTCTACTCCACCCCGAATCTTTCATGCTGGCACCTTCTTAACGTTTGGCAGGAAATCAGTATGAAAAATCTCTTAGCGTTGATGGCGGTCTGCTTAGCTGCGTTGATGTCGGGCCTGGAAATATCCAGCGTCCCGGTTATCCTGCCGGTGCTGGAAAAGCAGATGCAGGCTAATTTCCGTGAACTGCAATGGATCATGAATGCTTACACCCTCTCCTGCACCGCGGTGCTGATGGCCACGGGGACGCTGGCGGATAAATATGGCCGCAAGCGTATTTTTATTATCAGCATTATTGGGTTTGGCCTGACGTCGATCCTCTGTGGCCTGTCCCGGACGCCCGAATGGCTTATTGTGGGGCGCTTTTTGCAGGGACTGAGCGGCGGGGCGATGTTAACCAGCCTGATTGCCATCCTGTCGGTTCAGTTTCCGGCAGGAAAAGCGCGCAGCCGGGCGTTTTCCGCCTGGGGGATCACGTTTGGTTTTGGACTGGGCTTTGGCCCCGTCATCGGCGGCGTGCTGGAGGCGTGGTTTAGCTGGCAATGGGTATTTCTGATCCACGGCGTTATTGCGCTGCTCACCCTGGCCCTGACTCTGAAAAATGTCGTCGAGTCGCGGGAAAATACCACGAAACCGCTGGATGTCGCTGGCCTGATGACGTTGAGCGTGGGCGTGGTGGGGGCGACGTGGCTCATCACCCAGGGCGGGAGCATCGGCTGGACCAGCCGTGAAGCCCAGTTCATCTTGCTGGGCACGTTTATCAGCCTGGCGCTGTTCGTCATTATTGAGCTCCGCCACCCGCATCCTATGTTTGATTTCTCCGTCTTTCGGATCAGGCCTTTCTCCGGGGCGCTAATGGGATCTGTGGGGATGAATTTCAGCTTCTGGCCGCTGATGATTTATCTGCCGGTTTATTACCAGATTGGGAAGGGTTACAGCATTATGGAGACCGGCATGGCGCTGCTGGCCTACACCTTGCCCACGCTATTAATGCCGCCGGTCGGTGAAAAACTCGTGCTGCGCTTTGGGGCCGCACGCATCATCCCGCTGGGGCTGCTTGCTATCGGCCTGGGATTTGTGCTGATGAGGCTGGGCGTTATCTATCACGTCAGTTTGCTGCCGGGCGCAATACTCTCGGGCATGGCGCTGGGGTTAATCAATACCCCGGTCACCAACACCACCACCGGCTCCGTGGGCGCTAACCGCGTGGGCATGGCTTCCGGGATTGATATCAGTTCGCGCCTAATTACCCTCGCCATCAATATTGCGTTAATGGGGAGCCTGCTGGTGGCGGGGATAGCCGAAAGCTTACAGAGCCATATCGACAGCGTGAGCGAAAGGTATGCCCTGGCCGAACAAATAGCCGGCGGCACCAGAGCCATGCTCAGCAGCGACATGATTGTTCAGGCGCTGAATAACGGTTTTTCTGGCGTGCTGACCTACGGCGCTGTGGGCGTGGGCTGTTTGTCGCTGGCGAGTTATTTGCTGTTCAATGTCAAAACAAACGTTAAGCGCAAAAGGGCGGAATCCTGCGCGGATTAAGCTCATCTCAATGCAAAGCGGGTTTTCCGCTATGCTTGGTTGTTATTCGCAAAAGCCCTGTTCATGCCCGCCGCGCCTTCTCCTGCGAGCAAGATGAAATATTTTCAATTAACCCTGTTAACGGAATGTGCCATCTTATTCTGTCCAGTTGGATCAACAACTTAGTAAGCGGCCCGTGAAAGAGGCTCGCCTCAGGACACCACACATCATTCTGTAAGGGAGAATACCCATGGGAAATCATTTCGGCTGGCGCGTGGCGACCGGCGCTTTACTTCTGGCCAGCGGTCTGCAGTTTGCTCAGGCCAACAGCGACCCGCACACCATCGTCTTCGGCGTAGCGCCGGGGCCATACGGCGACATGGTCAAACAGGCCATCGCCCCGTCGTTAAAAGAGAAAGGCTATAAAGTCGTGGTGCGCGAGTTCAGCGACTACGTGCAGCCCAACATGGCGCTGGCCAACGGCAGCATCGACGCCAACCTGTTCCAGCACTCGCTGTACTTCGACAAATTCACCGCCGACAAAAACCTCAAGCTGGCGAAGCTGATTACCGTGCCAACCGCCGGGATGGGCATTTATTCCCATAAAGTCAAAAGCCTGGACGAGCTGAAGCAGGGCGACATTGTCACCCTGTCTAACGACCCGACCAACCTGGCCCGTGGGCTGCGTTTCCTGCAGTCGATGCAGCTTATCACCATCAAAGAGAACATTGACCCGACTAAAGCCTCCGAGCGCGATATCGCCACCAACCCGAAAGGCCTGGTGTTTAAATCGCTGGAAGCCGCACAGCTGCCGCGCACGCTGGACAGCGCCAGCGCCGCGCTGGTCAACGGTAACTTTGCCATTGCCGCCGGGCTAAAACTCTCTTCCGCGCTGAAACAGGAACACCTGGACGAGAACCTCAAAAACATCATCGCGGTGCGTGCCGAAGATGCGGATAAACCGTTCGCCAAAGACATCGTGGAGACCGTGCAGTCCCCGGCCTACGAAAAAGCGATCGACGATCCGCAGAATATTTTCAACGCCTTCCAGAAACCGGACTGGATGGTTGCCGCGGATAAAAAGTAATAGAGCAAAGCGGGCAGGCGGGATGCCTGCCTTTTGTCGCTGATTTGAGGTTGTCATGATTGAGATTGAAAAGGTCTGCGTGGACTTCCCCACGGGCCGGAGCCAGACCAGCCGTGCGGTGAACGATGTTTCGCTGCACATTGGCGCGGGGGAGATTTTTGGCATTGTCGGCACCAGCGGAGCCGGGAAAAGTACCTTATTACGTACCCTGAACGTGCTCCAGCGCCCGAGTGAGGGCCGTGTAAAAATCGGTGGGACCGAGATCACCGCGCTACAGGGGGTCGAGCTGCGCAAAGCGCGTCAGCGCATCGGCATGATTTTCCAGCACTTCAATTTGATGCACACCCGGACGGTCAGGCAGAACGTGGCGTTCAGCCTCAAAGCCGCAGGCTGGGAGCGCAGTAAAATCGGCCCGCGCGTGGCCGAAATTCTTGAGCTGGTGGGCCTGGCCGACAAAGCGAACCGCTACCCGGTGCAGCTGAGCGGCGGGCAGAAACAGCGCGTAGGCATTGCGCGCGCCATCGCTAACCACCCGGATGTTTTGCTCTGTGACGAACCGACTTCCGCGCTGGATCTGGAAACGTCGGCCACCATTCTGGCGCTGCTGAAGAAGATCAACCAGCAACTTGGGATCACCATCGTGCTGATCACCCACGAGATGAACGTGATCAAAACGATTTGCGACCGCGTGGCGGTGATGTCCGGCGGGGAAGTGGTGGAATCCGGCGAGGTGTTCGACATCTTCGCGCATCCGCAGCATGAATTTACCCGTCAATTGGTGTCCCACACGCTGAACCTGACGTTGCCGGTGCGCCTGCTGGACAACATGCGCGGCGCGCTGCTGAAAATCATGTTCGTCGGCGACTCGGCCGAACAGCCGGTGCTCTCCTTCGCGGCGGTGAAATACGGCGTGGCGGTGAACATTCTGCACGGCAAAATTGAGTACATCAGCGACCGTGCGCTGGGCATTCTGGTGGTGGCGATCACCGCACCCGGCAACCCGGCGGCGGTGGGGGATGCCATCGACCATATTCGGAAACATACGGCCTGTGTGGAGGTGCTGAATGGATGATTTAGTCGCGGACCTGACGATTGCCTTTGGCGAAACCTTCCAGATGCTGGGCATTTCCACGCTGCTGGCGATCATCGGCGGCCTGCCGCTGGGCTTTTTGATCTTCGTGACCGACCGCAATCTGTTCTGGCAGAACCGTTCGCTGAACATCATCAGCTCGGTACTGGTGAACATCGTGCGCTCGGTGCCGTTCGTCATTCTGCTGGTGCTGTTGCTGCCGCTGACGCAGTTCCTGCTCGGCAACACCATCGGGCCGATTGCGGCTTCCGTGCCGCTGTCGGTGGCGGCAATTGCGTTTTATGCCCGCCTGGTAGACGGCGCGCTGCGGGAAGTGGACAAAGGCATTATTGAGGCCGCAGAAGCCTTTGGTGCCAGCCCGATGCGCATCATCTGTACCGTGCTGCTGCCGGAAGCCAGCGCCGGTTTGCTGCGAGGGTTAACCATAACCCTAGTCAGCCTGATCGGTTACTCTGCGATGGCGGGGATTGTCGGCGGCGGCGGCGTGGGCGACCTCGCGATCCGCTTCGGCTATTACCGCTACGAAACCCAGGTCATGGTGGTCACGGTTGTGGCGCTGATCGTGCTGGTGCAAATCGTGCAAATGTTTGGCGACTTTCTCGCCAAACGCGCGGACAAGCGCGACAGGCATTAACCTTCTTTCTGGCCGGGCGTTCGTTCGGCCAATATGATTTTTAGCTGCCGGAGAGGTTCATTTCCCGGCGGCTTTCTGCCTGATAAGCCCCCAAACTGCAATTCCCCAAGGCGTTTCATCATTCCTGCGAACCGCCTCGAATTTTTCCATTCTGCCTGATTTTTAATCTGGGTTACTGTGCAGCCATCCAGTATGATCGGAGGGATGAGCAAGAGATAAACCCGGTCAAAGCCGGAAAAAGAAGCGCCCCCGAATAATGGAGATTTTTATATGGATATGCGTAATTTCCAACAATGTAGAGGGATGACGAAATCACCATCATGGACTTTTCTTGATGTCTTTCGCTGGAAAATACTTCCCGAAAAATTCGGCGGCGGCAGATCTTATGCCCGAGATTTTAAAGATGCATGGGTCAAAAAAAATCGTACTCTTATCAGAGCTGCAGCGTTTCGCTATAAACTTCCGCCAGAATTGCTCGCGGGTGTTTGCTGGATAGAGGTAGGCGGTGACCCAAATATCATAGATCGTTTTGCTTTTGAGGTTCGAGCCATCGACTGGAGCGGGCCTGCGTATACCGACCGTTATTTCACAATAACCTCCCCTCCGGCTAAAACCTCGTTTGGATTTGTCAGCATGCAGTTGCGTACTGCCGCTCAAACTATGGGGCTGGATGCTGACACAATGAGCACATCAGAGCTTCGCTCCCTGTCTCAGTGCCTTGAAAAAGACACCTGTAATATCAATCTTGCTGCTATGCATTTACGCCAACTTGCCGACTATGACAGGTTACCCTCGCGGCTTAGTATGAATGATGTGAAAATTATCGGGGCGAGATATAACCGTGGTACGAGTCCGAGTCTGGAAAATATAAAAAAAGATACGCGATAGGGTGATTTTATTGTCAAGCATTGGCCGCACTTTAACAGACTGGTTTTGCAGTAGGGGGCAGAATGAGAGTGTTTATTAGGGTTGTGCTTGTTCTGTTTTATCTATTGTGTATGGCTGCGATGTATTTATCTATGGTTGATAAATATGATGTCATATATGATATGGATTCGGCATTTCCCAGGGGGGCATTAGGTAATGGCAGCAATAACGATGTCGTTTTTTCAGGGGTAATATTACTCTTTATATCTCTATCTCAGATGCTATTTTTTTACTTTGAGCAATCGAAGAAATGGAAATGGGCAGCGGCGATCATGACAGTATTGGCTTTCCTTTTTTTCTTTGCCAAATAAAGCTCATTTGGATTTTGGTAACCTTTAGCTGAATTTAGATTTCATGTTTATTCCGAGCCAACGCAGATGTTTTGATGTGTGGGTGATAGTTTGCGGTTCAGAGAACTTGGTGACATAGGGGGCGGCGTATCTTTGAAAATTTGTATCCAGGTTGCCCCAAATCTCACAGTTGCCCTTTGCCCGGCGATTGGCTAGTATCCCTCCTGCTTCTCGCAAGTCGTAAACGTTAACGTTATCCAACGTACATATTCTCCCCGGCATTCGGGGTAATTGTACTTGGGTAACATAATGGCAATTTTTGTATCCCCCCTTATTTCGTACCGCAAGCCCCACGTTCTGGGCTTTATCCTCTATTTCATCGTTGGCCTGGTCGACGGCGCGATTGTGCCTTTTTTCCCGCTGTGGGCGCAGCAGTCTGCCGCTATCCCGGTGGAGTTTATTGGCCTGCTGTTCGGCTGCTATGCCGGGGGCGAGCTGCTGGCCGCGCCGTTTATCGGCGGGATTGCCGATCGCGTGGGCAGAAGGCCCGTGTTGATTATTTCGGCGACCGGCGTTGGGGCGGGCTTTATCGCGCTGTTCTTTGCGCACGGCGTTTTTGCCGCCGCCGCTGTGCTGATCGTTATTGGCCTGTTTGAATCGGTGCTGCATCCGACCATTTACACCGTGGTGGCGGACGCCACGCCAGCCTCGGAGCACCGCCGCCAGTTCAGCATCATGCGCGTGTGTTCCGGTGCAGGCGCGATTGCCGGGCCGCTGCTGGGCACGGTACTGGTGCAAGAGGGGCTGGGCTACGTTTTTCTGGCCGGAGGTTCGGGAATGGTGGTCGGCGGCCTGATGCTGGCGATCTCTCTGGCGGAAACGCGTCCGTTGGCCGCTGGAGTGGACGATGAGGCCGACGATGAAGAGGGGCTCAGCGCGCTGCTGCCCGCGTTTCGGGACCGCCGTCTGGCCGGGGTGCTGATTTGGGTGCTGCTGCTGGGCGTGGCCGGGAGCTGGGTGGAAGCCGTCATGCCGCTGTATGCCAGCAATCAGATGGGAATGAGCGCCGCAAGCATCGGCTATTTGTTCGCGTTCGGGGCGGGGATTAACACGGTCGGCCAGCTGGCCTTAACGAAGCTGTTTGCCCGACGCTCTGCATTGTTTATCACGCTCAGTGCGGGTTTGGCGCTGATCGCTGCCTTTGTTTTGCTATTGGCTCATCCACACGTCGTCACGCTGGTGATGGCGGTCTGCCTTTATTCTCTGTCCCAGATGATGACCGGCCCGCTGATCCCGACGGCGGTGAACAAGTTAGCCCCGGCGCGGCTGCGCGCGACCTACATGGCGGCACTTTCGGTGGTGAGCGATCTGCAGGGATCGGTGGGGCCGGCTACCGGCACGGCATTGTTCGCGCTGGCGTTTACGTTGCCGTGGGCAGTGGGCATTCCGCTGGTTGGGCTGGCGGTGACCGGACTAGGGCTGACGCTCGCCTCCGGGGAAAAATCGGCTACTCGTTAACGCTGCGCAGCCAGGCTTCGACCTGCTGGTAATCCCCCCGGAAGACGATCTGGTCGGCCTTCTGGCTGAGCTGATAGCGATACATCGGGTCGTAATACTCTTTCAGCAGCGGCGACAGCCAGGCCAGATGGCCTTCGCAGGAGCCGGTTTTCCGCTGGGTTAACAAGGCTTCGTCCAGCCTGGCGGTGAACTGCTGAAAGCGTTCCATGCCCAGGCGGCGGCGGATGGCAAACAGACCGTGGTGCAGATACTCGGCGTAATCGCGCCACGCGGTTTCTTCCTCGCTGACGGATAAAAACGCCTCGCTCATCTGCCGGAAGTATTCGTGTTGGAGGCGCTCCAGCCGCAGCTCGAACGGATCCTCAATGGCCACAATCGGCGAGCGCAGCATCTGTTCCCTGAAGGCTTCGGGGATATGGCGGGAGCCAATCATCCGGCCTTCATCCTCCACAACCAGCCTGGTTGGTTCAGCCGGGCTGATTTTCAGCAGGGTGACGGCGAGATTGTTTTCGAAACTGGCTTGAGAGGGCTGGGCGACAATTGTGCGGCCAAACGACGAGCCGCGATGGTGCGCCAGGCCTTCAAGGTCAACGCCCGTCGGCAGCGAGCGGATCAGGATAGTTTTACCGCAGCCGGTGTTGCCGCTGACGATAATCATCGGCGACTGAGAACGGGTGTCGATTATCTGCATGGCATGCTGGCGCAGGGCTTTGTAGCCGCCGGTGACCAGCGGGTACTCGAGGCCGTTTTCCCGCAGCCACTGCTGCACGATGTGGCTACGCATTCCGCCTCTGGCACAGCATAAATAGCCTTCCGGCTGCTGGCGGCAGCTTTCCAGCCAGCGTTCGATTCGGCTGGCTTTTCGCTCGCCGCTGACCAGCCGGTGCCCCAGTTCGACAGCGGCCTGTTGGCCCTGCTGCTTATAGCACGTCCCGACCTGCGCGCGTTCGTCGTCCAGCATCAACGGTAAGTTATGGGCGGTGGGCATTGAACCCTGAGCGAACTCTACTGGGGCGCGAACGTCAATCAGCGGAATGTCGTTGAGCAGCAGGCGGTCATAATCCTGCGTGTTGGGGCGTTTTTCCATGGCATAACCTTAGTCTGAAGCGGCGAAACGGGGGGATTGTGCGCTTCTGGTCGGGCAAAGGAAAGGGGAAGGGGGAAAATGGTCTGACCCTCTAAAGTCAAACAGAGGGTCAGACGAGGTGCGGTTTTACTTCACCAGCTTGCTCTGCGCCCAGGCGATGCCGCTGGCGTATTCTGCCGGGAGCAGGGGAACCAGGGCTTCCAGCGAGGCGCTCAGGCGGCCGGTATCGCTGTCGTTCAGGTTGAGGTGACCGACTTTGCGGCCCGGACGAACTTCTTTGTCGTACCAGTGCAGATGCACAAGCGGCAGCTTCAGCCAGGCATAGTTCAGGTCGGTGCCGATCAGGTTCACCATCACCGACGGCGCATTAACGACAGGCTGCGGCAGCGGCAAATCCACGATGGCGCGCAGGTGCAGCTCGAACTGGCTGATAGAGGCGCCGTTTTGTGTCCAGTGCCCGCTGTTGTGTACGCGCGGGGCCAGCTCGTTGATCAGCAGGCCGGCTGGCGTGACGAAGCACTCCATCGCCATCACGCCGACGTAGCCCAGCTCGTGCATGATGGCGGTAAGCATGGTTTCGGCCTGGCGCTGCTGGTCGGCATTGGCCTGCGGAAAGGCAACGCTGGTGCGCAGAATGCCGTCCTGATGCAGGTTGTGGGTCAGCGGGTAGAACACCGTGCTGCCGTCGTGGCCGCGCGCGCCTACCAGAGAAACTTCGCCGGAGAAGTTAATACCCTGCTCGACGATGCATTCGCCGTAGCACTCTTCCGGCAGTTGGTCGGTTTCATCGGCATGTAAGCGCCACTGGCCGCGGCCATCGTAGCCGCCCACGCGGCGCTTTACGATAGCCAGAGAGCCCAGCTGGGTGAACACGTCCTGCCATTCGTGGCTGCCGGAGAGCAACTGCCACGGCGCGGTGGCCAGGCCGAGCTTATCGAACAGCTGCTTTTGCGTCAGGCGGTCGGCGATGATCGGGAAGATATCGCGGTTAACGAAGGCGTTATGGCGCGCCAGTTCGCGGGTCAGCGCGGTTTCCGGCCAGCGTTCAATCTCGGCGGTGATCACGCTCTGGGCGAACGGCACGGCTTCCGGCTCGGCGTCCAGCCCGACAGGGTAAACGGCAATGCCCAGCGGCTCACCGGCCTGGCGGAGCATGCGCCCCAGCTGGCCGTTACCTAAAATACAGACGCGTTTCATGCTTCACTCCGTGGGTCCGGATTATCCAGCACTTCGTCGGTCTGGGTTTGACGCCAGGTTGCCAGGCGCTGGCTCAGTTCTGCGTCATGCAGGGCCAGGATCTGCGCGGCAAGCAGGGCGGCGTTGGCGGCTCCGGCTTTACCGATGGCCAGCGTGCCGACAGGAATGCCGCGCGGCATCTGGACGATAGAATAAAGGCTGTCCACGCCGCTCAGAGCAGCGCTTTGAACCGGCACACCCAGCACCGGGACCAGGGTTTTCGCAGCCAGCATACCCGGCAGGTGCGCTGCGCCACCGGCTCCGGCGATGATCACCCGGTAGCCATTGGTTTCGGCCTGCTCGGCAAAGCTGAAAAGCTTATCCGGCGTGCGGTGGGCGGAGACGACTTCGACATGGTGAGGGACATTCAGGGCGGTAAGGATTTCAGCGGCGAACTGCATGGTGGCCCAGTCACTTTTGGAACCCATAACAATGGCGATACGCGCCGGGGTGTGCTCAGAAGACATGCGTCTCAAAACTCCTGTGGGTGTGCAGACATCATCGGGCGACGGGCGCCCGTTCAGAAGGGCTCAGAGAATAGCACGAACTTCCGGCAAGGAAAACGGTTGCGTGGTTAACGAATCGGCAAAAAAGCGGGCTTTTAGGTCAGAAAGGAAAATGAATCAGCTCGACGTTCTCCGGCGTGACTTTGATCATCGACCCTTCTTTATGCCACGCGCCTAACACGCAGCGGAAAGCGGGTTGCCCGTTAGCCTCAAGTTCGTGAATAGCCGGACGATGGGTATGCCCATGAATCAGCCATTGAACGTTGTGGCGGGTGAGAGTGTCGACCACCGCCTGCGGGTTTACGTCCATGATCTCCAGCGACTTCATATTATTCGCCGCCTGGCTGTCGGCGCGCATGCGGTCGGCAATACGCTGGCGAATAAACAGCGGCAGGGCGAGATAGAGCTTCTGCAGCCACGGCTGATGAACCTTGCGGCGAAACGCCTGATAGCCTGCGTCGTCGGTACACAGCGTGTCGCCGTGCATGATCAGGATTTTTCGGCCATAAACATCGAGGAGCTTTTCTTCCGGCAGCAGCGTCATGCCGCTGGCTTTGGCGTAGCGCTTGCCGAGTAAAAAGTCCCGGTTGCCGTGAATGAAATAGCAGGGAATGCCGGTATCAACCACCGCTTTAATGGCCGCGGCGATTTGCTGGTAGAGCGGCTCCGGCGCGTCGTCGCCAATCCAGGCTTCGAACAGATCGCCAAGAATATAGAGCGCATCCGCCTGGCGGGCTTCACCGGCTAAGAAACGCAGAAAACCGGCGGTGATCGCCGGTTCTTCTGGGCAGAGGTGTAAATCTGCAATAAACAGCGTCGACATTATTCGCTGACGGTCACGCTTTCGATAATAACGTCTTCTTTCGGTACATCCTGGTGCATACCGCTGCGGCCGGTGGAAACGGCTTTGATTTTCTCAACCACGTCCATCCCTTCAACCACTTCTGCGAACACGCAGTAGCCCCAACCCTGCAGGCTTTCGCCGCTGAAGTTCAGGAAGTCGTTGTCGGCCACGTTGATGAAGAACTGTGCGGTAGCAGAGTGCGGAGCCTGGGTACGAGCCATTGCCAGCGTACCACGGGTGTTTTTCAGGCCGTTATTCGCTTCGTTCTGAATGGTGTCTTTGGTCGCTTTCTGCTTCATACCCGGTTCGAAACCGCCGCCCTGGATCATAAAGCCGTTGATCACACGGTGGAAAATGGTGTTGTTGTAGAAGCCTTCGCGGCAGTAGTCCAGGAAGTTTTTAACGGTAACAGGCGCTTTATCATCAAAAGTTTTGATGACGATGTCGCCGTGATTAGTGTGAAAAGTAACCATGCTTGCATCCTATGAGTGTCAGAGAGTACGGCGGCAAACGGTGCCATCGTACCAGCACGCTGTTATAGCATAACGCTACATCATAGTCAGTAATGCAAAGCAGACTGCCGTCGGGGAAAATAATCGGGTAAGATAACCGGGAGTATTCTTCCACACGCTTACATGGAATCCCCTGATGTTAAAAATATTTAATACACTGACTCGCCAAAAAGAGGAATTCAAACCTATTCATGCCGGAAAGGTAGGCATGTACGTGTGTGGTATCACCGTTTACGATCTCTGTCATATCGGCCATGGCCGTACTTTTGTTGCGTTCGACGTGGTGGCGCGCTACCTGCGTTCTCTCGGCTATGAGCTGAACTACGTGCGTAACATCACCGACATCGACGATAAAATCATTAAGCGCGCCCATGAAAATGGCGAAGACTTTGTGGCGCTGGTCGACCGCATGGTCGTCGAAATGCACAAAGATTTCGACGCGCTGAACATTTCACGCCCGAACAGCGAGCCGCGTGCGACCAAACACATTCCGGAAATCATCGAAATTGTTGAACAGCTGCTGGCTCGCGATCACGCCTATGTGGCGGAAAACGGCGATGTGATGTTCTCGGTGCTGACCGACCCGAATTATGGCCTGCTGTCTCGCCAGGATCTGGATCAGCTTCAGGCGGGTGCGCGCGTGGACGTGGTTGACGTGAAGCGCAACCCAATGGACTTCGTGCTGTGGAAAATGTCCAAGCCAGGCGAGCCTGCGTGGACGTCTCCGTGGGGCGAAGGCCGGCCGGGCTGGCATATCGAATGTTCCGCCATGAACTGCAAAGAGCTGGGCAACCACTTTGATATTCACGGCGGCGGCTCCGATCTGATGTTCCCGCACCACGAGAACGAAATCGCGCAATCTACCTGTGCCCACGACGGCGAGTACGTCAACACCTGGATGCACTCCGGGATGGTGATGGTTGACCGCGAGAAGATGTCCAAATCCCTGGGTAACTTCTTTACCGTGCGTGACGTGCTGAAGTATTACGACGCGGAAACCGTGCGTTACTTCCTGATGTCCGGCCACTACCGCAGCCAGCTCAACTACAGTGAAGAGAACCTGAAACAGGCTCGCTCGGCGCTGGAGCGTCTGTACACCTCGCTGCGTGGGACCGACAGTAGCGTGGCGCCAGCCGGGGGCGAAGCCTTCGAAGCCCGCTTCCGCGAAGCGATGGACGATGACTTCAACACCCCGGAAGCCTACTCCGTGCTGTTCGATATGGCCCGCGAAGTGAACCGCCTTAAAGCGGAAGATCTTGCGGCGGCAAACGGACTGGCGGCGGCGCTGCGTAAGCTCTCCGCAATTCTGGGCCTGCTGGAGCAGGATCCGGAGCAGTTCCTGCAGGGCGGCGCGCAGGCGGACGACGGCGAAGTGGCGGAAATCGAAGCGCTGATCAAGCAGCGTAACGATGCGCGTCAGTCGAAAGACTGGGCGCTGGCGGACCAGGCGCGTGACCGCCTGAACGAGATGGGCATTGTGCTGGAAGATGGCGCGGGCGGCACAACCTGGCGTCGTAAGTAACATTTAGAACGTGAAAAAGCGGCCTATGACAGGCCGCTTTTTTTATGGCTGGCCGCTGTGGCGCGGCCTGATTGGCAGGTGCTTTATTCCGGGGCTGAGGTGCGAATCAGGTAATCAAACGCGCTCAGGGAGGCTTTCGCGCCTTCGCCAGTGGCGATGATGATCTGTTTGTAAGGCACGGTGGTGCAGTCGCCCGCGGCGAATACGCCTTTCACGGTGGTTTCGCATTTCGCGTCGATGATAATTTCACCCATGCGGTTGCGCTCCACGCTGCCTTCCAGCCAGGTGGTATTCGGCAGCAGGCCGATTTGCACGAAGATGCCGGCCAGGGCAACGTCATGCACGCTTTCGGTCACGCGGTCTTTATACTGCAGGCCGGTCACTTTGCTGCCGTCGCCTTTCACTTCCAGCGTCTGGGCGTTGAGCACGATGTCGACGTTTTTCAGGCTGCGCACTTTGTTCTGCAGAACCTGATCGGCCTTCATTTCCGGGGCAAATTCCAGCAGGGTGACGTGCTCAACGATACCCGCCAGGTCAATGGCCGCTTCCACGCCGGAGTTCCCGCCGCCGATGACCGCCACGCGCTTGCCTTTGAACAACGGGCCGTCGCAGTGCGGGCAGTAGGTCACGCCTTTGGTGCGGTACTGATCTTCACCCGGCACGTTCATGTTGCGCCATTTTGCGCCGGTCGCCACGATAATGCTGCGTGCTTTCAGCGTGGCGCCTGATGCCGTTTGGATCTGGTGCAGGCCGCCTTCGGTTTTCGCCGGGATAAGCTTGCTGGCGCTTTGGGTGTCGATCACGTCCACGTCATAGTCGTCCACGTGGGCTTTCAGCGCGCCCGCAAGCTTCTGGCCTTCGGTTTTCGGCACGGAAATGTAGTTTTCGATATCCACGGTATCCAGCACCTGGCCGCCGAAGCGTTCGCCCATCAGGCCAGTACGGATGCCTTTACGCGCCGCATAGACCGCCGCCGCCGCGCCCGCAGGGCCGCTGCCGACGATCAGTACGTCATAAGCCTCACGCTGGTTCAGCGCTTCCGCCGCGCGTTTTTCTGCGCCGGTATCAATTTTGCCCACGATTTCAGCCAGCGTCATGCGGCCCTGACCAAATTCTTTGCCGTTCAGGAACACGGCAGGCACGCCCATCACATTGCGTGCCTGAATTTCATTCTGGTAAACGCCGCCGTCGATAGCAGTATGGGTGATGCGCGGATTCAGCACGCTCATCAGGTTCAGCGCCTGCACAACGTCCGGGCAGTTGTGGCAGGAGAGGGAATAATAGGTTTCAAAGTGGAAGTCACCGTCGATCTCACGGATTTGCGCCAGCAGATCCTGAGATTCTTTGGACGGGTGACCGCCGACCTGGAGCAAAGCCAGCACCAGGGAAGTGAATTCGTGACCCAGCGGAGAGCCGGCAAAGCGCGGGCCCTGGCTTGAGCCTGGGTTAGTGATTAAAAACGACGGTTTGCGCACCGGCAGGTCGTTATTAATGCTGAAAGAAACTTTGTCGGATAACTCAGCGATGTCTGCCAGCAGTTCTTTTACTTCAGATGATTTCGCGCCGTCGTCCAGCGTGGCAATCAACTCAACAGGTTTCGTTAGTCTCTCAAGATAGGCTCTGAGCTGGGTTTTCATTGTTGTGTCGAGCATGGTCAGTCTCCCTGGTGGCGAGAAAAAAACGGCTGCCGGAGCAGCCGTAAAATAAAAGAGGGTAACGCGGGTAAAACTTAGATTTTGCCGACCAGGTCCAGAGATGGAGCCAGAGTCGCTTCACCTTCTTTCCATTTAGCCGGGCAAACTTCGCCTGGGTGGGAAGCGACGTACTGAGCCGCTTTCACTTTACGAAGCAGGTCAGACGCGTCACGGCCAATGCCTTCGGCGGTCACTTCGATAGCCTGGATGATGCCCTGTGGGTCAACCACGAAGGTAGCGCGGTCTGCCAGACCTTCGTCTTCACGCATGTTTTCGAAGTTACGGGTCAGTGCGCCGGTTGGGTCGCCGATCATCGCGTATTTGATTTTAGCGATGGTTTCAGAGCTGCCGTGCCACGCTTTGTGGGTGAAATGGGTGTCGGTAGAAACGGAATACACGTCTACGCCCAGTTTCTGCAGTTCTTCGTAATGGTCAGCCACGTCGCCCAGTTCGGTCGGGCAAACGAAAGTGAAGTCAGCCGGGTAGAAGAAGAAAACGCTCCAGCGGCCTTCGGTATCTTTTTCCGTAACTTCAACGAATTCGCCGTTTTTAAAAGCCTGGTTTTTGAATGGTTTGATTTTGGTATTAATTAAAGACATCTAAACTTCCTCCGTTTTGCGATGGGAGAAAGGTACCGAATTTTGAACTGCGTCACTAATGGGTAGGCTTTATTGAATCAAGAGGTATTTCCTAACAGCTATGCGGCGGGCATAAAAAAGGCCACCCGTTGCGGGGGTGGCCGGTGTTGCGCGTTACAATTCCACTTTAAAAAATTATAACAGCGGCGAAATTACAGCACTTTAGCCTTAAAAAGGTCAATTCCCCGGTTCGTTGTAGTAGCGATGGTTGTAATCGTTGAAAACTATTAAAGGTCATCAGTCCTAAAATTCGCGGGATATTCTGAAAAGTCGAGCTGGTGAGCAAAGTAATGTCAGGGGAATTGCAGCTATATGACGGTAAGGTTAAATTACCGGCTGTTATTTTTCTGCATGAATAATCGCGCCAGGCTGCGCGAGGGTTGAGGTATTGGCATTGTCCGAATTGCTTTCTTTGGTGCTGTTTTTGGCAGCTATTGCCGTATATGCGGTAAAGGCGGGTCGAAATATCTGGTGGCTGTCGATCATCCTGCTGATGCTCGGCCTGTTTATCGTGCTCAACGTGACGTTGCTGGCCAGTAATTATTTTACCGGCGAAGGCATTAACGACGCGGTGCTCTATACGCTCACCAGCAGCATGACAGGCGCGGGCGTCGGCAAATACATTTTGCCTGGGCTGGGCCTCGCCGTCGGGTTGATTGCGATTTTTGGCGGTCTGACCTGGATTTTACGCCGGAAGAATCATCCTCATCATTTGGGCTACAGTGCCCTGGCGCTGTTTCTGGCCCTGTTTTCAATCAAAACAACGCCTGCCTACCAGCAGGTGGTGTCGCTGATTAAATCCCAGACCCGCACCGGCACGTCTGACTTTGCCGACTGGTATAAAGTCCCGGAAGGCACCATTAAACAGCCGAAGCTCAACCTGGTTTATATCTACGGCGAAAGTCTGGAACGCACCTATTTTGATGAGCAGACGTTTCCTGGCTTAGCGCCCGAGCTGAACGCTCTGAAAAGCCAGGCGATCGATTTCAGCCATACCGGGCAGATGGCGGGGATGGACTACACCATTGCGGGCATTGTGGCCTCGCAGTGCGGTATCCCGCTGTTTGCACCTTTCGAGGGGAACTCCTCGGCGTCAATGTCGAGCTTCTTCCCGAAGAACATCTGCCTCGGGGATATTCTTAAGGCATCCGGCTATCAAAACTACTTTATCCAGGGCGCGGACCTGCGCTTTGCGGGTAAAGACATTTTCCTGCAGTCCCACGGCTTCGAGCATATGTACGGCGCGCAGGAGCTGAAGGGAATGGTGGCGGACCCGAATTACAAGAATAACTGGGGCTTTTACGACGATACGGTGCTGGACGAAGCTTATGACAAGTTTATCGAGCTTTCTAAAGCCGGGAAGCGTTTCTCGCTGTTTACCCTGACGGTCGACACGCATCACCCCGATGGCTTTATCTCGAGAACATGTAACCGCCGCAGCTACAGCTACGGGGGCAAAGAAAACCGATCTTTCAGCGCCGTTTCCTGCAGCCAGGAGCATATCGCGGCGCTGATAGACAAAATCAAAGCCTCGCCGTATTTCCGTAACACGGTGATCGTGGTCTCTTCCGACCATCTGGCGATGAACAACACGGCGTATAAATACCTGACGAAGCAGGACAGGCAGAACCTGTTCTTTGTCATTCGCGGCGATAAACCGCAGGCGGAAATAAAAGCCGTGAAGCGTAACACGATGGATAACGGCGCGACGGTGCTGGATATCCTCGGCGGGGGGAACTACATCGGCCTGGGGCGCAGCAGCCTGTCGGGCGAGTCTCTGTCGATGGTCTTTACCAACCTGAAAGAGAAGGTTACCGAGTGGAAACCGGACGTGATCGATCTGTGGAACTTCCCGAAAACCATCAGCCGCTACAGCATCGATCAGAAGAAGAACACGTTCAGTTATTCTGGCGCGCACTTCAAGCTGCCGTTATTGCTGAAAATCGGTAAAGGCAAAATTGAACCGCTGCCGGAAAGCGAGTACTCCGCGCCGCTGCGCTATCAGCTGGCGGATTTTAAAAGCGATGACCGGTTTATCTGGGCTGACCGCTGCTACAAAATGGCGCGCCTGTGGGAACCGCAGCTCGCGCTTTCTACCGGGCTGTGCGTGGCCCAGGGGCAGCTTGGTGGAGAGCCAACTGTGCGGCTGGTGGACAAACCGCTGGATGAATACAACGTGCAGTTTGACGAGCAAACGCTGAGTAACGATCGTTTCAAAAATAATGTGGCTCTGCTGAAGGCGGATGAGAACAACATTCGCTACCAGGCGGACAGCTTTATCTTTAACGTGGCCGGAGCACCGCAGAGCGTGAAGCAGTACAGCGGCATTTCACGCCCGGAAGCCTGGGGCCGCTGGTCGAACGCCAATATGGCGCACGTGGTGACCATTGAGTATCAGGATCCGCTGCCGACCACGTTTGATCTGGTGCTGGTGGCCAAAGCCTTTGGGCCAAACGTCGGCGAGCCGGTTTCGGTTAAGGTGGGTGATGAAGAGCAAACCATTACTTTTGGCGACCAGCTTTCTACCGTCACGCTGCGTTTTGATAACCCGGCAGGCAGCAAAGTGCTGACTATTGAGCCGCCGAAGCCGCAGCTGTCCAACGAAGGCAATATTCTGGGGCATGAACCGCGTAAGATTGGCGTGGGGCTGGCTGAGCTGAAAATTGTGCCGGTGAGCGGCTAACCCGTTCCCGGAGAGGGAACGGGCGGGGCAGGTCAGAGGATCTCGAGCACCTGTTCCGGCGGGCGGCCAATACGGGCTTTGCCGTTGGCCAGTACGATTGGGCGCTCGATGAGTTTCGGGTGCTCAATCATCGCCTGAATGAGCGCTTCTTCGCTGAGGCTGGCGTCGTCCAGCTTCAGTGCTTTGTACAAGTCTTCTTTGCGGCGCATCAGCTCCCGGGCGCTGGTAAAGCCCAGTTTCTTCAGCAGTGATTTGACGGTAGCTGCGTCAGGCGGCGTTTCCAGGTAGAGCACCACTTCGGGCTCGACGCCCTTTTCCTTCAACAGGTTCAGCGTTTCACGGCTCTTGGAGCAGCGCGGGTTGTGATAAATTTCGACCTTCGTGGACATACGGACTCCTGTTACATCTTCATATAAGGTTTAAAGCGCTGCTGAAGCTGGCGCAGCTGATCGATCCGGGCGTCGTACCTCGCCTGCTGCAGACTGCCGAGTTTCACCTGCGAGCTGGCGCTACTGAGCATTGAAATGGCCTGATCCAGACGGCCATTGAGCGCCATGACCTCGGCGCGAGCCGCTAACTCCTGATCGCGGTTGCCCAGTTTCCCCTGAGCCTGAGCCAATAAATCCCAGCCGTTGGTGTCGTCAGGGTGAGCGAATGTGTAGCGATTAAGCTGCGTTGCTGCCTCGGCGGTCTGCCCGCCTTCCAGGTAAGCATTGGCGAGGTTCAGCTGCAGCACCGGGTTATTCTTCAGGTCCGGGGCGTTTTTCAGCCGGTTGATCGCGTCGTTGGCTTTGTGCTGGCCGAGATCGATATCGGTGGCCAGATCGAGATACCACGGGTTGCCCGGCTGGGCGTTAATCAGTGGCTGAAGCGTTTTTCTTGCCTCGTCGTATTTATCCGCCTGCAAAGCCTGCAGCGCGCGACCATATTGCGCCGCGTTTTGCTCGCGCACGTTGCCTTTTGACCAGGCATCCAGCAGATCCGGGGTTAGCTGATTGCGGCCCGAGTTATACATTCCCAGGGTGCGAACCTTTGCCATGTAGAAACTTTCCGAGGACTGAACCACCACCGGGCGCATTTGGTTGGCGCGGTTGCGGGCATCCGCCAGGCGGCTTTCCGGCAATGGGTGGGTCAGCAGAATTTCTGGTGGACGAGAGGAGTAGCGGGCCTGATCGAGCAGTTTTTCGAGGAAGCCAGGCATCGCCTGAGGATCAAACCCCGAACGCTGGAGTACCTGAATACCGATGCGGTCAGCTTCCTGCTCATTCTGCTGCGTAAAGCTGATCATGCCTTGTTGCGTCCCGGCCAGCGTCCCGGACAGGGCGGCCATCCCGGCCTGGGGGCTGGCCATTGCCAGCAGAATTGAGCCTAAGGCTCCCACCCAGGTCAGGGGCGCATTTTTCTTTTGATCTTCCATCGCACGCGCCAGGTGACGCTGGGTGACGTGGGAGATTTCGTGAGCCATAACAGAAGCCAGCTGGCTTTCCGTATCGGCATAACGGAACAGCGCCGAGTGCAGCACCACATTGCCGCCAAAGAAGGCGAAGGCGTTGATTTCGTCGTTGTTGATCAGGAAGAAGTGGAACGGGGTCTTCACCGAATTAGCGTGGCTAACCAGCCTCATGCCCAGTGAGTTGATGTACTGCGTCAGCAGCGGATCGTTAATCAGCGGGGCGCTACCGCGCAGCTGGCGGACGTAAAAATCGCCCATCTGCATTTCCTGTGCGATAGACAGCGTGCTGCCCGCGGATGTTCCCATATCTGGGAGTTGGTCAGTCACATCCGCGCGCGCTGGCAGTAGGGTTCCTACCAGCAGTGAGGCCGTAAGTGTTGCAATCAGGGTCTTTTTCAACTGCCTAACCATAACTACTGTCCCGTTTAGTCGTTGTCAGATTTTGACACGATGAGTACAAGTTTGTTCGCTTAAAGAAGTGTACTGTAGGGCGTTGAAGCTGCGAAGATTTTATTTGGTGGATTCTCCTTTGTAATCCGCCGTAAAAAGCAAAGTCTTTGCGGTGACATTTCGATACAATTCGGCATCAAAAAAAACTTCACGGAAGGGATGTATGCTCGACATGTTGTTGCAGTGGTATCGCCGTCGCTTCAGCGACCCGGAGGCGATTGCCCTGTTGGTTATTCTGGTGGCGGGTTTTTGCATCCTGTTCTTCCTGCACGGTCTGCTGGCACCGCTGCTGGTTGCCATTGTTCTGGCCTATTTGCTTGAGTGGCCTACGGTGCGCCTCGAGCGTATTGGCTGTTCCCGAACGTGGGCCACCACCATTGTGCTGGTGCTGTTTGTCGGCATTTTGCTGCTGATGGTGCTGTTTGTGGCGCCCGTCGCCTGGCAGCAGGGCATCAACCTGATTCGTGATATGCCGGGGATGCTCAACAAACTTTCCGATTTTGCCGCCACATTGCCGAAGCGTTATCCGGCGCTGGTGGATGCGGGCATTATTGACGCCATGGCCGAAAACGTTCGCAGTCGGCTTTCCGGCATGGGCGACCAGGTGGTGAAATTCTCGCTGGCGTCGTTGGTTGGGCTGCTGACATTGGCTATTTACCTGATTCTGGTGCCGCTGATGGTGTTCTTCCTGGTGAAGGACAAAGAGCAGATGCTGAATGCCGTGCGCCGTGTTCTGCCGCGCAACCGCGGTCTGGCCGGGCAAGTCTGGCTGGAGATGAACCAGCAAATCACCAACTATATTCGCGGCAAAGTGCTGGAGATGATTGTCGTGGGCGTGGCGACCTATATCGGCTTTATTATTTTCGGGCTGAATTACTCGCTGCTGCTGGCGGTGCTGGTTGGCTTCTCGGTGCTAATTCCTTACATCGGCGCGTTTGTGGTCACTATTCCGGTGATTTGCGTGGCGCTGTTCCAGTTTGGTCTGGGCACTGAGTTTTGGACGCTCTTTGGCGTGTATCTGATTATTCAGGCGCTGGACGGCAACCTGCTGGTGCCGGTGCTGTTCTCGGAGGCGGTGAATCTTCATCCGCTGGTGATTATTCTGTCAGTGGTGATTTTTGGCGGGCTGTGGGGATTCTGGGGCGTGTTCTTTGCAATCCCGCTGGCAACGCTGATTAAAGCCGTGGTTCACGCCTGGCCGGATGCTTCAGCGGTGGATGACGCGACGAGCCGGGAATAACAATCAGAAAAAAGCCGACTGAGATGTCGGCTTTTTTATCTGTTCTTTATCTGTACTTAGGCGTTTTCGGTCAGCCAGTTCACAACGATATCGTGGTGGTTGCTGGTTTTGAAATCGTCAAACACCTTTTCCACTTTACCGTCGCCGTCCAGCAGGAAGCTGATGCGGTGAATGCCGTCGTAGGTTTTACCCATAAAAGATTTCTCGCCCCACACGCCAAACTGATTGCAAACCTCGTGGTCTTCATCAGAAAGCAGGGTGAAGTTAAGCAGCTCTTTCTCGGCAAAACGGGAAAGTTTTTCCGGCTTGTCGGTGCTGATGCCCAGCACTTCCACGCCACGCTTTTTCAACTCATCCATGTTGTCGCGCAAACCACATGCCTGCACGGTGCAGCCTGGTGTCATCGCTTTTGGATAGAAATAAACCAGAACTCTCTGTCCCTGGAAGTCGGTTAAATTTACTTGTTCGCCGTCCTGATCGGGCAAGCTAAATTTCGGTGCAATATCACCGGCTTTCAGTGGGCTCATCACTACTCTCCGTCTTTAATCATCTTGCTGTGGGTTAACCACGTTAATAGTGCCTTCTGCTTTCAGTTCTGTACATAGGGCTTTAAACGCTTGCTCGATAATTGTCGCATCCTGTGAACCGGGGCTGTGGGCCGTGATCTGAATATACAGACGTGGCCCCACGCCGTTGTCAGCGGGCTGAGTGCGGGAAACAAGCTCGGCAATGTTCATTTGATGGGTATCAAACAGATGGGTAAATCGCTCAATCAGGTGCGGCGAGTCTGCCACTTCAACCTGCACCCAAACCGTGGCCGGCGTGGCCGGTCTTTCCTGCGCGGTTGTGCGTTTCATCACAATTAACAGATCGAGTTCGGCGCCCTTTAGCGGCAGAGTGGATTCGATCAGGGTTATCGCGTTCCAGGTGCCGGAAAGCAGCATGATAAAGGTGAACTCTTCACCCAGCATCGCCAGCCGGCTGTCTTCGATATTACAGCCGCAGCTGCTTACGTGACGTGTGATGGTATTGACGATACCCGGACGGTCCGCCCCCAGGGCTGTGATAACCAAATAATGGTGTGATGAGGGTGTCAAACGTGTTCTTCCTGTCAATCGGTGAGATTCACATTAGGAAAGCATAAAAAAAGTATGCTGCCAACCGCTTAGCGCCTTCTGGCGGCTTGCTTTTGCTATGGCACCAAACGTAACATTGGAGAACATGTTTGCACAGAGGGTGGCTAATGTTTACGGGAAGTGTTGTCGCGATAATTACGCCGATGGATGAGAAAGGTAATGTCTGCCGGTCCAGCCTGAAAAAACTGATTGATTACCATGTCGCCAGCGGAACATCGGCGATTGTCTCGGTAGGGACTACCGGCGAATCGGCTACCTTAAGCCACGACGAACACGTCGATGTAGTGAAGCTTACCGTGGAACTGGCGGACGGGCGTATCCCGATCATTGCCGGTACCGGGGCTAACGCCACTTCCGAAGCGATTTCCCTGACGCATCACCTGCAGGACAGCGGCATTGTGGGCTGCCTGACGGTCACCCCGTATTACAACCGTCCTACTCAGGAAGGTCTGTTCCAGCACTTTAAAGCGATTGCTGAAAGCACCCATCTGCCGCAGATGCTGTATAACGTGCCGTCGCGTACCGGCTGTGACATGCTGCCGGAAACCGTTGGCCGCCTGGCGAAAATCAAAAATATTATCGGTATCAAAGAAGCCACCGGGAACTTAAGCCGCGTAAACCAGATCAAAGAGCTGGTTGAAGATGACTTCATCCTGGTGAGCGGTGATGACGCCAGCTCGCTGGACTTCATTCAGCTTGGCGGCCACGGCGTGATTTCCGTGACGGCAAACGTAGCCGCGCGTGAAATGGCAGAAATGTGTAAACTTGCCACCTCAGGGCAATTTGCACAGGCTCGCGAAATTAACCAGCGTCTGATGCCGCTGCACCATAAATTGTTTGTAGAACCTAACCCTATCCCGGTGAAATGGGCCGCGAGGGAGTTGGGTCTTGTGGCAACCGACACCTTACGCCTGCCGATGACGCCGCTGACCGACGCCAGTCGCCCGGTGATTATCAGCGCGCTTAAGCATGCCGGTCTGCTGTAAAGCTTAGGGAGATTTGATGGCTTACTCAGTACAGAAGTCGACGGTGGCAAAAGTTGCTGTTGTTTCGCTCGCCATGCTGTTAGCGGCGTGCAGTTCCGATCAGCGTTACAAGCGTCAGGTTAGCGGCGATGAGTCCTACCTGGATGCGACCCCACTTGCGGAAATCCACTCTCCGGCCGGGATGATCCTGCCGATTCAGAATGGCGACTACAACATTCCGGTCACCAACGGCAGCGGTGCTGTAGGCAAGCAGCTGGATATTCGCCCGCCGGCGCAGGCGCTGGCATTGGTGAACGGGGCTCGTACTCAGTTCACCGGTGATACCGCCACGCTGCAGGTTGAAGCTAACAAGGCAAGCGGCCTTTGGCCTCAGGTGGTCAGTATCCTGCAAGCCGGGAACTACGCTATTGCCCAGCGCAACGATGCCAGCCAGACCCTGACAACCGACTGGGTTCAGTGGAACCGCGCTGACGAAGACGTCCAGTATCGTGGCCGCTACCAGATTAGCGTGCAGCCTCAGGGCTACCAGCAGTCAGTCGTCGTTAAGCTGCTGAACCTGGAGCAGGGCGGCAAGCCGGTGGCGGATGCTTCATCTCTGCAGCGCTATAGCGCGCAAATGCTGAACATCATCAGTGCCGGTCTCGATAAGTCTGAAACGACCCGCCAGAATGCGCTGGACAACCGCAGCTCAGCACAGCTTGACGTGCAGAGTGCCGCGGATGATACCGGGCTGCCAATGCTGGTCGTTCGTGCGCCGTTCAACGTCGTGTGGAACCGCCTGCCGGCCGCGCTTGAAAAAGTGGGCATGAAGGTCACCGATACAACCCGCTCTCAGGGCAATATCGCGGTAACCTACAAAGCGCTGTCTGACAGCAGCTGGAGTGATCTGGGGGCGAAAGATCCTGGGCTCACCAACGGCGACTATAAGCTGCAGGTTGGCGACCTCGATAACCGCAGCAGCCTGCAGTTCATCGATCCGAAAGGGCACCCGCTGACGCAGTCTCAGAACGATGCACTGGTCGCTGTCTTCCAGGCAGCATTCAGCAAGTAATACTCAAGGGCCGGTTAATTCCGGCCCTTGTTATTTAAGCCTTATGTATTAACCCCCCTCGATTGCGCAAGCGATCGCTATACCTGGAGTAAGAAAGATGCAAAAGCAAGCTGAGTTGTATCGCGGCAAAGCGAAGACCGTTTACAGTACCGAAAATCCGGATCTGTTGGTGCTCGAATTCCGTAACGATACGTCAGCAGGTGACGGGGCGCGCATCGAGCAGTTCGACCGTAAAGGCATGGTAAACAACAAGTTTAACCATTTCATTATGGCCAAACTGGAAGAAGCGGGTATCCCGACCCAGATGGAAGCGCTGCTTTCTGACAACGAAGTGCTGGTGAAGAAGCTCGACATGGTGCCGGTAGAGTGCGTGATTCGTAATCGCGCCGCGGGTTCACTGGTGAAGCGCCTTGGTATTGAAGAAGGTATTGAGCTGAACCCGCCGCTGTTCGATCTGTTCCTGAAAAACGACGCCATGCATGACCCGATGGTCAATGAATCTTACTGCGAAACCTTTGGCTGGGTGAGCAAAGAGAATCTGGCCCGCATGCGTGAACTGAGCTACAAAGCTAACGACGTACTGAGCAAACTGTTTGATGACGCTGGCCTGATCCTCGTTGACTTCAAGCTGGAGTTTGGGCTGTTCAAAGGCGAAGTGGTGCTGGGTGACGAATTCTCCCCGGACGGCAGCCGCCTGTGGGACAAGCAAACGCTTGATAAAATGGACAAAGACCGTTTCCGCCAGAGTCTGGGTGGCCTGATTGAAGCGTACGAGGAAGTTGCTCACCGTCTCGGCGTTAAATTAGACTAACTACGCAATCGTTTACGTTGCGCAATGGGGTGCGTTTTTGCGCACCCTGTTTTTTCGCTGTCTGTTCTTATGGTAATCCTGCCGGTAACCACCTACGATCTATCCATTACATGTTGTGATTGTTAATGAGGACGAGCGTATGCGTTGGCAAGGACGTCGCGAAAGCGACAATGTAGAAGACAGGCGCAATGACGCCTCTGGCCCTGGAATGAGCATGGGCGGCGGCGGTTTTCGCATCCCACGCGGAAAAGGCGGGCTGGTGCTGCTGGTCGTGGTCATTGTGGCAAGCTATTACGGCGTCGATCTTACTTCCTTCCTGTCCGGCGAGCCGCAGGTTTCTCAGCAGTCTTCCCAGCAGCGCTCCATCAGCCCGAAAGACGACGAAGCCGCCAAATTTACCTCGGTCATTTTGGCGACAACCGAAGATACATGGGGTGAAATTTTCCAGAAGATGGGGCGTACCTACCAGCAGCCTAAGCTGGTGATGTACCGCGGGGCAACGCGCACCGGCTGCGGTACCGGCCAGTCCGTGATGGGGCCGTTCTATTGCCCGGCGGACAGCACCGTTTATATCGACCTCTCCTTCTACGATGATATGCGCAACAAACTTGGGGCGGGCGGCGACTTTGCCCAGGGCTACGTCATTGCTCACGAAGTGGGGCATCACGTGCAGAAGCTGTTGGGTATTGAACCGAAAGTGCGCCAGCTACAGCAGAATGCTTCTCAGGCCGAAGCTAATCGCCTGTCGGTAAAAATGGAACTTCAGGCCGACTGCTTCGCCGGCGTCTGGGGGAACAGCATGCAGAAACAGCAGGTGCTTGATTCAGGTGACCTGAAAGAAGCGCTCAATGCTGCTGAAGCCATTGGGGACGACCGCCTGCAGCAGCAAAGCCAGGGCCGAGTGGTGCCGGACAGTTTTACCCACGGCACTTCCGAGCAGCGCTATACCTGGTTCAAACGGGGTTTTGACAGCGGCGATCCGGCCCAGTGCAACACCTTCGGCAATACGCTCCGTTAATCGATGACCGCAGCAACTTTCATCGCGCCGATGCAGCAGGCAACGGCGCATATGCGGCAGACGGGCATCCGCCGGCTGATGGTGCTGGCCGGTGATAGTCCGTGGAGCAGCGAGCAGGTTGCAACGCTGTCGACTTCTTTACCCGGAGACTGGCTGTGGGTTGGCTCTTCCCCTGAGTTGCCTTTGCATTGCGCGCCCTCGGCAGTGCGCAGCATGCTTGGGCGTGAGTTTCAGCATGCCGTTTTTGATGCCAGGCGAGGCCTGGATGCCGCCGCCTTCGCTGCGCTTTCCGGGATGCTCAAAGCGGGCAGTTGGTTGCTGCTATTGACGCCTGAGTGGTCGCGCTGGGCTTCGCTTCCGGATGAAGATTCCGGCCGCTGGAGCGATGCGCCACAGGCGATTCCGACCCCCCATTTTGTTTCCCATCTTCAGCGCTGCATACGGCAAGATTCAGAAGCCGTGCTGTGGCAGCAGCATAAATCATTCACCCTGAATCCTTTTGCTCACCGCCCGGTCTGGCAGCCCGCCAGCGGTGCGCCGGAGCAAGAGCAGGCCGCTATCCTTGATAATTTGTCCGGGATGGCGCGCGGCGTGGCGGTAGTAACGGCGGCCAGAGGCCGGGGGAAATCTGCGCTGGCGGGCATGCTCGTTGACCGGACACCAGGTGCTTGTCTCGTGACAGCGCCCGCGAAGGCCGCCACCGACGTGCTGGCAAGCTATGCGGGCGAATCATTTCAGTTTATGGCCCCGGACGCGCTGGCCGCAGAGCGTGAATTCGCGGCATATGACTGGCTGATTGTGGACGAGGCCGCCGCTATTCCGACCCCGCTGCTACGCCAGCTAATAGAGCGTTTCCCCCGCGTTTTACTGACCACGACGGTGCAGGGGTACGAGGGAACCGGGCGCGGATTTTTACTGAAATTCTGTGCGACATTTCCGTCCCTCAAGCTTTTCACGCTGAATACGCCGATCCGCTGGGCGCCGAACGATCCGCTGGAGCAGGTGATTGACAAGATCATGCTTTTTGATGAGCCGGATCTGGCGCAATTCCCGCAAGGCAATCCCGTTTTACAGGTTGTTGAGCAGGCAGACTGGCTTAGTAACCCTGAGCAATTAAAGCAGATGTATCGGCTGCTTTCGGGCGCACATTACCGTACCTCGCCGCTCGACTGGCGGCGAATGCTTGATGCGCCCGGCCAGCATTTTATCGCGGCCATTATCAAAGAGCAGTGTGCAGGCGCTTTGTGGCTGGTTGAAGAAGGTGGACTCGATGCAACGCTAAGCCGTTGCGTGTGGGCCGGGTTCCGGCGCCCGAGAGGTAATCTGGTGGCACAATCGCTGGCGGCGCACGGTGGAAGCCCGCTGGCCGCTACGCTTCGCGGATTGCGCGTCAGCCGCATTGCGGTTCATCCTCTGCGTCAGCGCGAGCATATTGGTGCCAGCATGATTGAACATGCGCGGCAGGCGGTGAATCATCAATGTGATTATCTTTCGGTCAGCTTCGGCTATACCGATGAACTGTGGCGCTTCTGGCAACGCTGTGGTTTTGAGCTGGTGCGAATCGGCAGCCATAAAGAAGCCAGCAGCGGCTGCTACAGCGCCATGGCGTTATTGCCGCTGACGCCAGAAGGCCAGTCGCTGATGGAAAATGAGCAGCAGCGGTTACAGCGAGACTGGCCGTGGCAGAAAACGTGGCTCGAGCTGGCTTTGTCTTTACCCGAGAATGCTTCATTTGCTTTGCGTTCCGAAGACTGGGAAGAGTTATCCGGTTTTGCTTTCGCGCATCGTCCGCTGGAAGCCTGTCTGGGGGCGTTGAATCGCCTTTTGCTGGCGTCCGTTTTACCGCTGCATGCGCTTCGCGGGCGGCTGCAACAACTTGAAAGCAATGAGGCGCTCAGCCAGCGGTTGGGGCTTTCCGGCAAAAAAGCACTGCTTGCACTGATGCGTGAGGAAGCCCAAAGCGCGTTGGAAAATCTCGATCGGAATCGCACGGCGGAGCTGCACCACGGCATTATGCAATTGCAAAAATTCCACTAACTTGTTCAATGAAACGGCATGGTCATCCCCATGCAGCGGCGTATAGTTGTCTCCATTAACCAGGAGAAAACCATGAAACATGACCATTTTGTTGTCCAAAGCCCCGCAACGCCGGCCAGCCAGTTGATACTGCTGTTTCACGGCGTAGGCGACACGGCCAAAGCCATGGGCGAAATTGGGAGCTGGTTTGCGCCAGAGTTTCCTGACGCACTGGTGGTCAGTATTAGCGGCCCTGGTCCAAGCGGCGCAGGCCGGGAGTGGTTTTCCGTGGCAGGCGTGACGGAAGACAACCGTCAGCAACGCGTGGATGCCGCGATGCCTGAGTTTATTGAAGCCGTGCATGACTGGCAGCGGCAAAGCGGTGTGCCGCCCACGGCTACGGCGCTAATTGGTTTCTCGCAGGGAGCCATTATGGCGCTGGAGAGCATTAAGGCTCAGCCGGGTCTTGCGGCTCGGGTCATTGCTTTTAGCGGGCGTTATGCGGAGCTGCCGCAGCAGGCCTCCACCAGCACCACAATCCATCTTATCCATGGCGACAACGACAAAGTGATCCACGCGACACACGCGGTGGATGCCGCCGAGAAGTTACTTAGCCTGGGCGGGGACGTGACGCTGGATTTGATTGACGATCTGGGGCATGCGATAGACGACCGCAGCATGAAGGCGGCGCTGGATCACCTGCGCTACACCGTGCCGAAGCACTATTTCGATGAGGCTTTGAGCGGCGGCGCGGCACCGAAAGATGATGATCTGATTGAGCTGCTGTAAATATCCGTCTCACTCCGGAATCGCCCGGAGTGAGACAGACTGCTATTTCTTCTTAGGCCAGTCGTCCTCGTCATCCCACTTATCGTTAAAATCACGATGTGGCGGAAGCTCAGGCTTGTCTGCCATGTACTTCTTCGGATCGATTCGGTTCAGGTCTTTAATGACGTTAATAAAAATCCCCAGTAATAACACCAGGACAATAATCCACCAGTAATGCGATAGCCATTCCATGCTGATACCTCTTCAGTTGGTTGCCCGTCAGGCGACAAGCTGTTCCATAATGCGCTGATACATCCGGGCCAGCAGCTGCAGGTCGGCGGCGTTGACGCATTCATTGATTTTATGAATGGTGGCATTCACCGGCCCCAGCTCAACAACCTGAGCACCCATGCGGGCGATAAAGCGCCCGTCAGATGTACCGCCCGTGGTTAACAGCTGCGGTTTAATTTCATTATAGTGCTCAACGGCGTTCACTACCGCATCCACCAGCTTACCGCGTGACGTCAGGAACGGCAGACCGGAAAGCCACCACTCGACGGTGTAGCGCAGTTCGTACTTATCCAGCAGGGCGATAACGCGCTGCTTGATGTCTTCATCGGTTAGCTCGGTGCTGAAGCGGAAGTTAAACTGCACAAACATATCGCCCGGAATAACGTTGTTGCTGCCGGTGCCGGCATTCACGTTGGCAACCTGCATGCTGGTGGCCGGGAAGAACTCGTTGCCCTTATCCCACTCAATATCCGTCAGCTCTGCCAGCATTGGCGCTGCGCGATGTACCGGGTTATCGGCCAGATGCGGGTAGGCAACGTGGCCCTGGACGCCGTGAATGGTCAGGTTACAGGTCAGGGAGCCGCGACGGCCATTTTTCACCACGTCGCCAACGACTTCGGTACTGGACGGCTCGCCAACCAGGCAGTAGTCCAGACGCTCGCGGCGCGCCATCAGCGCTTCAACAACCTTCACGGTGCCGTTGGTTGCGCTGGCTTCTTCGTCGGAGGTAATCAGGAACGCCAGACGGCCTTTATGGTTGGGGTGCTGGGCCACAAAACGTTCAGCCGCTACCACCATCGCCGCCAGCGAACCTTTCATGTCCGCCGCGCCACGACCAAACAGCATTCCGTCGCGAATCGTGGGCTCAAACGGCGGGTTAATCCAACGGTCGGCATCCCCTGATGGCACCACGTCGGTGTGCCCGGCAAACGCCAGCGTCTCACCCTGCCCACGCCAGGCCCAGAAGTTCTGGGTGTCGCCAAAATCCATGTGTTCAACGGTAAAACCAATCGCGCGCAGGCGCTCAATCAGCAGCGCCTGGCAACCGGCATCATCGGGGCTCAGGGAAGGACGACGAATAAGCTGTTGCGTCAGCTCAATAACCGGGCAGGACATAGGACTATACCTCGTTGATAAACTGCTGATAATGAGTTTCGTTGAAACCCAGCAGCATAGGCTGACCGGGCGCGCAGAGCAATGGGCGTTTGATGATTGCCGGCATCTCCAGCATCAGCGCCGCCGCGCTTTGTGCGTCATTAATGGATGCGCGATGGGCCTCATCCAGCTTGCGCCAGGTTGTGCCCCGCGTATTTAGCAGCGCTTCCCAACCAAGCTCAGCGATGAAGCTGTTCAGCAATGCAGCGTCCAGCCCGTCGGCACGATAGTCGTGAAACTGGTAATCCACGCCCTGAGATTCTAAAAAGCGGCGCGCCTTTTTGATGGTGTCGCAATTTTTAATGCCGTACATGGTGATCATAGTGGCGGTCGGTTCCGTTTTAGTTTGCCATAGGGCAACCATTCTGCCGCAGGTGAGGGGAATTATCGAGCCGCGATTCAGTGCTAAACCGTTATTCTGCTAACGATATATTTGTGATGGCGCTCAATAGTTGACCGCTCAAAAAAGGTTCAACTGCAGGATATATCCGCGTATACTTGCGCCAACATCAAGAGAGGCGGTTATGATCGAGCACGAATTAGGGCAGTGGAAAGACTTCATCGAAGGTATGTTGCGCAAATAAGCGTTCCGGCATAAAAAGCAACGGCGCGATATTCTGGTACTGAATACTCTGCGAACATCAGCAAAAAGGCGACCTGAAAAGGCCGCCTTTTTTGTGGCTTATTGCCCGAGAGTTTAGTCGTGGTGCTCTTTGAGCGGGAAGCGTCTGCGCACCAGGACAAAGAACAGCGGCACAAAGAAGATGGCCAGCACGGTGGCGGAGATCATCCCGCCCATCACGCCGGTGCCTACCGCATGCTGGCTGCCGGAGCCTGCCCCGGTGCTGGTCGCCATCGGCAGAACCCCGAAAATAAACGCCAGGGACGTCATTAATATCGGGCGCAGTCGCTGGCGGCAGGCCTCAAGCGTGGCGGCAACCAGGTCCTGGCCTTTGGCGTTCAGGTCGTTGGCAAATTCGACGATTAAAATGGCATTTTTCGCCGAAAGGCCGATCACCGTTAGCAGCCCGACCTGGAAGTAAACGTCATTCTCAAGGCCTCGCATCCAGGTGGCGAGCAGGGCGCCAATCACCCCAAGCGGTACCACCAGCATGACGGAGAACGGCACGGACCAGCTCTCGTACAGCGCCGCAAGGCACAGGAATACGACCAGCAATGAAATGGCATACAGGGCAGGTGCCTGCGCGCCGGAGAGGCGTTCCTGGTAGGACATGCCCGTCCACTCGAGACCAAAGCCGTTCGGCAGCTTGCTGACCAGATCTTCCATAATGTCCATGGCGGTACCGGTACTTAACCCAGGTGCCGCTTCCCCGACAATTTCCAGCGCGGAATAGCCGTTGTATCGCTCCAGGCGAGGCGAGCCTGTTTCCCACCGGGAAGTGGCAAAGGCGGAGAACGGCACCATGCCGCCTGTTTTATTACGCACGTACCAGCTATTGATATCGTCCGGCAGCATGCGGTACTTGGCCGCAGCCTGGACATACACTTTCTTCACGCGCCCGCGATCCATAAAGTCATTCACATAGCTTGAGCCCCAGGCCGTTTGCAGGGTGTTGTTGATATCATCGATGGAGACGCCCAGCGCCTGAGCCTTACGCTGGTCGATATCGATTTGCAGCTGCGGGCTGTCGTCCAGGCCGTTGTGGCGCACTCGCGTGAGCTGCGGGTTATTGCCGGCCATTTCCAACAGCTGGTCACGCGCCTGCATGAGCGCATCGTGCCCCGCGCCGGCATGATCCTGCAGCTCCATATCAAAGCCTGCGGCGTTGCCCAAACCGTTAATCGCGGGCGGGCTGCTGGCAATGACGCGCGCTTCTTTGATCTTATTAAAGGCTTTGGTGGCCCGTTCAATGATGGCAAACGAACTGCCGTCGGCGCTGCGTTCGTCCCAGTCCTTCAGGCGAATAAACATGCGCGCCACGTTTTGCCCGTTCCCGCCCGGGCCTGCGCCAATGGTGGAGAACACCGACACGACGTTGTCTTTCTCTTTGGTGAGGTAATACTGCTCCACCTGCTGCACCACTTTGGTTGTCTGCTGCTGCGTTGCGCCGCTCGGAAGCTGTACTGACGTGGTGAACACGCCGCGGTCTTCCTGGGGCAGGAATGACGTCGGCAGTTTGAGGAACAGGAACACCATGCCGCCAAGCAGCAGGGCATAAATCAGCATCCAGCGTAGGCTACGGGAGAGGATTCTTGCCACGCCGTTTTCGTAGCGTTCGGCACTGCGGTTGAAGGTGCGGTTAAACCAGCCAAAGAAGCCTTTCTGGCCGTGATGCTCACCTTTATGCAGCGGCTTAAGAATGGTTGCACACAGGGCTGGGGTGAGGATCATCGCCACCAGCACCGAGAGCACCATGGCGGCGACGATAGTGACCGAGAACTGGCGGTAAATCGCCCCGGTTGTGCCGCCAAAGAACGCCATCGGCACGAACACGGCGGAGAGCACCATGGCGATGCCGACCAGCGCTCCCTGGATTTGGCCCATGGATTTGCGTGTCGCCTCCCGAGGGGAGAGGCCTTCCTCGCTCATAATTCGCTCGACGTTTTCTACCACCACGATGGCGTCATCCACCAGCAGGCCGATAGCCAGCACGGTGGCGAACATCGTCAGCGTGTTAATGCTGTAGCCGAAGACATACAGCACGGCAAAGGTGCCGAGCAGCACCACCGGTACGGCAATCGTCGGGATAAGCGTGGCGCGGAAGTTTTGCAGGAACAGGTACATCACCAGGAACACCAGCAGAATCGCTTCCAGCAGCGTTTTCACCACGTCGGTGATTGAGGCTTTTACGAACGGGGAGGTTTCGTAGGCGATTTTAGCTTCCAGACCGTGTGGGAAAAACTGCGAAAGCTCTTCGATCTTGGCGCGGGCCAGCTTGTCGGTTTCCATTTCGTTGGCACCGGAAGCCAGCTTAATGCCAAGCCCGGAAGCGGGCTGCCCGTTGTAGGTGCTCAGGAAGTCATATTTCTCCGCCCCCATCTCAACGTCCGCCACATCCCCCAGCGTGACCAGCGAACCGTCCTGATTCACCCTCAGCGTAATGTCTTTGAACTGCTGCGGTGTTTGCAGGAGCGACTGGGCATTGATGGTGGCGTTCAGCGCCTGTTTATCCAGCGACGGCGTGCCGCCAAGCTGGCCCACGGCAATTTGCGCATTCTGGGATTTGATGGCGGTGACCACGTCCTGGGTGGTCATCTGGTAGTTGATGAGCTTATTCGGGTCGAGCCAGATACGCATGGAATACTGCGAGCCGTAAGCATCGACGCTGCCGACGCCGTTCACGCGGCTCATCGGGTCCTGTACGTTACTGGCCACGTAGTCAGCGATGTCCTGCTTATCCATGCTGCCGTCGGTGGAAACAAAGGCCACCATCAGAATATTGGTGTCACCGGTCTTGTTCACCGTGACGCCCTGAGTCTGCACGTCCTGCGGCAGCTTTCTTACCGCAGACTGCAGCTGGTTTTGCACCTGCTGTACCGCAGAGTCCGGGTCCGTCCCGGCCTTAAAGCTCAGGGTAATGGTGGCCTGACCGGCGCTGCTGCTTTGGGACGACATGTACATCATGTTGTCCAGGCCGGTCATGCTTTGCTCTATCACCTGCGTGACGGTGTTTTCCAGAGTTTGCGCGGAAGCGCCTGGATAGTTGGCGGTGATCCTTACGTTGGGTGGCGCAAGATCGGGATATTGTTCGACGGGCAGTGAAAAAATAGCCAGTGCCCCGGTCAGGCAAAGTAAAATTGCCAGCACCCAGGCAAAAATGGGGCGAGAAATGAAAAAATTCGCCATGCGGTCAGGACCCCTTAAAAGCTTCTAATTGTTATCAATAACCGCATCACTGTAGCTTTAACCGCTTAGTCAAACGTGGAGAAATCTAGGAGATAGTGTAAATATGCTTTGGAATTGGCAGGATTTGTAACCATACCGTTTATTGGGTCGTTTTAACCCCGGCTTTCCAAAAATAATACCGTGGCCGCGACGCGTGACCTTACCTGCAGCTTACGAAGCAGGTTACGGATATGCACTTTTACCGTCTCTTCTGAAATATGCAGCCCGCTGGCAATTTGCTTATTTGACAGCCCACGGGCCACCTCTGACAGCACGTCCAGCTCACGCTCAGTGAGAATAGCAAACGGATCGCTGCTCTGCCGCTCACTCCCACGGTTGGTCAGATACTCGCGTACCTGCTCGCTAAATGCTTTTTCACCCGTCAGGCAGCGGTGAATGTCCTGCAATAAAACCTCCGGATCGCTGTCTTTCAGCAGGTAACCATCGGCCCCGGCATCAATCAGCGTAAAGATATCGCTGCGGGCGTCGGACACGGTCAGGATAACCACGCGGGCGCTGATCCCGTCCCGGCGCAGGGCGTTGAGCGTATCGAGGCCGCTCAGGCCCTTCATGTTCAGGTCGAGCAGAATCAAATCCGGCGACAGGCGATTCGCTAAACTGATGGCCTCCGCACCGCTGCTGGCTTCACCGACGACCGTAAACGTGCTGTCCAGCTCAAGCAACTGGCGTACTCCGCGCCGCATCAGCGGGTGATCGTCCACGATTAAAACCTGGTATACCGTTTTCTCAGACATTGCTAACTCCTGACTAAAGCTAATTATTGTTATGACTCCCGGCGTCAGCCGGAGGCGCAGAGGTAAAGTGGACTTCTACTCGCGTTCCGCCCTCTGGCGGACGGGATATTGTCAGCTGGCCGCCAAGTCGGCCTGCGCGTTCGTGCATGATATTCAGCCCGTAGTGACCTTCCGGCTCTTCAAGGCTGGCGATCCCGTGCCCGTTGTCAAATACCGAAGCGAAATGCTCGCCGCCGCTTTCTGAGCGGCAAACCACCTCAATATGGCTCGCATTGGCGTGTTTAATCGCATTCAGTACCGCCTCCCGGATGATTTGCAGCAGGTGGATTTGCTGCGAAGCGTCCAGAACCTGAGTCGGCATGCTGCATTTCAGGCTAATGTCTGCCTGGGTTTGCTCGCGCAGCGGTTCAAGCAGCTCCTGCAGCGCGGCGGGTAAATCTGCCTGCTGCAGCGTCAGGCGGAAGGTGGTGAGCAGCTCACGTAGCTGGCGATAGGCGTCGTTTAAGGCCTGGGAAAAATCCCCGACAATTCGCTGTGCGGGCAGGTTTTCCTCGGGCACCGCGCGCTTGAGCAGCGTCAGTTGGATACGAAGATATGAGAGCACCTGGGCCAGAGAGTCATGCAGCTCGCGGGCAATCGTAGCCCGTTCCTCCATTAACAGCAGTTGCTGGTAGTGTTTTTGTGCCTGATTAAAGTACACACCTCGCCCCAGCATGGTGGCCACGCTTTTCATCAGCTGTTGGGAAGGGGCTTTATCCGGTGACTGCCAGCGCAGCGTGCCAAAAGCGCTGTCCTGCTGAACCAGCGGCAGGGTATGCCATTTTTCGTCCGGGACCGGGGAGCCTTCCGTCAGCCGCCAGTTTTCACCCACCTGCATTTCCAGGGCGCTGACCGCCTCATGCTGGTGGATGATTTGCAGGATCTGCATGAAACAGTCGCGATTGATGGTGCTGACGTTCAGCGCCTGGGAGCAGCTGTACAGCACTTCGAGCATGCGGTTGGCTTCCTGCAGGCGCAGGGTCTTTTGCTCCACCTGCTGCTCTAAGGAACGATAAAGTTTTTGCAGCTCATCCGCCATGCGGATAAAAGCCTGTGCCAGGGCACCCAGCTCATTGGGCAGAGAGCGGTCAAGGTTCGGGAGGGTAAATTCGCCCCGCTCAATAGCTTTACTCGCTTCCACCATGGTATTGAGCGGCATGACCACCTGCTGGCGGATGCGGCGCAAAGTGAAGAATACCAGGGTAAAAATAGCGATAAAACCGACCACCGAAGCCGCGACAACCTGCATCATTTTTCGCTCGGCATAATGCTGCAGCGCCAGCACAAACAGGTCGATTTGTTCCACGTAGGCGGCAATGTTATAGCGGTACCAGTCGATGTCTTCGTTCTGAATATGCTGTTGCATTTGCTGCCAGGCCTGCTGCAGAGCGTTATAGCGAGCTTGCACCTCAGCAGGCACCCAAAACCGGTTAAGCTGCAGCAATGTTGGGGCGTTCAGCGACTGTTGAAACTGCTGTAAATGTGCCGCAATAGCCCTGGGGTTACTCTGAAGATCGTAGCCCAGACGGTAGCTCTGCATACGCAGCGAGCCCGCAATGTTCACCGCTTCTGCGTCTTTCAGGCTGCTGGCGAGCGTCAGCATCGCGATGCCGGTGGAAAGCAATGACAGCAAAACAATCGAAAAGAAAGCGCGGGCAAGGCTGGTGGAGACCGAGCGTTTGACTGTCACGGGGGAATAACCCTTTAAAGTATGCGGTGGAGCGAAACCTACCAGAATCTGCCTGAGACGCAAACGCCTGGCGGTGACTTTTTCGCCCCAGCGCGAAAAATGCAGCCGTATTTAACGCAAGCTTTGCGACAGCATAACGTCTGCCTTACATCTGCTGATTCCTCCTCGTCACGCCGAAACCGTGCACCTCTTTGATCCGACAACGGCATTTACCCCTTTATGGGGATGCTTTTGTAACCCCTCATCACATACCTTAAGTGCCGTAAAAACCGCAGATAATACGCGGATAAAAAGAATAACGTTTCTACCCGGTGGCGACCTGGCCGGGCATTTTGAGCAAGGATCTGCCCAATGGCTAAACTGACCCGTCGCGGCCTGCTGACCGGGGGCTGGCACAGTTCTACTCCCGCTGTTCGCCCTCCATGGAGCGGCGATGAAAACCATTTTCTTCTGGACTGCACGCGCTGCGATAGCTGCGTGACCGCCTGTCAGAGCCGGGTGCTTCGCCGTGGCCAGGGCGGCTACCCCGAAATCGACTTTAGCCGGGGGGAGTGCACTTTCTGCTACGCGTGCGCGGACGCCTGCCCTCAGCGGCTTTTTGCCCCGCAATCAGCGCAACCCTGGGCACTGACTTTACAGCTCGCCGAAACCTGTCTGGCCTGGCATCAGGTGGAATGCCGCAGCTGCGAAGATGCCTGTGAACCGCAGGCCATCCGGTTCATCCCCACTCTGCAGGACGTTTCCCGTCCACAGATTTCTTTGTCTGCCTGTCACGGCTGCGGCGCTTGTGTTGCCGGGTGCCCAACGTCAGCCATCACCCTGAGGCCACAAAATGCACACTGACTGGCACGTATGCGGCCTGGTAGTTCAGGCCAGACCTGAACATGTTGCTGCCGTACGCAGCGCGATCAACTCGCTGCCCGGCAGCGAGGTTGCGGTTGACGATATCGACAGCGGCAAACTTGCGGTGGTTATTGAAGCCGCCGAAAGCAACACGCTGCTGGAACAAATTGAGCGGGCACGCAATATCTCCGGCGTGCTGGCGGTGTCGCTGGTTTATCACCAGCAGAATGAACAAGGTGAGGAAGCACCATGAAACTCAGTCGTCGTAGCTTTATGAAAGCGAATGCCGTTGCCGCAGCTGCCGCGGCGGCGGGCCTCAGCGCACCGGGCGTGGCTCGTGCGGTGGTCGGCAAACCCGATGCCATTAAATGGGACAAAGCGCCGTGCCGCTTCTGCGGTACCGGCTGCGGCGTGCTGGTGGGGACCCAAAACGGCCGCGTCGTCGCAAGCCAGGGCGACCCGGAAGCGCCGGTCAACCGAGGGCTGAATTGCATTAAGGGCTACTTCCTGCCAAAAATCATGTACGGAAAAGATCGTCTCACCCAGCCGCTGCTGCGCATGAAAGACGGGCAGTACCACAAAGAGGGCGAGTTCCAGCCGGTAAGCTGGGAAAAAGCCTTCGACGTGATGGAAGATAAATTCAAGAACGCCCTGAAAGAGAAAGGCCCGGACGGCATCGGCATGTTTGGCTCCGGCCAGTGGACGGTGTGGGAAGGCTACGCCGCCGCGAAGCTGTTCAAGGCAGGCTTCCGTTCGAACAACATCGATCCGAACGCGCGTCACTGCATGGCGTCTGCCGTCGTGGGCTTTATGCGCACCTTCGGCATGGATGAGCCGATGGGCTGCTATGACGATATTGAGCAGGCGGACGCCTTTGTGCTTTGGGGCTCCAACATGGCGGAGATGCATCCGGTGCTCTGGTCACGCATCGCTAACCGCCGCCTGACCGATGAAAACGTCAAGGTTGCCGTGCTTTCGACCTTCCAGCACCGCAGCTTCGAGCTGGCGGACAACGGTATGGTCTTCACGCCGCAAAGCGATCTGGCGATCCTGAACTACATCGCCAACTACATCATTCAGAACAACGCGGTGAACGAGTCGTTCTTTAAGCAGCACGTTAACCTGCGCCGTGGCGTGACGGATATTGGCTATGGGCTGCGCCCGACGCACCCGCTGGAAAAGGCTGCGAAGAATCCGGGATCTGACGCTTCCGAGCCGATGAGCTTCGACGAATACAAAACGTTTGTCGCCGAGTACACGCTGGAGAAAACCGCTGCAATGAGCGGGGTGCCGAAAGACCAGCTTGAAGCGCTCGCGAAGCTCTACGCTGACCCGAATAAGAAAGTGATTTCCTACTGGACGATGGGCTTTAACCAGCACGTGCGCGGCGTCTGGGCGAATAACCTGGTTTACAACCTGCATCTTCTGACCGGGAAAATCTCTCAGCCAGGCTGCGGGCCATTCTCGCTGACGGGGCAGCCGTCCGCCTGCGGCACCGCGCGTGAAGTGGGCACTTTTGCACACCGCTTACCGGCAGACATGGTCGTCACCAACGAAAAGCACCGGGAGATCGTCGAAAAAACCTGGCAGCTGCCCGCCGGCACTATTCCAGCCAAAGTGGGTTTGCACGCAGTGGCGCAGGACAGGGCGCTGAAAGACGGCAAGCTCAACGTGTACTGGGTGATGTGCAACAACAACATGCAGGCCGGGCCGAATATCACCGAAGAGCGTATGCCGGGCTGGCGCGATCCGCGTAATTTCATCATCGTCTCCGATCCTTATCCGACCATCAGCGCGTTAACGGCGGATCTGATCCTGCCGACGGCAATGTGGGTTGAGAAAGAGGGCGCCTACGGTAACGCCGAGCGCCGTACGCAGTTCTGGCGTCAGCAGGTGAGCGCGCCGGGCGAGGCGAAGTCCGATCTCTGGCAACTTGTGACCTTCGCAAAACGCTTCAAGGTCGAGGATGTCTGGCCTGCTGAGCTTCTCGAGAAAAAACCAGAATACCGGGGCAAAACCCTGTTCGATGTGCTGTTTGCCAGCGATGCGGTCCGCAAGTTCCCGGTGACCGAACTGGCAGCAGAGCAGCTAAACGACGAATCCCGCGAGCTGGGCTTCTACCTGCAAAAAGGCCTGTTTGAGGAATACGCCAGCTTTGGCCGCGGGCACGGGCACGATCTGGCCCCGTTTGACGAGTATCACAAAGCCCGGGGCTTACGCTGGCCGGTGGTCGACGGGAAAGAAACCCAGTGGCGCTACAGCGAGGGCCACGATCCGTACGTTAAGGCCGGGGAAGGCTTCAAGTTCTACGGTAAACCGGACGGGAAAGCGGTGATCTTCGCGCTGCCGTTCGAGCCGGCGGCAGAAGCCCCGGACCAGGAGTACGACCTGTGGCTATCTACCGGGCGTGTGCTCGAGCACTGGCATACCGGCAGTATGACGCGCCGCGTGCCGGAGCTGCATCGTGCCTTCCCCGAGGCCGTCACGTTTGTGCATCCGCTGGATGCCCAGGCGCGCGGTCTGCGCCGTGGCGACAAAGTGAAGGTGATTTCTCGCCGTGGTGAAGTGGTTTCCATCGTCGAAACCCGTGGCCGCAATAAGCCGCCCCGAGGCCTGGTTTACATGCCGTTCTTCGACGCCGCGCAGCTTGTGAATAACCTGACGCTCGACGCCACCGACCCGCTCTCCAAAGAGGCGGATTTCAAGAAGTGCGCCGTAAAGCTGGCGAAGGTGTAACGCGCAATGCCCTTCGGTCGCGGCATCGCTAAGTGCCCGGAGGGTATTTTCAGAATAACAATTCGATGGAGCCTGGGAGCTAAATCATGAATAACCAAGGCCTGATGAAGGCGTTGTTTCAATGGGGAGCGGCATTCACTCTGGTTGTCAGCGGTGCGCTTTGGGCGGCAACTGGCGTGGATCTTAAGCAATCGCCTGAAGTGTCCGGCACCCCGGAAGGGGCTGTGCTGATGCCAAAGCAGCAGCAACGGATGGCGCTGAACTACGTTAACCAGCCGCCGATGATCCCGCACAGCGTGGACGGTTACCAGGTCACGCCGACCAGCAACCGCTGCCTGCAGTGCCACGGCGTTGAAAGCTACCGCACCACGGGGGCTCCGCGCATCAGCCCAACGCACTTTATGGATAGCGACGGCAAGGTGCTTTCGAACGTGGCGCCTCGCCGCTATTTCTGCCTGCAATGCCACGTGCCCCAGGCGGATGTTGCCCCGATTGTTGAAAATACCTTCGAGCCATCCAAAGGGTTTGGGAAATAAGTTATGGATAAATCAACTCGTCAACCCGGCATCATTAAACGCGTGTGGCAGTGGTGGCGCAGGCCGAGCCGGTTAGCGCTAGGCACGTTGCTGCTGATTGGCTTTGCTGCCGGGATAATTTTTTGGGGCGGTTTCAACACCGGGATGGAAATGTCCAACCGCGAAGAGTTCTGCATCGGCTGCCATGAAATGCGTAATAACGTGTATGAGGAATACATGGGCACGGTGCATTACAACAACCGCAGTGGCGTGCGTGCGACTTGCCCGGATTGCCATGTGCCGCACGAATGGGTGCCGAAAATGATCCGTAAAATTCAGGCCAGCAAGGAGCTGTACGCCAAGGCCTTTGGGCTGATAGACACGCCGCAGAAGTTTGACGATCACCGCCTGGCGATGGCGCAAAACGAGTGGCGGCGGATGAAAAACAATAACTCCCAGGAGTGTCGAAACTGCCATAACTTCGACTATATGGATTTCACCGCACAGAAAACCGTGGCGGCCAAAATGCATGATGAGGCGATCAAAGACGGAAAAACCTGTATTGATTGCCATAAAGGCATAGCGCATAAGCTGCCGGATATGCGAGAGGTTGAGGCGGGGTTTTGATCGAGTCAGAGGATCTGATGAGGGTTGCTTATGAAGGATCAGCTAAGGCCCCGTTCACTTCCAAACCTGTTTAATATGTCACCATCGAGTTAGTGAACGGCTCAGGGGAGTCACCGTCACTCCCCCGAGACCCCGGACTCCCGGCCAAATAAATCGACCGCTGAAGCGGCAGACCTCCGTTTTATCTCCCAGCCCTGGGTCGGCTGAGATGCGTTCCCGACGCTCTCAGCCTCCGGCCGTTCCCGACGTCCGGACCCTGGCCAGTCGGAGAGAAAACGCAGGCGATTTAAGCCGGAGCCGTGCCTCGCTTTAAATTCACAGCCAAACAGAAATTAACAGTCGCTTCAGGTCTTACAGCCATGCCGTTGTCCCCGGCTCTCATCGCCCCCGGTTATGACCCAACTCAGGCGGGGTTGAGCTGTCGGGAACAGCGAAAGAGAGCGATCGTCGGGAACGAATCGCGAACGACCCCGAATGTTTGGGTGATAGCCGGTGGGTTTACCGCTTCAGCGGCGATGAGCTCGCCGGGCGCCGGGGGTTGTCAGGGGGCATGGCGTAATGCCCCCTGACACGTTCACTATTTATGGAAGTGGCAGAAATAAATGATGCTACGGTGAACGGAAAAACTGCGAACTAAAATATTCCTTCTCGTTTCAACACCCATACAAAAACAAACCTAACGCCACGCGACAACGCTCACAGAACGGCATATGATTGTCGGCTCCCTTACCGCCTTGTGGAGACCGTATGTCGTTATGTATCGAAGTCATCAAAGATAAAGTCCTGTCTGATAACTACTTCATCCTGCGCAATATTACCTATGACCTGTCTCGTAACGGGGCCGAAAGCGTGCGTCATAAGCGCGAAGTTTATGACCGGGGCAACGGGGCGACCATTCTGCTTTATAACCGCGAAAAGAAAAGTGTGGTGCTAACACGCCAGTTCCGCGTCGCGACCTGGGTTAACGGGAATGAAGACGGCATGCTGATAGAAGCCTGTGCTGGGCTGCTGGATGCCGACGAGCCGGAAGTCTGCGCCCGCAAAGAGGCGATGGAAGAAACGGGCTTTCAGGTAGGAGAGGTTGAGAAAGTCTTTGAGTTGTATATGTCTCCCGGCGGCGTGACCGAAATCGTCTATTTCTATCTGGCAGAATACAGTGATTCTCAGCGAGAAGGCGCCGGCGGCGGCGTGGAAGATGAAGATATCGACGTGCTGGAAATCCCGTTTAGCCAGGCAATGGCGATGGTGAAGAATGGGGAAATTCGCGACGGGAAGACAGTGATACTGCTTCAACAGCTACAGTTGCGCAATATTATGGGGTAAAACTCCATAAAATCATGTTATTGCGATTTTTAATATTGATATAAAGCTATCCGACAAATCCGATTGAGCAGGCTGTCTCGTGGGCCGAAGATACGTCGCACCATCGTACGTTTTTCACGCTTCGCTTTTTAGGGCAGCCTTCAATGTTCTATCGGACATCCTCCTTGCTTATGCTTGCATTGCTGGTAGCCAATGCTGCATTTGCCGCGCCAGCGCAAAAGCAGTTTTCCGACTGGCAGGTAACCTGCAATAACCAGAACTTTTGCAGCACCCGTAATACCGGACTGCATCAGGGGTTGGTGATGACGATTACCCGGGGTGCCGGGGCTCGCACTGACGCCAGTTTGCGCATCGACCTGGGGAATATGGAGAGTGCGGACGTTACAGTCTCGCCTGTAGCACCGAGGCTGCGGTTTGACGACGCGCCGCTTGCTATCCAGCCCAGCGAGTGGAAAGTGTCGCCTCATCATTTGATGACCAATAATCCGGAGGCGATTAACGGTCTGCTAGACGCTGTTATGAACGGCGATAAAATTACCCTTGCCGATGGCAGGGGCATCATTTCACTCAGCGGGCTCAAAGCGGCGCTACTCTTTATCGACAGCCAGCAAAAGCGTATCGGCAGCGAAACCGCATGGATTAAAAAAGGCGACGGGCCTCCGCTCAGCGTGCCTCCGGCTCCACCGCTCAAAGAAGTGGCTGCAGCTACGGCACCAACAACGCCACTTTCACACGATGAACTGAACGACCTGTTGGATTACGGCACATGGCGGATGAATAACAGCCAGTGCTCGCTCGATCCGCAGCGCCGGGAAGTGCGCGTTTTCCCTCTGACTGACGATAAAGCCTTGATGCTTACCAGCTGTGAAGCAGGTGCCTATAACGTGGTTTATCTGGCCTGGGTCATCTCCCGGCAAAAGCCGTTTGTCGCCAGGACGATTCACCTGCGATTACCCTTTATACCGGACGGCGGCAGCGCTGAGCTGGAGCTAATGAACGCGGGATTTGATGAGCACGATAAAGTGTTAACCACCCTGGCGAAAGGGCGTGGGCCTGGCGACTGCGGCGTGGCCACGCGCTGGCGCTATGACGGACAGCGCTTCCGGCTTGTGCGTTATGCCGCTGAATCTGCCTGTGATAGCTGGCATAAAGCGGGCGGCTGGCCGACGCTGTGGGTCACCAAATAGTTGGATTCACTGAATAAAAGAGACCCTCTCCCCGCAAGGAGAGGGCTGGCAGCGTGGGCTATTTCTTGCCGAGTGATTTTTTCGCTACGGCTACGATGTTTTCTACCGTGAAGCCAAAGAATGGGAACAGTTTCCCGGCAGGGGCGGATTCGCCGAAGGTTGTCATACCCACAATCCCGCCTTTGAGACCGACGTATTTATACCAGTAGTCGGCAATACCGGCCTCTACCGCTACGCGGGCACGGACGGCATAAGGCAGAACGGACTCCTGGTACGCCTCATCCTGAGCATCGAAAACGTCGGTGGACGGCATCGACACTACACGCACCTTGTGCCCTTCTTTGCTCAATGCGGCCGCGGCTTCGACGGTGATTTCAATCTCAGAGCCTGTGGCAATGAGGATGAGATCCGGTTTGCCGTCGCTGTCCTTCAGAATATACCCGCCGCGACTGATGGCTTTCAGCTGCTCAGGGGTGCGATCCATCTGCGCAAGATTCTGGCGAGACAGGATCAGCGCAGTTGGGCCGGTCTGGCGCTCAAGCGCAGATTTCCAGGCCACGGCGGCCTCAACCTGATCGCAAGGCCGCCAGGTGCTGAAGTTAGGCGTCAGGCGCAGGCTGGCTAACTGCTCGACGGCCTGGTGTGTCGGGCCATCTTCCCCAAGGCCGATGGAATCATGGGTATAAACCATGATCTGCCGCGCTTTCATCAGCGCCGCCATACGCGCCGCGTTACGGGCGTACTCCACAAACATCAGGAAGGTGGCGGTGTAAGGGATAAAACCGCCGTGCAGCGCGATGCCGTTGGCAATGGCGGTCATACCGAATTCGCGTACGCCGTAGTGGATATAATTCCCGGCGGTGTCCTCTTTAATCGATCTCGAGCCTTTCCAGATGGTCAGGTTACTCGGGGCCAGGTCGGCGGAGCCGCCAAGCAGTTCCGGCAGCGACGGACCAAAGGCGTTAAGGGTATTCTGCGAAGCTTTGCGGGTGGCGATTTTGTCCGGGTTCGCCTGCAGTTGTTCAATGTAGCTTTGGGCTGTTTTCTGCCAGTTATCCGGCAGTTTACCTTCGGTACGGCGTTTAAATTCGGCGCTCAGGGTAGGGTGAGCCTTTGCGTAAGCGGCAAACTTCTCTTTCCAGGCGGCCTCCGCTTTTTCGCCTGCCTCTTTGGCGTCCCAGGCGTGATAGACCTCTTTTGGGATCTCAAACGGCGGGTATTTCCAGCCGAGCTGCTTGCGCGCCAGGGCGACTTCTTCTTCACCCAGCGGTGCGCCGTGAGCCTCTTCTTTGCCCGCTTTGTTTGGCGAACCAAAACCGATCACGGTGCGGCAGATAATGAGGGACGGTTTGTCCTTCACGCTCTGGGCTTCTTTGATGGCTTTTTTCAGCGCTGCCGGATCGTGGCCGTCAATCTCATGGATCACGTGCCAGTGATAGGCCTCGAAGCGTTTGGCCGTGTCGTCGGTAAACCAGCCATCGGTTTCCCCGTCGATGGAAATCCCGTTATGGTCATAGAAGCCGATCAGCTTGCCTAAACCCAGCGTCCCGGCAAGGGAAGATACCTCATGGGAAATGCCCTCCATCAGGCAGCCGTCGCCCATGAACACATAGGTGTAGTGGTCAACGATGTCATGGCCCGGCTGGTTAAACTGCGCGGCCAGCGTGCGCTCGGCAATCGCCATCCCCACGGCGTTGGCTAACCCCTGGCCCAGCGGGCCGGTGGTGGTTTCCACGCCGGGGGTATAGCCCACTTCCGGGTGGCCGGGCGTTTTGGAGTGAAGCTGGCGGAAGTTTTTCAACTCCTCCAGCGGCAGGTCATAGCCGCTCAGGTGCAGCAGGCTGTAAAGCAGCATCGACGCATGGCCGTTCGACAGCACGAAGCGGTCGCGGTTGGCCCAGTGCGGGTTAGACGGGTTATGGCTGAGGAAATCATTCCACAGCACCTCGGCGATATCGGCCATGCCCATGGGCGCTCCGGGGTGGCCGGAATTGGCTTTCTGGACCGCATCCATACTGAGGGCGCGAATGGCGTTGGCAAGCTCTTTACGTGATGACATGTTTCACTCCAGGTCTTGTTAAAGTTTGGCGGCGAGCAGGTCTTCCAGTTTGCGTTGATCTATGGCGAACAGGCGGATCCCTTCGGCCAGTTTTTCCACGGCCATGGCATCCTGGCTATGTTCCCAACGGAATTCCGCTTCGCTCATGGGGGCCGGACGGCGGAAGCCCTGTGAGAATGGGATCAGTTTACGGATAACTTCTTCTTCACTGTCCTGCAGCTGCTGCAGCAGGTTAGGGGCGATGGTCAGCCGGTCGCAGCCCGCCAGGGCGAGGATTTGTTCCTTACGACGGAAGCTGGCGCCCATGACGATGGTTTCATAGTTATGTTGCTTGAAGTAGTCGTAGATATTGCGCACGGATTTCACGCCCGGATCTTCTTCAACGATATAGGGATCCATCGGTTTACGCGCCTGATACCAGTCGTAAATACGGCCCACGAACGGGGAAATCAGGAAAACGCCCGCTTCCGCACAGGCACGCGCCTGAGCAAAAGAGAACAGCAGTGTCAGGTTGCAGTTGATGCCTTCTTTTTGCAGCTCTTCCGCCGCGCGGATGCCTTCCCAGGTTGACGCCAGCTTGATGAGAATGCGGGATTTATCGATCCCCTGTTCGGCGTACAGGTCCACCAGGCGACGAGCCTTGCTGATGCTCTTTTCTTTGTCGTAGGAGAGGCGGGCATCCACTTCGGTAGACACGCGACCTGGAATGCTTTTCAGAATTTCCGCACCGACATTGACCGCCAGTTTGTCACTGGCTTCGGCCACAATGTGTTCCCTGCTGCCGCCGCGCTGTTTGCCGTAGGCCAGCGCGTCATCAATCAGCGGCTGATATTGCTCAAGCCCCGCGGCTTTTAACAACAATGAAGGGTTGGTGGTGGCGTCTTCAGGCTGGTAGTGGCGAATAGAGTCGATTTCACCGCTGTCTGCAACCACGGTGGTGTACTGTTTAATGCTGTCTAACTGATTCATTACTATCTCCTTGAAAAAGCAACGTCTTACCTGAGCGTTCCGTGTCGCTCGCCGTGAAAACTTACGCTTTGCATAACCCAAAAGCATAGCAGATGGGGGCGATGACGGGGCAGCCGCTAACATCGGTTCTATAGTTAGCTAACAATAATCACGCCTAATCTTAATAGTATGGCTACCTTCAAAGTTTGCGAAACGTGCCCGCGTGATACTAGGCGGCTGACGTAACAATAAAGAAGACCCAAAAAGGAACGATGCAATGGATGAACAACTGAAGCAAAGTGCCCTCGATTTCCATGAGTTTCCAATTCCGGGGAAAATCCAGGTTTCTCCGACCAAACCCCTTGCTACCCAGCGTGACCTGGCGCTGGCGTATTCGCCGGGCGTAGCGGCACCTTGCCTTGAAATTGAAAAGGACCCGCTCGCCGCCTACAAATACACCGCGCGTGGCAACCTTGTGGGCGTGGTTTCTAACGGTACCGCGGTGCTCGGGCTAGGCAATATCGGCGCGCTGGCAGGCAAGCCGGTCATGGAAGGTAAGGGCGTCCTGTTTAAAAAATTCGCCGGTATCGACGTCTTCGATATCGAAATTGATGAGATGGATCCGGACAAGCTTATCGACGTGGTGGCCGCGCTGGAACCCACTTTCGGCGGCATTAACCTGGAAGATATCAAGGCACCGGAGTGTTTCTACATAGAGCAGAAGCTGCGCGAGCGCATGAACATTCCGGTGTTCCACGACGACCAGCACGGCACCGCGATTATTTGTACCGCCGCGGTGCTGAACGGCCTGCGCGTGGTTGAAAAGAACATTACCGATGTACGGCTGGTGGTTTCCGGCGCGGGGGCTTCGGCAATCGCCTGTATGAACCTGCTGGTCGCGCTGGGAATGCAAAAACACAACATCGTGGTTTGCGACTCGAAGGGCGTTATTTATAAAGGCCGCGAAGAGAACATGGCCGAAACCAAAGCCGCCTATGCCGTAGAAGACAGCGGCAAGCGGACGCTGGACGACGTGATTGAAGGCGCGGACATCTTCCTCGGCTGTTCCGGCCCGAAAGTGCTGACCCAGGAAATGGTGAAGAAAATGGGCAAAGCGCCGCTGATTCTGGCGCTGGCTAACCCTGAGCCGGAAATTCTGCCGCCGCTGGCGAAAGAAGTGCGTCCGGAAGCCATTATCTGTACCGGCCGTTCGGACTACCCGAACCAGGTGAACAACGTGCTGTGCTTCCCGTTCATCTTCCGTGGCGCGCTGGACGTGGGCGCCACGGCAATTAACGAAGAGATGAAGCTGGCTGCGGTGCATGCGATAGCCGAGCTGGCTCACGCTGAACAAAGCGATGTGGTGGCCTCCGCCTACGGCGAGCAGGAACTGACGTTCGGCCCGGAATACATTATTCCTAAGCCATTTGACCCGCGCCTGATCGTGAAAATTGCCCCGGCGGTAGCCAAAGCAGCGATGGACTCCGGCGTGGCCACGCGCCCGATTCAGGATTTCAATGCTTACAGCGAGAAGCTGGAAGAGTTTGTCTACAAAACCAACCTGTTTATGAAGCCGATCTTCTCCCAGGCGCGCAAAGAGCCGAAGCGTGTGGTGTTAAGCGAAGGGGAAGAAGCGCGCGTGCTGCATGCCACACAGGAGCTGATCACTTTGGGGCTGGCGAAGCCTATCCTGATTGGTCGCCCAAGCGTTATCGAAATGCGTATCAAAAAGCTGGGCCTGCAAATTCAGCCGGGCAAAGATTTTGAGATCGTGAATAACGAATCGGATCCGCGTTTCAAAGAGTACTGGCACGAGTACTACAACATCATGAAGCGCCGTGGGATCACTCAGGAGCAGGCGCAGCGGGCGGTGATCAGCAACACGACTGTGATCGGGGCGATCATGGTGCATCGTGGTGAAGCGGATGCGCTGATATGCGGGACAATCGGCGAATATCACGAGCACTTTGACGTGGTAGAGAAGCTGTTTGGCTACCGCGAAGGCGTGAAGGCTGCCGGGGCGATGAACGCGCTGCTGCTGCCGAGCGGCAACACCTTTATCGCGGATACCTATGTGAACGATGACCCTACGCCGGAAGAACTGACGGAAATCACGCTGCTGGCGGCGGAAACGGTGCGCCGCTTCGGCATTGAGCCGAAAGTCGCGCTGCTTTCCCACTCCAACTACGGTTCTTCCAACAGCAAAGCCGCCTGCAAAATGCGCAAAACGCTGGATCTGGTGCGCGAGCGTGCGCCTGACCTGGAAATTGACGGGGAGATGCACGGAGACGCCGCGCTGGTTGAAAGTATTCGCCATGAGCGTATGCCGGACAGCCCGCTGAAAGGCTCTGCTAACATCTTGATCATGCCGAACGTTGAGGCGGCGCGTATTAGCTACAACCTGCTGCGCGTGTCGAGTTCTGAAGGGGTGACCGTTGGACCGGTCCTGATGGGCGTGGCGAAGCCGGTTCACGTGTTGACGCCGATTGCTTCTGTGCGCCGCATTGTGAATATGGTGGCGCTGGCGGTTGTGGAGGCGCAAACCGCACCGCTGTGATTGAACTCCCCCTCGCCCTCTCTCCGGAGGGGCGAGGGGGAAAACCGAGTAAAGCGGATAATAGAGTCATCTTTCCCCAAAGGGATATGGGGGACAGCGAGCACTAAAAATCCCCTCTCCCTTTTAGGGAGAGGGTTAGGGTGAGGGCAAAAACGCGAAAGCTACACCCACTCCTTCACTGGCAGGAAATCACGATACAGCGCAGCCTCCGGGCTGCCTTCTTCAGGCTGATAGTCATACTCCCAGCGCACCAGCGGCGGCATCGACATTAAAATCGATTCGGTACGCCCGCCGGTTTGCAGGCCAAACAGCGTGCCGCGATCCCACACCAGGTTGAACTCAACGTAGCGCCCACGGCGATAGAGCTGGAAGTCACGCTCGCGTTCGCCGAAGGGATGATCCTTGCGGCGTTCAACAATCGGCAGATAAGCGTCCAGGAATCCTTGTCCGACGGCCTGAATAAAGCGGAAGCCGTAGTCAAAGTCTGGCTTGTTCAGATCGTCGAAAAACAGCCCGCCGATGCCGCGCTGCTCGTTGCGGTGTCTGATAAAGAAGTAGTCATCGCACCACTTTTTATAACGCGGGAAAACGTCGTCACCAAACGGCTGACACAGGTCACGCGCCGTGCGGTGCCAGTGCACCGCATCTTCTTCGAAGCCGTAGTAAGGCGTTAAGTCGAAGCCGCCGCCAAACCACCAGACCGGATCGGCGCCAGGTTTTTCGGCAATAAAGAAACGCACGTTGGCGTGGCTGGTCGGCACATAAGGGTTGTTCGGGTGTACCACCAGCGAAACGCCCATGGCCTCAAAGCTTCTGCCCGCCAGTTCCGGGCGGTGGGCCGTGGCAGACGCCGGCATGGCGTCGCCGTGAACGTGAGAAAAGTTCACGCCAGCCTGTTCGAACACCGCGCCGCCGCGCAAAACTCGACTGCGCCCGCCGCCGCCGCCTTCTCGCTGCCAGTTGTCTTCCTGGAAGACGGCGCCATCAAGGGCGGAAAGCTGCTGGCATATCGTATCCTGCAGGGAGAGCAGGAACTGTTTTACGGCGTGGATATCGGGCTCAGTCATAAAAATTAACGCTTCTTACCGTGGACTTTATGGTTATCAAACCAGTTGAAATAGCTCATCACGCCGGAGGCGATGGCGGTGGCAATCTTCTGGCGGAAGGCGGTGGTGCCGAGCAACTTTTCTTCGCCCGGGTTGGTGATGAACGAGGTTTCAACCAGCACGGACGGAATGGACGGCGACTTCAGAACGACGAAGGCTGCCTGTTCCGTGTTGCGGCTGTGCAGCTTATGCACCGGCTTTATCTGTTTCAGAATATGCGAGCCGAGCGTCAGGCTGTTTTTAATCGTGTCGGTCTGCACCAGGTCAAACAGCACCTGCTGCAGGTAGTGATCTTTGTCTTTCACTTTGCTACCCGCTACGTCATCCGCGGCGTTCTCTCTGTCTGAAAGATATTTCGCCATAGCGCTACTTGCGCCTCGGTTAGACAGGGCGAATACGGAGGCACCTGCGGCGGTTGGACTGGTGAAGCCATCCGCGTGGATCGACATAAACAGATCTGCGCCGTGCTGGTGGGCGATTTCAACGCGATCGTACAGCGGAATAAATTCGTCCGTGGTGCGAGTCAGCCTGGCATCGATCCCGTTGCTGCGCAGGATGCTGCGCACGTTTTTGGCAATGGCCAGCACCACGTGTTTTTCTTTCGAGCCGTTGTGGCCGATGGCGCCAGTATCAATCCCACCGTGGCCCGGGTCGAGCATAACAATGCGTTTTGCCCCGGATTTTTTGGCCACTTTACTGTGGGAATTGGTGGTTTTCAGCGATTTGGCTTCTTCCTTTGCCAGCGCTTGGTTCATACCGGTTAGCGTCAACGCTGCTAAACCTGTGAGCAGGACCTGGCGGCGCGTCGTAAGTTGCGTTAGCGATTTAATTTTGCTCATGCGGATGAATTATTTATCTTATGGAGTCCAGATGGGAAGTTATAACGTATCGGCTTCATGCAAACGACACTCTGGCGTCAGAAATGTATATCCATTCGTTTCATTTCATGACTGGTCGGAGATTATGCCATTTTTTTCGCGCTTTTGCGGCAGTTATTGGCTTAACGGACGGTTAACGCCATAATCAACCTTTTACGGCTTAAGGTGGCTAATACCATGGAAATTCGCGTTTTTCGCCAGGAAGATTTCGAAGAGGTCATTACCCTTTGGGAGCGCTGCGATTTACTGCGCCCATGGAATGACCCGGAAATGGACATTGAACGTAAGCTGCATCACGATGCGGACCTGTTTTTAGTCGCTGAGGTGGGTGGCGAGATCGTCGGTTCGTTGATGGGCGGGTATGACGGCCATCGGGGTTCAGCCTATTACCTGGGCGTGCACCCGGAGTTTCGGGGCCGCGGCATTGCTAACGCCTTGCTGAACCGGCTGGAAAAGAAGCTGATTGCCCGCGGTTGCCCGAAGATCCACATCATGGTGCGCGAAGAGAACGATCTGGTTATCGGCCTTTATGAAAAGCTCGATTACGAGCATCAGGACACCATTTTGCTCGGCAAACGGCTGATAGAAGATCAGGAATATTAATTTTCAAATGTGTTCATGCCATGTATTTGCCTGCTGATTATGATTCACAGGGCAACTTAAAAGCACCGCTGCTGTTCTGGGCGGTGTTGTTGTTACAGGCCCGCACCTGGGTTTTGCTGGTGCTGGCGGGGGCTTCTCGTCAGCAGGGCGATGCGCTGCTGGGCCTGTTTTATCCCGATCGCGATAACTTCTGGCTGGGGCTGATCCCCGGTATTCCGGCTGCGCTGGCCTTTTTGCTCAGCGGACGTCGCCACCTTTGGCCCCGGTTCTGGCGGGCGTTTCGCTGGATATTGATTGCCGCCCAGGTTGGGCTGCTGGCGTGGCAACTGGCGCTGCTGGCCGGGGATGAAACGCTGACCGGTACCACCGTTGTTCTGCTGATTATCGATCTGTTCGCGCTTTGGTGGCTGCTGACTAACCGCCGGCTGCGGGATTACTTTGCCCTGAAAAACGAGTTAAGCGGCACTTTTTGACGTCCCCGTACTCCAAAGGCCGTTACCATTTTTTGAAAAGGAATGATCAATGAAATCTCTGCGCCTGATGATGCTAGGCCTGCCGCTGGTTCTGAGCGGGTGTTCCACGCTGTCCTCCGTTAACTGGTCTGCGGCTTATCCGTGGAACTGGTTTGGCTCTTCCGTTGAGGTGAGCGAGCAGGGCGTGGGGAAACTGACTTCAGCCACCGCGATGGATGAGAAGGCCGTGAGCGAGGGGTTGAATGACAATTATCGTCTGCGCAGCGGCATGAAAACTGAAAACGGCACCATCGTGCGCTACTTTGAGGCGATGAAAGACAAAGACGTTAAGCTGGTGGTGAACGGCGAAAAAGGCACCGTGAGTCGCGTAGATGTGATGGATGCTGACATCAAAACCGCCAGCGGCGTGAAAATCGGCACGCCTTTCAGCGATCTGTATCAGAAAGCGTTTGGGGTCTGCGAAAAAGCGACCGGCGACGATGCGGCAGGCGTTCTCTGCCAGGCGCCGAACAGCCAGCACATCAGCTATCTGTTTACAGGCGAGTGGCACGGGCCGGAAGGATTGATGCCGTCGGATGATACGCTGAAAAAATGGACGCTTAACAAAATTATCTGGCGTCGATAAAATTTGCGCCGGGTTTGCGCCGTCGCAAGTCGGCGTGAATAAATCAGGTTAGAATAGCCCGATAAATGCCTCCGTTCGGAGTCATCATAGTTATGTGCCACCTTTGGTGGCATTTTTTTCAGGAGGAATCATGTCTCGGGTTCAAAGCGGCATTCTGCCGGAACATTGTCGTGCCGCCGTTTGGCTGGAAGCTTCTGTCCAGGGCGACTTCAGCGCGCTGAGCGCAGGGTGCAAAACCTTTATTGAAGCGTTGAATGCTTTCCAGGAACAATTCCCTGACGCGATGCTGGGGGCGACCGTTGGCTTCGGGCACGACCTGTGGCGCGACCTCAGCAAAGGCGAAGGTGCCGCAGAGCTGAAAAACTTTACGCCACTAGGCAAAGGCCTGGCGCCCGCGACCCAGCACGATGTGATGATCCACATTCTTTCTCTGCGCCATGACGTGAACTTCTCCGTGGCTCAGGCCGCGCTGGCCGCGTTTGGCGATGCGCTGAAAATTGAAGAAGAGATTCACGGTTTCCGCTGGGTAGAAGAGCGCGATCTCAGCGGCTTCGTTGACGGGACCGAAAATCCACAGGGCGAAGAGAATCGTCGCCAGGTGGCGGTGATCAACGAAGGCGTGGATGCCGGGGGCAGCTACGTGCTGGTTCAGCGCTGGGAACACAACCTCAAGCAGCTTAACCGCCTGAGCGTGCACGACCAGGAGATGATCTTCGGCCGTACCAAACAGGAAAACGAAGAAATTGACGGCGACGCGCGGCCAGCCACTTCTCACCTGAGCCGGGTCGATCTGAAAGAAGACGGCAAGGGGCTGAAAATTGTGCGTCAGAGCCTGCCTTACGGCACCGCCAGCGGCGTGCACGGTCTCTATTTCATCGCCTATTGCGCGCGTTTGCATAACATTGAACAGCAGCTGTTGAGCATGTTTGGCGACGCTGACGGGAAGCGTGACGGTATGCTGCGCTTCACTAAGCCGGTCACCGGCGGTTACTACTTTGCGCCGTCGCTCGATAAATTACTGAGCCTGTAATCCCCTCCGGCGTAGCGTTTGCTACGCCGCTTTCTTATATCCCTTTCTTCTTGTAAATCGCCAAACGGTATATAAAAGCGTTACAGCTTTATCGCTCGTTATAAATACACTGACTGTCATGACTTTATGGCATTCATCACATTTATAAGGGCGAAGCATGGCAATCAGGTCAGTTAAAAAAGTATGGAACGCGCTCGCTGTCTCTTTGCTGCTGGCAGGCTCTGCCCATGCAACCGAGCTGCTGAATAGCTCTTATGATGTGTCCCGCGAGCTGTTTGCCGCGCTTAACCCGCCGTTTGAAAAACAGTGGGCGCAGGAGAATAACGGCGACAAGCTGACGATAAAACAATCTCATGCCGGGTCATCAAAACAGGCGCTGGCCATTTTGCAGGGCTTAAAAGCTGACGTTGTAACTTATAACCAGGTGACCGATGTGCAGATCCTGCACGACAAAGGCAACCTGATCCCGGCGGACTGGCAGAGCCGTCTGGGCAACAACAGCTCGCCTTTCTACTCCACCATGGCTTTCCTGGTGCGCAAAGGCAACCCAAAGAACATCCACGACTGGAGCGATCTTGTGCGCCCGGACGTGAAGCTCATTTTCCCGAATCCGAAAACTTCTGGTAACGCTCGTTATACCTATCTGGCAGCCTGGGGGGCGGCAGACAAAGCTGACGGCGGCGATAAAGCCAAAACCGAGCAGTTCATGACGCAATTCCTGAAAAACGTCGAAGTGTTTGATACCGGCGGCCGCGGGGCGACAACCTCCTTTGTCGAGCGTGGGCTGGGCGACGTGCTGATCTCTTTTGAATCAGAAGTGAACAATATCCGCAACCAGTACGCCAAAGACGGTTATGAAGTCGTAGTGCCGAAGGTCAACATTCTGGCCGAGTTCCCGGTTGCCTGGGTGGATAAAAACGTGAAGGCCAACGGCACGGAAAAAGCGGCCAAAGCCTACCTGAACTATCTCTATAGCCCTCAGGCGCAGACCATCATTACCGATTACTACTACCGCGTGAATAACCCGCAGGTAATGGATAAGCTGAAAGATAAATTCCCACAGACCGAGCTGTTCCGCGTGGAAGATGCGTTCGGCGGCTGGCCGGAAGTGATGAAAACGCATTTTGCTACCGGCGGGGAGCTGGACAAGCTGTTAGCGACGGGGCGTAGTTAATGTTTGCCAGCCGTTCAAAACGCGTATTGCCGGGGTTTACGCTTAGCCTCGGCACCAGCCTGCTGTTTGTTTGCCTGATCCTGCTGCTGCCGCTGAGCGCGCTGGTGATGCAGCTGGCGCAAATGTCGTTCTCCCAGTACTGGGACGTGATTACCAACCCGCAGGTGGTGGCCGCCTATAAAGTCACGCTGCTTTCCGCCGCGCTGGCTTCCGTGTTTAACGGCGTGTTCGGCCTGTTAATGGCGTGGATCCTGACGCGTTATCAGTTTCCGGGGCGCAGCCTGCTAGATGCGCTGATGGATTTACCCTTTGCGCTGCCCACCGCGGTGGCAGGTTTAACCCTCGCCGGGCTGTTTTCTGTCAACGGCTGGTACGGCGAGTGGCTGGCGCAGTTTGGCATTAAGGTGACTTACACCTGGCTGGGTATTGCCGTCGCGATGGCGTTTACCAGCATTCCGTTTGTGGTGCGCACCGTTCAGCCCGTGCTGGAAGAATTGGGGCCAGAATACGAGGAAGCCGCTGAAACGCTCGGCGCGACTCGCTGGCAGAGTTTCCGCCGCGTAGTGCTGCCGGAGCTTTCTCCGGCACTGATGGCGGGCGTAGCGCTTTCCTTCACCCGCAGCCTGGGGGAGTTTGGCGCGGTTATCTTTATCGCCGGAAACATCGCCTGGAAGACGGAAGTGACCTCGCTGATGATCTTCGTGCGCCTGCAGGAGTTTGATTACCCGGCGGCCAGCGCCATTGCGTCAGTGATTCTGGCGGCGTCGCTGCTGCTGCTGTTCACCATTAACACGTTGCAGAGTCGCTTTGGTCGACGCGTGGTAGGTCACTGATGACGGACGTCACTGCTTTGAAAAACTATACCCGCTCCCGCATTAACTGGGGAAAATGGGCGCTGATCGCCATCGGTGTGCTCGTCTCTTTCCTGATTCTGGTGGTGCCGGTCGCGTCTATTTTTGTAGAAGCCTTTTCCAAAGGGCTGATGCCCGCGCTGCAAAATATCGCTAACCCGGACATGCTGCACGCCATCTGGCTGACGGTGATGATTGCCCTGATTACCGTGCCGGTAAACCTGGTGTTCGGCACGCTGCTGGCCTGGCTGGTGACGCGTTTTAACTTCCCTGGCCGCCAATTGTTGCTGACGCTGCTGGATATCCCATTTGCCGTTTCCCCGGTGGTTGCGGGCCTGGTTTACCTGCTGTTTTATGGTTCTAACGGCCCGCTGGCGGGGTTCCTCGATGCCCACAACCTGCAAATCATGTTTGCCTGGCCGGGCATGGTGCTGGTGACTATCTTCGTCACCTGCCCGTTTGTGGTGCGTGAGCTGGTGCCGGTGATGCTAAGCCAGGGCAGCCAGGAAGATGAAGCCGCGATTTTACTGGGCGCTTCCGGCTGGCAGATGTTCCGCCGCGTGACGCTGCCCAATATTCGCTGGGCCCTGCTTTATGGCGTGGTGCTGACCAACGCCCGCGCCATCGGTGAATTTGGCGCGGTGTCGGTGGTGTCCGGTTCGATTCGCGGCGAGACGTTCTCGTTGCCGTTACAGATTGAGTTACTGCAGCAGGATTACAACACCGTTGGTTCGTTTACCGCCGCGGCGTTGTTGACCCTGATGGCAGTCCTGACCTTGTTCTTAAAGAGTGCGGTGCAGTGGCGTCTGAATAATCAGGAAAAACGCCTGAAGCAGGAGGAAAATCATGAGCATTGATATTGCCAATATTAAGAAGTCATTTGGACGCACCCAGGTGCTGAACGATATCTCGCTGGATATCCCTTCTGGTCAGATGGTGGCGCTGCTTGGTCCGTCCGGCTCTGGTAAAACTACGCTGCTGCGTATTATTGCCGGGCTGGAGCACCAGAACAGCGGTCGCATCAGCTTCCACGGCACCGACGTCAGCCGGATGCATGCCCGCGATCGCAAAGTCGGCTTTGTGTTTCAGCACTATGCGCTGTTCCGCCATATGTCGGTATTCGACAATATCGCCTTTGGCTTAACGGTGCTGCCGCGTCGCGAACGGCCTTCCGCCTCTGCGATCAAACAGAAAGTGACGAAACTGCTGGAAATGGTGCAGCTTTCCCATCTGGCCGACCGCTACCCGGCGCAGTTGTCCGGCGGGCAGAAGCAGCGCGTTGCCCTGGCGCGTGCGCTGGCGGTGGAGCCGCAAATCCTGCTGCTGGATGAACCGTTTGGCGCTCTGGACGCACAGGTTCGTAAAGAGCTGCGCCGCTGGCTGCGCGAGCTGCACGAAGAGTTAAAGTTCACCAGCGTGTTTGTGACGCACGATCAGGAAGAAGCGATGGAAGTTGCCGACCGCGTGGTGGTGATGAGCCAGGGCAATATCGAGCAGGTCGATACGCCTGAGCAGGTCTGGCGTGAGCCCGCGACCCGCTTCGTGCTGGAGTTCCTCGGCGAAGTTAACCGCCTGAAAGGCGTGATCCGTGGGAGCCAGTTCCACGTCGGCGCGCATCGTTGGCCGCTGGGGTTCACGCCGGCCTATCAGGGGGATGTTGATTTGTTCCTGCGTCCGTGGGAAGTGGACGTCAGCCGCCGCACGAATCTAGATTCACCTCTGCCGGTGCAGGTGCTGGAAGTAAGCCCTCGCGGGCATTACATGCAGCTGGTTGTGCAGCCGCTGGGCTGGTATGACGAACCGCTGACGGTGGTTCTGAAGGAACAGCAAATTCCGCAGCGCGGTGAGCGTCTGTTTGTGGGATTACAAAACGCGCGCCTGTATGAAGGTGCCAACCGTATTCAGGGTGTAGACCTGGCGCAGTCCGCCTGATAATTTACCCCGACAGGACACGCACTAGCGGCCCACCGAGGCCGCTTTTTCATTTATTGCGGGCAGGCAAGTGATCACTTTAGAAAGCACTATTGGTAATACTCCTCTGGTCCGGCTGCAGCGCAGCGGGCTGACGAACGGCAGCGAGATTTGGGTCAAACTCGAAGGGAATAACCCGGCAGGGTCGGTTAAAGATCGCGCGGCGCTGTCGATGATTGTTCAGGCGGAAAAGCGAGGGGAAATACAACCCGGCGATACGCTGATTGAGGCAACCAGCGGCAATACCGGCATTGCGCTGGCGATGATCTCTGCGCTCAAAGGCTACCGTATTAAGCTGCTGATGCCGGACAACATGAGCATGGAGCGCAAGGCGGCGATGCAGGCTTACGGCGCCGAGCTGATTCTGGTCAGCAAAGCTCAGGGCATGGAAGGCGCGCGTGAGCTTGCTCAGCAAATGGCCGACCGTGGCGAAGGCAAGATCCTCGATCAGTTTAATAACCCGGATAACCCGCTGGCGCATTACACGACGACCGGGCCGGAGATCTGGCGGCAGACCGAAGGGCGAATCACGCATTTTGTCTCCAGCATGGGCACGACGGGCACGATAACCGGCGTGAGTCGTTTTATGCGCGAGCAAAGCAAGCCGGTGAGAATTGTCGGGCTGCAGCCGGAAGAGGGCAGCAGCATCCCGGGGATCCGCCGTTGGCCAGAAGAGTGGTTGCCGAAAATTTTCAACCCGACACTGGTGGATGAAGTCATCGACATGGCGCAGACCGAAGCCGAGCAGACGATGCGCCGCCTGGCGATGGAAGAGGGGATTTTCTGCGGCGTAAGTTCCGGCGGGGCAGTGGCGGGTGCGTTGCGCGTAGCCAAAGCAAATCCGGGGGCCGTAGTGGTCGCTATTATTTGCGACAGAGGCGATCGCTATCTTTCTACCGGCGTGTTCGGGGAAGAGAGCTACGTTCAGGGCGCTGGCATCTGACGCTGTAAGCCAGGAAAAGGTCGCCTGAGGCGATCTTTTCCTGAGAACAGGCTTACTTCACAACCGGGTTTTTATGCAGGCTCAACGCCTTCATAAAGGTATCATCAAGCTGTAAATGCTGTTTCACCAGCTCAGGCGGCGTGCTGGCCAGCCACTGGTTAAGCGAAATATCCGCGTAATAGTCGCTTTTAAACAGTTCCAGGAAACGCAGGGTTGTGGTGCCGGTATTCTCGATATAATGCCCCATCGCAAAGGGAACGTAGCCGACATCCCCGGCGCGGTAATCAAAGGTTCTGGCCTGACCCGAAGAGGCGAAAACGCCCATTCTGCCTTCCCCTTCAAGATAGTACTGCCATTCATCGTTATTTGGGTGCCAGTGAAGTTCTCTCAGCCCGCCGGGCTCTATTTCCACCAGGGCTGCCGCAATAGTCTTCGACACCGGGAAATTAGATGAATCCGTTATTCTGACGGTGCCGCCAGGGGCTTTGATCGGATCCTGAGCCAGCATATGGTGGGTGAAATTAATCTCTGATTTAGCTGCGCCATTAATACTGTCTGAGGCAAGGCTGCCGGGTACTGTACCCGCGAAAATATATTCATCAGCAGGTGAAGGCAGTTTAGAAAATGTAGACACGGGCACCTGGAAGTTTTTTGCTAATATCTCCGGAGGGATATGTTTAAACCAGTCGGATAACAGGAACGTACTGTCTTCATCAAATCCGCCGTCGTCGAAGGCCAAAAGAAACTCACAGCCGTCAGGCCCGATACCCTGAATGGAGTGAGGAATACCCGGCGGGAAATACCATAAATCACCGACGCCGATATCATCCACAAACCAGCCTCCTTTTGCATCGAAGGCCGTTACCCGCGCATTGCCGTAGGTCATGTAGGCCCATTCACCCTCTTTGTGCCAGTGAAGTTCGCGGATGCCTCCGGCATTCAGGCGCATGTCTACCCCGGCGATGGTGGTTGAAATCCCCAGCTCCCGCTTGGTGACTTGTCGGGTCCAGCCGCCGGTGCCTTTTCTGACATGGGCATCGCTGAAGGAGTAGCGCAGGTTCGGCAACGTGCCGCTGTCGGTAGCGGGCGGGTTAACAATGTCAGGGTTTTCAGCTTCCCGGATGGGGTCGTGAGGGCCCGGATCGCGCACGCTTGCCGGATAGGATTTTACTTTGTCATCGTGGGCATGGGCCTGCCCGGCGGCTAATACGACGGTACCGCCTGCGGCAAAAGCCATGAAGCTTCTTCTGGATATATCTTTCATATAATAGCTTCCTTATATTCATGCAGAGTGAGGTTTATTCTCCGGAGGGAACTTTTGTTATAGGTGAAATTATGGAGTTTGACCTTGTGGAATTGTAAGACAGGCATGAGTCGACAATGTAAACAGCGGGTGGAGAAGATATATCCTTATGATGTAATGGATATTTTGTTGATGTGATGTTTAAGTGGTAGTTATTAATTTCCAGGTATCCAGCACTAATCGGTAATAATGTTTTCTTCATCATTCAGGTGATACATTTTCAAGGTGTAACGGCTGAAAGAAAATATTACTTTTGTCGTTGATTTGATAAATCTGAAGGATGGTAGCTGTATCTCTGCTATTGCCGGAATAAAGAGGGCGCTCTTAGCATGGTTGTACCGCCCGGGTCTGGCTATAATGGCCGCTTCGCAGTTCAGACCTTAGCTGTCTGGCGGGCAAGGGGAAAATATGAGTCAGGATAACGATATACAGTCTGTACTGTTTCACGATGCAGGCCGGGCGCTGCAGGCCGATATTGTGGCGGTACAATCTCAGGTCGTTTACGGCAGCGTCGGGAACAGTATCGCGGTTCCGGCGATTCAGCAGCATGGGTGGCGGGTGATGGCGGTGCCAACGGTGTTATTCAGCAACACGCCGCATTACGATACGTTTTATGGCGGCGTGATCCCGGCGGACTGGTTTAGCGGCTATCTGCGAGCGCTCGAAGAACGGGATGCGTTGCGCGAACTGAAGGCCGTGACGACGGGTTACATGGGCAGTGCGGAGCAAATCCATCTGCTGGCGGAGTGGCTGCGTCAAAGACGCAAAAGCCATCCTGAGCTGTTGATACTTGTCGACCCGGTAATGGGGGACACCGACAGCGGTGTTTACGTCAAGGCGGGTATTCCTGAAGCTTATCGCACGGCGCTGCTGCCTCATGCACAGGGGATCACGCCTAATCTCTTTGAACTGCATATTCTGACCGGAATGCCCTGCGATACGCTGGAGCAGGCGGTGATGGCGGCCAGAAGTCTTCTCTCTGAAACGCTGCGCTGGGTGGTAATAACCAGTGCGCCGGGGAACTGCGCGGATACTATTTCCGTGGTGACGGTGACCGCTGATGAAGCCGATGTGACCAGCCACGCTCGCGTGATGACCGACCTGAAAGGCACCGGGGATTTGTTCTGCGCCGAGCTGGTAAGCCGAATACTTGCAGGCAAGCAGGTGGCGGTTGCCGCAGGAGAAGCTGCGCATCGGGTGTTTGAAGTGATGACCTGGACTCAGGGGCAGCGCTCAGATGAACTGATTCTTCCTCGCTGAATCGCAGCCAATAAAAAAGGCACCCCAGGGTGCCTTTTTCTCTGCATGAATCTTACTTCTTGATGCGGATAACCGGGGTTTCGCCCACGGTCACGCTACCTGTCAGTTTGATCAGCTCTTTGATTTCGTCCATGTTGGAGATAACAACCGGTGTCAGGGTAGACTTGGCTTTCTCTTCCAGCAGCGGCAGGTCGAACTCAATAACCACGTCGCCTTTCTTCACGCGCTGGCCTTCTTCAGCGATGCGCTTAAAGCCTTCGCCTTTCAGCTCAACGGTGTCGATACCAAAGTGAACAAACAGCTCAATGCCGCTATCGGATTCGATAGAGAAGGCATGGTTGGTTTCAAAGATTTTACCGATGGTGCCGTCAACCGGAGCAACCATTTTGTTGCCGGTTGGTTTGATAGCGATGCCATCACCAACGATTTTTTCAGCAAACACGACGTCCGGCACGTCTTCAATGTTAACGATTTCGCCAGACAGTGGAGCAACGATCTCAATGGTTCCGGTGTCGCTATTGCCTTTGTCACCGAACAGTTTACTAAATAACCCCATTAGCCTTCTCTCCTAAGCAGTAATTTGGGCAGCATCTCGTGAATTAGCAGATTGTTTTTTCTTCAATGAACTTGTTAACCAGCGTCATTAACTCGTCCGTTGTCGGTTGAGCAAGAGCCTGCTCTGCTAACACTTTCGCATCTTCGAAGTTCGTGTTACGAATAATCTTCTTGATACGTGGGATAGAAATGGCGCTCATACTGAATTCGTCCAGGCCCATCCCAAGCAACAGAAGTGTAGCACGTTCGTCGCCCGCAAGCTCACCACACATACCGGTCCATTTACCTTCTGCATGAGAAGCATCAATAACTTGCTTAATCAGAGTCAGTACGGACGGTGACATCGGCTGGTAAAGATGTGAAATCATATCATTACCGCGGTCAACTGCCAGGGTGTACTGAGTTAAATCGTTGGTGCCGATGCTGAAGAAGTCGACTTCTTTGGCCAGATGACGAGCAATCGTCGCGGCCGCAGGGGTTTCGACCATCACGCCGATTTCGATAGATTCATCGAATGCTTTGCCTTCGTCACGCAGTTCCTGCTTGAAGATCTCAATCTCTTTTCTCAGGGCACGCACTTCTTCAACAGAGATGATCATCGGGAACATAATGCGCAGCTTGCCAAAAGCAGAGGCGCGCAGGATAGCGCGAACCTGGTCACGCAGGATCTCTTTGCGATCCATGGCGATACGAATAGCACGCCAGCCCAGGAACGGGTTCTCTTCTTTAGGGAAGTTCATGTACGGCAGCTCTTTGTCGCCGCCGATGTCCATGGTACGGACGATAACCGCCTGAGAGCCACAGGCTTCAGCCACGGCTTTGTACGCGGCAAACTGCTCTTCTTCGGTTGGCAGTGAGTCACGGTCCATGAACAGGAATTCGGTACGATACAGACCCACACCTTCAGCGCCGTTACGCTCAGCACCGTCGATGTCACGCACGGTACCAATGTTGGCACACACTTCGACCTGGTGGCCGTCGAGGGTGATGGCTGGCAGGTCTTTCAGCTTAGCCAGCTCTGCTTTTTCAGAGGCAACCTGCTGTTGAACGGCGCGCAGCTCTTCGATCTGCTCGTTGGTTGGGTTAACGTAAACTTTGTTGTTGACCGCGTCGAGGATCAGATAGTCGTCGTTTTTCACGTCGGAGGTGACGCTACCGGTGCCCACAATCGCTGGCAGCTCAAGGGAGCGCGCCATGATGGAAGTGTGGGAGGTACGGCCGCCGATGTCGGTGATGAAACCCAGCACCTTTTTCAGGTTCAGCTGTGCGGTTTCAGACGGGGTCAGATCTTTGGCAACCAGGATAACTTCATCCTTAATTGCGCTTAAATCGATAATGTTCAGGCCGAGAATGTTCTGCAGCAGACGCTTACCGATGTCACGTACGTCAGCCGCACGTTCTTTCAGGTATTCGTCATCCAGCTCTTCCAGAGCCGTTGCCTGGCCTTCAATCACTTCGTACGCCGCAGCGTCCGCCGTGACCAGCTTGTCTTTGATAAGGGCTATGATTTCCTGCTCGAGCTCTTCGTCTTCCAGCAACATAATGTGGCCTTCGAAGATAGCTTCCTTTTCTTCACCGAAGGTCTCGCCAGCTTTAATTTTGATCGCTTCTAACTGCTCGGATGCTTTGGCGCGCCCGCTGAGGAAACGTTCAACTTCCTGCTCAACTTTGTCGGCAGAAATTTTCTTCCGGTCGATGACAATTTCATCTTCTTTCAGCAAAAGTGCTTTGCCGAAAGCGATACCCGGGGATGCTAAAATGCCTGAAATCATAACCCTACCTTACTTGTGACTGATATTTACGAAGAACCCAGAACTTACTCGAGTTCAGCCATCAGTTTTACTAAATGCTCAACGGCTTTCTGCTCATCTTCACCTTCGGCGGAGAGCGTCACTACGGTACCCTGAGTCAGGCCCAGAGTTTGCAGTTTGAACAGGCTCTTAGCGCTGGCGCTTTTGCCGTTGGAAGTCACAGTGATTTCGGAAGTGAAGCCTTTAGCTTCTTTAACAAACTGAGCAGCAGGGCGGGTATGCAGACCGTTCGGAGCGGTAATAGTTACTTCTTGCTGGAACATTGTATTTCCCCAACTTATAGGTTTAGTGTTGTGGAACTAAAGTCTAGCCTGGCGGCCACACTTTAGCCTGTATCGTTAGCGCCATCGTCAAAGGAACGAGGCACTGGATGCATGGGAATCGTGAAAAAAACGCCAACAGCGTTTCACAGATTCTTCATCATTATGCCGTGAAAACCAGATAGGCACCAAATCGTTAAATCGATTCAGCAGGCGCATCTCACAGCTTGATTAATTTCGCGCATCAAAATAATTGCTGGTTAAATACCAGACCTGCGGGGGTAAGCGCAATGCCGATGAGGGTGAAAGTTTGATGCAGGCCACAAAAAAGCACCCTCACGGGTGCTTTTTTAAGCATATATCAAATACTGGCATTACTGTTGCAGTTCTTTCTCAGTGAACAGATCGGCAAACAAAGCAGTACTCAAATAGCGCTCCCCGGAGGACGGAAGGATAACCACAATATTCTTATTGGTAAAGGCTTCGTCTTCCTGAAGTTTCAGCGCGGCGGCCACGGCGGCACCGGAAGAGATACCCGCGAGAATACCTTCCTCATCCATCAGGCGGCGAGCGGTCGCAATGGCGTCGTCGTTGCTGATAGTGACCACTTTGTCGATAAGCTTCAGATCGAGGTTACCAGGGATAAATCCGGCCCCGATACCCTGAATTTTATGCGGACCAGGCTTCAGTTCTTCACCCGCCAGCGCTTGAGTAATTACCGGAGAATCCGTTGGCTCTACCGCCACGCTAATGAGCGAGGTTTTGCCTTTGGTATTTTTGATGTAGCGGCTGACGCCCGTCAGCGTACCGCCGGTACCGACGCCGGCGATAAACACATCCACTTCACCATCGGTATCTTCCCAGATTTCCGGGCCGGTGGTTTTTTCGTGAATTTCCGGGTTTGCCGGGTTGCTGAACTGCTGAAGCAGTAAGTATTTAGCCGGGTCGCTGGCGACGATTTCTTCGGCTTTCTGGATGGCACCTTTCATGCCTTTAGCGCCTTCGGTCAGCACCAGGTTTGCACCCAGCGCTTTTAACAGCTTACGGCGTTCGATGCTCATGGTTTCCGGCATGGTCAGCGTCAGCTTGTAGCCGCGCGCTGCCGCGACATAGGCCAGAGCGATACCGGTGTTGCCACTGGTAGGTTCGACTAACTCCACGCCAGGCTTCAGCACGCCGCGTTTTTCGGCATCCCAAATCATGTTGGCACCAATACGACATTTGACGCTAAAGCTTGGGTTACGGGACTCCACCTTAGCCAGAATGCGTCCGTTGCCGATACGGTTCAGGCGAACCAGCGGCGTGTGGCCGATTGTCAGGGAGTTGTCTTCATAAATTTTGCTCATGGCTCGTCCTTAACTGTCTGAATTTTGGGATACCGGTCCAGCATACCCGCTCAGGAAATATGCGGAAGTAAGGAAATAGCATATCTATATGTGGAAGGGAAATAAGCCAATGCAACATGGAATAAGCCATGGCATAAGCCGCTTCCCTTCCTGAGAGCATTATTTCCACATGGCGTGTTTTGCCCGATAGCAGTCCACCCACATGGCCGTCGCGCCGCAGACGGCAACCGGCATGATAAACAGGTTCAGAACCGGGATCAGCGTGAACAGGCTCACCAGCGCGCCAAACTGCATGTTGACGATCTTTTGCTCGCGAAGCGCCACTCGCATCTGTTTGAACGGCACTTTATGGTTATCAAAAGGATAGTCGCAGTATTGAATCGCCAACATCCATGCGCTGAATAAGAACCACAAGACCGGGGCGACAGTTTGGCCAATGCCGGGAATAAAGTAGAGCAGAAGCAGGACTAGCGCGCGCGGCAGATACCAGGCTAGCTTTTGCCACTCACGCTTCATGATGCGTGGCAGATCTTTCATTATATCGAGCACGCCCGTATCCGGCGGCGTTGCGCCCGTAAGGCGAGCTTCAAGCTGCTCTGCCAGCAGGCCGCTAAACGGCGCGGCAATCAAGTTTGCGATTGTCGAAAAGAAGTAACCAAACACCAATAACACCGAGAGCGTTACCAGTGGCCAGAGTACGTAACTCAGCCATTGTAGCCAGTCTGGCACGTGGCTCATCATCGACGGGATCCAGACATCAAGACGCGTGAATAACCACCAAAAAGCGCCACCAAGCAAGATGATATTGACCAACAGCGGCAGCACGACGAAACGCTTGATGCCGGGTTCGCGGACCAGTTTCCAGCCCTGGGAAAAATAATACACGCCACTGCGCGGCGGGGTTCCGGAAGATGAAACCATAATCTGAGCAGACTCCTTATCAGGTCAATGCAGTTAGCTGCTTCGCTATCATAACTGACTGCATTCAGAAAAACTTGCCAGGAATTGGTCGAAAAATCAGCTAAAAGGTGCGCTTACGCTATCTTTATGGTGAGAAAACCGTGCTCGCACTTGCACTTGAGCAGATGGGCAAATACTCTTAGTGAGTAAATGTTTGCCGCGGTGGCAAGGTGTTAGAACAACAGAGAATATAATGATGCAGGATTTGCGTCTGATATTAATCATTGTTGGCGCAATCGCCATAATAGCCTTACTGGTTCACGGTCTGTGGACCAGTCGTAAGGAACGCTCGTCCGTGTTCCGCGATCGCCCTTTGAAACGTATGAAGTCGAAGCGTGACGAATACGAAGAAGAGGATGATGAGGAAGAAGAAGGCGTCGGTGAAGTGCGCGTGCGTCGTACTGCGCCCGTGCCGGAATCTGCCTCTCGTGAAGCGAATGCGTCACGTCAGCCTCAGGCACCTCAGCACAACTATGAGCCGCCGTATGCGTCAGCAGAACCTCGTCCTGCCCCGCAATCGCGCCAGCCTGAGCCGGTTACCCCGCACCACGTTGAGCCCGCGCCTCAGCATGTTGAACCAGTGCGTCCTGTCGCACCTCCTGCGCCAGCTCCGGCGGCAGTGCCTGAGCCACAGCCGGTCGCTCCCGTTCAGCCTGCACCACAGCTCACTGCGGAACCAACGCCAGAGCCTGTGGCTGCTGAACCAGTGCCGCAGCCTGCACCGGTGAAAAAAGAGACGGTGATCGTGATGAACGTCGCTGCCCACGCGGGCACGATGTTAAACGGCGAGTTGCTGTTGAACAGCATTCAGCAGGCCGGTTTCAAGTTTGGTGAAATGAATATTTTCCACCGCCATCTTAGCCCTGATGGCAGCGGTCCAGTTCTGTTTAGCCTGGCGAATATGGTTAAACCTGGGTCTTTCGACCCTGAGAACATGGCGGATTTCGCCACGCCAGGCGTGACCATCTTTATGCAGGTGCCGTCCTACGGCAATGCAGCGCAAAACTTTAAGCTGATGCTGCAGTCTGCGCAGCACATCGCCGATGAAGTCGGTGGCGTGGTGCTCGACGATCAGCGTCGCATGATGACTCCGCAAAAGCTGCGCGAGTACCAGGACAGGATCCGCGAGGTTGTTGAAGCCAACGCCTGAATCCCGGCCTGAATCTTCCCCCTAAACCCCCGCCTGTCGGGGGTTTTTTATCATTGATGGTGCGATATGGACTCAATCGAACAACAACTTAACCACCTGCGAACCACGCTTCGCCATCATGAATATCTGTACCATGTGCAGGATAATCCCGAAATTCCCGATGCGGAATACGACAGGCTGATGCGCGAACTCCGTGCGCTTGAAGAAGCGCATCCGGAATTGATTACCCAGGATTCACCGACCCAGCGTGTCGGTGCTGCGCCGCTGAGCGAGTTCACCCAGGTACGCCATGAAGTGCCGATGCTGTCCCTCGATAACGTTTTCGATGAAGCAAGCTACCTGGCGTTTAACAAGCGGGTTCTGGACAGGCTCAAAAGCAGCGATGCTTTGACGTTTTGCTGTGAACTAAAACTGGATGGTCTGGCGGTAAGCCTGCTGTATGAAGATGGGGTGCTTGTGCGGGCTGCAACGCGCGGTGACGGCACAACCGGTGAAAATATCACGTCTAACGTCCGAACCATTCGCGCGATACCGCTTAAACTTCACGGGGATAATATTCCTCGTCGTGTTGAGGTGCGTGGCGAAGTTTTCTTGCCGCAGGCAGGATTCGAAAAAATCAACGAAGAAGCTCGCCGTACTGGCGGGAAAGTGTTTGCCAACCCTCGCAATGCGGCGGCAGGCTCGCTGCGCCAGTTAGATCCGCGCATTACCGCTAAACGCCCGCTGACCTTCTTCTGCTACGGTGTTGGGCTGCTCGAAGGCGGTGAGCTGCCAGGCAGCCACATGGCGCGTTTGCAACAGTTTAAGGCCTGGGGATTGCCGGTCAGCGACCGCATCCGTCTGTGCAGCACACCGGAAGAAGTGCTGGCGTTTTATCATCAGGTAGAGGCCGATCGCCCAACGCTGGGCTTTGATATTGACGGCGTGGTTATCAAAGTTGACTCGCTTGCGCTGCAGGAAACGCTGGGCTTTGTGGCGAGAGCGCCGCGCTGGGCCGTTGCGTTTAAGTTTCCGGCGCAGGAACAGATGACCACCGTGCGAGACGTGGAGTTCCAGGTAGGGCGTACCGGCGCAATTACGCCCGTCGCTCGTCTGGAACCGGTGCAGGTTGCTGGGGTACTGGTAAGCAACGCGACGTTGCACAATGCCGATGAGATAGAGCGTCTTGGCCTGCGCATTGGTGACAGAGTTGTGATCCGTCGCGCTGGGGATGTTATCCCACAGGTTGTTGGCGTGGTGGAGTCTGAACGCCCGGAAGACACTCAGGCAATCGTCTTCCCAACGCAGTGCCCGGTTTGCGGTTCAGACGTTGAGCGTGTGGAAGGCGAAGCTGTTGCCCGCTGTACCGGGGGCCTGATTTGTGGTGCCCAACGCAAAGAGGCGCTGAAGCACTTTGTGTCCCGCCGTGCGATGGACGTTGACGGCATGGGCGACAAAATCATCGATCAACTGGTGGAGAAAGAGTACGTTCACACGCCAGCCGATCTGTTCAAGCTGACGGCGGGTAAGCTTACCGGGCTGGATCGCATGGGGCCTAAATCGGCACAAAACGTTGTGGATGCGCTGGAAAAAGCCAAAGAGACAACTTTTGCTCGCTTCCTGTATGCCTTAGGTATTCGTGAAGTCGGAGAAGCCACCGCCGCAGGGCTGGCCGCGCACTTCGGCACGCTGGATGCGCTTATCTCGGCCAGCATTGAGGAGCTGCAAAAAGTGCCGGATGTCGGCATTGTTGTGGCGACGCATACCTTTAACTTCTTTGCCGAAGAGAGCAACCGGGATGTTATCCGTCAGCTTACCGAAGAGGCCGGGGTCCACTGGCCTGCGCCAGTGGTCGTCAAAGCGGAAGAGATCGACAGCCCGTTTGCCGGGAAAACCGTGGTGCTCACCGGCTCGCTGAGCATTCTTTCCCGTGACGAAGCCAAAGACCGGTTGACCGCGCTCGGTGCAAAAGTGGCCGGAAGCGTGTCGAAAAAAACCGATCTTGTCATAGCCGGGGAAGCGGCCGGCTCCAAGCTTGTCAAGGCGCAGGAGCTGGGCATTCAGGTTATTGACGAAGCGGAAATGATTCGTTTGCTGGGGGACTAAATGGACAAAGAACAGCTCATTGAGATAGCCAACACGGCCATGCCCTTTGGTAAATACAAAGGCCGGATGCTGATTGATTTACCGGAAGAGTATTTGCTGTGGTTTTCCCGCAAAGGGGAGTTCCCCGCGGGCCATCTCGGTGAGCTGATGGCCCTGACGCTGCTGATTAAAGTGGAAGGGCTGGACAACCTGGTCCGGCCCCTCAAGCGGCACTAGGTTCTGATGGCTGCGGCCTGTTTTTCACCGGCTGCAGCCGCTTTTCTTTGGTAACGCCGGGCCATACCGGCGCAGATCATCAGCTGGATCTGGTGGAAGATCATCAGCGGCAGCACCATCATTCCCACGGCAGCAACCGGAAATAGAATATTAGCCATCGGGATCCCGTTGGCCAGGCTCTTTTTCGATCCGCAGAAAACAATCGTAATTTCATCCGCTTTGCTAAAGCCAAAGCGCCGCGCCACAAAGATATTTACCGCTATCACAATGGCCAGCAGCACGAGGCTGGAAGCTACGATAAACAGCAGCGAACCCGCGCCAACCTTATGCCAGATGCCGTGCGTCACGGCTTCACTAAAGGCGGAATAGACCACCAGAAGAATCGAAGTCTGGTCAGTTTTGCCGATCCATTTCTTGTTTTTTGCCACCCAGGCACCAATCCAGGGCCGCATCAGATGCCCGGCCACGAACGGCACCAGGAGTTGTAGCATAATGTTGCCCACCTGATGCAGGCTGCCGCTTGCACCCTGAACGTGCATCACCAGGCCAACCAGCAATGGCGAAAGAAAAATGCCCAGCAGGCTTGATGCCGAGGCTGAACAAATAGCCGCCGCGACGTTGCCCCCGGCAATAGAGGTAAAAGCGATGGCCGATTGTACCGTGGCGGGCAAAATACAAAGATAAAGGAACCCGCTGTAAAGTTCGGGGCTGACATTGACCGGTTTCCACCAGCTAAACAACACGCCAAGCACCGGGAACAGGACGAATGTGCTGCACATCACCCACAGATGAAGCCGCCAGTGGCCGCCGCCGGAGATCACCGCCTCGCGAGACAGTTTGGCGCCATGCATAAAGAACAATAAGGCAATGGCGGCGGTGGTCAGCCCCTCGAAGAAACCGACAAAACTGCCTTGTGCCGGGAAGAAAGAGGCCAGCAGGACGGTACAAACCAGCGTTAACGTAAAGGGGTCGACAATGCGGAGCAATTTCATAGCCATTCCTCAAAGGTGAAGGGCGCTATTGTGTTTCTGCTAATTTCAGAAATAAAATTGATTTATTAAATGCATTGATGAAGAAAATAGATGAATTATTCCCTGCGTCAGCTTCGCGTGTTCGTGGCCGTAGCCCATGCCGGCAGTTTCAGTCGGGCAGGGGAGAGTATTGGTCTTAGCCAGTCAGCCGTAAGCCACAGCCTGAAGGAGCTGGAAGCCGAGCTGGGCGTGAAGCTGCTTGACCGTACTACCAGGGAAGTGGTGCTTACGCCTGCGGGAGAGTTGCTGGCTCCTCGCCTTGAGCGGCTGCTGGAAGAGCTGACCACAACGTTGCTGGATGCTCGCGTGGTTGGGCATCAGCTTAGCGGCACGGTTCGCGTGGCCGCCAGCCAGACGCTATCCGCGCACCTGATGCCGCAATCTATCGCTGCCAGTGCGGAGGCTTATCCGAATATTCGATTTATGCTGCATGATGCTTCCCAGCAGTGGGTTTTGCAGAGTATCCGCCAGGGCGAAGTTGATTTTGGCGTAGTTATCGATCCGGTTCAGGCTAGCGATCTGGAGTGTGAAACGGTGTTGTCTGAGCCTTTTCTGCTGCTGTGCCGCAGCGATCATCCGTTTGCTAAAGTGGAACAGGTTGACTGGCTGGCGCTACAGGGGCAAAAGCTGGTGCTGCAAGATTATGCCTCGGGCAGCCGCCCGTTGATTGATGAGGCTTTTGTCCGGCAGGGGATAGAGGTGAGCGTTGTTCAGCAGATTGGGCACCCCGCAACGCTGTACCCGATGGTAGAAGCTGGGATTGGTTTAAGCGTGTTGCCCGCGTTGGCGCTGCCTTTGCCACAAGGGAGACCGCTGGTGGTGAAGCGGTTAACGCCGGTCATAAACCGACAGCTGATGCTGGTCAGGCGAAAGAACCGATCGCTTTCCCGTGCGGCTGAAGCTATCTGGCAGGAGGTGCGGGAACAGGCCAGGCTGTTAACCCTGGCCCGGATTGGCGACCCGCTATTTATGGACGACTAGATATAAATATCAATCTGGTGATCGTCGGAAGGTTTGTTCACGCCGGTGGCCTTGATCTGCTGCTGTTCCTGCTTCTGCTGGGCTTCCTCAGCCTGCTTGCGCTGAAGCTGAGCCAGCTGGGCCTGCAGCATTTTAATCTCGGTCTGAAGTAACTCGACCTGTTTCTTTTTCTCTTCAGCTGGACGATCCGGCGTGCTGGAGACTTCTCTCAGTTTCTCCGTCAGCTGGGTAATTTTTTTGCTGATTTGGGCAATCTGCGAGGCTGTGCTGTTATCAGTGCCGCCGGAGGCAGAAGAGGACCCGGTAGCTGTGCCGGTGGTCAGCTGAGAGCCCTGAAGAGCATTACTGGATATTGTAGTCATCATAACTCCTTTGATGGAATGGTAAGGGAGTTATCGGCCTGGCGGCGAGGAAGTTGATAATTTTTTGACGATGGGATTCTCAGATACTGCAGATAGCAAAAAGGCGCTTTTAGGGCGCCTTTCCACATTGGTGGGTCGTGCAGGATGGTATTGCCCTTCGGGCTCGACGCAAGCGACGCGCAAAATCAAAAGCGATTTTGTCGAACCTGCTGCAGGCTCGAACCCTGCCCGAATCGCAGATAGCAAAAAGTCGCCTTTAGGGCGCCTTTCCACATTGGTGGGTCGTGCAGGATTCGAACCTGCGACCAATTGATTAAAAGTCAACTGCTCTACCAACTGAGCTAACGACCCGATGGTGGGTGATGACGGGCTCGAACCGCCGACCCCCTCCGTGTAAAGGAGGTGCTCTACCAACTGAGCTAATCACCCAAACTTCGGTACTGCTAATTTCATAAGAGGAGATGGTGGGTGATGACGGGCTCGAACCGCCGACCCCCTCCGTGTAAAGGAGATGCTCTACCAACTGAGCTAATCACCCATCTCTAAATCTCTTACTTCACATTCCGGGTCACTCTAAAGAGTGGTGGGTGATGACGGGCTCGAACCGCCGACCCCCTCCGTGTAAAGGAGATGCTCTACCAACTGAGCTAATCACCCCCGGTTTGTGGAGTCGCATTATAGGGACAGTTGAAAATGAGTCAACGCATTTTCTAAAGTTTTTATTCGTTCGTCTTAAAATTAAACGATGCGATCAAGAAACAGGCATTGGCGTTTGATTTATCATCAAATTCTCTGCTTTACCGCTATCTACAGGCATCAACATTGAGGAATTAGCGCACAGTGATAGAATGTTGCCTGTTAATTTTCCCTGGCAATTGCCGCTTTGCCGGCAAATATGTGTAACTAAGGCCGTTTAATGAAAATCAAAACTCGCTTTGCGCCAAGCCCAACAGGCTATCTGCACGTTGGCGGTGCCCGTACTGCTCTCTACTCCTGGCTGTTTGCTCGTCATAACAAAGGCGAGTTCGTGCTGCGTATAGAAGACACCGACCTCGAGCGTTCAACCCCGGAAGCCATCGAAGCGATTATGGACGGGATGAACTGGCTGAGCCTGCAGTGGGATGAGGGCCCGTACTATCAGACCAAGCGTTTTGATCGTTACAACCAGGCCATCGACGAAATGCTTGCTGCGGGCACGGCGTATAAGTGCTATTGCTCTAAAGAGCGCCTTGAGGCATTGCGTGAAGAGCAAATGGCCAATAACGAGAAACCTCGTTATGACGGTCGCTGCCGCCATAGCCATGAGCATCATGCTGATGACGAACCTTGCGTTGTGCGTTTCGCCAACCCGCAGGAAGGTTCCGTCATCTTTGATGATCAGATCCGTGGCCCGATCGAATTCAGTAACCAGGAACTGGACGACCTGATCATTCGCCGTACCGATGGTTCCCCAACTTACAACTTCTGCGTAGTGGTGGACGACTGGGATATGGAGATCACCCACGTGATCCGTGGTGAAGACCATATCAACAACACGCCGCGCCAGATCAACATCCTGAAGGCGCTGAACGCGCCGGTTCCGCTTTATGCTCACGTTTCTATGATCAACGGCGACGACGGTAAAAAACTGTCTAAGCGTCACGGGGCGGTGAGCGTGATGCAGTACCGCGACGACGGCTATCTGCCGGAAGCGCTGCTCAATTATCTGGTGCGTCTGGGCTGGTCCCACGGTGACCAGGAAATCTTCTCTCGCGAAGAGATGATTGAGATGTTCAGCCTGAACGCGGTAAGCAAGTCTGCCAGCGCCTTCAATACTGAAAAGCTGCAGTGGCTGAACCACCATTACATCAATACGCTGGAGCCAGAGTACGTGGCAACGCACCTGCAATGGCACATCGAGCAGGAAAATATTGATACCCGTAACGGCCCGCAGCTGTCTGAGCTGGTGAAACTGCTGGGCGAACGCTGTAAAACCCTGAAAGAGATGGCGCAGACCTGCCGCTACTTCTACGAAGATTTCAGCGAGTTTGATGCCGATGCGGCGAAGAAACACCTGCGTCCGGTAGCGCGTCAGCCGCTGGAAGTGGTGCGAGACAAGCTGGCAGCGCTGAGCGACTGGACTGCAGAAAACGTTCATCACGCTATACAGGCTACTGCTGATGAACTGGAAGTTGGGATGGGGAAAGTGGGGATGCCGCTGCGTGTCGCCGTGACCGGGGCTGGTCAGTCTCCTGGCCTTGATGTCACCGTGCATGCCATTGGCAAACAGCGCTCCGTGGCGCGCATTAATAAAGCGCTCGATTTCATCAGCGAGCGTGAAGCTCAGCAGTAAACATCGCAAATGTAGATGCAAAAAGCCGGTGCTCAGTCACCGGCTTTTTTATTTACTTATTCTTTTGAATTCCGAGTCGCTTGAGCAAACCTTCGCTGCCTTCACTCTCAAGGATCTCGGTCATTTTATGCTGTTCTTCTTCGGATAAGGTACGCAGGGTGTTTAGCATCAGCTGTTCCAGCGGCGTTCGAAGGACGCTATAAGATGCCACTCTCTCACTCATTTTGCTGGTGTTGGAGAGAAACGTTTTCACAGGCTCGGAGATATAAACAAATCTTGCTTTACCACCCGGTACGCCTCGTTTTTTACTGGTTTCCCAGTTATGTTTTAGTACCCATTTATTAATTGTCTGGCGGGTGTAACCCGTCATCTCCGCCAGTTCATCGGCGGTCATTTTTTCCTTGAACATCAGTAATCCTTTATTTTTCCTGACGCCGACAGGACAATAGCCGGGCAATTATTCGTTATCGCTGATCCCCAACCGCGCAAGTAAACCGGCAATCCCGTCCCGCAGCAGCATGGCAGACATCTTTTTCTGTTCGCTGTCGGACATTTGCTGCACTGAGTTGAGCAGTAGATTTTCCAGGGTGGCGTCCGTTGTGCTGTAGCGGGCTGTATTTTCCGTCACTCGTCGGGTGCTATTGATAAATTCCCTGACCTGCTCATCTATATGGATAAGCCTCGCTTTTCCTCCCTGAACGCCGGGTTTAGGTGAGGTCTCCCAATTTTCTTTACGCACCCACTTATTGATGGTCTGGCGGCTGTAGCCGGTGATCACGGCCAGTTCTTCTGGTGTCATTCTTTCCTTGAGCACAGTGATTCCTTTTCATTGCGACCGAAACGGCTTTATTAGTGGTTCATTTTATTGAACTGACTAACGCGAAACTGTGACAGAATTAACTACAACGGGATGATATGCAACCGAGAATTGCCGAAGGCGATGGCTTTTTAGGCGATTGATCGCGGAAGAACAAATTGCCGTTGACACGCTATGTGGGGTTTCATATTATGCCGCCCGTCAACACGACAAGGTCTTTACGGTTTGGGGCTATAGCTCAGCTGGGAGAGCGCTTGCATGGCATGCAAGAGGTCAGCGGTTCGATCCCGCTTAGCTCCACCAAATCTTCACCAGCAGATTTGGTACCGTAAAATCAGCACCTGTCAGTGGGGCTATAGCTCAGCTGGGAGAGCGCTTGCATGGCATGCAAGAGGTCAGCGGTTCGATCCCGCTTAGCTCCACCAAAATTTGAACCCTCGCTTCGGCGGGGGTTTTTGTTTTTCAGACTCCAACACACCTGCTTTTGGCTACCCTCGGTAAAAAAACCTCAACTTATGTCCGCTTGTTCTATTATTTCTGCTGTAGGGTAAGTTCTGCTTTTGTGCAGGCCTGAAACTTGATTCGCTCAATAAATAAACGTAACCTTGCCAGCGAAAAACCCTTTTTAAGCAATCACATAAAATTAACACCAGGGCCTATGATTATTTACAAGATGATAAAAAAAATAGCGGTTTCCCTGGCGCTGTGTTTACTTCTCATTCCCTTTTCTCGTTATATTTCACCGACAACCGTTGTTGATGGACATAAAACCTACCTCGCCTATCTGCCGCTCAGCTTTATAATGGCAATGATTATTATTTATGGCCGGTCTGCGATTATTCCGCTCACGCTAGGGTCGCTGGTTGTTTACAGCTGGCTGCTTGATTTAGCCGTTGTGCCGCTGGTTGCTTTTATTTTCTGTCTGCTATTCCCCTTATTGATTGCCAGTTTAATTACCCGCCACTACGTAGGCCATCGCTGGCGTTTTGGGCTGCCCAATAGAGGCATGGGGCAGCGTATTTTTTGGCTTGGTTTTGTCGCCCCGTTTACCATCAAACTGCTGATGTACCTCACTGGCAATCTGATTGAGTACCCACCTGAACTGGCGCCATTCTTCGGTGGCGGTTCCGTTATCTACATGATTGTTGATGTGCTGAACCTTGTCGTGGCCTCGCTTATCTTCACCACGCTTTTCTATTACCCGCTGCGTATGCTGTTGAACCCGCATTTTGCGGTCGGTTTCTGGCGGCGCTGTGTCCGGCACTACAGGCAGGATAAAAACCGTTTCTATACGCCGTTTTGGCTGGTTGTCTGGATGGTGTATTTGCTGCTGATGTGTTCGCCGTGGCATAGCGAACTGATTGCCGGCTATCTGGTTCCGCTGGTCTTTGTGCTGTTTACCCTGGGGATCCGTCGCCTTGGTGCGAGGCCTGTTTCTCTGTTGTGGGGGATTTCGGCATGGGTATTATTGACTTACAACACGGGTTTTTTGCAGGGCGTAAATACGCAATATGCTCTTTCCTTTATTCTGTCAGTTTTTATCTCCTTTACCGTATGTCTGTTGTATATGGCCACTTCATACCATAAAAATGAATGGATGAAGCGTGTTTATCATCTCCAGGCGCAGACAGATCCATTAACGCAATTACCTAATTTACGCGCGCTTGAAGAACATATTCAGACCTTTCAAACCGGTGCACTTTGCTGCCTGAGAATGGCGAACTTTGAGTTTCTTAGCCGACATTATGGCATGATGATGCGTGTTTACTGCAAGAAAACCATTGCCAGAGAATTACAACCCTGGCTGCTGGAAGGGGAAAAAATATTTCAGCTGCCGGGCAGTGAGCTGCTTCTGTTTTTACGGGAAGGCGAAACAGAAGCCCGGCTTACCTATTTTGTTGAACACCTGAATAATAAGAAAATCCCCTGGCACAATGTTACCCTTGAAATTGAATATGGGGCTTCCTGGGGCATTGTGGATTCACCGAAAGAGCTGCAGCGCATGCTCGGGCAATTAAGCTATCTGGCTGAAAAAGCCAGCGACACGCAGCGCGTACTTGGCCTTGATGCCAGGCTGCAGGCGGTCTCCGGGCAAACAACCGAGCGGGTGCTGCTGCTGCAAAAGATTAAGCAGGCAATAGACGAAGAAGCCTTTCAGCTCTACGCGCAGCCCATTGTCGACTGCGAAGGGAAGGGCTATCACGAAATCCTCAGCCGCCTGGTGATTGATGGGCAGCACATCACCCCGGATAAATTTATTCCGATTGTTGCCGAATTTAACCTCAGCACCCGTTTTGACATGATGGTGATGAAGATGCTGCTGACCTGGCTTGCAAAGCACCCAGGCAACGTGCAGCAGACGCGCTTTTCGGTCAATCTGATGCCGCTCACGCTAATGCAAAAAGAGATTGCCCAGCAGATTATTGCCCAGTTTGACGTTTACAAGGTGCCGACCAGCGCGGTCGTCATTGAAGTGACGGAAGAGCAGGCATTTTCAAACTCAGAAACCTCTAACCAAAATATTGCCCTGCTGCGTGAGAAAGGTTTTAAGATTGCTATTGATGACTTTGGAACAGGCTACGCTAACTATGAGCGCCTGAAGAAGCTGCAGGCGGATATCATTAAGATAGATGGTTGCTTTGTCCGCGATATCACCGGCGATGTGATGGATAAGCTTATCGTGAAGTCCATTTGCGAACTGGCGGCGGCCAGAGAGCTCAGCGTCGTCGCAGAGTATGTCGAAACGGAAGAGCAGCGCGACATCCTGCTGCAGCTTGGCGTCCAATACCTGCAGGGGTATCTGGTGGGGAGCCCCAAGCCTTTGCAGCAGCTTAAGCACTGACGCTCTCCTTTGCACCCTAAAAAGGAATCACCGTGAGCACGTCGCTGATTAGCCATATTCGTCTGCCGATGGTAAAAACACTGCGCATCACCCATGTGTGCTTTCTGTCGCTCTTTTTGCTGATCACCTTTCTTTTCTGGCAGCAGGGGGAGCTGTTCAACCACGGCTATCGCACCAGCCAGCTTAGCCACCTCGAAAGCGTGATCGCCAGGCTTGAAAGCAAATCTGAATATCAGATGGACAACCTGCGCTATCTCCGCCGCATGTTCATTGAAACGCTGAATGAGCCGCAGTTCACGCCGATCTCGCAGCTGGCTTCCCGGGCCAGCAATAAAGAGACGCTGTCGCCGCTGCATATCCAGAGCCTGCCGATCCCCGATAGCGTGCAACCTTTTAAAAACAAGCCGAAAGAAGAAAGGGAAAAACTCACGCAGCGGGAATATCAGGCCCTGCGCGACATTCAGGATCTCTTTCCGCTGGCAGGCGGGAGCAACCGTCTCTCTTCGAACATTTATTACATGTCGCGCTCCGGGGCATTTATTGCGTCGCTCTCCCCCGATGTGAACAAACTGCTTATCGAAAGTGCTAACCCTCTGGCGATGCAGGGATCGTTTGTGCTTGGCTCTCCGCTGTTGAACCCGCGCCGCGATCCGTTCTGGACCCGGCAAAATATCGCAGATTCCGGCAAAACGCTGATTAATGGCTCTCTTCCGGTGGACTTTGACGATCGGTGGATTGGGCTGTTTGGTATCGCGGTCACCACCGAAACGCTTCGGCTGTTTCTCTCCAGCGCTTTGCCGGAGGACACGCAAAGCGCCTATCTGCTTTTTGATGAGCAGATGAACCCTCTGACTCGCCCCGTTGGCTCGCAGAATGGCTATCGCCTCAGCGAGAAGCAGCGACAGGCAATTCTTGAAAAGTTGGTCGATGAATCCCGGGGCACCTTACGTTTTGGCTATGCTTATGCCACTTTCGGCCATGTCACGGGGACGGGGGCAATCCTTGTCAGCGTCCAGACCATCCGGCAGGGGCTACACGAGGACTTTGGGCGTTTTAGCGTGCTGCTGGTAGTGATGTGGCTGACGGTGATCCTTATTCTGTTTGGTTCACACCGCATGATTTGCCGGCTGATTCGCAACATGGGCCATTTGCAGCAGGAAATGCACCGGCATGCGCTGCACGATGATCTGACCGGCGTTCTAAATCGCCGTGGCTTCTTTGAAACAACCGGGCGTATCAGCCCGCAGTATGTGGATTACTCTCTGATTCAGCTGGATCTCGATCATTTCAAAAAAGTGAATGACCGCTTCGGGCATCAGGTTGGCGACCGGGTGCTTATTCACGCCACGCGCTGCATCCAGCAGGCGATCCGCAGCCAGGACATTGTCGGGCGTATCGGCGGCGAAGAGTTTTGTGTCTACCTGCCTAATACCGGTCTGCATGCGGCGATTGCCGTGGCGCAGCGGGTGCGCAAAATGCTGGTGAACACGCCGCTCAGGCTGGAGGACGAGTCTGAACTGCTGGTGACGGCCTCGCTGGGCGTGGCTTCCCATGAAGAAGCCCCAGACGGTGACCTGGAACACATCCAGAGTCAGGCGGATATTCGCCTGTATAGGGCGAAACAGCAGGGGAGAAACAGAGTGTGTTGGGGCGGCGAGGCTGAATCGCAGGCATAAAAAAAGCCGGTGACCAGCACCGGCTTTTTAATACGCAAAAATTAGATAACCAGCGCGGCGATAGATGCCGACAGGATACTCACCAGCGTAGAGCCGTAAACCAGCTTCAGGCCGAAGCGGGAAACCACGTTGCCTTGCTCTTCGTTCAGGCCTTTAATGGCCCCGGCGATAATACCGATAGAAGAGAAGTTAGCGAAGGAGACCAGGAACACGGACAGGATGCCTTCCGCGCGCGGCGACAGGCTGCCGGCAATCTTCTGCAGATCCATCATCGCAACGAATTCGTTAGACACCAGTTTAGTCGCCATGATACTGCCGACCTGCAGCGCTTCTGCGGACGGCACGCCCATCACCCAGGCAACCGGGTAGAAGATATAGCCCAGAATGCCCTGGAAGGAGATACCCAGCACGGCAGCGAACAGCGCGTTCAGGCCAGAAATCAGGGCGATGAAGCCGATCAGCATGGCGGCAACGATAATCGCCACTTTGAAACCTGCCAGAATGTACTCGCCGAGCATTTCGAAGAAGCTTTGACCTTCATGCAGGTTAGTCATCTGCAGATTTTCTTCTTTCTCATCCACGCGGTACGGGTTGATCAGCGATAACACGATAAAGGTACTGAACATGTTCAGTACCAGCGCGGCAACCACGTATTTTGGCTGCAGCATCGTCATGTACGCACCTACGATTGACATGGACACGGTAGACATAGCGGTCGCCGCCATGGTGTACATGCGGTTGCGCGACATCTTGCCGAGAATATCCTTATAGGCGATGAAGTTTTCTGACTGTCCCAGAATCAGCGAGCTTACGGCGTTAAAGGATTCCAGCTTACCCATACCGTTGACTTTAGAAAGCACGGTACCGATAGCGCGGATAACAATCGGCAGAATGCGAATGTGCTGCAGAATACCGATCAGCGCAGAAATGAACACGATAGGGCACAGCACCTTCAGGAAGAAGAAAGCCAGGCCTTCATCGTTCATTTTGCCGAAGACAAAGTTTGTCCCTTCGTTAGCGAAACCGAGCAGTTTCTCGAACATTTCGGAGAAACCTTTTACGAAGCCCAGGCCGACGTCGGAGGTCAGGAAGAACCAGGCCAGTAACACTTCGATCACCAACAGCTGAATGACAAAGCGAATACGAATTTGCTTGCGGTTAGGGCTAACCAGCAAAGCCAGCAGCGCGACCACAGCAAGCGCTAAAACAAAGTGCAAAACGCGGGACATATTTGCTCCAAATATGAGGCAGGTTTAATTTCGTTGCACATTCTATGTAACAAGCAATAAGAAAACGAGATCAATTCCACACTATAGTGATGAGCTGTGACGGAACGCAAAAATAGTGATCCACCATACATTTCTGCTATGTTAAGTAAAGAAGCTAAAAGTTACGTTAAGATGGCTCATCGACAGTTTACACGTTGGCCAAATGTTAATCCGTTAACCGGCATCCAGATTCACTATCTCACGCCTCCTGCACATCGTTTTCAGCTATCAGAGAAATCAATTTCCCCGCACTAAATGAACTTGATAACCATTCTCATTTTGATAGCATAAAACATAGCAAAGGCTATATCTCAGAGGCAGAAGATGACAAGCAGTCGCATTGACAGCAATACCGGACGTACCGCGCGTAAGCTGCGGCTGGCGTTGATGGGGCCAGCGTTTATCGCCGCTATCGGCTACATCGACCCCGGTAACTTCGCGACCAATATCCAGGCCGGGGCGAGTTATGGCTATCAACTGCTGTGGGTGGTGGTGTGGGCAAACCTGATGGCGGCGCTGATTCAGGTACTCTCCGCCAAGCTGGGGATCGCTACCGGCAAGAACCTCGCCGAGCAAATCCGCGATCATTACCCGCGCCCGCTGGTGTGGATTTACTGGGTTCAGGCGGAAATTATTGCCATGGCGACGGACCTCGCGGAGTTTATCGGGGCGGCCATTGGCTTCAAGCTGATTCTGGGCGTCTCTTTGCTCCAGGGAGCGGTGCTGACAGGGATAGCCACTTTCCTGATTTTGATGCTGCAAAGCCGCGGGCAAAAGCCGCTGGAAAAAGTTATCGGCGGGCTGCTGCTGTTTGTGGCGGCGGCCTACATCGTTGAGCTTATTTTTTCCCAGCCGAAGGTAGCTGAGCTGGGCAAAGGGATGCTGATCCCAAGTCTGCCGACGTCCGAGGCGGTCTACCTTGCTGCTGGCGTTCTGGGCGCGACAATCATGCCGCACGTGATTTACCTGCACTCTTCTCTGACTCAGCACCTGCATGCGGGCAACCGGGCAGAGCGCTATTCCGCCACTAAATGGGACGTGGCGATAGCGATGACGATTGCCGGCTTCGTCAACCTGGCGATGATGGCCACCGCCGCAGCGGCGTTTCACTTCACCGGGCATACCGGCGTTGCCGAGCTGGAAGATGCCTATAAAACGCTGGAACCGCTGTTGAGCCATGCCGCAGCCACGATTTTCGGGCTTAGCCTGGTGGCGGCCGGTTTGTCATCCACGGTGGTGGGCACGCTTGCCGGGCAGGTGGTGATGCAGGGGTTTGTCCGTTTTTATATTCCGCTGTGGGTTCGCCGGGCGATTACCATGGCGCCGTCCTTCGTGGTCATCATGATGGGGCTCGACCCAACGCGTATTCTGGTCATGAGCCAGGTGCTGTTGAGCTTCGGGATTGCGCTGGCGCTGGTGCCGCTGCTGGTGTTTACCAGCGACAAAAAGCTGATGGGTGATTTGGTTAACGTGCGCTGGGTTAAGCTGGTTGGCTGGGCGATAGTCGCGGTGGTGGTGGCGCTCAACCTGTGGTTAATTTTTAGTTCGCTGTTTGGCAACTAATCTTGCCAAAGAAAGTGCGAAGGGCTGGATTATCCAGCCCTTTTTTATTTAATGACGGTGTCCGTGGCCTCTGCCGCGATGGTCGTCGCGGTCGTTCCAGCCTTCGCGATAGCCGCGTTCATAGCTATTCCGTCCGCGGTCCCAGCCTCGATCCCAGCCACGGTGGCGATGCCAGCCGCGATCGCGCCATTCATAATTGCGGTGCCAATAATCACGGTCGCGCCATCTGCCGCCGTCCCAGTAATTACCGCGATAATCTTGATCGCCAATCTGTAATTTCACCGACGGCAGCAGGGTGATTTCACCCGCGTTTGCGACCATCGGCGCCGCGGCCAGTAAGGCAAGGGCAAGCATTAGTGACCTGAACATACTTTCTCTCCCTGGTTCTCAGAGCCGTGTTGCGGCTTGTTAACACAATCTTACAAACCGACAACCGGGCTGATGAATTACACAATTCCTAAATCATCGGCCATAGCACTTATTGCACAAGTCACTGGCGTGAACCCGGAGGGAAAGTTAAACGTTTACACTAAGATCGCCTCGATTTCTGCTCGTTCCTGTTCGCTGAAATGGCGCTGGCTTAGCATACCCACGGCGTCCTCTATCTGGCTGGTTTTACTCGCGCCAATAAGCACCGAAGTCACTTTTTCATCGCGGAGTACCCAGGCCAGCGCCATCTGCGACAGCTTTTGCCCGCGTTTCTCCGCCAGCGCGTTGAGCTGCCGTACTTTTGCCAGCTTCTCTGCCGTAATCTGATCGGGGTTCAGGAAACGGCTGCCGCTGGCAGCGCGTGAATCCCCAGGGATGCCGCTCAGATAGCGGTCGGTTAGCTGGCCCCCGGCAAGCGGGGAAAAAGCGATGCTGCCTACGCCTTTTTCCTGCAGCAGATCCAGCAGGCCACCTTCGACCCAGCGCTCAAACAGGGAATAACGCGGCTGGTGGATCAGGCAAGGCGTACCGAGATCGTTCAGGATATCAATAGCTTTCTCCGCCCGATCGGCCGGGTAGTTTGAGATCCCGACATACAGCGCTTTGCCCTGGCGTACCACATGGTCGAGGGCGCGCATGGTCTCCTCCAGCGGCGTGTCAGGATCCGGGCGGTGGTGATAAAAGATATCGACATACTCCAGCCCCATGCGCTTCAGACTCTGGTCGAGACTTGAAATCAGATATTTGCGTGAACCCCAGTCGCCATAAGGCCCGTCCCACATGGTGTAACCTGCTTTGGTGGAGATAATCAGCTCGTCGCGCCAGGCCTGGAAATCTTCCCGCAAAATGCGCCCAAAGTTGGCTTCAGCTGACCCAGGCGGTGGCCCGTAATTATTGGCAAGGTCAAAATGGGTAATGCCCAGATCGAAAGCCTTTCTCAGCAGCTGGCGGCTGGTTTCCAGCAGCGTTTCATCACCAAAATTATGCCAAAGGCCAAGGGAGATGGCGGGCAGTTTCAGGCCGCTGCGGCCGCAGCGACGGTACTCCATAGACGAATAGCGTTCAGGGTTGGGCTGCCAGGTCATTATTGTCATCCTTACAGGTAACAGAGAAATCAGTGTATACGCTTTCACAGCCCAGAATACGCCGTATTTCACTGTAAATTCCACGTGCCACCCCTTAAATCGGATATATTCTCGACACCGATCCCGGTTACTTAATACTCACAGCAAGCCCTCATAGAAGGAAAATCCTATGCGCTACTGTGTGGCAGACTATCTTGTTGACCGGCTTAACGAAGGCGGGATCGAGCACCTCTTCGGCGTCCCCGGTGACTACAACCTTGTTTTCCTGGATCACGTGATTGCGCATCCGAGGCTTGCCTGGGTGGGCTGCGCCAACGAACTCAACGCGGCCTACGCCGCCGACGGGTATGCCCGCTGCAAAGGCGCGGCGGCGCTGCTGACCACGTTTGGCGTGGGCGAACTGAGCGCGCTGAATGGCGTAGCGGGCAGCTATGCCGAACATCTTCCTGTCATTCATATTGTTGGCGCGCCCAATAGCCGCGCCCAGCAGCGTGGTGAACTGCTTCATCACACATTAGGCGACGGGGATTTCCGCCATTTCCTGCGTATTGCCGAAGAAGTTTCCGTGGCACAGGCTTCGCTCACCCCCGCCAATGCCTGCAGCGAAATTGATCGCGTAATTCTTGAAGCGCTCAAGCAGCAGCGCCCCGGTTATCTGTTATTGCCGAGCGATGTGGCGGAGGCGCCAGCAACGCGGCCTTCAAAACGACTAATGGCTTCTGAAACGGTGGCTGAACCGGCAACGCTGGAAGCATTTCGTCATTGTGCGCAGGCAAAAATTGCCGAAAGCCGAAGCGTAGCGCTGCTGGCCGATTTTCTGGCCCTGCGTTATGGGCAGCAAAAAACGCTCCAGCAGTGGATGGCGAGCACGCCCATCCCTCACGCTTCACTGCTGATGGGGAAAGGGTTGTTCGATGAAAGCCAGCCTGGTTTTCTGGGCACCTACAGCGGGGCGGCCAGCCTGCCGCAGGTGAAGCAGGGGATTGAGAGCGCGGAGCTGGTTATCTGCGTGGGTGTGAAGTTTACCGATACCATCACCGCCGGTTTCAGCCAGAAGCTAAGTCAGCAGCAGACAATTGAGGTTCAGCCGGAGGCGGTGCGGGTAGGCGAGCGTTGGTTTAGCGGGATCCCGATGGCGCAGGCCATAGCCATTTTGCAGCCGCTGTGTGCTCAACAGGCTGCGTCCTGGCCGGAGGCCACGCAAAGGCCACCGCAGCTTCCCGTTTGCGACAGCGACCGGCTGGACCAGCACGCTTTCTGGCAAACCCTGCAGGACGCCTTACAGCCCGGCGATATCATTCTGGCCGACCAGGGCACGGCGGCCTTTGGTGCCGCGGCCTTAACGCTGCCCGCAGGTGTGACCTTTATCGTCCAGCCGCTGTGGGGATCGATTGGTTTTACGCTGCCTGCTGCATTTGGCGCACAAACCGCATGGCCGAGCAGGCGTGTGCTTTTGCTGATAGGCGACGGCTCCGCCCAGCTGACTATTCAGGAACTGGGTAGCATGCAGCGTGACGGCCAGAAGCCGGTGGTCATGGTGCTGAATAACGATGGCTACACGGTTGAGCGCGCGATCCATGGCCCGGAACAGCGCTACAACGACATTGCCGCGTGGGACTGGACCCGCCTGCCGCAGGCAATGAACGTGGATAGCCTGGCCGAATGCTGGCGTGTCACGGAAACATCACAGCTTGCTGCCGTGCTGGAAAAGCTGGCCAGCCCGGAGAGGCTGGCGCTGGTGGAAGTGGTGCTTCCTAAGCAGGACATTCCCGAGCTGCTCAGAGCGGTCACCACCTCGCTGGGTAAACGCAACTCGGAAATGGAACATTAATTAGCGGTTTGGCCGCCCGGCCATCATCAACGGTTTACCCGCCAGCAGGAGCCAGGCGGGCAACATCACGATGCACAGCAAGGGCAGGAGTTTGACGTCCGGTATCACGGCCATCGCCATAAACAGGCTCAGCCAACCGTCGCGCGTGACCACCAGCACCATGCCAAGGACGGCGCAGGAGAGGGTAATCGCGGCAGGGACCGCCTCAACGTGCTGGTGCAGCATCATGCCTAACGCCACGCCCACAAACACCGCCGGGAAAATACGCCCGCCCCGGAAACCGCTGGCGGCAGCGATAATCAGCGCGGCCAGCTTCACCACGGCAAACAGCAGCAGCGACGACACGGAGAAATCGGCGATAGCCAGCTGCTGCATCTCATCCAGGCCTTTAAACATTGTCACCTCACCGCCGATTACCCCCAGCAGGCCTAGCAAAAAACCGCCTGCACCGAGTATAAGCACCGGATGTTTGAGCTGGTGCATCAGGCGGTGCAGCCTTGGCAGACACCAGACGCCCACCATGCCCATCGCAATGGCGATAGCCGCGACAACCGCCCCGCTGAACAGGTCTTCAATGTGCATTTCGGGGTAGCTGGCAACCGGCAGTGCAAAGTGCGGCTGAAAGAAAATGCTGGTGGTCAGCGCCCCGGCGGATGCGGCCATCAATGGCGCGAACAGTCTGTCCCACAGCGGGACTTCATTATTTCCGCCCAGGGTTTGCGAAAAGATCAGCGCCGCGGCCACCGGCGTGCCGAATAAAGCGCCGACGGTGCCCGCCGCGGCGAGAATAGTCCAGTCAAGCGGGCTGACCTTCGGCAAAACGCGGGCGCCAAGCGCCACCGCGAGCGCAATATTCACCGCCATAATCGGGTGCTCCGGCCCCAGGCTCACGCCACCGGCAAGGCCAATCACCAGCGCCATCACCAGGCCCGGAATAGCCATCGTTGGCACGGGCGCCCCGATAAGCGGTTCGGTCGCGGGATCGGGCCCGCCGTGGCCAGGCAAATAGCGGATAACCAGCCCAACCGCGACGCCGGTCAGGGTCAAAATAAGCAGTATCCAAAACGGGGACTGGGGATCGTACCCGCGCGCCGCTGGCAGCGTGGCCCACAGATATTCCTGCAGCGCAGCGGCAACCTTCATAACGACAATTAATACCAGGCTGGATAAGACGCCGATAATCAGAGCCGGAATGGAAAGTACCAGCATGGTTCTGGCTCGCGGATGGAGCATAGTCAATCCTTACAATAGGAAGTCGCACGGCGCAAAAACGGAAAGTCTTAAGCCGCATTGCAAATAGAGCTGAAACGGTAAAGCCAGAATGTGACCTGGTTCAACAATCGCGCCGCACCTGGATGATGGTCGTTGTTGTTTCGGCTGGCTAATTTTACAGTGTTGCCAGAACTTATTCTGACTTTAGCGGAGCTGTTTGAGAATGACAAAATATGCTTTGGTGGGAGATGTCGGCGGCACCAATGCACGTCTGGCGCTATGCGATTTGAACACGGGTGATATTTCACAGGCAAAGACTTACTCCGGTCTTGATTTTCCAAGCCTGGAAGCGGTGATTCAGCACTACCTCAAAGAACATAACATCAGCGTGCAGTCAGGTTGCGTGGCGATTGCCTGCCCGATAAACGGGGACTGGGTGGAAATGACCAACCACACCTGGGCATTTTCCACCGCCGAAATGAAGCAAAACCTGGGCTTCGATCATCTGGAAATTATCAACGACTTTACCGGCGTTTCCATGGCCATCCCGGCGCTGAAAAAAGAGCATCTGATTCAGTTCGGCGGTGGCGAGCCTGTGGCAGGCAAACCGGTGGTGGTGTACGGTGCGGGCACCGGGCTGGGCGTTTCTCACCTGGTGCACGTCGACAAACGCTGGATCAGTCTGCCGGGCGAAGGCGGCCACTCAGATTTCGCGGCGAACAGCGAAGAAGAGGGCATTATCCTGGAGCAGCTGCGCAATGAACTTGGGCACGTCTCCAACGAGCGCATTCTCTCCGGGCCAGGTCTGCTGAATCTCTACCGCGCCATCGTTAAGGCCGATGGCCGTGAACCGGAAAACTACCAGCCGAAGGACATCACCGAAAAAGCCGTGGACGATACCTGCACCGACTGCCGCCGCGCGCTGTCGCTGTTCTGCGTGATCCTGGGGCGTTTCGGCGGCAACCTTGCGCTGAACATGAGTACGTTTGGCGGCGTGTATATCGCCGGCGGTATCGTGCCGCGCTTCCTGGAGTTCTTTAAGGCTTCGGGCTTCCGCGGCGGGTTTGAAGACAAAGGCCGCTTCAAAGCGTTCGTGAAGGATATTCCCGTTTATCTCATCGTGCACGATCAGCCTGGGCTGCTGGGCGCCGGGGCTCACCTGCGTCAGACGCTGGGCCACGTCCTGTAATACCGCGCGGGCGCACTGCGATTGCGCCCGCCAGTTTCCCTTCTCTACAGGCGCATTAGCTGCCGGAACTCTTTCACCTTACTGCGGCTCACCGGCACCTGAAAATCGAGATCTCGCAGGCGAAGAATATAGGTATTGTTAAACCACGGCTCTATTTCACGGATTTTGCTCAGGTTCACCACATAAGAGCGGTGGCAGCGGAAGAAATGGCTCTCCGGCAGGCGGCTGCAGAATTCGGTGATGTTCATCGGCATGACGTAAGACTCACGGCGCGTATAGACGAAGGTCATCTTCTCGTGAGCTTCCGCGTAGTAAATATCGTTGATGTCGGTGACGATAATTCGCTCGTCTTTGATCAGGTTAATCGTCGTGGCGTCGCGGTTTTCATGGCTGGCGGCAGGCTGAGAGGTTTGCTGCTGATAAGCCACCTCGAGTTTTTGCAGCATGCCAATAATGCGTGACTCCTGATACGGCTTCAGAATGTAGTCAAACGCTTCCAGCTCAAAAGCTTCCACCGCATGCTCTTTCCAGGCGGTAATAAACACGATGAACGGCCTGTGGGCAAATTTGCTGATGTTCTGCGCCAGCAGCACGCCGTCCAGCGACGGAATATTGATGTCAAGGAAAATGGCGTCCACTTCATGATGCTGCAAATACTTCAGCACATCCATACCATCGTCGAAAGAGGCGGCAATCTCCATGTCGCTGTGGTTTTTGATGAGCCAGCTCAGCTCCTGCTGCGCCAGAAACTCATCCTCTACGATAATGACCTTCATGCTTCTCTCCCTTCCAGTGGGCGCGGCGCGGCGGTGGGGACATAGCGCGGCACGTAAAAGGCGATTTCGGTCCCCGGCTCCAGGCGGCGGATGATCAGCCCTTCGCCGTAGAGCAACTGCACTCGGTGATGCACGTTCAGCAGGCCAATTTTATTCCCCGGCATTTCGTTATTCTCCACGCGCTCGACCACTTTAGGATCGATCCCGTGGCCGGTATCGCGCACGGCAATGCGCACCCGGTTGCCGCTCTCTTCAATGCTTATCGTCACCACACCCTTACCTTTACAGGGCTGAATGCCGTGCACAATGGCATTTTCCACCAGAGGCTGGATAAGCAGGCTGGGAATGCGGCAGTTGACCTCTTCATCAATGTTATAAATCACCGTCAGCTTGTCGCCAAAGCGCGCCTGCTCAATGGCAATGTAATCCTTGATTTGATACAGCTCCTTGCGGATATCAATCTGCTCGTCGTCGTTCAGCTCGATGTTATAGCGCAGGTAGCGTGACAGGTTGACGATAAGCTGGCGGGCAGTGTCCGGGTTCATACGGATTGAGGAGGATATCGCATTCAGCGCATTGAACAGGAAATGCGGGTTTATCTTGCTTTGCAGCGCCCGGAGTTCGGCTTTGTTGGCCATTTCGCGCAGCTGCTCCGCGCGGGAAACCTCAAGCTGGGTAGAAATAATCTGCGACAGGCCAACCGCCATTTCCTGCAGCGTGGAGGTGATCTGGTGGGCATGGCGGTAATAGATTTTCAGGGTGCCGGTCACCACGCCTTTTTCCCACAGCGGGATGATGATTAAGGAGTGAATTTCCGGCGTTCGCCAGGCTTCGTCATCGTTGCGAATGATGATGCGCCCCTCTTTCAGTGCCTGACGGGTGCGCGGGCTGAAAGCCTGGTCGTTCTCGTGATAGTTATTTTCCCCCAGCCCGACGTAGGCCAGCACTTTTTCGGTATCGGTAATGGCCACCGCATCCGCATCGATATCGTGGCGAATAATCTGGCAAACCTGGCGTAGCGACTCGCTGTTAACCTTGCGGAACAGCGGCAGCGTTTTGTTGGCGATATCCAGCGCTAGCTTGGCCTGGCGGGCGGCGCTGGCCTCTTTCTCGCCCTCGACGCTTTGCACCAGCAGGATAATAAAGCCGATTGACACCGAGCCGAGGATCATCGGCACGCCGATTTTGGACACGATATCAAGGCCCAGCGCGGTGCTTGGCGCCCAGAGCACCACCAGAATCATGGTCATCGTTTCACAGAGCATGCCGCCGATGATACCGACTCGCCAGTGCTTCTCTTTCGGCACTTTGCGGTTGATCCAGCCGGACATTATCCCGGCCAGGATGCTGGTGATAAAGCAGGGGATAGCGGTGATGCCGCCGATATCAATCAGGTAGCGGTGTGTCCCGGCGATAAGCCCGGTAATAATCCCCACCCAGGGGCCAAACAGGATCCCACCGGACATCACCGCGATAATACGCACGTTGACCAGCGAGCCTTCAACCGGCACGCCTGACCAGGTACTGAACAACGCAAACATTGAGAAAATAGCGGTGACCGCCAGCAGCTCTTTAGGCGTATGGGCGCTTTTGTGCAGCAATTCGCGGAACAGACGAATTCGAATCAGGAAGAAAAGGCAAATAAGCATCAGCGCCGCGCGATCGAACACCGCCAGCAGCATAGTAAAAATTTCGTGCACGGGTCACTCGCGTGGCTCAGAGGGGAAGCGCCAATGATAAGGAAATTTGGCGGGGGTTTCCAGTTGAGGACACCCCTCACCCCGACCCTCTCCCCTGGGGGGCGAGGGCGAAAATACCAGGTCACAACAGCATGCAGTCTACTCCCTCCCCGCAAAGGGGCAGGGGGAAAATAGGTGACGAGGAACATGGTTGATTGCCTCTCCCTTCCAGGGAGAGGGCCTGGGTGAGGATCATTACTTCCCGCCAAGCTGTTCCCGCCCAGCAGGCGTCAAATCCTGCGTGGTCGCACGACCAGCAAAATCCACCTCAAAATCATCGGCGGCGAAATCCGGCGGCGTTTTACCCTCAACAAATGCGTCCCACTGGCGCGGCAGGTACCCGGCATTCTTCTCGCACCACGGCGCGGCGGCGATGTACATCACGTTGCTATCGAACTCACCGAGGTGCTCGTTCTCTACGGCATGAATCACATCGCAGTGCCAGAAAACGGTATCGCCCGGCTCCATATCGGGAATTGAGGAAATCCCAGTCAGTAAAAGGGGATGCCACTCTTTGTTAATGGATAATGCTCTGCCTGGCTTAGCTTCGCACAACGATTCCTCTGGTACATCGTCCTGCAGCGCCCGCAGCAGGATCCAGGCCATGGCATTCGCCACCGGCAGCAAATTCAGCGTGCCGCCGTGTTTGCGCTGGGGCGTGAGCGCCGTCCAGCCCTGGAAAGTACGGAACATCGAACAGACCGCAGGGGACGGGAACTCCCTTACTTCCGTTCTGCCTTCGGCGGCAAACGGATCGTAATCTTTCCAGTTACCGGAAAATACGTGGCGGTAAACGTGGCGGAAGTTTTCGTCCAGCCAGCGCTCAACCGATCCGCCGTCAACGTGCGGAGAAAGCCCCAGCGAGCTTGAGCGGGGCGGGCGACGGCGAGTGCGATCCGCGTAAGAAACGACGCGATTTGGATCGAAGTGTTGCCTGCCGTGGCTTTCCGTTTGCCACAGATTATTGAGGAACACCTGCACCGCTTTCATACGCTCATGCTGGCGGGCTTCGGTTTGTGGTTTAGACCAGTAAATGCCGTAAATCTGCGGCTTACTGTCGGCAAGCGTGCCGAAATAGTTGTCTTCCGCCGCATTTTTCAGGCGTTCGACAAAATGATTTCGTGCCAGATAATTGCCGATCTCTTCATTCCAGCCACGAGCTTGTTCCTGCGGGAAAACGCCCCGGATCGTGCAGCAGCCGCGCTGGCGAATCAGCGCTTTTTGTTGCTCGCTCACGTGGCCCTGAAGAATGTCGTCGGCGTCGAGCTGCGGAACAGGGTTCTCGCCGCGCGCCATTTCTTCGCGGATCGTTTCGATTTGCTGGCGAATATTGGCTTCAAGTTCGGTAAACGCCGATTGATAGTGGGGCAGATCGCGGCGCAGCTTTTGTTTTATCTCGCGGATAGCTTTTGGCAGATCGTTAATGTCCAGGTGCATAGGTGACGCCCTCTTTCAGAAAATAAGTTACTGAGTTGTTGCTACCTGGTTAATGTATGCCTGAATTATTAAATGAAATAGTGATGTGTTTCATTCGAAACTTCCCGTTTTGTGCCGCGGAAAAAATATTTTCATTTCCCCCTCGACAGGCGATTTTTATTCAGGCTATTTTCAAAACAGGCCACATCACGTGGCAGCGTCGCTCGGACGGTCCGGGCGCTCACGTTACTCTGAGGAATTTATGGCTGACTCCAGTCCAAAACGTCGTTTTTCGCGTATCGATCGCTTACCCCCTTACGTTTTTAACATCACTGCCGAGCTGAAAATGGCTGCGCGACGCCGCGGCGAAGACATTATTGATTTCAGCATGGGCAACCCGGACGGGGCGACGCCGCCGCACATCGTCGAGAAACTTTGCACCGTGGCCCAGCGTGAAGACACGCACGGGTATTCCACTTCGCGAGGCATTCCTCGTCTGCGCCGCGCCATTTCTCGCTGGTACAAAGATCGCTACGACGTGGATATCGACCCGGAAAGCGAAGCCATTGTGACCATTGGCTCGAAGGAGGGGCTGGCGCACCTGATGCTGGCGACGCTGGATCACGGGGATACCGTGCTGGTGCCGAACCCAAGCTACCCGATTCATATTTACGGGGCGGTGATCGCCGGGGCGCAGGTTCGCTCCGTGCCGCTGGTGGAAGGCGTGGACTTCTTTGCCGAGCTGGAGAGGGCGATTCGCGAAAGTTACCCGAAACCGAAGATGATGATCCTCGGCTTTCCGTCTAACCCAACCGCCCAGTGCGTGGAGCTGGCGTTTTTCGAGAAGGTTGTTGCCCTGGCGAAGCAGTACGACGTGCTGGTGATTCATGATCTGGCCTACGCCGATATTGTCTATGACGGCTGGAAAGCGCCTTCCATTATGGAAGTGCCCGGCGCGCGCGACGTGGCCGTTGAGTTCTTCACGCTGTCAAAAAGCTACAACATGGCGGGCTGGCGGATCGGCTTTATGGTCGGTAACCAGGAACTGGTCAGCGCGCTGGCGCGTATCAAGAGCTACCACGATTACGGCACCTTTACGCCGCTGCAGGTAGCGGCGATTGCTGCCCTTGAAGGCGATCAGCAGTGCGTGCGTGATATCGCAGAGCAATACAAACGCCGTCGGGACGTACTGGTAAAAGGGTTACATGAAGCGGGCTGGATGGTGGAATGCCCGAAAGCGTCCATGTACGTCTGGGCAAAAATTCCTGAACATTACGCGGCGATGGGTTCGCTGGAGTTCGCCAAAAAGCTGCTGCAGGAAGCGAAAGTTTGCGTTTCACCGGGGATTGGCTTCGGCGACTACGGTGACACTCACGTTCGCTTCGCGCTGATTGAAAACCGGGATCGTATCCGTCAGGCCGTGCGCGGTATTAAGGCGATGTTCAGGGCTGACGGGCTGCTGCCACCGCTGCCGAAAAACGCGGCGGAAAACGCCGAATAATGAAACGAAAACAGGAGCCCTTTGGCTCCTGTTCTTTTTGCGCTGCTGTTTGTGAAGGCTTATTCAACCATCAGGAAGAAGGTGCCGGCCCACAACACAACAATCACAGAAATACCCATCAGAAAATATTTCACTTCACATCGCTCCGCGCTGACGCGCATCTCAACAGGTACATAATAAGCTGAAGCCGCAAACTGCTTTTAGGGTGCCGCTTCATCTGGTATTCGGAGGTAAAACCTTACCCGGACGGCGCTAATGTACTCCCAAATTAAAAATGAAAACAAGTGTCTCAAAATTGTGACAGTTGTCTGTTTTTTGAACTTTAATTAGGTGTGGGTGCTCCCTTATTTACTTCATTAAAAACATTAAGATATATCGCATTTTTAGTGATATTTTAGGTCTAAAAATAAGTATTTTTGCTTACGCTAAATTTTATTAATTTTTTTCGCTGAACAGGGGGGAAAGATGATCGTTTCAAAAGAAAATGCGGAACACTATTTGTGGGGAACAGACTGTGATGGATGGCATCTGTTAAAAGATCCTGCTTTGAGCGTGATTCATGAACGTATGCCGCCGGGGCGGACGGAACAAAGGCACTACCATTCCGTGGCGCAGCAATTCTTTTTTGTGTTAACCGGGGCATTGACGATGGAGCTGGAAGGAGAGCGCTACGTTGTGCCCGCGGGGAAGGGGATCCCGATTCCGCCGCAGGCAAAACATCAGGCTCGCAATGATTCCGATAACGAGGTTGAATTTCTTGTTATCTCGCAGCCAACGACCCGAGGCGACAGGGTGAATTTGCCAGTAACGGATTAATCGCGCTTTTCAGAGTTTGGATGCAATTCAGGCGGCGGTTAAGCAGGTATCTTTATACTCTCAGCAAATCGCCAGGGCGAACTTATTCCCCTTAATGAAAACGACCATGACAACGACCGAAACTGCTTCATCTGGCTCGCCGCAAACAACCTCCGTCCGCCTGCTGTTCGCGGCGCTTATGCTCGTCATGCTGCTTGCCGCGCTGGATCAAACCATCGTTTCTACGGCTTTGCCGACTATCGTGGGTGAACTGGGCGGCCTGGACAGGCTTTCCTGGGTTGTCACTGCGTATCTACTGGCTTCCACTATAGTCGTGCCGCTCTACGGCAAGTTTGGCGACCTGCTCGGGCGCAAAGTTGTATTGCAAACGGCGATTGTGGTCTTTCTTCTTGGCTCCGCGCTGTGCGGCCTCGCGCAAAACATGACGCAGCTTATTTTAATGCGCGCGCTGCAGGGACTGGGCGGCGGCGGGCTGCTGGTGGTCACCATGGCGGCGGTGGGCGACGTGATCCCGCCCGCCGAACGCGGTAAATATCAGGGGCTTTTTGGCGGTGTTTTCGGCCTGGCGACGGTCATTGGCCCGCTGATTGGCGGTTTTCTGGTTGAACATTTTTCCTGGCGTTGGATTTTCTATATCAACCTGCCGCTGGGGATTTTTGCCCTGCTGGTTATCGGCGCGGTGCTGAAATCCCAGACGGCGCGAATTAGGCATCAAATTGATTTTCTTGGCGCGGGCTACCTGACAATTTCTCTGACCTGCCTGATTTTATTCACCAGCGAAGGCGGCACGGTCATGGCGTGGACTGATCCGCAGCTGTGGTGCATCTTTGCGTTCTTTGTCGTGGCGCTCATTGGCTTTATTTATGAAGAGCGACTGGCGATTGAGCCGATGATCCCGCTGCACCTGTTCCGCAACCGTACTTTTTTATTGAGCTGCCTGATTGGGTTTATTATCGGCATGTCGCTGTTTGGCTCGATGACCTTTTTGCCCCTTTATCTGCAGGTGGTAAAGTTCTCAACGCCGTCCCAGGCGGGGATGCAAATGCTGCCGCTGATGGGTGGACTTATCCTGACCTCAATCATCAGCGGGCGCATCATCAGTAAAATAGGCCGCTACCGCATTTTTCCCATTATCGGAACGCTGTTAAGTTTTATCGCGATGGCGCTGCTCGGTACGCTAAAGCTGGAGACGCCGCTGACCACGCTTTATCTGTACGTTGGTCTTTTAGGGCTGGGACTCGGCATGGTGATGCAGGTATTGGTGCTGGCCGTGCAGAACAGCGTGGAAATAAAACTTATTGGGGTAGCGACCTCAAGCGCGACGCTGTTTCGCTCCATCGGTGGTTCAATTGGCGTGGCTGCGTTTGGCGCGGTTTTTACCTCCGTGCTGCGCAGTAATCTTGAGACGCTGATCCCGGAGGGGACTCAATTGCCGCGCCAGCCTGGCGCGCAGGCGGTACACGAACTGCCCGTGGCGATCCGTAACGATTATCTGCAGGCTTTTGGCTCAGCGATTCATTCCGTGTTTATAATTTCGGCTGGCGTTGTGGTGCTGGGCTTTGTCCTCGCGCTGCTGATGAAAAATGAGCCGCTGCGTAAAGGCTGACTATGAAAAAAAACATCGATTTAAACAGTGATTTAGGTGAAAGCTTCGGGCAGTGGACAATGGGGGATGATGCCGCGATCCTGCAAATTGTCAGCAGTGTCAACGTGGCCTGTGGTTTTCACGCCGGATCGCCTGCGGGCATGCTCGAAACACTTCGCGCCGCAAAAGCTCAGGGCGTTGCCGTGGGCGCGCACGTGGCGTATCCGGATCTCGTCGGGTTTGGCCGGCGCAATATGGATATTGCCAGCGACGAACTGACGGCGGACGTCATTTACCAGATTGGCGCGCTACAGGGGCTGGCACAGGCAGTGGGAACGCGCGTCCGGTATGTGAAACCGCATGGGGCGCTGTATAACACCATCGCGCATGACAAGCGCCAGGCCGAAGCGGTGCTGGATGCCATTCTGGCGTTTGACGCCTCCTTGCCGCTGGTGGTGCTGGCGGGCTCGCCCCTGCTGGCATGGGCGCAGCAAAAAGGGGTGGCGACCGTCAGCGAAGCCTTTGCCGACCGGGCCTATCACGCTGATGGTTCTCTGGTGTCAAGACGTGAACCTGGTGCCGTGTTACACGATGCCGGGCAGGTTGCCGCACGTATGCTGCAGCTGATTACTGAGGGTGGCGTGGAGTCAATCGAAGGCGCATTTACCCCCATCCAGGCCGACTCCATTTGTGTGCACGGCGATAGCGCGGGGGCGCTTGCTATGGCGCAGGCAATCCGCAATCTGTTTATTTCTCAGGAAATAGAGGTACAGGCTTTTGCCAGATAAACGCGTTTTGCGCTGCAGGCGGAGTGCGGGGTGACCGGCTCTCCGCGAACAGTGTGGCTGGCGTTTTTTCCTCCTCTGAAATTGCTTTCATTCGCTCTTCTTTTGCTTTTTGTTATTAACAATACAATAACATTATATCTAACAAAATTGTGACAAAGCACAATATACATATAACTTAATATGTTTTATAAAATGTAGCCATTGCCTGCAACTATGCCCCCTAAAGAGAAAGACATATGGAACAGACATCTGCTACAAAAAGTATCGATTCCCAGCCGGAGAAGGGCCAGCAGTTCAACCGCTCCATCGGCCTGGTGTCTAACTTTGCGCTCGGTTTTACCTACCTCTCGCCGTTGACCGCCGTGTATTCCCTGTTTGCGCTGGCGATAACCCTCGCCGGGCCGCCAGCCATCTGGTGGATCCTGATTGCCGCCTGCGGGCAGCTGCTGGTTGCCCTGGTGTTTGGCGAGGTGGCTTCGCAGTATCCCATCACCGGCGGGCTATATCCGTGGGCCAGAAGGCTGTGGGGGAAGAAATACGCCTGGATTGCCGCGTGGATTTACCTCTGGGCGCTGGTGGTGACCATTACGTCTATCGTGGAATACACCTCCACCTTCGTCGCCTCGCTTTTCCATTACGGCGATACGCCAATTGCGATGCTGCTCACTTCCGTGGTGCTGCTCACCATCATGATGGGCGTCAACATGTCCGGGACGAAAAACCTGGCGAGGGTCGCCCGCTTCGGCTTCTGGTGCGAAATTATCAGCGTGATTGCGCTCGGCATTTACCTGCTGATTTTCCACCGCAATCAGCCTTTCTCCGTGGTGTTTGACGCCATGGGCGCGCTGGCAAAAGACGGCAGCTACGGCACGGCCTTTATGTCGGCGTCGCTGATGGGGCTGTTTATGTTCTTCGGCTTCGAAGCCTGCGGCAACGTGGCGGAAGAGGTGAAAAACCCGGGGCGTAAGATCCCGGTGGCGATGATCCTCAGTATCGTTTTCGGCGCGATCTCTGCGGTGATCTCCATTCTGGGTTACCTGCTGTCATCCCCGGACCTGATGAACATTGTGAACGGCAAAATAGCCGATCCGATCCCGGCGATTCTGAACGATGCGCTGGGCGAGAAGGGCGCCACGCTGTTTATCGTGATTGCCATTGTGGCGATGCTCTCCTGCATCCTTTCGCTTCAGGCCGCGCTGAGCCGCCTGATCTTCTCGTTCTCCCGCGACAAAATGCTGCCGGGCAGCGAGTGGATGGCGAAGATCTCGAAGCATAGCGTGCCGGACAACGCGATGTTGGTGAGCTGCCTGCTGCCGATGGTGATTTGCGTCTGGGTCTACTTCCAGCCGGATAACCTTGCTCGCATCACCGCGTTTGCCGTGATAGGGATATACGTCTCCTTCCAGATGGTGATTCTGGCCGCGCTGCGCCAGCGCCTTAAGGGCTGGAAGCCTGCGGGAGAATGGACGCTGGGGGCATGGGGCACGCTGGTGAATGTGCTGGCGCTGGCCTACGGTATCGGCGGGATCTGGCTGTTGGCCCAGCCTGCGGACAGCGCAACCTTTATTGACCGCTGGACGGTGCTGATTGGCCTGGCGTTGGTCATCGGCTCGGGGCTGGTTTACATGACGATTGCCAGACCGTTCGGCCATTCTGATGCGCCTGAAAATGACGCCATTGAATACGCCAAACGGCTAAATCTTTCCCGCGAGTATTAATCCAAAGGGCCTTATGGCCCTTTTTTTGTATGCATTTATCCACAATATTAAAGGGTCTTATGACCCTTTTTTAATCAGCTCATATAACGTGCAGTATTCTGTGTTATAGACTTCAACTGCCTCAGCGGTATTCAGTAATTCACCCACGCGGTATTTAGGATAAGTAGAGAAAATAATCCGCTTATCTAAATTAGTCAGCATAACTCTGTGGTTATTGAACAGCGGAAGTAATTCTTCCTCTACTTCGCTGACCAGCACATCAATTGCCGCCACGCCAATAAAACGCTGGTGCAAATAAATCGGCATCGCAGAGGTTAAGGTATAAGACGTATTACAAACGTAATCGACATAAGGGCCGTGAATATACGCCTGGCCGTTTTCCTGAGCATCTTTAAACCACTCAAAGGTCCTGAAATCCAGCCGCTGCTGGGTGGCCTGATCCAGGTCGAGATTCACCTTTTTCACGCCGTCGGCCTTTTTGTACCACCACTCCAGCAGCCAGTACTCTTTCTCTTCCGTGCTGCCTGCAATGTGGCTGGCAAAGCCAGAGCCTGAGCAATAAGGCGTTTCGTTCAGCGTCTCTTTGATATGTTCCTGGATGGCTCGCTTTACCGCGGGATCCAGCAGCAATTTATGATCGCCGCCGTGAAACGCTGCCAGCGTGGACTCAACCTGCCCGGCAAGCGCAATGGTTGCCTGGATGGTGGTGGTAAGGATGTCGTCAATCTTACGGGTAAAAGGGATGAGGCTTGCAGGTACATTCATGGCGATGCCCGTGTTGTTGTGTCAGTTTTATTTATATTTTAATTTGCTTTCAATGAGATAGAAGGTGAAGGTGTCGATGAGTTGCGTGGCTAATCGCACCGCCTCCTGCTCGTGATGGGTTTCTAGCGCGGCGATCAATTCGGTATAAACATCAATCACTTCCCGATGAATGGCTTCATCACGGTAAAGAATGGCCACCAGTGAAGCCCATTCGGCCTGCAGCAGCAGTTCCTGGTTGGCAAGCCTTGCGGACTGAGAACTGGCGGAAAGTGCCAGCAGGCAGCGCATATCTGCCTGAGTTTTTAGCTCCGGCGTGCTGGCCGATTTCAGCGCCTCAACAAACTCCCGTAGCCGGGTGATATCCGCGCTGGTCATGCGTCTGGAGGCCAGTTTGGCGCTGTGGCTAATTATGGCGCAATGCATTTCGCCGAGGTCAGAAATATAGTCTGAGCTGATGGTCTTAAAAGGGTGGAGCGGCGTCTGAAATTCGCCGCTATTTTCGCAAACAAAGCTGCCGCCATTTCGCCCACGAACGGTGTGGATTAAATTATTCGCCCGCAGAGTATTTAAGGCTTCGCGTATTGTTATGTGGGAAACGCCCATCATTTTGGCAAGGTCGGCTTCATTAGGAAGCTGCTCATTTGCCTCAAGCAAACCAGTAATAATTGCATTTGAAAGCCGCTGCACAATTTGATCGGATCGACTTGCCTGTCCTATAGGTGCGAATATTACTGCGTGAGTAATCATAGTGCTCTCTGATTAAAATTCCCTGAATCAACGGTTATTGATAGCACAGCCCGGGCCTTTAAGAAAGGCATCGACAGGCTACCAGAAACGGCGGTTTTCACCGCTTGCCCGGCATCGCAATGTAAAAATATTGTTAAATTGTGGGGTTGATCATGTTGCTATCAAGCGCAGATTGAAAAGTCGCCACTCAAAAGATATTACATAATATTGTTTATGTTTAATCTGAGGAAAAGGCGATGCAAACCCTAAAGCATTTTATCAACGGGCACTATGTGGCGGGCCAGCCAGCCACATTGTTTGACCTGGTCAGCCCGGTCAACGGCGAGGTTTATGCGCAATCCCCTGACGGCGGCGCGGAAGAAGTTAACCAGGCTTACGCGGCGGCAAAAGCGGCGTTCGCGGTATGGAAACATTCCCTGCCGTCCGAGCGGCAGCGTGCCTTGCTGAAACTTGCCGATGAAATTGAACGTAATGCCGCGCGGATTGTGGAGGTGCAAAGTCAGGAAACGGGGCAGCTTAAACACTTTATCGAGCGCGATGAAATCGCGGCGTCCTGCGACGCTATCCGCTTTTTTGCCGGGGCGGCCCGTTGCCTTGAGGGGAAAGCTTCCGGGGAATATGCCGCCGGGTTTACCTCAACCATTCGCCGTGAACCGCTGGGGATTGTCGGGCAGGTGACGCCGTGGAACTACCCATTCATGATGGCCGTTTGGAAAATCGCTCCGGCGCTTGCGGCGGGCAACACCGTGGTGCTGAAACCGAGCGATACGACGCCTATCAGCACGCTGATTCTGGCCGAAATTGCGGCACCTTTGTTCCCACAGGGCGCATTCAACGTGGTGCTGGGCAAAGCGGGGACGGGCTCGCTGGTGGTATCCAACCCGGAAGCCTCGTTGGTGTCGATTACCGGTTCCGTTCGCGCCGGGCTGCAGGTTGCCGCCTCTGCTGCCGCCAACCTGACCAAAGCGCATCTCGAATTAGGCGGCAAGGCACCGGTGGTGGTGTTTGCCGATGCGGACATGAACAAAGCGGTCGAGGTGATTACCGCCGCCGGTTTCTCTAATGCCGGGCAGGATTGCACCGCTGCCACGCGTATCATCGTTGAAGCCTCCGCCTACGACGCTTTCCTTGAAAAGCTGATTCAGAAAACCAAATCAATCACCTTCGGCGAGCCGGACGATCGCGAGGCTTTGTATGGCGCCCTCAACAGCCGCAACCAGCTGGAGCAGGTGACGGGCTTTATTGAACGGCTGCCTGCCCATGCAAAAATTGAAACCGGCGGCAAAAAGGGCGCGGGCCCCGGCTACTACTTTGAGCCGACGATCATTTCCGGGCTGAAGCAGCGCGATGAGGCCATCCAGCATGAAGTTTTTGGCCCGGTGATGACTATCCAGTCTTTCAGCAGCGAAGAAGAGGCGCTCAGCAGAGCCAACGACGTGGAATACGGCCTGGCGGCAAGCGTCTGGACCAGCAGCCACAGCCGGGCGCAGCGCTTTAGCACCCGTCTCGATTTCGGCACCGTGTGGATCAACAACCATATCCCGCTGTGCGCGGAAATGCCCCATGGCGGATTTAAAAAGTCTGGCTACGGCAAAGACCTTTCGTCTTACTCCCTCGACGAATACACCCGCCTCAAACACATTATGTGCGATATCACTGAATAAGGATCCCTGCGATGAAAAGAGTTAATGCTGTTGCGCTGTCGCTGTTTTTCTTTTCAACCCTGGCGCTGGCCGAAAGCGCTCCGCTTTCCGTCGTGAAAAATTATATGGCTGCGTGGAATGCCCACCAGGCCGGGCAGGCGGCCCAGTATCTTGCCAGCGATATGGTTTATTACGACGCCGCCGTCGGCACACCGGTTGAAGGGAAAGAGAAAGCCGAGAAAGAGGTGATTGGCGCGTTTATTAAAGCGGTGCCGGACCTGCACTGGCAGATGACCAGCGAGCCGGTTTATAACCACGACACTATCGCTTTCCGCTGGACGTTCACCGGCACCAACAGCGGCGAGTGGGGCGGCAGCCCGGCAACCAACAACCCGATCAAGTTTGAAGGCGTGAGCTTTATCAAAGTCAGCCACGACAAAATTACCTGGCAGGGCGATTACTACGACTCGAAGAAACTCGACGAAGAGCTCAAACCTCGGCAATAGCCCGCAGCACGCCGCTTACTGGTCGTTACCCGCGGCCGCACCGGCAACCCGTTACCAGAAAAGACACTATAGTTAACAGGCTTATCGCGTAGCGAAGCGGCAGGGAGTTTGTTATCATTTGGTTAACAATATGTCTATACCCTAAATAATTCGAGTTGCATGAAGGCACCAAGGCCGTGAATCCTCAGGCGCATAGATAACTATGTGACTGAGGTGAGCGGATGCAGGTCACGCACATGCAACTTGAAGTATGACGGGTATAAAGGACTGATAAAAAAGGTTATCTATGTCTATTACCCGACGTGACTTTCTTAACGGGATGGCAATTGCAATTGTCTCTGGTTTAACGCCTCTGGAACTGGTGAGGGCAAACGGCAAAGCACCCGGCAGCGCCGTGATAAATGCAGATTACTACCCGCCGGGGCTAACTGGTCTGCGCGGCAACCACCCTGGCTCGTTCGAAATGGCGCACGCCCTTGGGCGCGAGCACGAAAAATTCGACTTCGGTAAGCTGCCGGTAGAAGAAGAGTACGACCTGGTGGTGGTTGGAGGCGGGATCAGCGGCCTGGCGGCAGCCTGCTTCTGGCGCGAAAAAATGGGGAAGAAGGCCAAAATCCTGATCCTCGACAACCATGACGACTTCGGCGGGCACGCCAAGCGCAACCAGTTCAACGTCGGCGGCAAAACGCTGCTGGGCTACGGCGGCAGCGAATCATTCCAGTCGCCGAACAGCAACTTCAGCCCGGTGGTTCACGGCCTGATGGATTCCCTGGGCGTCAGCATCACGCGAATGAAAAGCAGCTTTGACGCTACTTTCTACCCGGACCAGAACCTGAGCCGCGGCGTGTTCTTCGACAAAAAGAACTTCGGTGAAACCAAAATCGTCAGCGGCGACCCGGGTCGCGCGGTGTCGGACGATATTCCGCCAGACAGGCTCAATGGCCGCAGCATCGAAGCCTTTATCAATGACTTCCCGCTGAGCGAGGCAGACCGCAAGGCGCTGCTGGATCTGCACGTCAACCCTGCCGATTACCTGCCGGGCATGACGGTCGAGCAGAAAAGTGAATGGCTGGATGTCCACAGCTATCATGAGTTCCTCGAGCAGAAAGTCGGCTTAAGCAAAATGGCGCTGATGTACTTCCAGCAGCGTACCAACGACTTTTTTGCCATCGGGATTGAAGGCGTGAGCTGCAGCGACGCGCGCGCCTGTGCGCTGCCGGGCATGGAGGCAATGGGGTTGCCGCCGCTGGATGGCGAAGCGCTGGCCGACCTTGAAGAGCCGTACACCTACCACTTCCCGGACGGCAACGCCGGGCTGACGCGCCTGATGGTGCGAAAACTGATTCCTGACGCGCTGCCGGGCAGTACGATGGAAGATTCCGTCACCGCAAGGCTGCACTACGAGCTGCTGGACAGGCCGGAAAACGGTACCCGCATTCGGCTCAACAGCAGCGTGATTAACGCCGCCAATGCCGATAACGGCGTGGTGGTGAGCTATATCAACAATCAGAGCGGCAAGCTGCGCCGCGTGAAGAGCCGCAACGCCATTATGGCGGGCTACAACATGATGATCCCGTACATCGTGCCGGAGGCACCGGAGCAGCAGAAAGAAGATCTGCGCCTCAACGTCAAAGCGCCGCTGGTCTACACCAACGTGGTGGTCAACAACTGGCGTGCTTTCAAAAACACCGGCGTGCATGAATTCTATTCCCCGGCAGCGCCGTACAGCCGCGTGAAGCTTGATTACCCGGTCAGCATGGGCGACTACCATCACCCGCAAACGCCGGACGACCCGATGTGTATCCACATGGTGTATGTGCCGACTTATCCGGGCAGCAACATGTCTCCGCGCGAGCAGTTCCGCCGGGGCCGTGCATTCCTGCTGGGATCTACCTTTGAAGCCCACGAGCAGATGATCCGCTCTCAGCTGCAGGAGATGCTGGGCCACACCGGCTTTGACCACGAACGCGATATTGCGGCCATCACGGTCAACCGCTGGGCGCACGGCTATGCCTACTATGCTAACGCCCTGAGCGATGACATGGAGAAAATGCCGGAACTTATCAACCGTGCCCGCCAGCCGATAGGCCGCATCACGATTGCTAACTCTGACTCAGACTGGAGCGCTTACGCCCACGCGGCTATCGACCAGGCATGGCGTGCGGTCAACGAACTTGTGGCGATGGGGTAACCAGGAAATGAAAGGTATTTTAGCGGCTATCTCGATCCTCTTTTCTGCCAGCGGCTACGCTGCCGTATCGCAAGGTGAGTATGTGGCGCGCGCGTCAGACTGCGTCGCCTGCCACACCGTAGACGGCGGCCAGCCGATGGCCGGAGGCAAAAAGTTTTCTACGCCGGTGGGGGATATCTACTCCACCAACATCACGCCGGACAAAACCCACGGCATTGGCGATTACAGCTACGAAGATTTCGAGAAGGCGGTTCGCCAGGGGATAGCCAAAGATGGCCACGCCCTTTACCCGGCGATGCCTTATCCTTCCTACGCCAAAATGACCGATGAAGACGTGAAGGCGCTGTACGACTACTTTATGAAGGACGTTGCCCCGGCGGCGATCGCCAATAAAGAGAATGATATTCCGCTGCTGCTGTCGGCCCGCTGGCCGCTGCGCGTGTGGAACGGCCTGTTCGTGGATGACGTGAAATCCGGCGGCGTGGTGGTTGAGGCCCGCGGCGATAACGCGGAGAAAATTAAACGTGGGGCTTATCTGGTGCAGGGGCCGGGCCACTGCGGCGCCTGCCATACTCCACGCGGCATGGCGATGCAGGAGAAAGGCTACGATGATTCCAGCCCGGAATTCCTGAGCGGGGCGATGATCGACGGCTGGTATGCGCCTTCCCTGCGCGGCATGAATATGTCCACCCAGGAAGTGAAAGACTTGCTGAGCAAAGGCCGCAGCCAGCATCACGCTATTGCCGGGCCAATGGGGGAAGTGGTCACCCAAAGTACCCAGTACCTGACGGATGCCGACCTGGAAGCTATCGCGCTGTATATCGCCAACTTCAAGCCGCAAAAAACAGCCGCCACGCCGGTGAATGCTGCCGTGGTTTCTCAGCCGTCCGACGGTAAAACCCTCTACATGCGCTACTGCTCAACCTGCCACAGCCCGGACGGGAAGGGGACTGACTTTAACGTGCCGTCGTTGGTGGGCAACTCGGCGGTGATGGCGAAAGATCCGTCCTCGCTTATCCGCGTGATCGCCGACGGGGCGCACACGCCGCAAACCCAGGGCACTATTCCGTTCATGATGCCCGGCTATAAAGGCGTGCTGTCGGACAAAGAGATGACCGATGTGGTGAACTACGTGCGTGGTTCCTGGGGTAACGGTGCGCCTGCGGCAACCGAAGCTGAGGTGAAGAAGATAACCGGCGAGGGCAAATAGTTCAGCCAGATAAGTTTAAACAGGGGCCTTGATGGCCCCTCTTTTTCGGGGTTAGATTCGCCTGGCCTCGTGAAATTCGCTATCATCCGGCTCCACTCTCCAGCCGGGCAGCCCAATGTCTACGATTATTGATACGTTTATTGCCCCGCCTTGTTTTGATGAGATAGAAATTCTTTATCAGGACGAGCATCTGGCGTTGATCAATAAACCTTCCGGCTTGCTCAGCCTTTCAGGGAAAAACCCGCAGAATCTTGACTCGGTGCATCATCGGCTGGTGAAGATATTCCCCGGCTGCACGCTGGTGCATCGCCTGGATTTCGGCACCTCCGGGCTGATGGTGATTGCGCTGAATAAGGCGATCAATGCGTTGCTCTGCCAGCAGTTCAGCCAGCGTTCTGTTGCCAAGGTGTATACCGCGCTGCTGTGCGGGCATCTTGAAAAAGAGGAAGGAATGATCGACGCGGCGATTGCCAAAGATCCGGCGCTGTTTCCACTGATGTCGATTTGCGCCGTCAGCGGCAAACCTGCTCGCTCGCGTTACACGGTGATTGAGCGGATTTATCGGGAACTTGAAAATGGTGCTCGGCTGCCGTTAACGAGGGTACAGCTTGCGCCTGAAACCGGGCGGACCCACCAGCTGCGCATCCATGCGCAATATCTTGGCCACCCGATTCTGGGCTGCGATCTGTATGGCGGGCTGGCGTTGCCGTGCACCGAACGAGCGCCTCGGCTGATGCTGCATGCCAGCGAACTGCATTTTGTTCACCCCGTCAGCGGCGAACCGGTGGCGGCCAGGTGCGACAGCCCGTTCTGACGGGGAAACGTGTTGTGGCAGACATTACTCGTTGCCCCACTGATTCAGAAACTCAGCGATTTCGTCAATGCGCTGTTCGGCAAGGCCAGCCTCAACGGCCATCTCACCCTGCGCTTCCTCGCTGATTTCCTCGTTATTCATTAAGCGGGTAATCAGCAGCTGGAAATAGTGCGCCACGGCATCACGCTCATCCTCGGCAACGGGCTTTGCCGCTTCCGTCGAGTACTCGTCCGCGATGTCGTAATATTTCAGGTCGATTTCGTTGTTCATGGTTATCTCTGGGTTGGTTAGCCTGGCCCGGATGATAACACTGTTCAGCGGGCAAAAGGGATCAGTGAGTTTCTTCCACACGCAGCGCTTCCTGCACCGCTGGCCGCGCGTTTATCGCCGTCATATAACGGGTAATAGCGGGCCACTGGTTAAGGTCGATTGATAACATTTTGCCCCAGCTCAGGACGGTATAAAGATAGGCATCAGCCACGCTAAAAGTAGAGCCGGTCAGGTACACAGTTTTCGAGAGCGCATCCTGAACAAAATCGAGCCGCTTGAAGAATTTTTCACGGAAGATGGTTTTAACCTCTTCCGGCAGCGAGGCGTTGAACAGCGGGGCAGACGCGGTATGAAGTTCGCTGGTGATGAAGTTCAGCCATTCCTGCAATCTCACCCGCGCCCAGCTTCCTGCCAGAGGCGCTAGCCCTTTTTCCGGCTGGAGATCGGCCAGGTATTGCACGATAGCCGTGCCTTCCGTCAGGATCTCCCCGTTGTCCAGCTCCAGCGCGGCAACATAGCCTTTGGGCGTGACGGTGAAAAAGTCTCGCCCGTCGGCGGTGAGTTTAGTTTTGTTATCCACTTTGATGAGTTCGAATTCCAGCTCTAATTCACGCAGGATAATGTGAGGCGAGAGCGAACAAGCTTTTGGGGCGTAATACAGTTTCATGGCATCTCCAAAAATGGGGAAACAGGTGTACAGTGCGCGACCCGGCACCTGGATGCACTATGATTTAGCCCGGAATCTCTGTAAAATTAATCATTCATTAAATAACTATTAGTTGAGCTACTGATAACGATGATGAACCTTTTGCACTGGCGATTGCTGGTCGCGGTGGCCGATGCCAGCAACATTTCCCGTGCGGCGGAGGAGGTGGGCATGACTCAGTCAGGCGCCAGCCAGGCCATCGCGCAGCTGGAAGCTTCCCTGGGGTTCCCGGTTTTTACCCGCGAGCGCAGGAACATTGGCGTTACCGCGCTGGGGGAGCAGGTTATCGCTCATGCCAGGAGTATGCAGCTGCATCTCGAGGCGATCCGCTCGCTGACCGAGTCGTGTCGGGACTTAAGCGGGAGCCGTATTCGCCTCGGCAGCTTCCCGTCGGTGACATCGACGCTGCTGCCCGGCCTGCTGCGTGACTTCAGGCGTTTGCATCCCGGCATTGAGGTCGTGGTACTCGAAGGCATTGATGAAGAAGTCGAGCAGTGGATTGCCGCAGATACCGTCGAACTGGGTGTGGTGATGAACCCCGTTCCCGGCCGGGCTGACGTTATTCTCGGGCAGGATGCCTGGATGGCGGTGTTGCCTGCCAGCCACGCCATGGCGCGTGGGGCCAGATCCCGGGGAATAACCCTTGAAGCGTTGGCGGGGCAGCCCTTCGTGCTGGCGACTGGAGGCTGTGTGGTAAATGGCGGCAGTTTAATGGCAGAGGCCGGTTTGCGCTTGTCTGACGTACGCGTCACGGTCCGGGACTGGGTCAGCGCCTGTATGCTGGTGCGCGAAGACATGGGTGTGGCAATAGTGCCTGCGTCCACGCTGCCTGAAGATATGCGCGGCCTGTGCGTGGTGCCGCTGACGCCGGGGCTTCATCGCGAGTTTGGCCTGGTGTGTTCTTCGGCAGGAAAAACGTCTCCGGCGGTTCAGGCCCTGGTAACCCGACTGCGTAAAGCGGGATGAGCTAAACGCCGAACAGCTTTCACTGCCCGGTGTTTATCTCCTTCGCCAGCGTTTGCAGCCTCGATTTCAGCCAGTTGGTCGCGCTCCGCTTCCCGCTTCGTTTGTGTGAATAAATTTTTATTTCAAACGGACGTATTTCGAACGGTAATGAAAAAATCTTTATATTCGTGGCCGGCATCAGTTTTTCAGCGGCAAAGCGCGGCAGCGCCATTAGCAGGTTGCTTTCTGCCACAATAAACGGCGCGCTAAGCATAGATGGCGTCTTGATGGCTATTTGCCGCGTGTAACCCATTTGCTCAAGCTGCCTGTCCAACACACCTTGCTTCTCATTCCACGGCGTGACAACGATGTGCCTTGCGGCGAGATAATCCTCAAATGTCAGCCGTGTCCAGCTTGGGTGACTGATGACGACATACTCATCTGTAAACCAGCCAATTTCTTCCAGCTCCGGATGCCGGATATCTTCTGAGGTACTGAACCCCAGCGCCAAATCCACTTCGCCCGCCAGAAGCTCCGTCAGTGCCGGTGTATGAGGCAAGTAAAGTAACTCGAAGCTCAGGCCGGGCGCTTCATGCTGCAGTTTGTGCATCAGGGCAGGGAAAATGCAAAAAGCGGTAAAATCCGTAATCGCTATCTGCAGGCGCTCTGTCGTCCGGGATGCGTCAAACTCCGGCTGCTGAGTCAGCTCTTGATCCAGGTATTTCAACGTCGAAGCAATAGAAGGGGCGAGCTGCGTGGCATACACGCTGGGACACATCCGGTGCCCTTCCCGGTAAAACAGCGGGTCATTGAGCGAGGCTCTCAGTCTCGACAGCGCGTGGCTAAGCGCCGAGGTGCTCATCGCCAGTTCATCGGCCGCCAGGCGGACGGAACGATGGCGATAAATCGCGTCAAAAACAGGCAAAAGGTTTAAATCGAGACGCCTTAAGGTTGGATGCATAGTATTCATCATCTGGTGATTTCATTGCACTTAATTCGCCTGACAATAACCTTTATGCTTGGGGCCAGCAACGTTAACGCCATCCAGAAATAACAGGAAAACCAATGAGTATGACGATTCGTCAGGCCCGCCCGGAAGACGCTCAGGCTATTTACGACATGATCTATGAGCTGGCCGTGTATGAAAAAGCCCCCCAGGAAGTGATCACCACGCCAGAGGAGATCCGGGCGACGCTGTTTGACGCAGGCAGTAAAACTGAAGCGTTGATCTGCGAGACAGAAGGCAAAATTATCGGTTACGCCGTTTTCTTCACCAGCTACTCGACCTGGCTTGGGAGGAACGGTATCTACATGGAGGATTTATACATCTCTCCTGAGTATCGCGGCAGGGGAGCGGGAAGGTCGTTACTGAAATATATCGCGCAGTGCGCGGTGCAGCGGCAGTGTGGCCGCCTGGAATGGTCTGTCCTGGACTGGAACCAGCCCGCGATTGATTTTTATCTGAGCATCGGGGCGTTGCCGCAATCGGAATGGGTTCGCTACCGCCTGGATGGTGAGGCATTATTGAAATTTGCCGAATAAAAACAGCATGATATTAAAACTCCTGCTGCGGCGGGATTTACGCAGCTGACAGCGCTTATTTGCAGAAATGTGATGGGCTGTTTTTTATAGTAATTAATTGATATTAATGACATTAATAGGCCTGGTGCAGGGCTGGGCGTTTAGACATAAATATGCACACTTTATTTAAGTCGTGGCATCTGGTGTTCAAAATCTGCCCACGTTAGAGTGATGGTCTGGTTTTTAGCGTGGGTGACAAAATGAAAGTATTAAGTATCGTGGGGGCGACATTGTTAGCGACCTCATTCCATGCCTCGGCATTCGTTTCTAATTCCTCGGTTCACCCTGAACAGACGGCTAGTGTGAACAATAGCGCCGCCAATGGGCATGCGATTCCCTCCGAAGCCAACTACGACATCACCAAAATCATCCCGATTGCGGGCTGCAACTGCGCTTTTTGCACCGCTTTACGTAGCGCGAATCTTTAATCTGCTGTTGTTTTCAGGCCCGGTTTATCTCGAGGATAACGGGCCGCAATTCTGGTAGCTTGCCCGTACCCCCTAAATTTCGCATCATGGCCTGAATTACTTACCCCCAGGAGAAGGCCGGCTTGGTCAGAAGCAAAAAAAGAATAGTTGTAGTGGGAGCCGGGATCGTCGGGACTTCAATCGCATGGCATTTGGCCCGTCTTGAATTTGACGTCACTCTGATTGAACAAAATGAGCCTGCCTCCGGGGCGACAGGCAGCGCGTTTGGCTGGCTGACCGGTGCGGTCAGTGATGATGCGGCGGATGTGTTTCTCCGGCGAGCCGCATTTGCCGACTGGTGCAGACTGCAGGCCCAAATTCCTGACCTGCAGATTAGCTGGAGTGGTTCGTTGAAATACGACTCAGCCCCTCAGGCCTGCTTACCGGGCGAACGCCTGGTCGACAGGTCTGAAATAGCCAGCCTTGAACCTGCGATGGTATGTCCTCCCCCGGAAGCCCGCTATGCAGCAAAAGACGGAACCGTGGATGCCGCCGAGGCGACGCGTGCCATACTGGAACATGCCTGTAGGATGGGCGTCGTCCTGCACAAGCAAACGACCGTGACGGCTATCTGCACCACCGAAGGTAAAGTCACAGGCGTTCAGACCAGTCAGGGACAATGGGAGGCAGATTGTGTGGTGCTGGCCTGTGGAGCGGGTATTCCCACGCTGGCTCAGCGGGTGGGAATTCCCGTCCCCGTTCTGACATCCCCCGCTATATTGCTGCGGTTTGCCGTCCCTCAACGGGTAGTCAACACGCTAATCGCCGGGGACGAGATAGAAGTCAGGCATGCCCACAACGGAGATCTCCTGGCCGCCGAGGATTATCCGGAAAGCGGCCTGGTGACAGAAACCGTGAGCGCCGCTCAGGCCTCAGTCAGAAAGCATCTCCGGGGGGCAGAATCGGCCTCTTTGATGCATTACTCGGTGGGAGAGCGCCCTGTGCCTCAGGATGGGAATCCAGTGCTTGGTTTTACTGACGAGAGCCGGGGAGTGTATGTCGCTGTTATGCATCCGGCGGTGACTTGCGCGGCGACAATAGGACGACTGGTTGCTGAAGAAATACGCGACGGCAGGCGCGAAGAGATTCCTGCAAGCTATCGTCCTGCTCGCTTCAACCATAAGGTTTTGTAGTCAATTTTAAAACGACCGGGTGCGGATCTGCCTCTTTGATTCCGTCCGGCAGTGCTTTCCCCCGCTTTATGCAGAAAGAGGTATTCAGTCAGCAGACCGCCGTAACAGTAAAATCACTGGATATAAAAAATATGTAAGGGCGGGGGGAGCGGGATGATTTCCGGCTAACTTCCTCATTTCTGATATTATATTGCCGTAAATCTATGCACGATTCTAAGTCCACTTTCAAATAATGATGAATAACCTGTATCAGGGGGTTTTGTGCGTATTCGACCATCCTCTCGCTGGATAGTTATTTCCCCAGAAAATCATGTCTTGCTGTTTAATTTCTGCCATACAGAGGATGCTTTGCGTGGAAAATCATACTGGGCAACGCCGGGCGGAGGACTTGAACACGGTGAATCATATGAACAGGCCGCTTTGCGAGAACTCTTTGAGGAAACGGGGTTAACAAGAATCACGGCAGGGCAGCAGGTAGCAGCCAGAAACTTCGAAATGATGCTGCCCAGCGGTGAAACGGTTCTTGCGGCAGAGCGTTTCTTTACCCTTCATGTGGATAAATCAGATATTGACCGTGCGAGGTGGACTGACAACGAAAAGAAAGTCATTCGGGAGCACCGCTGGTGGACAACGGAAGAACTCAGGCAGACCAGTGAAATCATCTTCCCGCTTGATTTGATCCTCAATATGATTGAAAAAAGTTAACCAGGCGGCCCAGAAAACCAGGCCGACTTAACGCAATGAATCGTTACCACATCAAATCATCAGGCACCACGAAGTCCGCATACGGATCGTCTTCGTCTTTGTCTTCTGGCGCCAGGTCGCTGCTCAGCACAATAAAACTGGCATCGCGCTGTTTAATTTTATCGGCAACGCCTGCGGGAATAATGGCGTATTCACCTTCGGGATTTTTATCTGAAATCAGGCGGGCGATGGCCAGGCGGCCTTTAATCAACTGAGTCTGGGTTACCTTATCGACGTAGACTTTTTTAATTAAGTTATTGTCCGTGAAGTTATAGCCGATATCACCCTTCGAAATAACAATGCGGTTCATTTCGATCAGCTGCTTGATCTGCGCTTTATATTCTTTGGCTAAAGTGGCCTGCTTTTGCTGTTCGCTGAGTTCTTTATCGCGCTCAACCTGAGCCTGTTTGTTGGCTTCCACGGCTTCACGAGCTTCACGAGCCTGCACGCGTGATTTCTTCGCGGTGCGCTGCACTTTAGCCACTTTTTTGCTGCTGACCAGGCCTGCTTTGAGCATCTGCTCTTGTAACGTAAGTTTTGTCATGTTCTTTTCGACGGCTGAGAGATCGTTGAAGGGATTATATCCTTAATGCTTCCGGTGATTCCATGCTGTGGATATGCAAAGCTCACCGCATTGATAGCAGAAGGTATTTTTAATGACGAGTCTGAAAGAAAGGCAGAGCAGAAAGGTGAAATCTAATGGCGTTCCCTGCAGGAATCGAACCTGCAACTAGCCCTTAGGAGGGGCTCGTTATATCCATTTAACTAAGGGAACGCGGCGGGCGTAGTATACCCGCTTTTCGAGACAGGTTAAGGGGTTGGCGGGCCGTTTGCCTGGAATCTAAGCGGTTTTCGCTGATTTTATCCTGTGAAAGCGCCTGCATTCGACCCTGAGGGCTCAGAGATGGTTGGTTAAAAAATTATTCTGCATCGTCACAAAGTCGGCGTCGGTGAAGCCCAATGCCTCTTTAATGTAGCCGGTCACGCTGCCCGACTGCACTTTCATGGCGTTGATAGCCGCAATAATAAATGCTTCGCGGGTATCAATCAGTGTGTGCAGGTAATCCAGCACCTTATTGTCGTCGGTGATACGGCGGTAGGCGGCCATTTTAATTTCGTTTCGCTCTAGCCGGTTGGCCTGGGTGAGCATATAGTCGGCAATAACATCCTCTTCTGAGACGCCGAGCATAAACAAAATCAGCGCCACGCCGTAACCGGTTCGGTCTTTGCCTCCTCGGCAGTGCTGGATATGTGGGCTATTTTTCTTATCCAGTACGGTGCGGATCATTGCTGTGAAGGCGTGTTTGGACTTCTCGCTGGTGACAAAGTTTCGGTATTGCTCCAGCACCTGCTCGCCGTGGCCGTTGACCAGCTCGGTGGGAATGTCATGTATCACGCTCTCAATCAGCATTTGATCTTCGTGGCTGGCGTCCGCCGAAAACTGTGCCGCCAGTTCTGCGGTTTGCGCCACGGCATCCAGATGAACGGTCTGTTTTTCGCCGACAAAGGTATTGGGGCTTTTGGCTATTTCTCTCGTGCTGCGGTAGTCAATGATCGTCTGAATATTTAGTGATTGAATATAGGCTTGAGCCTGTGCATTAAGCTGATGCAAATGGTTGGAGCGATACAGCATCCCCCATTTTATTCTTTTCCCCCCTGCGCCGATGTAGCCGCCGAAATCCCGGAAGTTATTGAGTCCAGAAACCGGCAGCGTTCTCTCGGCAAAAAGCTGGGATTGACCATTGCATTCAATAATGAAGTAGATGCGTTGACTGGCATTGAGTGGATCATTAATCCGGTAAGGGCTAACGGCATTACGGGAAATTAAAGTTCGGGCAGATGTATTAACGTCATTTTCGGGAGTCCAGTACAACGATATTGGCCCTTCGACGTCAGAAAAATGAATTTCAAGCTGCGTCTGGTTTTTTCTGCTTACGGAAAGTTGTCTTTGAGTCTTCATTCATCATCCCTTTAACTTAATATGCCAAATGTTGAGCAAATAACACCGAAGACCATCATGGCAATGATGAGAGACACTGTGTATTTCCCTTTTAGCCTTCTCACCAGGAAAAATACACCCAGTGAAAAGAGCAGAGTGAGCAGATTAGGTGCAACCTTATCGAACATCTCCTGTACCGGAATTGACTGCTCACCTACGGAGATAACCAACGGCGTCGAGATCTTCACCGTAGTGGCAATGAGCGAGCCAAGCACCATTACCCCGACGACGTTGGCGACATTTGATATACGTTGAATAATATTCGAGTTCTTTGACTGTTCGATTAAATCAACGCCTTTGTTGTAGCCGTAATGGATAAACAAGTATTTTGAGCCGACATTTACGATATTAAAGAGAATGAACATCAATATTGGTCCTATGATATTTCCCTGAAGTGCAAATGCCGCACCGATGCTGCCGCAAATAGGCAGCCAGGTAAACTTCAGCAGGCTATCGCCTAGTCCGGCCAGCGGGCCCATTAGCCCGGCCTTGACGGAAATAACGGCCTCTTTCTCTTCTTCCGTGGTTTTTTCTTCCAGTGCGGCCGTTACGCCGAGGATCAGTGCCCCGGTATTGATCTGGGAGTTATAGAACTTTAAATGCCGTTGCATAGCTCGAGCACGGGTTTCCGGATCGGCATTTTCATAGAGCTTATCGAGTACCGGGATCATGCAGTGCGCAAAGCCGATAGTTTGTAGCTTTTCATAGTTATATGAAAAGGACATGCTCTGTATATTCCAGAAAATACGATTGAGATCGGTTTTTGTCAGCTTTTTATCCGAGGTCGTACGCTCAACGTTATTGTAGGATGTTATTTCACTCACAGGTCGTACTCCTCTTCGGTTTCGATTTTAGCCGGTTTATTATTGTCAGTCTGTTTATTGTTGATGCCATTGGTCCAGGCCATGTCGTAAAGTACGGCGAAGGCCAGGGCGATAAAGGTTATTGGAATAATTGGCAATTTTAAATAAGTGGTTAACATAAAACCGAGTAGGAAAAAGAACCACATTCTTCCTTTCAGCAGCATCAGCAATAAAATGCAGACGCCGATAGCGGGGATCATTTTAGATGCCACACCCATCCCGGTTAAAATACTGGCTGGAATGGCATCTAGCACTTTGCTCACCAGGCCGCTGCCAAAATAGATAGCCAGGAAGCAGGGAACCGCTCTAATCAGGAACCAAAGAGGGGTAGATAAATAGTGGATTTTAACCAGTCCCCGATAATCTCCGGTGAGGATCGATCTTTCAGCCCAAACGTTTAAGAAGCTGGCAAAAGAGCGCCAGATAATCAAAAGCTGCTGGCACAAAATCGAAACCGGCACGGCAAGGGCTATCCCGGCGGCAATCCCGCCTTTGGAGGCAATACCCAGCGCAACGCCAATGATTGAGCCGGCAATAATATCGGGCGCGGAGTAGGCTCCCACGTTGCCAATGCCCATCCAGACCAATTCAAGGGTGGCGCTGATGGCAAGCCCCTGAACCATATCGCCCATAATAATACCGGCCACGGTTCCTGTAAGCAGAGGACGCCGTAGCATTTGCGGTCCCACGTCGTCCATTGAGCAAATACCTGCCCAGATGGCAACCAGAATGGCTTCAATTAACATAATGTTACTTCCCGGTGATGGCGTTATACCTGTCATACTTAAAATTGCAGGGCTGTTAGCTGCAATTGAACGATTTCAGGGCTTTGCGTGATGCTATTAATCCAATAATGATTTCAGTTCAACAATGGTGTCTTTGGGCACCATTTGTATTTCTACTGCAATATTCCTGGCAATGAGTGATTTAAAGGCCTGATCTTCTTCTGGTGTAACGGCAACGGCGCGTGACAGACTTTTACGCCCTTCATGCATTCTCATGCCGCCGACGTTTAATTTCTTAATATCCAGGCCATTTTCGACCAGGGCATTAACGTCGACACTGTTTGTGAACAGCAGCATTGTCCGTCTTTTAATCTCAGTTTTTTTCATGATATCAATAAACTTTTGCACGCCAAAAATCTGGACTTTTAATTCTGGAGGCGCCGACATGCTGATAACAGACTGCTGCACGGAGTCGCTCGCCACTTTATCGTTGACGATCAGTATTTGTTCAATATCGTGATTTTTAACCCAGGTGGTAATAACCTGACCGTGAATAAGGCGGTCATCGATTCTGGCGAGATTAATAGGCATGGTATGTCCTTTTAAAGTTCGGTTGACGATTCCCGTTCGGCTTTTAATAAATTTCCGACGTTGAAGCCGCTATCAGGAAACATTTCTTCAAGGAGGGCTGCGATTTCATTAAGCGGTAAACTGCGATTGTTAAACACCTCCAGCAGGGTAGGAATATTGAAACCGCAGAATAAAAAAATATCATCCTGAGTTAACAGAAGTTCGCTGGCTAAATTACACGGTGACCCGCCCATCATATCGACAAGAATAAGTACGCCATTACCCTGATTAAGCGACTGGTAGGTTTCTCGTAGCGAGGTGCGAGCGTTATCAATTGGAGTATCTTCCTGAATTGATACCACCGCAACGCTGGTTTGCTTGCCTACAAGCATTTCGGCACAGGTCAGCGCCCCCTGAGCAAAGGGACCGTGACTGACTAAGATGACGGGGATCTCGGTTAGCATTAATTTCTCCCTGAAATTGATTGTAAGTTACAATATTACTTAAATTTTATTAATTTAAAGTAATGTTGTTACTTTTATCGAGAAAAGGGCGGAATGAGAAGCGCATCGTCTTCGTTTTGGGAAACGGATCACTTTTTAAATATCGACAGCGTTTCCAGTCCGCCAGAGCATCGTGCTATGGAGGGAGAACAGGAGAGAGGTATGAAGCACTAGGGTGAATGGACTAGGGTTTATTGTTCAGATTGTAAAAACGTTCAGCACGGGTTTGGATCTGTTTTAGCAAGCGTTTGTCGTATTGCTGAATAAACAGGTTAGTCACCAGCATATTGATCACCGAAAGCTGTGACATTTTGGAGCGAATTGGAATGAGTCGGGAAATGCTCTCAGTAGATATGGTATGCAGGATGAGCTCCGCCAGAGCGGACACACGGCTTTGCCCCATGCGGGTAATTGCAATAGAGGGCACGCCGAGTTGCTGAGCCAGTGTCAGGAGTTTCACTGCTTCATGATTATCACCGGAGTGCGAAATAATAATCAGCAGATCGTCCTGATCTAAGGTGTTTACGATATTGAATTGAATACTGTAATCGAGGTGGCAACTGACATCTTTTTTTATTTTTATCAGCTGATATTCCAGCTCTTTGCCCACCAGACCACTGCTTCCGGCTCCGTAGATAGCAATTTTTTGGCTTTTCCTGATTAACCGACAGGCGCGTTCGAGCTGCTCTGGATTCATCATCGCGTGGGTTTCATCGATGGATGATTTTTCTATCAGATGAATTTTTGCGTTTACGGCTTCCAGCGAATCATCAATATTAATATCTTCTTGTAAAACGGACTCATGATGTTTTGTCGCTGAAGACGTCATTAAGTCAATTTTAAGGTCGCTAAAACCCTGGTAGCCTAATTTGTGACACAGACGCAGAATAGTGGTAGTGCTGACCTCATTGGCTTTCGCCAGCGTCTGGATACTCATATTTTTCAATGATTGCTTGTTCGCAATAATGAAAGCCGCGACGCCGCGCTCTTTAGCGGATAATCCGTCATTAACTTCGCGCAATTTTAGGTCAAACATCTAACACCTTTCATCGGATAAGAATGTTATTTCGTCGCTCATAGTACAATCTCGCACTGGGGTTATCAAATACGTACTGGCTTAGTCCGTTTGCCTGGAAGATGAACAATTTACCCGTCACATTTTCCGCTCTTCGCTGAGTTTCGGCTCATTTCCTCCTGCTTCCGCTTCGCCTCGGCCTTCTTCTTATTGCTCATGTCGTTGCGGATCTGCGCGTGGCTGATCAGCGCGAAGATGAACGTTCCGCCGCAGATATTCCCGGCTAAGGTGGGCAGGGCAAACGGCCAGAAGAACTCGCTCCAGTGCAGCGTGCCGTTGAACACCAGATAAAGAATTTCGACCGAGCCGACCACGATATGGGTTAAATCACCCAGCGCAACCAGCCACGTCATCAGCACGATAACAAAGATTTTTGCCGAGCCCGCGGCAGGGAACATCCACACCATGGTGGCGATGATCCAGCCGGAGATAATGGCATTGGCGAACATCTCACCGGGCGGGTTTGCCATCACCTTCATGCCGATATCGTCGAAGGCTTTGCGAGTGGTTTCGTCGAATATCGGCATAAATTCAAAGGCCAGCGCCGCCATCGCGGTGCCGACAATATTCCCGAACAGCACAATGCCCCACAGCCGCATCAGCAGCCCCAAATTGCTGGTGGTCGGGTGCTGCATCACCGGCAGCACGGCGGTGACGGTGTTTTCAGTAAACAGCTGCTGGCGCGCCATAATGACGATGATAAAACCAAAGGTGTAGCCAATATTTTCCAGCAGAAAATTGCCGGGCACGCCGACCAGGTTAACGTGAAAAATCCCTTTCGCCAGCAGCGAGGCGCCCATCGACAAACCCGCCGCCACGGCAGACCAGAACAGCGCCATGCCGTCGCGCTCCAGCTCTTTTTGCCCGTCCTGGCGAATGTGCTCGTGAATCGCCATCGCGCCGGAGGGCAGGCGATCCTCGTCCACTTCTATTCTCTTGCCGCTCGATTTCTCATCGCTGTCCACTGCCAGCTCATCGTTCTTAGCTATTTCATCGGGCTCGATCTTGTCCATCAGGGCGGTTCCAGGTCGGAAAATGTTCACTTAAGCGTAGCGGTTTTTATCCCACGTTTTTGACGAATGGGAATAATCGCCCAAGATTTGATCTGAATAAGCCAATTAACCCTAATGGAGTAGCCGAAGGCGTCGGGGGTAACCTGAAGAAAACAGGGCGATATGATATGCTTAGCGTCACCCGAGACAAGGAGCGCCTCCTGATGCTAGAAGCCCGACAACTGACCTGCCAGCGTGACGATCGCACGCTGTTCAACGCGCTGTCGTTTAGCGTTGAGCCGGGAGAAATGGTGCAGGTGGCGGGCAAAAACGGCGCGGGGAAAACCACGCTTTTACGTATTCTGGCCGGACTGGCGCAGGCCGATGAGGGCGAAGTCTTCTGGCAAAATCAGCCACTTCGCCGCCAACGCGATAATTTCCACGGTGACCTGTTGTGGATTGGCCATCAGCCGGGGATCAAATCCGTTCTCACCCCTTTTGAAAATCTCACCTTTTTTCATGCCGATGTAGCTGAAGAACAGCTGTGGGCTGCGCTCGGGCAAACCGGGCTGCTCGGCTTCGAAGATTTATCCGTCAACCAGCTTTCCGCCGGGCAGCAGCGCCGCGCCGCGCTCGCTCGTCTGTGGCTTTCCACGGCAAAGCTTTGGCTTCTGGATGAACCGTTTACCGCCCTGGACGCCGCCGGCATTGAGCGCTTGACCCTGCGCCTGCAGCAGCACGCCGAAGCTGGCGGGATAGTAATTCTCACCAGCCATCAGCCGCTAAGTTGCGCTATACGGCAGATTCATTTGCAGGAAGCTGTTTATGATTAGGCGCATTTTCTGGCGCGAACTGCAGGTCGTGTTTCGTCGCGGGGCTGAAATCGCCAACCCGCTGTGGTTCTTCCTGATTGTGATAACCCTGTTTCCGCTCGGCATTGGCCCGGAGCCGCAGCTCCTGGCGCGCATTGCGCCGGGGGTTATCTGGGTGGCGGCTCTGCTGGCCTCTTTAATGGCGATGGACAGGCTGTTCCGGGATGACTTTCAGGACGGCTCGCTGGAACAGCTGATGCTGCTGCCGGTGCCTTTGCCGCTGGTGGTACTGGCGAAAGTGACCGCTCACTGGGTGGTGACCGGGCTGCCGTTGTTATTGCTTTCACCGCTGGCGGCCCTGCTGCTCGGGCTGGATTTTTATGGCTGGCAGGTGATGGCCACCACGTTGCTGCTGGGGACGCCGACGCTGAGCTTTCTCGGCGCGCCCGGCGTGGGGTTAACGGTTGGTCTGAAGCGGGGCGGGGTGCTGCTCAGCCTGCTGGTGTTGCCGCTAACCATCCCGCTTTTAATTTTTGCCACCGCCGCGATGGATGCCGCCTCGATGCATCTGCCGGTGGAGGGCTATATGGCAATTCTTGGCGCGCTGCTGGCCGGCAGCGCCACGCTAAGCCCGTTCGCTACGGCGGCGGCGCTGCGGGTAAGCGTTGCATAACTTTATTTTTTGTTTTGTGAGCAAAACCTATGTGGAAAACATTACATCAGTTGGCTAAACCCGAGCGGCTCTACCACTTTTGTGGCCGCCTGCTGCCCTGGCTGGCTATCCTCAGCGCGGTGCTGCTGGTGGTCGGTTGCGTCTGGGGCTTTGGTATTGCCCCGGCGGACTACCAACAGGGGCAAAGCTACCGGATCATGTACCTTCACGTCCCGGCGGCGATGTGGTCGATGGGCATTTACGCCAGCATGGCGATTGCCGCCTTTATTGGCCTGGTGTGGCAGATAAAAACCGCCGATCTGGCGGTGATGGCGATGGCTCCCGTCGGGGCGGCGTTTACCTTTATCGCCCTGGTCACCGGCTCCGCCTGGGGGAAGCCAATGTGGGGCACATGGTGGATTTGGGACGCGAGGCTGACCTCCGAACTGGTGCTGCTGTTCCTCTACGTGGGAGCCATCGCGCTGTACAGCGCGTTTGACGATCGCCGTCTTGCGGGCCGTGCCGCCGGGATTCTGGTGCTGGTCGGCGTGGTGAACCTGCCGATTATTCACTTCTCGGTGGAGTGGTGGAACACGCTGCATCAGGGCTCGACCAATATGCAGCAGTCCATCGACCCTTCCATGCGTACGCCGCTGCGCTGGACTATCTTCGGCTTCCTCGCGCTGTTTATCACGCTCACCCTGATGCGCCTTCGTAACCTGCTGCTGTTACAGGAAAGCCGCCGTCCGTGGGTGTTAGCGCTTGCTAACGGCAAAGGAGCAAAATCATGACGTGGGCGTTCACACACTGGGGCGAGTTTTTCGCCATGGGCGGCTACGCCTTTTACGTCTGGCTGGCGGTGGCTTTTACGCTTCTGCCGCTGCTTGGGCTGATTTTTCATACCCGCTACCAGCACCGCGCCATTCTGCGGGCGGTGGCGCGCCAGCAGGCCAGAGAGCAGCGTATTCGTGTCGCTCGTCAGCGCCAGGAGGAAGTTTAAGTGAATCCGCGTCGTAAAAACCGGCTTTATCTGGCCGTGGCGGTGCTGGCCGGTCTTGGGCTGACAATAACGCTCGTGCTGTACGCCCTACGCAGCAATATCGACCTGTTTTATACCCCCGGCGAAATTATCTACGGCAAAGGCGAAAGTCATTTAATGCCGGAAACCGGGCAGCGCCTGAGGATCGGCGGCATGGTGATGCCGGGCAGCGTGAAGCGCGACAGCCAAAGCCTGAAGGTCAGCTTCAAGCTGTATGACGCGCGCGGTGTGGTGGACGTGACCTACGAGGGCATTCTGCCGGATTTGTTCCGCGAGGGGCAGGGCGTGGTTGCCCAGGGCGTGATGGAAGGTGCCACGCTTATTCACGCCAAAGAAGTGCTGGCGAAACACGATGAAAACTACACGCCGCCGGAGGTAAAAGCGGCGATGGAGCAAAATCACCAGCAGGCTCCGGAAGTGTATAAGGATAACGCCTCATGATGCCGGAAATCGGTGGGTTCCTGCTAAGCCTGGCGCTCGGCTGGTCTTTGCTATTAAGCGTTTATCCACTCTGGGGCGTGGCGCGCGGTGACCAGCGGCTGATGGCCTCCGCGCGGCCGTTTAGCTGGGCGCTGTTTATCACCCTTTGCGCATCATTCCTGATACTGGTTAACGCCTTCGTGGTGAACGACTTCAGCGTGCTTTACGTCGCCAACAACTCGAATACCGAGCTGCCGGTCTGGTATCGCGTGGCGGCCACCTGGGGGGCGCACGAAGGGTCATTGATGCTGTGGGTGCTGATGATGAGCGGCTGGACGTTTGCCGTTGCTCTCACCGGGCGCAGCATGCCTAAAGAAGATCACGCCCGCGTGCTGGCTGTCATGGGGATGATTAACTTCGGCTTCCTGCTGTTTATTATTTTCACCTCCAATCCTTTTATCCGCACGCTGCCGGACTACCCGCTGGAAGGGCGAGATTTAAACCCGCTGCTACAGGACATCGGCCTGATTCTGCACCCGCCGCTGCTGTATATGGGGTATGTAGGTTTTTCTGTGGCGTTTGCTTTCTCGATTGCGGCGCTGCTGGGCGGCAGGCTGGACAGCGCCTGGGCGCGCTGGACTCGCCCGTGGACGCTGGCGGCATGGGCTTTCCTGACCGTGGGGATTGTCCTGGGTTCGGCGTGGGCTTATTACGAACTGGGCTGGGGCGGCTGGTGGTTCTGGGACCCGGTAGAAAACGCCTCGTTTATGCCGTGGCTGGCGGGCACGGCGCTTATCCACTCGCTTTCCGTTACCGAAAAACGCGGCAGCTTTAAAGCCTGGACGGTGCTGCTGGCGATAAGCGCCTTCTCGCTTTGCCTGCTGGGGACGTTCCTGGTTCGCTCCGGCGTGCTGGTGTCGGTGCATTCCTTTGCGTCCGATCCGGCGCGCGGCATGTTTATTCTGGCTTTCCTGGTGGTCGTTATCGGCGGTTCGCTGCTGCTGTATGCGGTCAAAGGCAGCAAAGTCCGCTCCCGCGTGAGCAACGATCTCTGGTCGCGCGAGTCTTTCCTGCTCGGCAACAACGTCCTGCTGATTGCCGCCATGCTGGTGGTTCTGCTGGGCACGCTGCTGCCGCTGGTGCATAAGCAGCTTGGCCTCGGCAGCATTTCCATCGGGGAGCCGTTCTTCAATACGATGTTTACTGCGTTGATGGCCCCGTTTGCGCTGATGCTCGGCATTGGGCCGCTGGTTCGCTGGCGGCGCGACGAGCCGGGCAAGCTGCGCAAGCATCTGCTGGCGGCGGTGGTTATCACGCTGATGCTGTCGCTGCTTTTACCGTGGCTGATGCAGGATCGCGTAGAGGCGATGACGGTGGTCGGCCTGCTGATGGCCATCTGGGTCTTTGTGCTGGCGCTGATGGAGGTTTATCAGCGCGCCACGCATCGCCACGGCTTCTGGGATGGGGTACGCAAAATTCCTGCCAGCCACTGGGGGATGGTTTCCGCGCATTTGGGCCTGGCGGTGACGGTGGTTGGCATCGCCTTTAGCCAGAGCTACAGCGTCGAGCGCGATGTGCGTATGAAGTCCGGCGACAGCATTGATATTCATCAGTACCACTTTGTGTTCCGGGAAGTGCGGGACATCACCGGCCCTAACTACCGCGGCGGTGTGGGCGTGATTGACGTCACCCGCCACGGCAAGCCGGAAGCCACGCTGCACGCCGAAAAGCGTTTCTATAACAGCAACCGGGCGATGATGACCGAGGCGGCCATCGACGGCGGTTTCACTCGTGACCTTTATGCCGCGCTGGGCGAAGAGCTGGACGATGGCAGCTGGGCGGTACGCCTGTATTACAAACCTTTCGTGCGCTGGATTTGGGCGGGCGGGCTGCTGATGGCCCTCGGCGGGCTTTGCTGCCTGTGTGACCCGCGTTATCGCAGCCGTAAAGTTAAGCCGGAGGCCGCAGCATGAAGCGCCGCTATCTGTTTATTCCGCTGGCGCTGTTTCTGCTGCTGGCCTCGCTGCTGCTCTGGCAGCTGGCGCGCAATGCCCAGGGCGAAGCGCCCACGGATCTGGAGTCGGCGCTGATTGGTAAGCCTGTGCCGGTGTTTCGTCTGGAATCGCTCGATGAGCCGGGTAAAGAGTGGGGGCGGGAAGTGCTGGCGGACGGCAAGCCGCTGCTGCTGAATGTCTGGGCGACCTGGTGCCCAACCTGCCGCGCCGAGCACAAGTTTCTTAACGGGCTTGCCGCGCAGGGCGTCCGCGTCGTCGGCATGAACTATAAAGACGATCGCCATAAAGCGATTACCTGGCTACGCGATCTCGGTAACCCGTACAGGCTAAGCCTGTTTGACGGCAACGGCATGCTGGGGCTGGATCTCGGCGTGTACGGCGCGCCGGAAACCTTCCTGATCGACGGCAAGGGGATCATCCGCTACCGCCACGCGGGCGATCTGAACGATCGCGTCTGGCAGCAGGAGCTGAAGCCGCTTTGGGAGAAATACAGCCAGGAGGCGGGCTCATGATGCGCGCAATGTTCTTTTTGCTCGGGATGCTGTTTAGCCTAAATGCGGCGGCGGCCATTGATACCTTCACTTTTAAAGATGAAGCGCAGGAGCAGCAGTTCGGTCAGCTAACCGAGGCGCTGCGCTGCCCGAAATGCCAGAACAACAGTATTGCGGATTCCAACGCAATGATTGCCTCAGACATGAAGCTTAAAGTTTACGAGCTGATGCAGCAGGGCAAAAGCAAGCAACAGATTGTGGACTATATGGTGGAGCGTTACGGCCATTTTGTGACCTATGAGCCGCCGCTGACGCCAGCCACGGTGATCCTCTGGGTGTTGCCGGGGCTGTTTATTGTCGGTGGTGCGGCGGTGATTGTCTTGCGCAGCCGCAGGCGGCAAAAGATTTCGCTCACGGAAGAAAATCCGGCGCTGAACGGCGGGATAACCGCAGGGAAAATCTCGCTATGGGTCTTTTTGCCGGGGGGCGTGCTGCTGCTGGCGGTCAGCGCTGGCAGTTATCTGAAAACGTCCGGGCTGGCGCAGGTGCAGGCCTGGCGGCAGGCGACGGCCGAGACGCCAGCATTGTTAAAACGTGTTCTTGACCCGCAGGCCGCGCCGCTGACTATGGAAGAGATGGCGCGTCTTGGGTTAGGATTACGCACGCGATTGCAGCAACAGCCTGATAATCTTGAAGGCTGGATGATGCTTGGGCGCATTGGCATGGTGCTGAATAACGCCACAACGGCGACACAGGCTTTTGCTCACGCCTATAAACTTGCGCCCACAAACGGCGAAGCAAAGCTGGGCTATGCTGAAGTATTGACCCGCTCTGCCGACGCGCAGGATAACCAGCTTGGTGGGCTTCTGCTCCGCGAAATGTTAAAAGATGACCACACGAATATTCGCGTGCTCAGCCTGCTGGCGTTCAATGCTTTTGAGCGCCAGAACTACCGTGAGGCGATTGGGGCGTGGGACATGATGCTGAAAATTTTACCGGCAAACGACCAGCGCCGCGCCGTCATTGAGCGCAGCATCGATCAGGCGAGGGCCCAGCTTGAACCGGGCACCACTGAAAGCGCAGACAAACAATAATAGGGAGACGCTAATGAATTTCCGCCTGACCGGACTTGCTCTGGCAACAACGGTATTAGTGGGATGTGCCAGTTCTGGTAGCCAGCAGCCTCAGGGGCGTTCGGACCCGCTCGAAGGGTTCAACCGTTCAATGTTCAACTTCAACTACAACGTGCTGGACCCGTATGTATTACGTCCGGTGGCCGTAGCGTGGCGTGACTATGTGCCGGTGCCCGCGCGCAACGGCCTGAGCAACTTCACCAGCAACCTCGAAGAGCCCGCCACGATGGTGAACTACTTCGTGCAGGGCGACCCGTACCAGGGGATGGTGCACTTTACGCGCTTCTTCCTGAACACCTTGCTGGGGATGGGGGGCTTCATCGACGTGGCCGGGATGGCTAACCCTAAACTTCAGCGCGTCGAGCCTCACCGCTTCGGCAGCACGCTGGGCCATTACGACGTAGGCTACGGTCCTTATGTGATGTTACCGGGCTATGGCAGCTTCACGCTGCGCGAAGACGGCGGTGATTTTGTCGATACGCTGTATCCGGTGCTTTCTTGGCTGACCTGGCCGATGTCCATCGGTAAATGGGCGGTCGAAGGTGTCGAAACGCGCGCCCAGTTGCTGGATTCCGACGGCCTGCTGCGCCAGTCAGCCGATCCTTATATCACCGTGCGTGAAGCCTACTTCCAGCGCCATGACTTCCTGGCTAACGGCGGCCAGCTTAAGCCAGAGGCGAACCCGAACGCGGCGGCGATTCAGGATGACCTGAAAGATATCGACTCCCAGTAAGTGCTACCTGGATGTGAAAAAGCGAACATTGATGTTCGCTTTTTTATTGTCATAACACTGACATAAAATGACACATCTTTACTCGCCAGCATTTTGTGTTGGTATGTTATAAAATAACAATCTAAAAATACTGCGCAACTCTTGCGCACCTCACGCTTAAAACATCATGCCACCTACCCGGTTACCCGAAGCTGAACTGCTGCCTCAGGCGCTGCCCGCTCGCTATTCGCTGGCCGGCGCGCAGGCCCGATTCGCCGCGCGTGCGGTGTTCGCCTTAACCTTCTTGCTGTTTATGATGCTCCTGCTGGCGCTGACGGTCAGTATCCTGGAGCCAGCTTCCCGCTGGGTCGCTTTACTCTGCAGCAATGCCGCAGCGCTTTTGTTATTGGTTGTTTCGCTGCACGCGACGCAGCGTATTTGCCAGTGGCGAAGCTTTAAGTTTTCCCCACCGATTGAGCCTTCGGTTCAGGAGGAAGAAGCGCCCAGGAATCCTCTTTTAAGCTGGCTTACGGGCCTGGTGCCGTTAAATTTTGCCCGGGCTGAAGCTTTGTTTAAGGCAGAAGGCATCTGGTCCGGGGCGCTTGCCGCGCTGGCGTTCTATATTGCGTTTTCTGGCTGGAGTAGCCGCTACGTTCCGCTGCTGGACAATAATAACCGCTGGATAGCTGTAGCGTGCCTGGCAGGATCCGTCTTTGTGCTGCTGGTGGCCGAACGGCATCTCAGTGCGGTATCGAAAGAAGCTTCCCCGGAAGCCGGGTCGATAGCGCCGCTGCTGCGCCTGGTGATGGCGGTACAGGTGCTGAGTTTACCGGGACTTGTCTGGCCACAGCTCAGCAGTGCACTGGCGATAAACTTGCCCGCTGCACTGGTACTGTTGGTTGCCGTCGAGTTTATGCTGCGCGGGCTGTTTTCTCTGTTCGCACCCCCCGGAGACGGCACGACAGAGCCCAGGCTTATCCCCAAAAGCCAGCTTGCCGCCCAGCTAACCTGGCCGCCGCGCCCGCTCGGATTTTTACAGCAGGAGCTGCACCAGCGGTTTGGCATCGATCTTCGCCAGGTCTGGGCCTTCAGCGTTCTGAAGCGCGCGTTTATCCCGATGGTGACCCTGATGGTGATCTGCGGCTGGTTGTTGACCGGGCTGCAGCAAATCTCAGCCACCGAACGAGGCGTGTATGAGCGCTTTGGCCGCTCTGTGGCAGTGCTTGAGCCGGGGCTGCATCTGGGGCTGCCCTGGCCGTTTGGTCGGGTGCAGTTGACCGAAAATGGGCAGGTGCATGAGCTGGCTGCCGGGGAAGATCCAGCCAGCCAACCTCCTGTAAAACGCGCCGATGCCGAAGGCCCCGCGCCCGCCAGCGCCGACAGGCTTTGGGATGCCACCCACAACTTCGACAAAGCACAAATCATCGCCAGCCAGAGCGGGGATCGGCAAAGCCTGCAGATCGTTAACAGCGACGTGCGCTTTATGTGGCGTATTGGCTTGACTGATAACGCCGCGCTGGCGGCAACCTACCGGGCAGTGAACCTGTCTGATCTGGTGCGCAGCACGGCAAATGAGGTGTTGGTACATCAGTTCTCGTCTTTAACGCTGGATGATGTCCTGAGCGAGCGGCGTGACGACCTGGCCGGGCAGATTAACCAGGCCGTGCAGCAGCAACTGGATAACCTGCACAGCGGCGTGGAAATCCTTTCTACCGTCGTGGAGGCGATTCATCCGCCTGCCGGGGCGGCCGACGCTTTTCATGGTGTACAGGCCGCGCAGATTGCCGCGCAGTCTCTGATTCTGAGAGAGCAGGGAAGTGCGGCAGAAAAAGCCGCGATTGCCGCGACCAATGCTGCAGTGCGCGAAAACACGGCGCAGGTTAATGCTACCGAAGCGCTAAGCGAAGCTCAGGCAACGGCCACCCGCTTTGCCGCGCAGAAGAATGCTTACCAGCAGGCAGGGCAGGTCTTTATCGACGAGCTTTGGTTTAAACAGCTTCAGCAGGCCCTCAGCGGCCGCCCATTATTGGTCATTGACCAGCGAATTGGTGCCGGTTCGCCGCCCACGCTCGATCTGCGTGATTTCCCTACTTCTACCGATGCAGCGCGGCGTGACGCGCCCGCTAAACCCGCACAGGAGCTTTCCCGGTGAGCCATTCCCACTCTCATGGACATCATGATCACCACCACGGCCACGGCTGCAGTCATGGCCACTCTTCCGTCCCGGAAGGGGGTAAAAAAGGCGCCTGGAAGCGTATTACCGCCGCCGTTGTTTTAGTCGTTATTCTGCTTGCGGCTGCGAGCCTCGTGCAGGTGAGATCCGGTGAATCACTGGTGATCACCCGTTTCGGCAAACCCGTCCGCGTGCTGCTGGAGCCGGGGCTTGCCTGGCGCCTGCCTGCCCCTTTTGAAACGGCAACGGTGGTGGATCTGCGCCTGCGGACGACGTCCAGCGGGCTGCAGGATGTCGGCACGCGCGATGGTCTGCGGATCATCGTTCAGTCCTACGCGGTATGGGAAGTGGACAGCACGCCTGAACACGTGCAGCGGTTTATGCGGGCGGTGCAAAACCAGCCGGATGAAGCGGCCCGGCAAATTCGCACCTACTTAGGCTCAGCGCTGGAAACCACCGCCAGCGGCTTCACGCTTTCTCAACTGGTGAACACCGACGGCAAGCAGGTTCAGCTGGCGGAGTTTGAATCGCATCTTCAGCAGCAAATCAGCCAGCCGCTGCTGCAAAGTTACGGCATCAGGCTGGTGCAGATGGGCACCGAACGCCTGACGTTGCCGGCCGTGACGCTCAACGCCACGGTTGACCGTATGCGAGCAGAGCGTGAAACCATTGCGATTGAGCGCACGGCGGAAGGTAAGCGCGCGGCGGCAGAGATTCGTTCCGCCGCCGATCGCGATGCTCGCATCACCGAAGCTCAGGCCTCAGTGAAAGCGGCGGATATCGAAGCCCAGGCCCAGGTACAAACGGCGTCCATTTACGGTAAAGCTTATGCCAGCGCCCCGCAGCTTTATAGCCTGCTGCGCCAGATTGACGCGCTTAGCGGCATGGTGAATGCGCAAACCCGACTGGTGCTGCGTACCGATGCCAAACCGTTCAGCCTGCTGGTTGACGGGCCGCAAATGGATAAAGCGGCGGATAAAAAACCATGACTGAACGGCAAAAACTTGAGCCCGGTGGGCCGTGGACGCAGTCGATTCGGCTGGCGTTTATCGCGATCTTTGTGCTGACGCTGTTTGCCGCCGGGGCGTGGTTGCTGTCGAATGTCCGGCAAATTCCGCCGGGCAGCAGGGCCGTGGTGCTGCGCTTCGGCGCTGAGCAGCGCGTGGCCGAGCCTGGCTTGCTGCTTGCCTGGCCCGCGCCGGTAAATGAAGTAGTGATGGTGCCAGGACCGGATCGGGTGATTGAACACCGGGTGACCGCGCTGCTGCGCTCGTCCGAAGCGCAAAGCCTGGATATCAACGGTGGCCCCGGCAATGATGCTGTTTCGGGCTCTGGTTTCTTGCTCACCGGTGATGCGGGCGTTGTGCAACTGGATATTAGCGTATTTTACCGGGTCAGAACGCCAACTGCTTACGTCTTACAGGACAAGCATGTCCTGCCGCTGCTGGACCGGCTGGTCGAGCGCGCGGCGGTCGCGGTTTGTGCTTCCCGCGATCTGGATACCATTCTGGTTGCCCGGCCCGAAATGCCCGGCAACGATATGAACGTGGCTCAGCAGCGCGAACAGCTGCGGAGCGACGTGCAGCGGAATATCGAACAGAATTTGCTGCGGCTTCAGCAGTCGGGGAGCGATGCGGGGATTACTCTTGAGCGGGTGACCGTGCAGTCTGCTTTACCGCTGACGACCGTGGCGGCATTCAATGCGGTCTTAACCGCCAGCCAGCAGGCCTCGAAAGCGATCGCGACGGCGCAAAGCGATGCCTCATTAACGCGGCAAAAGGCGGTTCAACAGGCCGACCAGATGCTGCAAACTGCCCAGGCAAAAGCGCAGGAGAGCGTGGCGAAGGCGCAGTCGGACACGGCGACAATTGCCCGTCTGGCCAGCAACCATGACGATCCTGATTTGCTGGGACGTATTTATCGCCAGAGAATAGCCGGGATCCTGTCCCAGGCCGGGTCGGTAATCACCGTGTCGCCGCAGGATGATGCGCATTTGATCCTGCAGGGTGTAGCGCAACAAGAGGCGACGAAACCATGACTTCTTCTGTACAAGCCGGTGGGGCGCTGACCCGCCAGGAGCAGCGGCATATTACCCGCCAGTTGATGCTGGCGCTGGTGGCCAGCGGGGCGCTGATTCTGGGGCTGCTTTGGCGGTGGCTGGCGCCTCAGCAGGTTGCCGTTGGCGATTTACTTTTGGGCGCAGCCTCGGTTGTTGTGGCTGTTCCGGTGCTGCGTCACGCGCTGCATAGCCTGCGCTACCCCAGCCTGCACGGATTGACCGACCAGCTTATCGCGCTGGCATTGCTGGGTGCCTGGGCGACCGGGGATCTTCTGACCGCCGCGCTGCTGCCGCTGATCATGATCGTCGGGCATATTCTCGAAGAGCGCAGCGTGATTGGGTCGCAGGAAGCTATTGCCGCGCTGAGCAAACTCACGCGCAGCCGGGCGCGGCGCTTAAGCGCGGACGGTGAATTACAGGATATTGACAACCACGATCTCGAACCTGGCGATGTGGTTGAAGTGCGTGCCGGGGACCATATTCCTGCCGACGGCCTGGTGCTGGAAGGCAAAGCCAGCCTGGACACGGCACCGATTACCGGGGAGTCCGTACCGCAGGAAGTTGTGCCGGGTGCGGAAGTTTTTGGCGGGGCGATAAATCTGGATGGTCTGCTGCGCATCCGGGTTACGCGTACCGGAGAGACCTCGACGCTGGGGCGCGTGATCGCCCTGATGCAAAGCGCGGAACAGGCAAGCCCGCCGATAACGCGTTTGCTCGAGCGCCACGCGGCGCGTTATTTGCTTTTGGTGCTGATGATTGCCGCCAGCACCTGGTTCCTGACGCAGGATGCCCAGGCGATGCTGGCCGTCCTGGTGGCAGCCTGTCCCTGCGCGCTTGTGCTTTCCGCCCCGGCATCATCTATTGCCGGGCTGACGGTGGCCGCCCGCCACGGCATTTTAATTCGCGGCGCGGCCTTTCTTGAGGAGCTGGCGGAGATCAACGCCGTGGTGGTCGACAAGACCGGTACGCTAACCCACGGCAGGCTACACCTGCAGGCCGTGGCGCCTTATGGCGACACCGATCCCACTTTGCTGCAAACCCTGGCGGCCAGCCTGGGCGCGACCAGCAATCACCCGGTCAGCCGCGCGGTAAGCGAGATTGTTTCGCGGGAAGCCTGGCTGCCTCTCGAAAATGTGCGTGAGCATCAGGGGCTAGGCGTTTCCGCCTCTACACCGCAGGGAGAAGCGGTGCTTGGCAGGCGTGAGCTGTTAGCCTCCACTCTGAGCGACTTACCTGCAGCCCCTGAGCACGATGGCCCGATTGTCGGGCTGGCGCTGGATGGCCGTTTTCTTGGCTGGCTGCTGCTGGCCGATAGTCTGCGAAGTGAGGCGGCAACGGCGATGGCCGAGCTGCGCGATCTTGGGCTAAACCGACAGCTTTTACTGACCGGCGATCGCCAGTCGGTTGCGGACAAAATTGCGCACCAGGTGGGGATCGCTGACGTAGTGGCCGGGGCGCTGCCCGCGGACAAGCTGGCGCAGGTGAAACGGCAAATCGACAGCGGCTACCGGCCTATGGTTATCGGCGATGGTATCAACGATTCGCTGGCACTAAAGGCTGGCGTGGTGGGCGTGGCAATGGGGGCCGGTGGGTCCGACATCGCGATGTCTTCGGCGGATATTGTCTTGATCGGCAGCGATCTTCGCCGGCTGGGCACCTGCGTGCGCCTGAGCCGCCGCTGCCGCCGGACTTTGCAGGTCAACGTATTTATCGGCCTGGGCTGGACGCTGGCCATTGTCGCGATGGCGGCTTTTGGCTGGCTTGGCGCTTCTGGCGCAGTTATCGCTGCGCTGTTGCATAATCTCAGCACGCTGCTGGTGCTCGGCAATGCGGGAAGATTACTGCGGTTTGAAGAGAAGCTAAACGAGCAGGCATAAAAAAAGCGCCTTCTGATGAAGGCGCTTTACTTTTCGGGGCAGTAACTTAGAACGCGTAGTTGAAGTTAGCGCCGTACAGCCAGGCTTTACCTTCAGATTTGAAGGAGTACGGGTACTCTTCAATGTTCACTTTCTGACCGTGCATGTAGGAAACGCCTACGTCCACAGACGCGTCTTTGTTGAACGCATAGGTGGTACCGGCGCTCAGCCACAGGCGGTCCTGGTCCGGAATGGAGATAGAACGCTTGTTAGCCGGCACCGGGCTGTCATCGAACGCGATACCGGTACGGAACGTCCAGTTGTCGTCCATATAGTAGGTGGTACCCAGCGCGATGCGGTAAGCATCCCGGAAGCCTTCATCTTTATAGAACAGCTTCTGGCCGTTGCTGTCTTTCGCTTTCAGCTCCTGGAACTGGCTCCAGCTGGTGTAGGTCAGGCTATAGTGGATGGCCCATTTAGGCGCCACTTTGTTATAACCGGACAGTTCCCACATCTCAGGCAGATACAGGTTCAGAGAGCCTGGAATAGTCGCACCGCCCGTGCCGACAGGAATGTTGTTTGCGGACAGGATACCGGAGAGTGCCGGTGGCAAAGCACTTGATGGTGGCAGGCTGCTCTTATAGTCGCCGTCGAAGTCAATTTTCACTTCAGAGCGGTAGGTGAAGCCGTAGCGGTTGTCTTTATCAATTTCATACAGGATCCCAGCGTTCCAGCCGAAGCCCCATTTGTCACCCTTCAGATGGGCGATTTGGGTATCTGCAGGGATAGATCCGAGCAGACCTTTATAAGCTGCTGGAACTTTTGGATTTGCCGCCAGAATTTGTGGCAGATCGCCCGCATAGCGCTCAATCTTCGCTTTAGCATACACCGCGTCGAAACCGAGGCCGAAGCTCCAGTTGCTGTTCAGGCGGTAGGCGCCGCTCAGGTTCATGTTCAGGGTCGTCAGGTCGGTGGTACCGCCCATCGAGCCCGCTGCGTAGCTGTCATTATACTCGGTGGCCAGGCCGTAGTTGGAGGTGACGGACGCACCCCAGCCAAACTGGTCGTTGATCGGCGCCACAAAGTGCAGGTTAGGGACCCATGCGGTTGGCGCGATGTTTTTCGCATCCAGGCTTTTGCCTGACGGCGAACGGCCAGAGATATCAACGTCCGGGTCAACGAAGATAGCACCAGCGGAGAAAGAAGGGCGATCGAACATCATGATGGTAGCGGGGTTGCGGCTTGCTGAACCCGCATTATCCGCAACTGCACCTTCCCCCGAATACGCTCGGCCAAGGCCAGAGGAAGAGAACTCGTTTAATTGAAAGCCGGCGGCGTACGCCTGGGAGGAGACTATTGCCACTGCAACCGCGAGGGCTGACTTTGTAAACAGGTTTTTCTGGCTCATGACCAAAACCTCATTGATTTATTTTTATGCAAACAATGTTACATACCGTAACAGGAGCGCGAATAGTAGGGACTGATCGGGTACAGAGAAATCAGACCAGTGGCGAGAGTATAGGTCTGACCAGCGAGGATGTTGCAAGTTTGTTTCTAAAGTTTTTCATGTTTGATCTTGAAAACGGGATCTGAGTGGCAAAATTGGGGGGAACTTCTCATCAAAGCGGGGATGTTATTTGTTTTAGATCATTTTTAAGTGTGATTTCCGTCACTTGTCGGTTTTGTGAGGATTATCAACTGGAGCAGATGCAACGGCGGGCGTAAAATAGCCACAATTATTTTAACCATTCTCCTATTTTAAGCCGCATTACAGAGGAAAGCGTGATGAGTAAAAATACCGCCGATGAAACCCCGGTTTGCTGCTGCATTGATGTCGGTTCTATTATCGACAACACAGATTGCATCGCCTCCTACAGCCGTGTATTTACTAGCAAAACAGAAGCCGATGAAGTGCTGGCTGCGTTAACGGCTAAAGCCCGTGACGTTGAGTCTGAACCTTGCCAGATTACACCGCGCTACACCGAAGTCGCCGACGGCGTGCAGCTGGATATCGATTTCCAGTTTAGCTGCCAGGCTGAAACGATGATTTTCCAGCTCGGCCTGCGTTAAATTCCCGCTCTCTAATTCCCCCGTGTAAAGCGGGGGCGTTCATTTCGTTATGTAATAATTCGTGTCGCTTCTCCCATTTTTCTCGCCCGCTGGTTGGCTGGATGTGAATTTTTAGTTAAGACTGTGATCAGGTCAGACCACTTTTTGTCTGTATTCACTTTTTTTAGCAGGGGAGCGTTATGAGTCAGGCACTGCCGTTGATTACCCGTCAGGGCGATCGTATTGCCATTGTCAGTGGTTTACGCACGCCGTTTGCCCGTCAGGCCACGGCTTTTCATGGTATTCCCGCCGTCGATCTCGGCAATATGGTGGTGAGCGAGCTGATGGCCCGCAGCGAAGTGCCGCCCGAGGCGATTGAGCAACTGGTCTTTGGCCAGGTGGTACAAATGCCGGAAGCGCCAAACATTGCCCGTGAAATCGTGCTGGCGACCGGCATGAGCGTCCATACCGATGCCTACAGCGTCAGCCGTGCCTGCGCCACAAGTTTCCAGGCCGTTGCAAACGTAGCCGAAAGTTTGATGGCCGGCACCATTCGCGCCGGGATTGCAGGTGGCGCAGATTCTTCTTCCGTGCTGCCTATTGGCGTCAGCAAAAAGCTGGGCCGTACGCTGGTGGACGTGAACAAAGCGCGCACGCTTGGGCAGCGGCTGAAACTGTTTTCCAAATTACGTCCTCGCGATCTTTTGCCAGTTCCTCCCGCCGTGGCTGAATATTCTACCGGTCTGCGTATGGGGGATACCGCTGAGCAGATGGCGAAAACTCACGGCATCACTCGCGAACAGCAGGACGCGCTGGCACATCGTTCCCACGAGCGTGCCGCCCAGGCCTGGCAGGAAGGAAAGCTGGCCGATGAAGTGATGACGGCGTTTATTCCTCCCTATCGTCAGCCGTTCGCTGAAGATAACAACGTGCGTAAAGGCTCCAGCCTCGCCGATTATGCAAAACTCCGTCCGGCGTTTGACCGCAAGCACGGCACCGTGACCGCGGCTAACAGTACGCCGCTGACGGACGGCGCTGCGGCCGTGATCCTGATGACCGAATCCCGGGCAAAAGAGCTTGGCCTCAAGCCGCTCGGTTTCCTGCGCAGCTACGCGTTCACCGCCATTGATGTCTGGCAGGATATGCTGCTTGGCCCGGCGTGGGCGACGCCGCTGGCGCTTGAGCGCGCGGGCATTACGCTGAATGATTTGACCCTGTTTGATATGCACGAAGCCTTTGCCGCGCAGACGTTAGCCAACCTGAAAATGCTTTCCAGTGAAAACTTTGCCCGCAATGTGCTGGGCCGGGCTCACGCCACGGGCGAAGTCGATGACGCGAAATTTAACGTGCTGGGAGGGTCGATCGCCTACGGGCATCCGTTTGCGGCGACGGGCGCAAGGATGATTACCCAGACGCTGCATGAACTGCGTCGCCGCGGGGGAGGCTTTGGCCTCGTTACCGCGTGTGCGGCCGGTGGGCTTGGTGCGGCAATGGTTCTGGAGGTGGAGTGATGGCACAGCAAGGCGCATTCGATTTACACATCCGACTGGATAACGTTGCCGTAGTGACCATCGACGTTCCGGGCGAAAAAATGAATACCCTGAAGGCCGAATTTGGGGCGCAGGTACACAGCATTATTAAAAAGCTGCGCGACAACCCGAGCGTGCAGGGGCTGGTATTTATCTCCGGCAAACCGGACAACTTTATCGCCGGGGCCGACATCAACATGATAGGCGGCTGCAAAACGGCTGAAGAAGCCCAAGAGCTGGCGAGGCAGGGGCAGCAGATCATGGCAGAAATCGCCGCGCTGCCGATCCCGGTGGTGGCCGCGATTCACGGCGCCTGCCTGGGCGGCGGCCTGGAGATGGCGCTTGCCTGCCATGTCCGCATCTGTACCGATTCACCTAAAACGCTGCTTGGCCTGCCGGAAGTGCAACTGGGCCTGCTGCCGGGCTCGGGCGGCACTCAGCGTTTACCTCGCCTGATAGGCGTCAGCAATGCGCTGGACATGATTTTGACCGGCAAGCAGCTGCGCCCGCGTCAGGCCCTGAAGCTGGGGCTGGTGGATGACGTGGTGCCCGAATCTATTTTGCTTGAGGCCGCTGTTGAGCTGGCGCTTAAAGGGCGGAAACCTTCGCGTGAACTGCCGGTAAAAGAACGCGTACTCGCCGGGCCGCTGGGGCGCTCGCTCTTGTTCAGCATGGTCAGCAAGAAGACCGAAGAGAAGACGCAGGGCAATTACCCGGCAACGGGCCGCATTATCCAGGTTATCCGCACCGGGCTGGAGCAAGGGAGCAAAAGCGGCTATGAGGCCGAAGCCAAAGCGTTTGGTGAGCTGGCCATGTCTCCCGAATCTGCCGCTTTGCGCGGCCTGTTCTTTGCCAGTACGGAGCTGAAAAAAGAGTATGGCGGTGAAGCAAAGCCCGGCAAACTAAATTCTGTCGGCGTGCTGGGGGGGGGATTAATGGGCGGCGGGATCGCCTATGTGACGGCCACCAAAGGCAAGCTTCCGGTGCGCATTAAGGACATTAACAACGAAGGCATTAACCACGCGCTGAAATACAGCTGGGATCTGCTGGAGAAGAAAGTTCGTCGTCGCCATATGAAGCCTGCTGAGCGCCAGCGCGAACTGGCACGTATCTCCGGTGGAACCGATTACCACGGCTTTAGCCAGAGAGATATTGTGGTGGAAGCCGTGTTTGAAGATCTGGCGCTGAAGCAAAAAATGGTGGCTGAGGTTGAACAGTATGCCGCACCGCACACCGTTTTTGCCTCGAATACTTCTTCGCTGCCGATTGCCGATATTGCCGCTCAGGCAGCGCGCCCGCAGCAGGTTATTGGCCTGCATTTCTTCAGCCCTGTAGACAAAATGCCGCTGGTCGAAGTGATTCCTCATGCAGGGACTAGCGCGGAAACCATTTCCACGACCGTGCAGTTGGCGAAAAAACAGGGCAAAACGCCGATTGTGGTAGGCGACAGCGCCGGGTTTTACGTCAATCGCATTCTGGCGCCTTATGTTAATGAAGCGCTGCGCTGCCTCACGGAAGGTGAGCCGATCGAGCGTATTGACGATGCGCTGGTGAAGTTCGGTTTTCCGGTGGGGCCGGTACAATTGCTGGATGAGGTTGGGATAGACGTCGGCACGAAGATTATCCCGATTCTGCAGCAGGCTTTCGGCGATCGCTTTGCCGCGCCTGATACCGTGGATGCAATCTTGAAGGACGATCGCAAAGGAAGAAAAAATGGTCGCGGTTTCTATCTTTATCCTGCAAAAGGGCGTAAAAGCAAGAAACAGCCTGACACAGCGATTTACACGCTATTAGGCGTGACGCCGAACGGGCGTCAGACCCCGGAACACATCGCCGAGCGCTGCGTCATGATGATGCTCAACGAGGCCGCTCGCTGCCTCGATGAAGGTGTGGTCAGAAGCGCACGTGATGGCGATATTGGCGGCGTTTTCGGCATTGGTTTTCCGCCGTTTTTAGGCGGGCCGTTCAGGTATATGGACAGCCTGGGGGCCGCCGATGTGGTGGCAAAATTACAGCGTTTAGCGAGCCAGTACGGGGAGCGGTTCAGCCCCTGTGAAAGGCTGATTATTATGGCTGAACAACACCTTAGTTTCTGGTCCGCGTTGACGTCGCAGCCGGTGACCGAGCTTGACGAAGCGCTGAGCTAAAACCGGTAAATGTACGCTGCAAGGTCATTTTGTAAACAGATATTGACTATACTTGCAGCATTGAGGTAAAAGACAGCGTTTCATTCGATGTACGGATAAGGCACAATGCCCGGCTGCCGTGAACCCCACTTTTTCAGCGTGCGGGTTCAGGCGTTCCTGGTTAACAAAAGCGGTGCAATATGCAAGTTTTTATCATGCGTCACGGCGACGCAGCACTCGATGCTGCCAGCGACTCGGTTCGTCCCTTAACCCAATGTGGGTGTGATGAATCCCGTCTGATGGCGACCTGGTTAACGGGTCAAGTGGCAAGTATCGAACGTGTTCTGGTGAGCCCTTACCTGCGAGCTGAACAGACCCTGGACGTGGTGCGGGAAGCGCTGAACCTCCCGGAAAAAGAAGACATCCTGCCAGAGCTGCGGCCCTGCGGTGATGTAGGCCTGGTGGGGGATTACCTGCTGGCGCTGGCAAGTCAAGGTGTTGAATCTGCGCTGGTGGTTTCCCACCTGCCGCTCGTGGGTTATCTGGTTTCCGAGCTTTGCCCGGAAGAGGCTCCGCCGATGTTTACGACTTCGGCCATTGCCAACGTCACGCTGGACCCGGATTCCGGTAAAGGTGTGTTTAACTGGCAGATGAGCCCCTGCAACTTCAAGGTGGCTAAGGCTATCTGATTGCTGTGAGCATGAAAAAAAGAGTCGCGAACGCGGCTCTTTTTGCTTTTAAGGTGCTCAGGATTTTCCCCCTCACCCTAACCCTCTCCCCAAAGGGGCGAGGGGACTGCTCCCGATCGTTTTCCCCCTCCCCCTATGGGAGAGGGCCGGGGTGAGGGGAATCCCTTGCGCTGAGCTTATGGCAGCTCCGGCGGCTGCCACTCCTCAATCTCAATCAGCACCAGCAGCGCGGCATCGCCGCCGTACTCTTTCGGTGCCTGATGAAACGCCACAATATGCGGATGCTGCGCCAGCCAGAGCGGCGTTTGCTGCTTTAGGACGTGTTTACCGTGGCCGTGCATCACGCAGGCACAAAAAACATGCTCGCGGCGGCAGGCGGCTATCAGCGCGCCCAGCTCCTGTTTGGCCTGAAGCTGGGTCAGACCGTGCAAATCAAGAAATAGCTCCGGAGAATAATCCCCGCGACGCAGTTTCTTCAGTTCAAAATGACTCACGCCTTCGCGCACGTAGCGCATTGGCCCTTCGGTCGCCAGGCGTGGCTGAAACTCATCGGAAAAATAGTGGCTGGCATCAGCCTGCTCCTGCAGCAGACGCTTCACGGGCACTTCCGTTATTTTCTTGCGCACCGGGCGGTGGACAATCGTGTCCTGAGCCAGTTTTTTCGTGCCGCCCATCAGGCCGCGAAACAGCGCCTCATCTTCGGAACTGAGCGGTGATTTTTTTTTCATGTTTCTCTCATCTCGCATTCGCTTTGCGGCCAGTTTACCTGCTTTACCCGGCAGCAATAAAGAAAACGCAAATTTCGCGGCTTCCCGGCGTCGATGAATGCTGATTTGTCGCCTCCTTCATGGCAAACTAGCCGATTATTATTGAACTAGCGTGAGTCGCCTGCGGAGGGCACGTGGATAAAATTTTCGTCGATGAGGCAGTAAACGAGCTGCATACCATTCAGGACATGCTGCGCTGGTCGGTCAGCCGCTTTAGCGCCGCCAACATCTGGTATGGGCACGGCACCGACAATCCATGGGATGAAGCCGTTCAGCTGGTTCTGCCAAGTCTGTACCTGCCGCTGGATATTCCTGAAGACATGCGCACCGCGCGTCTGACCCCAAGCGAGCGTCACCGCATCGTCGAACGCGTGATTCGCCGCGTCAACGAACGTATTCCGGTTGCCTACCTGACCAATAAAGCCTGGTTCTGCGGCCACGAGTTCTACGTGGACGAACGTGTACTGGTGCCGCGCTCGCCGATTGGAGAGCTGATTAACAACCGCTTTGCCGGGATGATCGACCACGAGCCGCAGCACATTCTGGATATGTGCACCGGCAGCGGCTGCATCGGGATTGCCTGCGCCTATGAATTCCCGAATGCGGAAGTGGATATTGTTGATATTTCCCCTGACGCTATCGCCGTGGCCGAGCAGAACATTGCCGAGCACGGCCTGGACCACAACGTCACGCCGATTCGCTCTGACCTGTTCCGCGACCTGCCTAAAGTGCAGTACGACGTGATTGTGACGAACCCGCCGTATGTTGATGAAGAAGACATGGCGGATCTGCCGGGCGAATACCACTTCGAACCTGAGCTGGGCCTGGCGGCCGGCAGCGATGGTCTGAAGCTGGCTCGTCGTATTCTTGGCTGCGCGCCGGATTACCTGGCCGACGGCGGGATCCTGATTTGTGAAGTGGGGAACAGCATGGTACACCTGATGGAACAGTACCCGGAGGTGCCGTTCACCTGGCTTGAGTTCGACAACGGCGGCGACGGCGTATTTATGCTGACTAAAGCGCAGCTGATTGACGCTCGCGAGTACTTCAGTATCTACAAAGATTAATTGCCGAACGTAGACGAGCCTTCGGGCTCGTTTTACTTCCCGCGCACAACACAATAACTAGAACGGTGATTAAGGAGCCGTGATGGCTGGTAACAGTATTGGACAGGTTTTTCGCGTAACGACATTTGGTGAATCTCACGGCATCGCGCTGGGCTGCATTGTTGACGGCGTCCCGCCGGGCATCCCGCTGACGGAGGCCGACCTGCAGCACGATCTCGATCGCCGCCGTCCGGGCACCTCGCGCTACACCACTCAACGCCGTGAGCCTGACCAGGTCAAAATTCTCTCCGGCGTGTTTGAAGGCGTGACGACCGGCACGAGCATTGGCCTGCTGATTGAAAATACCGATCAGCGTTCCCAGGATTACAGCGCCATCAAAGACGTGTTCCGTCCGGGACACGCGGATTACACCTACGAACAAAAATACGGCCTGCGCGACTACCGCGGCGGCGGCCGTTCTTCTGCCCGTGAAACCGCCATGCGCGTTGCAGCGGGCGCCATTGCCAAGAAATACCTTGAGCAGAAATTCGGCATTAAAATTCGCGGCTGCCTGACGCAGATGGGCGATATTCCGCTGGAAATCAAAGACTGGGATCAGGTTGAGCAGAACCCGTTCTTCTGCCCGGACCCGGATAAAATCGACGCGCTGGACGAGCTGATGCGAGGCCTGAAAAAAGAGGGCGACTCCATCGGCGCGAAAGTGACCGTTGTGGCTGACAACGTGCCGCCGGGCCTCGGTGAGCCGGTCTTTGACCGCCTGGACGCAGACATTGCCCACGCGCTGATGAGTATCAACGCGGTGAAAGGCGTGGAAATTGGCGAAGGCTTCGGCGTGGTGAACCTGCGCGGCAGCCAGAACCGGGATGAAATCACCCAGCAAGGCTTCCAGAGCAACCACGCGGGCGGCATTCTGGGCGGCATCAGCAGCGGTCAGCAGATCGTGGCTAACATGGCCCTGAAACCAACTTCCAGCATTACCGTGCCGGGCAAAACCATTAATCGCGAAGGCGAAGAAGTGGAGATGATCACCCGCGGGCGTCACGATCCTTGCGTGGGGATCCGCGCTGTGCCGATCGCAGAAGCAATGCTGGCTATCGTGCTGATGGATCACCTGCTGCGCCAGCGCGCTCAGAACGCTGACGTTTCTTCCCCGCTGCCTCGCTGGTAAGACGATGAACAAACTCCTGATCGGGATGCTGGCGCTGGCCGCCAGCGCCCAGGCTCTAGCGGCGACGCCGTGGCAAAAAATCGACCACCCGATTGCCGGTAGCGCGCAGTCTATTGGCGCGTTTTCCAACGGCTGCATCGTCGGGGCTCACGCGTTGCCGCTTGAGGACGCCCGCTACCAGGTGATGCGCCCGGATCAGCGTCGCTACTTTGGTCATCCCGATCTGGTGATGTTTATTCAGCGCCTGAGTAATCAGGTAAATCAGCTCGGCCTGGGGACAGTGTTGATTGGTGACATGGGCATGGCGGCAGGCGGGCGTTTTAGCTCCGGCCACGCCAGCCATCAGACCGGGCTTGATGTCGACATTTTCCTGCAACTGCCAAAAACTCGCTGGACGTCGGCGCAATTGCTGCGCCCTCAGGCTTTGGATTTGGTTGCTGCCGACGGCAAGCGCGTGGTGCCTTCGCTGTGGAAACCGGAAATCGACAGCCTGATTAAGCTCGCGGCTAAAGATAACGAGGTGACGCGCATCTTCGTGAACCCGGCTATTAAGCAGCGGCTTTGCGAAGATGCGGGCGCTGACCGCGACTGGCTGCGTAAGGTGCGCCCGTGGTTTGCCCACCGCGCCCACATGCACGTTCGCCTGCGCTGCCCGGCTAACAGCCTTGAGTGTGAGGATCAGCCTCTGCCTCCTCCGGGAGACGGCTGCGGGGCCGAGCTGCAAAGCTGGTTCGCGCCGCCTGCACCGGGCAGCACGCCGCCGAAAAAGACAACGCCACCGCCGCTACCCGCCTCCTGTCAGGCATTACTGGATGAGCACGCTCTGTAAATGGAATGGTTTATGGTTTCCCCGCTGCTGCTGCTGGCGCTGTTTTTTGTCGCCATGCTGGCCGGGTTTATTGATGCCCTTGCGGGCGGCGGCGGGTTACTGACGGTCCCTGCTTTGCTGGCGGTAGGCATGTCTCCGGCTCAGGCCCTGGCAACCAACAAGCTACAGGCCTGCGGCGGCTCGGTTTCAGCCTCTCTCTATTTCATTCGCCGCAAGGTGGTCAGCCTTGCCGATCAGAAGCTCAATATTCTGATGACCTTTATCGGCTCTACGTGCGGCGCATTGCTGGTGCAGCACGTGAAGTCCGATATTTTGCGCCAGATCCTGCCGCTGCTGATTATCGGCATCGGGCTCTATTTCCTGCTGATGCCAAAGCTCGGAGAAGAAGACCGGCAGCGCCGCCTGCACGGTTTGCCGTTCGCGTTAATTGCCGGGGGCTGCGTCGGTTTTTATGATGGCTTCTTTGGCCCCGGCGCCGGGTCGTTTTACGCGCTGGCCTTTGTGACGCTTTGCGGCTTCAACCTCGCCAAATCCACCGCCCACGCGAAAGTCCTGAACGCCACCTCCAATCTTGGCGGGCTGCTGCTGTTTATCATCGGCGGCAAGGTGATTTGGGGCACCGGCTTTGTGATGATGGCCGGGCAATTTTTAGGGGCGAGGGCGGGTTCGCGCCTCGTCTTAAGTAAAGGGCAGCAGCTGATTCGCCCAATGATTGTCGTTGTTTCGGCGGTAATGAGCGCCAAGCTGCTGTATGACAGCCACGGACCGGAAATTCTCCATTGGTTAGGGATAGCCTGAAATGAATGATGTCACTATGAGCAAACAACACCATTACCAGGAACTGATTGACGTGTTCGATAGCTGCTTCCTGGCAGAGTTTAATACCCGCTTGATCAAGGGCGATGACGAGCCTATTTATCTGCCTGCGGATGACGAATTGCCGTATAACCGCATCGTCTTCGCGCACGGCTATTACGCCAGCGGAATGCATGAGATTTCTCACTGGTGCGTGGCGGGCGCAGAGCGCCGCAAGCTGGTGGACTTCGGTTACTGGTATTGCCCGGACGGGCGAGACGCCGAAACCCAGGGCAAGTTCGAAGATGTGGAAGTGAAGCCGCAGGCGCTGGAGTGGATGCTCAGCACCGCCGCGGGCTTCCCGTTTAACGTCAGCTGCGACAACCTGAGCGGCGATTTTGAGCCTGACCGCATTGCGTTTCAGCGCCGGGTTCATGCCCAGGTTATGACTTATCTGAAAGACGGGATCCCCGAGCGCCCGGCTCGTTTGATTGACGCGCTAAGGGCGTATTATGGCACCCCTGCGCTCGAAGCCGGGCAGTTTGCCTGGCCAGAAGACCTAAACTAAAAATCACCTGTATGAAGAGGATGTATGATGATCGCGGAATTTGAGTCACGTATTTTGGCGTTGATTGATGAGATGGTGGAGCACGCCAGTGACGACGACCTGTTTGCCAGCGGTTATCTGCGTGGGCACCTGACTCTGGCGGTAGCCGAACTGGAAAACGGCGACGACCATACGCCAGACGCGCTGCATGTGGTGGTGAGCGATAGCCTGCAAAAGGCGATTCAGGCCGGTGAGCTTTCCCCGCGCGACCAGGCGCTGGTGTTGGGCATGTGGGAAACGCTTTTCGAGAAGGCGAAGTTTTAACCCTCACCCTAACCCTCTCCCTAAAAGGGAGAGGGGATAAAAGCGTTACAGAGAAGCTGATGAGGGGAACATCACTTCACCGCTTTTCCTTTCAATAGCTTCCTTACCCAAAGCCGATTCGGGTTCAGCGCCGCGAGCGTGACTGCATCCAGCGGAATAGGTTCTTCACTCATCTGCGCTGCCAGAATCTCAGAAGCCAGCGGCGCGCTACACAGCCCGCGTGAGCCCAATGCACCCAGCATATAAAGATTGCCGTAAACCGGTGCAGGCTCTGCGTTTGCACGATCCTCGGCCAGCCCGATATATTGCTCAAGCGTGGCGTCATAATCTGGCACACTGCCCACCATTGGAAGGTGGTCGCGTGAAGCGCAGCGCACGCCGCAGCGGGCTTCGTTGGCTGAAACGTCCACTTCTTTTGCCCATTCTGCATTCGGCAGACAGTCGAGCAGGCGCTGGCGATTATGCTGCTGATCTTCTGCATTCCAGGTCATTTCATCCTGGCCACGGTGATAGCTGGCGCCAATACAATGCTGCTGGTTGTGCGGGTTGACCGGCGTCAGATAGCCGTCGTAGCACAGCACCTGGCGGAGCTGGCTTAATCCCGGCGTGGTAGGAATATGGCTAACCTGGCCGCCGACCGAGTAAACAGGCAGGTTCTGAGTTTGAGAAAACTGACTTATTTGATGTCCGTTGGCCAGCACGACGGCGGCATGCTGGGCGGTATCCTGCTGAGCAAAATCTATCTTCCAGCCGCCTTTCGCGGCCGTTAAGTCGGTCACCCGGTATCCATAATGAATCTTCAACCCTTGCTGTTCGGCTAGCGCAAGAGCGCCGGCGGTAAGCTGTGCCGGGTAGAGCCAGCCGCCCAGCGGATAGCTGATGCCACCGCACTGCGTGTCAACGCCACAGGTTTCCGCCACCGTTTCAGCATCCACCGCCTTCGCCAGTAAGTCTGGCAGGTTCAGGCCGAGCATCTGTTCGATTTTATGGGCGCTTTTTTCATCCCAGGCGAGCTGGGTTACGCCGCACCAGGCATGATCAAAAGTTACCGGAAGGGCATCGTACAGTCGGCGCGCGAAGGTGAAGGCCGCCGGGAAAAAGGTGGTTAGCGCCGCATCATGCGCGGTTAGCAGCGGGTAAAGTGCGCCCTGACGGTTGCCGGATGCGCCCTGGGCTGGGGCTTCATCCTCGCAATACAGGGTGACCTTCCAGCCTCGACGCAGCAGCGCCAGGGCGAGCAGGGCGCTGGCAATGCCGCCGCCAATAATCGCGGTTTCACGTTCACTTGTGCCAGGGCGAGCGTACCAGGGGGTGCGGGCAGGAGTATCCACGGGCTGTTGTAGAGATCCAACTAGCATTTCGCGTTTGCGGCCAAACCCTTTGCTGCGTGTCACGGTGAAGCCCGCTTCAATTAAGCCACGGCGTACAAAGCCTGCGGAAGTAAAGGTCGCCAGCGTGCCCCCAGGGCGAGCCATGCGAACCATGGCCTGGAAGAGCTGCTGCGTCCACATATCCGGGTTTTTGGAGGGCGCGAAGCCATCCAGGAACCAGGCATCGACCTGCTGATTAAGGGTGTCATCTAACTGAGATATCAGCTCGTTAATATCGCCAAACCACAGGTCAAGCGTGATGCGGCCATTGTCCAGCAGCAGGCGGTGGCAGCCGGGAATCGGCAGCGGCCATTGTTGCTGAAGCTCGGTGGCGAAGCGACTGAGCTCTGGCCAGTGCTGATGGGCCAGCGCCAGATCGGCGGCGGTCAGGGGAAATTTTTCAAAACTGATAAAATGCAGCCGTTTTAAGCAGGCATCTTCACGTTTCACACAAAATTCATCGAACGCCTGCCATAAAGTCAAAAAGTTAAGGCCGGTACCAAACCCACTTTCTGCGACCACAAAAAGCGGTCTTTCGTGGGTTGCAAAGCGTTCAGGGAGATGGTTTCCGCCGAGGAAGACGTATCGCGTCTCTTCCAGTCCGTTATCGTTAGAGAAGTAAACGTCGTCAAAATCTCGGGATACAGGTGTACCTTCTTCGTTAAAACCGAGGTTGGCGGATTGTATAGGGGAATGTTTCACGTAAGTTGCTCGTCTGACAGGCAGTGGCACGATCATAACGGCGTGAGCGGAGCGGCGCAAATTTCCGCACAATTTGGCTGATCGGACTTGTTCGGCTTACAACTGTACGCTATTGTGCGACACGAAATCCTACATAGTGCAGTGAACGAGGTATTTGAATGAAACGTGCAGTGATTACTGGCCTGGGCATTGTTTCCAGCATTGGTAATAACCAGCAGGAAGTCCTGGCATCTCTGCGAGAAGGACGCTCAGGGATCACTTTCTCGGAAGAGTTTAAAGACGCGGGAATGCGTAGCCACATCTGGGGTAACGTCAAGCTGGATACCACTGGTTTGATTGACCGTAAAGTGGTTCGTTTCATGAACGATGCCTCTATCTATGCCTATCTCTCCATGCGTGAAGCGATTGCCGATGCAGGCCTGAGCGAAGAGGTTTACCAGAACAACCCACGCGTTGGTCTGATTGCCGGTTCCGGCGGCTCTTCTAAAGCGCAGGTCTTTGGTGCTGACGCCATGCGTAGCCCGCGTGGCCTGAAAGCCGTGGGTCCTTACGTGGTGACCAAAGCCATGGGCTCTGCGGTTTCCGCTTGCCTTGCAACGCCGTTCAAAATTCATGGGGTGAACTACTCCATCAGCTCCGCCTGTGCAACTTCCGCCCACTGTATCGGTAACGCGGTAGAGCAGATTCAGCTCGGTAAACAAGACATCGTCTTTGCCGGCGGCGGCGAAGAGCTGGGCTGGGAAATGGCGTGTGAGTTTGATGCGATGGGCGCGCTGTCCACCAAGTACAACGAAACGCCAGAAAAAGCTTCCCGTACCTATGACGCGCACCGCGACGGCTTCGTCATTGCAGGCGGCGGCGGTATGGTTGTGGTTGAAGAACTGGAACACGCTCTGGCTCGTGGCGCACACATCTATGCTGAAATCGTTGGCTACGGCGCAACGTCTGACGGCGCGGACATGGTTGCCCCATCCGGTGAAGGCGCGGTGCGCTGCATGAAGATGGCGATGCACGGCGTTGATACCCCAATCGACTACCTGAACTCCCACGGTACTTCTACTCCGGTAGGCGACGTGAAAGAGCTGGGTGCGATTCGTGAAGTGTTCGCCGATCGCAGCCCGGCGATCTCTGCGACCAAAGCCATGACCGGCCACTCTCTGGGCGCCGCGGGCGTACAGGAAGCCATCTATTCTCTGCTGATGCTTGAACACGGCTTCATCGCGCCAAGCATTAACGTGGAAGAGCTGGACGAACAGGCTGCTGGCCTGAACATCGTCACTAAAGCGACGGATGCAGCGCTGACCACCGTGATGTCCAACAGCTTCGGCTTCGGCGGCACTAACGCCACGCTGGTGATGCGTAAGCTGAACGCTTAATCGCCATAATCATTCGGAATGGGGCACCTGCGGGGGCCCCATTTTTTTGCCCATTGTTCAGCATTGACAGTCGGTTAACCGAAAGGCACTATGCATTCCCCTCCATTATCATTATTGATAATGCGTAAGCGTTTAACGTTAACCAACGCACCCTGTCATCTGAACACTCAGAGGAAAGGGCGCGGGGTAACTTGCGCCTTGCTCTGAATTTATGGAGTAAGCAGTATGTCTGCAGTACCTGATTCCACTCTTAAAACGTCGAAATCGGCAAATACGTCGCTTTTCAGAATTACTTTTGCGGTCTTTCTGACCTATATGACGGTGGGCCTGCCGCTGCCCGTTATCCCGCTTTTTGTTCACCAGCAGTTGGGCTACGGCAACATGATGGTTGGCGTGGCGGTGGGCATTCAGTTTCTCGCCACCGTATTGACCCGGGGTTACGCGGGGCGACTCGCCGACCAGATGGGCGCTAAACGCTCCGTCCTGCAAGGGATGTTTGCCTGCGGACTGGCGGGCGCTGCCTACCTGCTCGCCGCGCTATTGCCGGTAGAGCCAGCGGTGAAGTTTGCCTTGCTGATCGTTGGGCGGTTGATTCTTGGCTTCGGCGAAAGCCAGCTGCTGACCGGCAACCTGACCTGGGGACTGGGGCTGGTTGGCCCTGGGCGTTCGGGTAAGGTGATGTCCTGGAATGGGATGGCGATTTATGGCGCGCTGGCTGCCGGTGCACCGCTGGGGTTGATGCTTAACAGCCAGTGGGGTTTTGTGGCGCTGGGCGTGACAACCATTGCTTTGCCGCTGATTGGGCTGCTGTTTAACGGCACCGTGAAACCTGTCCCGGCCCATAAAGGCGAGCGGCCTTCGTTATTGACTGTGATCGGACTTATCTGGCAGCCGGGGCTGGGTCTCGCGCTGCAGGGCGTCGGCTTTGCGGTTATCGGCACCTTTGTTTCGCTCTATTTTGCCGCAAACGGCTGGGCCCATGCAGGCTTCACGTTGACGGCTTTTGGCGGCGCTTTCGTACTGGTGCGCGTGCTGTTTGGCTGGATGCCCGATCGCTACGGCGGCGTGCGCGTGGCGCTGTTTTCCCTTGCGGTTGAAACCGTGGGCTTGCTGCTGCTCTGGCACGCGCCTGGAGCCTGGACCGCGCTGCTGGGTGCGGCGCTGACCGGCTGCGGTTGTTCGCTTATATTCCCCGCGCTTGGCGTTGAAGTGGTTAAGCGTGTTCCGCCTCAGGTGCGCGGCACGGCGCTGGGCGGCTATGCTGCTTTCCAGGATATTTCATACGGTGTCACCGGGCCGCTGACCGGAATTCTGGCAACGTCTATGGGCTATTCGTCGGTGTTTATGGCCGGGGCCGTTTCTGCGGTGCTGGGGATTGCCGTGACGCTGGTGGCGTTCAGGAAGTAGGTTTGCTTGTTGCCCGTTTTTTCCCTCTCCTTTTGGGAGAGGGTTGGGGTGAGGAACTAGATCACCAGCCAGAGCAAAATCACCACCACGACCAGCGCGATCAACGCCAGACCAGGCCTCGCGCTCAGCGCCTTTATCGGCTCGATAATTGCGCTAAACATCGGGTTGTAGATCGGCTGAATATCACGCACTTCAATCGTAGCTGGCTGTCGCTCGGCGCGTTTTAAAAACACCTGATTGAGAATGTCCTGTACCTGCGCGGTCGTCAGTATCGTTTGCGGCGTGGCCTGGAAGCGCTGCTGGCTGTAATCCACCATCTCTTTCCACTCCTGCGGCTCAAGCGGCTGCTTTAGGGCCGCCTGCACGCTGTGCAAAGTAGGCGCAGACTGCTGGCTCAGCGTTTGCCTTGCCTGGAGCCAGGTTGTCAACAAAGCAAAGTGCTTAGCCGGAATGAGTTCACCGGTTTTCACGCCGGACAGCTCCAGCATTGACTGCCAGATTTGTTTCCCGGACTCGCCCGTTGCCGCGGCGAGTTTGGTGACAAGCTGGTTCAGGCTGTTGTGCTCGGCGGGGAGCAGCGGGCGGTCGGTGGCCGGGCGCTGCTGCGGCTGAGGGATGGCGAGCTGGTTGTTTTGCAGCAGCGTCAGCACGGTTTTGAGCTGGTCCGGCGTGAGCTGGCTCAGCGCCGTCTGGCCAAACTGCTGGCGGATAAAGTCGCTCACCGCCTGGCGGTTATTGCCCTGGGGCAGCAAATCGCTCAGTTGCTGAATGATCTGACGCGTTGCCAGCGTGGTTTGCGCACTGGTCAGGCGCTGATTCAGGTTCTGCTCAGCGGCGGGGAAATGCCGAGACAGCAGCGGCGTCTCGCTTTTGAGTCCCAGATCGTGCTTAAGGCCCGCCCACACTTCAGCGCTCTGCTGTTGGCTAAGCGCAATGATCCGGGTGATCAGGCGCTCCAGCACGGTACGTTGCTGGGTGGAAAGCGGCTGTTCGCCGGCGGCAGACGGTGCGGAGGGAGGTTCCCCCGGAGGACGCGGCGTGGCGCCCTGAATGGGTTGCATTATTAAATGATCCTTAAGTGCGACAAAACATTCGCAAGTAGTTCGTTATGCCCGGACGTCAGATTATGGCACACTATCCGGCCTTATCTCGACGATTAACAGACAGGTACTCAGGTGAAAATCCTCGTTGATGAAAATATGCCCTATGCCCGCGAACTTTTCAGCCGCCTGGGCGAGGTGACTGCCGTGCCGGGACGTCCGATTCCGGTGGATGCGTTAACGGATGCTGACGCGTTGATGGTTCGTTCGGTCACCAAAGTGAATGCCGAACTGCTGGACGGTAAAGGGATCAAATTTGTCGGGACGGCCACGGCCGGAACCGATCACGTTGATGAAGCGTATTTGCAAAGTGCCGGGGTGGCTTTCTCTGCCGCTCCTGGATGCAACGCGATTGCCGTGGTTGAGTATGTGTTCTCCTCCTTATTGATGCTGGCCGAACGTGATGGTTTTGAGCTGAAAAACCGGACAGTCGGCATCGTCGGCGTGGGTAACGTTGGTGCCCGTCTTCAGGCGCGTCTGGAAGCCTGGGGCGTGCGTACCTTACTGTGCGACCCGCCGCGAGCCAATCGCGGTGATGAAGGCGATTTCGTTTCGCTGGAAACGCTGGTGCAGGAAGCCGACGTCATCACCTTCCATACGCCACTGTTTAAATCCGGCGAGTATAAAACGCTGCATCTGGCGGACGAGGCGCTGATTAGCCGCCTGAAGCCTGGCGCTATTCTGATTAATGCCTGTCGTGGCCCGGTAGTGGACAACAACGCATTGCTGAAATGCTTAAAAGCAGGGCAGAATCTCAGCGTTGTGCTGGACGTCTGGGAGCCGGAGCCGGATCTCAACGTCGAGTTGCTCGACAAGGTCGACATTGGCACGGCGCACATTGCGGGCTATACGCTTGAAGGTAAGGCTCGCGGTACTACTCAGGTCTTTGAAGCCTTTAGCGATTTTATCGGCCATTCTCAAAAAGTGGCGCTGGATTCACTTCTGCCTCCGCCGGAGTTTGGCCGCATCACGCTGGCAGGCCCGCTCGATCAGCCCACGCTCAAAAGACTGGTGCATCTGGTGTATGATGTGCGCCGCGACAACGCGCCGCTGCGAAAGGTAGCCGGTCAGCCTGGTGAATTCGACAAGCTGCGTAAGAACTACCTGGAGCGCCGCGAGTGGTCATCGCTGTATGTGCAGTGTGACGATGCCGACGCGGCAGGCATGCTGCAAAAACTTGGCTTTAGCGCGGCACATCACCCGCTTCGCTAAGCAATATCTTCTGGCTCCCTGGGGCGACGTCCCGGGGAGCATCTGTTCTATTTTCTGGAGTAAACCAACATGTCCGAAGGCTGGAATATTGCCATTTTAGGCGCCACCGGTGCCGTAGGCTCAGCTTTGCTTGAACTGCTTGCTGAACGTCAGTTCCCGGTTGGTGAATTGTATGCCCTGGCGCGCGGCGAGAGCGCCGGTGAAAATCTGCGTTATGAAGGCAAAACTATCCTGGTGCAGGACGCGGCAGAGTTTGACTGGACGCAGGCTCAGCTGGCGTTCTTCGTCGCGGGCGTTGAAGCCTCCGCTCGCTATGTGGAAGAAGCGACCAACGCGGGCTGTCTGGTGATTGACTCAAGCGGTCTTTTCTCGTTGGAGCCGGACGTGCCGCTGGTTGTGCCGGATGTGAACCCGTTCGTGCTGAGTGATTACCGTAACCGTAATCTGGTGGCCGTGGCGGACAGCCTGACCAGCCAACTGCTGAGCGCTTTGAAACCGTTGATTGAGCAGGGTGGCCTGTCACGTATTCAGGTGACCAGTCTGCTGTCTGCTTCTGCGCGCGGCAAAGTGGCCGTAGACGCGCTGGCCGGGCAAAGCGCCCGTCTGCTGAACGGCATTCCTATTGATGAAGAAGACCTGTTTGGCCGCCAGCTGGCGTTCAACATGCTGCCGCTGGTGCCGGACGCCGAAGGCAGCGTGCGGGAAGAGCGTCGCCTGGTGAATGAAGTGCGTAAAGTGCTGCAGGACGATGGCTTAATGATCTCCGCCAGCCTTGTGCAGTCGCCGGTGTTCTATGGCCATGCCCAAATCGTCAACTTTGAAGCGCTGCGCCCGCTGGCGGCAGAAGAAGCCCGCGATGCGTTTGCTCAGGCAGAAGATATTGAGCTGTCTGAAGAGGGAGAATTCCCGACTCAGGTGGCGGATGCGTCCGGTAGCGGCCATCTTTCTATTGGCTGCGTACACAACGATTACGGTATGCCGGAGCAAATCCAGTTCTGGTCAGTCGCCGATAACGTTCGCTTTGGCGGCGCGCTGATGGCGATAAAAACCGCTGAGAAACTGGTGCAGGAGTATATGTACTGATGTCCGAAGTGCTAAGCGAAATTCCGCTTCATAAAATCGCGCTCGGCATTGAGTACGACGGCAGTAAATATTACGGCTGGCAGCGCCAAAACGAAGTGCGCAGCGTGCAGGAAAAACTGGAAAAAGCGCTGTCTCAGGTGGCCAATGAGCCGATTAACGTGTTTTGCGCAGGGCGTACCGATGCGGGCGTTCACGCCACGGGCCAGGTAGTGCATTTTGAAACCAGCGCGGTGCGCAAAGATGCGGCCTGGACGATGGGCGTCAATACGAATTTGCCTGGTGACATCGCCGTGCGCTGGGTAAAAGATGTGCCGTCTGAGTTCCATGCCCGCTTTAGCGCCACGGCTCGCCGCTATCGCTACGTGATTTATAATCACCGCCTGCGTCCGGCCATTCTGCAGCAGGGCGTAACCCATTTTCATCTGCCTCTGGATGCGGATAAAATGCACCGCGCCGCGCAGAGCCTGCTGGGGGAAAATGACTTTACCTCGTTCCGTGCGGTGCAGTGCCAGTCCCGCACCCCATGGCGCAATATGATGCACATTACGGTAAACCGCTACGGCGCTTACATCGTGGTGGACATTAAGGCCAACGCTTTTGTGCACCACATGGTGCGCAACATCGTCGGTAGCCTGATGGAAGTCGGCTGCGGCAACCAGGCTGAAACCTGGATGGCCGATCTGCTGGCAATGAAGGACCGCACTAAGGCCGCTGCCACCGCGAAGGCGGAAGGGCTGTACCTGGTGTCGGTGGATTACCCCGACCACTTTGCGCTGCCGCGTCTGCCGATGGGGCCGCTTTTTTTAGCCGATTGATTGCTGCTTAAGAAAGGATACTTTGATGGATTTCATCCGTTTTATCATCGACTTCATTTTGCATATCGACGTGCATCTGGCCGAGCTAGTGGCACAATACGGTGTCTGGGTTTACGCTATTCTGTTCCTGATTTTGTTCTGCGAAACCGGGCTGGTAGTTACGCCGTTTTTACCGGGTGATTCACTGCTGTTTGTGGCGGGCGCGCTGGCGTCGCTGGAAACCAACGACCTGAACGTGCATTACATGGTCATTTTGATGGTGATTGCCGCCATCATCGGCGATGCGGTGAACTACACTATCGGGCGGCTGTTTGGTGAGAAGTTGTTCAGTAATCCGAATTCAAAAATCTTCCGCCGCAGTTATCTCGATAAAACTCACGCTTTTTACGAGCGTCACGGCGGAAAAACGATTATCCTCGCGCGCTTCGTGCCGATTGTGCGAACCTTCGCACCGTTTGTCGCCGGGATGGGGCACATGTCCTATCGCCATTTTGCGTTCTATAACGTCGTCGGCGCACTGCTGTGGGTCTTGCTGTTCACCTACGCGGGCTACCTGTTCGGTAACCTGCCGGTGGTACAGGAAAACCTGAAGCTGCTGATTGTGGCAATTATCGTGGTGTCGATTTTGCCTGGCGTGGTGGAAGTTATTCGCCACAAACGCGCGGCGTCGCGGCAGTCAAAATAATACGTGGCAGCGGTTCGACCACTTTTTTATCCAAAGTAGCGGGCCGTTGTGTTTTAATGAGCACCATTTATGGTCTGGGGCAGGGAAAACTGCCGCAGAAAAGCTGGTATCGACCAGGTTCAAGCAGAAAGGTCATCAATGAGCTGGATTGAACGAATTCTCAATAAGAGCAATATTACTCCCACCCGCAAGGCGAGCATCCCTGAAGGGGTGTGGACCAAGTGCGACAGCTGCGGCCAGGTCCTGTACCGCGCCGAGCTGGAACGCAATCTTGGTGTCTGCCCTAAGTGCGATCACCACATGCGTATGTCGGCCCGCGATCGCCTGCATAGCCTGTTAGATGAAGGCACAATGGTGGAATTGGGGAGCGAGCTTGAGCCAAAAGATTTGCTGAAGTTCCGTGACTCCAAGAAGTACAAAGATCGTCTGGTTAGCGCGCAGAAAGAGACCGGCGAGAAAGACGCGCTGGTTGTCATGAAAGGCACCCTGCACGGTATGCCTGTTGTGGCTGCGGCCTTCGAGTTCGCCTTTATGGGCGGCTCAATGGGCTCCGTAGTTGGCGCGCGTTTTGTTCGTGCCGTTGAGCAGGCGCTGGAAGACAACTGCCCAATGGTGTGCTTCTCCGCTTCCGGCGGGGCGCGTATGCAGGAAGCGCTGATGTCGCTGATGCAGATGGCGAAAACCAGCGCTGCGCTGGCAAAAATGCAGGAACGCGGTCTGCCGTACATCTCCGTGCTGACTGACCCAACCATGGGCGGCGTTTCCGCAAGCTTCGCGATGCTGGGTGACCTGAACATTGCCGAGCCGAAAGCGCTGATTGGCTTTGCCGGTCCACGCGTTATCGAGCAGACCGTTCGTGAAAAACTGCCGCCGGGCTTCCAGCGCAGTGAGTTCCTGATCGAAAAAGGCGCTATCGACATGATCGTTCGTCGTCCGGAAATGCGCCTGAAACTGGCGAGCATCCTGGCGAAGTTCATGAATCTGCCAGCGCCAAACCCGGAAGCCCCGCGTGAGCCCATCGTGGTTCCGCCAGCACCGGAACAGGGTCAAGAGGCCTGATTCGCAACTAAGGGCAGGCCAGCAGGTTCTGCCCTTTTCTTTATGTGCATGTTAAGTGGGCATCATGGACAAAGACCTTATTCCTCAAGCCACGTCGCCCCTGGCCACGTGGCTTTGCTATCTTGAAAACCTTCATTCCACCACTATCGATATGGGCCTTGAGCGCATCAGCAACGTTGCGCGCAAGCTCGATGTGCTGAAACCTGCGCCAACGGTTTTTACCGTGGCCGGCACGAACGGGAAAGGCACCACCTGCCGTACGCTTGAAACCGCGCTGATGGCCGACGGCTATCGAGTAGGGGTTTATAGCTCTCCGCATCTGGTGCGTTACACCGAGCGCGTGCGCATTCAGGGTGAAGAGTTGCCTGAAGCCCTGCATACCGCCTCGTTTGCCGAAATTGAGGCCGCTCGCGGAGATATTTCCTTAACCTATTTTGAATACGGAACGCTCTCGGCCTTGCTATTGTTTAAGCAGCAGGCGGTAGACGTGGTGATTCTTGAGGTTGGCCTTGGCGGGCGTCTGGATGCCACCAATATTGTGGATTCCGATGTGGCTGTGGTCACCAGCATTGCGCTCGATCACACCGACTGGCTTGGCCCGGACCGTGAGAGCATTGGCCGTGAAAAAGCCGGCGTCTTCCGCAGAGATAACCCTGCGGTTGTGGGCGAGCCAGATATGCCGCAGACGATTGCCGATGTGGCGCAGGAGAAGGGCGCGCAATTACTGCGCCGCGGCGTTGACTGGGATTATGAAGTTAAAGGCACAGGCTGGACGTTCCGGGACGCTAACGGCGAGCTTAAAGATCTGCCGCTGCCGCTGGTTCCACAGCCCAATGCCGCCACGGCGCTGGCCGCTTTACGTGCCAGCAAACTGAACGTGAGTGAAAACGCGATACGCTATGGCATCGAACATGCCACGCTGCCGGGGCGTTTCCAGATTGTGTCTCAGGCACCGCGCGTGATTCTTGATGTTGCCCATAACCCTCACGCGGCGGCTTACCTTGCGGGTCGCCTGGCGGCGCTACCAAAACAGGGTTGTGTGCTGGCGGTGATTGGCATGCTACACGATAAAGACATAGCCGGAACGCTTGCCTGTTTGTCGCCTCAGGTCGATAGCTGGTATTGTGCTCCGCTGGAGGGGCCACGAGGCGCAAGCGCAGAGCAGCTTATGGCCCATCTTGGTCACGGCAAAGCATTTGCAACCGTGGCGGACGCATGGCATGCCGCCATGGCGGAAGCAACGGCCGAAGATACCGTGCTGGTGTGTGGTTCGTTCCACACGGTGGCCCATGTAATGGAAGTACTGGACGCGGGGAGAGCAGGTGGCGAGTAAGTTTCAAAACCGATTAGTCGGAACCATTATTCTGGTCGCACTGGGCGTGATTGTGCTGCCGGGTCTGCTGGACGGGCAGAAAAAACATTATCAGGATGAGTTCGCGGCCATTCCTTTGGTGCCAAAACCTGGAGACAGCGACGAGCCCGATATGCTGCCGGCGGCTACTCAGGCTTTGCCAGCGCAGCCGCCGGAAGGCGCGGCGGAAGAGGTAAGGGCGGGCGCTTCCGTACCGCCGGGGCTGAACAGCGGGGCTATCCCGAACGAAGGCTCTGCGGGCGTTGACGAAGTGCCTGTCGCGCGCGAACAGCCTAAGCCGCAGCCCGTGCAGGAAAAACCAAAGCCTAAGCCGGTGGAAAAACCGCAGCCTAAACCTGCCGCTGATGATAACACTGGTCAGCAGCTTGCGATGGCCTCCGAACAGCCGTCGAAGGCGGAAAAAACTGCCGACAAAGCCCCGACCGGGCAAGCCTATGTGGTGCAGCTTGGCGCATTGAAAAATGCGGACAAAGTGAATGAAATTGTTGGTAAACTGCGCGGGGCCGGGTTCAAGGTTTACACCTCGCCGACCACGCCTGTGCAGGGGAAAATTACCCGTATTCTGGTCGGGCCGGATGCCTCGAAAGATAAGCTGAAGTCTTCGCTGGGCGAACTGAATTCGCTTTCTGGTCTGAACGGCGTGGTGATGAATTATTCGCCAAGGTAGTCGCCGGTGACCCTCACCCCGGCCCTCTCCCTGGAAGGGAGAGGGGGAAAAATATCGCACCATACTGTTCCCTCGCCCCTTTGGGGAGAGGGTTAGGGTGAGGGGAAAAACGACGGTACATCGTCGCTTCCCCCCAACGGAGTGAAGGCAAAACAGGCACTTTTTTAATGGCGTTGATGCTTTTTTCAACGCCATTATTTATTTACGCGGGGGAAGGAAATCCCTACGCAAACGTTTTCTTTTTCTGTTAGAATTCGCCCCGAACTGGACGTCAGGGCAATTTATCACGAGATTTTTTCATGATCTGGATAGATTACGCCATCATTGCGGTTATCGGTTTTTCTTGTCTGGTAAGCGTAATACGTGGGTTTGTGAAGGAAGCGTTATCGCTTGTGACCTGGGGATGTGCTTTCTTTGTCGCCAGTCATTACTACACTTATCTGTCAGTCTGGTTCACTGGCTTTGAAGACGAACTGGTACGTAATGGGATAGCTATCGCGGTGCTGTTTATCGCGACGCTGATTGTTGGTGCGATAGTCAATTATGTGATTAGCGCGCTGGTGCAAAAAACCGGCCTGTCGGGTACAGACAGGGTGTTGGGGATCTGTTTTGGCGCCTTGCGTGGCGTACTGATCGTCTCCGCCATTCTGTTCTTCCTGGATACCTTTACCGGTTTTTCGAAAAGCGATGACTGGCAAAAGTCGCAGCTTATCCCACAATTCAGTTTCATCATCAGATGGTTCTTTGACTATCTGCAAAGCTCGTCAAGTTTCTTGCCCCGCTAATCGTAGTGGGGATGTGGCTTAATGAGGAAAAGACAACATGTGCGGTATTGTCGGTATCGCCGGTTTCATGCCGGTAAACCAGTCGATTTATGATGCGTTAACGGTGCTTCAGCACCGTGGCCAGGATGCCGCAGGCATCGTCACCATCGACGCGTTAAATTGCTTCCGTCTGCGTAAAGCGAATGGCCTGGTGAGCGATGTGTTTGAAGCCCGTCACATGCAGCGTCTGCAGGGGAATATGGGTATTGGCCACGTGCGTTACCCCACAGCCGGCAGTTCCAGCGCTTCTGAAGCTCAGCCTTTCTACGTCAACTCGCCTTACGGGATTACGCTGGCGCATAACGGTAATCTGACCAATGCCCACGAGCTGCGCAAAAAACTGTTCGAAGAAAAGCGCCGCCACATTAACACCACTTCTGATTCTGAAATCCTGCTCAATATCTTTGCCAGCGAGCTGGATAACTTCCGCCATTATCCGCTGGAAGCAGACAACATTTTTGCTGCTATCGCCGCCACTAACCGCCAGATTCGCGGCGCTTACGCCTGCGTGGCGATGATTATCGGCCACGGCATGGTTGCCTTCCGCGACCCGAACGGCATCCGCCCGCTGGTGATCGGCAAACGCGATCTGGGCGATGGCCGCACCGAATACATGGTGGCCTCCGAGAGCGTGGCGCTGGACACTCTGGGCTTTGAATTCCTGCGTGATATCGCGCCGGGCGAAGCAGTTTACATTACTGAGAAAGGCCAGCTGTTCACCCGCCAGTGCGCCGACAACCCGGTCAGCAATCCTTGCCTGTTCGAGTACGTGTACTTTGCTCGCCCGGACTCCTTCATCGACAAGATTTCCGTCTACAGCGCGCGCGTTGAGATGGGGAAAAAGCTTGGCGAAAAAATTGCCCGTGAATGGGAAGACCTGGATATCGACGTGGTCATTCCGATTCCAGAAACCTCCTGCGACATCGCGCTGGAAATCGCCCGCATTCTTGAGAAGCCGTACCGCCAGGGGTTTGTGAAAAACCGCTACGTGGGCCGCACGTTTATCATGCCAGGCCAGCAGCTGCGCCGTAAATCCGTGCGCCGTAAGCTGAATGCCAACCGCGCTGAATTCCGCGACAAGAACGTGCTGCTGGTGGATGACTCCATCGTGCGTGGCACCACCTCTGAGCAGATTATCGAGATGGCACGTGAAGCCGGTGCCAAAAAGGTTTACCTGGCATCCGCTGCGCCGGAAATTCGCTTCCCTAACGTGTACGGCATTGATATGCCGAGCGCCAACGAGCTGATTGCTCACGGCCGCGAAGTGGATGAAATTCGCCAGATCATCGGCGCCGACGGCCTGATTTTCCAGGATCTGGACGATCTGATCGAGGCGGTACGCGTGGAAAACCCGGACATCACCCAGTTCGAATGCTCCGTCTTTAACGGCATCTACGTGACGAAAGACGTTGACCACAAATACCTGCAGTATCTCGAATCCTTGCGTAACGACGACTCCAAAGCGCTGGCGCGTCAGAACGAAGTGGAAAACTTAGAGATGCACAACGAAGGCTAAGCTAAGCCGCCCTCGTTTACAGGCCCACGGTTTACCCCGTGGGCTTTTTTATGCCCGATGCACAGAGAGACAAATTGTGGTTGGTTTTTCATTCTATCATTCCATTACTTTATGGAATGATAGATGGAAGAGTGAATGTCAGACATTACGAGTCAAAATGCCTCCTGGGCCACGCTGCTTAGCGGCCATAACGGGCTGCGATCCCTGGCCCTCGCCGGCGGTGTGGCGCTGCATGCCATTAATATTTATATCGTCACCACGATTTTGCCGACCGTCATTCAGGAGATTGGCGGCCTGGCCTGGTATGCGTGGAACACCACGCTCTTTGTCGCCGCGTCGATTGTAGGCTCCGCCATCTCTGCGAAGCTGATTGCGCGGCAGGGCGCGGCGATGGCCTACCTGTCGGCCCTGCTGCTGTTTTCCTGCGGGGCGGTAATCTGCGCGCTGGCACCCTCCATGCCGGTCATGCTCCTGGGGAGAGTGGTGCAGGGACTCGGAGGTGGTGTGTTGTTTGCGCTGAGCTACGCGCTGATCCGCGTCGCCTTTGAGGCTCCGCTATGGTCCCGGGCTATGGCGCTGGTTTCCGGCATGTGGGGCATCGCAACCCTATGCGGCCCGGCGATCGGCGGTGTTTTCGCGGAGATCGGCGAATGGCGCCTTGCGTTTTGGGCGTTGCTGACGATAGCCGCCGTGCTTGCCCTGATTGTGATGGTGCAATTTAGAAGCATGTCGAAGCCTGAAGCCGGTGAGGCACGATTGCCCGTACTCACCATCTCGCTGTTGGTCCTGTCTGTGCTAGCCATTTCCCTCGCCGGGCTGGGCGGTTCTTTGGCCCTGAATATCTCCGGAATAGCTGTTGGTCTGGGGCTAGGGTGGCTCATCGCTCGCCTGGACAGCAGGCCGGACGCGGCAAAATTGCTGCCTCGCGGCGCTTATTCCCCGACGCGCGGTATTGGCCTGCTTTATGCGATGATGGCGCTGCTGGTCATTGGCCTGACGACGGAAATTTACGTGCCATACTTTCTGCAGCTCATCCATCTATTCAGCCCGTTGTCTGCCGGTTATTTGACGGCAATGATGGCCGGTGGCTGGACGCTGGCGGCGCTTTGTAGCGCTTCAGTCAGTTCAAAAATGTCGCAGCGGATAATCTGCGTCGGGCCGCTGGTGGTGCTTGTGTCGTTGGTCACGCTGTCCATTATTATGCCGACACCTTTTAACGGCCCGGCGGGCGTGGTTGCCTGCGGTACGGCGCTGGCGGGCGTTGGGTTCGGGATTGGTCTTGCCTGGCCTCATCTTTTAACGAAGGTATTTCAGGCGGCATCGCCCGGGGAAGAAACGCTGGCGTCGGCCTCCATTACCACCGTGCAGCTTTACGCGACGGCGCTCGCCGCCGCCCTGGCCGGGGTTATTACTAACGGGGCCGGCATCACCTCACCCGGAGGGGTTGAAGGGGCCAGCGCGGCCAGTATGGCGTTGTTTGGCGCCTTCGCTTTGGCGCCGGCCGGTGCGACGCTTTTAGCAATACGTCTGAGTCGGCAGGCCAGGTGATATCTGTCACTTTAGGGGCGGCAATGCTAACATCGGCGGCGTTTGGCGGATAACGGGCAGCGTGGATGAAAAAAGTGATGGGGAGCCCGCAGGGCCAACTAGAAATACTGGCAGGTCTTGCTCGCGCGATGGCGCATCCCCATCGTCTTGCCTTGCTGGAGGCCGTTTTTCAGCACGAAAGTTCAGTTGAGCAACTGGCAGAGACAACCGGCCTTTCCGTGACCAATACCTCCCAGCATTTACAGCAGCTCAGGCGGGCCGGGTTCGTACAGTCGCGGCGCGTCGGGAAGCAGGTTTTTTACCGCGAAGGGGAAGGGCCGGTGGCAAACGTGCTTTCTGCTCTGCACAATTTTAATACCTGGCAGCACAGCGAAATGCAGCGCGTTGCGACGGAGAGTCTCTACAACCCGCAGCGGCTGGAGGGGGTTTCCATTGAAGCGCTGCTGGCCAGGCTGGAGCAGGGCGCGTTGTTGCTGGATGTTCGCTCCGCGGAAGATTATTCCGCCGGCCATATTCCCGGTGCGCTGAATATTCCGCTGGAGAAGCTGGAGCAGCACCTGTCTGATTTACCTCGCGACAGGGAAATTCTGGCCTACTGCGGCGGGCGTTTCTGCGTACTTTCCAGACAGGCAGTGGCGTTTCTGCGCCAGAAAGACTTTAGGGTGCAGCGCGTGGATGATGGTTTTCCTGGCTGGCAGGCGGCCGGGTTGCGAGTTGAGTCGAAATGGTCATCCTGAAAGGGTGAGAAAAGGTGATGAATGAAACGACTGATTGTCGGTATTTCCGGCGCAAGCGGCGCCATTTACGGGGTGCGTTTACTGCAGATCCTCCAGCAGCTGCCGGAGGTGGAAAGCCACCTGGTGATGAGCAATGCGGCGCGCCAGACGCTGGCGCTGGAAACCGATTACTCGCTGCGTGATGTGCAGGCCCTGGCGGATGTTGTGCACGACTCACGGGATATCGCCGCCAGCATCTCCTCTGGTTCGTTTAAGACCATGGGGATGGCGGTGCTGCCGTGCTCGATTAAAACGCTGTCCGGCATCGTGCACAGCTATACTGACGGGCTGCTGACCCGTGCGGCGGACGTGGTGCTGAAAGAGCGTCGCCCGCTGGTGCTTTGCATTCGCGAAACGCCGTTGCACCTCGGGCACCTGCGCCTGATGACCCAGGCGTCTGAGCTGGGCGCGGTGATCATGCCGCCAGTGCCGGCTTTTTATCATCGCCCGCAAACGCTGCAGGATATTGTCGACCAGACGGTCAACCGGGTGCTGGATCAGTTTGACCTTGAGCTGCCCAAAGATCTGTTCGTTCGCTGGGGTGAACACAAGTAATGCACTGCTGCGGTGCATCACAAAATGATTGCCTCATTATGGGGCAATTCTGCAACGCCGATCGCTTTTAGAAGATTTAATCCTCGAAAACCGCCTTCCCCTCTAGTCCCGCTTCCCAGACCTGCTATCTTTCAAACTAGCGCGAAGTTGCAACGTTTTATTAACATAAATCAGCGGCTTTTTTCCACGCAGGGAAAAGTGGCATGAGAACTGCAACTCTCCGTATGCAAAGGCATTACCACACAACAAGACATCACAAATAAGAAAGCCAAACTTGAGGGTATCGTATGAAGAAGTCGGTTCTTGCACTGTCTTTACTGCTCGGCCTGTCCAGCGCAGCCAGCGTGTTTGCAGCGATTCCGCAAAACGTCCGCATTGGTACCGACGCGACCTACGCGCCATTCTCTTCGAAAGACGCGAAAGGCGATTTTGTTGGGTTTGATATCGATCTGGGTAACGAGCTTTGCAAGCGCATTCAGACCAAATGTACCTGGGTTGGCAGCGACTTTGATTCCCTGATCCCGTCGCTGAAAGCGAAGAAAATTGACGCCATTATCTCGTCTCTGTCGATCACCGAAAAACGCCAGCAGGAGATCCTTTTCTCCAACAAACTGTACGCGGCGGATTCCCGCCTGATCGCGGCCAAAGGTTCCCCGATTCAGCCGACGCTCGAATCGCTGAAAGGCAAGCACGTTGGGGTGCTGCAGGGCTCCATTCAGGAGACCTACGGCAACGCTGAATGGCGCCCGAAAGGCGTTGATGTGGTGGCCTACGCCAACCAGGATTTGATTTACTCTGACCTCGCTGCAGGGCGCCTGGATGCGGCATTCCAGGACGAAGTTGCCGGGAGCGAAGGCTTCCTGAAACAGCCTGCCGGGAAAGACTATGCCTTTGCCGGTCCGTCCGTGAAGGACAAAAAATACTTCGGCGATGGCACCGGGATCGGCCTGCGTAAAGATGACACCGAGCTGAAGGCCGCGTTCGACAAAGCGCTGGCTGAAATGCGTAAAGACGGGACTTACGACAAACTGGCGAAAAAGTACTTCGACTTTAATGTTTACGGCGAATAAGTTTATCCCTTAGTCTGTAGCCCGGTTTTGAATATATTCTTAACCGGGCAGGATAACTATGCAGTGGTGCAGTCCCGTTCCGGCTGCACCGTTATGGTGCGAAAACGGTTTGTTCGCAACGTGTTGCGTAAGTTTTCCCTGTTTGTAGTGGGTGTGAGCCTTAAGTAACGGACAGTCTATTGAGGATAATTATGAAAAAGCTGGTTTTGTCTCTTTCTCTGGTGCTGGCGTTTTCCAGCGTGACCACAGCATTCGCTGCCATTCCGAAAACCCTGCGGATTGGCACGGACCCAACCTATGCGCCATTTGAATCCAAAAATGCTCAGGGCCAGCTGATCGGCTTTGATATCGATTTGGCGAAAGAACTCTGCAAGCGCATTAACACCCAATGTACCTTCGTTGAAAACCCATTGGATGCGCTGATCCCGTCGCTGAAAGCGAAGAAGATCGACGCCATCATGTCTTCGTTGTCCATCACCGAAAAACGCCAGCAGGAAATCGCCTTTACCGACAAGCTGTACGCGGCAGATTCTCGTCTGGTGGTGGCCAAAGGTTCCCCGATTCAGCCGACCCTTGAGTCGCTGAAAGGCAAGCGCGTCGGCGTGCTGCAGGGCACCACGCAGGAAACCTACGGCAATGAACACTGGGCGCCAAAAGGCATCGAAATTGTCTCCTATCAGGGACAAGATTCCATTTACGCCGACCTGGCTGCCGGACGTATTGACGCCGCCTTCCAGGATGAAGTCGCCGCCAGCGAAGGCTTCCTGAAGCAGCCGGTGGGCAAAAACTATCAGTTCGGTGGCCCGTCCATCAAAGACGACAAGCTGTTTGGCGTAGGCACCGGCATGGGCCTGCGTAAAGAAGATAACGAACTGCGTGAGGCGCTGAACAAGGCGTTCGCGGAGATGCGTAAAGACGGCACTTACGACAAATTAGCGAAGCCGTACTTTGATTTTAATGTGTATGGTGAATAAGCCTTACCGGTGACAAAGGCCCCGCGTCAGACGGGGCCCAATAAGCAGCAAACACTGACGACAGGATACGCACCATGTTGTATGGCTTTTCCGAAGTAATTTTCAAAGGGGCTCTGGTTACGCTTGAGCTGGCGCTCGCCTCGGTTGTCCTTTCCGTGCTGATTGGGCTTGCCGGTGCTGGTGCAAAACTGTCCAAAAATCGCCCACTCGCTTTGCTATTTGAAGGCTACACCACGCTGATTCGCGGCGTGCCTGATCTGGTGCTGATGCTGTTAATTTTCTACGGGCTGCAGATGCTGCTCAACAGCATTACAGATGCGCTGGGAATGGCGCAGTTTGATATCGACCCAATGATCGCCGGGATCATCACGCTCGGTTTTATCTACGGGGCTTATTTCACCGAAACCTTCCGTGGGGCCTATCTTGCCGTGCCGAAGGGCCATATTGAGGCGGCCACCGCCTTTGGCTTTACCGGGTCACAAACTTTCCGCCGTATTCTGTTCCCGGCCATGATGCGCTACGCGCTGCCGGGGATAGGTAACAACTGGCAGGTGATCCTCAAAGCCACCGCGCTGGTTTCTCTGCTTGGCCTGGAAGACGTGGTGAAAGCCACGCAGCTCGCCGGGAAAAGCACCTGGCAGCCGTTCTACTTTGCGATTGTCGCCGGGATTATCTACCTGGTCTTTACCACGGTTTCAAACGGAGTGCTGCTCTGGCTTGAACGCCGCTATTCCGTTGGCGTCAAGAGGGCCGAGCTATGATCGATATTATTCACGATTACTGGCAGTCGCTGCTGTGGACGGACGGTTACCGCTTTACGGGCGTCGCCATTACGCTGTGGCTGTTGATTACGTCGGTGGTGATGGGCGGGATTCTGGCGCTGTTCCTCGCCATTGGGCGCGTGTCCAGCAACAAATTTATTTCGTTCCCCATCTGGCTCTTTACCTACGTATTTCGCGGCACGCCGCTCTACGTGCAGTTGCTGGTGTTCTATTCCGGGATGTACACGCTGGAGATAGTCAAAGGGACGGAGCTGCTGAACGCGTTCTTCCGCAGCGGCCTGAACTGTACCGTACTGGCGCTGACGCTCAACACCTGCGCCTACACCACGGAGATTTTCGCCGGTGCTATTCGCTCGGTTCCGCACGGTGATATTGAAGCGGCGCGCGCTTACGGCTTCTCAAAAGTGAAAATGTACCGCTGTATTATTCTGCCTTCCGCGCTGCGTATTGCGCTGCCGGCCTACAGCAACGAAGTGATCCTGATGCTGCACTCTACGGCGCTGGCGTTTACCGCCACGGTGCCGGATCTGCTCAAGATTGCCCGTGATATCAACTCCGCAACCTACCAGCCGTTTACCGCGTTCGGCATCGCGGCCGTGCTGTATTTGATTATCTCTTATGTGCTGATAAGCCTGTTCCGCAAAGCGGAAAAACGCTGGCTGCAGCACGTTAAACCCGCTTCGCACTGAGTGACTTCTGATGGCTGAAATTAAATTAAACGTAACGGATCTGCACAAACGCTACGGCGAACATGAAGTGCTCAAAGGAGTGTCTCTGAAGGCTAACGCCGGGGACGTGATCAGCATCATCGGTTCGTCTGGCTCGGGCAAAAGTACCTTTTTGCGCTGCATTAATTTCCTTGAAAAACCAAGTGAAGGCACGATTGTGGTCAGCAACCAGAACATCAATCTGGTGCGGGATAAAGACGGTCAGCTCAAAGTCGCCGACAAAAACCAGCTGCGCCTGCTGCGCACTCGCCTGACGATGGTGTTCCAGCACTTCAACCTGTGGAGCCACATGACGGTGCTGGAAAACGTGATGGAAGCGCCTATTCAGGTGCTTGGGCTGAGCAAGCAGGAATCAAAAGAACGGGCGATTAAGTACCTGGCCAAAGTCGGCATCGACGAGCGTCAGTACGTTAAATACCCGGTGCATCTGTCCGGTGGCCAGCAGCAGCGCGTTTCCATTGCCCGTGCGCTGGCGATGGAGCCGGAAGTGCTGCTGTTTGACGAGCCTACTTCGGCGCTTGACCCGGAGCTGGTGGGCGAAGTCCTGCGCATTATGCAGAAGCTGGCGGAGGAGGGGAAAACCATGGTCGTGGTCACCCACGAGATGGACTTTGCCCGGCATGTTTCCAGCCACGTTATCTTCCTGCATCAAGGGCGCATTGAAGAAGAAGGCCCGCCAGCCGAGCTGTTTGGCAGCCCTAAGAGCGCTCGCCTGCAGCAGTTCCTTTCTGGTTCGTTGAAGTAATCCCTCACCCTAACCCTCTCCCAAAGGGAGAGGGGACTGATGGTTTTCTCCCTTCCGAATCGGAGTGGGCATTCATTGTTTTCCCCCTCTCCCTCTGGGAGAGGGCCGGGGTCAGGGTGAATAACGCCTCACCTCTCAGCCAACAACCTTACCGCCGTACTCTCATCCGTTACCAGGCCTGACATCCAGCGACCGGTCAATGCTGCTTTGATGGCGGCAAATTTTCGCGCTCCACCGGAAAAAGCGATGATCTTACGTGGGTTATCGCTTTGCAGCGGCACGCTGGTCAGCAGAGCATCCAGCTCGCTGTAAACGCGCTGGCCACCGTGGTCAAAGAAATGCCCCAGCATTTCACCGGCAACGCCCTGGCGGTGCAGCATGTTGACCTGCTCGTCGGTAATAAAACCCTCGGCGTTCAGCGGGCAGCCGATGTCCACCTCGCCAACACCGAGGAACGCGACATTGGCCGCCAGCGCCCGGTCTGTTACTCGCTGGTACACTTTATGCCGGCACCACATGTCTCTGTCTTCTTCGCTGTCGGCGTACAGAGGGGCGGGGATGAAATAATATTTGCCCTGCATTTTTTCCGCCATTTTTAGCGGCATGTCATAGCGCGTACCCGAGTCATCGCGCGCAATCGCCCCAATCATTGAGACGCAGTGGTGCTGCGGGCGTTCGATCCACGGCAGCACGTCGATGATTGAGCGCAGCGTTTTCCCGGAGCCGATGCCGAAAACCTGCGGCTGCTCGTCGGCGATAAACTGTGACATCACTTCGGCACCTTCCACCGCCAGCATCTGCTGGATAGCTTCGTCATCCAGCCCTTCCGAAGGCACCACGCGGCAGATTTCCAGGCCGAAACGCGCCTGGACTTGCTGCGCCAGCTTCAGGCAGCGGGCGACCGGATGGGCAATTTTCACCGTTACCATACCCTGCTCGCGTGCGGAAGAAACCAGCCGCTGAGCGACCTGACGGGAAATGCCCAGTTCGCGGGCAATATCCTGCTGCGTCATACCTGCCACGTAATACATCCAGGCAACGCGTGCGGCTTGCTCTTGTTTTTTCTCTTCTCTGCTCATGGCGACACCTTATGACTCTTTGAAACACATTCTACTCCGCGCGCGTTTCGTTGGTAATTGGGCAAAAGTCATTTTGATGGGCAAATGTTGTCTGTGTGAGTTTGATCTCAGAAAGACGGCACCTGCCGCAACTAGACTATAACAATCGGGCAAATGCCCATGAAAATGACAAATGCTTAATTCTGAGGTGAATCATGACGACGAAATCGGTATGGATGCATATTGGCGCAGGTTCTTTCCACCGTGCCCATCAGGCGTGGTATCTCAACCAGCTGCGCGAGCAGGGCGATGACGGCTGGAGTATTTCGCTGGGCAACATCCGCGATGATGCCGGCGAGCTGCTGAGTCAACTGGCGGCGCAGCACGGCGAATACGTGCTGGAAACCGTTACGCCGGAAGGTGTCCGAGCCTACGAAAAGATTGCCTCTATCCGAAAAGTGCTGCCGTGGGATAAAGAGATTACAGCCCTGGTTGAAGAGGGGGCCAGAGCGTCGACCCGCGTGATCGCCTTCACCGTCACCGAAGCCGGGTATTATCTCACGCCGCAGCACGAGCTGGACGTTCATCAGCCGGATGTCAAAGCCGATCTTGCCGGGGGTATGACCACGCTTTACGGCGCGCTCAGCCGCATTTTGCATCGGCGTATGAGCAACGGCGGTGAGCCGGTAACGCTGCTCAACTGCGATAACCTGCGCCACAACGGCGAACGCTTCCGCCACGGCTTTCTGTCGTTCCTGAAGGCGAAGGGCGACCACGCGCTGTTTGACTGGGTGAGCACCCACACCGTGTCGCCTAACACCATGGTTGACCGTATTACCCCTCGCCCTACGGCAGACATTGCTCCACGGGTGAAAGCGGCGACGGGGTTCGACGATAAGGTGCCGGTGATGGGGGAGTCTTTTATTCAGTGGGTTATCGAGGACGACTTTATCAACGGTCGCCCGCCGCTTGAGAACGTTGGCGTCGAAATGGTGAAATCAGTGCTGCCGTATGAAGAGGCAAAAATTCGCATTCTGAACGCCAGCCACAGCTGCATAGCCTGGGCGGGGACGCTGACCGGGCTGAACTACATTGATGAAAGTACCGTGCAGCAGCCGATTAGGCAGATGGCATGGGACTACGTCACGGAGGATGTTATTCCTTCACTGTCGCCAAGCCCGTTGGATCTGGCTGAGTATCGGGATGTGGTGCTGGCCCGCTTTAGTAATCCCTATATCAAAGACACCAACCAGCGCGTAGCGGCCGACGGCCTGTCCAAGATCCCTGGCTTTATTACCCCGACGCTGATGGAGTGCTATCAGCGAGGTGAGGAGCCTGCGGCCACGGCGGTTCTGCCCGCACTGTTCTTCCTCTTCCTGCAGCGCTGGGTGCAAGGTCAACTGCCTTATGAGTACCAGGATGGCGTCATGCAGGACGACGCGATTCGGGCCTTGTTCGCCGCTCCTGAGCCGCTCAAAGCCTTTGTCAGCGACGAAACTTTGTTTGCTGAACTCGCGCATTCCTCCGCTTTCCATGAGCTGATGGCGCGGACGGTCACTCGCCTTGAGGCGTGGATCAAGTCTCCTCAATCGCCTTTGGCAGCAGCTTAAGGAGGCGCTATGTATCTTGGTATCGATATCGGCACCTCTGAACTAAAGGCTTTGCTGATTGACGGGCAGGGTGAAATTTTAGGCTCTGCTCACGCGGCATTAACCGTTCAGCGCCCGCATCCGCACTGGGCGGAGCAGGATCCTGAGGCCTGGTGGCAGGCGACGCAGCAGGTGGTCTCTACGCTGCGCCAGCAAATACCTGATGCCTGGGCGAAAATTCGCGCTATTGGCTTGTCCGGGCAGATGCACGGCGCGGTGCTGCTGGACGACCAGGGAAAAGTGCTGCGTCCCTGCATTCTGTGGAACGACACGCGCAGCGCCGAACAATGCGCTCGGCTCACGGCAGAACACCCTGAATTTCTGACCATCAGCGGCAACCTGGTGATGCCCGGTTTTACCGCCCCGAAGCTACGCTGGGTGGCGGAGCACGAGCCGGAAATCTTTTCCCGCGTGGATAAGGTGCTGTTGCCGAAAGACTACCTGCGCTGGCGGCTGAGCGGCGCGTTCGTTTCTGACCCGTCGGACGCCGCCGGAACGCTGTGGCTGGACGTGGCAAAACGTGACTGGTCAGACAAACTGCTGGCGGCGACCGGACTAACCCGCAGCCAGATGCCGCGCCTGGTAGAGGGCAGCGAAGTCAGCGCCGTTTTACGTTCCGCCCTGGCGACCGAGTGGGGGCTTAGCTCCGGCGTCAACATCGCCGGTGGCGGTGGCGATAATGCTACCTCGGCAGTGGGCGTTGGCGCGGTGAACAGCGGCGATGCGTTTATTTCGCTCGGCACGTCTGGCGTTATCTTCGTGGTAAACGACGAGCTGCAAACCCGCCCTGAATCCGGCGTGCATGCTTTTTGCCACGCTCTACCTCAGCGCTGGCACCAGATGAGCGTAATGCTCAGCGCCGCCAGCTGCCTGCGCTGGGTGTGCAATCTGCTGTCGGTCACCGAAAGCCAGCTTATGGAGGAAATGGCAGATCTGAGCGACGAGCAGAAAAAGCATGCGCCAGTTTTCCTGCCTTATCTGTCTGGGGAGCGCACGCCGCATAACGATGCTCACGCCATGGGGAGTTTCTTCGCACTCAACCATGAAACCAGCCGTGCCTTACTGGGGTATTCGGTGATTGAGGGCGTGACTTTTGGCATGGCGGACGGCATGGCGGTGCTGGAGACGTCCCGCAGCCAGATTACCCAATGCAGCCTGACCGGCGGAGGGGCGCGTAGCGCTATCTGGGCGCAGCTGATTGCCGACGTGCTGGATGTGCCGATTGTGACCCATCCGGCGAGTTCCTCCGGAGCGCTCGGTGCTGCTCGCCTTGGCTGGTTGGCCGACGGCGGCGTAGAAGAAGTTGTTTGCCGCAAGCCTCCTGTTCAACAGCGCTTCACGCCGCGTAAAAAACTGCAAAGTGTGCTGCAGCAGCGGTTGTCCGTGTTCCATCTGCTTTACCAACAACAAAAAGCCGCTTGTAAGCTGCTGCCCTGACGGCCCTTCCGGCGGCCTCTCTGCCGCCGGAAACCCCTGTACCCGTGAACGAGGAAGAGTGTGATGCAATCTAAACACTACTGGTTTGGTTTACCTAAACATCTGCTGTGGGGATTTGTCGCCATCGCTATTTTTATGAGCGGCGATGGTTTCGAGATGGCGTTTTTGTCTAAACACATTACCGACATGGGCTTTACGCCCGCGGAATCAGCGATGGTGTTTACTCTGTATGGCCTTGCGGCAGGTCTGGCGGCCTGGGCTTCCGGCGTAGTCGCTGAGCTTATCACCCCGCAAAAAGCAATGCTGATTGGTTTTGTGACCTGGGTCGTGATGCATGCATTGTTTATGACGCTTGGCCTCGGGATGCGTAACTACCCGCTGATGCTTCTGTTTTACGGCATTCGCGGCCTGGCTTATCCGCTGTTTATCTACTCCTTCATGCTGATGTTGGTGCAGGTGGTACCGCGTGAGAGGCTGGCGGCGGCAACGGGCTGGTTCTGGGCGATGTACTCTATCGGCATCGGCGTGGTAGGGAGCTATCTGCCCAGCCTGACTATCCCGGCATTTGGCGAAACGGGGACGCTGTGGATGGCCATTGCCTGGGTCACGGGCGGGGGGCTTATCGCCTTCTTCAGCCTGCGTAATGTACCGGTTGACCGTTCGCGGGTTAATTTGCCGCTGAAAGAGAAAATGACGGAGATGTCGCGGGCCGTGACCATTCTGTTCAGCAACCGTGACGTGTTTTACGCCTGTCTTATCCGCATTATTAACACGCTGTCGCTGTTTGGCTTTGCGATAGTGATGCCGCTGTTGTTTGTTGACCGTCTCGGTTTTACGATTTCAGAATGGCTGCAAATCTGGGCGGTGTTCTTCTTCGTCACCATTTTCACCAATATCTTTTGGGGAATCATGGGGGAGTACATCGGCTGGATCCGCCAGGTTCGCTGGTTCGGCTGTTTAGGTATGGCGATCTCCAGCCTGACGTTTTATTACCTGCCGGTGTGGGTGGGGCATAACTTCTGGGTGGCGCTGATCCCGGCGGTCATGCTCGGCACTTTTGTCGCGGCGTTTGTGCCGATGACGGCGGTGTTTCCAACCCTGGAGCCGCATCATCGCGGGGCGGCCATTTCCATCTATAATCTGTCGGCGGGGATGAGCAACTTTGTGGCACCGGCTATTGCATCACTGATCCTGCCGTTTTTCGACATTGTGGGCGTAGTTTGGGCGTACACCGGGCTGTATCTGTTCGCGGGCGTGCTGACGTTTATCATCAAAGTTCCGCAGCCGAAAAGGGTGAAGGATAAAGCTGACGCGGGGAAAATGAGCCCTGTAGAGCAGTAAAATGAAAAAGCCGGGGATAAACCCGGCTTTTTGCCGTTAGCGAATCACATCCGCCAGAGCTTCATCTAAATCAAACCAGCGGAAGCCAAAGCCGGATTCCTCAAGGCGTTTAGGCAGCGCCCGCTGCCCGCCGAGCACTAACACCGAAGATTCCCCCATCAGAAGACGAATGGCCGTGGCCGGGGCGCGAAGTATCGCCGGGCGCTTGAGGGCATGGCCGAGAGCATGGGAAAACTGTTCGTTACGAACCGGGTAAGGGGAAACCAGATTAAACGGCCCGCGCAGGTCGTTATCCAGCAGCCAGAGAATGCCGTTTACCATATCGTCGACGTGGATCCACGCCAGATACTGCCTGCCATTGCCGATGGGGCCGCCGAGCCCCAGCCGGAACAGCGGCAGCATTTTGGCCAGAATTCCGCCTTTGGGGGCTAAAACAACGCCGGTACGTAACAGGCAAACTCGCGTCTTTTCACTTTGCGCACCACAGGCGATTTGCTCCCAGCGGGCGCAAAGCTTGTGGGTAAATTCGTTGTGGGGAGGTTCGTCTTCGGTAACGACCACTTCGCCAAGGTCGCCGTAATAGCCGGTGGCTGACCCGGAAATGAAGACTTTGGGCGGCTGCTGGCTGGCTTTAAACAGCTCGACCAGCCGCTCGGTGATTTGCCAGCGGCTCTGGCACAGGCGCTGCTTTTGCTCCTCGCTCCAGCGCTTATCGGCGATCGGCTCCCCGGCCAGGTTGATGACCGCGTCAAAGGCGTCGAGATTCTGTAAGCCGTCGAGCCCTTTGAGCAGTACGACGCGATTATTCAGCCGCTTGCGGGCCTTTTCCGGCGCACGCGTGACGACCGAAACAGTATGGCCCAGCTCGAGCAGGCGAGCTGTCAGGTGGCGGCCAATCAGCCCGCTGCCGCCGGTAATCAGGATCTCCATACTTTCCTCCCACCTGGACGCGCTTATCGCCGCCAGCTCAGGGTCATGGATACCGAGTCGGCGTAGCGGAGCGCGTGAAGTTTATCGATCTCTACTTCAGCATATGTCACCCACGGGTGGGCGCATGCGATGTTCAGCACATCCTGAGTTAATTTTTCCAGCAGGGAGAAGCGGTTATTCTCAACCAGCTGGATGATGTCTTTGGTCACGGTGCGGTAGTTCAGCGCGTCGTTGATGTCTTCACTCTCCCTGGCTTTGCCCGCTGGGTAGTGGAGAGCGACGTTAATCACGACATCCTGCCGGTTGGCGATCTCTTCTTCTTTGATACCAATAAAAGTCCGCAGGCGCAGGTTTTTAATGCGAATAATGGCGTCTGGTTGCATGGATGACATTGCAGGTTCCTTATTAGTCTTTTCCCGCCACAGGATACACCAGCGCGGGAAAAAACCTGAACCGGGGATTATCCCTTCTCTGCCCGCTGATAAGCCTTCACGGTGGCAGGCCGGGTGCGGATCCGCTCAAACCAGTTCCTTACCGCCGGGAAATTGGCGAGGTCAACGCGCTGGCGCTCATGGGACACCACCCAGGGATAAGTCGCGATGTCCGCAATGCTGTAATCGTGGCCGCCAAGCCACGGGGCTTTCTCCAGCTGTTTATTGAGTACGCCGTAAAGACGCTGGGTTTCAACCTGGTAGCGCTCGATAGCATAAGGGACGGGCTGCGGAGCAAAGTGGTTGAAATGGTGATTCTGGCCCAGCATCGGGCCGAAGCCGCCGACCTGCCAGAAAAGCCACTGCAGCGTGGCATGGCGGGCGCGCAGTTCTTTGCTGAGGAGTAACCCGGTTTTATCCGCCAGATAAAGCAAAATTTCGCCGGACTCAAAGAGACTTAAAGGCTCGCCGCCGTCGGCCGGTTTGTTATCCACGATGGCAGGAATTTTGTTATTCGGCGAGATAGCCAAAAAATCCGGGCGAAACTGTTCGCCTTTGCCGATATCGACCCGGTGGATTTTGTACTCCAGGCCGGCCTCTTCCAGAAACAGGGTAATTTTATGGCCGTTTGGGGTAGGCGCATAATAAAGTTCGATCATGGTCACTCCAGGGGTTAGTCCATTTTGGCAAATGTTTCGAGTATAGAAGTTATTGCTATTTCTGCACCGCAATGGTGCGTTTTAAGCGGATGACAAAACGCTTTTTTCGCTCTATGTTCAATAACCTGTCGCGCGAATAAGTGAGGATATGATGAGCCAGCCTGCCATTACGTTGTGGACCGATAGCCAGTGTTTCAGCCCCTATGTGCTTTCCGTTTTTGTTGCGCTGAAAGAGAAAGGACTCGCCTTTGCGCTGCAAACCATCGACCTCGCCAGTGGCCAGAATTTAAAGCCTGGCTGGAAGGGGTTTGATCTGACTCGCCGCGTGCCGGTGCTGGCGGTTGGCGATTTTGTGCTCAGCGAATCCTCCGCCATTGATGAATATCTGGAAGAGCGTTTTGCGCCGCCGACGTGGGAACGCATTTATCCTCATGACATTGAAAAACGCGCCCGGGCGCGGCAGGTGCAGGCGTGGCTGCGCAGCGACTTAATGCCCATTCGGGAAGAGCGCTCCACGGCCGTGGTCTTTGCCGGTGAGAAAAAACCGGCGCTAAGCCCGGCGGGCCAACAGGCTGCAGAGAAGTTAATCGCTACCGCAGAGCATTTGCTCCCGCAAGGGCAGCAGAATTTGTTTGGTGAATGGTCTATCGCCGACACCGACCTGGCGCTGATGCTCAACCGTCTGATCCTGAATGGGGATGAAGTGCCTGAGCGGCTGAAAGAGTATGCGAGCTTTCAGTGGCAGCGCGCGTCGGTGCAGCTTTGGCTGGCACAGTCGGCCAAAAACGCAGGCTGATAGCGGGCGGGGAATTCGTTATCATTAGCGGATTGTCATTACTGGAGCCAGGGATAAATGAAACTGATGTTTGCTTCGGACCTTCACGGTTCGCTACCCGCTACGAAAAAAGTCCTGGAACGTTTTGCACACAGCGGCGCGAAATGGCTGGTTATTCTGGGCGACTTACTGAATCACGGTCCTCGGAACGCGTTGCCCGAAGGCTATAATCCTTCGGCGGTGGCGCAGTGCCTGAATAGCGTTGCCGATAAGATTATCGCGGTGCGCGGAAACTGCGACAGCGAAGTGGACGAGATGCTGCTCCAGTTTCCGATTACCGCGCCCTGGCAGCAGGTTTTGCTGGCGGAGCAGCGGCTTTTTCTGACCCACGGGCATCTTTATCATCCTGGGCATTTGCCGCCGCTGTCCGCTGGCGATGTTCTGATTTTCGGCCATACGCATCTTCCGGTTGCAGAAAAGCACGAACAGATCTATTTGTTTAATCCAGGCTCTGTCAGCATACCGAAGGGCGGTTTTGAGGCCAGTTACGGGATGCTGGATGATGGTGTTCTGACCGTTCGCACGCTGGAGAGTGATGGGGTTATTGCACAGGTGCGTATTACCCCGTAACGTTGACAGGTTAATCCAATAACGCGCCGTAAGAGCGCCCCTGAATAAGGTTTCCCTGATGGTGGAACAGAGTCATTTTGTCGGCACGGAATGGGTAGATATTGTTAATGAGGACAATGAGGTCATCGCGCAGGCAAGCCGCGAGCAAATGCGTGCGCAGCGGCTGCGTCATCGCGCGACCTATATTGTTGTTCACGATGGCATGGGCAAAATTCTGGTGCAGCGTCGCACCGAAATTAAAGACTTCATGCCGGGCATGCTGGATGCTACCGCAGGCGGCGTAGTACAGGCGGATGAACAAATGCTCGAGTCAGCTCGCCGCGAGGCGGAAGAAGAGCTGGGTATTGCCGGCGTGCCGTTCGCGGAACACGGGCAGTTCTACTTCGAAGACGATAGCTGCCGCGTTTGGGGCGGGCTTTTTAGCTGCGTGTCCCACGGGCCTTTCGCGCTGCAGGAAGAAGAAGTCAGCGAAGTGAGCTGGATGTCCCCGGAAGAGATCACCGCGCGCTGTGACGAATTTACCCCTGATTCGCTGAAGGCGCTGGCGCTGTGGATGACCCGCAACGCCAAAAACGAGTCACAAAGCGAAGAAAGCGAGTAATTGTTGGCCCTCACCCCGATCCTTTTCCAGCAAGAAGGGGACCTGGGTGAGGGAAAATCAGCAGCTCTCCCGCATACACAGCGATGACGCGATAGTCGGGCTTCTGTCCCATTCTTCTTCGTTAATTCTTGCCAACAGCGCTCGCCCGGCTTCAATCCCAATCTTACGATGCGGTACCGCAATGGTGGTCAGCGCTGGCTGGCACACGCGGCTCACGTCGCTGTCGCCAAACCCGACGATGGCTAAGTCGTCAGGCACTTTGATGCGCCTGCGCTGGCATTCGTACAGCGCGCCGCAGGCCAGCTCATCCGACACGCAAACCAGCGCATCCAGCTCCGGCCAGGCCAGCAAAAACTCGGGTAGCTGTGCGGCCCCGGTGGAGAAATTCGGCGGCGCGGCAGCGTTGATCACCCTGTTGGGCGACATATGGTGGCGCAGCATCGCTTTGTACCAGCCTTGAAGGTGCTGCTGGAAAATCCACTGTTCCTGGTTCGCGCACAGTAGCCCGATATTCTGATAGCCTCGGTGGATGAGCATTTCCGTCAGTTCAAACATGGCGGCGACGTTATCAATGCCGATGTTCATGTCCAGCGGATCGGCGCGGGTGGCACCGATTTCGAGCACAGGAATGCTGGCGTGTTTCAGCCAGCCTCGCACCGTGTCGCTGTGTTCCACGCTCAGTAGGATCGCCGCGGCGATATTGGACGCCAGTAGGGTTTCCAGCAGCTTCTCTTCCTGCTCCAGCCGGTGCTGGGATTCTGCCAGGACTATCTGATACCCTGCAGGCTGCAGCACCTGCTGCAGGCCGGCAAACATTTCACTGCAGCCGGATTCTGCCAGGCTTGGGACCACCATTGCAATGGTGTACGAGGAGGCGGAGGCCAGCGCGCTTGCCGCAAGGTTGGGCATATAACCCAGCTCGGAAACCGCCGCTTCGATTTTTTCGCGTAATTTGTCGGAAACCTGCTCCGGGGTTCTTAGCGCTCGCGAAACGGTCATAGTACCGACTCCGGCGAGCTGAGCCACATCTGCAAGCGTCACCTTACCGGTACTTCGCCGCTTTCGGGTTATGGACATTGTGATTCCTGATTCTCGACCTGAAAAACGCCAGGCTGACGTTGGCCCCTGAAAAAGAAGGGGAAATATCGTTCAAGTATACGCCTGAAATCGTGCGCCTAAATGCGATTTAACACAATGATTGCAATTTGATAGCGCTATCACAAAATCGAGTGATAGTTATTGGTAGCGCTATCTTTGTGATATCAATCACAGTTAAACCCAGGGCCGTTGAATAAAGTTTGCCCATCATCAATGTCGATTTCGAGAGGTTATCGTGCTCAACCAATGGCTGCATCCGCAGACTATTCAGCTTCAGGACGAGGTCGCAAACTGGCAGCAGGCGCTGGAGATTAGCGCCCGGCCGCTGCTGGACGCGGGGATTATTGCCCCCCATTACCTGACGGCCATTATGCAGCAGCACCAAAAGCTTGGGCCGTACTATGTGCTGGCACCGGGCCTGGCGATGCCGCATGCGCGTCCGGAAGAGGGCGCGACCGGGCTTGGCCTGTCGCTGCTGAAGCTGAAGCGGGGCGTGAGCTTTCATTCTGAGGGAAACGACCCGGTGGACGTCATTATTATGCTGGCGGCCCCGGACAGCCATAGCCATATTGAAATGATTTCTGCGCTCGCTGAGCTATTTTCCAGCGACGAGGACATGGCGTTACTGCATCAGGCCAATAACCTGGAGGAAATACAAAAAATCATTAATCGATTCTAATTTTTTAATTTAACACCATAGGTTTTTACGTTGCATTGAAAAATGCGATGCGCTCTTACTCTACTAAAAATATAAGGTACACAAAATGAAGATAATGGCAATCTGCGGTTCCGGCCTCGGCAGTAGTTTTATGGTTGAAATGAATATTAAAAAGGTGCTTAAAAAACTCAATATTGAGGCAGAGGTTGAACACTCGGATTTATCTTCCGCCACGCCGGACGCGGCGGATGTGTTTGTGATGGCGAAAGATATTGCCGCCAGCGCGCGCCTGCCGGATAGCCAACTGGTGGTGATCAACAACATCATCGATATCAATGAGCTGGAAAATAAGCTGAGCGCTTATTTCGCCGGTCGTTAATCATAATAATAAGCGGAGGCGGATATGTTTATCCTTGGCACGCTGAATTTTATTGTTGATATTCTGAAGGTCCCGGCCATTCTCGTCGGGCTGATAGCCTTAATTGGTCTGGTAGCGCAAAAGAAGTCATTTTCTGATGTGGTGAAAGGCTCAATTAAAACCGTATTAGGTTTTATTGTTTTGGGCGGCGGTGCCACCGTATTAGTGGGGTCTTTGAATCCACTGGGCGGTATGTTTGAGCACGCCTTTAATATCCAGGGTATTATTCCGAATAATGAAGCGATTGTTTCTATCGCACTGGAGAAATACGGGGCATCCACGGCGCTGATCATGGCCTTCGGGATGGTGGCGAACATCATTGTGGCTCGCTTTACCCGCCTGAAGTACATCTTCCTGACCGGGCACCACACATTCTACATGGCGTGCATGATAAGCGTCATCCTGACCGTGGCGGGCTTTGAAGGCGTGGCGCTGGTGTTCACCGGGTCGCTGATCCTCGGGCTGATAATGGCGTTCTTCCCGGCCATTGCACAGCGCTATATGCGCCGCATCACCGGCACCGATGATATCGGCTTTGGCCACTTCGGTACGCTGGGTTACGTCCTGTCCGGCTGGATCGGCAGCAAGTGCGGGAAAGGTTCGCGCTCAACGGAAGAGATGAACCTGCCGAAGAACCTCAGCTTCCTGCGTGACAGTTCAATCTCCATCTCCCTGACCATGATTGTCATCTACATGATCCTCGCGATTTGTGCAGGCCAGGCTTATGTAGAAGAGAAACTCAGCGGCGGCCAGAACTTCCTGGTTTACTCCATTATTCAGGCGATTACCTTTGCGGCCGGGGTGTTCATCATCCTGCAGGGCGTGCGCTTGATTCTGGCGGAAATCGTCCCGGCGTTTACCGGTTTCTCTGAGAAGCTGGTACCTAATGCACGTCCGGCGCTGGACTGCCCGGTGGTTTACCCTTATGCGCCGAATGCCGTGCTGGTGGGCTTCCTGTTCAGCTTCCTCGGCGGTCTGGTGGGCTTGTTCCTTTTAGGGCAGATGAAGCTGGTGCTGATTTTGCCGGGCGTGGTGCCTCACTTCTTTACCGGGGCGACAGCGGGCGTGTTTGGTAACGCTACTGGCGGCCGTCGCGGCGCGATGGTGGGGGCTTTTGCCAACGGGCTGCTGATCACCTTCCTGCCGGTCTTGCTGCTGCCTGTTCTGGGCGCGCTGGGCTTCGCCAACACAACCTTCTCCGACGCCGATTTTGGCGTGGTGGGGATTATCCTCGGCAACCTTGCACGCTTCCTGTCACCTGCGGCGATTACCGCAGTAGTGGTCGCCGTGTTTGCGGTACTGGTCGGGTTCAACTATCTGGGCAAAGGAAAAGGCACTCCTGCCGTACATACTGAAGACAAGACGGGGGCTAAATAATGAATGAACTGGCTGACGTCACGCGGTTTGCGCGCGACATCCGGGTAGAGACGCTGAAAGCGCTCACCCAACTGGGGTTTGGCCATTACGGCGGCAGCATGTCGGTGGTCGAGACGCTGGCGGTGCTGTACGGCGACGTGATGAATATCGATCCGGGCGACCCTGACTGGGCTGAACGCGACTACTTTGTGCTGTCGAAGGGGCATGCTGGCCCGGCGCTGTACAGCACGCTGGCGCTGAAAGGGTATTTTCCTGCGGAGCAGTTGGCCACGCTAAACCAGAACGGTACCAGCCTGCCCAGCCACCCCGATCGCCTGAAAACGCGCGGTGTGGATGCGACCACAGGTTCGTTAGGGCAAGGGATTTCGATTGCTGCCGGCATGGCGCTGTCCCACAAACTGGCGCAGCGTCGCAACCGGGTCTTCAGCATTGTCGGCGACGGCGAGTTGAACGAGGGGCAGTGCTGGGAGGCTTTCCAGTTTATTGCTCATCACCGTCTTAACAATCTGACGGTGTTTGTGGACTGGAACAAACAGCAGCTGGACGGCGAGCTGGACGAAATCATCTGTGCTTTCGATCTGGCAGAGAAGTTTAGCGCCTTCGGGTTTGACGTGGTGCAGGTGAAAGGCGATGACATTCCCGGTTTGCTGGCGGCGGTGAAACCCGTTCGCAGCGGCGAACAGCGCCCTTTGCTGGTGATCCTCGACAGCATTAAAGGGCAGGGGGTGCCGTACCTTGAGCAACTGGGGAACTCCCACCATCTCCGCCTGACGGAGCAGTCAAAACAGGCGCTGGAGCAGGCCATCGCGCAACTGGAGGCGGCACATGATTAAGGTAAGTCAGAGCGGCGGCCAGGACGCCGTTGAGATGCGTAAAGTCTACGCCGGGTTTGTTCAGCAGCAGATTGGCGAAGGCAGCGGGATCATTGCGCTGGAAGCTGACCTGATGAGTTCGATGGCGATGGATGGCGTGCAGCGAGATAACCCGCAGCATGTGATTAACTGCGGCATCATGGAAGCCAACGTGATTGGCGTGGCGGCCGGGCTGTCGCTGACCGGCCGCAAACCGTTCGTCCACACCTTTACCGCCTTCGCCAGCCGCCGCTGCTTTGACCAGCTGTTTATGTCGCTGGATTACCAGCGGAATAACGTCAAGGTGATTGCTTCCGACGCCGGGGTGACGGCCTGCCATAACGGTGGAACCCATATGTCGTTTGAAGATATGGGCATTGTTCGCGGGCTGGCGCATTCTGTTGTGCTGGAAGTGACTGATGCGGTGATGTTTAAAGACATTCTGCGTCAGTTAATCGAGCTGGAAGGCTTCTACTGGGTGCGGACTATTCGCAAGCAGGCGGCGACGGTTTATGAGGCAGGTTCAACCTTCACCATCGGCAAAGGTAATGTGCTGCGTGAGGGAACGGATATCACGCTAATCGCCAACGGAATTATGGTTGCGGAAGCGCTGAAAGCGGCTCAGCAGCTGGAGCAGGAAGGGGTTAGCGCGGCGGTCATCGACATGTTTACCCTCAAGCCTATCGACCGCATGCTGGTGAAGAACTACGCCGAAAAAACCGGCCGAATTGTGACCTGTGAAAACCACAGTATTCACAACGGGCTGGGCTCAGCGGTGGCGGAAGTGCTGGTGGAAACCTGCCCGGTGCCGATGCGCAGAGTGGGCGTGAAGGAGCGTTACGGCCAGGTCGGGACTCAGGACTTCCTGCAGCAGGAGTATGGCCTGACGGCGGCAGATATCGTGCAGGCGGCGAAAGAGCTGCTGTAGCGGTTAAAGGTGACAGAAAAAGAAAAGGCAGCCAGATGGCTGCCTTTTTTGCGTCTCAGTGATCTTACGCTTGCTGAGCGGACTGAATCGCGGTCAGCGCGATGGTGTAGACGATATCGTCCACCAGCGCGCCACGGGACAGATCGTTAACCGGCTTGCGCATACCCTGCAGCATTGGCCCGATGGAGATCAGGTCTGCAGAACGCTGTACCGCTTTGTAGGTGGTGTTCCCGGTGTTCAGGTCAGGGAAGATGAACACGGTCGCACGGCCCGCAACAGGAGAGTTTGGTGCCTTAGACTTAGCCACGTCAGCCATAACCGCAGCGTCGTACTGCAGTGGACCGTCGATGACCAGATCAGGGCGTTTTTCCTGAGCGATACGGGTGGCTTCACGCACTTTCTCAACGTCGCTACCCGCGCCGGAGTTACCGGTGGAGTAGGAGAGCATTGCGACGCGTGGGTCGATACCGAAGGCGGCTGCGGAGTCAGCTGACTGAATCGCGATTTCTGCCAGCTGTTCTGCGGTTGGATCCGGGTTGATCGCGCAGTCGCCGTAAACGTAAACCTGTTCAGGCAGCAGCATGAAGAACACGGAAGAGACCAGAGAACTGCCCGGTGCGGTTTTGATCAGCTGCAGCGGTGGACGGATGGTGTTGGCGGTGGTGTGAACCGCGCCGGAAACCAGGCCGTCAACTTCGTCCTGCTCGAGCATCAGGGTGCCCAGCACAACGTTGTCTTCCAGCTGCTCGCGGGCAACGGCTTCGGTCATGCCTTTGCTCTTACGCAGCTCAACCAGGCGGGCAACGTAGCTTTCGCGAACCACTTCTGGATCAACGATTTCGATGCCTGCACCCAGCTCAACGCCCTGCGCCGCAGCAACACGGGTGATTTCATCCGGGTTACCCAACAGAACACAGGTAGCGATACCGCGCTCAGCACAGATGGCTGCCGCTTTAACGGTACGCGGTTCGTCGCCTTCCGGCAGCACGACGCGTTTACCGGCTTTGCGAGCCAGTTCGGTCAGCTGGTAACGGAAAGCTGGAGGAGACAGACGACGGCTGCGCTCGGAGGTCGCGGTCAGGGATTCTATCCAGTTAGCATCGATGTGGCTGGCCACATATTCCTGCACTTTTTCGATACGCTGATGGTCGTCGGTTGGGACTTCCAGGTTGAAGCTCTGCAGGCTCAGAGAGGTCTGCCAGGTGTTGGTTTCAACCATGAACAGCGGCAGGCCGGTAGCAAAAGCACGTTCGCACAGCTTGCTGATGCGTGGGTCCATTTCGTAACCACCGGTCAGCAGGATAGCGCCGATTTCCACGCCATTCATGGCGGCCAGGCAGGCAGCAACCAGCACGTCCGGGCGATCTGCGGAGGTAACCAGCAGAGAGCCAGGGCGGAAGTGTTCCAGCATGTGCGGAATGCTGCGCGCACAGAAGGTAACGGACTTCACGCGGCGGGTGTTGATGTCGCCTTGGTTAACGATGGTTGCGTTCAGGTGGCGAGCCATGTCGATTGCGCGGGTGGCAATCAGCTCGAAGCTCCACGGCACGCAGCCCAGAACCGGCAGTGGGCTGTCGGCAAACAGCAGCTTAGGATCGATGTTAGCGATGCTTGCTTTGCTGGAGTCGTCGAAAATTTCAGACAGGTCGGGACGGGTGCGGCCTTGCTCATCAACCGGGGCGTTCAGCTTGTTGATGATGACGCCGGTGATGTTGGTGTTCTTGCTGCCGCCGAAGCTGCTGCGGGTCAGTTCGATACGCTCTTTCAGCTGCTCCGGAGAATCATTGCCCAGAGACATCACGAAGACGATTTCTGCGTTCAGAGTTTTGGCGATTTCATAGTTCAGCGCCTGCGCAAACTGGTGTTTGCGGGTTGGGACCAGGCCTTCAACCAGTACAACTTCAGCATCTTTGCTGCTGTTGTGGTAGTTGGCGATGATCTCTTCCATCAGCACGTCCTGCTGGTTGCTGGACAGCAGAGACTCAACGTGGCTCATGTGCAGCGGCTCAGCGGCCGGGATGGTGGAGTTAGCACGGATGATGCTGGTGGTCTGGTCCGGCGTATCGCCACCGGTACGCGGCTGGGCGATAGGTTTGAACACGCTCAGGCGAACGCCTTTTTGTTCCATAGCACGGATAACGCCAAGGCTTACGCTGGTAAGGCCGACGCTGGTTCCGGTAGGGATCAGCATAATAGTACGGGACACGGTATAACCTCTTTCGTTTTCGCGAGCAGATATGCTCACTCGACTCAGAAAACAACACCGCCAGCTAAGGCTGGCGGTGAGGGAATCAGGCGGTCAGGCGGGATGCATCCTGAGCGATGACCAGCTCTTCGTTGGTGGTGATAACCACCGCAGGGCGGGTGCCTTCCTTGTTGATGAAGCCAGACTTGCCGAAACGTGCAGCCAGGTTGCGCTCGTGATCAACATCGAAGCCCAGTACGCCCAGTTTGCCCAGGGACAGTTCGCGCACCATCGCGGCGTTTTCACCGATACCGCCGGTGAAGACAACGGCGTCCAGACGACCATCCATCAGCGCGGTGTAGGAACCGATGTATTTCGCCAGACGGTGGCAGTAAACGTCCATTGCGCGTTTAGCGTCTTCTTTAGTTGCGTAGTTGTCTTCAACGTAGCGGCAGTCGCTGGTCACTTCGGTCAGACCCAGCAGGCCAGACTCTTTGGTCAGCATTTTGTTGATGTCTTCTACGCTCATGCCCAGGGCATCGTGCAGGTGGAAGATGATAGCCGGGTCGATGTCGCCGGAGCGGGTACCCATCACCAGACCTTCCAGCGGGGTCAGACCCATGGAGGTATCAACGCATTTGCCGTTACGGATTGCAGAAACGGAACCGCCGTTGCCCAGGTGGCAGGTGATGATGTTCAGTTCATCAACCGGCTTGTTCAGCATTTTTGCGGCTTCCTGAGTCACGTAGAAGTGGCTGGTGCCGTGTGCGCCGTAGCGACGAACGCCGTGCTCTTTGTACAGTTTGTACGGCAGAGCGTAGAGGAAAGATTCTTCCGGCATGGTCTGATGGAACGCGGTGTCGAACACGGCAACGTTTTTATCAGCCAGGTTAGGGAAGGATTTCAGGGCTTCAGCGATACCGATCAGGTGAGCCGGGTTATGCAGCGGTGCAAAAGAGGCTGAATCTTTGATACCCTGAATCACGGAATCATCGATAACTACGGAACTGGTGTATTTTTCACCGCCGTGTACGATACGGTGACCAATTGCGGTCAGCTGAGCGGACAATTCTGGTTTTTCTGCCAGAATTTTATTAACGATGAAGTTAAGAGCTTCGCTGTGAGCGGCACCTGCACCCAGAGCCGCTTCTTGTTTAGCGCCGTCCAGCTTCCACTTGATACGAGCTTCAGGAAGGTGGAAACACTCTGCTAAACCAGAAAGGTACTCTTCACCGTTTACAGCATCGATAATTGCGAATTTCAGGGATGAGCTACCGCAGTTCAGAACCAGTACTAGCTTACTCGACATGGAAGTACCTATTTTTGATACGTTGCTAAAAAAACGTCAGTGAGTCTATCAGCGTAGCGCATGATGACGCGGACATTTATGATTAACGTCATGCCGGAAGCGTTTTTCGGCATGGCGAATAAAATTACTCAGAGTTTACGCCATATTCCTGAAGCTGCAGGTCACGGCGATGTAAAAGAATGTTTGACAGCTTGTGGTTTCCCAACTACGGCCATCAAAGGCCGGCACAGGGTAGCAGATAGCGGCTCGGAAAGACAAAATTTTTTGAACGATGTCATTTAGAGTTGTTGAGTTACAGTATTATTTTATTTTTTATACGTAGAGTTGAGGTATGAGCCATGTCGACACCCCAGAATAGCCATGTAAGCTGGTTTAGCCTGTTCGGACGTGGGCAACACTACTCGAAGACCTGGCCGCTGGATAAGCGTCTGGCGCCGGTATTTATCGAAAACCGCGTGATACGCGCCACCCGCTATGCCATCCGCTTTATGCCGCCGCTGGCAGTATTTACCCTGACGTGGCAAATCGCGTTGGGTGGCCAGCTTGGCCCGGCGGTGGCGACGGCACTCTTTGCCTGTAGCCTGCCGATGCAGGGGCTGTGGTGGCTGGGTAAGCGCTCGGTCACGCCATTACCGCCGTCGACGTTACAGTGGTTTTATGACGTTCGCATGAAGCTTCAGGAAGCCGGGCAGGCGCTGGCACCGGTGGAAGGTAAGCCAGACTATCAGGCGCTGGCGGACGTGCTGAAGCGCGCGTTTAAGCAGTTGGATAAAACTTTCCTGGATGATTTGTAATTACCCTACGGTTGCGCATATAAAGGAAGGCACACTTTCTTACAGGTTATCCTCGTCGTAACCTGCATTTTTCCATGTACCAAAGGAGCCAGGAAATGGAAATGACCCACGCGCAACGTCTGATTTTATCTAACCAGTATAAGATGATGACGATGATGGACCCGGATAACGCCGAACGCTATCGTCGTCTGCAGACCATCATCGAACGCGGCTATGGCCTGCAAATGCGCGAGCTGGATCGCGAGTTTGGCGAGCTAAAAGAAGAAACATGCCGCATCGTTATCGACATCATGGAAATGTATCACGCGATGCATGTCTCCTGGACAAACCTGAAAGACGGCAAAGAAATCGATGAACGCCGCGTCACCTTTATGGGCTTTGATGCCGCCACCGAAGCCCGCTTCCTCGGCTATGTTCGCTTTATGGTGAATATTGAAGGCCGCTATACCCATTTTGATGCCGGCACCCACGGTTTCAACGCCCAAACCCCAATGTGGGACAAATACCAACGAATGCTGAAAGTGTGGCACGCCTGCCCACGTCAGTATCACTTAAGCGCCAACGAGATTGCGCAGATCATTAACGCCTGAGGAGAGACGCGGAGTGAAGTGTAAAGGTTTCTTGTTTGATTTGGATGGTACGCTGGTTGACTCCCTTCCCGCCGTTGAACGCGCGTGGGTAAACTGGGCAAAGCGTTTTAATATTTCCCCGGAAGAAGTATTAGGCTTCATCCACGGCAAGCAGGCGATTACTTCACTGCGCCACTTTATGGCTGGTGCTTCTGAGGAAGAGATTCAGCAAGAGTTCCTGCGTCTGGAGAAGCTTGAGTCTGAAGATACCGACGGCATTGTCGCGCTGCCGGGAGCTGCGGAGCTGCTGGCTCATCTTAACGAAGCGGGTATTCCGTGGGCCATAGTCACCTCAGGTTCCGTGCCGGTGGCATCCGCTCGTCGCCTGGCCGGTGGGCTGCCAGAGCCGGACGTGTTTGTGACGGCGGAACGCGTCGCACGCGGTAAGCCTGAGCCGGATGCCTATTTGCTGGGAGCGCAGCTGCTTGGCCTGGAGCCGGAAGAGTGCGTGGTCGTTGAAGACGCGCCAGCAGGCGTGCTTTCAGGGCTGGCTGCCGGTTGCCACGTGATAGCCGTTAATGCCCCGGCGGATACACCCCGGCTTGAGCACGTGGATTACGTTCTGACGTCCCTCACCGAACTGCTCGTCCAGAAATCCCCGGACGGAGTCGTCGAAGTGTTAAGAAAACACTAATCCCATGATTTAACCCCGCATTTGCGGGGTTTTTTTATGGCATTCTCGTCTACATTCAATTCACCAATATTCAGCCATTCAGGGACTCGTTTTGAATTCGGAACTCATTTGGGTGTTGTCGTTACTGGCGGTTGCCGTTCTGCTGTTCGCCACAGGAAAAATGCGTATGGACGCGGTGGCGTTATTGGTGATTGTCGCTTTTGTGCTCAGCGGAACATTAAGCCTCAGCGAAGCATTTTCCGGCTTTAGCGATCCCAACGTGATTCTGATTGCCGCGCTGTTCATTATTGGCGACGGGCTGGTGCGCACCGGTGTAGCCACCAAGATGGGAAGCTGGCTGGTGGACGTGGCGGGCAGCAGCGAAACCAAAATGCTGGTCCTGCTGATGGTGACGGTGGCCGGGTTGGGGGCATTTATGAGCTCCACCGGCGTGGTGGCGATTTTTATTCCGGTGGTGCTCAGCGTTTCTATGCGCATGAAAATCTCACCTTCCCGGCTGATGATGCCGCTCAGTTTTGCCGGGCTGATAAGCGGCATGATGACGCTGGTTGCGACGCCGCCTAACCTGGTGATCAACAGCGAACTGCTTCGTGAAGGGCTGGAGGGGTTCCAGTTCTTTAGCGTGACGCCGATTGGCCTGGCGGTGCTGGTGCTGGGCATCCTTTATATGCTGGTGGCGCGTTTTGCGCTCAAAGGCCTGGGCGAAGAGGCAGGCAAAGAGAGCTGGAAGCGCCGTTCATTTCGCGATCTGATAAAAGAATATCGCCTGACCGGGCGGGCTCGCCGGTTGGCTATTCGCCCTGGCTCACCGATGGTTGGCCATCGTCTGGACGATTTAAAGCTGCGTGAACGCTACGGCGCGAACGTGATTGGCCTGGAGCGCTGGCGCCGCTTTCGGCGCGTTATTGTCAACGTGACCGGCGGTACGGAATTCCGCGCCCGCGATGTACTGCTGATTGACATGTCGGCCTCAGAGGTTGATTTGCGAGAGTTTTGCGGGGAGCAAATGCTGGAGCCAATGATCCTGCGGGGAGAGTATTTTTCCGATCAGGCGCTGGATGTGGGGATGGCAGAAGTTTCTCTGCTGCCAGAGTCAGGGCTTACCGGGCAGACTTTGCGAGAAATGGCTTTCCGAACCCGCTACGGCCTTAACGTTGTTGGCCTGCGGCGGGCGGGTGAAGCCATGGCAGGATTGCTGGTGGATGAACCTATCCAGTTGGGCGACATTATGCTGGTGGTTGGTGACTGGAAGCTGATCAACCAGCTTTCACAGCAGAATCGTGATTTCCTGGTGCTGAGTCTGCCTGTGGAAGAGCAGGATGCCTCCCCGGCCCACAGCCAGGCACCTCATGCGATTTTCTGCCTGGCGCTGATGGTGGCGCTGATGCTGACCGACGAAATACCCAATCCAATCGCCGCGATTATCGCCTGTTTGTTGATGGGCAAATTCCGCTGTATTGATATGGAAAGTGCCTATAAGGCGATTCACTGGCCGAGCATTATTCTGATTGTCGGGATGATGCCTTTCGCTTTAGCGCTGCAGAAAACCGGCGGGGTGGATCTGATCGTTCATGGGCTGATGGAGTTTGGTGGTGGCTACGGCCCATATATCATGCTGGTGTGCCTGTTTGTGATGTGTGCGGCTATCGGGTTATTTATTTCTAATACCGCCACGGCAGTATTGATGGCGCCTATTGCGTTGGCTGCGGCTAAATCAATGGGGGTGTCGCCGTATCCGTTTGCGATGATTGTGGCGATGGCGGCTTCTGCGGCGTTTATGACGCCAGTCTCTTCGCCAGTGAACACGCTGGTGCTGGGGCCAGGAAACTATAAGTTCAGCGACTTCGTGAAGCTCGGCGTGCCGTTTACCGTCATTGTGATGATCGTGAGCGTGGTGATGGTACCGATGTTATTCCCGTTCTGATATTTATCCTCATCCCGGCCTCCTCCCTGTAAGGGAGAAGGGGAAAACATTATCCTGATTTCGCTTCGGCAGATGGACGTGTTTAAAGCGGCGAATCCTGGCTGATTTCATCCAGCGAAAGCTGGAAGCTTGGCACAAATACCCGCATAAAATAATCCATTTCCGGGCTGTGGCGGTCGGCCAGCGTTTTTTCCAGGCGACTTTTCGCCAGCAGAAACTCGTTGTTCCCGGCCGACAGCTCCTCCAGGCATTTCAGATAAGCGCATAGCGCATCGGCCTGCTTCACCAGCGCTTTCTCTTCTTCACTGTAGCTGTGCTCATCAATCAACGGCGCCCAGATATCACGAAGCTCTTCCGGCACCATTTCGATCAGCTTCTGCTGCGCAATCTTTTCAATGGCTTTGTATTCGTGTGCGATTTGCGAGTTGAAGTATTTTACCGGCGTGGGGAGATCCCCGGTCAGCACCTCGCTGGCGTCGTGATACATCGCCAGCAGCGCAATACGTTCGGCATTTACGTTGCCGTTAAACTTGCGATTTTTGATAGCGGCAAGGGCGTGGGCAACCATGGCGACCTGCAGGCTGTGTTCAGACACGTTCTCGGTGCGGACATTCCGCATTAGTGGCCAGCGGCTAATCAGTTTCAGGCGGGAGAGGTGGGCAAAGAAATGGCTCTGACTCATGACGTTCTCGCGGTAACAACTTGGTGACGTCATTGTGAGGGGAGAAAGGGGGCATTGCAAATGCCCCCGAACGGCTTACTGATGGTAGTGTCCGAGGAAACGTCCCAGCTTAGCTATCGACATTTCCAGATCATCAATGCGCGGCAGAGTGACAATACGCACGTGATCCGGCCACGGCCAGTTAAATGCCGAACCCTGAACCAGCAGAACCTTTTCCTGCAGCAGGAAGTCCAGCACCATTTTCTGGTCGTCATGAATATTGAAGCGTTTTGCGTCAATTTTCGGGAACATGTACAGCGCCCCACGAGGCTTAACACAGGAGACGCCGGGGATCTCGTTGATCAATTCCCAGGCACGGTTACGCTGTTCGTACAGGCGGCCACCAGGCACGATAAACTCGCTAATGCTTTGGTATCCTCCCAGCGCTGTCTGGATAGCATGCTGGGCAGGGACGTTGGCGCACAGGCGCATAGAGGCTAACATCTCCAGACCTTCAATATAGCCTTTAGCGTGTTTCTTCGGCCCGTTGAGCACCATCCAACCCTGACGGAAACCGGCCACGCGATAGGTTTTTGACAGGCCGTTGAAGGTAATGGTTAACAGATCCGGTGCCAGGGCTGCGATCGAGTGATGCTCGGCATCGTCATAAAGGATTTTGTCGTAAATCTCATCGGCAAAGATGATCAGATTGTGCTGGCGTGCAATCTCGACAATCTCTAACAGCAACTCTTTGGAGTAAACGGCGCCGGTAGGGTTGTTTGGGTTAATAATCACAATGCCGCGCGTGCGTGGGGTGATTTTAGCGCGGATATCGTCGAGGTCCGGGAACCAGTCAGAACTCTCATCACACAGATAATGCACGGCTTTGCCGCTGGACAAAGAAACGGCAGCTGTCCAAAGCGGGTAGTCCGGCGCGGGAACCAGCATTTCGTCACCGCTGTTTAGCAGCGCCTGCATCGACTGGGCGATCAGTTCGGAAACGCCGTTCCCGATATAAATATCTTCCGTAGTGACATCCCGCATCCCACGAGCCTGATAATGCTGCATGATGGCTTTACGGGCAGAGAAAAGCCCTTTGGAGTCGCAATATCCCTGGGCGGTTGGAAGATTACGGATCACATCAACAAGGATTTCATCCGGCGCTTCGAAACCGAACGGCGCGGGGTTGCCGATGTTGAGCTTAAGCACTTTGTTGCCTTCTTCTTCAAGGCGTTTTGCCTCTTTGAGTACCGGGCCACGGATGTCATAACAGACATTATCAAGTTTGCTGGATTTTTCGATGGGGGACATGAAGCTTCGACCTTTGTTGTTAATTTCGCGTCCTGCCGTGGAAGCGCACCGCCACAATGTACTCCTGCTTAAGCGAGATTTGAAGGATGGGGCTTGAAGAAATGCAATTTATCTTTACAGCACAATGTATAAGCACGGAACGCGATTTAAAAATACTGATGGTTAAAAAAACCATGAATTTTAGTTATTGTGGTTTTATTGGCTAATTATATCGCCGTGATGCAATGGTATTCACTGCTTCTTGATCACTGCGGAGGGAGAGGTGCTGCCGACGTAAATGCGTTGTCGCTAAACATAAGTAAAAATTAATATTCATGCCTGAAACATTAAGGGATTAATGAAAAGGTAGTTAAAGAGATGTATATCAAAAGATTGGTCAATGTAATAGATAAATACCTCGGCAATAATTAAGTGTCTTTTATTATAGTGTGTGGCTGACTTCAAAAAACGTTGTAAATAATCAACAGAGTGGAAACCACAAAAAGAGAATAAGATCAGATAATTCGCAATAAGTGTTATAAAACATCATGTTTTACTGTAAGATACACTACGAAAAATGGTAGGTTTTGGATGCCAGTAGCTGTGCCAACGACATGGCTTTGCCGGAAAATTAAAATATTTCCATTATTATTCAGCTGGTTGTGTGTTTTGGCCGGTTTAAGCCTGCCGCTGCACTCCAGCCCGTTAAATAATCATATAAAAGCTTATTAAAAGTCGTTTTTTGAAGCTGACTTACCTTTCTAACGCAGTTTTAAAATAGTCGACTGGTACGATGAGTTAGTGGTTTTTTTCTTATCCTGACCTGCTTAATATCCCGTTTGGGTGTGTTTTAGATTATTGGGACATGCCGGGGAATACAAAAATAACAAACAGAACCGTCGCTAACGTATGCGGCCAAGACTACCGGAGACATTCGGTAAAAGGAATTGCTTTATCTCTTTGATAAATCATAGCAATACAACCAGGGCAGACTCGAAAGAGCAACCTATTAGTGAATAAATTATGATTAACGCAAATCGTCCGATACTGAACCTCGACCTCGATCTGCTGAGGACATTCGTTGCGGTCGCCGATCTCAATACCTTTGCGGCAGCGGCGGCGGCAGTGTGCCGTACTCAATCCGCTGTAAGCCAACAGATGCAGCGCCTCGAGCAATTAGTTGGAAAAGAGCTTTTTGCCCGACATGGCCGCAATAAACTGCTCACCGAGCACGGCATTCAACTGCTGGGCTATGCGCGTAAAATCCTACGCTTTAATGATGAAGCGTGCTCTTCGCTGATGTTTAACAACCTGCAAGGGTCGCTTACCCTTGGCGCCTCCGATGAAACGGCGGACACCATCCTGCCGTTCCTGTTAAACCGCATCAGTTCGGTTTACCCCAAGCTTGCGCTGGATGTCAGGGTCAAACGCAACCCCTTTATGATCGAAATGCTTAATCAGCATGAGGTCGATTTGGTGGTGACGACATCAAACCCTTCTAACTTTGATGCCATTGTCCTGCGAACCTCGCCTACGCTGTGGTACTGCGCCGCTGATTATGTTTTTCAAAGTGGGGAAGCGCTGCCGCTGGTGATGCTGGACGATCCAAGCCCGTACCGCGATATGATGCTGGAACATCTTGATGCCAGCCAGACGCCATGGCGTATTTCTTATGTCGCCTCTACGCTTGCCGCGGTCAGGGCCGCCGTAAAAGCGGGATTAGGCGTAACGGCCAGGCCGGTTGAAATGATGAGTCCGGAACTTCGTGTGCTGGGGGCGTCAGAAGGACTGCCTATTTTACCTGAAACCCAATATCTGCTGTGTAAAAACCCCGAAAGTGGTAATGAGCTGGCGCAAGCGATCTTCAGTGCGCTGGCGACGCCGGAAAACCCATACCGTTATAACACCGTGGGAAGTGAAGGGGACGACACGCTGCTGGTTGAAGGGGATTTTGAGTAGCTGCAGGTCGACTAGTTAGTAACAAAATATTAAAGATACAAAATGGGTCGTTGGTGGTTTTTTTTACGCCAACGGCCCATTTTTTATACCTGATTTTCATTAAATCACATGGGTGCTCATCTTTTCTAACAAATTCAATATATTGGTTGCATGTTTATTTTCGCTCGTTTTATGCGCAAAAACTTCATGCAAAGGCCAGGTAATGTTAAAAAACGCATAACAATGTTGCTTCTTTTTGAAGTGGATTAACAAAAGCGTGTCTCAGATCAAGAAAATACTCCCTCTTGGGGGGAGGAATAGTTGTAATTTCCTGCCAAAATATAGGGGCTGTTTATTTTTTCACACGGAACGGACACGATTCACCCTCATCTAAATCTGGTCTTTACGCGAGTGTTGATGAGTTTTAACGCATTAAATGTTAATGAATTGCTGTCGGTGTAAATTAATGTGTGGATACTTTTGTTAAAGTTGACAAAAGGTTATAGAAAGGAGTAAAAAACCCCATCAATTGGCTGCCTACGTATTATTTCCGGTAGTTATTGTACGGTTGATTGTTCCTCCCCATGAATCGATGTGGCGTTCATCTGCCAACAAGAGCAGAGACTTTGGCGCCACTTTTGATGAGTAAGCAATGAGTATGTCAACATCCACTGAAGTTATCGCTCATCACTGGGCGTTCGCTGTCTTTCTTATTGTCGCCGTTGGCCTGTGTTGTTTGATGCTTGTCGGGGGCTGGTTCCTTGGCGGACGAGCTAAGGCACGGCACAAAAACACCCCCTTCGAGTCGGGCATCGACTCCGTTGGTACGGCGCGTCTACGTCTCTCCGCCAAGTTTTACCTGGTCGCCATGTTCTTCGTTATTTTTGACGTGGAAGCCTTGTATCTCTACGCGTGGTCAACTTCTATCCGTGAAAGCGGCTGGATTGGCTTCGTCGAGGCCGCAATTTTCATTTTAGTGCTACTGGCTGGTCTGGTTTATCTGGTGCGCGTTGGCGCTCTGGATTGGACTCCTGCGCGTTCGCGTCGTGAGAAAATCAACCCGGAAACAGACAGTCTCACTAACCGTCATACGCAGTAATAGCGAGGCAATAAGATGGACTATACGCTCACCCGCATAGACCCCAACGGTGAGAATGACCGTTACCCCCTGCAAAAGCAGGAGATCGTAACCGATCCCCTCGAACAAGAGATTAACCGCAGCGTTTACATGGGCAAGCTCGAGCATGCTATGCACGATGTGGTGAACTGGGGTCGCAAAAACTCAATCTGGCCATACAACTTTGGCCTTTCCTGCTGCTATGTAGAGATGGTGACCTCGTTTACCGCTGTACATGACGTGGCGCGTTTCGGTGCAGAAGTTTTACGTGCTTCTCCTCGTCAGGCTGACCTGATGGTGGTGGCCGGTACCTGCTTCACCAAAATGGCTCCGGTAATCCAGCGCCTTTACGATCAGATGCTGGAGCCGAAATGGGTCATTTCCATGGGCGCCTGCGCTAACTCTGGCGGCATGTACGACATCTATTCCGTTGTGCAAGGTGTCGATAAATTTATCCCGGTTGATGTGTACATCCCAGGTTGCCCGCCGCGTCCGGAGGCTTACATGCAGGCGTTGATGCTGTTGCAGGAGTCTATCGGTAAAGAGCGCCGCCCGCTGTCGTGGGTCGTTGGCGATCAGGGCGTTTACCGCGCCAACATGCAGTCTGAGCGTGAGCGTAAGCGCGGCGAGCGTATCGCGGTCACCAACCTGCGGACGCCGGACGAGATTTAATTAGCGCCTGCGGTCAGTGAGCGTCTTTGTATATCAATAATATAAAAACAAAGACACTGAACGCAGTCACCACAGAACCATTTGCAATGGTGAGAACTATGACCGATTTAACCGCGCAAGACGCCGCTATGCCAGCCTGGCAGACAAGGGATCACCTGGATGATCCGGTCATTGGCGAATTGCGTAACCGTTTTGGGCCGGATGCCTTTACCGTTCAGCCAACCCGCACCGGGGTGCCCGTCGTTTGGGTTAAGCGTGAACAGTTACTGGAAGTGGTCGATTTCCTTAAGAAATCACCAAAACCCTACGTTATGCTGTTCGACCTGCATGGCATGGATGAGCGTCTACGCACACACCGCAACGGTTTACCGGCTGCGGATTTTTCCGTTTTCTACCACCTGATTTCCATTGAACGCAATCGCGATATCATGCTCAAGGTGGCGTTGTCTGAAAACGATCTCAACCTGCCGACGCTGACCAAACTCTTCCCGAACGCCAACTGGTATGAGCGTGAAACCTGGGAGATGTTTGGCATCACCTTTAATGGTCACCCGCACCTGACGCGCATCATGATGCCGCCGACCTGGGAAGGCCACCCGCTGCGTAAAGACTACCCGGCGCGCGCCACCGAATTCGATCCGTTTATCCTGACTAAACAGAAAGAAGATCTGGAAATGGAAGCGCTGACCTTCAAGCCTGAAGAGTGGGGCATGAAGCGCAGCAGCGAACATGAAGACTTCATGTTCCTGAACCTGGGGCCGAACCACCCCTCCGCGCACGGTGCTTTCCGTATCATCCTGCAGCTGGACGGCGAAGAGATCGTCGACTGCGTGCCGGATATCGGCTACCACCATCGTGGTGCTGAGAAAATGGGTGAGCGTCAGTCCTGGCACAGCTACATTCCGTATACTGACCGTATCGAGTACCTCGGCGGTTGCGTCAACGAAATGCCTTACGTGCTGGCGGTTGAAAAGCTGGCTGGCATCGTCGTGCCGGAACGTGTTGAAGTTATCCGCGTTATGCTCTCTGAGCTGTTCCGTATCAACAGCCACCTGCTGTACATCTCCACCTTTATTCAGGACGTGGGCGCCATGACGCCGGTCTTCTTCGCGTTTACCGATCGTCAGAAAATCTACGATCTGGTGGAAGCGATTACCGGTTTCCGTATGCACCCGGCCTGGTTCCGTATTGGCGGCGTTGCACACGACCTGCCGAAGGGCTGGGAACGCCTGCTGAAAGAGTTCCTGGAGTGGATGCCGAAGCGCCTGGATTCTTATGAGAAAGCCGCGCTGCGCAACACCATTCTGAAAGGCCGTTCCCAGGGCGTTGCAGCCTATACCGCGAAAGAAGCGCTGGAGTGGGGCACCACCGGTGCTGGCCTGCGCGCCACCGGTATCGACTTCGACGTGCGTAAGGCTCGTCCTTACTCCGGCTACCAGAACTTCGATTTCGAAGTCCCGGTTGGCGGTGGCATCAGCGACTGCTACACCCGCGTTATGCTGAAAGTTGAAGAGCTGCGCCAGAGTCTGCGCATCCTTGAGCAGTGTCTGAAAAATATGCCAGCCGGCCCGTTCAAAGCGGATCATCCGCTGACTACGCCGCCGCCGAAAGAGCGCACGCTGCAGCATATCGAAACCCTGATCACTCACTTCCTGCAGGTTTCCTGGGGCCCGGTCATGCCGGCCAATGAATCCTTCCAGATGATTGAGGCAACGAAAGGGATTAACAGTTACTACCTGACCAGCGACGCTAGCACCATGAGCTATCGTACCCGTATTCGTACCCCGAGCTTTGCGCACCTGCAGCAAATTCCGGCGGCGATCCGCGGCAGCCTGGTTTCTGACCTGATTGTCTATCTGGGTAGTATCGATTTTGTAATGTCTGATGTGGATCGCTAACTATGCACGATAACCAACAAAACCAGGCTGAAGCTTTTGAGCTGAGTGCGGCAGAGCGTGAGGCGATTGAGCACGAGAAACACCATTACGAAGATGCCCGTGCGGCCTCTATCGAAGCGCTGAAAATCGTTCAGAAACAGCGCGGTTGGGTGCCAGATGGTGCCATCTACGCGATTGCTGACGTGCTGGGTATCCCGGCGAGCGATGTAGAAGGTGTGGCCACTTTCTATAGCCAAATATTCCGCCAGCCGGTTGGCCGCCACGTGATTCGCTACTGCGACAGCGTGGTTTGCCATATCACCGGTTACCAGGGCATTCAGTCGGCTATCGAAGCCAAACTGAACATCAAGCCGGGCCAGACTACGTTTGACGGCCGCTTTACCCTGTTACCAACCTGCTGCCTGGGGAACTGCGACAAGGGGCCGACCATGATGATTGATGAGGACACTCACAGCCATCTGACGCCGGAAGCCATCCCTGACTTGCTGGAGCAGTATAAATGAAGACGATTATTCGTACTGCCGAAACCCATCCGCTGACCTGGCGTCTGCGCGATGACAAACAGCCGGTCTGGCTTGACGAATACCGTAGCAAAAACGGCTATGAAGGCGCGCGTAAAGCGCTGACCGGCATGGCGCCAGATGAAATCGTGACTGCGGTAAAAGACGCTGGCCTGAAAGGGCGCGGCGGCGCGGGCTTTTCCACCGGTTTGAAGTGGAGCCTGATGCCGAAAGACGAGTCCATGAACATCCGTTACCTGCTGTGTAACGCCGATGAAATGGAGCCAGGCACCTATAAAGACCGCCTGCTGATGGAGCAACTGCCGCACCTGCTGGTGGAAGGCATGCTGATTTCCGCTTTTGCGCTGAAAGCATACCGTGGATACATCTTCCTGCGTGGTGAGTACATCGAGGCGGCAGACCACCTGCGTCGCGCGATTGCCGAAGCCACCGAAGCGGGCCTGCTGGGTAAGAACATCCTGGGTTCCGGTTTCGATTTCGAACTGTTCGTACACACCGGAGCCGGGCGTTATATCTGCGGGGAAGAAACCGCGCTGATTAACTCCCTGGAAGGCCGTCGTGCGAACCCACGTTCTAAGCCACCGTTCCCGGCATCAAGCGGCGTTTGGGGTAAACCGACCTGTGTAAACAACGTCGAAACCCTGTGTAACGTCCCGGCTATTCTGGCTAACGGCGTGGAGTGGTATCAGGGCATTGGCGGCGGCATGAGTAAAGATGCCGGCACCAAGCTGATGGGCTTCTCTGGCCGCGTGAAAAACCCTGGCGTCTGGGAATTGCCGTTCGGCACAACCGCTCGCGAAATCCTGGAAGAATACGCCGGCGGCATGCGTGATGGCCTGAAGTTTAAAGCCTGGCAGCCGGGTGGGGCGGGGACCGACTTCCTGACGGAAGCTCATCTCGACCTGCCGATGGAATTTGAAAGTATTGGTAAAGCAGGCAGCCGTCTCGGTACGGCGCTGGCAATGGCGGTTGACCATGAAATTGGTATGGTGCCGCTGGTGCGTAACCTGGAAGAGTTCTTTGCCCGTGAATCCTGCGGCTGGTGTACACCGTGCCGCGATGGTCTGCCGTGGAGCGTAAAAATCCTGCGCGCGCTTGAGCGCGGCGAAGGACAGCCGGGGGATATCGAAACCCTGGAGCAGCTTTGCCGCCATCTGGGTCCAGGTAAAACCTTCTGTGCCCACGCGCCGGGTGCCGTTGAGCCATTGCAGAGTGCGATTAAATATTTCCGCGACGAATTCGAAGCAGGCATTGCCAAACAGGATTACGGAAATCTGCGTGCCATTAATGGTATTCAGCCGAACCTGTTAAAAACGCGCTGGTGATAGACAGCTTTTCACCCTCACCCTAACCCTCTCCCTGAGGGAGAGGGGATAGACCGGTGATTTTCTCCCTCTCCTGGGGGAGAGGGCCGGGGTGAGGGCGAAGGTGGTTCGCACAAGAATTTTTGATTAACGCCTGAAGTTATTCAGGCCAACTGGAAGCATGCTGACTATGGCTACGATTCATGTAGACGGCAAAGAATACGAGGTCAACGGAGCAGACAACTTGCTGGAAGCTTGTCTCTCCCTCGGTCTTGATATTCCTTATTTTTGCTGGCATCCGGCGCTGGGCAGCGTCGGTGCTTGCCGCCAGTGTGCGGTGAAGCAATATCAGAACGCGGAAGACACTCGCGGTCGCCTGGTGATGTCCTGTATGACACCGGCCTCCGACGGGACCTTCATCTCTATTGATGATGGCGAAGCGAAACAGTTCCGTGAAAGCGTTGTGGAATGGTTGATGACTAACCACCCGCACGACTGTCCGGTCTGTGAAGAGGGCGGCAACTGCCACCTGCAGGATATGACCGTGATGACCGGTCATAGCTTCCGTCGCTACCGCTTTACCAAGCGTACTCACCGCAATCAGGATCTCGGTCCGTTCATCTCTCATGAAATGAACCGCTGTATCGCCTGCTACCGCTGCGTGCGTTACTACAAAGACTACGCAGACGGTAAAGACCTGGGCGTTTACGGCGCGCACGACAACGTCTACTTCGGTCGTCCGGAAGACGGCACACTGGAAAGCGAGTTCTCCGGTAACCTGGTAGAAATTTGCCCGACCGGCGTATTCACCGACAAAACGCATTCCGAACGCTACAACCGTAAGTGGGATATGCAGTTCGCACCGAGCATCTGCCAGCAGTGCTCGCTGGGCTGTAACACCAGCCCGGGTGAACGTTACGGCGAACTTCGTCGTATCGAAAACCGCTACAACGGCACCGTGAACCACTACTTCCTGTGCGACCGCGGCCGTTTCGGTTATGGCTATGTGAACCTGAAAGACCGTCCGCGTCAGCCAATTCAGCGCCGTGGTGATGACCTCATTACCCTGAACGCCGAACAGGCAATGCAGGGTGCGGCGGATATCCTGCGTCAGTCGAAGAAAGTGATCGGCATCGGTTCTCCGCGCGCAAGCGTGGAAAGCAACTTTGCTCTGCGCGAGCTGGTTGGCGCTGAAAACTTCTACACCGGTATTGCGGCAGGTGAGCAGGCTCGCCTGCAGCTGATGCTGAAAGTGCTGCGTGACAGCGGTATTCACACCCCCGCGCTGCGTGAAATCGAATCATACGATGCGGTGCTGATCCTGGGCGAAGACGTTACCCAGACCGGCGCTCGTGCTGCCCTGGCTATCCGTCAGGCGGTCAAAGGCAAGGCGCGTGAAATGGCAGCGGCTCAGAAAGTGGCTGACTGGCAGATCGCCGCAATCCTGAACATCGGTCAGAACGCTAAGCATCCGCTGTTTGTCACCAACGTGGATAGCACTCGCCTGGATGATATCGCCGCATGGACTTACCGTGCGCCGGTTGAAGATCAGGCTCGCCTTGGTTTTGCGATTGCCAATGCGCTGGACAGCAACTCTCCGGCGGTTGAACTGGATCGTGACCTGAAAAACAAAGTGGACGTTATCGTGCAGGCGTTGGCCGGTGCGAAGAAGCCCCTGATTGTTTCCGGGACGAACGCCGGTAGCGAAGCTGTGATTCAGGCTGCGGCCAATGTGGCTAAAGCGCTGAAAGGCCGCGGTGCAGACGTCGGCGTCACCATGATTGCTCGCGCGGTTAACAGCGTTGGCCTCGGCATGATCGGCGGTGGCTCTTTGGAAGAGGCCCTGAGCGAGCTGGAAAGCGGCGCTGCCGATGCGGTAGTGGTGCTGGAAAACGACCTCCATCGCCATGCTTCCGCTGCCCGTGTAGATGCGGCGCTGAGTAAAGCCCCTCTGGTAATGGTTATTGACCATCAGCGTACGGCCATCATGGACAAAGCACACCTGGTACTTTCCGCGGCGAGCTTTGCAGAAAGCGACGGGACGGTGATCAACAACGAAGGTCGCGCCCAGCGTTTCTTCCAGGTTTATGACCCGGCTTACTACGACACCAGCGTGACGATGTTCGAAAGCTGGCGCTGGCTGCACTCGCTGCACAGCACCGTGCAGAGCCGTGACGTTGACTGGACGCAGCTTGACCATGTGATTGACGCCTGCGTGAAGGTATTGCCTCAGTTAGCCGGTATTAAAGATGCCGCGCCGGATGCTTCCTTCCGTATCAAAGGTCAGAAACTGTCCCGTTCTCCTATCCGTTCGAGCGGACGCACCGCTATGCGCGCCAATATCAGCGTGCACGAACCGCGTCAGCCGCAGGATAAAGACACGATGTTTGCCTTCTCAATGGAAGGGAACAACAGCCCGCTGGCCGACCGTCAGCAGATTCCGTTTGCCTGGGCTCCAGGCTGGAACTCCCCGCAAGCATGGAACAAATTCCAGGCCGAAGTGGGCGGTCATCTGCGCCACGGCGATCCGGGCGTGCGCCTGATCGAAGCCTCTGAAACGGGCCTGGACTACTTCACTTCCGTGCCGGATACCTTCCACGCGGAAGAGGGCAAATGGCGAATCGCGCCGTACTACCACCTGTTTGGTAGCGACGAGCTGTCCCAGCGTTCTCCTGTGTTCCAGAAGCGTATGGTTGAGCCTTACATCAAGCTGAACCCGGCCGATGCCGCGAAGCTTGGCGTTAACGCCGGAAGCCTGATCTCCTTCAGCTACGAAGGCCAGACGCTGAGTCTGCCGCTGCAGCTGTCCGAAGGTCTGGTTGCAGGGCAGGTTGGTTTGCCGATGGGGATGCCGGGGATTGCGCCAGTGCTTGCCGGTGCTCGTCTTGAAAATCTGCAGGAGGCTGCGCAATGAGCTGGCTGACACCGGAAGTTATCGACATTCTGCTGAGCATCCTCAAAGCGGTTGTCATTCTACTGGTCGTGGTGACCTGTGGGGCATTCATGAGTTTCGGCGAACGCCGTCTGCTCGGTCTGTTCCAGAACCGCTACGGACCGAACCGCGTAGGCTGGGGTGGTTCACTCCAGCTGGTTGCGGACATGATCAAGATGTTCTTTAAAGAGGACTGGATCCCTAAGTTTTCTGACCGCGTGATCTTTACGCTTGCACCCATGATCGCGTTCACCTCGCTGCTGCTGGCCTTTGCTATTGTGCCGGTCAGCCCAAGCTGGGTGGTGGCGGATTTGAACATCGGGATCCTGTTCTTCCTGATGCTGGCGGGCCTGGCGGTGTACGCCGTGCTGTTCGCTGGCTGGTCCAGTAACAACAAATACTCCCTGCTTGGTGCGATGCGTGCTTCCGCGCAGACCCTGAGTTATGAAGTGTTCCTGGGGCTTTCCCTGATGGGCGTGGTGGCGCAGGCCGGTTCCTTTAATATGGCCGACATCGTCAACAACCAGGCACATCTGTGGAACATCATCCCGCAGTTCTTCGGCTTCGTGACCTTTGCGATTGCCGGCGTTGCGGTTTGCCACCGTCACCCGTTTGACCAACCGGAAGCCGAGCAGGAACTGGCCGATGGTTATCACATCGAATATTCCGGTATGAAGTTCGGTCTGTTCTTCGTCGGGGAATACATCGGCATCGTCACCGTTTCTGCGCTGATTGTGACGCTGTTCTTTGGTGGCTGGCATGGCCCGTGGTTACCACCGTTCATCTGGTTCGCGCTGAAAACCGCGTTCTTCATGATGATGTTCATTTTGATTCGCGCCGCACTGCCTCGTCCACGTTATGACCAGGTGATGTCCTTCGGCTGGAAAGTTTGCCTGCCGCTGACGCTAATCAACTTGCTGGTGACCGCCGCGGTCATTCTTTACCAGGCACCATAAGGGGTGAAAAAACCATGACATTGAAAGAGTTAGTGGTTGGTTTCGGCACCCAGGTACGCAGTATCTGGATGATCGGCATGCACGCTTTCGCCAAGCGCGAAACCCGCATGTATCCGGAAGAACCAGTGTATCTGCCGCCGCGCTACCGTGGCCGTATCGTGCTGACGCGCGACCCGGACGGTGAAGAGCGCTGCGTTGCCTGTAACCTGTGTGCGGTAGCCTGCCCGGTAGGCTGTATTTCCCTGCAGAAAGCCGAGATGAAAGACGGTCGTTGGTATCCGGAGTTCTTCCGCATCAACTTCTCACGCTGCATCTTCTGTGGCCTGTGCGAAGAAGCCTGTCCAACCACCGCGATTCAGCTTACCCCGGACTTCGAGCTGGGTGAGTATAAGCGCCAGGATCTGGTGTACGAGAAAGAGGATCTGCTGATCTCCGGTCCGGGCAAATATCCGGAATATAACTTCTATCGGATGGCAGGTATGGCAATCGACGGCAAAGATAAGGGCGAAGCGGAAAATGAAGCTAAGCCTATCGACGTCAAAGGCCTGTTACCTTAAGGAGTCAGGAATGGAATTCGCTTTTTATATCTGCGCCATTGTGGCCGTCCTGACGACCCTTCGGACGATCACTCACACCAATCCAGTGCATGCGCTGCTGTACCTGATCATCTCGCTGCTGGCGATCTCCGGGGTGTTTTTCTCCCTCGGAGCTTACTTCGCCGGTGCGCTGGAGATCATCGTGTACGCCGGGGCTATCATGGTGCTGTTCGTCTTCGTGGTGATGATGCTTAACCTCGGTAACGCGGTTCAGCAGCAGGAACGCGAGTGGCTGAAACCGCAGCTGTGGATTGGGCCTGGCGTCCTGTCTGCAGTCCTGCTGGTGGTTCTGATTTACGCCATCCGCACCGTTAACGACCAGGGTATTGATGGCACGTCCATCGATGCGAAGCAGGTCGGTATCGCGCTGTTCGGGCCTTACGTACTGGCGGTGGAGCTGGCCTCCATGCTGCTGCTGGCGGGTCTGGTCGTTGCGTTCCACCTGGGTCGTGAAGACCGTGCCGGTGAGGTGCTGAGCAATCGCCCTGCTGACATGGCCGTGAGAAGAAAAACGGAGGAGAACGTATGATCCCGCTGCAACATGGACTGATCCTCGCCGCCATTCTGTTCGTGCTGGGACTGACCGGGCTGGTCATCCGCCGCAACCTGCTGTTCATGCTGATCAGTCTGGAAGTGATGATTAACGCCGCCGCGCTGGCCTTCGTGGTTGCCGGCAGCTACTGGGGCCAGGCTGACGGTCAGGTGATGTATATACTCGCGATTAGCTTAGCTGCTGCCGAAGCCAGTATTGGCCTCGCGCTGTTACTGCAGCTCCATCGTCGTCGCCAGAATCTGAATATCGATTCAGTAAGTGAGATGCGTGGATGAACCTTCTCTGGTTAACCATTGTTCTGCCATTGATTGGCTTTTTACTGTTGGCATTTTCCCGCGGCCGCTGGTCAGAAAACCTGTCCGCAACCATCGGGATGGGCTCTGTAGGTCTGGCGGCGGTAGTCACCGCCATTGCTGGGGTTGATTTCTTTAACAACGGGCAGCAGGCGTTCACTCAGCCGCTGTGGACCTGGATGGCGGTCGGTGATTTTAACATCGGCTTCAACCTGGTGCTGGACGGCCTGTCCCTGACCATGCTTTCTGTGGTTACCGGCGTCGGCTTCCTGATCCACATGTTCGCTTCCTGGTACATGCGCGGTGAAGAGGGTTATTCCCGATTCTTCGCCTACACCAACCTGTTCATCGCCAGCATGGTGGTTCTGGTCCTTGCCGACAACCTGCTGCTGATGTATCTCGGCTGGGAAGGCGTGGGCCTCTGTTCTTACCTGCTGATCGGTTTCTACTACACCGATCCGAAGAACAACGCGGCGGCAATGAAAGCGTTCGTGGTGACTCGCGTCGGGGACGTGTTCCTGGCCTTCGGCCTGTTCATCCTCTACAACGAGCTGGGCACGCTGAACTTCCGCGAAATGGTTGAGCTGGCACCACAGCACTTCGCTGCCGGCAACCAAATGCTGACCTGGGCAACCCTTATGCTGTTAGGCGGTGCGGTCGGTAAGTCTGCACAGCTTCCGCTGCAAACATGGCTTGCGGATGCGATGGCGGGTCCAACCCCGGTTTCTGCGCTGATTCACGCGGCTACCATGGTTACCGCGGGCGTCTACCTGATTGCCCGTACCCATGGCCTGTTCCTGATGACCCCGGAAATTCTGCATCTGGTGGGTATCGTTGGTGCCGTTACGCTGGTGCTGGCAGGCTTTGCCGCGCTGGTACAGACCGACATCAAACGCGTACTCGCTTACTCCACCATGAGCCAGATTGGCTACATGTTCCTGGCGCTGGGCGTGCAGGCGTGGGATGCGGCAATCTTCCACCTGATGACCCACGCGTTCTTTAAAGCGTTGCTGTTCCTGTCATCCGGTTCGGTGATTCTGGCGTGCCATCACGAACAAAACATCTTCAAGATGGGTGGGCTGCGTAAGTCTATTCCGCTGGTGTATGTCTGCTTCCTGGTTGGGGGCGCGGCGCTGTCCGCTCTGCCGCTGATTACCGCAGGCTTCTTCAGTAAAGATGAAATTCTTGCCGGTGCGATGGCGAACGGCCACATCAACCTGATGGTTGCGGGCCTGGTCGGGGCGTTTATGACCTCGCTCTACACCTTCCGCATGATTTTCATTACGTTCCACGGTGAAGAAAAAATTCACGCTCACGCAGGGAAGGGGATTACCCACCACCTGCCGCTGGTTGTTCTGCTGGTGCTGTCCACCTTCGTTGGCGCAATGATTGTGCCACCGCTGCGCGGCGTACTGCCGGAAACCACTGAACTTGCGCACGGCAGCGTGCTGACCCTGGAGATCATCTCCGGCGTCGTCGCCATTGCCGGTATCCTGATTGCCGCCTTCCTGTGGCTGGGTAAACGTACTCTGGTGACGTCGCTTGCGAACAGCGCACTGGGGCGTTTCTTCGGTACCTGGTGGTTCAATGCCTGGGGCTTCGACTGGCTGTACGACATGATTTTCGTCAAGCCATTCCTCGGTATTGCGTGGCTGCTGCGCCGTGACCCGCTGAATGCTTTGATGAACATTCCGGCAGTTCTCTCCCGCTTTGCTGGCCGCGGCCTGCTGGTGAGCGAGAACGGTTATCTGCGCTGGTATGTTGCGTCCATGAGCATCGGTGCCGTTGTAGTTCTCGGCCTGCTGCTGGTTCTGCGTTAACAGGATTTCTTCCATCCCCCTCTCTCTGTTGAGAGAGGGTCGGAGTGGGGCTTAATACCTCCTCTGGCGCTGGGAAGTGAGCGATGTTTAAGAATTATTTTGACTTAGGGACTCAAACGCCATGCTATTACCCTGGCTAATACTAATCCCCTTTATCGGCGGCTTCTTCTGCTGGCAGACCGAACGCTTCGGCGTGAAAGTGCCTCGCTGGATTGCGCTGATCACCATGGGGCTGACACTGGCACTGTCTCTGCAATTGTGGTTGCAGGGTGGCTATTCTCTGACGCAGTCGGCGGGTTTGCCGCAGTGGCAGTCAGAGTACATTCTGAAATGGATCCCACGTTTTGGCATTGATATTCACCTGGCGCTCGACGGTCTGTCGCTGCTGATGGTGGTGCTGACCGGCCTGCTTGGCGTGCTGGCAGTGCTCTGTTCCTGGAATGAAATCGAAAAATATCAGGGATTCTTCCACCTAAACCTGATGTGGATCCTCGGTGGCGTTATCGGCGTGTTCCTTGCCATCGACATGTTCCTGTTCTTCTTCTTCTGGGAAATGATGCTGGTGCCGATGTACTTCCTGATTGCGCTGTGGGGCCACAAAGCCTCCGACGGGAAGACGCGTATTACCGCCGCGACCAAGTTCTTCATCTATACCCAGGCGAGCGGCCTGGTGATGCTGATTGCTATCCTGGGTCTGGTGTTTGTGCACTACAATGCGACCGGCGTGTGGACCTTTAACTATGCGCTGCTGCTGAAAACGCCGATGTCCCACGGTGTACAGTGGCTGCTGATGCTGGGCTTCTTTATCGCCTTTGCGGTAAAAATGCCGGTGGTTCCTCTTCACGGCTGGCTGCCGGATGCGCACTCCCAGGCACCAACGGCGGGTTCCGTTGACCTGGCAGGTATCTTGCTCAAAACTGCGGCTTACGGCCTGCTGCGTTTCTCTCTGCCGCTGTTCCCTGAAGCGTCTGCTGAATTTGCACCAATCGCCATGTGGCTGGGTGTCATCGGCATCTTCTACGGCGCGTGGATGGCCTTTGCCCAGACCGACATTAAACGCCTGATAGCTTATACCTCCGTTTCCCACATGGGCTTCGTGCTGATTGCTATCTACACCGGCAACCAGCTGGCTTACCAGGGCGCGGTAATTCAGATGATCGCTCACGGTCTGTCCGCGGCGGGTATGTTCATCATCTGCGGTCAGCTTTACGAGCGTCTGCACACGCGTGACATGCGCATGATGGGCGGCCTGTGGAACAAAATTAAATGGCTGCCGGGTCTGTCGATGTTCTTCGCTGTTGCCACGCTGGGTATGCCCGGGACCGGTAACTTCGTCGGTGAATTCATGATCCTGTTCGGCAGCTTCCACGTTGTGCCGGTCATTACCGTGATTTCAACCTTCGGTCTGGTCTTTGCCTCTGTTTACTCTCTGGCGATGCTGCATCGCGCGTACTTCGGGAAAGCTAAGAGCGAAATCAGCGATAAACAACTGCCTGGCATGTCCATGCGCGAGTTCTTTATCATTCTGTTGCTGGTGGTGCTGTTAGTTCTGCTGGGCTTCTTCCCGCAGCCGATTCTGGATACCTCGCATTCTGCGATGAGCAATATTCAGCAGTGGTTTACCAGTTCACTTTCTACTACAAGGCCGTAATTCGCCATGACAATAACTCCTCAACATTTGATCGCGCTGCTACCGCTGTTGATCGTCGGATTGACGGTGGTGGTTGTGATGCTCTCCATTGCGTGGCGACGCGACCATTTTCTGAATGCTACGCTGTCGGTTATCGGCCTTAACGCCGCGCTGATTTCACTGTGGTTTGTCGGTCAGGCAGGGGCGATGGATGTCACCCCGCTGATGCGCGTTGACGGCTACGCCATGCTCTACACCGGGCTGGTACTGCTGGCGAGCCTGGCAACCTGTACCTTTGCTTATCCGTGGCTGCAGGGCTACACCGACAACCGCGAAGAGTTCTATCTGCTGGTCCTGATTGCTGCCCTGGGCGGTATTCTGCTGGCTAATGCGAACCACCTCGCGGCGCTGTTCCTCGGCATTGAGCTGATCTCTCTGCCGCTGTTCGGCCTGGTTGGCTACGCCTTCCGCCAGAAGCGTTCTCTGGAAGCGAGCATCAAGTACACCATTCTGTCAGCGGCGGCATCGTCCTTCCTGCTGTTCGGTATGGCGCTGGTATACGCTGATTCCGGTAGCCTGTCGTTTGTTAGCCTCGGCAAGAGCCTGGCGGACAACATGCTGCACGAACCTCTGCTGCTGGCGGGCCTGGGTCTGATGATCGTCGGTCTTGGCTTCAAGCTTTCTTTGGTGCCGTTCCACCTGTGGACCCCTGACGTATACCAGGGCGCGCCTGCCCCGGTTTCCACCTTCCTGGCAACCGCCAGCAAAATCGCCATCTTTGGCGTAGTGATGCGTCTGTTCCTGTACGCCCCAGTGGGCAACAGCGAAGCGGTTCGCGTCGTGCTGGGTATTATCGCCTTCGCGTCAATCCTGTTCGGTAACCTGATGGCGCTGAACCAGTCCAACATTAAGCGTCTGCTGGGCTACTCTTCCATCGCGCACCTTGGTTACCTGTTGGTGGCACTGATTGCGCTGCAAACCGGCAATATGTCGATGGAAGCGGTAGGCGTTTACCTGGCGGGTTACCTGTTCAGCAGCCTGGGTGCATTCGGCGTGGTTAGCCTGATGTCCAGCCCGTACCGTGGCCCGGATGCCGACTCGCTGTTCTCCTACCGCGGTTTGTTCTGGCACAAGCCGGTGCTTTCTGCGGTGATGACCGTGATGATGCTTTCCCTGGCAGGTATCCCAATGACCCTGGGCTTCATCGGCAAGTTCTACATCATTGCCGTGGGCGTTCAGGCTCACCTGTGGTGGCTGACCGGCGCCGTGGTTCTGGGCAGCGCCATCGGCCTGTACTACTACCTGCGCGTGACCGTGAGTCTGTACCTGAGCGCACCTCAGCAGCTTAACCGCGACACCCCATCTAACTGGGCGTTGACTGCGGGCGGCGTGGTGGTGCTGATCTCCTCCCTGCTGGTGCTGTTGCTCGGTATTTATCCGCAGCCGCTTATCAGCCTGGTGCAGCTGGCGCAGCCGCTGATGTAATCGGGTTAACAAGACAGTTCAAAACCGCCACTTGCTGGCGGTTTTTTTATGGGCTTAGTTTTTGGCTAGCTCGAGGATAAAATCCAGAAAACAGCGGGTGCGTGCGGCGGGATTGATACGTGAAGGGTAGTAAGCATAAAGCGGAAAACGCTCGTCCGGCCAGTCGGGAAATAAATCCACCAACAGTCCCTGTTTCACAAGATCGTCAGAGCCAAACGTCATCATCTGGGCAATCGCGTGCCCGCTCAGGCAGGCCTCATGCAAAGTGCGGGCGTCGTTTAGCGTCAGGCGCCCGCTGACCGGGACTTTAATCACTTCTCCTTTACGATGAAACTCCCATTCAAACGGCCTGCCGGTTTCCGGATCGCGGAAATGAATGCAGGTATGCCCCAATAGCGCCTGTGGTGTTTCAGGCCTGCCGTGCCGCGCCAGATAGGCCGGGGTGGCAACCGTCATGATGCGAGTTTCCAGCAGCTTGCGTGCCACCAGCGTGCTATTTCGAGGCACGCCAAAACGAACAGCCAGGTCGAAACCATCGCCAATCATATCCCCCAGCCGATCGCTTGTGACCAGATCCAGTTCAAGATCGGGATAGCGGGACATAAAAGTTTCCAGTTGAGGCCCCAGGATCAGGCTAGAGAAGAACGGATCGATGTTGACCCGAAGTCTGCCGGTAATGGCTTTAGTGGAGAGCGACGCGGTGCTGGTCACGTCCTCCAGCGCGGCCAGCAGCGGAAGGATCTGACGATAAAACGCTTTGCCTTCAACGGTCAATGCCACTGCGCGGGTGGTGCGGTCAAAAAGGCGGATGCCGAGGCGTTTCTCCAGGCGGGCAATCGCCCGGCTGACCCCCGGCGGTGACATATTGATCACCTCCGCGGCGGCGGCAAATGTGCCGCTTTCCACTACGGCGGTAAACACGGACAGACCATCAAAGGTCCGATCGTTAAAAATCATATTAGTGCTCCGCAGTCATCAGTGAATTGTCTTAGGTGCTATCGATACAACATAGCTGCATCCGCATAATGCCGTCCACACCCTGCGGGGGATCTCAAACTGGAGAAACATTATGTTCGCAATTACAGGTATTACCGGACAAGTTGGCGGTGCACTGGCAGAAGCATTGCTTGCTCAAGGGCATGAGATTCGGGCCGTCGTCCGCTCTGAAGCTAAGGGACAGCCCTGGGCACAGCAGGGCGCAGACGTTGCGCTGGCTGAAATGCACGATGGCGAAGCGCTGGTAAAAGCCTTCACCGGGGCCGAAGCGGTCTTTATCCTGCTGCCGCCGGTGTTCGATCCTTCAGGGAATATGGCTGAACCAAGAGCCCACATCTCGGCCATCAGGCACGCACTGCTGGCTGCGCGCCCGCAGCACGTGGTCTGCCTTTCCACCATCGGGGCGCAGGCAACGCAGCCAAATCTGCTGAATGCTCTGGGCCTGATGGAAAAAGAGCTGACGGATGTTTGTGATTCCGTCGCGTTCCTCCGCGCGGGCTGGTTTATGGAGAACTTCCTCTGGGATGTAGAAAGTGCCAAAGAGACCGGGACTATCTACAGCCACCTGCAGCCGCTTGAGCGCGTTATCCCAATGATTGCGACAGTCGATATCGGCCAGCTTGCCGCCGAATTATTGACTCAGCCAGAATCAGGCACCCGGATTGTGGAACTGGAAGGACCGCAGCGCTACAGCCCGCAGCTGGCAGCCGAAGCGTTCTCTCAAGTTTTGGGGCGGCCGGTAACGGTAAAAGCCGTGCCGCGGGAAAACTGGGAGGCAGATTTCCTTGCTCAGGGCATGAAAAACCCGCTCCCACGCATGCAGATGCTGGACGGCTTTAACGAAGGCTGGATTGATTTCACCGGCGACACGGTGAAAGGTGCCACGCCTCTGGAAACTGTGCTAAAACAGTTGCTTGAGCGGCACCAGTAATCCGTCAGGTGGCGCCTGAATCAAAAGGAGTTTTTCAATGCTTAACTGGCAGGATTTACACCATTCTGAACTGAGCGCCACCGACCTTTATGCCCTTTTGGCCCTGCGCTGCGAAGTCTTTATTGTTGAGCAGCGTTGTGCATATCTGGATGTTGATGGTGAAGACTTGGTGGGAGAGAACCGCCATATCCTCGGCTGGCGGGACGGCAAACTGATTGCCTATGCCCGCATTCTAAAGAGTGACAACGAGCTGGAGCCGGTGGTCATTGGCCGGGTTATTGTTGATGCGTCGGTGCGCGGCGAAAAGCTTGGGCAACAGCTCATGACTCAGGCGCTTGCCGCCTGCCAGCGCCAATGGCCTGACCGTGTAATTTACCTGGGCGCTCAGGCGCATTTACAGGCGTTTTATGCCCAGTTCGGCTTCTACCCGGTCACCGAAGTGTATGACGAAGATGGTATCCCGCATATCGGGATGGCCAACGGCTAACGCAGGCGAAATCAGCTCCGGTTGTCTATAGTTAGCGGACGAGGAATTTTTTAACACGGAGAACAGTGATGCAACCGTATGAATCTCGTCTCGATGATGACCTCGCACTTTTAAGCGACACGCTTGAAGAAGTGCTTCGCGCCTCCGGCGACCCGGCTGACCAGAAGTACATTGAGCTAAAGGAAAAGGCCGAGCAGGCGCTGAATGACGTCAAAGCACGCATCAGCAACGCTTCCGACACTTACTATTACCGCACCAAAAAAGCAGTCTACCGCGCCGATGATTACGTGCATGAAAAGCCCTGGCAGGGTATTGGCATCGGGGCTGCAGTCGGGTTGGTGGTTGGGCTTTTGCTCCGCCGATAATCTTGACCGCGCCTGCAAATGGCAAATAAAAAATCTTACCCCCTGGGTAGGATTTTTTTTTGTGGGAACGACCACGTATAATCAGGGGTTTTTACGGGGCGTGAGGTAAACGTGAATTCAGTAGCCGTCGCACTGCAGCAAATGCAGCAGGAATTAGCAGGGGAATTTGCGGATAAGCCGGGCCTTCAGCGCCTGTGCGTGCCGGTCACGCTGAGTGACGCCTCCGATCCTCTCGCCTGGCTCACGGCTCAGTCACGTTATCCCCAATTTTACTGGCAGCAGCGTAACGGTAACGAAGAAGTGGCTGCCCTGGGGGCATTGCTGAGTTTTTCTGCGTTGGAAGACGCCCAGGCTTTTCTGCAGTCCCACCCGGAACAGCCTTTCCTGCGCGTCTGGGGATTAAATGCCTTTGATCCGTCCCACGGTTTTCTTTTTCTCTCGCGGCTGGAATGGCGGCGAGTAGGGGGGGAGGCGTTTCTTTGGCTGCATCTGTACAGCGAAACTTCCTTGAAGCAGGATGCGTTGGCGGCTGCGGCTTTTATTGAGCAGCTTCTGCCGGCGAAACTTCTCCCGCAGCTCAATCTCAAATGCCTGGGTGAAAGCCATCTGCCGGAGCAGCCCGAATGGAACCGCCTGGTGGATCAGGCCGTCGGCGCCATCAGCCAGAAAGCGCTGGATAAAGTCGTGCTCGCCCGGGCCACCGATCTGGCGTTTTCTTCCCCGGTTTCTGCCGCAGGATTCATGGCCGCCAGCCGCCGGGTGAACCTGAACTGCTACCATTTCCTGATGGCGTTTGATGCGAAAAATGCCTTTCTTGGCTCCAGCCCGGAACGCCTGTGGCGAAGAATCGACGATGCGCTGCGAACGGAGGCCCTGGCCGGAACGGTAGCTAACCACCCGGACGATGCTCAGGCCGCTACACTAGGCCAGTGGCTGCTGAAAGATGACAAAAACCAGCGTGAAAATATGCTGGTGGTCGAAGACATCTGCCAGCGCTTACAGGCTGCGGTTGGTGCACTGGATGTGTTGCCGCCGCAGGTTATGCGGCTGCGCAAAGTGCAGCATTTGCGTCGCTGCATCTGGACGCAGCTGAAGCGTCAGGACGATGCGCTTTGCCTTAAACAGCTGCAGCCTACCGCCGCCGTGGCGGGGTTACCGCGTGAGCTGGCTCGGGCATTTATTGCCGCGAATGAGCCTTTTGCGCGTGAATGGTACGCAGGTTCGGCGGGTTATCTGTCCCGCCATCAAACGGAGTTTTGTGTGGCGCTGCGCTCGGCAAAAGTGAGCCATACCGGCGTTCGTCTTTATGCCGGGGCGGGCATTGTCGCCGGCTCGGTTGCCGCAGAAGAGTGGCAGGAAATTGAAAACAAAGCGGCCGGTTTGAAGACGTTACTGATCGGCAGTGGTAACTGAATAAGCTATTCACGACGCAAATCAATTTAACCCTTGCCATAGTATTTATAATCGAAAGTCGAAATTGACTGCGGACAATATTATGTCGATAAGCTCATTTAACCGCCGCTGGGCGGGCGTCATACTCGAAGCATTAACCCGACATGGGGTGCGGCATGTGTGTATCGCGCCCGGCTCCCGCTCCACGCCGCTGACGCTCAGCGCGGCGGAAAACCGCAGTTTCATTTGCCATACTCACTTTGATGAACGGGGCCTGGGCCATCTGGCGCTTGGGCTGGCAAAGGCCAGCGGCGAGCCGGTGGCAATCATTGTCACCTCCGGCACCGCCGTGGCCAATCTTTATCCCGCCGTGATAGAAGCCGGATTGACCGGCGAAAAGCTGATTTTGCTGACGGCAGATCGCCCGCCCGAACTTATCGACTGTGGTGCGAACCAGGCGATTCGCCAGCCGGGACTGTTTAACTCCCATCCTTCCGCTGCACTCAATCTGCCTCGCCCAACGCATGATATTCACGCCAGCTGGCTGGTCTCTGCCATTGACAGCGCCGTCGGCCAGCTCAACGGGGGCGCACTGCATATCAATTGCCCCTTTGCTGAGCCACTTTATGGCGCGCCGGACGATACCGGCGTCGACTGGCAAAACCAGCTTGAAGGCTGGTGGGAAGGCAACACGCCCTGGCTGCGTGAAGTGCACGACAATGCCGTGCCGAAGCAAAGAGACTGGTTCTTCTGGCGGCAAAAACGCGGCGTGGTAGTGGCCGGACGGCTTTCTGCCAGCGAAGGTGAGCAGGTCGCGGCCTGGGCGCAAATGCTTGGCTGGCCGCTTATCGGCGATGTGCTTTCACAGACCGGACAGCCTCTGCCGTGTGCGGATCTGTGGCTGAGCAATAGCCAGGCCGTGACTTGTCTTGAACAGGCGCAAATTGTCATCCAGTTTGGCGGCAGTCTGACCGGAAAACGGGTTCTTCAGTGGCAGGCCGCCTGCAGGCCGGAAGAGTACTGGCTGGTGGACAAGCAGCCCGGGCGTCTCGATCCTGCCAACCACCGTGGCCGCCGTCTGGTTGCCAGCGTTGAAGCCTGGCTGGAAAAACATCCGGCAGAAAAACGCCTGCCCTGGGCCGAAGCGCTAACGTCTCTGGCCTGGCAGACGCTGGAAAAGGTTGAGCAAGGAACCCGAGAATTTGGTGAGGCACAGGTTGCCCAGCGCCTGTCACAGCTGCTGCCGGAAGGCGGTCAGCTGTTTGTTGGCAACAGTTTAATTGTGCGTTTGATAGATGCTTTTGCCCAGCTTCCCGTGGGGTATCCGGTGTACAGCAATCGAGGGGCGAGCGGCATTGATGGCCTGCTGTCAACCGCCGCAGGCGTTCAGCGGGCAACGGCGCGCTCCACGCTCGCGATAGTCGGCGACATTTCGGCGCTCTATGATCTTAATGCCCTTGCACTGCTGCGTCACGCCTCGGCACCGTTTGTGCTGCTGGTGGTCAACAATAACGGTGGCCAGATCTTCTCACTTTTGCCGACGCCTGCCGAAGAGCGTGAGCGTTTTTACTGTATGCCGCAAAACGTGAACTTCTCCCACGCAGCCGCCATGTTTGAGTTGGGGTATCAGAACCCTGAAAACTGGCAGGCGCTTGAAGAGGCCGTTCGTCGGGCCTGGTTGCGCCCTGGCGCGACGGTGATTGAAATTAGCGTGCCGGAAACCGCCGGCGCTCAGACGCTGCAGCATTTGCTGGCCCTGGTTAGCCAGGCATGATCCTTCATGCCGCGCCGCATTCGGGCCACCGTTCAACTCTGCCACACATAGTCTGGCTGCACGGTTTTCTTGGTAGCCATCATGAGTGGCAGGCGATTAAGCCGCACTTTTCCGACTGGCCGCAGCTGTGCATGGACCTGCCCGGCCACGGTGGTTCCACCGATCTTCACGTGCAGAGTTTTGCCGAGGTTGATAACGCGTTACGAAATACCCTCAAGCATCACGGTATAAATCACTATTGGCTCGTGGGCTACTCCCTGGGCGGGCGCATCGCGATGTATCACGTCAGTCAGGCTGAGTCGAAAGGGCTGCGTGGTCTGGTGGTAGAAGGCAGTCATCCTGGCCTGATAAGTGGGGCAGATCGCGAGGCGAGAGCGCTGAACGATGCCCGCTGGGCGCAGCGTTTGATGCACGAAGATATCCAGACCGTGTTGAACGACTGGTATCAGCAGCCTGTTTTCCGTTCCCTCAGCCGCGCGCAACGCACTGACTTAGTCGCCCTGCGTGCGCAAAACAATCCCGAGACGCTAGCCCGGATGCTTGAGGCAACGTCGCTTTCCCGACAGCCCGATTTACGTGAGCCACTTGGCCAGCTAGCCGTGCCGTTTCATTTTATTTGCGGTGAACGAGACGAAAAGTTTCGCGCAGTTGCCGCCGAGCTTAACTGTTCCCTGGCTCTTATTTCCGGGGCAGGACACAACGCCCACCGTGAAGCCCCCGCCGCGTTTAGTTCCGCTCTGTTAACCCTCTTTCGTCAATATGACCTGTAAGGATCTTTCATGATTTATCCTGATGAACAAATGCTTTATGCCCCGATTGAATGGCTGGATTGCTCCGAAGGTTACACCGATATTCGCTACCACAAATCCAGCGACGGTATCGCCAAAATCACCATCAACCGCCCGGAAGTGCGTAATGCGTTTCGTCCGCTGACCGTCAAAGAGATGATCAATGCCCTGGCCGATGCGCGCTATGACGACAACATTGGCACCATTATTCTGACCGGCGAAGGAGAAAAAGCCTTCTGTGCGGGCGGTGACCAAAAAGTGCGTGGTGACTACGGCGGCTACCAGGACGCAAGCGGCGTACATCACCTGAACGTGCTCGACTTCCAGCGCCAAATTCGCACCTGCCCTAAGCCAGTTGTGGCGATGGTGGCGGGTTTCTCCATCGGCGGCGGCCATGTGCTGCACATGATGTGTGACCTGACTATCGCGGCGGAAAACGCCGTATTTGGCCAGACTGGCCCGAAAGTTGGTTCTTTCGACGGCGGCTGGGGCGCTTCCTACATGGCGCGTATTGTCGGCCAGAAAAAAGCTCGCGAAATTTGGTTCCTGTGCCGCCAGTACGATGCGAAAGAAGCGCTGGATATGGGCCTGGTGAATACCGTTGTACCGATTGCCGATCTGGAAAAAGAGACGGTTCGCTGGTGCCGTGAAATGCTGCAGAACAGTCCGATGGCGCTGCGTTGCCTGAAAGCGGCGCTGAATGCTGACTGCGACGGTCAGGCGGGGCTGCAAGAACTGGCCGGGAACGCCACGATGCTGTTCTACATGACCGAAGAAGGCCAGGAAGGGCGCAACGCGTTTAACCAGAAGCGTCAGCCGGACTTCAGCAAATTTAAACGGAATCCGTGATGCGCAGCGCGGCGCTGTGGCGCTTTCAAATCCCGATGGAGGCTGGCGTAGTGCTTCGCGACCAGCGTCTCAAATTTAGAGATGGGCTTCTGGTGCGCCTGACAGTGGGCGAACGCAGCGGATGGGGCGAAATTTCCCCTCTGCCGGGATTTAGCCAGGAAACACTCGCGGAGGCTCAGGCGCAGGTCGACCGCTGGCTTGAACAATGGCTGGCAGATGAATCGACTCCGTTACCCGAGTTGCCGTCGGTCGCTTTTGGCTTGAGTTGTGCGCTGGCTGAGGCTGAAGGTACGCTGCCACAGGCCGCTGACTACCGCGCCGCCCCGCTGTGCACCGGCGACCCCGACGAGCTGATCCTGGCACTGGCAGAAATGTCGGGCGAAAAAATCGCGAAGGTGAAAGTGGGGCTGTACGAGGCCGTTCGCGATGGCATGGTGGTTAATTTATTGCTTGAAGCCGTGCCTGAACTTCGTCTGCGTCTGGATGCTAACCGCAGCTGGACCCCGCTCAAAGCGCAGCAGTTCGCTAAATACGTCAACCCGGATCACCGCTCGCGCATCGATTTTATCGAAGAACCGTGCAAAACCCGCGAGCAGTCCCGAGAGTTCTGCCGCGAAACGGGGATTGCAATTGCCTGGGACGAAAGCCTGCGGGAGTCTGATTTTACTTTCACCGCTGAGCCGGGCGTTTCAGCAGTGGTGATTAAACCGACGCTTACCGGCAGCCTGGATAAAGTGCGTGAGCAGGTTGCGGCGGCACATTGTCTGGGGCTGAAAGCGGTGATCAGTTCCTCCATTGAGTCCAGCCTCGGTTTGACTCAACTGGCCCGCATCGCCGCCTGGCTCACGCCGGGAACCCTGCCTGGGCTGGATACTTTATCCCTGATGCAGTCTCAGCTTGAGCGCAGCTGGCCCGGCAGCCCTCTGCCGTGTGTTACCGTGGACGGACTCGAGCGTATTCGATGACCTTTCCCGACTGGCCGTGGCGTCACTGGGCCGATGCCAGGAGCACAAGTGTTGCGCTCCGTCTCGACGATGAACTATTAACCTGGCAAACGCTGTGCCAGCGCGTGGATACGCTGGCGGGAGGTTTTCGCCAGCAAGGAGTAAAAGAAGGCGATGGCGTTGCGCTTAAAGCGAAAAATGGCCCGCAAACGCTGCTCGCCTGGCTGGCGTTATGGCAGTGTGGGGCGCGCATTCTGCCGTTAAATCCTCAGTTGCCTGATAGTTTGCTGGCGCAGCTTTTACCGTCGATGACGCTGAGCTACGGGTTAACTTTGACCGACAGCGAACCTCTGCCGGATGTGGTTCCATTATCGCTGACTAGTGCACTTTCCTGGCACGAAAGCTGGCAGCCGATGCGTCTGGCTTCCATGACGCTGACTTCTGGTTCAACCGGGTTACCCAAAGCAGCGGTGCATACATTCTCGGCCCACCTTGCCAGCGCGGCGGGTGTCCTGGCTATGATGCATTACGGCCCCGACGATAGCTGGCTTTTATCTTTACCGCTGTTTCACGTTTCCGGGCAGGGGATCCTTTGGCGCTGGCTGTATGCCGGCGGCCAGTTGGCGATATCAAGCGCGCAATCGATAAACGAGGCGTTGCATGGCTGTACCCACGCGTCATTAGTGCCCACACAACTGTGGCGGCTGCTGGAAAAACAGGAACCTCTGGCGTTGCGTGAAGTGCTCCTTGGCGGGGCGGCTATCCCCGTTGAACTGACGCAGCAGGCGGAAGCACGTGGAGTGCGTTGCTGGTGTGGTTATGGGCTCACCGAGCTGGCCTCTACGGTTTGCGCCAAACGCGCCGACGGTCAGCCAGATGTGGGGGCTCCATTGCCAGGCCGGAAGGTAAAAATCGTCGATGAAGAAGTGTGGATACAGGCGAATAGCCTGGCCAGCGGCTACTGGCGGGACGGGCAACTTATTCCTCTGGTGAATGAACAGGGCTGGTTTGCTACCCGCGATAGGGGCGTTTTGCATTCGGGCCGCCTGACGATTGTCGGGCGTCTTGATAACCAGTTTTTCAGCGGCGGGGAGGGCATCCAGCCGGAAGAGGTTGAGCGGGTTATCGCCGAGCATCCCTCAGTTAAGCAGGTGTTTGTTGTACCGGTGGACGACGCTGAGTTTGGCCAGCGACCGGTCGCCGTGGTTGAGATAAATGCAGGATGTGAGTTTACCGATATTGCCGCCTGGCTTGACGGAAAACTGCCCCGTTTTCAGCGGCCCGTGCGCTGGCTGGCGCTGCCTCAGGAGTTAAAACAGGGCGGGATTAAAATCTCCCGCCGCAGGCTGATAGAGTGGGTTGCAGGGGCATAACCCCTGCAAGGTATTACTTATTGTTCTTCAGTGCCTGAAGTGCATTCGCTACCCCGGCACCGTATTCAGGATGTACCTGGCTGAACAGGCAAATCTGACGGTTCTGAATGCTTTCCGGGACGTCTTTCATCTCACCCGCAATGCGCACAAACATACGCTGATGCTCTTCATCGCTCAGCAGGTTATACAGCGCGCGCGGCTGGCTGAAGTAGTCGCTATCTTCGCGATGGTTCCAGTGGTCGGCTGCGCCTTCCAGGCTCAACGGCGGCTCGCTGAAATCTGGCTGTTCCTGGAAAACGTTAAAGCTGTTTGGCTCGTAGGTTGCGCCATTGCCGCTGTTGCCGTCCACCCGCATGGCTCCGTCGCGGTGGTAGTTGTGGAACGGGCATTTTGGCGCGTTCACCGGAATTTGATGATGGTTCACGCCCAGGCGGTAGCGGTGTGCGTCACCGTAGGAGAACAGGCGACCCTGCAACATGCGATCGGGTGAGAAACCAATGCCCGGTACGACGTTGGCCGGGGACATCGCCACCTGTTCAACGTCAGAGAAGTAGTTTTCCGGATTGCGGTTCAGTTCCAGCACGCCCACTTCTATCAGTGGATAGTCGCCGTGTGGCCAGACTTTGGTCAGATCAAACGGGTTGTACGGCGTTTTTGACGCTTCGGCTTCCGGCATAATTTGCACGAACAACGTCCAGCGAGGGAAATCACCGGCCTCAATGGATTCGTACAGATCGCGCTGGGAGCTTTCGCGGTCCTCTGCAATCAGACGGCTGGCTTCATCATCCATCAGGTTCTCAATACCCTGCTGGGATTTGAGGTGGAACTTCACCCAGAAGCGCTGATTGTCGCTATTGATAAAGCTGAAGGTATGGCTGCCAAAACCGTGAATGTGACGATAAGAGCGCGGTAAGCCACGGTCGCTGAAATCAATGGTCAACTGATGAAGGGCTTCCGGCAGGTGCGAGAAGAAATCCCATTTATACGTAGGGTTACGCAGGTTGGTGCGTGGATCGCGTTTGACGACGTGGTTCAGGTCGGGGAATTTCAGCGGGTCACGGAGATAGAACACCGGCGTGTTGTTGCCCACCAGGTCCCAGTTGCCCTCCTCGGTATAGAATTTCATGGAAAAGCCGCGAATATCTCGTTCGGCATCCGCCGCGCCGCGCTCACCGGCCACGGTGGAAAAACGCAGGAACAGCTCAGTTTTTTTGCCGACTTCTGAGAATAATTTTGCCCGGGTGTAGCGGGTGATGTCATGCGTCACGGTGAAATGACCAAACGCGCCGGAGCCTTTAGCGTGCATGCGGCGCTCAGGGATTACTTCGCGGTCAAAGTGGGCGAGTTTTTCAAGGAACCAGACGTCCTGAAGTAGCATCGGGCCTCTCGGGCCTGCGGTAGCAACATTGTTGTTGTTTACAACGGGAGCGCCTGCGCCGGTTGTTAGTCCTTTCTTGCTCATTAATGCCTCCTTGGGAGCCAGGTTTCACAGTAAAAAAGCGTTTATTTAAATCCACTTTTTTACTGTGTTTATTATTCACCTGCTCAATGTGTCATTTCGCGCTACCCGGCTGCATTGATCTTGTCACACAAAAAGGCGTCTTTTCATTTTCTTACAATCAAGGAAATATTGGCATTTTCTAGCGCGTTAATAAGATAATGCGCCACGCCATCCAATGGCATTTTTAAGGGCAGCCCTTTTTCTTTTTCAGGAACCAAGGAATGAATAAATTACTTTTAGCCGGCGGCGCGGGTTTGCTGCTGGTTTCCGCAGGCGCCAGCGCAATTGGCGTGAGTGCTGAAGTCGGCAAAGAATACACTAACCTCGGCGTGGGTTTTGGCACCGAAAGCAGCGGCATCGCGGTAACCGGTAACTATGCGCATAACGACGACAACGGTGATACCGTAGGCCTTGGCCTCGGTTTTAATATTCCTCTGGGGCCGATGATGGCAACCGTAGGCGGTCGTGGCGTTTACCTGCACGCAAAAGATCGCAAAGAAGGTTATGCGCTTGCGGCGGGTGGCGGTTTGAGATGGCCAATCACTTCTGACATTGCCATTTTTGGCGATTACTACTATTCCCCGGACTCTCTGTCCAGCAGCGTGAAGGACTACAAAGAGGCCAGCGCCGGTGCAAGCTGGAACTTTATGCGTCCGTTTTCAGCGCAAGTGGGTTACCGCTATATTAGCCTTGGCGGCAAAGACGGCGATCGTACCGACACCGTGGCCGACGGTCCGTATGTGGGCGTGAGCGCCAGCTTCTAATCCCTTAACGCGGCTTTTAGCCGCGTTAATGTTGCAGACAAAGAGGAAAAAAGCGTGGTTTTTCCCTCTTTGCGGTTATCAGCCGAAAATCAATGAATTGATTTTCCGTTTTTTGACGAATCCTTTGGCGTTTTTTCTATGCCCAGAGGTTGGTCAGTAGTCTAAGCGCGGCTTTTAGCCGCGTTTTTTATGTCTGCCGTTCTTTGGTGCCTGCGCTATAGTGGGGCGTTCCCCTGCTGCGGAGTAAAAGATGTTAAAAGTAGAAATGCTGTCCACCGGCGACGAAGTGCTGTACGGGCAAATTACCGATACCAATGCGGCCTGGCTTGCCGACTATTTCTTTCACCAGGGTTTACCCATGTCGCGCCGCAATACGGTCGGCGACAGTCTGCCTGACCTGGTTGCCGTGCTGAAAGAGCGCAGCCACGAAGCGGATGTGCTGATTGTTAACGGCGGCCTGGGACCAACCAGCGATGATTTAAGCGCGCTGGCGGCGGCGACGACGGCGGGCGTTGAGCTGGTCGAGCACGCGGAATGGTTAACCTATATGGAGCAGTTTTTTGCCGAGCGCGGGCGTGTGATGGCGCCGAGTAACCGCAAGCAGGCGCAAATCCCGGCTAACAGTGAAATGATCGACAATCCCGTCGGCACCGCCTGCGGCTTTGCATTGACCTTAAACCGCTGCCTGATGTTTTTCACTCCCGGCGTACCGTCAGAGTTTAAGGCTATGGTGGACAAACAAATCATGCCCCGGCTGCGTGAACGTTTTACCCTCCCTGAACCGCCGATATGCCTGCGTTTAACGACTTTTGGACGCTCAGAGAGCGAGCTGGCGCAATCGCTTGATCCGCTGGCGCTGCCGAAGGGCGTGGTGATGGGCTATCGCTCATCGATGCCGATCATTGAGCTTAAACTTACCGGCCCGGCGAGCCAGCGTGAAGCGATGGAGGCCGTCTGGCCGGAAGTCCGCCGCGTGGCAGGTGAGAGTCTGATTTTTGAGGGCACCGAAGGGCTTCCAGCACAAATAGCGCGCCGCCTGGGCGAACGCTCCCTGACTCTGGCCGTGAGCGAACAGTTCACCGGAGGCCTGCTGACGCTGCAGTTAAACCGGGCGCAGGCCGTGCTCCGGGCGAGCCGCGTTTTACCGCAGGCACCTGAAACATTGGCTGAAGCATTAGCGTCCAGCGCAGAATGGCGCCTGAATCAACAGAGCGATCTGGCCCTGGTGATTTCTGGCGAAGAAGGTCAGCAGATAAATTTTGCGCTCTCCACGCCAGACGGCACTTTTGGCCTGGGCGTGAAGTTTGGCACCAGCCGCCACGCGCTGGCAATACGCCAGGAAGTTTGCGCCATGATGGCGCTGAACGTGCTGCGCCGCTGGTTCAACGGCCAGCCGCTGGAAAGCGAACACGGCTGGATTAAGGTCGTAGAGTCAGCCAGCCTCTAACCTTCAGGCGAGCGCCCGGGCAAGTAGCGTGATCGGGTGCTCGCAGCGTTTGCTGGTCGACATTTCTATCTGCCATTTACAGGTTTCGCAGTCCGTCACCACCAGGTCTACGCCACTCTCTTCTATTTGCTGGAACAGCGGGGCGCCAATTTGCTGGGAAGTCGGGTAATTTTCCTTTTTAAACCCATAGGTCCCGGCAATGCCGCAGCACTGGGAGTCCAGCATCACCAGTTCCACGCCGGGAATGCGGCGCAACAGCTCAATGGAATAGAGCGTCCAGCCCATTTTCTCCATATGGCAAGGCGTATGATAGGCGATACGCAGCGGCGTGTTTTTTAACGGTAGCGTTCTGCCATCCTCTTCCAGCAGTTTCCAGATATAACGCGTGGCGAGTTCAATCTGCTCGCGAACCGGGGCCGTGTCGATACCAAGAATATGCGGATATTCATCGCGCAGCGTGAAGGTACAGGTTGACGAGGTCGCAATGACCGGCAGCCCGCGCTGTATGACGGCCTCTTCCAGCGAGCTGGCGTTTACCCTTGCCTGTTTCTTTGCCTTTTCGATAAAGCCGTTGGCAATAAGCGGCACGCCGCAGCATTTTTCTCTTTGCAACAGCTGGACGCCGATGCCCATCGCGTTAAGCACTTTGACCATGTCTTTGCCGAGCTGCGGATGGTTGTAGTTCACGAAGCAGCCGTGGAAGAAAGCAACCTGCTGCGGGAAGCTGGCCTGGTGCGCGGCCTGGCGCCGATACCACTGGCGAAATGTGCCGAAGGAATATTTGGGCAACTCGCGGTGGGAATCAATTTTGAGGGTTTTATCCAGCAGCTTGCGTACGGGCTTCAAACCGGTCGTGGCGTTGATCAGCGGGGCGAAAGGCGTGGAGAGCGTACCGAGTAAATCCGTATGACTGAGAACAGCATCGCGCAGCGAAGGTTTATGTTCGCCATATCTGGCCCGCGCCCGCTGGATGATATCGCCAATGTTGACTTCGGACGGGCAGGAGACTTCGCAGCGCTTGCAGTTGGTGCAGTACTTCAGCGCGTCGTCGTACAGGGAGGGATCTTTCAGGCGCAACCTTTCTCCGTCGGGCCCGGCCTGTTTTGGCCCCGGATATTCCGGGCGAACGCGGCTTACCGGGCAAGCCGTGGTGCAGACCGTGCATTTAATACAGCTTTCAAAGCTGGTTTCATCAAGCAGGTTCATGGCAAGCCTCCGCGGCAACAAGGATTTGATTGGCCACACAGAGCGCCGTGAGCATCGATACGCCGGCTCCGCATCCCTGATGAATAGGATCAAAACCCCCCAGCACCGAGCCAATAGCGTAGAGATTTTTGGTGTATTCCCCGTGATGGAACGGCTGGAAGTGGTTATTCACGGTTAGCCCAAATTGCAGCCAGGGCTGCGGCGTAAAGAAATCTGTTTTGCTCCAGGCGGCTCGCTCGGCCTCGATGTTCACGTCCAGCCCGAAGATGGGCTCGATGACATGTTGCCGGGTAGCCTCCAGCCCGCCGCTGAAAAAGCTGCCGCTGGCCAGGATGACATGCCGGGTCCGCAGCGGTACTTCACGATGATTTTTGGTGAACAGGGCATTGATACGCCCTTGTTCAAGCTGAGCGCCGGTTACGGTATCTCCGGGCATAATAAGCCCGCCCAGGGTCTGAAAACGGCGGCGGAGCGCATTGTGTAGCCTCATCCCAAGCACCGAAGGCGGTAGCGTTGGCAGGAGTTTTACCGGCACGCCGAGGGCTTGCTCAACGGCGGCTACCGTTCGTGCTTCCAGGTTCAGGCAAGCGGGCAGAATCATAGCCTCGCCGCTGCCCAGCAGCAGCCTGAGTTCATCCACCAGCGCCGGAAGGTTTTCCGGCAGATCCAGCACCCGGGCGATGTTCACGGCGCGAAACTCGCTTGGGTTGTTACGTAAGACATCCAGTACGGGCAGGGTGAGCTCGGCGACGTGCACGTTACAGCCGGCGGCAGACAGTGAACCCGCCACCAGCTCTGCCTGAAAATCCAGGAAGCCAGCAATATTAATCACCGTCACTTTTTGCCAGGGCAACGGCGCCTGCGGCACTTCCGGCGGGCTGAGCCAGCTGGCCCTTTGCTTGCCCAGCGGCGTGATTCTGAGGTGATTTTGGCGATGATGACCCACCAGCGGAATGCCAGCCCTGGCCAGCAGTTGCTCACTCTCTGCAGCGAGCGCCAGCACGCGCTCTTTGCCCATCAGGCTGTAAGGATGCTGAGGCGCTTGCTCCGCCAGATTTTCCAGCGCCGTCTCTGGCTGGTGAACGGGAGTGCCGTCCGGTAACGTTGAAAGCAAATCCAACGAACCAGAAGAGAAGTGCAGCGCGCTTTGCCCGCGGCTGACGATGGCGCAGCGCTGGCCGCTTTCCGCCAGTTTTATGCCGGCTGTCAGCCCGGCCAGGCCGCTGCCGATGATAATCGTGTCAAATTTCATCCCTGTTCTCCGTTGTCCAGACCGCATAGTCCCTGATAAATCCAGGCGGTAAATTCGCTTTCTCGCAATGCATTTCCCCAGGCGACAGGGCGAACGCCCTTCCAGCGTTCGTTGAGGAAGTGAGAGAGTTGCTCCAGCGATTGTGCAGGCGTAGTGAGCTGGAAGCGTTGCAGGAGACCGGCTGCCCGGCAGGCGCACAGCTCGCCCTGACAGGTGCCCATGCCAACGCGCGTTCTGCGGCGCAAATCTCCCAGGTTTTTTACGCCGAGGGCATCAATGGCATAGCGCACTTCGCCGGTGGTGACGGCTTCGCATTCGCACACCAGGCTGTTGCTGAGTCGGCTGTTATTCAGCAGCCGCGTTGCGCGGTCGCCGTGCCGCCAGACGGCGGAACCGCGAATTGTCGGTGGCAAGGAGATAACTTTCCCCAGCGTTTGTTCTGCCGTATGTTCGGAGCCCGGCAGCGACGCCGAGGCGGTGGAGCAGGGGGTGGTATTCCCTAAACGCTCGCAAACCAGATCCGTTGCCCACTCCGCCATCAGACGATAGGTCATCAGTTTGCCGCCGGTAATGGTGATGAAGCCGTCCATGCCGTCGCGTTTCCCGTGGTCCAGCAGCACAATTCCACGGCTGACGCTGCGCCCGGTGGGATCGTTGTCGCTGGCAACCAGAGGCCTGACGCCAGCGTAGGCCCGAAGAATACGGGTTCGGCCAAGCACCGGAGCCAGCTTTTCCCCTTCACGAATCAGCGTGTCCACTTCATCCGGTGTGACGCACATGTTGTTGATTTGGTCGTAGTCGATATGCGTGGAGGTGGTGCCAATAAGCGAAATGGTATCGCCGGGGACCAGAATATCGGCGTCTGCTGGTTTACGGCAGCGGTTGATGACCATGTTGTTGATGCGGTGCCCGAGGATCAGTAACGCCCCTTTGGCCGGGAACATTTTTACGCTTAGATCGGCGTATTCTGCGATGTGCTGCCCCCAGATCCCTGCGGCGTTTACCACCATTGGTGCACGGAACTCGCCTGCCTGGCGGGTAAGGTGGTTGAAGACTCGCACGCCGCAAACGCGTGAGCCTTCGCGAATCAGCCCGGTGATCTCGCAGCCCGTCAGCACTTCTGCGCCGTGTTCTTTGGCATCAAGCATGTTAGCGGCGGTGAGGCGGAATGGGTCGACCGTGCCATCCGGGACACGAACCGCGCCGAGAAGCGATGGGTTGGCGGACGGCTCAAGCCGTAATGCCTCTCGGGGATCCAACGCTTCTGCAGGAATACCGGCCTGGCGGCAGGCGGCGATAAACCCGCTTTGAAACGCCAGATCATCTTCCGGCAGGGTGATAAACAGGCCATCCGTGGGCTCGATACAGTGGCGGGCAATACGCCGCAGAATGCGGTTTTCTTCGATGCACTCTTTGGCGGATTCCCCATCGGTGACCGCATAGCGTGAGCCGCTGTGAAGCAGGCCGTGATTGCGGCCTGTGGCACCGGTTGCGATGTCGTGACGCTCAAGCAGCAGTACTTTCAGCCCGCGGCGGGCGCAGTCTCGCGCTATGCCGGCACCGGTTGCCCCTCCACCGATGATAATCACGTCCGCTTCTCTGCTCACATGGTGCTCCTTTATCCCTTTTTATTTACCGTTATTCAGCCACAAAGAAAGTGTGGAATGTTTGATTGCGAGCAAATTCGAGCAATAAACGAAAATAATTAGTGAAAATATGCACCATTTCGCCTTTCTGTAATAAAAATGTAACATTGTGTGCGATGTTTCACAGTAAATACGCGCCCGGATAACTACCATGCGCTCGCAAAAGAACATTTGGCAGGAGCCGCTTGCTCCCGCTGAACATCAACGCCACGGAGGCTCGTATGTTAAGTATCTTCAAACCCGCCGCGCATAAGACGCGTTTGCCAGAGGAGCAGATAGATCCGACCTATCGCCGCCTGCGCTGGCAAATTTTCATGGGTATCTTCTTCGGTTACGCCGCTTACTATCTGGTAAGGAAAAACTTTACCCTTGCGATGCCGTATCTGGTGGAGCAGGGCTTCTCTCGAGGCGATCTCGGTTTTGCGCTTTCCGGGATTTCGATCGCCTATGGATTTTCGAAATTCATCATGGGCTCGGTCTCTGACCGCTCGAATCCGCGCGTATTTCTACCCGCCGGGCTGATTCTTGCCGCCGCCGTGATGCTGTTTATGGGCTTTGTGCCCTGGGCAACGTCCAGCATCGCAGTCATGTTTGTGCTGCTGTTCGCCTGCGGTTGGTTCCAGGGCATGGGATGGCCGCCGTGCGGGCGCACCATGGTGCACTGGTGGTCGCAGAAGGAGCGTGGAGGCATTGTTTCAGTCTGGAACTGCGCCCATAACGTCGGCGGTGGTATTCCTCCGCTGCTGTTCCTGCTGGGGATGGCGTGGTTTAACGACTGGCATGCGGCGCTGTATATGCCCGCTTTCGCCGCCATTATTGTGGCAATTATTGCCTTCGGCTTGATGCGCGACACGCCTCAATCCTGCGGCCTGCCGCCGATTGAAGAGTACAAAAACGACTACCCGGACGATTACAGCGAGAAAGCGGAAGAAGAGCTGACGGCTAAGCAGATCTTCATGAAGTACGTCTTCCCCAACCGTCTGCTGTGGTACATCGCCATTGCCAACGTGTTTGTCTATTTGCTGCGTTACGGTATCCTGGACTGGTCGCCAACTTACCTGAAAGAAGTAAAACACTTCGCGCTGGATAAATCCTCGTGGGCCTACTTCCTTTATGAATACGCGGGTATTCCAGGCACGCTGCTGTGCGGCTGGATGTCGGACAAGGTGTTTAAAGGTAACCGTGGCGCGACAGGCGTGTTCTTCATGGTGTTGGTGACGATTGCTACCGTGGTTTACTGGCTCAACCCGCCGGGTAATCCGGGTGTGGATATGGCCTGTATGATTGTTATCGGCTTCCTGATTTACGGCCCGGTAATGCTGATTGGCCTGCATGCGCTTGAGCTTGCACCTAAGAAAGCGGCAGGGACGGCAGCGGGCTTTACCGGCCTGTTTGGTTACCTGGGCGGCTCGGTCGCGGCCAGCGCGATTGTCGGCTACACCGTGGACTTCTTCGGCTGGGACGGCGGCTTTATCGTGATGATTGGCGGCAGTATTTTGGCCGTGCTGTTGCTGATTGTGGTGATGATTGGCGAGCGCAAACACCACGATGAAAAAATGCTGAAAAACGGCTAAGGAGAGCATCATGAAACTGATGGCAAAATCTTTACTGGCGGGCGTGGTGCTGGTGGCGACCAGCAGCGTCTTCGCCCAGACCACGGACAAAATCGTGATTGCCCACCGGGGCGCCAGCGGCTATCTGCCTGAGCATACGTTACCGGCAAAAGCGATGGCCTATGCCCAGGGCGCGGATTACCTTGAGCAAGACCTGGTGATGACTAAAGACGACAGGCTGGTGGTGCTGCATGACCACTATCTGGACAGGGTGACCGACGTCGCGAAGCGTTTCCCGGATCGGGCGCGCAAAGACGGGCGCTACTACGCCATCGACTTTACGCTGGCGGAAATCAAGTCCCTGAAGTTCACCGAGGGCTTCGACATCGTTAACGGCAAGCAGGTGCAAACTTATCCGGGGCGTTTCCCGATGGGCAAATCCGACTTCCGCGTGCACACCTTTGAAGAAGAGATCGAGTTTGTTCAGGGGCTGAACCATTCCACCGGAAAAAACATCGGTATCTATCCTGAGATAAAAGCGCCGTGGTTCCACCATCAGGAAGGCAAAGATATCGCGGCAAAAACCCTTGAGGTACTGAAGCAGTACGGCTACACCGGCAAGCAGGACAAGATCTATCTTCAGTGCTTTGACGCCGCCGAGCTGAAGCGCATTAAAAACGAGCTTGAGCCGAAGATGGGCATGAACCTTAACCTGGTGCAGCTTATCGCCTATACCGACTGGAATGAGACTCAGGAAAAACAGCCGGACGGCAAGTGGGTGAACTACAGTTACGACTGGATGTTTAAGCCGGGCGCGATGAAGCAGATTGCCGAGTATGCCGACGGCATTGGCCCGGACTACCATATGCTGGTGGAGAAGGCGTCAACCAAAGGGAACGTGAGGCTCACCGATATGGTGACCGAAGCACACGCCAGCAAATTGACCGTGCATCCTTATACGGTGAGGGCGGACGCGTTGCCGGACTACGTGAGCGATGTGAATCAGCTGTACGACGTGCTGTATAACCAGGCGGGCGTAGATGGGCTGTTTACCGACTTCCCGGACAAAGCCGTACGGTTTCTTAATAAGCCGTAATCGCTAATGAAAAAGGCCGCATTTGCGGCCTTTTTTACATCACTACATCTCGAGTTCGATATCTCCCCGTGCTTTGCAGCAGCAGGGAAGAATTTCACCGGGCTGGATAAACGCCAGCGGCTCGGTCAGCCACTGAACTTCCCCCGCCAGCAGCTTAGTGCGGCATGAACCGCAATAGCCTTCCCGGCACTGATACTCTACGCAGACTTTGTGTGACTCCAGCGCCGCCAGTAGCGAAGGGTGTTCTTCTTCGCTCATCAACTGCGCGCCGGTAATGCTGAGCGTAATGCGGCCCATTGTTTACAGCTGGAAGTTGCTCAGATCGTCGGTATCGACTTCCGAGTCAATCTGGCCCACCAGGTAGGAGCTGACTTCCACTTCCTGCGGCGCAACCTGGACGTTGTCGGACACCAGCCATGCGTTGATCCATGGAATCGGGTTGGAGCGAGTCTGGAACGGCAGATCAAGGCCCACGGCCTGCATGCGGATATTGGTGATGTACTCCACATACTGGCAAAGTATGTCTTTGTTCAGGCCAATCATCGAGCCGTCGCGGAACAGGTAGTCGGCCCACTCTTTTTCCTGCTGGGCGGCCAGCACGAACAGGTCGTAGCATTCCTGGCGGCATTCAACGGCGATTTCCGCCATTTCCGGATCGTCTTCACCGCTGCGCATCAGGTTCAGCATATGCTGGGTGCCGGTCAGGTGCAGGGCTTCGTCACGGGCGATCAGCTTGATGATTTTGGCGTTACCTTCCATCAGCTCGCGCTCGGCGAAGGCGAAGGAGCAGGCGAAGCTCACATAGAAGCGAATCGCTTCCAGGGCGTTAACGCTCATCAGGCAGAGGTACAACTGACGCTTCAGCGCACGCAGGTTCACGGTGACGGTTTTGCCGTTCACGTTGTGTGTGCCTTCGCCCAGCAGGTGCCAGTAGCTGGTCATCTCAATCAGGTCGTCATAGTAGCCAGAGATGTCTTTGGCGCGCTTGAGGATTTCCTGGTTGGTGACGATGTCGTCAAAGACGATCGCCGGATCGTTCACGATGTTGCGGATGATGTGGGTGTAAGAACGAGAGTGAATGGTCTCGCTAAACGCCCAGGTTTCAACCCACGTTTCCAGTTCTGGAATGGAGATCAGCGGCAACAGCGCGACGTTCGGGCTGCGGCCCTGGATGGAGTCCAGCAGCGTCTGGTACTTCAGGTTGCTGATGAAGATGTGTTTCTCATGCTCCGGCAGCGCCTGGAAGTCGATGCGGTCGCGGGAGACGTCCACTTCTTCCGGGCGCCAGAAGAAGGAGAGCTGCTTTTCAATCAGCTTTTCGAAGATGTCGTATTTCTGCTGGTCGTAGCGCGCCACGTTAACCGACTGGCCAAAGAACATAGGCTCGGCGAGCTGATCGTTTTTCGTCTGTGAAAAAGTAGTGTAAGCCATGAGGTTAAATCCTGTAATACGTCGGAAAAATCCCCTCGTAAGAGGGGATTAAGCGTTAAATCTTACATGCGCCGCTTTCGCAGCCATCGTCCTGGATGGAAGGCGCCAGGTCATCCTGAGAGTCTTCCGCGCCGTCACGGGTGTTTTGATAGTACAGGGTCTTCACGCCGAATTTATAGGCGGTGAGCAGATCCTTCAGCAACTGCTGCATCGGCACTTTGCCTGATGGGAAGCGCGTTGGGTCGTAGTTGGTGTTGGCAGAGATCGACTGGTCGATAAACTTCTGCATCAGGCCAACCAGCTGCAGATAGCCATCGTTGCTCGGCATTTCCCACAGCAGCTCGTAGTTGTTTTTCAGCGCTTCATAATCCGGCACAACCTGACGCAGGATCCCGTCTTTCGACGCTTTAATGCTGATGTGACCGCGCGGCGGCTCGATGCCGTTGGTGGCGTTGGAGATCTGCGATGAGGTCTCAGACGGCATCAGGGCAGAAAGCGTGGAGTTGCGCAGGCCGTGAGTTTGGATGGACTCACGCAGACCTTCCCAGTCCAGATGCAGCGGTTCGTTGCTGATAGCATCCAGGTCTTTCTTGTAGGTGTCGATTGGCAGAATGCCTTTTGCGTAGGTGGTTTCGTTGAACCACGGGCAGGCACCTTGCTCTTTCGCCAGTTCGTTTGACGCTTTCAGCAGGTAGTACTGAATGGCTTCGAAAGTCTTGTGCGTCAGGTTATTTGCGCTGCCGTCGGAGTAACGCACGCCGTGCTTCGCCAGATAATAGGCAAAGTTAATCACGCCGATACCCAGGGTACGACGACCCATTGCGCCGCGTTTTGCCGCCAGAATTGGGTAATCCTGGTAGTCGAGCAGAGCGTCCAGTGCGCGCACAGCCAGCACAGCCATCTCTTCCAGATCGTCCAGGCTTTCAATCACGCCAAGGTTGAACGCAGACAGCGTACACAGGGCGATTTCGCCGTTCTCGTCGTTGACGTCGTCCAGCGGTTTGGTCGGCAGGGCGATTTCCAGGCACAGGTTGGACTGGCGCACTGGGGCAATCGCCGGGTCGAACGGGCTGTGGGTGTTGCAGTGGTCAACGTTCTGGATGTAGATACGGCCGGTGGAGGCGCGTTCCTGCATCATCAGGGAGAACAGTTCCACCGCTTTGACGCGCTGTTTGCGGATGCTGTCGTCTTTCTCGTATTTGGTGTACAGGCGCTCAAACTCGTCCTGGTCTGCGAAGAAAGCGTCGTACAGCCCCGGCACGTCAGACGGGCTGAACAAGGTGATCTCTTCGCCCTTCAGCAGGCGGGTATACATCAGCTTGTTGATCTGTACGCCGTAGTCCATGTGGCGCACGCGGTTACCTTCCACGCCACGGTTGTTTTTTAGCACCAGCAGGCTTTCCACTTCCAGATGCCACATCGGGTAGAACAGCGTTGCAGCCCCGCCGCGCACGCCGCCCTGGGAGCAGGACTTCACTGCCGTCTGGAAGTGCTTATAGAACGGGATACAGCCGGTGTGGAACGCTTCACCGCCGCGAATCGGGCTGCCCAGCGCACGAATGCGGCCGGCGTTGATGCCGATACCTGCGCGCTGGGAAACGTATTTCACGATCGCACTGGAGGTGGCGTTGATGGAATCCAGGCTGTCGCCGCACTCGATCAGTACGCAGGAGCTGAACTGACGGGTCGGGGTGCGCACGCCAGACATGATTGGCGTAGGCAGGGAAATCTTGAAGGTGGAAACCGCGTCGTAGAAACGTTTCACGTAGCTGAGGCGGGTTTCACGCGGGTAGCCGGAGAACAGGCAGGCGGCGACCAGAATATAGAGGAACTGCGCGCTTTCGTAGATCTCACCGGAAACGCGATTCTGCACGAGGTATTTGCCTTCGAGCTGCTTCACCGCCGCGTAAGAGAAGTTCATGTCACGCCAGTGATCGATGAAATCGTTCATCTGCTCGAACTCTTCTTCCGTGTAGTCTTCCAGCAGGTGACGATCGTATTTACCCATCTCAACCATTTTCACTACCTGATCGTAAAGCTTCGGCGGCTCAAACTGACCGTAGGCTTTTTTACGCAGGTGGAAAATTGCCAGGCGAGCGGCGAGATACTGATAATCCGGTGCGTCACGGGAGATCAGGTCAGCTGCGGCCTTGATGATGGTTTCATGAATGTCAGAGGTCTTGATGCCGTCGTAAAACTGGATATGGGAACGCAGTTCAACCTGGGAAACGGAGACGTTGTTCAGACCCTCAGCGGCCCAGTCGAGTACCCGATGAATTTTATCCAGATTGATGCGCTCTTTGCTGCCATCGCGTTTTGTAACCAGCAGACTCTGATTCATGTGAGTTTTACCTGTCCGTGAGATGAGTTTTCCCCTGATTTATACACATCCGCCAGCCTGTGACTAACTCTGTGGATAAATACTATATATAGGGGGTGGGTGACAAAATGGTCACTAGATGGTGAGTATTCTAGTAAGGAATCCGTTCAGTACAAGTATTGATTTCGTCAATAAAATGAGGTTCGGCGGAGCGCTTTTTTCGTAAGTCCACGTCACATAAGGCTTGAGGGAATTGTCAATGGGATGCAAAAAAAATGAAAATTTTGATCGGGTGCTGATTTCTTAAACTTCATCGATAATTGCGCAACGGTTCTGGCGCAATTATCGATAATCAATCCTTATACGATATGCCGATTTATGCTTCAGTATGCAGCATATAATTAACATCTACCCCTGGGCCCAGCTTGAATACGTTGGTGATTGGGTTGAAATGTAATCCGGTCATATGGCGCTCGCGCAGCGGGGTTTCATCCACCCAGCGTAAGAGTTCGGCGGGCTTGATAAACTTTTTAACATCGTGCGTGCCTTTCGGCACCATGCGCATCACATACTCAGCGCCGACGACGGCCATCAGCCAGGCTTTGCCGTTGCGGTTAATGGTAGAGAAGAAGACGTGGCCGCCGGGTTTGACTAAACGCGCGCAGGCGTGAACCACCGATTGTGGGTCAGGCACGTGCTCCAGCATTTCCATACAGGTTACGACGTCGTACTGCCCGGCGTGTTTGCTCGCGTGTTCTTCGACCGTCTCCTGGACATAGTCCACCTTAACGCCGCTTTCCAGTGCGTGAAGGCGAGCCACCTGCAGCGGTTCAAACCCCATATCCAGGCCGGTGACGTTGGCGCCTTCACGAGCCATGCTTTCCGCCAGAATGCCGCCGCCGCAGCCAACGTCGAGCACGGTTTTACCGAACAGCCCACCGGCGCGCTGGTTGATATAGCCTAAACGCAGCGGGTTGATGCGGTGCAGCGGCTTAAATTCACCTTCCAGATCCCACCAGCGGGAAGCGACAGCTTCAAATTTGGCGATTTCCTCGTGGTCGACGTTCTGCGTAACCGGTTGGTTTTCAGCATTCATTACAGCGGTGACTCCTTGCAGATGTTAAGGCTGGCAGTATATCAGGCTAACGGCGTGAATAAAGCGCCGACAATTGCGTTGAGGTTTCCCCACACAGGGCCGGATGTGTTATAATTTGCGACCTTTGAATCCGGGAAAACAGTAGAGGGATAGCGGTTACATGAGCGACCTTGCCAGAGAAATTACGCCGGTCAACATTGAGGAAGAGCTAAAGAGCTCGTATCTGGATTATGCGATGTCGGTTATTGTCGGCCGCGCACTGCCAGATGTCCGCGATGGACTTAAGCCGGTACACCGTCGCGTGCTTTACGCGATGAACGTATTGGGCAATGACTGGAACAAAGCATACAAAAAATCCGCCCGTGTTGTTGGTGACGTTATCGGTAAATATCACCCTCATGGTGATACCGCGGTTTATGACACCATCGTCCGTATGGCACAGCCATTTTCCCTGCGTTACATGCTGGTCGACGGCCAGGGTAACTTCGGTTCCGTAGACGGCGACTCCGCCGCGGCGATGCGTTATACGGAAATCCGTATGTCGAAAATCGCCCACGAGCTGATGGCAGACCTGGAAAAAGAGACGGTTGATTTCGTCGATAACTACGACGGCACCGAAAAAATTCCAGACGTCATGCCAACCAAAATTCCTAACCTGCTGGTAAACGGTTCATCCGGTATCGCAGTCGGGATGGCGACGAACATTCCGCCGCACAACATTACCGAAGTGATCAACGGCTGCCTCGCCTATATCGAAGACGAGAACATCAGCGTTGAAGGGCTGATGGAACACATTCCAGGCCCGGATTTCCCGACTGCCGCTATCATTAACGGCCGCCGCGGTATTGAAGAAGCGTATCGCACCGGCCGCGGTAAAATTTATATTCGCGCCCGTGCTGAAGTAGAAGCGGACGCGAAGACCGGCCGCGAGACCATCATCGTTCACGAAATTCCGTATCAGGTGAACAAAGCTCGCCTGATCGAGAAAATCGCCGAGCTGGTGAAAGACAAACGCGTGGAAGGCATCAGCGCCCTGCGCGATGAGTCTGATAAAGACGGTATGCGTATTGTTATTGAGATTAAACGCGACGCCGTGGGCGAAGTGGTGCTCAATAACCTGTATTCCCAGACTCAGCTGCAGGTTTCCTTCGGTATCAACATGGTGGCATTGCACCATGGTCAGCCGAAGATCATGACCCTGAAAGAGATCCTGTCTGCGTTCGTGCGCCACCGCCGCGAAGTGGTGACCCGTCGTACCATCTTCGAACTGCGCAAAGCCCGCGATCGCGCGCATATCCTTGAAGGGTTGGCTATCGCCCTGGCGAATATCGACCCGATCATTGAACTTATCCGTAACTCGCCAAATGCTGCCGAAGCGAAAGCGAGCCTGGTAGCCCGTTCCTGGGACCTGGGCAACGTTTCTGCAATGCTTGAGCGTGCGGGTGACGATGCCGCGCGACCTGAGTGGCTGGAGCCAGAGTTTGGCATCCGCGACGGTAAATATTTCCTCACCGAGCAGCAGGCTCAGGCGATTCTGGATCTGCGTCTGCAGAAACTGACCGGCCTTGAGCACGAAAAACTGCTCGACGAGTATAAAGAGCTGCTGGAGCAGATCGCTGAATTACTGCACATCCTGGGCAGCGCAGAGCGCCTGATGGAAGTGATTCGCGAAGAGCTGGAAGCGATGCGCGATCAGTTCGGCGACAACCGTCGCACCGAGATCACCGCCAACACCGCAGATATCAACATTGAAGATCTGATCAACCAGGAAGATGTGGTGGTCACCCTGTCTCACCAGGGCTATGTGAAGTATCAGCCGCTGACCGATTATGAAGCGCAGCGCCGCGGTGGCAAAGGCAAGTCGGCCGCCCGTATTAAAGAAGAAGACTTCATTGACCGCCTGCTGGTGGCCAACACCCACGACACGATCCTGCTGTTCTCCAGCCGTGGTCGCCTGTACTGGATGAAGGTTTATCAGCTGCCGGAAGCGAGCCGTGGCGCGCGTGGCCGTCCAATTGTGAACCTGCTGCCGCTTGAGCAGGACGAGCGTATTACCGCGATTCTGCCGGTGCGCGAGTACGCAGAAGGCATCAACGTGTTCATGGCAACCGCAAGCGGTACCGTGAAGAAAACTGCGCTGACCGACTTCAGCCGTCCGCGTTCAGCGGGCATCATCGCCGTTAACCTTAACGAGGGTGACGAGCTGATTGGCGTTGATTTAACTAACGGTAGCGACGAAGCCATGCTGTTCTCGGCGGCAGGTAAAGTGGTGCGCTTCAAAGAAGACGCCGTTCGTACCATGGGCCGTACCGCAACGGGCGTTCGCGGGATCAAGCTTGCCGGTGACGACAAAGTGGTGTCTCTGATCATTCCTCGCGGTGACGGCGCGATTCTGACCGTTACCCAGAATGGTTACGGTAAACGCACCGCGGCGGCCGAGTATCCAACCAAGTCTCGTGCAACACAGGGCGTTATCTCTATCAAGGTCACCGAACGTAACGGCAGCGTCGTTGGGGCGGTGCAGGTGGAAGATACCCACCAGATCATGATGATCACCGATGCCGGTACGCTGGTGCGTACCCGCGTGTCTGAAGTCAGCGTGGTCGGGCGTAACACCCAGGGCGTTATTCTCATCCGTACTGCGGAAGACGAAAGCGTTGTGGGCCTGCAGCGCGTCGCCGAACCTGTGGATGACGAAGAGCTGGACAGCATCGACGGTAGCGTGGCGGAAGGGGACGATGATATCGCGCCTGAAGCGGATACCGATGATGATGTTGCCGATGAAGCGGACGAATAATCCAGAATAGTCGTAAATAAAGGGTCGCTTTGGCGGCCCTTTTTGTTTGCCGTTGCGGGACAAAGGTTTTGCGGCTACCTTAAGCGCATCTCCGTTCACTCGCTCGCGTACTTTCAGGCCCAATTTGAAATACTTCGTCTCTTTTCGCAGCACCCTTAAAATTTCGCGCTACCTGTTCAGGGCGCTGGCGCTTCTGCTCTGGCTGCTTATCGCGCTGTTTTCCGTGTTTTACATCGTCAACGCGCTGCACGATAAAGAGTCGGAGATTCGCCAGGAGTTTAACATCAGCTTTGACCAGGCCCAGCGCTACATCCAGCGCACTTCGGACGTGGTGAAAGAGCTGAAGTACATTGCTGAAAACCGTCTCACGGCGCCCAATGGCGTGCTTCCTCCGCTCGATCAAAGCGCGGATAAAACCGAGGCGCCAACGTTTATGCCGCTTTTCCCGGACTCTGACTGTTCGGCAGTGAGCGTGACCTGGCGAAGCTCGCTGCAGTCTCTCTCCTGGTTCCTGCGCTACTGGCGCGATAACTTCTCCGCGGCGTACGACCTCAACCGGGTGTTCCTGATTGGCGGCGATAATCTCTGCATGGCAGATTTTGGGCTGCGTGATATGCCGCTGGAACGGGAAAACGCGCTGAAAACGCTGCATGAACGCATCATGAAGTATCGTACCGCGCCGCAGGATGAACGGGCGAACAGCATTTACTGGATTGGGCAGGGGCCGCGCCCCGGCATTGGCTATTTCTACACGCTGACGCCGGTCTATCTGGCGAACCGCCTCCAGGCGCTGCTGGGGATTGAGCAAACGGTGCGTATGGAGAATTTCCTGACGCCGGGCACGCTGCCTATTGGCGTCACTATCCTGGATGAAAACGGGCACCCGCTGATATCGCTGACCGGCCCGGAATCGCGCATTGAACCGGAAAGTCGCTGGATTCAGGATCGCTCCTGGTTCGGCTATACCTCTGGCTTTAAGGCGCTGGTACTAAAGAAAAACCTGCCGCCGTCCTCGCTGAGCGTGATTTACTCTGTGCCTGTCGATTTGGTGCTGGAAAGCATCAGAATGCTTATCCTCAATGCGGTTTTACTCAACGTCCTGGTAGGCATTGTGCTGTTTACCCTGGCGCGAATGTATGAGCGCCGGATCTTTATTCCGGCCGAGAGCGATGCCCAGCGGCTGGAGGAGCACGAGCAGTTCAACCGGAAGATCGTCGCGTCTGCACCCGTGGGTATCTGTATTTTGCGCACCCAGGACGGCACTAATATTCTGAGTAACGAACTGGCGCACAATTACCTCAATATGCTGACGCACGAGGACAGGCAGCGGCTGACGCAGATTATTTGTGGCCAGCAGGTCAACTTTGTCGATGTCATGACCAGCAACCACACCAATCTGCAGATCAGCTTTGTGCATTCGCGCTACCGCAATGAGAACGTGGCAATTTGCGTGTTGGTTGACGTCAGTGCCCGCGTGAAGATGGAGGAGTCCCTGCAGGAAATGGCTCAGGCCTCGGAGCAGGCGAGCCAGTCTAAATCTATGTTCCTCGCCACTGTCAGCCATGAACTGCGTACGCCGCTGTACGGCATCATAGGTAACCTGGATCTCCTGCAGACCAAAGAGCTGCCGAAGGGCGTGGACAGGCTGGTCACGGCGATGAACAACTCATCCAGCCTGCTGCTGAAAATCATCAGCGACATTCTCGACTTCTCGAAAATCGAGTCAGAGCAGTTGAAAATTGAGCCGCGTGAGTTTTCTCCGCGCGAGGTGATGAGCCACATTACCGCCAACTATCTGCCGCTGGTGGTTCGCAAGCAACTGGGGCTGTACTGCTTTATCGACGATGATGTACCGCTCACGCTGCAGGGTGACCCTATGCGCTTGCAGCAGGTTATCTCCAACTTACTGAGTAATGCGATTAAGTTCACCGATATTGGCTGTATTATCCTGCATGTTTCTATCAACGGCGATTACCTGAGCTTCCGGGTGCGCGACACCGGGGTAGGGATCCCGACCAAAGAAGTGACCCGGCTTTTTGACCCGTTCTTCCAGGTGGGGACCGGCGTGCAGCGTAATTTCCAGGGAACCGGGCTGGGGCTGGCGATTTGCGAAAAGCTAATCAGCATGATGGATGGCGATATTTCGGTGGATACCGAGTCGGGAATGGGCAGCCAGTTTACGGTGCGTATCCCGCTGTATAAAGCGCAGTTTGCGCCGAAGAATAATGTTGAAGGGCTGGCGGACAAGCGCTGCTGGCTGGCTATTCGCAATGATTATCTCAGTAGCTACCTGGAATCTTTGCTGATCAAAAACGGGCTACAGGCGCAGTCCTGGTCGGGTGAAACGCCGGGCAGCGACGATATTCTGATTACCGATGATAATCTGGTGGCGCCGTGGGGCGGCCGGGCGGCAATTGTCTTCTGCCGCCGCCATATCGGTATTCCCGTTGAATTTGAACCTGGCCGTTGGGTGCACAGCGTCGCAGCGCCGCACGAGTTGCTGCCGCTGCTGGGGCGGATTTACAGCATTACTGTGGATGTGCCTGGCAGTTCTCCGGCGCTGACGGCGGCCAGTGAGATAAGCGAGCGAAACGATGACATGATGATCCTGGTGGTGGATGACCATCCGATCAACCGTCGCTTGCTGGCCGATCAGCTCGGATCGCTCGGCTATCAGTGCAAAACGGCGAATGACGGGATCGATGCGCTGAACGTGCTCAGCAAAAATCATATCGATATCGTACTCAGTGACGTCAACATGCCGAACATGGACGGCTATCGCCTGACGCAGCGCATTCGCCAACTGGGGCTGACGCTGCCGGTCATCGGCGTGACGGCAAACGCGCTGGCGGAAGAGAAGCAGCGCTGTCTGGAATCCGGTATGGACAGCTGCTTGTCTAAACCGGTCACGCTGGATGTGATTAAACAGACGCTGGCGGTTTATGCTGCCCGAGTGCGAAGTACACGCGATGCCTCGTAAACTAAGCTCATAAAAAAGCCCCGCATGAAAATGCGGGGCTTTTTCTTGGTGGCCGTGGCGGAGATTACTCTTTGTCCGCCGGTGTCAGGCTCACTGAGGAAAGGTAATTCAGCAGGGCAATGTCGTTCTCGACGCCCAGCTTCATCATCGCTGATTTCTTTTGGCTACTGATAGTTTTGATGCTGCGGTTCAGCTTACGGGCTATCTCGGTCACCAGGAAACCTTCGGCGAACAGGCGCAGAACTTCGCTTTCTTTCGGCGACAGGCGCTTATCGCCATAGCCACCTGCGCTGATTTTTTCCAGCAGGCGGGAAACGCTCTCAGGGGTGAATTTCTTGCCTTTCTGCAACGCGGCGAGCGCTTTTGGCAGATCGGTTGGCGCACCCTGTTTCAGCACAATCCCCTCAATGTCGAGATCCAACACCGCGCTGAGGATTGCCGGGTTGTTGTTCATGGTTAGCACGATGATCGACAGGTTAGGGAAGTGGCGCTTGATGTATTTGATCAGTGTGATGCCATCGCCATATTTATCGCCTGGCATGGACAGATCGGTTATCAGTACGTTGGCTTCAAGCTTTGGTAAATTATTGATCAGTGCCGTGGAGTCTTCGAATTCACCGACAACATTCACCCATTCGATCTGCTCAAGAGATTTGCGAATGCCGAACAGAACAATCGGATGGTCGTCAGCAATAATTACGTTCATGTTGTTCATGTAATAGGCTACCTTGCTACAGCAGACTTTTGACGTAAGCATCAATGTCGCTGATATATTTTTGTATGTTTGAAGCATCACTTTCACGAATGTGGTGCTCCAACGTTTCACATAACTGTTTGCCGGGCACCAGATTCAGCATCGCAAACACGCCCTTCAGGCGGTGCGCAGTCTGCGCCAGAGCGGCAAAGTCGCCCGCTGCAGATTCAGTATACAGTCTGGTGACATCTTCCGGTACCGTGTCGACAAACAGCGCGTAATAACCGCTGGCGTGCAGCTGAGCGTTTTCGTCGCCGCCCAGAGGCGAATCGGGTGTGTCTTCCTCCGCCAGTTGGTTTTCAATCAGCTGCAGAACGGCGTCCTGCATCGCGTTGCTGATATTAAAGTTTACCCGGAACTGGCCAGGTGCAATCTTCCGCATCCCGTTTTCATCATCGCTTAAAAGCAAGCCCGAAGCAGTAAGATTAGACGGATTATCAGTGAGGAAGATATCAAAGTCTTGACTCGCGAGTCTTTCGTCCGGGGAAATGCAGTTCGCGCCCCAGTTTTCCAGCATGCGGGTCACAATCGTTCGGACCTCGTTGGAGGTGATATCCAGCATCGCCACAACGTCATCCAGCAGCCTCTCATCCCGAGAATCAGCCTGTGACTCTGCGGCCATCCTGATATGTAAATTATAGCGTGTGCCGATGTCCGGGCGCGTTTTGATGTTCAGATGCCCGCCGAGCTTACGAGCAAGGCGATCGCAAAGGTAGAAAGCCAGCCCGTTGGCCTGCCCATAGCGGTCTTCGCTGGTTTCGTTGAGGAACGGGAAGTGCAGGTTATCAATTTCACCGCCGCCGATACCGTTACCGGTATCCAGGACGCGGAACAAGAGGCGATCTGGCCCGGCTTCCTCCTCGCTAATATCAAGCGTGATCTTGCCAATCTGCGTAGTGGTCACGGAATAGTGCAGCAGCAGCTCAAGGATTTTGCGCAGCACGTCTTTGTCGCCGTGGCGTTTTTCATCGGCCGGCAGGTTATTGTTGATGAGTAGCTGCAGCCCTTTACGCTTGATAATCGGCAGCATCGACAGGGCAACTTCATCAATCAGGGACTGAATAGAAAACTCGCTGACGCTGGTTTTCCAGCTGTCGGCTTCCAGCATGTTGAGGAGCTGGATCTCGTCGACCAGACGGACAATGACCTGGGCATCATTTGCCAGCTGCAGATGTTTGCTGTCGTTAATTTCTGCGGCATGTTCCGCCAGTTGCTTAACCGGAAGCTGCAGGGCTTCGCCGATATGCTGCATGAAGGCGGCCCGGCCCTGCTGGTTTTTCTCATACAGACGCTGGGCCTGTTTGAGTTTTTTGTTCACCAGAATTTCGCGATCCTGATCGCGGATCACAAAAATCTGCGTGCGCGGGGCTATCTGGCTGCGGAACTGGCGAATCTCATACAGCTCGTTGTTGACCGTGGCCTGAATGACCCCCTGATGCTGGTCCGCCATCGAAATAATATTTTGCAAATTCAGGTGGGGGAGCAGGTGATCGGCAATTTTATTGCTGATCACGGTACGGTTCGCGTCGAGGTCGTGAACCAGCAGGCCAAGGGGCAGGATCGCGACAATCTCTTCATTTAGCGCACGCAGTATTTGCAGCTCGCCATTCCCCGAATTGCTTTCCGCCTGCCGCTGAGGCTGCTGGCGGAAGGTTGCAAAGCCAAAAACGGCCAGACCGAGCAGCGCGATGTTCAGCAACAGCGGCAGAAGAATATTTTGCAGCGTGTCCATCATCAGCGTCCCAAACGGAACTTGCCACACCAGCTGGAGCTGCGTCGTCGCTACCGGAGCCGTAATTTCAATTCGTGCACTATTAAAGTTAATGCTGACGCTGTCCGGATCGTCTTTATCCGTTGAAGTTGTCGCGGCTGTCCGCTGGCGTTCGTCAGGATCCAACTGGAAGCTGTCCAGGGACATAGTGGGCGGGATAAGATCGTTAATCGGCAGATCGAATGCGACCACGGTTGCCAGATGCCCAGGCTGGTTAAAGGTGGTTCTCAGCGTGAAATAATGGCCGTTTTGCCAGTTAAGTTTGCGCAGAGGCGAGAAGCTTTCCCGCTCATCGAGGGCATTAGCCTGCTGCAGCATCTCCGCGCGGCGTGAATCCACGATGGTACCGACGCCGGAGTCTTTAAAACCAGATGACAGGTCCTTGAGCGGCAGCGTTGAGACCAGAATCATGCTGTTGTCCTGGCCATTAAGGTAGTACATCGACCAGGGGCTACTTTCCGCTCCCCACAGCGTGTCCAGGTAGCCGGATATTCGCTGCGTCATTTCCAGCGTGGAGCTGTCATGGGAGCCAAAAATCAGCGCCTCGGTTTTGCTTCGCGGTTTATCGAGGTAATAGACGTCCTGACGCAGACGGGTTTCCTGGAGATTTTCGCCAGAGGCTGCCGGGGCCGTCGCGATGTTGTCGTAGATTTGCCATGTGGCGTAGCGGTAGGTTTCTACACGCTTATGCAGAGCATGGGTGATATCGACAATCTGGTAGCTTTTGTCCTTTAGCCAGGCATTAACGGCGCTTTGCACCAGGACGCCCATCGAGACGAGCAGAACGACGATCAGCAGCAAAAAGAAGCGGGTAATGTTGCCGGGGAACAGTGAAAACTTATTTAGCGGCGTATTTTCAGACTGGCTCATTGTATGTATGCAACCCGGCGAAGCCTCGCCAATCCTGGATGATAGGTAGCCCAACTGCTTGAGTGAGCCGTTTCGCCTTAGCGGTTTAGCGCTTGCAGATGCTAAGAATACCTTTATATGGCGGTGTCGTCAGCAATCTGACGCAGTATAAGGTGTTCTCCGTTTTTTTTCAGGTGACTGATTATTAGGAAAAATCCTTAAATAATAATTTACCTTAAGTCTTGTTGGTAATTTGTACAGCTGGGCGAGATTTGTACAAATATTTTCTGAGGGTATGTTGGGCGTGGGAAATAGAATTGTTTAAGAAAAATCCGCATTCTGTATGAAATATGGAGAAAAAAAGCAGGCTGATTAATTAACAGACGTTACAAATTGCATAGCTAGCACACAGATATTAAATTTGTGTAAAGATGAGTAAAAAAAAACCGGATGCAAGCATCCGGTACTAATAGGGGTAAACGGACATTCAGATTCGAATGACGGTAATAAATAAAGTTAATGATGATAGCGATAATGATTCTATCGCCTAAGTTAATAAAAAAATTATCATTGAGTGCTACTTTTTTATTTTAGATATAACTCATTGATTTTATTGTGTTGTTATTATTTTTTGATTATTAATGCTTATATTTTTAGCTATTCGTGCTAAAAAAAGTTCCCTCTAATTTACATTTAGATACATCTATATTGATAAATGAAACATCTATATAGTTTTCGTATCATATTCTCGTTGGATTATTCAGTATTTGTTTTGGACAATGAATTTGCCGACTGATTAGAGGGTTAATCAGTAAGCAGTGGTAAATAAAATAAGGCATATAACAGAGGGTTAATAAGATGAAAGTTAAAGCACTGTCCCTTCTGGTACCGGCTCTGCTGGTAGCAGGCGCTGCAAATGCAGCCGAAATTTACAACAAAGACGGCAATAAATTAGACCTGTACGGTAAAGTTGATGGTCTGCACTATTTCTCCAACGATAAAACCGCTGATGGCGACCAGACCTACGTTCGCTTTGGCTTCAAGGGCGAAACCCAGATCAACGACCAGCTGACCGGTTACGGCCAGTGGGAATACAACGTTCAGGCGAACAACACTGAAAACTCCAGCAACCAATCCTGGACTCGTCTGGGCTTTGCTGGTCTGAAGTTCGGTGATGCAGGTTCTTTCGACTACGGTCGTAACTACGGCGTTGTTTACGATGTCACTTCCTGGACCGACGTTCTGCCAGAATTCGGTGGCGATACCTACGGTTCTGATAACTTCATGCAGTCTCGTGCTAACGGCGTGGCAACCTACCGTAACACTGACTTCTTCGGTCTGGTTGATGGCCTGAACTTTGCTCTGCAGTATCAGGGTAAAAACGGCAGCGCCAGCGGCGAAGGTCAAACCAACAACGGTCGTGACTACCAGCGTCAGAATGGTGACGGCTTCGGTGGTTCTGTAACTTACGCCCTGGGTGAAGGTTTCAGCGTTGGTTCAGCGATCTCCAGCTCTAAACGTACTACCGCTCAGAATGCTGCTGGCGTACTGGGTCACGGTGACGATGCAACCACCTACACCGGTGGCCTGAAATACGACGCGAACAACATCTACCTGGCTACTCAGTACACCCAGACCTACAACGCAACCCGCGCTGGCAGCCTGGGCTTTGCTAACAAAGCACAGAACTTCGAAGTGGTTGCTCAGTACCAGTTCGACTTCGGTCTGCGTCCATCCGTGGCTTACCTGCAGTCTAAAGGCAAAGACCTGGAAAACGGCTACGGCGACCAGGACCTGCTGAAATATGTTGATGTGGGCGCGACCTACTACTTCAACAAAAACATGTCCACCTACGTTGACTACAAAATCAACCTGTTGGACAAAAATACCTTCACTCAGAATGCGGGCATCGGTACCGATGACGTTGTGGGTGTAGGCCTGGTTTACCAGTTCTAATTCTGTTAAAGCAGATAAAGGCGCCGCAAGGCGCCTTTTTTATGTCTCAAACCTCAATGGCTCGCCGCTTGCTCCCTCTCCCGGCCGCTTTTGCTGTACCCTTACGCTCCCGAAACTGGAGACTGACACCATGGATTTACGCATTATTCGTCACGGCTGGCTTGCCGTCGCTCTTTTTGCTCTCTCAGGCTGCGATAACGCTCAGCCTGACGCCACAAAGGCCATGGTACTTGAGGGGAAAACCATGGGAACTTACTGGCGCGTGAGCCTGGCGGACGTTGATGATGCACAGAAAGCCTCACTGCAGAAAAAAATTCAGGATCAGCTGGATGCCGACGATCGGCTGATGTCGACCTGGAAAAAAGACTCGGCGCTTTCCCTTTTTAACCAGTCCGCCAGCACTGAGCCGTATCCGGTGAGTGAGGCGATGAGTGATATTGTCACGATGTCGCTGCGCATCGGTGCGAAAACCGATGGGGCGATGGACATTACAGTCGGGCCTTTGGTCAATCTGTGGGGCTTCGGGCCCGATAAACAGCCGCTGCACACGCCGAATCAGGCACAAATCGATGCCGCCAAAGCCTTAACCGGTTTGCAGCATCTGAAGGTGGTGAATGCTGCCGGTAAGCAATGGCTGCAAAAAGATCTTCCCGGCCTGTATGTCGATCTGTCGACCATCGGGGAGGGTTACGCCGCCGACCATCTGGCCCGCCTGATGGAGCAAAATGGCATTAGCCGCTATCTTGTTTCTGTCGGAGGCGCGGTCACCACCCGCGGCACTAATCCGGCGGGAAAAGCCTGGCGGGTGGCTATTCAGAAACCGACCGATCGGGAGAATGCCGTGCAGGCAATGGTGGATATCAACGGCCACGGGATCAGTACCTCAGGCAGTTACCGCAACTATTACGAGCTGGACGGTAAGCGTATTTCCCACATCATTAACCCACAGACCGGGCGGCCTATTGAACATAAATTAGTTTCCGCTACCGTCATTGCACCAACGGCGATGGAAGCCGATGGCTGGGACACGGGGTTGATGGTCTTAGGGGAAGAAAAAGCCAAACAGGTTGCGGAGAAAGAAGGCCTGGCCGTTTACCTTATCAGCAAAGAAGGGGACGGATTCCGGAGCTGGATGTCGCCTCAGTTCAAAACCTTCTTGCTTGACGAAAAAAATTAAAAAGCAAGAACCCGAGTTTTTCATCCGGCCTGTGCTGCCATGATGGTATCGTTAAATTAAGCATGAGGTCGCGATGATGAAGCAGACAAACGGGTATATTACAGAGCAGCAGCGCTGGCAGGCGGTGGAACAGCGCGACACGCAGGCCGACGGGCAATTCGTTTTTGCCGTCAAAACCACCGGTATTTTCTGCCGGCCTTCCTGCAGCGCTCGCCGTCCGCTACGTGAAAATACCGCTTTCTACGCCACACCCGAAGCGGCGCTAGAGGCCGGGTTTCGCGCCTGCAAGCGCTGTCAGCCGGATAAGCTTGCCCCTGAGCGCCAGCGAGTGGCGCGCATTGAAGAAGCTTGCCGGATTATTGAATCCAGCGAAGTGCCGCTGACCCTGGATGAGCTAGCCGGGCGGGTCGCCATGAGCAGCTTTCATTTCCACCGCCTCTTTAAAAGCGTCACGGGCCTGACGCCAAACGCATGGCAAAAAGCGCATCGCGCTCGTCGTTTACGTGCTGGCCTGGCACAAGGGAAAGGGGTGACAAACGCCATTTTTGATGCGGGTTTTCAGTCAGGGAGCGCGTATTACCATCAGGCGGATGCTGCGTTGGGCATGACGGCAAGCCAGTATCGTAAAGGTGGTGCCCGTGCTCATGTCCAATTTGTAGTTGGCACCTGCCAACTGGGGGAATTCCTGGTGGCGGAAAGCGAGCGCGGTATTTGTGCAATCCTGTTGGGTGAGAACGCCGAAACGCTTATCGGTGAGCTGGAAACTGAATTTCCTTCGTCACAACTTACTCCGGGCGATGAGGCATTCGCTTCACGCGTGGCACAGGTCATTGGTTTTATCGAATCGCCTACGGCTGAGTTTTCGCTGCCGCTGGACATTCGCGGGACGGCATTTCAGCAACAGGTATGGCAGGCGTTACGATCCGTTCCGCCAGGAACTACCGTTAGCTATAGCGAACTGGCGGAACGTATCGGTAAACCTGCTGCCGTGCGGGCGGTGGCTGGAGCCTGCGCGGCTAATACGCTTGCAGTCGCCATTCCCTGCCACAGGGTGATCCGCAGCGACGGTGGTTTGTCCGGCTATCGCTGGGGCGTGGAGCGCAAGCGTCGGCTGCTGGAAAACGAAACGAGAAGGCAGAAAGAATAATGCTGGATTTGTTTGCTGATGAATCTCCGTGGGAAGAGCCGCTTGCCGAGGGCGCGACAATTCTGCGGCGCTTTGCCCGGGAAGAGGCCGCCGCGCTGCTGGCCGGTGTTGGGCAGGTTTCTCAGCAGGCGCCTTTCCGCCATATGGTGACGCCTGGCGGCTACACCATGTCGGTGGCTATGACCAACTGCGGCGCATTAGGCTGGAGCACAAATCAGAATGGTTACCTCTATTCGCCACAGGATCCGCTGACCGGGCAGGGCTGGCCATTGATTCCGGAAGTATTTCTGTCCATTTGCCACCGAGCCTCGCGCGCGGCGGGTTATCTGGATTTTGAACCCGACGCCTGCCTGATCAACCGCTATGCCGCAGGCACCAAACTCTCTCTTCATCAGGATAAAGACGAGCCTAATTTGCGCCAGCCCATTGTTTCGGTTTCGCTTGGCTTGCCTGCCATATTTCAGTTTGGTGGCCTGCAGCGCGGAGACCCTTTGCAACGTATCATGCTGGAGCATGGTGACGTTGTGGTATGGGGGGGCGCGTCACGGCTTTTTTATCACGGTATTCTGCCGCTCAAACCCGGTTTTCATCCTCTCACCGACCAATTCCGCTACAACCTGACCTTTCGTCGTGCTTCGTAAGGCGAATAAAAATAAGAATTATTCTTGATGTGGGCGGCGAGCCGTTTAAACTGCTCGCTGTTTTATTTTGCCGGTAGGGAATTATGGAGCTACTTCGTGTGGTTTATCGCCAGTATCGCTGGCCTTTTGTAATGGTCATGGCGTTAAGCCTGGCCAGTGCGGCGCTGGGCATTGGCTTGATTGCGTTCATTAACCAGCGTCTGATTGAGACACCCGATCTTACCTTCGCGGTTCTGCCAGAGTTCATGGGATTACTCTTGTTGCTGATGGCCGTGACGCTGGGTTCGCAGCTGGCGTTAACCACCCTTGGACACCATTTTGTTTTTCGTCTGCGTAGCGAGTTTATCAAGCGCCTGATGGACACCGACGTAGAGCGCGTCGAGCAGTTGGGCAGTGCTGCGCTGTTGGCGGGGCTAACCAGCGACGTGCGCAACATTACGATTGCCTTTGTTCGCCTGCCGGAACTGGTACAAGGCATTATTCTGGCTATCGGTTCCGCAGCTTACCTTGCCTGGCTGTCACCTAAAATGCTGGGCGTGACCACCGTATGGCTGGTTATCACCATTGTGGGCGGTTATCTGCTGGTGGCGCGGGTATACAAACACATGGCCCAGCTTCGTGAAATTGAAGACCAGCTTTATCACGATTATCAAACCGTTATCGAAGGGCGTAAGGAACTGGCCCTGAACCGCGAACGTGCGGAGCGGATGTACGAAGACACCTACACGCCTCACGCTGCCGATTATCGAAACAATATTATCCGCGCAGATACCTACCACCTTAGCGCCGTGAACTGGTCCAACATTATGATGCTGGGTGCGATTGGGCTGGTGTTTTATATGGCTAATAGCCTGGGCTGGTCCGACACCAACGTAGCGGCAACCTTTTCTTTAACGTTGCTATTTTTGCGTACGCCACTCCTTTCCGCCGTCGGGGCGTTACCGACGCTGCTGAGCGCCCAGGTTGCCTTCAATAAGCTGAATAAGTTCCAGCTCGCCCCGTACGATGCTGCGTTCCCCCGTTCGAAGGCCGCCGGGAACTGGCAGCAGATTGAAATGCGCGATGTAGTGTTTCAATACGGGGATAATAGCTTTAGCGTTGGCCCGCTGAACCTCACTATCAAGCGCGGGGAACTGCTGTTTCTGATTGGCGGTAACGGCAGCGGAAAATCGACCCTGGCGATGTTGCTGACAGGACTTTATCAGCCGGTCAGCGGGGCGATTTATCTTGATGGCCAGCGCGTTGAGGCCCGGACGCAGGATGACTACCGTCGGCTATTCTCAGCGGTATTCACCGACGTTTGGCTGTTTGACCGCCTTCTGGGGGCACAGGGTAAACCGGCTAATTCTGAGCTGGTAAACAGCTGGCTCGAGCGGCTGAAAATGAGCAGTAAGCTAGAGCTGGACAACGGTACCATTCTCAACCTCAAGCTTTCGAAAGGGCAGCGCAAGCGCGTGGCGCTGCTGCTGGCGATAGCGGAAGAGCGAGATATCATCCTGCTCGACGAATGGGCCGCAGACCAGGATCCTCATTTCCGGCGTGAATTCTACCAGGTATTGCTGCCGTTAATGCAGCAAATGGGGAAAACGGTCTTTGCCATCAGCCATGACGATCACTACTTTATTCACGCTGACCGGCTTCTGGAAATGCGCCAGGGCCAACTCAGCGAGCTGACCGGCGACGAGCGGGCACAAGCTTCACGCGATGCCGTGGCAAGAACGGGTCATTGAGTCAGCGCCACCTAAACAAAGTAAAAAAACCAGCCAATTAAGGCTGGTTTTTTGTTTTCTTCATCCCGTCAGGCTATAAACTAACTCGTCGTTTCCAGGGAATTATTTTATGACCGCCATTCAGAAGTACAGCACCAAAGAGCGTGACCAGGACAGGGCGCGTATTCTGCAGATTCTGTTGACCAACAAAGCCGTCGCCAGCGGTATTCTGGCCAAAGAACCTTTCGCTGAAACACAGAGCGCCGAGCAGGATATCGCCGAGATAGTGACGCTGGTTGGGCGATTGCCCGCGCCGGATCTCGCCGATGTCCTGGAAGCCTTGCCAACGGAAGAGCGCTTAGCGCTATGGAGCCTCGTCACCGAAGACCGACGCGGTAGCGTGCTGGTTGAGGCTTCAGAGACGGTCTGGGATGACCTGATTGAAGATATGAGCGATAAAGCGCTGCTTAATGCGCTGCGCCCGCTGGATATCGACGATCAGATCTATCTGGCGCAGTACCTTCCTCGCGATCTGGTCGGGCGTTTGCTGGCCACGCTGCCGCAGAATGAGCGCACGCAAGTTCGCCAGATCCTGCATTATGACAAGCACAGCGTTGGCGCAATCATGGATTTTGAAGTGATCACCGTGCGTCCAGATGTCACGCTTGCCGTTGTGCAGCGCTATCTTCGTATTCGCGGCAAAGTACCGCAGAACACCGACAAACTGTTTGTCACCAGCCGGGACAAAACGCTGTTGGGTGAGCTGGACCTCACCGCGATTCTACTGCATTCGCCGCAAACGCCGGTGCTGAAGGTGATGGACGACAACCCCACCTGCTTCGCGCCGGAAGATCATGACGAGCAGGCCGCGCGTACCTTTGAACGCGATGACTTGATCAGCGCCGCAGTGGTTGACAGTACCGGCAAGCTGATGGGGCGCTTAACGGTGGATGAGATTGTTGACGTGGTGTACGAGGAAACCGACAACGACCTGCGCCGCATGGGCGGCCTGAGCACCGAAGAGGATGTTTTTGCACCCGTCAGCAAAGCCGTGCGCACCCGCTGGGCCTGGCTTGCCATTAACCTTTGTACGGCGTTTGTGGCCTCACGCGTGATTGGATTATTTGAACATACCATTTCGCAACTAGTGGCTCTGGCATCGCTGATGCCGATCGTGGCGGGCATCGGTGGTAACACAGGTAACCAGACGATCACCATGATTGTGCGTGCGCTGGCGTTGCAGCATATTCAGGCGGGTAACATCTCCTTCCTGATGCTGCGTGAGCTTGGCGTCGCGTTGATCAACGGGCTGGTCTGGGGAGGCGTGATGGGGGGCATTACCTGGCTGTTGTACAACGACGCGGCGATGGGCGGCGTGATGACGCTGGCGATGATCCTGAATCTTCTGGTCGCGGCGCTGATGGGCGTCGTGATTCCAATGACGATGACCAAACTGGGCAAAGATCCTGCCGTCGGCTCAAGTGTGATGATCACCGCGATTACCGATACCGGCGGATTCTTTATCTTCCTGGGGCTGGCTACGCTGTTCCTGTTGTAAGTGTAAAACACCGCACAAAGCCGCCAGTTCAGGCGGCTTTTCTTTTGGCTGTTCAGGCAAAATCCAGGCACAAAAAAACCAGCCGTAAGAGGCTGGTTTTCAATGTTTATTTGGTCGGCACGAGAGGATTTGAACCTCCGACCCCCGACACCCCATGACGGTGCGCTACCAGGCTGCGCTACGTGCCGACGCAGAAGAATCATAGTACATTTTTCCGCGTTGATTGCAAGGGAATACGCAGCTAACTGTCTTATAAATAAACAATTAGTTGGCGATGAAGCGCTTCTCGTCAGTCAGCACCTGCAGCAGCAAATCAAGCTGCGGCTTGGTTTCATTGATCCGTTTGCCCTGCAGATCGTACATCCGATAGTTGCCGTTGTTATTCAGCACCAGCGTCATCTCGGGCGTTGTCACGGCCAGGGTTTGATTGTCGGCACCAATCACCCAATTGTTACGGCGCGTCGCGGCAAATAAATCCTCCCCCTGAGAGTACTCATTGGCTGCCGTTTTAACGTGCAGCAGACGCTGCATCAGGGTGGTCATCACGTCCTGATGATCGGTGAGTTTGGTGATGGTCTGCGCAGGTGTGCCCGGCCAGTGAATCACCAGCGGCACCTGAATCCGCGCACGTGACCAGGCGAAAGAGTCACGCTGGTCGCCGAGCGGAATCCCGTGGCCTGCGGTAATGATAACCACCGTGTTTTGCAGCTTGCCTGCCGCTTCCAGCGCATCCAGTACGCGTTTAATTTGCTCATCAACATTACCGGCTGCGCGGGAATAGCGCTGCTCAAAGCCCTGTTGATTTCCGTTATCGTCGATGCTGGTGCCGTTAAAGGCGACCCAGGAGAACCAGCGATTGTCCTCGGAAGCATACTGGTTAAGCCAACTGATCCACTGTGTTGCCGTCTGGCCGTCGGTCTGGTTTTTGGCCGGGCGCAACGAGAAATCAGACAGCAGGGCCTGGCGGTACATCGCCGAGTTAAAGCCGTCGGATGCAAACAGGCCAAGCTGGTAGCCCTGCTGATTTAAACCCGTAATCAGTGCGGCAGGGGTGCGGTTTGACAGCACACCGTCCATATAAGCCGGGGAGATACCGTAGAACAGGCCGAACATGCCGCTATCGGTGTTATTCCCGGAACTCATGTGCTGAGTAAAGCGGATATTATCGTGGGCAAATGCCTTCAACGCCGGCATATCTTTGCTCATGTTTGCGGCATTCAGCCCGTCAACGGTAATCAGCAGCACATTGTTACCAAGACCCATATCGCGAAATTGCAGATTACTCAGCGGATACTGGACCGACAGCGCTGCCGGGCTACCTTGCTCCACCAGCCTGCGCTGGTATTCCTTGGCATCCAGCAGGCCGTGTTTTTCAAGGAAACGACGGGCGGTCATTGGGTATGAGAGCGGCAGATTAGCCCGCTGCATGGTAATCGGGCGATAGAAGTTAGCATCCGCCCAGATGTACATCAGGTGGCTACTAAAGAAAGAAATAAAGAACAGAATCACTAAAGGACGCGCGTATTGCCGACGACGCCCGAGGCTGCGCAGTTTTTGCCAGCTCCATGTCGCAAACAGCATCTCAATAAGCAAAATCACCGGCACGCTGATAAACATCAGCTGCCAGTCACGGGCCATCTCCCCCTGGTCAGGGTTAATCACCAGTTCCCAGACGGTGGGATTCAGGTGGAGGTGGAAACGCGTGAAAACTTCGCTGTCTATCAGCAGTAACGTCATGCCCGCAGTGGCCAGGGCCGCGCTAATAAAGCGCAGCAGGCGCTGCGACATGACGATAAACGTCAGCGGAAAGATAAGCAGTAAATAGGCGGCAAACACCAAAAAACTGAAGTGCCCAACAACGCTCACGTACGAATAAATTCGCCCCGTCAGCGTCGTTGGCCAGTCGGCGATAAACAGATAGCGGCTACCCAGCAGCATGGCCAGCAGGATATTAAACAGGGCGAACCAGTGCCCCCAACTGACCATTTGGGAAACTTTTTCGCGGTAGCGCTGACGGTTAGTCACCATAACTTGTTACGATAGTTCCTTAGTGGGCTTTATCTTCGCTCACCGAAGCTTGAAGCGCCTCAGCAAAGGAGCGAGCCAAAGGACGACGCTGAGCGGACGCCACGTCGGTGTTTATCAGATTGGTGACCATATTTCCCAATACCATCAGGGAAAGATCGGTAGGCGCGTGGTGTTTTTCCAGCACGGCTGCCAGTTCGGTCAGCATCGCTTCAACTTGTTCGTCACTGTAGCGGGATGTTTGTGGCATAAATTAAAAATCATTCGTATTCGGGAAAGGGCATTATCTTACCGTAGCAGGGACGATTTTTCCGCTTTTTTATCACGACTTGCGTCCCGGGAGCGGCAGTGGTTGAATACCGCCCGGTCTTAAAGGAGAGTTTAACATGAGTCTGGATATCAACCAGATTGCCCTGCATCAATTGATTAAGCGCGATGAGCAGACGCTGGACGTCGTGCTGCGCGACTCGCTGCTGGCAACTGACGGTGCCGTCGAAGAGATGATGGCGGAACTGCATCGCGTATATAGCGCTAAAAATAAAGCTTACGGCCTGTTCAGCGAAGAGAGCGAACTGGCCGAAGCGCTGCGCCTGCAGCGAAATGGCGATGAGGATTTTCTTGCCTTTACCCGTGCGGCGACCGGTCGTCTTCGCGATGAGCTGGCAAAATACCCGTTTGCCGACGGCGGTATCGTGCTGTTCTGCCATTATCGATATTTGGCGGTCGAATATCTGCTGGTGGCGGTGTTGAACAATCTGAGCAGCATGCGCGTTAACGAAGAGCTGGATATCAGCGCGACTCACTATCTCGATATCAACCATGCGGATATCGTGGCGCGTATTGATTTGACCGAGTGGGAAACCAACCCGGAATCTACCCGCTACCTGACCTTCCTGAAGGGCAGAGTGGGGCGCAAAGTGGCCGATTTCTTTATGGATTTCCTGGGCGCCAGCGAAGGGTTGAACGCCAAAGCGCAGAACAAAGGTCTGCTGCAGGCGCTGGACGACTTCACGAACGAAGCTCAACTGGACAAAAACGAACGCCAGGCCGCGCGCCAGCAGGTTTACGCTTACTGCAACGAACAGCTTCAGGCGGGGGAAGAGATTGAACTTTCTTCGCTGGCGGATGAGCTGCCGTGGGCGGTTGACGACAAAAACTTCCAGCAGTTCACCGCCGAAAAAGGCTATGAGCTGGAAGAGAGCTTCCCGGCGGATCGCGGCACGCTGCGGCAGCTGACCAAATACGCTGGCAGCGGCGGCGGGCTGACGATTAACTTCGATGCCATGCTGCTGGGGGAGCGTATTTTCTGGGATCCGGCAACCGACACCCTAACTATTAAGGGGACGCCGCCGAATCTGCGCGATCAGCTTCAACGCCGTTCCTCTGGTAAATAACCTGTCAACACGGCCCGCCTGTTTTTAGCCGGGCCGTATCATCCTGCTGATGCTTAAGGCGACACCGTCGGGGCAGTATTCGGGATGTAGTCTGGCTCCGGTCCTTCGTTTTCAGGCAGTTGCTGCAAATGGCGGATCTCCAGCTTTTGCCCCATCCAGACGGCGTGATCGGTATGATCGGCCCTGGGTTGCCCGGTGTTGGGATGCAGCAGTACGGTTAACCCGCAGCGGTTCAGCATCAACCACGGCGCAAATCGAGCAAACGCCTCCGGCATAAAAGCAACCTGATACATTGGCAGCGCATGAGGGCCAACGGGCACATCGTGCCAGCGCCCCAGCAGGACTGAAAAACGCAGCGCAATCTCTGCCCGAATCCGTTCCGCAATCAGCCTTTGTTCAGGCGTCTCGAAATAGATATGGGCGTGGTAGCTTTGTATCGTCCTGATAGCCTGGATATCCTTCTCTACGGCGGGTACCCGCGATGCACCCGCAGGGATTTTTTCAACCATGGAATTTGTCTCTTTTGGCCAGGCGTGGCGTCGGAAATGCTTATATAACAAAAAACCCCGCCGAAGCGGGGTTTTTTTCGAACTTAACTCGCGATTAAGCGCGAACGAAGTCGATGTGAGTCAGTTTTGGCTTGAACGGGTGACGCTGCACAGCCTGAACTTTCACTTTTACTTCTTTACCGTCGATAGACAGGGTCAGAACTTCTTCGTAGAAACCAGGTTTAGCCTGCTGGTTCATTACGGCGTCGTGATCCAGTTCGATGGATACAGGAGCTTCCGCGCCACCGTAAACGATAGCTGGGAATTTGTTTGCTGCACGCAGGCGGCGGCTCGCACCCTTGCCATGCTCTTTACGTTCTACTGCATTGATAGTAAACATTGACTGTTTCTCTTTAAATAAGCCTGCTACAGGCGACCCAGCAGCAGGTAAAGTTTTCTGCTTTGCGGATGCAAAAGCGGGCGGCATTATAGCCGTATCCGGCTCTGCCGGCAATGAAAAGTACCCGTTAACCGCGTAATTCGTTGGCCCGGCGGAAGCGCCCCTGGTAGTCAAAAACCTTTTCACGGACGTTCCAGAACTGGCCATTTTTACGGGCTACCACAAAATCTGGATGGCGTAGCAGCGGCTGCTGAGCCACAACATCCGCGACGGTGATCCAGCGTAACGGCACGCCGGGCGCGCGCGAGTGCGGGCGGATAAACAACTGTTCGAACGCCATGCGCTGGGCCGGCGTCTGGAGACGGAAGCGCTCGCTGACGTCTGCGCCATCTTCGTCGTAATAGGTGATTTTAAGCCAATCGCCTTTAGCGTCTCCGCCGGACTGAAGCGTCATGCCGCTGCAGCGCAGCACCAGGGCATCTTTCAGCTTCAGCGCCGCTTTAAGCATATCGTCCGGGTCGACCAGGACGTGGTCACACTGATGGCAGCGGCGGGCGGCGATATCGTTTTCAGCATTGCAGTTTGGGCAGTTTTTGAAGCGGAAGCGGTAATCGCACTGCTCGCGCAGGCCGTCATCGTCTTCAAACCAGCCCTGACAGCGGCGGCCAAAGTGTTCAATCACCTTGCCATCAGCGGTGGTTTTTCCCCAGAAGGTATTGGCAAACCCGCAGGCAGGGCAAAAAACCTGCACCGGCACGTTGTCGCTCCTCCCTTTGGCGTGGCCCACTTCCGGTGTGAATAAATCGTGTGGGTTTCCGGCATAGTCGAGAATCAAACAGTCTTTTTTCCCCGGAGAGAGACGCAGGCCGCGACCAACAATTTGTTGGTAAAGGCTCACGGACTCGGTAGGGCGCAGAATGGCTATCAGATCCACGTGCGGCGCGTCAAAGCCGGTGGTCAGTACCGCCACGTTCACCAAAAAGCGGAACTGCTGATTTTTAAAAGCGTCGATGAGCGTGTCGCGGGCAGGGCCTGGCGTGTCGGCTGTGATCAGGGCTGCATCGTTTGCAGGCAAGAGGGCGGTTATCTCTTTCGCGTGCTCTACCGTGGCGGCAAAGATCATCACGCCGCGTCGGTCTGCGGCAAATTCAACGATCTGGCTAATGATATGCGGCGTGATGCGTTTTTGTTGTTTCAGCTCGCGGTTCAGATCCGCCTCGCTGAACAGCCCGTTGGACTGCGCCTGCAGACGGCTAAAATCGTACTGCACCACCGGCATATCCAGCCGTTCCGGCGGCGTCAGGTAACCATGCTTAATCATATAGCGCAGCGGGAGCTCGTAAATGCAGTCGCGAAACAGCGCCTTTTCATCGCCGCGAACCATGCCGTGGTAATGAAACTGATAAATCCAGCCTTTGCCGAGGCGGAAGGGCGTGGCGGTCAGCCCCAATAGCCGCAGCCGGGGATTGTTGCCGCGCAGATGCGCCAGAATTTGCTGATACTGGCTTTCGTCACTGTCGCCGATGCGGTGGCACTCATCGACAATCAGCAGGGAAAACTCACCGTGGAAATGCTCGAGGTTGCGGGCCACGGACTGAACGCTGCCGAACACGACTTTGCCCTGGCTTTCCTTGCGCTGCAGGCCAGCGGCGAAAATATCTGCCTCCAGCCCGAGAGAGACATACTTCGCATGGTTTTGCGCCACAAGCTCTTTCACATGAGCCAGCACCAGCACGCGCCCGCGCGCCACTTTTGCAAGCTCCGCAATCACCAGGCTTTTGCCCGCACCGGTGGGCAACACGATGACGGCAGGTTCAGGGTGCTTGCGGAAGTAGCTGAGGGTGGCATCCACCGCTTCTTGCTGGTAAGGACGAAGAGTAAAAGACATGGCCGGGCGGTTTTTCAACCTTGTTATCAAATGACTGCAACGATTATGCCATAAAGCACCGTTTTACCTTGAGAGAGTTTTTGATGTCGCTATACTGGCAAACTAATTATCAGGCAAACCAATTTCCACCTGAATGTGGGCTCCAGCCCCTGCCGCACGCTCACTTGTCGGCACCTTCATGAAACAGGCAATACACTAATGCGACTCGACAAATTTATCTCTCAGCAGCTCGGCATCAGCCGTGCTATTTCTGGCCGTGAAATCCGTGCTAACCGCGTCACCATTGACGGTGAAGTTGTGCGCGACGCCTCTTTTAAACTGCTGCCGGAACATCAGGTCGCGTTTGACGGTAATTCACTGACCCAGCAGCACGGCCCTCGCTACTTCATGCTGAACAAGCCGCAGGGGTACGTCTGTTCTACCGACGATCCCGATCACCCAACGGTGCTTTACTTCCTCGACGAGCCGGTGGCGCACAAGTTACATGCTGCAGGTCGTCTGGATATTGACACCACCGGCCTGGTACTGATGACGGACGACGGCCAGTGGTCACACCGCATTACCTCTCCACGCCATCACTGCGAGAAAACCTATCTGGTGACGCTGGAATCACCGGTTGAAGAAGGCACGGCGGAACACTTCGCCAAAGGCGTTCAACTGCATAATGAGAAAGACCTCACCAAACCTGCCGTGCTGGAAGTGATTACGCCGACGGAAGTGCGTCTGACCATCAGCGAAGGCCGTTACCATCAGGTAAAACGCATGTTTGCCGCCGTGGGCAATCATGTGGTTGGCCTGCACCGTGAGCGGATTGGCGACATCGCCCTGGATGCTGAACTGGCGCCGGGGGAGTACCGTCCGTTAACCGAACAGGAAATTGCCAGCGTCGGCATGCCCTAATCACCGGAGTCACTTTTGAGCCGTAAACAGAACTCTTCTGTCGGTATTATCGTAATCCTTGGCCTGCTGGCGATGCTGATGCCGCTGTCCATTGATATGTATTTACCGGCGCTGCCGATGATAGCCCAGGGCTTTAATGTCCCGGCGGGCAGCGCACAAATGACCCTCAGTACCTATATTTTGGGTTTTGCCATCGGGCAGATCTTCTACGGGCCGATGGCCGATAGCCTTGGGCGCAAGCCGGTGGTGCTGGGCGGCACGCTGGTGTTCGCGCTGGCGGCAATTGCTTGTGCGCTTTCACAGACTATCGATCAGCTAATTTGGATGCGTTTTCTGCACGGCCTAGCGGCCGCGGCGGCGAGCGTGGTGATCAACGCCCTGATGCGCGATATCTATCCGAAGGAAGAGTTCTCCCGGATGATGTCCTTCGTGATGTTGATTACCACCATTGCGCCGCTGGTAGCGCCAATGATCGGGGGCGCAGTGCTGGTGTGGTATAGCTGGCACACGATCTTCTGGATTCTGGCTGCCGCCGCGCTGCTTGCATCGGCGATGATTTTCTTCTTTATTCACGAAACGCTCGCCCCAGAAATGCGGCAGAAGTTTAATCTGCGCACCACGGCGGGCAATTTCGCCACGCTTTTCCGCCATAAGCGGGTGCTGAGCTATATGCTGGCCAGCGGCTTCAGCTTTGCCGGGATGTTCTCGTTCCTCAGCGCCGGGCCGTTCGTCTACATCGAATTAAACCATGTATCACCGCAGCACTTTGGCTACTACTTTGCGCTGAACGTTGTGTTTCTGTTCTTCATGACCATGATCAACAGCCGCTTTGTGCGTCGGGTTGGGGCGATCAACATGTTCCGTACCGGGCTATGCATTCAGTTTGCTATGGCGGTATGGCTGGTGGTCAGCAGCCAGCTGGATTTTGGCTTCTGGGCGATGGTGCTTGGCGTGGCGGTGTTTATCAGCTGCGTGTCGCTGGTGTCATCCAATGCGATGGCGGTCATTCTGGATGAATTCCCGCATATGGCCGGCACGGCGTCTTCGCTGGCCGGAACATTCCGCTTTGGCATTGGCGCGTTAACCGGGGCGCTGCTCTCGGTGGCCACCTTTAACACCGCGTGGCCGATGATCTGGTCTATTGCTATTTGTGCGACGGCCTCCGTGCTGTTCTACTTCTACGCCAGCAAAGCCCGCCACTCGAAAGCCTGAAAACTGCGGGCGTTTCTGTTCAGAAACGCCCGTACTCTTCCCGAAAATTCCCGTATAATCTCTGTTGATATAGGATATATGTTTCGCATATGTAAAAGGCTCAACTGTAAAAAGTCACAACTTTGTAGTTAAAAAGGTTGAGTTAGATCTCAGAAAGCGATACATATAGCGCCGAAACGCGTGCCATAGCACAAAAATAAAGCGTTAGTTTTGAAATCTCTACATGAGATGTGAGCCGTTTTAATGCTCGTTTAAACGCAATTTATCAACATTGTGTTAACCTTTGTGTAAAGAGTTTGAGATAAATTGCCGATTGGAACTTCCGGGGAAATGAAATTGAACACCATACAACTGTCCATCGTGCATCGTTTGCCGCAGAGCTACCGCTGGTTGACGGGTTTTGCAGGCTCCAGAGTTGAACCGATTCCGCAAAATGCGCAACAGGATGACGATTGCCTGATTGGCCTGAAGCTGCTTAGCCCGGACGGGGAAAAAGCGTGGCCAATCATGGATACGCTCAGCCAGGCATTAAGCGATATTGAAGTGGACAGCTCCGTCGTGGAGTGTGAAGGCGAGCCGTGCCTGTTCGTTAACCTGCAGGACGAGCTGGCGGCAACCTGTCGCCTGAAAAACGTGGGCGTTGCTATCGCTGAATCTTTTTCCAGCCATAACCCTTTCTGAATCTCAGGCGAGCGCCAGAAGCTGACGCGTGTAGTCGCTTTGTGGGGCGCTAAAGATCTGCCTGCAGTCTCCCTGTTCGACCACTTCTCCCTGACGCAGTACCACCATCTGATGGCAAAGTGCTTTCACTACCTGTAAATCATGGCTGATGAAGATATAAGCCAGGCGGTGTTTTTCCTGCAGAGATTTTAGCAGCGTCAGAATCTGAGCCTGAACCGAGCGATCGAGCGAAGAGGTCGGTTCATCCAACACGATAAGCCGCGGCTGCAAAATCAACGCTCTGGCGATAGCGATGCGCTGGCGCTGGCCACCGGAAAACTCAGCCGGGTAGCGGTGGAGCATATCCGCCTGTAGCCCGACCTCTTCCAGCGCCTGAACCACTTTGGCCTTACGTTCTGCGGCGTTTAACGCCGGATGATGCACCCGCAGGCCTTCCTCTACAATTTGCAGCACATCCAGGCGTGGATTCAGTGCCGAATTAGGATCCTGGAACACCACCTGCACCTGGCGGCGCAGCGGCAGCAGCTGCTTACGGTTGAGCTGGTGGAGCGGCTGGCCGTCAAACCAAATAGTGCCCGTGGAATGAATCAATCGCAGCAGCGCCAGGCCGGTGGTGCTTTTGCCCGATCCTGATTCCCCAACCAGCCCTAGGCTTTCTCCTGGCCGCAGTTCAAAGCTAAGATTTTTAAGCCCGTAGTGGTGTCCCACCGTTCTTTTCAGCAGGCCCCGGCGAATGGGAAACGCAACCTGCAGATCCTCAACTTTGAGCAGGGGAATAACGTCTGCTGCCAGCGGCACCGGGTCGCCGGACGGTTCAGCGTTCAGCAGCTGTTGGGTATAGGGATGCTGTGGATGACTGAACAGATCGGTGGTGGGCTGTTGCTCCACGCATTTGCCGTGACGCATCACCGCCACGTTGTCCGCCAGCTTTTTCACGATACCCAGGTTGTGGGTGATAAACAGCAGGCCCATATTCAGTTCCTGCTTCAGCTCTTGCAGCAGCTGCAGGATCTGCGCCTGAACCGAAACATCCAGCGCCGTCGTCGGCTCATCGGCAATCAGCAATTCAGGGCGAGTCAGCAGCGCCATCGCAATCATTACGCGCTGGCGTTCGCCGCCGGACAACAGGTGAGGGTAGTCCTGGAGCCGGGTCGCAGGGTTGCGAATGCCCACGCGATCGAGGCAGGTGAGGATCTCCGCGCGAGCAGGTTCAGGCCGCATTCCCCGGTGGAGAGAGAGCACTTCATACAGCTGTTTTTCGAGGGTGTGCAAAGGATTGAGCGACACCATCGGTTCCTGAAATATCATTGCGATTTTGTTGCCGCGCACGCCACGCAGCGTCTTTTCCGGTGCGTTTAGCAGGTCTTTGCCGTGAAACAAAATTTCCCCGGAGGGATAAACCACCGGCGGAGACGGCAGCAGGCGCAGCACTGAAAGCGCCGTCACGCTCTTGCCTGAGCCAGACTCGCCGACCAGCGCAAGGGTTTCACCCGCTTCCACCCGAAGCGAAACCGAGTCCACCACCTGCCGCAGGTTTTTGCCCTGCTGGAAAGCAATAGAAAGATCGTTGATAGCGAGAAGCGGAGTGGTCATGGTCAGCGCGCCTTAGCCGGATCAAAGGCGTCACGAACCGCTTCGCCAATAAAAATTAACAGGGAGAGTAAAATGGCCAGAGATAAGAACGCGGAGATGCCCAGCCACGGTGCCTGAAGATTATTTTTGCCCTGAAGCACCAATTCCCCCAAAGAGGGCGACCCCAGCGGCAGACCAAAACCGAGGAAATCGAGCGAGGTCAATGTCGTTATCGACGCACACAGAATGAACGGCAGGAAGGTCAGGGTAGCCACCATGGCGTTGGGCAGCATATGCCGGGTCATGATTGACCAGTCGCTGACGCCCATCGCCCGCGCCGCGCGAATATAGTCGAAGTTGCGGGTGCGCAAAAACTCCGCCCGCACAACGCCCACCAGTCCCATCCAGCCAAACAAAACGGTGATACCCAGCAGCCACCAAAAATTGGGCTGTACCACGCTGGAGAGCATGATGATCAAAAACAGCGTCGGCATGCCGGACCAGACTTCAATCAACCGTTGTCCCCACAGATCAATGCGTCCGCCGTAGTAGCCCTGTACCGCCCCGGCCAGCACGCCAATGATGCTGGAGAAAAAGGTCAGTAACAGGCCGAAGAGCACGGAAATGCGCGTGCCGTAGAGGATCCTCGCCAGCACATCGCTGCCGTTGGCGTCGGTCCCAAGCCAGTTTTGTGCGCTGGGCGGCGAAGGAAAAGGGACATTGCTGGCGTAGTTGATGGTGTTGCTACTAAAACGGATCGGCGCCCAGAGGACCCAGCCTTTTTCATTCAGGCGTTCCGTTAGCCAGGGATCCTGGTAGTCCGCAGGGGTTGAGAGCGGGCCGCCAAAATCACTTTCGCTGTAGTTCTTCAGCGCCGGGAACCAGAGTTTGCCCTCGTAGTTCACCACCAGCGGGCGCTCATTGGCGACCAGCTCTGCGCCCATGCTCAGGACAAAAATCAGCGCAAAGATCCACAGCGACCAGTAGCCGCGACGGTTCTGACGAAAGCGCGCCCAGCGCGCCTGGTTTACCGGGCTTAATCGGCTCATCCGCGTCCCTCAAAATCGATACGGGGGTCGACCAGCGTGTAGGTGACATCGCTGATGATGTTGGTCAGCAGGCCAATCAGACTAAAAATATAAAGGGTGCCGAAAATTACCGGGTAGTCGCGGGAAATTGTGGCTTCGTAGCCCAACAGGCCCAGCCCGTTAAGGGAGAACATCACCTCAATCAGCAGCGAGCCGGTGAAGAACATGCTGATAAACGTCGCCGGGAAACCGGCAATCACCAGCAGCATCGCGTTACGAAAGACGTGGCGATACAGAATTTTTTTCTCATCCAGCCCTTTGGCTCGCGCCGTCACCACGTATTGCTTGCGAATTTCATCGAGAAAGGAGTTTTTCGTCAGCATGGTTAACGTGGCAAAGCCGCCGATAACCGTCGCCAGCACCGGCAGCGTGATGTGCCACAGATAGTCAGTGATTTTGCTGTACCAGGGCAGGGCGTCAAAATTGGCCGACGTTAGTCCTCGCAGCGGGAACCAGTCGAGATAAGTCCCGCCGGCAAACAGCACAATCAGCAGGATGGCAAACAAAAATGCCGGAATGGCGTAGCCGATAATAATGAAAATGCTGCTCCAGATATCAAAGCTGCTCCCGTTGCTGACCGCCTTACGGATCCCCAGCGGAATCGACACCAGATAAATAATCAGCGTGCTCCACAGTCCGATGGAAATGGAAACGGGGAGGCTGTCTTTTATCAGCTTAATCACCGAGGAGCTACGGAACAGGCTGTTGCCAAAGTCGAAACGCAAGTAGTCGCCGAGCATAGTGAAATAGCGCTCGTGTAGCGGTTTGTCGAACCCGTAGCGATGCACAATATCGGCAATGACTTCCGGGTCAAGGCCGCGGCCCCCACGATACTGGCTGCTGGTGGCGTCACCCACGCCCGTTCGGGCATGACCGCTGCCCATAGCGTCGTTGCTCATGCCCGGCATGCCGGTTGTGTGGCCCATTTGTATTGCGGCAATGGCCTGATCCACCGGCCCACCAGGGGCAATCTGCACGATGAAAAAGTTGATGGTGATGATTGCCCACAGCGTGGGAATGATAAGCAGCAAACGCCGCAGAATATAAGCGCCCACGTTATTCCCCCTGACGCCGGTCGGCGGGCAGCTTCGCCGCTTTGTTGACGTCATACCACCAGTTATCAAATCCGGTGCTGTAGAGCGGATGAATGGCGGGGCGGGAGAACTTATTCCACCAGGCCAGGCGGTCGGCCGACATATACCACATCGGCAGCATGTAGTTGTTCCAGGTCAGCACGCGGTCAAGGGCACGGCCCAGCGGCAGCAGTTTTTTCTTGTCGCCCTGGTTGGCGATAATCATCTCAATGAGCTTGTCGACCACCGGGCTTTGTACCCCTGGCGCGTTATAGCTGGAATTGATGTACTCCGAGGCCCAGATAATTTGCAAATCCGGGCTTGGGTAAGGCATTGCGCGGTATAAACTTGGCATCATGTCGTAGTCGCGGCTGCGCAGGCGGCTTGAAAGCTGCGAGTTATCGACCTGGCGGATATTCATGGTGATGCCCAGGCGCTGCAAATTGCGCTGGAAGGGGAGGATCCATTGCGTGTTGCCGGCCGTGCCGGTCAGCAGTTCGAACACAAACGGCTGGCCGGTGCTGACATTCACCAGCTTCTGGTCTTTTAACGCCCAGCCCGCGTCTTTAAGCAGGCTGAGCGCCTTGAGCAGATTTTCGCGGTCAAACCCGCGTCCGTCTGATTTCGGCGGGTTATAGATTGAGGTGAAGACCTCCGGCGGGAGATCCTTTTTCATCGGCGCCAGCAGCATCAGTTCGTCGGCGTCCGGGTAACCGCGAGCGGCGTATTCCGTATTCTGGAAATAGCTGTTGGCCCGGCTGTATGCGCCATAAAACAGCGCCTTGTTCATCCATTCGAAATCAAAGGCCAGGCCGATGGCTTCCCTTACCCGGCGGTCGCTGAAAAGGGGGCGCTGGATGTTAAACGCCAGCCAGCGGGTGTCCTGGGCGGATTCGTTTTTCTGCTCGTCTTTGACGATGTAATGGTTGCTGAAGTTTTTCCCGATGTAGCGCGTGGCCCAGTTTTTGGCTGAGACTTCAGTGCGATAATCAAATGCCCCGGCCTTGAACGCCTCAAAAGCCACGTCATCATCGAGATAATAGTCGTAGCGGATGGTATTAAAGTTCCAGCGCCCGCGGTTTACCGGCAGGTTTGCCGCCCAGTAATCCCGCACTCGCGTATAGGTAATGTATTGCCCCATTTTCCAGTCGGTGATTTTATAGGGCCCGCTGGAAAGCGGTGGGGCAGAGAGCGGGTCGCTCAGCTTATGATCCTTCCAGAACTTCTCCGGGAACACCGGGAGCGAAAACAGGCCCAGCATCCGGTCTTTGCTTGGTGTGGCAAGCTCAATACGCACGGTGAGCGGCGCAATGGCGCGTACCGTTGCCCCTTTGTAAATCAGGCGGAACTGCGGCACGCCTTCCGTCATGAATTTATTGAAGGTGAAGGCGACATCCTCGGCGGTAATCGGACTGCCGTCCTGAAAGCGGGCGCGCGGGTTAATGGACACTTCCGCCCAGGCAAAGTTGGACGGGTAGCGGGCCATCTCGGCAATCAAAGGATAATAGCTGCCGGGTTCGTCATCGGAAGTGGTGAACAGGGTGTCATACAGCGTGTCGGTGCGAACGCCCGGATTACCCCGCATGGCAAAGCGGTTGAAGTTATCAAAAGTGCCAATGGCCGAGAGCGTGATATTGCCGCCCTTGGGGGCTGCGGGATTGACGTAATCGAACTGCGTGAAGTTGACGGCATATTTAGGTTCGCCCAGGACGGCAAAAGAGTAGCTTTCGTTTATCTCTGCGGCGCGTGGCGTAAGGGAAAAGGTGCTCAGGCAAAGCAGCATCAGTGCACGTACAGCTTTTGTCATCTTCATTCCTTGCCCGGTGGGTGGGAAAGCGCAGGCGTCACGCTGCCGCGCCCGGTAAACCCATGATGGTTAATCATAAGTTAGCCAGTGAAGATTGCGCAATGCCTGTCAGTCTTTCAATTCGTCATAAAGCGAGTGGGAAGGATTCCAACTGACAAGCTGGCTTAAGGTCAGAGGGCGGCTGAAGTAATACCCCTGCAGGAAGTTACAGCCGCGTTCGATAAGCCATTTCGCCTGCTCCGGCGTTTCTACCCCTTCCGCTACCGTGTTCATATTCAGGCGCTGAGCCAGCGTCAGCACGGCGTCCAGCACCGGCGCGGTCACCGTTTCCATACCGATAGAGTTGACGAAGCCGCGGTCAATTTTCAGATAATCCAGCGTAAAACGCTCGAGGTAAATCAGGGCGCTGTGGCCAGTGCCGAAGTCATCCACCGCAATTTCAAATCCCTGTTCGTGCAGCCAGGCGAAAATGCCCATCGCCTCTTTTTCTTTCAGCATGTCGCGTTCGGTTATCTCAAACACTAACTGAAAATGGTGCGGCGGCAGTGACGCGGCGAAGGCCTGAATGTCCTGCTTAAACGTCGGGGAGTGAAGGTGGCTTGGGGCGAGGTTCACGCCGAGCTTGGCCCCGGCGGGCAGAACTTTTTGCAGCGTGGGCGCGTCCCGGGCAATCAATTCAAACAAATGGCGCGTGAGTGGCACAATCAACTGCTGAGCTTCGGCAAAGCCGATAAACGCATCCGGGGGGATCATACCCGCCGTTGGGTGCTCCCAGCGCATCAGCACCTCTATGCCACGCATCTGCAGAGCCTGTGAGTCGACAACGGGCTGGTAAACAACAAAAAACTGCCCCCGCTTAATGCCGGTAAGAATTTCTTTCCCCGCCCGTACTTTGACCGACAGAAAGTAACCGCACAGCGCAGTGCTCAGCAGGCCGGATAATAGCCCGGCCAGAATGGCCAGTTGAATATCCTCCAGCGGCCACGGGGTACCATAAATGTAGAGTTTAATCGGGTAACCATTAAGGACTGAGATTCTGGTGGGCGAGGGGGGAAGCTCATCGGTATTTATCACGTCCGGTGAATAGGATGTGAGCGCCTTGTTGCCCACCACCAGGGCCATGGAGCTGATGTCCTGCTGACGGGAGGTGAAAACCAGGTAGGGCGTAAGATTGACGTTTAGGGTGGTAAAAACGCCGCGCCCCGAGGCCTGCGGGTTAAGAAACCAGGCGGCAATCACCGGCTTGCCCGGCATCATTGGCGTGCCGTTCATAATCGCCAGGTCGACGGTTTTATTGATATTGATCTCGGGTTCCAGCGCATCCATCGACATTTCCATGTTGCCGGTGGCGGAAGAACAGTAGGCAATGCCGTTACGCACCAGCAAAAAGGCTCGTACGTTAGGATTAAAAGCCGCACGAGAAGTCAGTTCGCCGCTGACCCTTTCACACTCGTTCATGGTTAAAGGCTGGATACCCTCGGCGGTGGCGTGAAGTTCTTTAAAAAAGGTATCCAGGTAGTTACTGATGTCGCGAGAGAGGAGGTTATAGGCGGACTCACGCTTTGAATGGAGCGCCAGGCTGGTTAGCCCACCGATAAATAATGCGGCAAATAATCCCATTAGCAGGCTAAACGCGACTATCTGCTTTGGGGTGCTAAAGTAGCGTGAAAAAATGTTTCTATAAGACATGGAATTATGAGTCCCGCAGGGGTAAGCGAATCATCGTTTGTTTTGTGCTTTTTTCTGACTATAACCCATAACCAGGAAATTGTTTAACTTGTTTCACAGGGTAACTATTTCATCTTTCAATTTTAAGAGGAAAGAGTAACCGTCTGAATTTTAGGCATAAAAAAACGCTGCATTGGCAGCGTTTTTAACGTTGGTGGCTTTGCTGAGTAGCCAAGGGAATAACTCTCAACAAAACATATCTTGTGGCGGCGTTAGCTGCGGCTTAGCACCCGGCGCGCTTCGTTGTAACGCTTCTTCCAGTAAGGCTCGTCCATGCTGGAGATCACAACGCCGCTGCTGGTGGAAGCATGTACAAATTGGTTATTGCCAATGTAGATGCCTACGTGACGGCCAGTTGAGCCTGCACGGAACAGCACTAAATCACCGGTGCGTAACTTGTTACGCGAGACAGATTTACCGGACTCCTGCTGCTCAGACGTTGAGCGAGGCAGGGTTAAACCAAACTGTTCCTGGAAAGTGCGCTGCACGAAGGCAGAACAATCAATACCAGCTCTGCTGCTGCCGCCAAGACGGTAGCGTACACCTTTCCAGCTCGCGTATTGCTCCATAATGCGTGACTTCACGTCAACATTACGAACCATCTCTTCGAATTCATCCTGAGAGGCTTGCAGTAAAAAACCATCTTTTTCACCGACTGCATGCGTCTCAGAATGCATATTTGCTGTGTTAGTCGAACTACAGGCGGAAAGCATAACTGCCACCGCAATCGCGGGTATCGCCCGCAAGATGTATCTCAAAATAGGCTGAGATTTGACCATTTTGTTTGTTTTCCCTTGATGTCCTTAACGAATAATTCGTTATACAAAAATACCAACGTGACGAGACTAATTACCTAAAAGCCACGAGACAATTATTCATGCACAAAAATGTGGAACATCGCACACTTTTATTCACAGCACAAATAGATCAGCCGTAGAGCAAACTTTCCCGAGACTACCCGATAAAACCAGGCTATGCGAGCGTTTTTATTCTTATTTTTATAAGAAATTGTGATGATTCGTCGCGAAAGGTTATTTCGAACAAATGATCGGCAATGCTGCTGATTTTATCGTCAGGTCATTCAAATTGAAGCTGATTTTGTATGAGTAAATATTCATCTGGCTGTCATGATGCTGAAAAAATAAACAGAGGCCCGGGTGGGCCTCTGTTCGGTGACTATCTTCATCACTTATTAACCGTCAGCGGGACGCTTTATATTTTCCCGGAACAGTGCGGTTCAGTATAGAAATTAACCGGTCGCTGACTGGGGTTAATAGCACCCAGGGCAGGCCAACCAGAGCAATAGAGACTGACCCGACGTAGACATCGGTAAACCAGTGTGCGCCTATCATTATTCTTGGCGAAGAGAAGATAAAGAAGATCGCGAGGGCAATAAGAAACGCTCGTGGGCCGAAATAACGCAGCATAAAACCGGTGAAGATAAGCAGCATCAGGCCGTGATCGCCAGGGAAGCTATCGCTCGAGGCGTCTTTCGTCGGGAAGTGCAGCAGTTCGCTGACGCGATGAATGTCTTTAAAGTACAGCGTAGGGCTGGCGTGCACCACCGGGATAAGGTGGCCGAGCTGGTTGATGACCACGGCGCACAGCAGCATCACCACGCCCATCAGCACCAGGCGGCGGCGGCCAGCGGCGTCTTCATGCAGCCAGAACCAGGAAAACAGCGCGCCCATCGCCAGCAGCGAAATGCCGTCGAAGGCCCGGTTATTGGTGATGGCAATCAGCGTTAAAAAGGTATGGCTCTTAACCAATTCATTATTAAAGAAATGGAACAGCGTGGCGTCAATGTTGAACCAAAATCCATGGTTCTCTGGCAGGTACCAGCTAAAGAACAGGGCAATGCCCAGGAGGTTCAGCAGCAGGATAAGAGGGAGGCGATTAATCATGATACAGCTTCTAAATCTCATTCTGGGGGCGCGAAGGTAGACGCGCTAACTTAAACGTAAGCTCAACAGGCTGGCTTGCAGGACGTTCCAGTCGGGCTGAGCCGGGTGAATCAATTCGATGCGGCTGTCCAGCGGCGGCGAGGGTTGCGTTTCAATATGCAGGTCGTTGCCCTGGCGGTTGATACGTACCAGGCCTTCGGGAATACGCAACACGCCTTTGACTCGCTCAACCGGGGCAAGACGTGCCCACTCCAACAGGCCAATGGTGTCGAACACGGTTTCTTCATCGAAAATCCAGCCACAGGCGTAATAACCCTGCCCACTGTTCACGCTCCGGCGCCAGCGCTGATGCCCCGGCAGGCTCAGCGCAGCAAGACCATGAGGAACCGATTGGGCATGCTGGTGCTCAGGGCTTTGCGGCAGCTCGCGTTGGTTCTGTCTTGGTTTGTCGAGGAGCGCAATGCTGACGGCCCCTTTTTCTACGTGCATAAGTTCGCGGCTGTCGCCATTGTTTTGATACCAGCGCGCTAAAGCGGCCTGGCTTTCCGGCGTGGCGCGATCTTGCTTGTTGACTACAATGATGTCCGCCGCCGCAAGCTGATCGCGGAAGTTGTCATTATTCAGGGCTTTTTCATCCAGAAGCTGGCGCGAGTCGAGCAGGCAAAGCGTGGCCCGCAGGTCAATCCACGGCTGATATACGTCGGCGGTGAGCATGTCCAGGATTTGTTTTGGGTGGCCAAGGCCGGTAGGTTCAATCAGCAGGCGGTCGGGCTTGCCCTGGCGCAGCAGCGTATTGAGGCCGACCTGCATCGGCAGGCCGTTAACGCAGCACATACAGCCGCCAGGGATCTCTTTCAGCAGCGCGCCGCTATCTGCCAGCAGGGCGCCATCAATCCCCACTTCGCCAAATTCATTGACCAGCACCGCCCATTTTTCATCGGCGGGCTTGTTGGCCAGTAAGTGCAAAATGGTGGTGGTTTTACCGCTGCCCAGAAAGCCGGTAATTAAATTCGTTTTTGTCACGGTGACTCCGGGGGTTTACTGCCTGCAAACCACGTCAATCTATCAGTGATTATTCATTATTTACGCTGACTATCCTGACGACAACCCGGAGAAAAGAGAAGCCTTAACGCGGCTTACAGCACGGTAAGACTACGTTAAGCGCATTGATTGTTAACTTAAGTGCAAGTTTTCGACCGCACCGCGTGCGCCCAGGCGGATGAGTTGCTGCCAGGCTTGCCGCACGTTTTCGACAAATTTTTCGTTTTTGGGCAGGTCATCACCAAAAATTTCGTTCAGGCTGAGGAGGGCGCTGACGCGTTCGTTTTCGCCGCTGTCGCTCACCAGCATCTGGATTTTGCCCTGAAGCGGATCGCGAACGTCAATCGCATGGCCCTGTTCGTCGAGGCCGCTAACGTAGCGCATCCAGCCTGCGATCCCGAGCGCCAGGCATGGCCAACTGCTCCCGTTTGCCAGATGCCAGCGCACGCTTTCCAGCCAGCGCTGAGGAAGCTTCTGACTGCCGTCCATGGCGATTTGCCAGGTTCGGTGCTTCAGTGCCGGATTTGCGAACCGCTCGAGCAGGCTGGCGGCGTACTGATTCAGGTCGATGCCCCGAATGTTCAGCGTCACCGCCTGCTCCTGCAGCATCAGGTGCTTTGCTGCACGGGCAAAATGTTCGTCAGCCATACAATCATTAATATGCGGGTAACCGGCGAGGTAACCGAGATAAGCCATAAATGAGTGGCTGCCGTTGAGCATCCGCAGCTTCATCTGCTCGTAGGGCACCACATCGTCAACCATTTCCACCCCGACGGCTTCCCATTCCGGGCGACCGGCGACGAAATTATCTTCGACGACCCACTGAATAAACGGCTCGGCGGCAATGGCGCAGGGGTCTTGTACGCCCAGTATTTCCGCAATTTCCTGCAGCGATTCCTCCGTGGCCGCCGGAACAATGCGGTCGACCATGGTGCTGGGGAAGGTGACTTCTTTGGCAATCCATTCTGTCAGCCCGGCGCTTCGACTCGCGGCCATACCCAGAACGGCCTGGCGAACCAGGTGCCCGTTATCAGGAATGTTATCGCAGGATAAGACCGTAAACGGGCTAAGCCCACGCTCACGGCGACGGCTTAGCGCCTCCACAAGTATTCCTGGTACGGAATGCGGAGACTCCGGCGACGTCAGATCGTGAATAATCCGCTCATTGGTGGGATCAAGTTTTCCGCTGGCGGGATCGATGCAGTAGCCTTTTTCGGTCACGGTCAGGGAGACAATGGCGACCTGCGGTTCACAAAACTTCTCTATGATGGCTTCCATGCCATCCAGCCTCGCATTCAGGCATTCTTTCACGGCACCGATGACCCGCGCCTGGTTTCCCGCCGCCCCTTTTTCCAGCACCGTGAAAAGATGATCCTGTTGCCTGAGATCGTGCATCAGCTTATCGCCGTTAAACAGGCTGATCTCACAGATCCCCCAGTCGCCGCCCAGTTTGTTGAGCACCCGATCGGTGAGCAGGGCCTGATGCGCACGGTGGAAAGCGCCAAACCCAAAATGCACGATACGGGTTTTCAGCGCGCGGCGGTCGTAGTTTGGCCGTTGAACGGTATCCGGAAGTGAAGCAGTGGCAAGGGTATCCATAGAGTCGCATCCTGTGTAGGGAGGTGGGAATCTATGCAGTGTAAAGCTGTATGACAGGAAATAAAATTGGTCTGTTTGGTTAATCGCTTTTGTGTGATGTAGGTCTGATAATAAAGCAGGATGATGTAATTGGTATAATAACTTTGGTTGTGAGAACAAAAAAACGCTCCCGAAGGAGCGTCATTTATTATTAGTCTGCGCGGCCCATAGAGCGTTTTTCTGCGATATGAATGCGGATTTTTTCCCCGGCAACCATGTATTCCGGCACCTGAATCACCAGGCCGGTGGACAGCGTTGCTGGCTTGGTACGAGAGCTGGCGGAAGCGCCTTTGATGCCCGGAGCCGTTTCGATGATTTCCAGATCCACGGTCTGCGGCAGCTCCAGCGCCAGCAGCTGGCCGTCCCAGGTCAGAACCTGCATGTCCGGCATACCGCCTTCGGGAATGAACTGCAGCTCTTCTTCGATCTGGTCTTTGGTGAAGATGTACGGCGTGTAATCTTCTTTATCCATGAACACGTATTCGTTGCCGTCGATATAGGAGAAGTCAACGAAGCGGCGGGTCAGGGTGATGGTGTCAACGATATCATCACCTTTGAAGCGCTCTTCCACTTTCTGCCCGGTGCGAACATCGGAGAAACGCATCTTGTACAGGGTTGCTGCGCCGCGTGCGCTGGGAGCCTGGATATCAATGTCTTTAACAATCAGCAGCTTGCCGTTGTAATTGAGTACCATGCCTTTTTTGATTTCGTTAGCTCTTGCCATCGGTGTTTCCTGTCAAAAATTGAGATGCGAAAATATTGCGTCAAAGTACTCGTGAGGCGCGTTTCAGGCAAGTGGATTTAATAAAGAAGCACAAAAGTAAGGGGCTTAAGGCAAACGTGCCGACAACATCCTGCTTTGCCGACACGCTGGTGGCTTAACGCGCCTTAGCCGCGGCCATCCTTAGGCGCTAAGAAATAGAAAGCAAACGGCAGCGAACATAGAATAGTGAACATGATCGTGTAGATAGTGACCCACGCGCCCTGCATGATAAACATGTCCAGCGTCCACTGTTCCATTGGCCAGTTGTACTGCTCTTCCACGCCTTCAAAGGTCACCTTCGAAATAAGCGACACGACAATAGTGAAAACGATGGCAACCGCGATAAGGAACTTTTTACCTTCCGGCGTACGAAGTTTTGCAAGCATATCAGCCTCCTGGCTGGGAAATGATTAAGCGTAATGGCCCCGACAACCGGGGCCAGGTAATTAAAACGTGACGTTCACTTTGCCCCAGACCGTCCGGCCTGGTTCATTGACCGGGGTATTGGACGAATAGCCAAAGCTGCTATTGCCCGCCAGGTTCAAGTGTTCGCTGTAGGTTTTGTTCAACAGATTATCGACCCCTGCGCTGAGCTTGATGGCTTTGCTTAGACGGTAAGCCGCGTTGGCGGAAAAAATCGCAAAGCTGCTGCTTTTATCGAAGTCTTTCCCGACCACGTTACCCTCATTCAGCGCCACGCGATGCTGGCCGCTGACCAGCCGCAGTAGGCCGGTGCTGCTCCAGTCTCCTCGCTCCCAGATCAGGCCGAAGCGTGTTTCCAGCGGGGCTATTTGCGGCAGCGGCTGATGGTCACTGGTGTTTTGCCCCCAGGCATACGCCAGGCTTGCGTCCGCCTTCCAGGCTTCGGTCAGCGCGTAGCTCATGCCCATTTCGCCTCCCATAATGGTGGCGTCCACGTTATCTGCCTGACTGACGCGGGCGTTATTAGGGTCATAGCGGAAGAGAATAAAATCATTCACCCGGCCAAGGTAGGCGGAAACCCAGCTGTTGAAGCGCTCCCCGCTGTACTGGGCGCCAATATCCAGCTGCGTCGTTTTTTCTGTTTTCAGCTTATCGAAGACATTTTTAGTGCCGTCCGGCCCGTAGGTGGGGGAAAACAGCTCCCAGTAATCCGGGAAGCGCTCGGTGTAGCCCACGCCAGCGTACAGCATGACGGGGATATCGCTCAGCGTTTGTTCGTAGCGCACAAAACCTGCCGGTAGCGTTTTGCTCCGCACGCTGGCACCTGCGTCCGTATCATTATTGACGCGAGTTCGATCGAGGCGCGCGCCGCCGATAACTTTGCTGCTGTCGGTGGCATTCCAGGTCAGTTCGCTAAAGATACCTGCGTCCTGGAAACGGGCATCCTGCTTCCAGCCGGCGCCCTGTTTGCTGCGATGGGTGCTTTGCTGCCCGTCGATACCGCTGCGCAGTTCGTAGTCAGACCACAGCCACGTGCCCATCATGCGCCCGCCAACCGTGCGGCGATCGAGCTGCATCGCCATTGGCATATTCATGCTCATGGATGAACCCATGTCCATCGAACTGCCCATATCCATGCCCATCGAGGAGGCCATATGCCCGCCGGACATGCTGCTGGACATTGTTCCCGGCGAGCGGAGGGAATAGTTGTCCATAATATGATTGGCGTAGTTGTAGTAGACGCTGCTTTCAAACTTGTTGAACACCTCGCCGATGTTCGACATTTCAAAGCGCGCCCCGAGGCTGTCGCGCCTGAACTGGGAGCCGTCCATACTGCGGCCCGCGTAGCGGGCTTCACCGTTGCCTTTACCCGCCGTTAGCTCCAGCAATGTGTCTTTGTTAGGCGTCCAGCCCAGCGCAACATCGGCGTTCCATTTATCCCACTTTGAGGCCACCCGGTTGCCGCTGCCGTCTTCGTAATCGCCGGAGTGGGACTTATTGCCGATCAGGCGTAAATAGCCGTCCTCACTCCCCAGACTGACGTCTGCATTGCTGTCCCAGCGCTGGTTGGACGCTGTGAGCAGGCTGGCCGTGCCCTGGATGCCAGCTTTATCAAAGCGCGGCGGTTCCCTGTCGAAGCGGACGGTTCCCGCGGAGTTACCCGGCCCCCATAGCACGCTTTCCGGCCCTTTAATCAGCGTCAGCAGATCAAAGCTCTCCGGTGAAATATATGAACTTGGGGCATCCATTCTGGCCGGACAGGCCCCCGGCATTTCACCATTATTGGTCAGGATACGCAGGCGAGAACCGAACATGCCGCGAAAAACCGGGTCGCCGTTGGTGCCGCCGTTGCGGATTTGCGAGAAACCGGGGATAGTTTTCAGGTAGTCAGATCCGTCGCTGGCTGGCACAGGCTGACGCGGCGTTTTAGGGGACGTCACAACTTCCAGCGGTGATGATGCCGGAGAGGTGACGATCATCACGGCATCGTCCGGCATAGTCATCGTGTCATGCGAACCCGCCGCGATGGCTGCGGGAGAAGTGATAGCCAGCAGTATCCAGGATACCAGCGGCTTTAAATGTGTTTTCATCATTGCCTTACTGTCCTTCAGGCGTAACGTTGCCGCTCTTTATAAAAAGAACAGCTCGAGACAACGCTTCAGCGTCGCCTGCGGCATTACGCGGTTAATTATTGGTGTTTTAAGCGAAGTAACAGGCAGCAGAGGGCGGGGCGCGGGCCGGGTGAGGTGACCAGGGGCGAGAAATCGCCGCGCAGCAGAGTGCGATCACCGGCGTCCGGCGCACGCAAATCAACAATAACAGCAGTAAAACGGTGAGGCAGAATTCAATAAAAGGCAGGTGGATCAGCAGCTGGCAATAGCCGCAGGCGATTTCTTCTCCCGGCGACATGCCCGGGCCGGACATCAGCATATTGTGCGGCATTGACGCCTGAGGGCACGGTTCGGGCACAGGCATGTGATGGCCCATGTCAGACATGTCCATTGTCATCATCATGCTGCTGTGTTCGCAGGCTGAATGGTGCATCAGCGATTTTGAAATTACCGGTGCAATAAACAGCATGGCAACGGCAAGCAGCGCCAGCCAGCAGGCTGTTCGGTGAAAGTGATTGCGCCGTGACAAAACGTTACCGATCCGTAGTCGTTGTGGCGCAAGTGTATCCTGAAAGAAGGAATGATGTTAAATGAATTGTTAGATTGACGCAGGCAGTGGGTCTGCTATTGTCACGCACCTTTTGACGCCGGTGGAAACGTAAATGGATTGCCGTCCTGACTGCGGCGCTTGCTGTACTGCGCCTTCTATATCAACGCCTATCCCCGGTATGCCGGAGGGGAAGCCCGCCAACACGCCCTGTATTCAGCTGGACGAACGCCTGCGCTGCAAGCTGTTTGGATCGCCTTTGCGGCCTAAAGTCTGCGGCGGCCTCCAGCCTGCCAGAGAGATGTGCGGTACCTCACGCCAGCAGGCAATGACCTACCTGATCCACCTTGAAGCCGCGACGGCACCTTAAATATCTTTGATTTGGGCCATGCAATAAATACTGACGGCTATCATCCCCAGTGCGATGAAAAAGACGCTGTGATAGTTCCAGATCTCGGCCACCACGCCGGCGAGCGAACCGGCAATGATCCACCCTACGCGCGTGGTGTTGGTATACAGCGTGGTGGCGGCCCCTGCCTGGCCAGGCATAAGATCCTGAAAATAGATCATGCCGATCCCGGCCAGAATCCCGATAAAGATAGCGTTGAGCAGCTGCAGCCCCAGCAGCATATATTCATTGGTCAGCGTTACCATTCCGACATAGAAAAGCAACCCGGCGGCAACGGCAAAGCGCATCAGGAAGCGCTTACCGAAGCGTTTGGCGTAGTAGCCCGCAATCAGCATGGTCGGGATTTCCAACCCGGCTGCGGTGCCCATCATGATCCCGGCGAGCTTCTCCGGGAGGTGTAACTCATTGATGATGTAAAGCGGCATATTGATGATATAGAGGCTGTTACAGCCCCACATCATGGTACAGGCGGCGAACAGGAGCAGGGCGTCGCGGCGGTTGCGACGCGGTGACTCGAGCCGGGCTTCTGCTTTTGCCACCGGTTCTTTGCGCATGGACGGCAAAAAGAGCCACACCATCGCGCCGCAAATCACAAAGGCAAACGCCGCACTCAGGTACATCACCTTGAAGCCAAACCCCATCGCCAGCGCGTAGGCAATTGGCGGCCCAATCACCCAGGCAAGAGACACCTGTGCGCGGAGGATAGAGCTGAACATCACCGCTTCACGCCCGGTGCTGTCGGCATGCTCGCGGGCAAGCGCAAACATCTGCGGGTTGGCGGTGGAGCCGAAGCTGCTCAGAAACACCCCGACGAACAGCAAAATAAAGTAGTTACGGTTCCAGGCGAACAGGATGCAGCCCAGTGCACCGAGCAGGCAGCAGGCAAAAATCAGCGTTTTCCGGTCGCCTTTGCGGTCGGAGCGCCCGGCTAAAAACTGGCTCACCAGAATGCCAATCACCGCGCTGCCGGTGAAGAAAAAGCCGACCAGCGCAGGGCGAACGTGGACTTCATCGGTTAAAAACAGGCTTAGCGTTGGGGTTTGTAGTGCCCCGGCGATGCCGGTCAAAAAAGCCACAATCAGAAACGCGGTTGAGGTGAAGTCCAGAGGCTTACGGGCGGCGGTAACGGGAGCGTTTTGCATACTTTTGGACGGCAGGAAAAAGAATGCGCGGAGTGTACCCTCGTTACCCCTAAATAGACAGATTTACCCTTAAGTCCTGCGCGGGAACTCGCACAAATTATCCAGGAAACGAAGGCCGCTTTGGCGATACGTTGTCAAAGCTGAAATTTGCTGATGCCGGGTTGTAAACTGTTGCCAGTGTGCTGAACACCCGGCCTGCTAAACTGAAAATGTGCTGAAGCTCTAAATTTCGCAAACAGAAATGCGAGAAATGTTGCGTGTCATGCAGCATTAGCGCAACACTCCTTGAAACGTTTCAGCGTCATCTTTTTGCATCCCGCAGCTCGAGATGGCGCATTTTTTCTCAAGCTAGCTGAATCGTTTCAATTCAGCGAGAGAGGCGATCTATGTTCCAGTTATCTGTGCAGGATATTCACCCGGGCAAAGCTGCCGGGAGCAAAGAAGACGCTATCCGCCAGGTTGCCGCCGCCCTTGTGCAGGCAGGCAACGTCGGTGAAGGCTACGTCAACGGTATGCTGGCGCGTGAGCAGCAAACCACCACTTATTTAGGCAACGGGATTGCTATCCCGCACGGCACCACCGACACGCGCGATCTGGTGCTGAAAACCGGCGTTCAGGTTTTTCAGTTCCCGCAGGGCGTGGAGTGGGGCGAAGGGCAGACCGCTTACGTGGCGATCGGTATTGCGGCCAGTTCCGACGAACACCTTGGCCTGCTGCGCCAGTTGACGCATGTGCTGAGTGACGACGAAGTGGCTGCACAGCTGAAATCCGCCACCAGCGCGGAAGAACTCCGGGCGCTGCTGATGGGCGAGAAGCAAAGCAGCGCGCTGCTGCTGGACAACAGCCTGCTGGCGCTGAACGTCGAGGCCAGCGATTTGATGACGCTGCAGGCGCTGAACGCGGGCCGCCTGAAGCAGGCGGGTGCGGTTGATGCCGCTTTCGTCAGCAACGTGATTGCCGGTAATCCACTGTATCTCGGTCAGGGTATCTGGCTGAATGACAGCGCGGCAGGCAACCTGGCCAGCGCGGTTGCTGTCAGCCGTCCGGCGGCCAGTTTTGAAGCGGATGGAAACCCGGTTTCTCTCCTGATGACCGTCGCTGTGGCCGACGACCAGCCCTTGCAGGTGCTGAACCGCCTGAGCGACATGCTGATTGGCAACCGTGCCGACAAGCTTTTAACCGCAGATGCGCCGGCGTTGCTGACGCTGCTGACCAGCGATGATGCCCCGGCAGAAGAAGCGCTGAGCGCCGAGTTTACCGTGCGTAATGAACACGGCCTGCACGCCCGGCCGGGTACGGCGCTGGTTAACACCATAAAACAATTCAATAGCGAAATTACCGTGACAAACCTTGATGGAACCGGGAAACCGGCAAATGGACGTAGCCTGATGAAAGTTGTTGCTCTGGGTGTGAAAAAAGGCCACCGGCTGCGCTTTACCGCGCAGGGTGAAGATGCTGAACAGGCGCTGAAAGCGATTGGCGAAGCCATCTCTGAAGGACTGGGGGAGGGCGCGTAATGACCAGACGTGTAGCAACGATCACCCTGAACCCGGCCTATGACCTGGTGGGCTTTTGCCCGGAAATCGAGCGTGGAGAAGTAAACCTGGTGCGCACCACCGGTCTGCATGCGGCTGGCAAGGGCATCAACGTCGCTAAAGTACTGAAAGATCTCGGCATCGACGTGACCGTAGGCGGATTCCTCGGCAAAGACAACCAGGACGGCTTCCAGCAGCTGTTTAGCGAGTTGGGAATCGCCAACCGCTTCCAGGTCGTACAGGGCCGTACCCGCATCAACGTTAAGTTGACCGAAAAAGACGGGGAAGTCACCGATCTGAACTTTTCCGGGTTTGAAGTCACCGGCGCGGACTGGGAACGCTTTGTGGCGGACTCCCTGAGCTGGCTGGGCCAGTTCGACATGGTTTGCGTCAGCGGCAGCCTGCCTGCGGGCGTTTCCCCGGAAGCGTTCACGGACTGGATGACCCGTTTGCGCAGCCAGTGTCCGTGCATCATTTTCGACAGCAGCCGCGAAGCGCTGGTTGCCGGTTTGAAGGCGGCACCGTGGCTGGTCAAACCGAACCGTCGCGAGCTGGAAATTTGGGCCGGTCGCAAGCTGCCTGAATTGAAGGATGTGATTGAGGCGGCGCATGCGCTCCGTGAGCAGGGGATTGCGCATGTGGTGATTTCTCTAGGCGCGGAAGGCGCGCTGTGGGTTAACGCTTCAGGGGAATGGATTGCCAAACCACCCACCTGTGAAGTTGTTAGTACCGTTGGCGCAGGAGATTCCATGGTTGGCGGCCTGATTTATGGCCTGCTGATGCGCGAGTCCAGCGAACACACGCTGCGCCTTGCTACCGCCGTTGCGGCCCTGGCCGTCAGCCAGAGCAACGTAGGCATTACCGATCGTACACAGCTGGCCGCCATGATGGCTCGTGTCGACCTGAAACCTTTCCACTGACAGCAGGAGACAGGCAATGAAAACGCTGTTAATTATTGAACCGGGACTTGGGCAGGCGCGCGCGTATCTCGCGAAGACGCTGCTCGGTGCCGCAGCGCCAAAAGCGCACCTCGACATTATTGATAACCCGAACGATGCCGAACTGGCGATTGTCGTTGGCAACGCCATTCCCGCTGATACTTCACTGAACGGCAAAAAGGTGTTCCTGGGCGATATCGATCGCGCGGTGCAGCACCCGGAATTGTTCCTGAACGAAGCGAAAGGTAAGGCTCATACGTACACCGCCCCGACAGCTGTTGCAACCGCCCCAGCAAAAGGGCCGAAGCGTATCGTCGCCGTCACGGCCTGCCCGACCGGCGTGGCGCACACTTTTATGGCGGCGGAAGCCATCGAAACCGAAGCGAAAAAACGCGGCTGGTGGGTGAAGGTTGAAACCCGTGGTTCCGTTGGCGCAGGGAACGCGATTACCCCTGAAGAAGTGGCCGAGGCGGATCTGGTGATTGTGGCGGCGGATATTGAAGTGGATCTGGCTAAATTTGCCGGGAAGCCGATGTACCGCACGTCTACAGGCCTGGCGCTGAAGAAAACGGCTCAGGAGCTGGATAAGGCGCTGGTCGAGGCCAAACCTTACGAAGCCGCAGGTAAAGCCAGCGCGGCTCAGGAATCCGGCAAAAAAGAAAGCGCCGGGGTGTATCGCCATCTGCTTACGGGGGTGTCTTACATGCTGCCGATGGTGGTTGCGGGCGGCCTGTGTATTGCGCTCTCCTTTGCCTTCGGTATCACTGCCTTTAAGGAACCTGGTACGCTTGCCGCGGCGCTGATGCAAATTGGTGGTGGCTCTGCGTTTGCGCTGATGGTCCCGGTTTTGGCGGGGTATATTGCCTTCTCGATTGCGGACCGTCCTGGCCTGACGCCGGGTCTTATCGGCGGCATGCTGGCCGTTAGCACCGGTTCGGGCTTTATCGGCGGCATCATCGCCGGTTTCCTGGCGGGTTATATCGCGAAGCTGATTAGCTCGAAGCTGAAGCTACCACCAAGCATGGAAGCACTGAAGCCGATCCTGATCATTCCGCTGTTCTCAAGCCTGGTTGTTGGCCTGGCAATGATCTACCTGATTGGCACCCCGGTGGCTAAAATCCTGGCGGGCCTGACCCACTGGCTGCAAACCATGGGCACCGCGAACGCGGTTCTGCTGGGCGCGATTCTGGGTGGCATGATGTGTACCGATATGGGCGGCCCGGTGAACAAAGCGGCTTACGCTTTTGGCGTCGGCTTGCTCAGTACCCAGACCTACGCACCAATGGCGGCGATCATGGCCGCGGGCATGGTACCACCGCTGGCGCTGGGCCTGGCTACGCTGGTGGCTCGCCGTAAGTTTGATAAGGCGCAGCAGGAAGGGGGCAAAGCGGCGCTAGTGCTCGGGCTGTGCTTTATTACCGAAGGGGCGATTCCGTTTGCCGCCCGTGACCCGATGCGCGTGCTGCCTTGCTGCATCATCGGCGGGGCGCTGACGGGTGCGCTGTCCATGGCGGTTGGCGCGAAACTGATGGCCCCGCACGGCGGCCTGTTTGTCCTGCTGATCCCTGGCGCGATTACTCCGGTGCTGGGTTACCTGCTGGCGATTGTCGCCGGTACGCTGGTGGCGGGCCTGTCCTACGCCTTCCTCAAACGTCCTGAAACGGAGCTGGCGGCGAAGGTCGCTTAGTCTTCCGCTCAGCTAAAAAACGCCTCGCTAATGCGGGGCGTTTTTCTTTCTAAGCCGTCGCTTCCTCGTGCTGCTGTGCTTTAAGCCAGGCGATCTCTTCGGCCCAGATATCCGGGTTGGTAGTTTCCAGAATTAGCGGAATACCATCGAAACGGGCGTCACGCATGATCCAGCTAAACGGCGTGTGGCCGATATTCCCGAGGCCGAGGCTGTTGTGGCGGTCAACGCGGCTGCCAAACTCGCTTTTGGCATCGTTGAGGTGCATCCCGCGCAGGTATTTGAACCCGACGATACGTTCGAACTCACTAAAGGTTTTGTCGCAGTCAGCTTCTGTGCGCAGATCGTACCCGGCGGCAAAGGCGTGGCAGGTATCGATGCAGACGCCAACGCGGGATTTATCTTCCACGCCGTCAATAATCGCCGCGAGATGCTCGAAGCGGAAACCAAGGTTACTGCCCTGGCCAGCGGTGTTTTCGATGACTGCGGTCACGCCTTCGGACTTCTCCAGCGCAATGTTAATCGACTCCGCAATGCGCTTCAGGCATTCCTCTTCCGGAATCTGCTTCAGGTGGCTGCCCGGATGGAAATTCAATAGCGTCAGCCCCAGCTGCTGGCAGCGCACCATTTCGTCGATAAACGCCTCGCGGGATTTTTCCAGCGCATCTTCAACCGGGTGGCCGAGGTTTATCAGGTAGCTGTCGTGGGGGAGGATTTGGCCTGGGCCATAATGGTATTTTTCGCAGGCGCTCTTAAAGTTGTCGATAACTTCGCTGGTCAGCGGCGCGGCGCGCCACTGGCGTTGATTCTTGGTGAACAGGGCAAAAGCGGTGGCTTCCAGTTCGTGGGCGCGAATGGCGGCGTTTTCCAGGCCACCCGAGGCGCTAACGTGCGCTCCAATAAACTTCATCTGTCTTCTCCTGTTTCTTGACGGGCAAAACCCGCTATCGGTAGTCCGTCATGATAGCGGGTCAGGAGGCTTTTTTCCGTATTGAATTATGCTAACAGGTGATGAATTGCCAGGTTAATGGCCGCGCCGCCGACAATCAGCCAGATGAACAGCACCAGCGCCATAAGCAGCGGGCGAACCCCGGCTTTTTTCAGGGCACTAACGTGGGTCGTCAGGCCCAGAGCCGCCATCGCCACTGCCAGCAGGAAGGTATCCAGCGTGACCAGCACATTCACCAGCGCCTGTGGCAGGAAGTGGAAGGAGTTGAAGATCGCCACCACGATAAAGAGTATTGCAAACCACGGGATGGTGATTTTACCGGTTTGCGCCGAGCCAGCCGGTGCCAGAGATTTAACGCGGGCGGCCAGGAAAATCAGGAACGGGGCGAGCATCATCACGCGGAGCATTTTGGCAATCACCGCCGCATTTTCCGTTTCCGGGCTAATGGCGTGCCCTGCGGCAACAACCTGGGCAACTTCATGCATCGTTGACCCGGTGTAAATCCCAAAGGCTTCTGGCGTAAACCAGTGACTGACGAACGGGTAAATCATCGGGTAGATAAAGATAGCCAGCGTCCCGAAGATAACCACGGTGGCGACGGCCACGGTGACTTTACTGGCTTCGGCTTTCACCACCGGTTCGGTGGCAAGTACAGCCGCCGCGCCGCAAATACTGCTGCCCGCACCAATCAGCCAGCTGGTTTGTCTGTCCAGACCAAACACTTTCTGGCCGAGCCAGCAGGCGAGGGCGAAGGTGCTGCACAGCGTCAGGGCGTCAATCACCAGGCCGCTGACGCCAACGTCGGCAATCTGCGAAAACGTCAGGCGGAAGCCATACAGAATAATGCCGAGGCGCAGAAGGTGCTGCTTGGCGAACAGCACGCCGCCGTCGCACTGCTGCCAGATTTTGGGATACACGGTGTTGCCGATTATCATGCCGCACAGGATGGCGAGCGTCAGGGCGCTAAGGCCGACGCCGGCCACCGCGGGAATGTTGCCAAGCCATAACGCCAGGCCGGTAATGGCGGCGGAAAGCGCCAGCCCCGGTAAAAAATGCCACAGCGTGTGGCGGCGAGCTTGTACGGTGAGTACTGTCATAACCTTCTCCTCTGTCTTAGGGAAAAGGCTACGCCTGGCTGGCATAAAAATAAAATTGATTATATATTTATAATTAATCTTTATAAGTGGTAAGCGACGGCTGCCACCACAGGAAATCTCTCTTATGCATATCACGCTGCGGCAGCTGGAAGTCTTTGCTGAAGTGCTTAAAAGCGGTTCGACCACGCAAGCTTCCCAGATGCTGTCCCTCTCTCAGTCGGCGGTTAGCGCCGCGCTTGCCGATCTTGAAGGTCAGCTTGGGGTTCAGCTCTTTGACCGAGTGGGGAAGCGCCTCGTGGTAAATGAACACGGCAGGCTGCTCTACCCGCGAGTTGTCGGGCTGCTGGAACAGGCCGGTGAAATAGAACAGCTGTTTCGGGAAGATAACGGCGCGATCCGCGTGTATGCCAGCAGCACCATTGGCAACTATATTCTGCCGGAAATGATTGCCCGCTATCGCCGCGACTTCCCGAAGCTGCCGCTGGAGCTTAGCGTCGGCAACAGCCAGGACGTGATCAACGCGGTGGCGGATTTTCGCGTCGATATTGGCCTGATTGAAGGGCCTTGTCATATGGCGGAGCTGGTGACCGAGCCGTGGCTCGACGATGAGCTGGTGGTCTTTGCTTCGCCGGGCAACCCGCTGGTGCACCAGGCGGTAACGCTGGAAAGCCTGGCAAAGCAGCCGTGGATCCTGCGTGAGCGCGGCTCAGGCACCCGCGAAATCGTCGACTATTTACTGCTTTCGCATCTGCCAGAGTTTCAGTTGGGTATGGAGCTGGGCAATTCCGAGGCGATCAAACATGCGGTGCGCCACGGGCTGGGCATCAGCTGCCTGTCTCGCCGGGTGATTGCCGAGCAGCTGGAGAGCGGCTCATTGGTTGAAGTGGCTATTCCCCTCCCTCGTCTGGTGCGGACGCTGTACCGGATCCACCATCGCCAGAAGCATATCTCTAACGCGCTGCTGCGTTTTCTGCGCTACTGCGAAGCATAATGCACCAAAATCTTGCAGCTGCACCTGATTGGGGTGTGGCTGCGAGGCAACCTCCCGCCCGTTAACTTCTTTTTCACCGCAATGTAGCAGCGATCTTTGCGATTCATCGTCGTTGGCACATTAGTTGCAGAATTGAATTCAAAGAATCTTTTGTTTCAATCAGGCGACGAGGCTGCACATGACGATGAAAAAATGGTTGTTCTCTTTAGTTGGCGCAACGGTGCTGCTGGCTCAGGCCGGGGCGGTAATGGCCGATCAGCTGCAGGATATCGAAAAACGCGGCGTGCTGCGCGTAGCGGTTCCGCAGGATTTCCCGCCTTTTGGTTCAGTGAACGCTGACCTGAAACCTCAGGGTTACGACATTGATATGGCGGCTTACCTGGCAAAAGGTCTGAAGGTCAAGCTACAGCTGGTGCCGGTCACCAGCGCGAACCGCGTGCCATATCTGCAGACGGACAAAGTTGACCTGGTCATTTCCAGCCTCGGCAAGAACGCTGAACGTGAAAAAGTCATCGATTTTAGCCGCGCTTACGCCCCGTTCTTCCTTGGCGTGTTCGGGCCGAAAGATGGCGCAGTGACAGATGCTAAAGCGCTTAGTGGGAAAACCATTGGCGTGACCCGTGGCGCAGTAGAGGACATGGTATTAACCGACCTCGCGCCGAAAGACGCCGACGTGAAGCGCTACGAAGACAATAACACTACCATCTCCGCCTATCTTTCAGGCCAGGTGCAGTACATCGCCACCGGTAACCTCGTTGTGGCGGCGATTGCCCGCCAGAGCCCAGCCAAAGCGCCGGTCAGCAAATTTATGCTCAAGGATTCCCCTTGCTACATCGGGCTGAAAAAGAATGAACCTGCGCTGAAAGCGAAGGTGGACGAGCTGATTGGTGAGGCGCTGAAGGACAATACCCTGAACACCTTGTCGCAGAAATGGATGCAGGCGCCGCTGCCTGCCAACCTCGGCGCTTGAGGTGCCGGGGATGACCACGCAACTTGATTTTGCCGGTCTGCTGCCTTACTGGCCGGAGTTATTGTCCGGCCTGTGGGTGACGCTGGGGCTCACTTTTATGGCGACGGTCGGTGGCGTGGCTATCGGCATTACCGGGGCGGCCATTCGCAGCGGAAAGCCAGGGCTGTTAAGCCTGGCGTGGGGCGGATACGTGGAACTGATTCGCAACACGCCGTTCGTTGTGCAGCTGTTCTTTATTGTCTTTGGGCTCCCTGCGCTGGGGTTAAAGCTCAACGCCGGGGAAGCGGCGCTTATCGCGATGCTGATTAATTTAGGGGCTTACAGCACCGAGATTATTCGCGCAGGTATTCAGGTGACGCCGAAAGGGCAGTGGGAAGCGGCTCGCGTGCTGGGATTAAGCCGTAGCCAGACCTTTTTACGCGTGGTGCTGCCGCCGTCGCTGAAGCGTATTTATCCGTCGCTGGTCAGCCAGTGCATCATTGTGATGCTGGGCTCTTCCGTGGTGTCCCAGGTGTCCTGTGAAGATCTGACCTTTGCGGCCAGCCTCATTCAGTCGCGTACCTTCCTCAGCTTCGAGGTCTATCTGGTGACGACCTTAATGTACCTGGTGCTGTCGTTAATTATGCGTCAACTGCTGCTGGCGGCAGGGCGGAAATGGTTGGGGAGTGATGTCGGATGATGACGTTTACCGACTGGGATATCGTGCGCAACCTGCTGCTGGCGGCCCGCTGGACGGTGCTGCTGTCGCTGATTGCTTTTTTCTGCGGCACTCTGGTGACGCTGCCTTTATTGCTGCTGCGCATGAGCCGCTGGAAATGGCCCAAACGCTTCATCAGCGCCTACGTCGCGCTGTTTCAGGGCACGCCGCTGCTGATGCAGTTGTTCCTCGCTTTCTTCGGCATTGCGCTGTTTGGCATTGATGTCAGCCCCTGGACGGCGGCCACGCTTGCTCTGACGCTGTTTACCAGCGCGTTTTTGCTGGATATCTGGTACGGCAGCATTCGTGCTTTGCCTAAAGGCCAGTGGGAAGCCTGCCGCTGCCTCGGTTTGAGCTTCGGGCAGACGCTGTGCCGGGTCATTGCCCCACAGGCGATGCGTATCGTCGTGGCACCCACGGTTGGGTTTTCGGTGCAGGTCATTAAGGGCACGGCCCTGGCCTCGATCATCGGTTTTGTCGAGCTAACTAAAGCCGGCACCATGCTGAACAACGTCACGTTTGAGCCGTTTAAAGTCTTTGCCCTGGTGGCGCTCGGCTATTTCTTACTTTGCTATCCGCTGTCGCGCTACAGCCGCTACCTGGAGAAAAAATTTAATGCCGCTCATCACCATTAATGATGTACAGAAATATTATGGCGACAATCACGTGCTGAAAGGCGTTAGCCTGGATATCGACATGGGCGAAGTGGTGTCGATCATCGGCCGCAGCGGCTCCGGCAAAAGTACGCTGCTGCGCTGCATGAACGGGCTGGAAGGCTACCAGGACGGCAGCATCAAGCTGGGCGGCATGACCATTACCGACCGGGAGTCGCAGGCGCGTGAAATCAGCCGTTCCGTGGGTATGGTGTTTCAGAACTTTAACCTATTCCCGCACATGACCGCGCTGGAAAACGTGATGCTGGCGCCGCGCCGGGTGCTGAATAAAAGCGCCGCCGAATGCCGCGAGTTGGGGCTGGAGATGCTCAATAAAGTCGGCCTGGGCGAGCGGGTGGATTACTACCCGGCTAACCTGTCCGGCGGCCAGCAGCAGCGCGTGGCCATTGCCCGCGCGCTGGCAATGAACCCAAAAGTCTTGCTTTGCGATGAAATCACCTCGGCGCTTGATCCGGAACTGGTGGGCGAAGTGCTGAAAGTACTGGAGCAGCTGGCGGCAGAAGGCATGACGCTGATTCTGGTCACTCACGAAATGAACTTTGCCCGGGAAGTCGGCGACCGCGTGGTGTTTATGCACCAGGGCAAAGTGTGGGAGCAGGGGGAAAGCAAGTCGTTCTTCGCCAATCCCCGGACTCAGGAACTGCAGCAGTTTATTTCGTCCGTGCGCGGGCTGGGTTAATCTTTGACCGCCGGGCAACTGAGCGCGCCGGCGGTTTTTTAATTCCCCTCAACTTATCGGCCTGATAAGTGCCTCGCTAATAATCGCCGGGCGATCATGAAGCTCTCTTATAACCCGGGATTTCTGCTATCTGAACAAAGACGTTTTGTTACAATCTTGCCTCATTTTTTGGATAGGCAACAATTTCCTATGGTTTCACAAGATAAAACGACAGAAGCGCCTGGCTTACGCCGCGAATTAAAGGCGCGCCACCTGACGATGATCGCCATCGGCGGATCCATCGGCACGGGGCTTTTCGTTGCCTCTGGGGCAACAATTTCTCAGGCAGGACCGGGCGGGGCGCTGCTCTCTTATATGCTGATTGGCCTGATGGTGTACTTCCTGATGACCAGCCTCGGCGAGCTGGCGGCGTTTATGCCGGTGTCCGGTTCTTTCGCGACCTACGGCCAGAAATATGTCGAAGACGGCTTCGGCTTCGCGCTCGGCTGGAACTATTGGTACAACTGGGCGGTAACCATCGCCGTTGACCTCGTGGCCGCACAGCTGGTGATGAATTACTGGTTCCCGGACACCCCTGGCTGGATCTGGAGCGCGCTGTTCCTGGGCATTATGTTCCTGCTGAACTGGATCTCCGTGAAGGGCTTTGGCGAAGCGGAATACTGGTTCTCGCTGATAAAAGTGACCACCGTCATCATCTTCATCATTGTGGGTGTGATGATGATCGTGGGTATTTTCAAAGGGGAGCAGCCGGTAGGCTGGAGCAACTGGACAACCGGCGACGCGCCGTTTGCCGGGGGCTTTGCCGCAATGATCGGCGTGGCGATGATCGTCGGCTTCTCTTTCCAGGGCACCGAGCTTATCGGGATTGCCGCCGGTGAATCCGCTGACCCGGAGAAAAACATTCCTCGCGCCGTGCGCCAGGTGTTCTGGCGTATCCTGCTGTTCTACGTGTTCGCGATTCTGATTGTCAGCCTGATCATTCCTTATACCGATCCAAGCCTGCTGCGCAATGACGTGAAAGACATCAGCGTCAGTCCGTTCACTCTGGTGTTCCAGCACGCGGGCCTGCTGTCTGCGGCGGCGGTGATGAACGCCGTTATCCTGACGGCGGTGCTGTCTGCGGGTAACTCCGGGATGTACGCTTCCACGCGCATGCTTTACACCCTGGCCTGCGACGGCAAAGCGCCGCGTATTTTCTCGAAGCTGTCCAAAGGTGGCGTGCCTCGTAACGCGCTGTATGCGACCACCGTTATTGCCGCGCTGTGCTTCCTGACTTCTATGTTTGGCAACCAGACCGTTTACCTCTGGCTGCTGAATACCTCGGGGATGACCGGCTTTATCGCCTGGCTCGGGATTGCCATCAGCCACTATCGCTTCCGTCGCGGCTACGTGCTGCAGGGCAACGACATTAACGACCTGCCGTACCGCTCGGGCTTCTTCCCGATTGGGCCGATCTTCGCGTTCGTGCTGTGCCTGATCATCACGCTGGGCCAGAACTACGAAGCGTTCCTGTCGGATACCATTGACTGGGGCGGCGTGGCGGCGACCTATATCGGCATCCCGCTGTTCCTGGCTATCTGGTTTGGCTACAAGATAACGAAGGGCAGCCGCTTTGTGCGCTACAGCGAAATGGAATTCCCGAAATTTCGTGAGAAATAAGCCTTAGCAACAATAAGTTACTCTTTAGAGGGCGTGATCATCACGCCCTTTTTTATTTCGCTCTCGCCAGCAATAATTCCTCCAGGTTATAGTAGAGAACAATTAAATTGATAACCATTATCATTTGCTTTATCGTTAACGCCATTCTTTAAGGAACGAAGGAGTGTTAGCGTGAAGCGTATGATTAAATTCAAGAATATTTGTCTGGCCCTGGCATTAACCGCCGCTGGTTTGCCTGCCGCACTGGCCGCGACGGTGACCGATATCGTCGGGCGTGAAGTAACCATCCCGCAGAAGGTTGACCGCATTTTGCTGGGGGAAGGGCGGCTGTTTTATGCTCTGGCGCTGCTGGAAGGGCAAAAACCGATTGACCGTATCGTCGGCTGGCAGGGCGATTTCCGTAAGTTAGATACGCAGACTTACGCGGAATATAAAGCGAAATTCCCGAAAATTGATGACATTCCGCTGATTGGCAGTACCACCGCCGACAGCGTCAGCCCGGAAAAAGTGCTGACTTTACACCCAGACGTGGCGATTTTTGGCCTGTCTGGTCACGGCCCTGGCCGCCACAGCGAGCTGGTCTCTCAGCTTGAAAAAGCGGGCGTCCCGGTGGTCTTCGTTGATTTTCGTACCTCGCCGCTGAAAAATACCTTGCCGAGCATGCGCGTGCTGGGCAAAGTGTTGCATCGCGAGAAACAGGCCGATGATTACATCGCCTTTTATGAAGCAAACCTGAAAAAAATTACCGACGTCACCGGCAAGATGGCGGAAAAAGACAAGCCATCCGTGTTCATAGAACTGCGTGCGGCGGCCATGGAAGAGTGCTGTGGTTCGGCGGGCAAGGGTAACATGGGCGACTTCATCGACCTGGCGGGCGGCACGAACATTGCCAAAAATCTGCTGCCGGGCGCGCTGGGCACCGTAAACCTGGAAAAAGTGCTTGCCGCTGACCCGCAGGTTTATATTGCCAGCGGCGGTAAAGCACCTGGCTCAACCTCTCCGGGCGTAGTGCTTGGCGCTCAGGCTACTCAAGCCGAAGCGCAGGCCAGCCTCAAGAGCGTGCTGGAGCGTAAAGGTATTGACCAGTTAACGGCGGTCAAAGAAGGGCGCGCCTATGGCGTATGGCACAATTTCTACAATTCGCCGTACAACATCCTCGCGATTCAGGCGATGGCAACCTGGTTCCATCCACAGCAGTTTGCTGAGGTGAACCCGGAACAGACAATGCAGCAACTTTATAAACAGTTCCTGGCGGTCGAGCCAACGGGAACGTACTGGACCGATCTTAAGAAGTAACGAAGGTAAGACTTAATGAGTGCCACCACCGATCCAATGCCAAACGAGGCGCAGCCTGCCACCATTATGGGGCGATACCAGCAGGTGCTACGTCACCGCTATTTGCTGATGGGGGCGTTGGTTATTGCGATTTTCGCCTCGCTGCTGCTGGACTTTACCCTTGGTCCGTCCGGGCTGCCGCTGGATACGCTGTGGCAGACTCTGATTGACCCGGCCAGCGCTAACGCCGGTACTCGGGTGATCGTGTGGGACATTCGTCTGCCTTATGCGCTGATGGCGCTGCTGGTCGGTATGGCGCTGGGCCTGGCGGGGGCGGAGATGCAAACCATCCTCAATAACCCGCTAGCCAGCCCGTTTACCCTCGGCGTTTCCTCCGCCGCGGCCTTTGGTGCCGCGTTGGCGATTATCCTCGGCATCGGTATTCCTGGGGTGCCCGATCAGTGGTTTATCTCCGCCAACGCCTTCGTCTTTGCACTGTTTGCCGCGCTGATGCTGGACGCCATTACCCGCTGGACCCGCGTGGCAAGTTCCGGCGTGGTGCTGTTTGGTATCGCGCTGGTGTTCACCTTTAACGCCCTGGTGTCGATGCTGCAGTTTATCGCCAGCGAAGACACGCTGCAGGGGCTGGTGTTCTGGACGATGGGCAGCCTGGCGCGAGCCTCCTGGGACAAGCTCGGCGTGCTGCTGCTGGCCTTCGCCATCATCATGCCGATTTCTATGCTGAGTTCCTGGAAGCTGACCGCGCTGCGCTTAGGCGAAGATCGTGCTGTCAGTTTTGGCATCGACGTAAAACGTCTGCGTTTAGGCACGTTGCTGCGCATCAGTATTTTGTCCGCGCTGTCCGTGGCGTTTGTCGGCCCCATTGGTTTTATCGGCCTGGTGGCACCGCACATCGCCCGTATGCTGTTTGGCGAAGATCATCGTTTCTATCTCCCGGGCAGCGTGCTGGTCGGTGCTCTGGTGCTGTCGCTGGCGTCGGTTGCCTCTAAAAACATTATCCCAGGCGTCATTATTCCGGTGGGGATTGTCACCTCGCTGGTGGGCGTGCCGTTCTTCCTGAGTATTATTCTGCGCCATAAGGGGAACGTGTGATGCAGGGCTTAAAGATTGATGCATTCAACGCCGGTTACCCGAAGCGTCAAATCATCGAAAACCTGAGCGTGCCAACGCTGCCGCGGGGCAAAATCACCGTGCTGCTGGGGCCGAACGGCTGCGGGAAATCGACGCTGCTGCGTTCGCTGGCGGGGCTGAATCGCGCGGAAGGGCAGCTGTATCTAGATGGTGAAGACTTAATGGCTTTGCCGTTCGCCAAACGCGCCGAAAAAGTGGTTTATCTGCCGCAGTCGCTGCCGCAGGGCGTCCATCTCCACGTGCTGGAGTCCATTATCGTGGCGCAGCGCGCGTCCGGTGGCCGCCACAGCGCTGAAAGCGAAGCGCAGGTCATGCAACTGCTGAAACAGCTGGGGATCTCGCACCTGGCGCTGAGCTACCTCGACCAGCTTTCCGGCGGGCAAAAACAGCTGGTGGGTCTCGCGCAGTCTTTGATTCGCCGTCCGTCCCTGCTGCTGCTCGACGAACCGCTGAGCGCGCTGGATTTAAATTACCAGTTCCACGTCATGGATCTGGTCGCCCGCGAAACCCGCGAGCGTAATATCGTCACCGTTGTGGTGGTGCACGACATCAATATTGCTTTACGCCATAGCGAGCACGTTCTCATGCTGCGCGACGGCAAACTGGTTGCCAGTGGCGAGCCGGAGGAAGTGATTACTCCGCGCAGTCTGGCCCAGGTTTACGGCGTGAAGGGGCGCATTGAACGCTGCTCACAGGGCGTTGCCCAGGTGCTGATCGACGGCCTGGTGGAAACGCCCACCGTATAACAACGCATTTCAGAAATACTAAGGAACACAGTATGCAGCCGGCGACCAATGTAGCCGCTGGCGCATAGTGCAATGTGAGCGCTAAACGGTTGTTTCGTTTGTAATTCACCTCATGGAGAGAAAGAAATGTTAAGGTTGAATCCCATTGTCCGGGGAGGACTTTGTGCGTCTGTACTTGGTCTGGCTTTTCCCGTCATCGCCGACGATCGCGAAGAAACCCTCGTTGTCACCGCGTCTGCCACCGAGCAAAACCTCAAAGATGCGCCCGCCAGTATCAGCGTTATCACCCGGGACGAACTGCAAAAAAAACCGGTTAACAATCTGAAGGATGTGCTGCAGAACGTGCCTGGCGTCCAGCTGACCAACGAAGGGGATAACCGCCGGGGCGTCAGCCTGCGGGGCCTGGACAGCAGCTACACCCTGATTCTGGTGGACGGTAAACGAGTCAACTCCCGTAATGCGGTATTCCGCCATAATGACTTCGATCTGAACTGGATCCCGGCGGATGCCATCGAGCGCATCGAAGTGGTGCGCGGGCCGATGTCCTCCCTGTATGGTTCCGACGCCCTCGGCGGCGTGGTGAACATCATCACCCGTAAAGTTGGTAAAGCCTGGCACGGCACCTTCACCGTAGATTCCACGGTGCAAGAACACCGCGATCGCGGCGACACCTATAACGGCAACTTTTTCACCAGCGGCCCGCTGATTGACGACGTGCTGGGCGTAAAAGTCTATGGCAGCCTGGGCAAGCGCCAGAAGGACGGCCAACAGGCGTCAACGATCAACGCCAGCGGCCTGACGCCGCAGATTGAAGGCTTTACTTCCCGCAATGCCAGCACCGAGTTTGCCTGGACGCCGGCTGAAAATCAGGATGTCACCGTGGGCTACGGCTTTGACCGCCAGGACAGGGAATCTGACTCGCTGGATAAGAATCGCATCGAACGTCAGGATTACTCCCTCGGGCATAACGGCCGCTGGGGCTTCGGCAATACCGAACTGCGTTTCTATGGCGACAAAATCGATAACCTGAATCCAGGCAACAGCGGGGCGATTACTTCACGCAACAACAGCCTCGACGGCAAGCTGGTGCTGCCGCTCAGCGACATCAACCAGTTCCTGACCTTCGGCGGGGAGTGGCGGCATGACAAGCTGAGCGATCCGGTGAATATTACCGGCGGTAATAGCTCGCAAACCTCGGCCAGCCAGTACGCCCTGTTTATTGAAGACGAATGGCGCATCTTTGAGCCGCTGGCGCTGACCACCGGCATTCGTATGGATGACCATGAAACCTACGGTGACCACTGGAGCCCGCGGGCCTATCTCGTTTATAACGCGACGGATACCGTCACCGTCAAAGGCGGCTGGGCTACGGCCTTCAAAGCGCCGTCTCTGCTGCAGCTTAGCCCGGACTGGACCAGTAAATCCTGCCGTGGTGCCTGCCAGATTGTCGGCAGCCCTGACCTGAAGCCGGAAACCAGCGAAAGCTTTGAGCTGGGGCTGTATTACGCCGGGGACGAAGGCATTCTGGACGGCGTGAGCGGCAGCGTGACCGCTTTCCAGAACAACGTTGAGGATATGATTGATATTCAGCGTACCGCGAACCGTAGCGTGGCACCGTCTTACTCAAACTTTGTGGGCTTTGATAAGAGCGGTAACCCAATCTTCCGCTATTACAACGTGAACAAAGCTCGCATCCGCGGCGTAGAAACCGAGCTAAAAATACCGTTTAACGACCAGTGGAAGCTGTCGCTGAACTACACCTATAACGACGGGCGTGACCTGAGCAACGGCGGCAATAAGCCGCTGCAGCAGCAGTCGTTCCACACCGCCAACGGCACCGTTGACTGGGCGCCGCTGGAGGACTGGTCGTTCTATGTGTCGGCGAACTACACCGGCAAGCAGCGTGCGGTTTCTGCAACGGATAAAACGCCCGGCGGCTACATCGTGTGGAACACCGGCGGAGCCTGGAAAGCGACCAAGAACGTGAAGGTGCGAGCAGGGGTTCTGAACCTCGGCGACAAAGATCTGAATCGTGATATCTACAGCTATAACGAAGACGGTCGCCGCTACTTTATGGCGCTGGATTATAGTTTCTAAGCGGGAGATAGCTTTGTCTGCTCTTTCAAAAGAGCCGATCGAAGTTCCGTTCACTTCCAGCTCTGTTTTATATGTTATCACAGAGACCGTGAACGACTCGGGGGAGCCACCGTCGCTCCCCCGAGACCCCGGACTCCCGGCGAAATAAATCGACCGCTGAAACGGCAGACCTCCGTTTTATCTCCCAGTCCTGGGTCGGCTGAGATGCGTTCCCGACGCTCTCAGCCTCCGGCCGTTCCCGACGGCCGGACCCTGGCCAGTCGGAGAGAAAACGGAGGCGATTTAAGCCGGAACCGTGCCTCGCTTTTAACCTGCAGCCACACGGGACGTTAACGTTGCTGTAAGTTTCACAGCCACACCCTTGTTCCCGGCTCTCAGCGCCCCCGGTTATGACCCAAACAGACGGGGTTGAGCTGTCGGGAACAGCGAAAGAGAGCGATCGTCGGGAACGAATCGCGAACGACCCCGAATGTTTGGGTGATAGCCGGTGGGTTTACCGCTTCAGCGGCGATGAGCTCGCCGGGCGCCGGGGGTTGTCAGGGGGAATGGCGTAATTCCCCCTGACACGTTCACCGTGCTCTGAACGTGCAGGGAAAATCGATCTATGGGTGAACGGAAAATAGCGGAGTAACAGATTACTCATCATTAAAATTAAGGGGAGAGGGCACGCCCTATCCCCGTAAATACTCCGCATGAAAACGAAGATGATCCTCTACAAACGTCGCGATGAAGTAGTAGCTGTGGTCGCAGCCCGGCTGTATGCGCAGCGTCAGCGGCCAGCCTTTCTCCTGCGCGACTTTCTCAAATTCTTCCGGCCTTAGCTGGTCGGCGAGGAACTGATCGTCATCCCCTTGATCGATAAGCATTGGCAGCTGTGCCGACGGCGAGGCTTTACCCAGCAGGCAGCAGCTGTCCCACTCTTGCCACAAGGATTCATCTTCACCCAAATAGGCTCTAAAGGCTTTTTGCCCCCACGGCACTCGGGTCGGGTTAACGATAGGCGCAAAGGCAGAAACTGAGCGGAAGCGGCCAGGGTTTTTCAGCGCCATGATCAGCGCACCGTGTCCGCCCATGGAATGGCCAAAGATCGACGCTTTTTCGCTGACGCTAAAGTTCTCTGCAATCAGCTGCGGCAGTTCGTCACGCAGATAATCGTACATGCGGAAGTGCGTGGCCCACGGCTGCTGAGTCGCGTTGAGGTAAAAGCCCGCGCCCTGGCCCAGGTCATAGCCTGCGTCGTTAGGGACTTCTTCGCCACGGGGGCTGGTGTCCGGCATCACCAGAACAATACCAAGCTCGGCCGCTACGCGCTGCGCGCCCGCTTTGGTCGTGAAGTTTTCGTCGTTGCAGGTTAGCCCGGAAAGCCAGTAAACCACCGGCGGCGGGGAGGCGCTTGCCGGCGGTGGGAGAAAAATACTGAACGTCATTGGGCAGTTAAGTAGGGTGGACGCGTGGCGCCAGCGCTGCTGCCAGCCTTCGAAACATCGGTGCTCTTCCAGTAATTCCATCCAGAGGATCCTTATCTATTTTCAAGACTTATGAACAACTTTCACTTCACCTGAGTCTAGCCATCCCGCATTATGGCCGCAACGGTATTGTTCTCGCCCGCTCAGGCAATGAACGGTATTTTCGATTTCAATAATTATGCCCGGCACTACTGGATTCTAAGCACGTGCTGCCGCACAATAAGCGGACACTTTGCCCCATGAAGGGCAGAGGTCAGCCACACCTGCAGGAGAAAACAGCATGTCATCACTCTCGAAAGAAGCCGCCCTGGTTCATGAGGCGCTGGTTGCGCGCGGTCTGGAAACGCCGCTGCGTCCGCCGTTACGTGAACTGGATAATGAAACCCGTAAAAGCCAGATTGCCGCCCACATGACGGAAATCATGCAGCTGCTTAATCTCGATTTGAGTGACGACAGCCTGATGGAAACTCCGCATCGCATCGCCAAAATGTATGTCGATGAGATTTTCTCCGGCCTGGACTACGCCAATTTCCCGAAAATCACCGTCATTGAAAACAAAATGAAGGTGGATGAAATGGTCACCGTGCGTGATATCACCCTGACCAGCACCTGCGAGCACCACTTCGTGACCATCGACGGGAAAGCCACCGTGGCGTATATCCCGAAAGATACCGTCATCGGCTTGTCTAAAATTAACCGCATCGTGCAGTTCTTTGCTCAGCGCCCGCAGGTTCAGGAACGCCTGACCCAGCAGATCCTGATTGCACTGCAAACGCTGCTGGGCACCAACAACGTGGCGGTGTCCATTGATGCGGTGCATTACTGCGTGAAAGCGCGTGGGGTAAAAGACGCCACCAGCGCGACCACCACCACCTCGCTCGGCGGCTTGTTTAAGTCGAGCCAGAATACGCGTCAGGAGTTCCTGCGCGCAGTACGCCACAATTAATCCCCCCCAGGCAGGTATCCGTGGAGAGAAATGTCACCCTGGACTTCGTCCGCGGTACCGCCATTCTGGGCATTCTGCTGCTCAATATTGTCGCCTTTGGCCTGCCGAAGGCGGCTTATCTCAACCCGGCCTGGTATGGCGAGATAACCTCCCGCGATGCCTGGACCTGGGCGGTGATGGACCTGTTTGCCGAAGTTAAATTCCTCACGCTTTTTGCGCTGCTTTTTGGGGCTGGCCTGCAAATGCTGCTGGCTCGCGGCTCACGTTGGATCCAGTCGCGGTTGACGCTGTTAGTGCTGCTGGGGTTTATGCATGCGCTGCTGCTGTGGGATGGCGACATTCTGCTGGCATACGGCCTGACCGGGCTGGTGTGCTGGCGGCTGATTCGTGACGCGACGGGGCAAAAGCAGCTGTTTAATACCGGCGTCGTGCTGTACCTCATCGGTATTGGCGTCCTGTTGCTGCTGGGCGTCATTTCAGGTGACGGCATTAATCGCTCCTGGGTGCCGGATGCGGCCAACCTGCAATATGAGCAGTGGTGGAAGCTCGGTGGCGGCGTGGAAGCTATCAGCAACCGCGCCGATTTGCTCTCTTCGAACCTGGTGGCGCTGGGGGCGCAATACGGCTGGCAACTGGCGGGCATGATGCTGATTGGCGCGGCACTGATGCGCAGCGGCTGGCTGAAAGGGGAGTTTAGCCTGAAGCATTACCGGCGAACCGGTGCCATTTTGATCGTCATCGGCATGGCGATTAACCTGCCGGCAATTTTAGCCCAGTGGCACCTGAAGTGGGATTTCCGCTGGTGTGCGTTGCTGTTACAGGCCCCACGTGAGCTGAGCGCTCCTTTTCAGGCGATTGGCTATGCTGCGTTGGCCTGGGGCTTCTGGCCGCAGCTGTCCCGTTTCCGGCTGGTGGGCTGGATTGCCTGCGTCGGTCGGATGGCGCTGACCAACTACCTGCTGCAAACCATTCTCTGCACAACCTTGTTCTATCGCTTTGGTTTCTATATGAAATTTGACCGTTTATCGCTGCTGGCTTTTGTGCCTGCGGTGTGGGCGGCGAACATTCTGCTGTCGGTGTTATGGCTGCGCTATTTCCGCCAGGGACCGGTGGAATGGCTGTGGCGGCAGCTAACCGCCCGTGCTTCAGGGACCGCCTTACACAAAGCACAGAGATAATGATATTCGTCACAAAGGTTAACGAATTGTATGTAACCGCTTTCATCACTGTGATCGACTTCACGCCGAACCGCCCCCCACTCGCCGCAAAATAGCCACCTTGCCTAAAACAGGGTGCACCTATGAGACCGACTCCCCCAACGCCGATTACCATTCGTGACGTTGCCCGTATCGCCGGGGTTTCAGTAGCGACAGTATCCCGAGTATTAAATAACAGCGCGCTGGTCAGCCCGGAAACGCGCGAAAACGTCATGCAGGCGGTTGCTGAGCTGGGCTACCGTCCAAACGCCAACGCGCAAGCGCTGGCTACTCAAGTGAGCGACACCATCGGCGTGGTGGTGATGGACGTCTCCGATCCCTTCTTCGGGGCGCTGGTAAAAGCCGTGGATGTGGTTGCCCAGCAGCACAATAAATATTTGCTGATCGGCAACAGCTACCACCAGGAAGACAAAGAGCGTCATGCCATTGAAGTGCTGATCCGCCAGCGCTGCAGCGCCCTGATTGTGCACGCCAAGGCGCTGAGCGACGAGGAACTGGCTACTTTTCTGGAGCAGGTTCCCGGCATGGTGCTGATCAATCGCCTGGTGCCCGGCTACGCTCACCGCTGTGTTTGTCTGGACAACGTCAGCGGCGCGGTGATGGCTACGCGGATGCTGCTGAACCAGGGGCATTCGCGCATCGGGTACCTGGCCTCCAGCCATCAAATTGAGGATAACGACCAGCGGCATCAGGGCTGGCTGCAGGCGCTGGCGGAGCAGGGGATCGTGCCGCCGGAGGGCTGGGTCGGCATGGGCACGCCGGATATGCAGGGCGGGGAAGCGGCGATGGTTGAGCTGCTTGGGCGCAATCTGCAGCTTAGCGCGGTCTTTTCCTATAACGACAGCATGGCCGCTGGCGCGCTAACGGCGCTGAAAGACAACGGCATTGCCGTGCCGCAGCATGTATCTATCATCGGCTTCGACGATATTCCCATTGCCCGTTACACCGACCCGCAGCTGACAACCGTGCGCTATCCGGTGGTTTCGATGGCGCGTTTAGCTACCGAACTGGCGTTACAGGGCGCAGCAGGCCAGCTGGATCGTGATGTAACGCACTGTTTTATGCCGACTTTAGTCCGTCGTCATTCGGTGGCGATAAAGCAAAATGTGGCGTCGATCACTCCGCTGTCAAAGAGTTAGATGTAACCGGTTTCAATCTGTGAGTAAATTCACAGTTAATTAACATTGCGCTGACTATTATGTCAGCGTTTTATCAGCTGAAACACGATGTAACGGTGACTGCTCATTTTTAGCGTCGTGATAAGGCCATTAACGCTCATAAAAACGCAGTATTGGATTGTTACCGAACACGGAAGTGCACATTTTTTAGGATAACTTCGGCATTCAGTAACTTTTTTATAACATTACTGTCCTGCCTGGTTTCGAACGCGAACTACCCTGCAAAATAAAAACCGGAGATACCATGAATAAGAAGGTTTTGACTCTGTCCGCCGTGATGTCCTGCATGTTGTTTGGTGCCGCAGCGAACGCCGCTGACCGTATTGGCGTGACGATTTATAAATATGACGACAACTTCATGTCAGTGGTTCGTAAAGCTATCGAGAAAGATGCGAAAGCGTCACCTGACGTACAGCTGCTGATGAACGACTCCCAGAACGACCAGTCCAAACAGAACGACCAGATCGACGTTCTGCTGGCAAAAGGCGTGAAAGCGCTGGCCATCAACCTGGTTGACCCGGCCGCCGCGGGCACCGTTATCGAAAAAGCGCGCGCGCAAAACGTGCCGGTGGTGTTCTTCAACAAAGAACCTTCCCGCAAAGCGTTGGATAGCTACGACAAAGCTTACTACGTCGGCACCGACTCTAAAGAGTCCGGTATCATCCAGGGCGACCTGATTGCTAAACACTGGGCGGCTAACCCGGCCTGGGACCTGAACAAAGACGGCCAGATCCAGTTCGTGCTGCTGAAAGGCGAACCAGGTCACCCGGATGCCGAAGCACGTACCACCTACGTTATCAAAGAGCTGAACGACAAAGGCCTGAAAACTCAGCAGCTGCAGCTGGATACCGCGATGTGGGATACCGCTCAGGCTAAAGACAAAATGGACGCGTGGCTCTCTGGCCCGAACGCTAACAAAATCGAAGTGGTTATTGCTAACAACGACGCAATGGCAATGGGTGCGGTAGAAGCGCTGAAAGCCCACAACAAATCGTCTATTCCAGTGTTTGGCGTAGATGCCCTGCCGGAAGCGCTGGCACTGGTGAAATCCGGTGCGATGGCCGGGACCGTGCTGAACGATGCCAACAACCAGGCTAAAGCGACCTTCGACCTGGCGAAAAACCTGGCCGACGGTAAGCCAGCCGCTGAAGGCACCAACTGGAAGATCGAGAACAAAATCGTACGCGTACCTTACGTAGGCGTGGATAAAGATAATCTCGCACAGTTCATCGGCAAATAAATACCCGTCATCCTTCGAGCCGCAGGGGCGTGAACTGCACTCGCTCACCCCAGTTGCTTACTTGATGTAAGCGCCTGGGGATTATCGAGCTTGTTGCCTGCCTGCAACTCGAATTATTTAGGGTAACGTTTTTTAGTTGTATACGGGCGCAGATACCTGCGCCCGGCTTTAGGCAGGTTACTCAGCGACACAGGTATAATTATGGTCGACAATAACTCAGCTACGCCGACGGAATTTTTGCTGGAAATGACCGGCATTAATAAATCCTTCCCCGGCGTTAAGGCACTGGATAATGTTAATTTAAAAGTACGGCCACACTCTATTCACGCCCTGATGGGTGAAAACGGTGCGGGCAAATCGACATTATTGAAATGCCTTTTTGGGATCTACAGCAAAGATTCCGGCAGTATCCTTTTCCAGGGAAAAGAGGTGAATTTCAGCAGCACGAAAGAGGCGCTGGAAAACGGTATTTCTATGGTGCATCAGGAGCTTAACTTGGTTCTGCAGCGCACCGTGATGGACAACATGTGGCTTGGGCGCTACCCGACCAAAGGCGTGTTTGTCGATCAGGATAAAATGTACCGCGACACCAAAGAGATATTTGATGAGCTGGATATTGATATCGACCCGCGAGCCCGCGTCGGTACGCTGTCCGTTTCTCAAATGCAGATGATTGAAATCGCCAAGGCTTTTTCCTATAACGCCAAAATCGTTATTATGGATGAGCCAACGTCCTCGCTGACGGAAAAAGAAGTTAATCATCTCTTTAAAATTATTCGCAAATTAAAAGATCGCGGCTGCGGGATTGTTTATATCTCCCATAAAATGGAAGAAATATTCCAGCTGTGCGATGAAATTACGATTTTGCGCGACGGGCAGTGGATTGCCACCCAGCCGCTGGAAGGGCTGGATATGGACAAAATCATCGCCATGATGGTCGGCCGCTCTCTGAACCAGCGCTTCCCGGACAAATCCAACGTGCCGGGCGAAGTGATCCTTGAAGTCCGCAACCTGACCTCGCTGCGCCAGCCGTCGATTCGTGATATCTCCTTTGATCTGCATAAAGGTGAAATCCTCGGCATTGCGGGCCTCGTCGGCGCGAAGCGTACCGACATTGTAGAAACGCTGTTTGGTATCCGCGAGAAATCTGGCGGTACCATCAAGCTTCACGGCAAAAAAATCAACAACAGCAGCGCGAACGAAGCGATTAATCACGGTTTTGCGCTGGTGACCGAAGAGCGTCGCTCAACCGGGATTTACGCCTACCTGGATATCGGTTTTAACTCACTCATTTCCAATATTCGTAACTACAAAAATAAGGTCGGCCTGCTGGATAACTCCCGTATGAAAAGCGATACCCAGTGGGTTATCGACTCCATGCGCGTGAAAACCCCAGGGCACCGCACTTCTATCGGCTCGCTGTCCGGCGGTAACCAGCAGAAGGTGATCATTGGCCGCTGGCTGCTGACCCAGCCGGAAATCCTGATGCTGGATGAACCGACGCGCGGCATTGATGTGGGCGCCAAGTTTGAGATTTATCAGCTGATTGCTGAGCTTGCCAAAAAAGGGAAAGGGATCATTATCATTTCGTCCGAGATGCCGGAATTGTTAGGGATTACAGACCGTATTCTGGTGATGAGCAACGGGCTCGTGGCCGGAATTGTAGACACCAAAACAACAACGCAGAACGAAATTTTACGTCTTGCGTCTGTGCACCTGTGATGATTTAGGGGCTATTAAAAATGAGTGCGTTAAATAAGAAGAGTTTTCTAACTTATCTAAAAGAGGGCGGCATCTACGTGGTGCTGCTGGTGTTGCTGGCGATCATTATTTTCCAGGATCCGACGTTCTTAAGCCTGCTTAACCTGAGTAACATCCTCACCCAGTCTTCGGTGCGTATTATCATCGCGCTCGGTGTGGCCGGGCTGATTGTCACCCAGGGGACTGACCTGTCCGCAGGGCGACAGGTGGGGCTGGCGGCGGTTGTGGCGGCTACGCTGTTGCAATCAATGGATAACGTCAACAAGGTGTTCCCGGACATGCACACCATGCCGATTCCGCTGGTGCTGTTGATTGTCTGCGCCGTGGGCGCGGTGATTGGCCTGGTGAACGGGATTATTATCGCTTACCTGAACGTGACGCCGTTTATCACTACCCTGGGCACCATGATCATCGTGTACGGGATCAACTCCTTGTATTACGACTTCGTGGGCGCGTCGCCGATTTCCGGGTTTGACTCCCACTTCTCTACCTTCACGCAGGGCTTTATCGCGCTGGGTAGCTTCCGCCTGTCGTACATTACGTTCTACGCCTTGTTTGCGGTGCTGTTTGTGTGGGTGCTGTGGAACAAAACCCGCTTCGGGAAAAACATCTTCGCTATCGGCGGCAACCCGGAAGCGGCGAAAGTCTCCGGCGTTAACGTGGCGCTGAACCTGATCATGATTTATGCCCTGTCCGGCGTGTTCTATGCCTTTGGCGGGATGCTGGAAGCGGGACGTATCGGCTCGGCCACCAACAACCTCGGCTTTATGTACGAGCTGGATGCGATTGCGGCGTGCGTGGTGGGCGGCGTGTCGTTCAGCGGCGGGGTAGGGACGGTGCTGGGCGTGGTGACCGGGGTAATTATCTTTACGGTTATTAACTACGGCCTGACCTATATCGGCGTGAACCCTTACTGGCAGTACATCATCAAGGGCGGCATTATCATCTTCGCCGTGGCGCTGGACTCCCTGAAGTACGCGCGTAAGAAGTAATTTCTGCGGTAACCGTATTTTGACCGGGCGCGGCTTCGATTTTCTGGCATAAGCTGCGCCCCTGATATCTGAGTGTTAATGGCTTTAACACCCTGATACTGCCGTTCATCTTACCCACAGGTGGCACAAATGAAGGTAAATAATTTATCCTGTATATCTTGTACCAGGAAACTGTTTATTAATATTACCTTTAACCACTTTATAGGCTAATTCTCGATCACCTTTTACATATTTAGTGAACGGATTATTCCATACTATACGGTTGGTGGGGGCTGCCATGTAAGCAAAACTGATTCCCTTACTGATGAAGATATCTCGCGCTCTTTCCAGCCAGTTACCCTTTCCAATATAGCAAGCCTGAAATTTGATCACGCCCACGCGGCGTAGAGACATCTTTTTCAAATCATCCGCCAGCGCCTCGGGGCTGTAGTGACCCAGCATATGTTCACTGGCGTGAGCAAAAATATCTATGCGGTCATTTTCCGTCACGGACTGAAGATAGTGGAAGTTGTTATAAATATACTTTTTTTCTTCGCTCTCAGACTCTCGACCTACCAGCTCAAGCATGTCTTTATATTTTGACTTCAGGTAAGCATATTCATGAGGTCGGCGTTTTTTAAAGTTATAGGCAAGCACGACCTCTATTTTTCCAAAGGGCCAGTCATGCGATCTTAATAAAGGTATTTTGCCTGCGGTTCTAAATAAGCTGTTTGTAAGTTTCATTTTCTCTATTTTTATGAGGACTAAGGTAGGGGAAGTGAATTCCATGTAATACACTCCGCGGGAATGCATATTATTCAACATTCACCTAAATGGCCTACGAAAGAAAGGTTTTTGGTCTTAATTCATTTTGTTTATGAGTTAAAGGTTGAGAATTAAAGTTTCTCACTTATTGAGATGGAGATATTGCGCTCCGCCAAAATAATATGGGGTGAAAGGCATAAGGGCGAACTCAGATGTCGGATTCAAGGGAATAAGAATGCAGCAGTTGAGGAATTAGGAAAGGCGACGACGGAAGAGGCGCTATCAAAATGAGCGCAATAGTCTATCTCACTTCTTCTCTTTTTTCTGGATTTCCAGCAGTTGCTCCGGCGTAACGGCCGGATAGGCCTGCGCGTCTTCCGGGACTTCCTGCTGCGACGGAATAGGCACTAACGGGCCGAGGAAACGCGGCTCACGCTTGAAGAGATAGAGATCCGCTAATGCCCCCAGGCGAGCGGCAAATTCGCGGGTACGCACGGTCAGCATGTTTTTTGGGGAAGGTACCGCGTAGCACTGCGCCTGAATCCCCATATGCAGCGCGATAAACAGCGCACGCTCGCAGTGGAAGCGCTGGGTGATAATGATGAAATCGTTGGTATCAAAGACTTTACGGGTGCGGACAATCGAGTCCAGCGTGCGGAAGCCTGCGTAATCCAGCACGATATCCGCCGGATCAACGCCGCCGGCGATCAGGTCTTTGCGCATGGTCATCGGCTCGTTGTAGCTTTGCTGCGCGTTATCGCCGCTGAGCAGCAGGTAGTTCACCTTGCCGCTGTTGTAGGCGTTCAGCGCGCCCTGAATACGGTACAGGTAATACTGATTGATGACGCCGGTGCGGTAATACTTGGCGGTGCCGAGCACCACACCCACCTGGCGATAGGGCAAGTCCTGCAGTTCATCGTAGACGTAGGGGGCGGTTTTCCAGCTGATCCAGCGGTCGAGCCCGAGCGCAGCCGCCAGCATTAAGCCGATAACAATAAGCAGGCTGTAAAACACGCGCTTCAACATGGACTTGCAGACTCATTCGCGGGGTGAAATTTCATCCAAGGCTACTTTACCCGGCCCTCAAGAGCAAGAAACGCGGGTTCAGTTGGGGCAAATTTCAACAATGCGAGTGTGGGTACACCCGCAACGGAGAATTATTGAGCAATATTAACACGCTCAACGGCTTCACAGCCCAGTGCTTTCAGCGTGGCGGAGGTGGCATCCCACTGCAGCAGCGGCGCATCGATTTTTTCTGCCAGCACGGCGCGCTTAATTTGTGGGTAGTCGTAACCATTCAGAGAAAGCAGGTTCAGCGCGGCCTGCAGCGGCGGAAGGGAAGGGTTAAACGCAGCGTTTTCCGCATAGCATCCGGTGAAGATTTTCCCGTCGACCATTTCCAGCGCAACGCCTGCCGGGGCTTGACTGTAAGGCGCATGACTGCGGTTAGCCGCGGTTATTGCCGCCTGGGTCAGGGCATCCCCTTTCAGCGCAAAACCGTGGTTTTCTTCATCCAGCAGCAGCGTTTTGATGTCCAGGTCGCGCGGGCCAAAGGCATCCGGCAGATATTCACCCAGAGTGGAAGGCATGCGGCCAGGCAGATGAATACCCAGCGCGGTGCCGCTGTTCAGTTCATTCATAAACTGACGGCAGTGACCGCAGGGCGTGTAGTTGACGGTGATATCAACCAGGCCTTTTTCGCCGCGCATCCACGCGTGGGTAATGGCGCTTTGTTCGGCGTGCACGGTTTGCTGCATGGTGGCACCCAGAAACTCCATGTTGCCGCCAAAATAGAGATTCCCGCTGACGCCTCGCGCGACGGCGCCGACGTTAAAATGAGAGAGGTCTGCGCGGGCACAGGCTGCGGCCAGCGGCAACAGAGCGAAAGCCAGGTCTTGGTCACCCAGCCCGGTTTGATGTTTTAGCGCTTCAACTTCGGCTGCGGTAAACATAGCCGGGAAGTGGTCGTCGGCAAGCTGGGGTTGCAAAGCGGTTTGCAGCGCGGCGGGGAGTTGCACAACGGCGGCATCAAAACGTGAACGCATGTTAAAGCCTCATCAAAGGTAACGGAAACGTAGTTTACGGATCTGTACCGGCCAAATATGTGATCTAGTTCTAATTGTTTATGCAACTTATGAAAACAAATCTGAAAGTGCGCGATCTCTCGCAAGCTTTAGCCGAAAAGCTTCAGCAGTACCGGGAATAAAAACGGAGCGATAAGCGACGTCATGACCCCGCAAATCACCAGCGCCAGCGAGCTAAAAGCCCCTTCCTGGAAGTCCAGTTCCGCACAGCGAGCGGTGCCCAGCGCGTGGGAAGCGGTACCCATTGCCAGGCCGCGTGAGGCTTTGGTATTGATGCGCATCATGTTCAGCAGCGTGTGGCCAAACACCGCGCCAAGAATACCGACGAAGATAACGCAGACGGCGCTGATAGCCGGGATACCACCAATGCCGCCGCCAACCGCCATTGCAATTGGCGTGGTGACGGATTTTGGCAGGACCGAAGCGGCAATTTCCGGGGACGCCCCCATCAATAACGCAATAGAGGTGCCGGTGGACATCGCCACCATGCTGCCAATAAAGCAGATGGTAATAATGGATTTCCAGCGGGCGCGAATCTGGTGTATTTGCTCATAGAGCGGGAAGGCCAGGGCTACAACGGCGGGCTGCAGCAGGTCGTTGAGCACTTCGCTGCCTTTAAAATAGTGGTCGTAAGGAATGCCGGTCAGCAGCAAAAAAGGAATGATCACCACCATGCAAACCAGCAGCGGGTTCAGCAGCGGGGATTTCAACCGGGCGGCCAGCTTGCGGGCGGCAAAAAACACCACCAGCGTTAACGGTAAAGACCACCATATAAAGTGCATCATTTTTTCTCTGCCTCGCCTTCACCAATCACTTTTCTTTCACCGTGTACCAGATGTGAGCTCCAGCTCACGATAACCAGCACCACCAGCGTGCTGATCAAACAGGACACCACCACCGGACCAAACTGGGCCTTCAGCACGTCGTAATACTGCATCACGCCCACGCCAATAGGGACGAACAGAAGGGCCATATAGCGAATCAGCAAATGGCAGCTGGGTTTTACCCACTTCGCCGGCAGGATCTGCAGCGACAGCAGCACAAACAAAATCAGCATGCCGATAATGCTGCCGGGAATGACGATAGGCAGTAAAGAGGCGACAAAAATACCGGCGTATAAACACAGGTAAATTAAGACAAAAGCGCGAAGATACTGCCAGATTATCGTGAACGAGTTGCGCATGGAGGTTACCCTTTAAGAAACGCATTCATCATACAATTAAACTCAAAATTGTGCTATCCATCACATCATGAATTATCAGCATAACAAACATTCCCTGCGTGAAGGTTGTCGGGCGGATTTCGGGCAATAAAAAAGCGGCCCGGAGGCCGCTATTTTGCAAACTGCTGGACTTAGTTCAGACGAACCGGCATCCCGGAACGGTTCTGAATCGCCTGGTCAACAACGGTGGTGTCAACGTCGGACTGAGCGGTCACCTGCTGAACGCTGCTGGTCAGTTTAATCGGCACGATTTCATCGGAGTTGAACTGCGCTTCAGTGGTGGAAAGCGGGTTGTGAACTTCGATGTAGCGGCTGCCGTCTGGCTCGGTGGTGGCTTTTACCGGCTCATCAATGAATTGAACGCGGGTGCCAACCGGCACGTTGTCGAACAGGAACTTGATGTCTTCGTTACGCAGACGCACGCAGCCGTGGCTTACGCGCAGACCGATACCGAAGTTGGCGTTGGTGCCGTGAATCGCATACAGGTTACCGATGTACAGCGCGTACAGGCCCATTGGGTTGTCCGGGCCAGCGGGAACAACGGCTGGCAGCGGCGTACCGGCTGCGGCGTATTCCGCATGCATTTTCGCCGTCGGGGTCCAGGTTGGGCCATTTTTCTTACGCTCTACCTTGGTGGTCCAGTTGATCGGGGTATCTTTCCCCAGCTGGCCGATACCGATTGGCAGCACGATCACCGTGTTGGTGCCTTTCGGGTAATAGTAGAGGCGCATTTCGGCACTGTTGATCACAATCCCTTCATGCACGGTGTCCGGCAGGATCAGCTGCTGAGGGATGTTCAGAATGGTGCCGGCTTTTGGCAGGTACGGGTCAATGCCTGGGTTAGCTTCCAGCATGTTAGACAGACCCATCTGGTACTGTGCGGCATACTCTTCCAGCGGCGCGGTGCTGCCTTCAGGAATAGTAATAACCTGGTTTTCACCAACCAGGCGGCTGCCGTTAGTCGGTAACGGATAAGTCACGGCGGAAGCAGAGAAAGACGCGACAGCCACAAAAGCCAGTAAAAGCGAGCGTAATTTCATATTCATGTTATGCGAGTGTTATGCCAGACGGGCCAGCTAGTGAGTGTTCATGGACGATTCAGCCGCGCATTATATGTGCATTACATTCATCTGGGAAATCAGATGTGGATGAAATCACAATTTTTTCACACTGATTAACTATTGTACGGTGAAGATGCGGGGCGACCCTTTATCATAGTTATGGCATAATGTGGCCGAAATCACATTCCAAAATCTCGACAACTTATTTCTCCAGGACATACCAGTGCTTGTATCCAGCAACGTTACCATGCAGTTTGGCAGCAAACCGCTGTTCGAAAATATCTCCGTTAAATTTGGCGGCGGCAACCGTTACGGCCTGATTGGCGCGAACGGAAGCGGCAAATCCACGTTCATGAAAATCCTCGGCGGGGACTTAGAGCCAACGCTTGGCAACGTTTCTCTCGACCCAAACGAGCGTATCGGTAAGCTGCGTCAGGATCAGTTCGCCTTCGAAAAATTCACCGTACTCGACACCGTTATCATGGGTCACGGCGAGCTGTGGGAAGTGAAGCAGGAACGCGACCGCATTTATGCCCTGCCTGAGATGAGCGAAGAAGACGGTTACAAAGTTGCCGACCTCGAAGTGAAATACGGCGAGATGGACGGCTACACCGCAGAAGCGCGTGCCGGTGAATTGCTGCTTGGCGTGGGCATTCCGCTGGAGCAGCACTACGGCCCGATGAGCGAAGTTGCTCCAGGCTGGAAGCTGCGCGTGCTGCTGGCGCAGGCGCTGTTCTCTAACCCGGACATCCTGCTGCTCGACGAACCAACGAACAACCTGGACATCGACACCATCCGTTGGCTGGAGCAGACGCTGAACGAACGCGACAGCACCATGATCATTATCTCGCACGACCGTCACTTCCTGAATATGGTCTGCACCCATATGGCTGACCTGGACTACGGCGAGCTGCGCGTTTACCCTGGCAACTACGACGAGTACATGACGGCGGCAACTCAGGCTCGCGAGCGCCTGCTGGCGGACAACGCGAAGAAGAAAGCGCAGATTGCAGACCTGCAATCCTTCGTTAGCCGCTTTAGCGCCAACGCCTCCAAATCTCGCCAGGCCACCTCCCGTGCCCGTCAGATTGATAAAATCAAGCTGGATGAAGTGAAGGCGTCCAGCCGTCAGAACCCGTTCATCCGCTTCGAGCAGGATAAGAAACTGTTCCGTAACGCCCTTGAAGTTGAAGCCGTGACCAAAGGGTTTGAGAACGGCCCGCTGTTTAAAAACTTCAACCTGCTGCTGGAAGTGGGCGAGAAGATTGCCATTTTGGGTGCCAACGGCGTGGGTAAATCTACCATGCTGAAAACCCTGGTCGGCGAGCTGACCCCGGAAAACGGCAGCGTGAAGTGGTCTGAAAATGCTCAGATTGGCTACTACGCCCAGGATCATGAATACGAGTTCGAAAACGATCTGACCGTCTTTGACTGGATGAGCCAGTGGAAGCAGGAAGGCGACGACGAACAGGCGGTGCGCAGCATCCTGGGTCGTCTACTGTTCAGCCAGGACGACATCAAGAAGCCGGCCAAAGTCCTTTCCGGGGGCGAGAAGGGCCGTATGCTGTTCGGCAAGCTGATGATGGAAAAACCAAACATCCTGATCATGGATGAACCAACGAACCACCTGGATATGGAATCCATCGAGTCGCTGAACATGGCGCTGGAAATGTACCAGGGGACGCTGATCTTCGTTTCCCACGACCGTGAGTTTGTTAGCTCGCTGGCAACCCGCGTGCTGGAAATTACCCCAGAGCGCGTGATTGACTTCACCGGCGGCTACGAAGATTACCTGCGTAGCAAAGGGATCGATGGGTAATTTTACCCTCTCCCTAAAAGGGAGAGGGAATAGATTGTGTACTGTTCTGCCCTGTTGTTTTCCCCCTCGCCCCTTTGGGGAGAGGGCCGGGGTGAGGGGCAATTACAGCCCCCATACCTCGCATTCCACGCCGTTCACCAGCAATCGACGTCTTTCTCCCTCAGGCAAAGACAGCTTAATCTCGCGCCACGCGGGCAAATAATCCCCCTTGCGGCTAAAGGCCACGTTAATCTCGTTGGCTGAGCAGGTTATTTCCCAGCTAAGCCAGAGCGCGTTGCCTTCTTTATAGCCCCAGGATTCTCCGTCATCCTCAAACAACACGCCGTGGGACGTCCCGGTGCCCTGCAGCGGGTAAATTTTTAGCTCACGGACGGTATCGTCCTGCGGGGAAACGTAGCTGATGCGTTCGCTGTGAGGCAGAGCCGCACCGGCGCGAACCAGCAATGGCAAACGCTCAAGCGGGGCGGGCAGGGTGATGGTCTGGCCGCCGCTAAACCACTGGCCGGAATAATAGTCGTACCAGCCGTGCTCATTGGCCGGCAGCCATAAAGTACGTTCGCGTTGTCCTGGCTCCACCACGCTTGCCACCAGAAGATCCCGGCCCAGCAGGAACTCATCGCATTCATCAAACGTCTTCACGTCATGTTCATGGTCGAGGAACGTCGGCCTCAGCATGGGTTCATCATCCGAGTGTGCCTGCCAAAGCAGCGTGTAGAAATAGGGCAGCAGGCGATAACGCAGCTCAATGGCGCTGCGGATGGCCGGAGTCACCGCCGGATACATCCAGGGTTCGTTCACGGTGTGGTCATCATTCCACGAATGGATGGTGAAGCGCGGGTGCATCACGCCGTTCTGAACCCAGCGCACGAAAAGCTCGGCGTCAGGTTTGTCGCCCGAAAAACCGCCAACGTCATGCCCGACGTTAAACAGGCCGGACAGGCTCATGCCGACGCCCATCCGCGTGTTGTAACGCAGCGTATCCCAGCTGGTGCGGTTGTCGCCGCTCCACGTCTGGACGTAGCGCTGCATCCCGGCGCAACCGGAACGGGAAATCAGATATGGGCGTTTTTCCGGGGAAAATTTCTGCTGAGCCTCCATCGAAGCGCGCATCATCAGCAGCGGCATGACCGGGCGAATATGTTTGATGGCTATCGGCTGGCCAAAGCCGTGACAGCGCGCTTCCCCGTCCCACACTTCGTATTCGTTGTTGTCGTTCCAGGTGGAGCCAATGCCCATTTCCAGCAGCTGTGTGGTGACGCCAGCCTGCCACCACTTCACCGTGGCCGGGTTGGTGAAGTCCAGATGAGAGCCTTCATCGTCCCAGAAGCTGGAGTGTTCCGGCGCATCGGATTCCGAATCTTTGATAAACAGCCCGTCTTTGGCAACCTCCTCATAACGCGGATGATCCTGCAGCAGACAAGGCTTGATGTTGGCCGCAAGGCGGATCCCGGCCGCCATAAACGCCTGGCTCATCACCTTCGGCTGCGGCACCTTTTCATAATTCCAGTTAAACACGTAGCGTTTGTTATTGATGGAGGTGTAGCCCGACGAAAGCTGGAATGAGTCGCACGGAATCGCGTGCTGCTGGCTCAGCCGAATGAAGTTCATCAGCTGATTTTGGGCGTCGGGTGCGTCGGTGTAATGCATCGTTGAGCCGCTGTAGCCGAGGCTCCATTTTGGCCCGAAGAAGGTTTTCCCGGTCAGGCGCACGAAGGCCTTGGTGACGTCCAGCACGCGCGGGCCGAGAAACAGGTAATAGTCCAGATCGCCGGCTTCTGCCTGCCAGCGGCGATAGGCCAGATGATAGTTGTCTATCTCGTTGCCCAGATCCAGCCAGCAGCTGCTCAGGTTGTCATAGAACAGGCCAAAGCTGACGTCGTCCCGGCGCGTAATAGTGAAGGGAATATGCTTGTAAAGCGGGTCGGTCGACACCGCGTTATAGCCCATTGCGTCCAGATTACGCATCTCATAGCGCCTGCCGGTGCGGTTAAGCGGCCCGGCTTTTTCACCCAGCCCGTAAAAGCGCTCCCCGGCAAAGCGCCGCTGATAGTGGGCCACGCCATCGCCGTGAGCGTTAAGCTGGTAGGCGCTGGTGGGGCGATCGCAGGCGAGAGGCAGCCATTCGCCCTGGGCGGATTTGTATTCCCACTCCAGATAAAGCGGCTGGCGCACGGTCACGCGCAGGCTTTCGCTACTGATAATGAGCCTATCCGATTGCTGTTCCAGCGTGAAGCCGGGCAGGGTAAACCCGGCGTGGCTTTCGCGGTCGCGCCCCTCCCACGGGACATCCTGCTGCGGGGCGATGCTCCAGGTGCGGTCCAGCGCCAGGCCCTGTTGACGTTTAATCAGCACGCGAAACAGCTTATCTTCCAGCACATACAGGTGCAGCGAATGCTTGCCGTCGAGGGTCAGGATAACCTGGCTGTCATCTTGTTTTGCGAGCGTCCAGTTCTTAAGTGTTTTCATGAGAGACCATCCATTCAGGTGCGTTTTGCGCGGCGTTCGGCGATAAATGCCACCAGGAACACCGCGCCGATCAGATCAAAAAAGCCCATGGCGATAAACAGCGGGTTGAAGCCAATCTTGTCGGCGGTCACGCCGATGATCAGAGAGAAGATAAAGCTGGCAATCCAGGCCGCCGAACCGCGCATGCCGTTGACGGTGGCCATCTGGCCTTTATCAAAAGAGTCCACCACCAGCGCGCTGAGCATGCAGGAGATAATCTGGTGCCCGAAGCCGCCGATGGAGATAAGCAGGATGGCAATCCAGGGATCTTTGGTGACGGCGACCAGCGCCAGAGAAAGCATCAGGAACGCGCCGGTTACCGAACTCGCCACCACGGAATTGGTGCGCGAGCAGCCAAAAATACGGACGTAAACTTTGGTCAGATAGCCGCTGGCAATGCTGCCGATATCGGCAGCGAGGAACGGCAGCCAGGCGAACATAGCAATCTGTTTGAGATCCATTCCGCGTTCGTTGGCCAGGTAAAGCGGAACCCAAAAGCTCAGGACCGCCCAGGCGGGTTCCGCCATAAAAGCTGGAATGGCGATGCCGTAAAAGCGTTTATTTTTGGAGACGGTTTTCAGGGCGGTGAAAAACGGCAGTTTCACGGCGGGCGGCTCGTTGTCCTGCTTGATGAACGCCAGTTCTTCCTTGCTCAGGTTCGGGTGCTGTTCCGGGTTGTGGTAAAACAGCCACCACAGCACAACCCACCCTAGCGCCAGCGCGCCGCTGAACATAAAGGCACCCTGCCAGCCAAAAAAACTGTGGGCAAAATAGATAATCGGCGGAGCCAGCATTGCGCCGATGGAAAAGCCCACCCCGGCCCAGCCTGCGGCAATCGGTCGCTCTTTTTTCGGGAACCATTCACCCAGCGTTTTGGCGTTGGCGGGCGTGGCTGCGGCCTCCGCGCCGCCCATCATGAAGCGCAAAATAGCCAGCTGTAACCAGGTCCCGGCGCCGGCATGCAGCATGCACATCACCGCCCAGATGCTGGCGCAGATCAGAAAGCCGATCTTCAGGCCAATCACGTCGATCAGCCAGCCGCAGAGAGGCTGGAACAGGGTATAGGCCAGCTGAAAAGCACCGACTATCCAGGAATATTGTTCGGTGGTAATGCCGAGGGAGGTTTTCAGTTCAGGCGCCAGGATCCCCAGCGCATTACGCGTGATGTAATTCACGGTGACGCCAAGTAAGAACAGAACCAGAACCCACCAGCGCAAATGTCGGAAAACGCGTCCTGCCTTAACGGCGGTTATCGGTTGGTCGATGCCATGACTCATAGTTCACTCCACCTTGTAGGGTAATTAGTAGAATTGGTATGCCACTATTTTTGGCGATGGGTGTAATTTAATTATTTGATTTTTATATTTTTAATTTTATTTTCACTTTCAGTGAGAACCTTATTGGTTAACAAAATGGAGCGTAATTGAGTTATCAGCCAACCAATAGCGCAATTTTTGCAAATATTTTCACTATCTCGATCCGACGCGAAGAAATAACGCTAAATCTCCGGCACTATGGCGTACTCGCAGTCATGAAAATTTTTTCATTTCACAAACGGGCGTCGATCACAAAATGAGTAAAACGCTAAAAATCACCGAAATTGCCGCGCAAACGGGGCTGTCGATAAGCACCGTTTCCCGCGTGCTGGCGGGTAAGGGGAATACCAGCGAGTCGGCCCGCCAGCGGGTACTGGCCTGCGCCAAAGCTAAGGGGGTATTGCAGGGCATTGCCGCGGGCAGATTATTGGTCAACAGCCTGGTGGTTTTTGCGCCCCGTCGGGCGTTTGATGAGCGGCTGGACGTCTTCTACTACCGGGTGATGCAGGGCATCGGCAAGGCGCTGGTGCCTCACGACGCCAGGCTGCGCTTCTGCGCGCTGGAAGAGAATGACAGCGATACCGGACTGTTTCTCAGCAAGATGAACGAGGCGGAAACCGAAGCGGCCATTCTGCTGGGGATTGATGATCCGCACATCCACGATCTGGCGGCGGATCTGGGCAAGCCTTGCGTGCTGATCAACTGCCAGGATCGCAAAATGCGTCTTTCAGGCGTGGCGCCGGATCACCTGATGACCGGCCGCTTTGCCGCAAATTATCTGTTCGACATGGGGCATAAAGGCGTACTGACGGTAATGTGCCTGCGTCGCTACACCATGGAACAGCGCCTGGCCGGGATTCGGGATGCGTGGGACAGCCGTAATTTGTCGTTTGATGAGACCCGGCATTTGTTAGTCGCCCAAAGCTTCGGTGCCAAAGAGAGCGAGGCCTTAATCAGCGACTATCTGGCCGTTACGCCGCGGCCGGCCTGGCCGAGCGCGCTGTTAGTCGGCGGCGATTTTATGGCGGCAGGTGCCGTTAGTGCTCTGCAAAAAGCAGGGCTGCGCGTGCCGCAGGATATGTCAGTAATGAGCATCGATGGCTTTAACCTGGCCGAAATCCATGACGTGCCTTTAACCTCGGTTCATGTTCCCAGGGACGAGCTGGGTGAGGAGGCGGTTCAACTGCTGCAGCAGCGCCTGATGCGCCCGGAAGCGCCGGTGGTGAATATTCTGTTGGGCGGTACGCTAAAGGTGCAGGCGTCAGTGCGGCGCGTGGGAGCGGGGAAGGGTCGACCGGCGGTGACCAGCGATAAACTCTACGACTGAGCAGAAAAAAAGCATAAATAAACCCTAAACAGCGCAGGTTCTTTGCCTTGCGCCCGAAGTTTAAATCCCTACTATAGGCCGCGGAAGACTTGCAGTATCTCGTTAGGCGAGGCTCCTGTACAAACATAGGTTGCTGATCTGACGACGTCGAGAGACGCCCAAGATTAGGACAGGTTATATCGAGCGAAGGTATAACCCCAGGTAACTTCCCCCGCTTTAGGGGATACGTTGTGCAGTGCTAAAACCGAGACATGGAGATAGCGTCAGCACTCTCATATCTTGCTTCGCCCCAGGATGAGGACTGTTTATTTTTAAAACAGTAACCGGGGAAAAATCATGACCTTTTCAACTAATACCTCAGCGCACACCCGCGCTTCACTGGCCGTGTCCGTCAAACTGCCATCCTCAGACTCACAAAACACCGTGCTGGCTTACCTGAGCCAGGATTACATCGCTTTACCGCCGGGCACTTCGGTGCAGGATGCGCAGGCGTTGTTCTGTTCGGGCATTAAAAATGAGCAGATCCCGTCGCAGATATTTGTGGTGGACGACGATGCTCATTTGTTTGGCCTCGTGCCGGTAAAATCACTGCTGCAGGCCGACAAAGAGGCGCTACTCAGTGATCTGATGCGGCCCGTGGCGTTCTCATTAACGCCGGAAAAAACGCGGCATGAAGCCTGCGTGGATATTAAAAAGGCGGGCGCTAACTACATCCCTGTTTTGAGCTACGGCAAGCTGAAAGGCGTGCTGGGCCCGCAGGAAATCGCTCAGCTGCTTGAGGACGAAAACACGCTGGACAGCCAGCTGCAGGGCGCGTCGTCGCCGCTGGAAACGCCCTATCTGCAAAGTAGCGTCTTTACGCTGTGGCGCAAAAGATCGGTCTGGCTGCTGCTGCTGTTTGTGGCCGAGGCTTACACCAGCTCGGTGATTAAATCGTTTGAAGATCAGCTTGAGGCGGCGATTGCGCTGGCGTTCTTTATCCCGTTGCTGATTGGCACCGGCGGCAATACCGGCACACAAATTACCTCGACGCTGGTCAGGGCGATGGCGCTCGGCGAAGTGGGGCTAAAGGATTTGGGCGCTATTTTGCGCAAGGAGATCTCGGCCTCGGTGCTCATTGCCTTAACCATTGGCACCGCCGGGTTTATTCGGGCCTGGATGCTGGGCGTGGGTATGGAAGTGATGATGGTGGTCAGCCTGACGCTCATCGCCATCACCGTCTGGAGCGCGATTGTTTCTTCGATTATTCCGATGCTGCTTCGTAAGGTGAATATCGATCCGGCCGTGGTGTCGGCGCCGTTTATCACCACCTTAATCGACGGAACCGGGCTGCTGATTTACTTCGAAATTGCCAAGGTGATGCTCACCGATCTGGCGGTCTAAAAATAACGGGGATAATGATATCCCCGTTTTCGTTTCTACCCGCACACTTCACACTGCGGGTTACGTGCCAGCTTCATCTCTCTGAACTGACAGGTCATCGCATCGTAAAGCAAGATTTTCCCGCGCGCTGGGGTGCCGTAGTTTGCCAGCAGCTTGATGGCCTCCATGGCTTCCAGCGAGCCGATAATCCCGACCAGCGGGGCCATAACGCCAGCCTCAACGCAGCTCAGCGTACTTTCGCCAAACAGACGGCTCAGGCAGCGGTAGCAGGGCTCGTTATCCTGATACGTGAAGACGCTAATCTGGCCCTCCATGCGAATGGCCGCCCCGGACACCAGCGGGATCTTATGCTGATGGCAGCCGCGATTGAGCTGGTTGCGTATAGCCACGTTATCCGTGCAGTCCAGCACCACATCGTGGCGGGCGATTAACCCGGAAAGCTGAGGGTATTCGAGCATCGCATTGACGGTGTCGAGTTGGATATGCGGATTAATCGCCGCCAGTGAATCCCGCGCGGAATCCACCTTCGGTTTGCCAATTGTGGCATCGCTGTGCAGCGTTTGCCGCTGGAGATTTGAGAGCGAAACGGTGTCGAAATCGAGCAGCGTGAGCTGGCCCACGCCCGCGGCCGCCAGATACTGTGCCGCCGCGCAGCCCAGCCCGCCCAGCCCGACGATGAGCACTCGCGAAGCCTTAAGCTTTTCCTGGCCGTCAAAGTCAAAGCCGCGCAGCACAATCTGGCGGTTGTAGCGCAGCATCTCCTCATCGCTAAGCTCGACCATTTCAGCCTCCGAACAGCGGATTAAACGGTTCGACCTCAACCCATTCCCCGGCCTCTACGTTGCCGCGTTCGCGCTCCAGCACCACAAAACAGTTGGCCTGGCTGAAGGAGCTGAAAATATGCGATCCCTGATGCCCGGTGCTTAACACTTCCAGGTCGCCTTGCTCATTGCGGCGAAGAATGCCGCGCTGGAAGTCGAGGCGGCCAGGGGATTTCTTCAGCTTGCCGACGTTGCGAACGCGCATGCGCGGCGGCAGAGGGCTGGCGATTTGCCCGCTCAGCTTCGCCAGCAGCGGCTGCACTAGCTGGTAGAACGTCAGAGCGGCGGAAACCGGGTTGCCCGGCAGACCGCAGAACCAGCTGTTTTTCAGGCGTCCAAAGGCAAACGGTTTGCCCGGTTTAATCGCCAGCTTCCAGAAGCCGACTTCGCCCAGTTCTTCGAGGATTTGTTTGGTGTAATCGGCTTCGCCCACGGAAACACCGCCGCTGCTGATGACCACATCTGCCCGGCTGTCCGCTTCGTTAAACACCGCGCGAAGGGCCGCCTGGTCATCCCGAACGATGCCGAGGTCGATCACTTCGCAGCCCAGCTGCTCCAGCATGACGTGCACCGCCAGGCGGTTGGTATCGTAGATTTGGCCTTCGGCCAGCGGCTGGCCCGGAAGTTGGAGTTCATCGCCGGTGGAGAACACCGCCGCACGCACTTTGCGAAAGACCTTCACTTCCGGGATGCCCAGCGAGGCAATCAGCGGCAGTTCGGCGGCGGTTAATTTCACGCCTGCGGCCAGCACGCTGGCGCCCTGATGGATATCCTCACCGCGACGGCGAATATTCTGGCCGTTCTTCACCGGAGCGTTAAAACGCACGCCGCTTTCGGTGACTTCCGTCTCTTCCTGCATCACAACGGCTTCAGCTCCGACAGGGATCGGCGCGCCGGTCATGATGCGCACGCAGGTGCCTGCAGGCCATTCACCGCTAAACGGTTGTCCGGCGAAGGCTTTCCCGGCGACGGGCAGTGCGCCCCCGGCTTTGATATCCGCCAGCCGCACCGCGTAGCCGTCCATCGCTGAGTTATCGAAACCGGGGACATCCAGCGGCGAGACCACCGGGGACGCCGTGACGCGGCCCGTGGCCAGCAGCAGCGGCAGGGTTTCTGTTTCAGACAACGGATGAATACGGGACAGCATCTGTTCAAGTGCGGTTTCAAGCGGGATCAGCCCGGCGGTAAATTCCATTCATGACTCCTGGGGCAGGGGCAAAATAAGGCCTTAGTATGGCAGAAAACGCCGCCTGACGGCATGTCTGGGATCAGCAAAAACCTTTCGTCAGTGGTCGGACATGCGTTACATCACGTTGTCACGTTTCTTCTTTACGCTCGGCCTGCGTGTCAATCGCCATTGGCTATAGTCATTGTGGCTAATAAAAAACCTTGCAAGGAAGAACTGATGATAAGCAAACAAAAAGCATTCAAATTCAGTATGCTGGCCGCCGCTGTGGGCTTCACCTCATCTGCATTTGCCTTTGATTCCCTCACCGTTTTTGGCGACAGCCTCAGCGATACCGGCAACAACGGGCGCTGGACCTGGAACAGCAGCCAGAACAAGCTCTATGACGAGCAGCTCGCCGCACATTATGGCCTGACGCTGACGCCTTCCCGCGAAGGTGGGAGCAACTATGCCGCAGGCGGGGGCACCGCTGTGCCCGCGCTTAATCCGGCCGATAATACGCAAAGCCAGGTTCAGCGCTACCTGAGCCAGACCGGTGGGCGGGCGGATGGCAACGGCTTATATATTCACTGGATCGGTGGCAACGATCTTGCCGCGGCCGCCACTCAGCCTGCGCTGGCGCAGGGGATAGCGGCCAATAGCGCGGCCAACGCCGCCGCTCAGGTGGGGGCTTTGCTTGATGCGGGCGCCGGGCTGGTGGTGGTGCCGAACGTTCCGAATATCGGCGCCACGCCAACGCTAATGGAACTGGTACTCAGCGCCGGGCTTGGGGCGGCGGCCACGGCTGCGATTCAGGCTGCCTATGCGTCTTTGGATGCGGCACAAACGCCTGACCTGGCGAGTCGTCAGCAGGCGATTCATCAGGCACTGCAGGCGGCGGCTTCCGTTGTCAGTGCCAATCCGCTCGTTCAGCAAGGGGTAGCCGCGCAGCTGATAGCCGCCTACGATCGGGCCGTGCAGCAGGCCGCTTTGCTTACCACGTTCTACAACAGCGCCGAAGATCAGGCCCTGCTGCAGCATGGGGGGAATATCGCCCGGGCGGATATCAACGGTGTCTTCCAGGAGATTCTGGCTAATCCTGAGGCCTTCGGTCTGACAAACAGCGCCGGGATGGCCTGCCCGCCGGGCGTGGCGGCGACCGACTGCACCAGCTCCACGCCGGGATTTAACGCCGCGCAGGATTATCTGTTTGCCGATCATTTCCACCCGAGCCCGCAGGTTCACAGCATCATTGCCGAGTACATTGAGTCGATTATCGTCGCGCCCGTCCAGGTCACTCGCCTGAACCAGGGCACGCAGGCGATGGTGCGCGGCAGCCGGGCAACGCTCGACAGCCGCTATCAGCAGTTGCGGCAGGGCGATAACGCCACAGGTTCACTGGGCGTATTTGGCGGCTACAGCGGCGGGTATCAGCGGTACAGCGGCAATAGCGAAACCGGCGACGGCAAAGGTAACACCAATAACCTGACGGTCGGTCTCGACTATCAGCTGAACGAAAACGTGGTGCTGGGCGGGCTGATCGCCGGTTCGCTGGACAATCAGCGCCCGGACGACGGCTACCGCTACGATACCCGAGGTTTTCAGGCGGCGCTCTTTGGCCAGCTTCGCGCGGGCCAGGCCTGGCTGAACGGGGACGTGCATTATCTCTCTGCCGACTTCACCAATATTCAGCGCGATATCACCCTGGGGCAGCTTACCCGCACGGAAAAAGGCGACACCGACGGCAGGCTGTATGGCGCGCGATTGACGGCTGGCTACGATATCCCCGTCACGGCCTGGCTAACCACGGGGCCGGTGCTGCAGTACGCCTGGGATTACAGCCACGTAAACGGCTACAGCGAAAATGGCAGCAGCAGCACGGCTATGCGCTTTGGCGACCAGAACGGCCATTCGCAAATCGGCAGCGCGGGCTGGCGCGTGGACACGAAGCTGGGCGTCATTAATCCCTGGGCGCAGGCAAGCTATCGCCATCAGTTCGGCGATGACAGTTATCGGGCGAACGGCGGCCTAAAATCCACGGCGTTGACCTTCAGCCGCAGCGGTGAACAGCTGGATAAAAACTGGGCCGATATCGCCGTCGGGGCAGATATGCCGCTTTCAAATACCGTGTCCGCATTCGCGGCGGTGGCACAAACGGCAGGCTTAAGCGACGGGAACCAGACCAGCTACAACGTGGGGATCAGCGCGAAGTTCTAAGATTTTGTTATTACCACAGAAATAGCGGCTTTGGTTTAATTGGCCGCTATTTCTCCTTCCCGCCAGGGCGGCAAAAGGCTTATAGAGTAAAGTCAATTTTCTTTACAACACTTTTACGTCTTTCTATATTCAAAAATCGTATCAATGTTTGGCAACGATTCTGATATTTATAGAAAAAACGCTGCCGGATATCACTTTCTACAGGCAATGCCGAATGACCAAAGCCGTTATCGCTATTCATGGCGGGGCCGGAGCCCTGACCCGCGCCCACCTGACGCCGGAAAAAGAGCTGCAGTTTATTAGCGCACTCTCCGACATTGTTGAAGCCGGGCAGCAGATCCTTGAACGCGGCGGCAGCGCGCTGGACGCGGTGACCGAGGCGGTGCGCCTGCTCGAAGAATGCCCGCTGTTCAACGCCGGGATAGGATCTGTGTTCACCAGTGAAGGTACACATGAGCTGGACGCCTGCGTGATGGATGGCAACAGCCTGAATGCCGGGGCGGTGGCGGGCGTGAGCCATATTCGCAACCCGATCCTGGCGGCAAGATTAGTGCTGGAAAACAGCCCGCACGTGCTGATGATTGGCGAAGGGGCGGAGCGTTTTGCCGCGCAGAATGGGCTTGAGCCGGTCGAAGCCACGCTCTTTTCGACCGAAGAACGCTATCAGCAGCTGCTGCGCGCCCGTGAAAGTCAACAGACTCTGCTGGATCATGACGGGGCTGAGCCGATTGATGCCGATAAAAAATTTGGCACGGTAGGCGCAGTGGCGCTGGATAAACTGGGGAATCTGGCGGCGGCAACGTCCACCGGCGGAATGACCAATAAACTGCCGGGCCGGGTAGGGGATTCTCCCTTAGTCGGCGCGGGCTGCTATGCCAACAACGCCAATGTGGCCGTGTCCTGCACCGGCACGGGCGAAGTTTTTATCCGCACGCTGGCGGCCTACGATATTGCGGCCCTGATGGAGTATGCCGGACTAAGTCTGCAGCAGGCCGTTGACCGCGTGGTGATGGAGAAACTGCCCGCGCTGGGCGGCAGCGGCGGCATGATTGCCATCGACAATCAGGGGAACGTCGCGCTGCCGTTTAACAGCGAAGGAATGTACCGTGGCTTTGGCTTTGTCGGCGATGCCCCGAACGTAGGAATTTATCGTGACCAGGAGAGTTAATGCCGCACAGTCATGAGCTACCGGACGAGCAGGTGCTTGCCGTTAGCGACCTCAATATTCGCTTTCGCCAACAGCAGCAGGTTGCCGACGCGGTACGCCACCTGTCGTTGACCCTTAACCGGGGCGAAACGCTGGCTATCGTGGGCGAGTCTGGTTCCGGGAAGTCGGTCACGGCGATGGCGCTGATGCGCCTGCTGGAGCAGGGCGGCGGGCAGGTTAGCTGCGACAAGCTGCTGCTGCGTCGGCGTAATAAAGAGGTGCTGAACCTGCCCGAGCTGAGCAACGCCCAGATGCGTCGCGTGCGCGGGGCGGATGTGGCCATGATTTTCCAGGAGCCGATGACCTCGCTTAATCCGGTGTTCACCGTGGGCGAACAAATCGCTGAGTCCATCCGTTTACATCAAAAGCTTGATGGACGTGCGGCGCTGGCGGAAGCAAAGCGCATGTTAGAACGCGTGCGTATTCCTGAAGCACAGGCCATCCTGAACCGCTATCCGCACCAGCTTTCCGGGGGGATGCGCCAGCGAGTGATGATTGCTATGGCGCTCTCCTGCCGCCCGGCCGTATTGATCGCCGATGAGCCGACAACTGCCCTCGACGTGACTATTCAGGCACAAATCCTGCAGCTTATTCGCGTTCTGCAGGATGAAATGCAGATGGGCGTCATTTTCATCACCCACGATATGGGCGTGGTGGCGGACATCGCCGACAGGGTGCTGGTGATGTACCGGGGGGAAGCGGTTGAAACCGGTACCGTGGAGCAAATATTCCAGAACCCGCAGCACGCCTACACCCAGGCTTTGCTGGCTGCCGTGCCAAGGCTTGGCGCCATGAACGGCAGCGATTTACCGCGCAAATTCCCGTTGATTGTCCCAGGCCAACCGAATCAGCAAGAGCCCGAAACCGAGCAGGATACGATTCCTCCCGGCGCGAAGCCGGTGCTTGAAGTTCGCGATCTGGTGACCCGCTTCCCGCTGCGTAGCGGAATATTCAACCGGGTGACGCGCCAGGTGCATGCCGTTGAAAAGGTGAGTTTTGATTTATTGCCCGGCGAAACGCTGGCGCTGGTGGGCGAGTCCGGCTGTGGTAAATCGACCACCGGGCGCTCGCTGCTGCGGCTGGTGGAAACCCAGGGCGGCACCATCACCTTTAACGGTCAGCGTATTGACAATTTGCCTAACGGCGAGCTGCAGCACGTTCGCAAAGACATTCAGTTTATTTTCCAGGATCCGTATGCCTCGCTGGATCCGCGCCAGACCGTCGGCTACTCCATTATGGAGCCGCTACTGGTGCACCATGCGATGCCTAAAGAAGAGGCCCAGCAGCGCGTCGCCTGGCTGCTTGAGCGAGTCGGTTTACAGCCTGAGCACGCGTGGCGTTACCCGCATGAGTTCTCCGGCGGCCAGCGGCAGAGGGTTTGTATTGCCCGCGCGCTGGCGCTGAACCCGAAGGTGGTGATTGCCGACGAGTCCGTCTCGGCGCTGGATGTGTCGATTCGGGCGCAAATCGTTAACCTGCTGCTCGACCTGCAGCGCGAATTTGGCATCGCTTTTCTGTTTATTTCCCACGACATGGCCGTCGTGGAACGCATCAGCCATCGCGTGGCGGTGATGTATCTGGGCCAGATTGTTGAAATTGGCCCGCGCCGCGCCGTGTTTGAAAACCCGCAGCATCCGTACACCCGCAAACTTATGGCGGCGGTACCGGTGGCTGACCCAACCCGCAAGGGACGCAAGCCTGTTTTAGTGTCTGATGAGATCCCCAGCGCCACACGCAGCCTGGGGGATGAACCGCACGTAGCACCGCTGGTTGCGGTGGGGCCGGGGCATTTTGTCGCCCGCCACCCCATCGGCAGCAGTGAAAATCGCCTATAAAGGAAAACAATAATGACAGCTAACACAACGCAAAAATGGCTGCTGGCGGCGGGACTTGCCTCCGCCGTTATCGCCACGCCCGCTTTCGCTGCTAAAGATGTCGTCGTAGCGGTGGCCTCAAACTTCACCACGCTCGATCCTTACGATGCGAATGACACACTGTCCCAGGCGGTGGCCAAATCGTTCTATCAGGGGCTGTTCGGGCTTGATAAAGACATGAAGCTGCAGAACGTGCTGGCAGAAAGCTACAAAGTGTCTGACGACGGCCTGGTGTACACCATCAAGCTGCGCACTGGCGTGAAGTTCCAGGACGGTACTGACTTCAATGCCGAGGCGGTAAAAGCGAACCTCGATCGCGCCAGCAACCCGGACAACCACCTCAAGCGCTACAACCTGTATAAAACCATTGCCAAAACGGAGGTGGTCGATCCTTCCACGGTGAAAATCACCTTAAAAGAGCCGTTCTCGGCGTTCATCAATATTCTGGCCCACCCGGCGACGGCGATGATCTCCCCGGCTGCGCTGCAAAAATACGGCAAAGATATCGGCTTCCATCCGGTAGGTACCGGCCCGTATCAGCTGGATACCTGGAACCAGACCGATTTTGTGAAGGTGAAGAAATTCGCCGGTTACTGGCAGCAAGGCCTGCCGAAGCTGGACAGCATTACCTGGCGCCCGGTCGTGGATAACAATACCCGTGCGGCGATGCTGCAAACCGGCGAGGCGCAGTTCGCGTTCCCGATCCCTTACGAGCAGGCGGGCGTGCTGGAGAAAAACAGCAAGCTTGAGCTGGTTGCCTCGCCGTCGATCATGCAGCGCTACATCAGCATGAACGTCACCCAAAAACCGTTTGATAACCCGAAAGTCCGCGAAGCCATCAACTATGCGATTAACCGCCAGGCGCTGGTGAAAGTGGCGTTCTCCGGCTTCGCTACGCCAGCAGAAGGCGTGGTGCCGCCGTCGCTTGCCTATGCCGAGAAATTCAAACCCTGGCCTTATGACCCAGCCAAAGCCAAAGCGCTGCTGAAAGAAGCGGGCTTCCCGAACGGCTTTGAAACCACGCTTTGGTCCTCGCACAACCACAGTACCGCGCAGAAAGTGCTGCAGTTTACCCAGCAGCAGTTGGCGCAGGTGGGTATCAAGGTGAAAGTGACGGCGATGGACGCCGGGCAGCGTGCTGCCGAAGTGGAAGCAAAAGGGCAGAAAGAGAGCGGCGTGAGAATGTTCTACACCGGCTGGTCGGCGTCAACCGGTGAAGCTGACTGGGCGCTGTCGCCGCTGTTTGCTTCCCAGAACTGGCCACCAACGCTGTTTAACACCGCGTTTTACAGCAATCCGCAGGTGGACAAAGACCTGGCCGATGCGCTGAAAACTACTCAACCGGAAGAGAAGGCGAAGCTGTACAAAGACGCGCAGGATACGATCTGGAAAGAGTCTCCGTGGGTGCCGCTGGTGGTGGAAAAACTGGTTTCTGCCCACAGCAAAAATCTCACCGGCTTCTATGTGATGCCGGATACCGGGTTTAGTTTTGATAATGCGGATTTGAAGTAGCGTGATAATGACCTTCACCCCGGCCCTCTCCCTAAAAGGGAGAAGGGGGAAAGCTAAGCCTGTTGGTGCCTTGTCTCTTGATTCCCTCTCTTCTCAGGGAGAGGGTTAGAGTGAGGGGCTGCGATGTTTAACTATTTCCTCAAACGCCTTTTGGGCCTGATCCCGACGCTGTTCATCGTGGCGGTGCTGGTATTCCTGTTCGTGCATCTGCTGCCCGGCGACCCGGCGCGGCTGATTGCCGGGCCGGAAGCGGATGCCACGGTCATCGAACTTGTTCGCAAACAGCTGGGATTGGATCAACCGCTGTGGCGGCAGTTCCTGCATTACATCACGCACGTCGTGCAGGGGGACTTTGGCACCTCGCTGGTTTCGCGCCGCCCTGTGTCTGAAGAGATTGCCAGCCGCTTTATGCCCACGCTGTGGCTGACGCTGACCAGCATGGCATGGGCGACGCTGTTTGGCCTGGTGACCGGCATTGTGGCCGCCGTCTGGCGCAACCGCTGGCCGGATCGCCTGAGCATGACGATTGCCGTGTCCGGCATTTCATTCCCGGCCTTCGCGCTGGGAATGCTGCTGATGCAGGTTTTCTCGGTTGAGCTGGGCTGGCTGCCCACGGTGGGGGCCGACAGCTGGCAGCACTACATTCTGCCGTCCATTACCCTTGGGGCGGCAGTGGCGGCGGTCATGGCGAGATTCACCCGCGCGTCGTTTGTGGAGGTGCTGCACGAAGATTACATGCGTACCGCCAGGGCGAAAGGCGTGAGCGAAACGCTGATCGTGGTAAAACACGGCCTGCGTAACGCCATGATCCCGGTGATCACCATGATGGGGTTGCAGTTCGGCTTCCTGCTCGGTGGGTCTATTGTGGTGGAAAAAGTGTTTAACTGGCCGGGATTAGGGCGTTTGCTGGTGGATTCAGTGGAGATGCGTGATTACCCGGTTATTCAGGCCGAGGTTCTGCTGTTTTCGCTGGAGTTTATTGTGATCAACTTAGTGGTGGATCTGCTGTATGCCGCCATTAACCCGGCCATCAGGTACAAATAAGGATGCGACTTTTAAACTGGCGACGCCAGGCCATAGTCAACGCGATGCCCGTGGTACGTGCCGGGCAAATTCGTACCCCGTGGAGCGAGTTTCTGCGGCGTTTTCGCCAGCAGCCCGTGGCGATGACTGCCGGGCTGTTTGTGCTTTTGCTGATAGTGATTGCGCTCATAGCACCGTGGATTGCCCCCTTTGATGCGGAAAACTATTTCGATTACGACAGGCTGAACGACGGGCCGTCGATGCTGCACTGGTTTGGCGTTGATTCGCTCGGGCGGGATATTTTTAGTCGTGTGCTGGTCGGGGCGCAAATCTCGCTGGCCGCTGGCGTCTTTTCGGTGCTTATCGGCGCGCTAATCGGTACCTTCTTTGGCCTGCTGGCGGGCTATTACGAAGGGTGGTGGGACCGCATTATCATGCGAATCTGCGACGTGCTGTTCGCTTTCCCCGGTATTTTGCTGGCAATTGCGGTGGTGGCGGTGATGGGCAGCGGCATGACCAACGTGATTATTGCGGTGGCGATTTTCAGTATTCCGGCCTTTGCCCGCCTGGTGCGCGGCAACACGCTGGTGCTGAAACAGCAAACTTTTATTGAGTCTGCTCGTAGCATTGGTGCCCCGGATGCGACTATCATCTTCCGGCATATTCTGCCGGGAACCGTTTCGTCGATTGTGGTGTATTTCACGATGCGCATCGGGACCTCGATTATTTCCGCCGCAAGTCTGTCATTTCTCGGCCTGGGGGCTCAGCCACCTACGCCGGAGTGGGGCGCTATGTTGAACGAGGCGAGGGCGGATATGGTGATTGCCCCGCATGTGGCTATTTTCCCGAGTCTTGCCATCTTTTTGACCGTGCTGGCGTTCAACTTGCTGGGGGATGGACTGCGGGACGCGCTGGATCCGAAAATTAAAGGCTAAGCTGAGGCAGTAGATTCGTTGCCCTGGAGTGAAGAAATGAGAAAAATAACCGGGGCACTTCTGCTAAGCCCGTTGCTGATTGCCACTGCCTGCCCTGCGGCCAACTGGTCGCTTGGCGCGCAGGGGGGCCTGTATCAAACCCCTTACCAAACCCGGCACCAGCTTCGCTGGGCGTTGCCCTACGTCGGCTACGACGGCAAAACCTGGTACCTCGACGGCACCGAAGCGGGCTATAACTTCATCAATACCGACACGCTGCTGCTGCGCGCTAAAGTCTATTACTACGATACCCTGTATCAGGCAGATACCGGGCAGACGTCCGCGCTGCGGGGGCTGAATAATCGCCATAGCACGATGATGGGCGGCATGACGATGCAATACACCACGCCGATAGGCGCGTTCAGCGCGACAATTGCGGGCGACACGCTGGGCGTCAGCAACGGCCTAACGGCGAATACGGCCTATATTGCAATGGCGCAGTGGGGTAATTTTACGCTGGTGCCGGAAGCGGGAATGGACTTCTCGAATGCGCAAAACACGCGCTATTACTATGGCGTTTCAGAGAAAGAGTCGGCAAAAACAGGCCTTGCGGCATGGCGGCCACAGGGCAGCATAGTGCCTTACGCGCAGCTGGCAATGAACTACGCCTGGACGCCGCTCTGGAACACCTGGGCGCAGTTCACCCAGCGTTTTTATCCGAGTACTATCAGCGACAGCCCAATGGTGAATAAAAATAACCTGCGGGAGTTAACGGTGGGGATGAGTTATACGTTTTAGGCGTGTGTTCAATGGTGATTTCGTATTTAAAAAAACTCTTTCTGAAGGGCTGGATAAGGTTCCGTTCACTTCAAGTCCATCTTTACATGTAGCTACTGAAACGGTGAACGTGTCAGGGGGCATTACGCCATGCCCCCTGACAACCCCCGGCGCCCGGCGAGCTCATCGCCGCTGAAGCGGTAAACCCACCGGCTATCACCCAAACATTCGGGGTCGTTCGCGATTCGTTCCCGACGATCGCTCTCTTTCGCTGTTCCCGACAGCTCAACCCCGCCTGAGTTGGGTCATAGCCGGGGGCGATGAGAGCCGGGAATAAGGGAGTGGCTTGTAGGACTTGCAGCAACGTTAACGTTCCGTGTGGCTGCGGGTTTAAAGCGAGGCACGGTTCCGGCTTAAATCGCCTGCGTTTTCTCTCCGACTGGCCAGGGTCCGGACGTCGGGAACGGCCGGAGGCTGAGAGCGTCGGGAACGCATCTCAGCCGACCCAGGACTGGGAGATAAAACGGAGGTCTGCCGCTTCAGCGGTCGATTTATTTGGCCGGGAGTCCGGGTTCTTAGGGGAGTGACGGTGACTCCCCTAAGACGTTCACCTATGCCGGGTTACATATAAAACAGGGTTGGAAGTGAACGGGATATTCACCGATCTCACAAAGAGCCCTTTGTTATGCAGGACGGGCAAACTAAACCACTGAACCCCACAGATCGTACTCATCCGCGTTTTCAACTTTCACACGGACAACGTCGCCTGGTTTCAGCTTGGTTTCGCCATTCAGGTAAACCGCGCCGTCGATTTCAGGGGCATCCGCCATGCTGCGGCCGATGGCGCCTTCTTCGTCCACTTCATCCACCATGACCAGGATCTCGCGGCCCACTTTTTCCTGCAGGCGCTCGGCAGAGATTTTCTGCTGCAGCTGCATAAAGCGGTTCCAGCGCTCCTCTTTCACTTCTTCCGGCACCTGGTCAGGCAGCTCGTTAGCGGTTGCGCCGTCAACCGGGCTGTATTTGAAGCAGCCCACGCGATCCAGGCGCGCTTCTTTCAGGAAGTCGAGCAGCATCTCGAAGTCTTCTTCGGTTTCACCCGGGAAGCCGACGATAAAGGTCGAGCGCAGGGTCAGATCCGGGCAGATTTCACGCCACTGCTTGATGCGCTGCAGCTGACGATCCGCAGAACCTGGGCGCTTCATCAGCTTCAGAATACGCGGGCTGGCGTGCTGCAGCGGGATGTCGAGGTACGGCAGAATCTTGCCTTCCGCCATCAGCGGGATCACATCGTCAACGTGTGGATACGGGTAAACGTAGTGCAGGCGAGTCCAGACGCCCAGCTTAGCCAACTGTTCACACAGGCTAACCATGCTGGTTTTGACCGGAGCGCCGTTCCAGAACCCGGTGCGGTGCTTAACGTCCACGCCGTAAGCGGAGGTATCCTGGGAGATCACCAGCAGCTCTTTCACGCCTGCTTCAACCAAACGTTTTGCCTCTGCCAGCACGTCGCCGATTGGGCGGCTGTCCAGATCGCCACGCATGGACGGGATAATGCAGAAGGTGCAGCGATGGTTGCAGCCTTCGGAAATTTTCAGATACGCGTAGTGACGCGGCGTCAGCTTCACGCCCTGTTCCGGCACCAGGCTCAGGAACGGGTTGTGCTGCGGTTTGGGCACGTAATGGTGAACGTGCTGCAGAACCTGCTCGTAGCTGTGTGGGCCGGTGATTTCCAGTACCTTCGGATGCACTTCGCGGATCTGATCTTCTTTTGCACCCAGGCAACCGGTGACAATCACCTTACCGTTTTCATTCAGCGCTTCGCCGATGGCCTCCAGCGATTCCTGGACGGCGCTGTCGATGAAGCCGCAGGTGTTGACGATGACCATGTCGGCGTCGTCATAGCTTGGCACCACGTCATAGCCTTCGGTGCGCAGTTCAGTCAGGATGCGTTCGGAGTCCACGAGGTTTTTTGGGCACCCTAATGATATAAATCCAATCTTAGACATTTTTTTGTACAATCAGTTGCTCACAATGCCGGGGATTATATAGATGCCGCAACTTTATAGCTATATCAGGTGGTCAAGTGATCGCCAGGATAAAGGGACAACCAAGAACAGGCAGGTAGCGGCGGCGAAGGCCTATGCTGAAGAAGCTGGCCTTGAAATGGTTGAAATTATTGATCCTGGTGTAAGTGCATTCCGCGGGAAGAATCGGGCGGGTAAATTGGGCGACTTCATAGACGCTGTAAAAAATAATGCGATACCGTCCGACTCTTGGCTTTACTGCGAAAACCTCGACCGTCTATCTCGTGATCAGGTAGATGAAGCATTGCTTCTCTTCCTTGAGTTAATAGGTTTAGGGTTGACGATTGTCACAGGAATGGATCGGAAGGTTTATAACAGGGAATCCATTAGACAACACCCTACTGATTTGATGATTTCTATTCTGATGTTCATCCGTGGCAATGAAGAGTCAGCAACGAAATCTAACAGGACTATAGGGAATGTTGTTGCTTTGGTCGAACGTCATAAAGCTGGATTGCCAGTAAACATTAAGTCAGTTGGTCGCCATCCATTTTGGATAGATGATTCAGGTTCACAATATGAGGCGGTCAAAGAGCATCCTGTTTACTGGAGTATCGCCCGTGAAGCTATAGACATGTTTCTGGCTGGGAATGGTATATATACAGTAAAGCGATATCTTGATGATAAGTACCCTAATGGGTTGAAGGGGAAGGAATGGGATTATCAAGTTTTAAAGAAAATGCGTGATAACCGTGCGTTGGTTGGGGAAAGGACTATCAATGTCGGTGGTGCTACTTACAAACTTGATAACTACTACCCATGGCTATGCAAAGATGAAGCAGAGTATTTAACCTTGGCTGAGCGTAAGCAGCAAAACAACTACAAGGCTAAGAAAGACAAAGTAGAAGAAATCAAATTGCTGTCAGGATTACAGGTGTTACGGTGTAGTAAGTGTGGAGGAACTATGCATTCTTTCATGAATCATGGTATTGCTCGCTATATCTGTACGAATGGGGTTCACTTACAAAAAAACTGTTCTGGCTGGTCTATATCAGCACAATTGGTTGAACACTGTACCATGATTTCACTACTGATAGGTTACATGGACAAGAGTCGCAAGGATGGTATTGACACTACTGCTATAGAAGAAGAAATCAGTAGAAAAGCAACATTGATAACTGATCTGGAATCACGCATATCAAACATGGCGAAAGCAATAGCTATTGCTCCTGAGGTAAGTGAGTTAGCAGTTCAACTAAATGCGTTTGATTTAGAACGTAAAAAGGCTGTTCTGGAAGTTGATAAATTGAAAGAACGCTTACATTCATTGAAAGGTAAAGGATCTTTAGAAGTAGATATTACTGATTTCCTGATGCTTATTCAGTGGTCGGTGTTTACAAATATGGAGGATGCTGACAGAAACAAAATAAGGAAAATTATTAGCTCTATTATCGAAAGCATTATTATTGACAAAACAGATGGATGTATAACTATAAAGATAAAGTGTCATCATAAAGATGAATGGCTAGTGTTTGGTGGAGTCAACAGAAAACCTTTTTGGGCTTTTACTATCGAGTATTCCACTAATGATGCAAAAGATGTTGAAAGTGAAGACTCTTCAAATTTTGTTAGTAATCCGCTATTTCAGAAGGCAGTCGAGCAACTGGATCGTATCAAACAGAGTTATCTAAATCTTTTCGAGACTGCCAACACTATGTTAGGAGTCGTTGGTTATAGTGATATTAGAGGGTCATCATTCTGGCCTAATACTGGACAGTATGAACGTGCGAATGTTGAGTATGAGGGTATTACTTATAGCATTGCCATGAATGGTCGGGTTCCTAAGGCAATAACCGCAGCATTGGAAGCTACTGGATTGTCGCGTAAAGAATTCATAGAGCGTTATAAGGTATGAAGCCAAAGAGCTTGTAGTGTTGCAGGCTCATCAAAGGATGCTTTTTTAAGTCGGCAATGGCCGCATAAAAACTGAGAACTCTCGAAATTTTTAATAAATGTACTACTAAGAAAGTACAAAGATACTAGTGAAACCATTGAAGAATGTATCAGTTAGAAAGTACAAAGATAGTGCCTAAATAATATATGATTTTTTGACTTGAATAGTAATGAGATTGTCAAGAAAAAGTTGCAACTATTTCTTGATTGGGGCAATTTTGCCCGTTAACATATAGCCAATCGAACATAAACAGCAGCCGCAGGAGGTTAACCATGAGATGACTTTTAATTTAGAGGAGTAACGAAATGTCAAAGAAAAACAGTAAGATACCTTTCGTGATTGTCAATGAAATCAATCATCTATTCAATGATTTAGCTGCTTTTGGCGTTATAGTTCAACGTAAGCAAAGTAGTACAAAAGCCTACATCCAGGTTTTGGATGAATATCAGGGGAATGAGAGGATTCACACCATTTACCTAAAGGACGATAAAATACGTTATCGTGGCCTAAATTTAGAAAGCGGCAATATAACAGAAGTCGATATAGAAGATAACGAAGTAAAATTTGCGATGTATTCAACATTAATTATGAAACTTCCTGTAGCTTTTGAGGCGATGAAGCAGCTTCTTTCACTTGTTGATAAGCATGGTCTTGTAGTTGTCGCAACTCCTAAATACTAATAACTAAAACGACGAAAGGCCAGACACTGGAATGGCTGACCTTTCTAAATTAATCAATATGGAGCGTGTACAAATGATTAATTCCACACCTATTTATAATAAATTTAAGTACGTATCTGCTGAGTGTGGTTCAGGTAAAACATATCAATTATGTGAGAATATCAATAAAGCACTTAAGACGAAAGGCATTACTGAAAAGTTTATTATCGTACAAAATACACAGAAACTCGCTACAAAAACAGCTAAAAAAATTAACAACTGCAAGTTACTGATTAGCGATTTAATGCCTAGGAGTAAAAATGTCATTAATACAGTACTGGAATTTTTAAAATCACCTACCGAGCGAGTGCTAATAATTAGCGACAAAACTTTTTTTAGAATTCCCGTTGAGTTACTACAGGGGTGGCAAATATGGCTTGATGATGTGACTAATTTCCATTCATTCAAAAACGTTAATGATGATAATCAGAGAATCAAAGATATGATTTATCATGAACTGATGCAGGAGCATGAGATTGTCGACGAGGAAAAGGAACGATATTTAACAGCTAAAAAGAAAGCAGTAAAAGGGGATTTAATGAACAAAATCGCCCAAGAGCTTTCTGTTATAGCTGAGAATGATATTTTCATCATGAACAACGATTACTTTGTCGATCCAGAGAAAGTGCAATTGAGCATTCTTGGATGGAAAGATCTCAGTAAGTATCTCGGATTACCTGTTACTTTCATGGGAGCGAACTTCGAGAATTCATTGATTTATAAGGCAAATCAAGGGATGTTTGAAGAAATCAGTCTGGATAATCTGCGACAACGAAAAGTACCTTTAACTGAACGCCTTAAAGTATACTATTTCTCAGAAAATATCAAATTATCAAAGACATGGAAGGAAAGGAATCCCGACCAACTCCAGCGTGTTTATGATTACCTCTCTGAAGTACTCGACGGTCAGAAGTACTACTGGACGAACAACAATACCGATAAACAGAAGCTGCATGAGGCTTACAGAATCAGCCCTGATGCGAGGGGGCATAACGACTACAAAGATCGACATACATGCGTCTGGTTAGCCTGTATGCGTTCTGACGACACAGAAGCGAAGCTGTGTGAGTTGCTATTAAAGATTACAGGTGAAGATATCCATCAGGCTAGAGAATACGAGAGCCTTCATCAGTTCGCTTTGAGAGGGATATCACGTGATTTCGACAATGATGCAACACAGATTGTCTATGTGTTCGATAAATGGCAGGCTGAATCATTCAGTACAAATATTGAACATATTCCTGAAGTACTAGAAAACGTTGAACCAGGTGTATCGGGAAGGCCAAAGGGAGCCACAAACGTTAAGAGATTGCCTGCATTGAGTGATACAAAATCAAAGCGTTTCAGTCGCTGGAAAAAGGATAATCCGAGGCTTGAGTTAGAGGCATTCAAAGCGTTTCTTGCAAGTACTGTCAACTCGGATCTCAGTCCTAACGATATTACGGCTATGTGGGGCAGATACCAGAAAGCAGTACAAAAAAGAGACGCAAACTCAGTCCAATACACCGACATGCAAAGCAACAGTATGTCCAAAAATAATCCCTTATAATATATACTTAAGGGAAAAACGGACAGCAATCAAAGAGCGAAAGCGAATTAACTATCTGAAAGCAGGAGCGGCGAAGCAAGCGAACTGTTTCGGATAGTTAGTGAGAGTACTCACGCAGTGAGTACTTGATGGCAATCCCATTGTTTATATAGATAAAATGATTAAACAGCACCCGCTTTGCGTGTACTGTTCGCTGGATTCGGTTCTACTACTGCGTTCCCTTCGGTCACTGGCAGAGCGAACCCAATCGCGTTTTTTGTTCTGTCAGTAAGTACATAATTTGCTGTTATTTCAGTACTTATTATACAAAAAATCATTTTGTACTTCGTGGGGTATCTGCTGTTTCAGTTGCTGGAAAAAGCCCTGTCAGTACTGCTCAGAGCGAAGCGAACCCGATCCGATTAATCCCCCTCCATGATGGTGTTTCGGACAAAACGCACAGAAAGCCCCAGAACGAAATTTTAACTAAATGCAGATACTCCCAATCCATAAGCAATCAAACAGCCTTGGCGGCTTTCTGAGGGCGTTTAAATGTCAAGCCCAAGTACTTCAGATGCTTTCGAAGTACTGACCAACGTCTGATCGTTTTTACCTATTGATTTGCCTGCGATTAATAGATTTTGATAGTTTTTATCGATCGAAAATTGATTTATTGATCGTTTTTATCGATCGATTTGTTGTGAAGTGATATTCTGATTACCTTTGATACACAACCTTTGAGGGATTTTATGGCCGGGCTTGTTGTTTTCATCATTTGTGTGATCCTTGCAGTACTTACTTTCAGGAAAGTTTCAAACTATTCCAGAAATAAAGGTCGGGGAAAGTTCCGTACTTTAACTACGTCGTTAGGTATGAGTTTTATTGTCTTTGTCGTTTCGATAGGCATCGGTTCTGGGATTGTTTCACAAGATAAAAGTACTGATGCGAAGGCTTCAACGTCTGCCAGTACTGAAAAGGCCAAAACCAGTGTTTATAAATGTGATAAGTTCGATGCAATAACACAAACTCGACAAGGAACCAACCGCGATTCTGGTTACTATTCAGATAAAGGAATTTCAATTTATTATACTATCTCCGATAAAGAACTAATCAGTCGAATGCCAATTCCCGGCGATAAAGATAGTGTGTATACTGCTAAATTCAACAAGATTGCAGCAGATGGTTCAAGGAAGTACGGAAATTCGTCAAGTAATTATTTTGTATCTGTACTTAATGATAATACTATAAAAGTAATTGATGTTGAATTTAACCATAATGCAACCATTACACAAATTTGTTCTAAACAATGATTATATTCAAGGGGAAGAACAGATGAAAAGAGCATTATCAGTACTGGTGTCGATAGTTCCATTAACCACAATTGCGGCTACTATTCCTGACGGTAAAACTGAAAAACCGTTCGTAATTGATGGGGAAGTTATTTGTTTGAAAGAAATTCAGAAGCAAATCACCCCTTATCTCAAATCTTTTGAAGAAGAAAGCGGGGTTAAGTACAAGTACAATGTTAAATCTGGTTTATTGTATAAGGATACTGTAGGACTTCGACTACATATCAACCGTGTGGATTCTGGGCTAGATGTGCGTATAGCAGAGCTGGACTACTACTGGCTGCATGAACGTGGAAGCATGTGCCAACCAGTGTACATGGTACTTGATCGTTCTCAATAACTGCCTGTACAGGTATAAGGTCGCACCCGCGACCTTATACACTAGAAATACGACTGTGCCAAAGGTACTTGTCTTTAGAGTAAGAAATATTCCATACTCTGACAAAACATTTTTTAAGGATAAAAGTGAAGGGATTGTTTACTGAGATAAAAGCGAACGCTGTTTTTTTCTCTATGATTTAAATATTGAAAAGTTTAGGCATAAAAAATTTATTGTCGTTTTTTTCGAAAAGCATAACAATTTTTTTCACGAAGTATGTATTTTTCGTAATATAATTAATAACGTAGGCGAAGAATGTTTTTGCTTGATATTATATTGTGATTGGTGTTTTGAATTATGCATGATTTTGGATGTAAAACAGCCCATGCTTATAAGAATAAACATGGGCAAAATATTAACTAATATCTCATTAAAAACATGTTATGCTGCTCTCCAGGATATTTAGGGGTTAATAAGACATCATCTGTATCACCTTCATATTTGTATTCGGTTGATGAAAAAATAAACTGGAAGTTGTATCTCTTAGAAAGAGTTTTCAAATTCATGATAAAATTGTCGATGTCTTCATAATGTATTTCATGTTGCTTTGGTGTATCAAATATCGCAAACATGAAGGACTTACAATCCAGTTCAAGCATACTTTCTATCAATGCTGTTCTATATGCAAGTATAGCTCTAACTTTAGTACTTCCTTTTAATTGTTCCAATGTTTCATAGCCCATGATAGGGCTGAAGTCATTTTCAAATGTAACATTGAAATCAATATTTGGAGTTTTTAAAACCTTCAACCAGTTGATGAATTTATCTCTAAGAGTCGTTTTTATTTTTGCCAGTCTCGGTATTGATTGCCTATTTTTCTCGAGTCCAGCTAATTCATCTAAAGCATATTCACGCTTATTAAGCATTTCAATATATTTGTCTTCTAATATTGTTATTTTATTTAACTCATTTTTTTCTAATTGCAACTTAAATAGCATAGATGATATTTCGGAAATCGCATCAATTACTGATGATATGTCTTCCTCTTCAATGATGTTATTTCTCATAGTACTAAGATCTTCAATGGTCTTACTGGTGTATATGATTTCTTGTTCTATCTTGTCATGGCGATCACTATCTAAATTTAAACTTCTTTCAATGTCTTTAATTTGATCTTTTAGATATAACAGATGTTTTGCGTAGCTTTCAGAGCTGCGGGAGAACATTTTGCAATCAAGAGATGGGCAAATTTCCTCGAAAGAACGGAATATTCTCTTGGCTTCTTCATTAAGGTTTAGAGTTTCTATTTCAGTATTGATCTCCTTCATTATCTGTAACAATGAAGACTCTCTCCTTTCCATGAAGTTTAGTTTGGATTTCAGATCATTTAAATTTTCTTTTTGTTTTTTTATTACCGCCTCTATGCTAAACAGAGAATCATTTTTTAATGATTTACTATTTTTTAATTCAGAAAGTTCATTTTTTAAATTATCAATAGAGCTATCAATTGCCACAATATTTTTATCTTTGTGAGTTTCTTTAGCTATTTCAATATTTCTCCTTTGTACTGCTAATGAGTTATCAAGATATTTTATCTCTTCTGTAATATTAATTGCTTTCTTTTTAGCGTCAAAAGAGTGTTTTTCAGGCAACGAAAATACGATTCTGAGCATTTCAGAAAATTGATCTCTTATGAAATTACCTGGTGAATAATAAAATTTTGAGTAACCTAAATCTTGATCAAGATAGAATATAGGAAGAATAGTCGATAAATAGGGGTAAGACTGTTTATTCTGCGTTGTAAGAAGCGATGGATAACTGAGTGATAACAATTCAAAGATATGTTTTGAATAATCAGCTTGGTTGTAAAATCTTAATGTCTCTTCATTTTGTTCTAAGGTTAAAATGAAGTCGGTATTTTCAAAGTCCCTTGTAGCACGAAAAATATTATTAGCTATAGTGAACGTAAGAGTGGCAGATTTACATAGTTTATAAATATCATCCCTAAATTTGCACGGGTATCCTAGGCAATAAGAGATTGATTGTAATAATGGTGTCTTTCCACATCCATTGGGGCCATAAAATTCAGTTATGTTTGTCCCAAAGATTAGCTCTTCGGATTCAAGGCCGACTATATCTCTACCTTTAATTTTTATACTTATCAGCTTCATAATAATTCACCGTCCAATTTTGAATCAACACAGTAATTTCTATATGACCTTTCTATTAATGCGAGATTATAAGATAAATCGCTTTCATATAAAAATGCTTTATCGATAACTTTCTTCCCTAACTTGGTAATATTTAACTTTTTACTACTCTCATCTAATATAACTAGTTGTACAGATTCAAGAAATTGTAATGCAGTAACTGTACGTATTCTAAGATTAGCTGACCAACCTAATAGTTGTGATGATCCTTTAAACCCCAGCATCACATCTTCTAAAAGTATACCTATTAAGCTACCGACTTCGCTAGCACGAGGTTTAACACGATTTTTAGATAAAAGAAGTATAATCAGAGCTATTAAAGGCAATTGAAATAGAGCTTCATTGTTTAGTCCTGTGCTCTCTTGCTTATCAATGTATTTTATATCAATTCTAATCTCTTTATGGGATATAGTGTCAAAAAATTCATCATAGTTCATTTTGAACGCTCTACTAATCTGGAAAAAAGACTTCCTATTAAAGTCTCTTTATCTAAAGAATGAAGTAAGTTATGCTTATGTAATGAATCATATAATTCATCTATGAATGTTCTCAAGTTTGAAATAAATAAATTTCCATGCATGAAGGTTAGTTTATCCAAAGTTGAATTAATTTCTCTTTCAAGTGTGATGTAATCTAATTCAGATATAATGTGTCTGTTATTCCTTAGCCACTGATCCCATTTGATCTTACATCTGGTAAAAAAATCCACTTCGATGTCGCTGGCTCCTGCTTTTCTCAGTAATCGTTCAATTACTGATGCTGATTTTAAAGCATGTTCATCACCATTCTCTAAGAAATCATAATAAGCACGTTTAGAGATGCTTAAAACTTCTAGAAGGTCATTAATATCAACTCCTGCGAGTTTTTCTATATTTTCTTTTGAACAGTCATTGATTTTTACACTAGACTTAGAATTTACAAGAGCTAAGAGGGAAAAAAGTATTTCTTTAGCTTCACTATGCGATAGCTCTATTTCGCTAAATTTAAAAATCTTCTCTTTTGCAAGTATCTCAAATGTTTCATGTTTGCTCTTTATATATTCTACATCAGTTTCGAATCTTAATTTCTTAAGCTTGTGTTTTATTGCGTCAATTCCTAACTCTTTTTGTTCATTCTGAATTGAGATAAAGCAGTTATTAAATGAGTCAATAATTAGCTTGCAATGTGCGTTTGAAAAAGTTTCAGATGATATGTCATTAATAATGTTCTCTATATCTTCGTCAACATGCGTATTTGTAAGGAAAACAACCTCTTTGCAGGAATCCTCAAAATTAGTCGTGTGCTGCAATAATTTCCCAACAAAACTATCTCTGATCATTTCATTGGTTTGAGGGTTTTTTGCACTTTTCCTTTTTAAGATTCCAAAAACATCTCGAAGTTTCCATATTTCACGAAGCTTCTCCTTAGTTTTGACTTGCACAAATGTGTAATGAATATCATTAGCGACAACTTTTTCAATCACAAAATCATCGTGAAATTCGCAAAAAACACGTTTAACGTCTTTGCCCTCTAAGATTGACAAACATGCGATACTCGCCGCTCTAATCTGAGCATTATACCGTTCTAAGGTATCTCTTCCTGCTTGTTCTCTTGGTTTTACTTCATGTAACTCGGCCATAACATTCCACATTGTCTTAAAGAAACATAGAGATAATGTAAATGCAGTCACCTTTTTTGAAAACAAGAAAGGCTTTAAAAGTGAACATTTGTATCATAACTAAGTACTGTTTTTTTATCCAGTATTTTGTTGGCTTTTTGACTTAAAAGCGAGGAGTCGTGCTGAGCAACATCCCAACACTCCTTAGTCAATATGGCTATAGAGCTCTTCAAGAGGAAAGTTAAGCAGGATAGTAATGGCTGGATTCATTTAATCTCAATAAGGTAGTCCCTAGCGATACTCTGTTTCATTGCCTCGGTTAGTATCATTTACCCGTTGTTTGTACTTAAAAGATACTGTATCATTTAGTTAATTCAAATGATACTTAAAGGCAGTGAGGGCAGGAAAATGATTTTTGGTTACGCGAGAGTCTCGACAAAGGATCAAAATCTTGAGCGTCAGTTGGCAGCACTGGAACCTGTTTGCGACAAAATCATTTCTGAGAAAGAATCAGCTAAGTCCACCAGCGAAAGACCTGAACTATTGAATCTGCTTTCACACCTTCGTGAAGGTGATGTTCTCATTACTCATTCAATTGATCGCCTTGCTCGTAATACTCGCGATTTACTTGAAATGATCGATAACCTCGTTGAACGTGGGATCACTGTTAAGTTTCTTGCTAACACCATGAGCTTTGACAATTCCCCGCAATCTCGTCTGATCCTGACAATGATGGGGGCAGTAGCAGAATTTGAGCGAGGTATGATCGCATCACGAAGAAACGAGGGGATTGCTCTTGCCAAGGAAGCCCGAAAGTATAAAGGCAAGCAAAAGAACAAAGAACTTCATAGTAAAATTATCGATATGTTACAGGCAGGGAAGAACACCCCCGATGAAATCGCTAAGTTATGCGACTGCGGAAGGGCTACCGTGTTTCGCGTGAAGAAAGAAATGCTTACCAATATGGTTGACGTTAAGAACTGATATAATGGCAGGGGGCTTAGAACGCATACTTTCCTACTGTAACTGATTGAATCCTTTCGATATCAATATACTGTTTCATATCGATTTTTGAGATAAAAAGCATTATAATTATGGCAATATTAGGAAATCAATGAAAATGACAAAAAAAATTACTATTCCATCTGAAAGAAGTTTATATCCTAACACCGTTTTTCATTTCACCGATGATAATGATATCCTATTAAATATTCTCAAGGATAAATTTTTCAAGGCTTCTTATGCGAAAGAAATTATAGTGGGGCCTAATGGTTCTAAACGTAAGTTTGGGATACCAATGGTATCATTTTGCGATATTCGATTGTCTAACCTGCACGAACATATGAAAAAATATGGCTATTATGGTATTGGATTAAAGAAAAGTTGGGCTATAAATAAAGGACTTAATCCAGTAAGTTATCTTAACCATAATTGTTCTATGTTTGAGTATTTTGATGAACAGCTAAGAGACATGAGTGACGAATTATTAAATATTAATTCAATTGAAGAGCGTAAAATAGCTAGGCAGAAGTATCGTAACCTTCAAAATGTAATGCGATATATGAAAAATTACGAAGGTGAGCTCACTAGAGGCGATGAATATCATAAGAATTACCGGTTCGCTAATGAAAGTGAGTGGCGTTATGTCCCTGATATCACTACTGATGATGTTATACCTGTTAAGATAATTAGAGCCAGAGAGAAGGATTGGAAGAAAAAAGCAAACGATGCGTTGTGGAAATCTGAGGCTTCACGTCTTAGATTTGATTATAACGATATAAAATATATACTTGTACCAACAAACTTTATGGCCTTCGATCTTATTGAGGGGTTCAAAGAGTTTGTTTCTGAAGACCAATATGTCTATTTGATATCCAAAATTTTCGATTCAAGGCAAATCTATAAAGATTTATAGGAACTGAGAATCTATAATAGCTCGCAAAACAAAGCGGGCTTTAATTATTATTCATCCATAAAATTAATATCATAACGCCCATAGCCACCATCATGCCCTGATGAACAGTAAGCCAAAAGAAGGACTATCAGCAAAATCACTATTGTATTACCGATGTTTCGTTTATCTTTCATTTTGGCTTACCCTGCGTACTTACCAATCCCAAGAGGTGGTTGTCTTAAGGGGCCTATGTCTAGTGTGCTCTGTACGTGTCGCCGTAATAACTACTTTCCCTGTTTCCTTTGAAACAATGTCATAAACATCAATTTCAGTTTCACCCATTGATCCTTTAGTTCTACTGTTTTTATGAACGTAGTTGTACTGATCTTTCGGGTAGTCTCGCTCGAATTGTTCTTCAGTCATAGCCATTCACCTAATCCCGGTACACAAACCGTACAAAGGTATTTTATGACAAGATTTACAAAAAAGTAACATGGAATGGACGTAAAGGTGATGACACAAGTCTTTTCAGATAAACAACTAACTCAAGATGGTGAATAGCTTGATACGCAGAAGATTTGTGAAGTAGCTACGGTTGAAGATTAAAAATGTGACAGCGTACAAGTGAGATACAATATATTGTGTGTATAATTATAAATTGCACCATATGGTGTATTTTACACAGCAGGTAACTTGTATGGGTAAGAACCAACATGTTGTACCCCACAATGGGGCTTGGGCTGTAAGAGGGGCAGGAAATGGGAAGGTTACTTCGACCCATAGCACACAGCAGAAGGCAATAGATGCTGGTCGTGCAATTGCCCGAAATCAAGGCAGTGAACTTGTAATTCATCGTCCCAATGGACAAATTCGTGATAGCGATTCACACGGTAAAGATCCATTCCCTCCAAAGGGATGATGCTTGTTAACGGAAAAAAGAGGCTAACGGCCTCTTTTTTTATAAAAATCAGTGAGTAAAGCAATTGGTGTGTTTATAGGGCGTAATTTATTTTTTGATTATTAGGGCAGCCGAGGGAGACAAACCCGATACGGGGTTGTTGGGTCACATTGCTCATAGCTTAAAAAGTGTTCAATTATTAGAAAGATTAGGGCAGGGATTCTACAGAGGTTGGGCGGGAATTTGTACTGGAGAATTGCAGTTTGCGTTAGACGTGATTTATTCCGCTTCGGTTTACCCACCGTATACCCCGGCTTGCCCGATAAATAGCATCAAATGCGAAAGATATTCGCTGCGAATCCCCACCCCTTGACCATACTTACTCTGTGGGTTAATGGGTAACCCACGAGGAGGATGCGCTATGTCCGGACGTACGCTCAAACACGACCTGCTGCAAAAGCTGCAGGTCGCGAGGGGGGAGATCGCCGCCTACCTGGCGTTGAGAAAGGCCAAAGGGTATATGTCTATCAGCGAAAGCGAACAGCTGCGGACCCGCTTGCTGGATGTCTGCCACCGGAGCCGCGATGCTGCCTTTGTGCTGCAGGCGAGCCTGGCCGACGATGAAAAAGATGATTTTCGCCATGCCGTTGAGGCGTGTTCATCCGCCGCACTTTGCCTGATGAGCGGGCGTAAAGACTGCCCGCAATACATCGCGGTTGATGCGGCAAAGCTTGAAACCAGCCTGATGCAGCTCACCCGTAGCCTGAATGCACTGGCAGAACGCGGAAAGGCCATTGAAGCCTGACCCGAGCGCGGGGAGTCTGCCAGGCTCCCCGTTCTTAATGTTATGTAAAACCAGGCAGTCGATTATCTCCGGCGGCTACCCTTAAGGAATAGACAAAACCAGGAGATTGCCATGCCGCCGTTCCCGTCCCGCACGCTTATTGCCGCCGCGCTACTTTTCTCTGCCTCTTATGCCCTGGCTGCCAAAACCAACGTTGAAGTCCTGCAAACCAACCTGCCCCACCCGTGGGCGCTGGACTTTTTACCGGATAACCAGGGCATGTTGATTACCCTGCGTGGCGGGGAGCTGCATCTGTGGCAGCAGGGCAAGAGACTGTCCGCGCCGATCGGCGGCGTGCCCGTTGTCTGGGCCCACGGACAGGGCGGTTTGCTGGATGTTGTGCTGGCCCCGGACTTTGCCAGTAGCCGCCGCGTGTGGCTTAGCTTTGCCGAAGGCGGCAGCGACAATAAAGCCGGTACTGCCGTCGGGTATGGAACGTTAAGCCGGGATCTGAAGCGGCTGGAAAACTTTAAGGTTGTGTTCCGCCAGACGCCAAAACTCTCCACCGGCAACCATTTCGGCGGACGCATGGCGTTTGACGGGCAAGGCCATGTGTTTATCGCGCTGGGGGAAAACAACGAGCGCGCTACGGCTCAGGATCTCGATAAGCTGCAGGGCAAAGTGGTGCGGCTTAATGCCGATGGTTCCGTCCCGCAGGATAACCCGTTTATAGGCAAACCAGGCGTCCGGCCTGAAATTTGGTCTTACGGGCACCGTAACCCGCAGGGATTAGCCATTAATCCGGCCAACGGGGAGCTGTGGCTAAACGAGCACGGGCCGAAAGGTGGCGATGAAATCAATATCCCGGCAGCCGGGAAAAACTACGGCTGGCCGCTGGCGACCTGGGGCATTAATTACAGCGGGCTTAAGATCCCCGAAGCCAAAGGAGGGGAAGTTGAAGGCACCGAGCAGCCGATTCATTACTGGAAAGTCTCTCCTGCCATAAGCGGCATGGCGTTTTATTCGGCTGATACCTTCCCGCAGTGGAAAGGCAAGTTGTTTATCGGCGCACTCAAAGAAAAGAATCTGATTGAGCTAACGCTGGACGGCGACAAGGTGACGGCCGAACAGCGGCTGCTGGGGGATCGTAAAAAGCGTATTCGCGATGTGCGCGTCGGCCCGGACGGCTATCTGTATGTCCTGACCGACGAATCTGACGGCGAGCTGCTAAAAATCAGCCCGGCCGAAGACTAAATCAGGTCAGCGGGATCATCACAATTTTCTTGAACGCCGGGCGCTGGGTCAGTTGCTGATACCAGCGTTGAAGATTTGGCACCGCATCCCACGGAATATCAAGGTTGAGCAGGCTGTAGATTTGCGGGCCGAAGGCGAGGTCGCCCAGGCCAAAGGCTTCGCCACCCAGCCAGGGCTGTTTAGCCAGTTCCGCATCTGCAATCGCAAACAGCTTGTTGCAGGCCACAATGCTTTGCTCAATCAGCTTCCGATCGCGCGCTTCCGGCGGGGTTCTGACCAGGCTGGCGTACACCCCACGGTAGGGGCCAGCGACCGCCGTAGCGGACCAGTCCATCCATTTTTCACCTTTGGCACGTTCCGCCGGGGCATTTACCCACAGCGAATCGCGACCATATTCAGCCGCCAGGTAGCGCACGATGGTGTTGGATTCCCACAGCGTCAGCCCGTGTGCGTCGTCGTGAATGCACGGCACCAGGCCATTCGGGTTCATCGCCAGGTATTCAGCGTCGTGCGTCAGGCCAAATTTCCCGCCCGCGGGCACGGAGCGGTACGGCAGTTGCAGCTCTTCCAGACACCACAGCACTTTCTTCACATTGGTGGAGTTATCTCTGCCCCAAACGGTAATCATGGTGGTTCCTTTTTTTGCAGGTGGACATCGAGTATGCCAGGCTCCGGTCACGAAAACACCACTGTTTCTCAACCGAAGCTAAAAAAAATGGCGTGACGGCGGCAACTCGCGCAGATATCGAATAAACTTAAAAAACTTTACCAACTCTATGTTTCTTTAAGTGGATTCGTGCGTTATTACTCACACCCTGACTTTTGGGTAGCGGTGCGCACCGTGAATTTTTTAAGAATGGATACTCAGGTGGTTTTATGACGATCTTGCAAATGCCTGCAACACTACGTGGTTTAGTCGCAGGGACAACCCTGCTGCTGATGGCGGCTCCTGCGCTAAGCGCTGAGCAGACCGCAGATGCGCCCCAGGTCGATGGCAGAGCCTGGATTTTGATGGATTACGCCAGCGGGAAGGTGCTGGCGGAAGGAAATGCCGACGAAAAGCTCGATCCGGCAAGTCTGACCAAGCTGATGACCAGCTACGTGGTAGGGCAGGCGCTGAAAGCAGGCAAGATTCACCTGACGGATATGGTGACTATCGGGAAAGATGCCTGGGCCACCGGTAACCCGGTGCTGCGCGGCTCTTCGCTGATGTTCCTGAAACCCGGCGATAAAGTCTCGGTGGAAGATCTGAATAAAGGCGTCATTATTCAGTCCGGGAACGACGCCAGCATTGCGATTGCCGACTATGTGGCGGGCAGCCAGGACTCGTTTGTCAGCCTGATGAACAACTACGCGCAGAAGCTCAAGCTCACCAACACCACCTTTAAAACTGTTCACGGCCTGGATGCTCCGGGGCAGTACAGCACCGCGCGCGACATGGCGCTGCTGGGCCAGGCGCTGATCCACGACGTGCCGGACGAGTACGCGGTACACAAAGAGAAAGAGTTCACCTTTAACAATATCAAGCAGCCGAACCGCAACCGCCTGCTGTGGAGCTCCAACCTGAACGTTGACGGCATGAAAACCGGCACCACGGTGGGCGCGGGCTATAATCTTGTCGCGTCGGCAACCTCCGGCGATATGCGCCTGATTTCCGTGGTGCTGGGGACAAAAACTGACCGCATTCGCTTCAACGAGAGCGAAAAGCTGCTGACCTGGGGTTTCCGCTTCTTCGAAACCGTAACGCCAATCAAACCTGACGCGACTTTTGTGACCCAGCGTGTCTGGTTTGGCGATAAGAGCGAAGTCAATCTGGGGGCAGGCGAGGGCGGCTCGGTGACTATTCCCCGTGGCCAGCTGAAAAACCTGAAAGCCAGCTTTACCCTGAATGAACCTCAGCTAGCCGCGCCGCTGAAGAAAGGCCAGGCCGTCGGTACCATCGACTTCCTGCTGAACGGCAAATCCATTGAGCAGCGCCCGCTGCTGGTGATGGAGCCGGTTGAAGAGGGTGGCTTCTTCAGCCGCATGTGGGACTTTGTGCTGATGAAGCTCCACGGCTGGTTCGGGAGCTGGTTCTCTTAAGCGCCTACCACGTTAGCGTCAGGTTTTCCGCCGCGGCATAGTCTATAAACTCCGCGGCGGGAGGCCGGTTGGTAATAATCGTATCAAACGCCGTCAGCGGCCCCATGCAGGCGGCGCGAACCTTGCCAAACTTGGTGTCATCCACCACCAGAATATTACGCTGGGCCATGCTCAGCGCCCAATGCTTCACCGCCAGCTCATTCAAATTAAAGCAGGTTGCGCCGTAGCGCAGGTGGACGCCGGCCGCGGATAAAAAGGCGATATCCGGGCAGATATTCCCCAGGCACTCCTGGAAGTTAATCGGATTGAAAATCGCATTGCTGGCGTGAAACTCGCCGCCGCTTAAAATCACCCGGCAGTTCGGCTTCTCCTGCAGCGCCAGAAAAGTGTTGAGGGAATAGCACAGGCCAGTGAAAGGCAGATCGTCGTCAAGGGCGTCAATAATGTAAGGCGTGGTGGTGCCGCAGTCGAAGAACACGGTCTGGCGCGGGCGAACACGCTGCGCGGCGAGCCTGGCGGCGTGGCGTTTCTCTTCAACCTGGCGCGTTTTTTCATCGCTAAGCAGATAGTAGCTGGCCCCGGCGCTGCGAGGCTCCAGCACCACGTATCCCCCCAGCAGAACAACCTGACCCGGTTCGCTGTTAATGTCGCGGCGGATGGTCATTTCGGAGACGCCCAACAGCTGAGCGGCTTCTTTGAGATGAATTTTATCGCTGCGCTTCAGCGCCTGTAGCAGGCGGTTAATGCGCTCTTCACGGCGGGTTTCCATAGCGGCCTCTGAACATTAAAAAGCCCCGCTAAGGCAGGGCTTTAGTTAATGCATATTACCTGTGGCGCACAGCTTAGTCACGCACCCAGCCTTTACGGATGGGGAGCGCGAAACAGTAGCGGTAAATCTGATGCAGACGCTGGTGGATTTGCGGCCCGCGCAGGTTCCAGACGATCTGCGACAGCAGACAGGCGCTCATGCCGACCAGCAGGCCGCCGAGCATGTCCAGCGGCCAGTGCACGCCGAGATAGACGCGGGACCAGGCAATCGCGCAGCCGATCGCAAACAGCATCACGCCCGACCAGATGCGGTGCCAGCACAAAAATGCCAGGGCGAAGGTGAAGATTACCGTGCCGTGGTCGCTCGGGAAAGAATCATCCGGCGCATGATGCAGGAAGTTGTAGCCCAGCCCGACCACAAAAGGGCGAGGGTGCGGGAACGCATGACCGATGATCCACGACAGCGCCACGCTAATCACCAGCGCCATGCCGGTTTTGATCACCACCTTGCGCTGGGCCGGCATTTGCTTACGCTGGCCCCACAGCCAGAGCGCGACGATCAGCAGCGGGACGATGCTGATCAGATCCCGGGCGAAGAAGATCGCCAGTTTTATCATCCACTCCGGTGATGACGGGGTGGCATTTATGAGCAAAAACAGATTCTGGTTGAGCGTTTCCATTATGACTTGTCCTGTGCTTTAACTGACCAGGTGGATATCGCGCCGTAAAGCACCACCTGGGTTAACCATACCCACCAACCTGCCCACAGGTTGTGGCTGAAAAAGTGCGCGCCGCGCATCACCTGGCCGTACCCCATTCCCAGGCCGAGAAAAACGCCAAGGCCGAGGAAAAACCACGCCAGACGCGGGCGTTCACGGTAAAACAAAAAAAACAGCGCCATAACGCCAAAGCCGCTGGAAGCATGGCCGCCGGGAAAACATCTTCCTGGCCCGCTGTCTGCCGGAGCGGGGCTGAAAAGCGGGTACGAGGCGGCATTCCCGCCGTACTCCACCAGGCTCCACGGGCAGGAGTGGTGGCTAAACCCTTTCAGGACGCCGACCGTTAATGCCCCAAGCCCGATGAGCAACGCCACTACGACCAGCCGCGGCTGACGACGCCAGAGTCCCCATAGCAGCGCGATAACCCCGCCTGCAATCACCAGGTCCTTTAACAGGCGGTGGTTGAGCAAATCCAGCCGCCGATCGTTTTGCAGCGGAAAACTGTGGCTGACGGCATCAAACCAGAACCCGGTCAGCCAGCGATCCAGCTCTTCATTCCGGGAAAGCCAGCTAAAAACGGCAGCCAGTATTATCAGGATGCAAAGCTGGAAAAGATAGAAGCGGGACGGTAGTCGGTAAAGCAGTTTTGTCTTATTTACCGTTGGTTTAGGAAAACATTTCATCTTGTAGTTGGCGAAGACCGTACTGACCTTAAATGCATGGCAGCAGAATATTCATCACAGATTAAGAAATCCTTAATAGAATTGAGGTATGATGTGCGCGGCTTTACACCCCGTGCTATTTGTCAGCCGCTGACTACCGCTGGTACGGGCAATTGAATACACTCTGCGCGTTTCTTTATCTTCTGAGTTCCTAATGCAACATAATACGATAGCTAACAAAACGTTAGGCCGTCAGGCGCTGCTGTTCCCGCTCTGCCTGGTGCTCTACGAATTCTCAACTTACATCGGCAATGACATGATCCAGCCGGGCATGCTGGCCGTGGTGGATCAGTTCCAGGCGGGCGTGGAATGGGTGCCGACCTCAATGACGGCTTACCTGGCGGGCGGGATGTTCCTGCAGTGGCTGCTCGGGCCGCTGTCTGACCGTATTGGCCGCCGCCCGGTGATGCTGACCGGCGTAGTCTGGTTTATTGTCACCTGCCTTGCAACGCTGCTGGCCCAGGATATTCAGCAGTTCACCTTCCTGCGTTTCCTGCAGGGCGTCAGCCTGTGCTTTATTGGCGCGGTGGGCTACGCCGCTATTCAGGAGTCGTTCGAAGAGTCGGTTTGCATCAAGATAACCGCGCTGATGGCTAACGTGGCGCTCATCGCGCCGCTGCTTGGGCCGCTGGTGGGTGCAGCGTGGATCCACGTCGCTCCGTGGGAAACGATGTTCGTGCTGTTTGCGCTGCTGGCCGCTATCTCTTTCTTTGGGCTGCACAAGGCGATGCCGGAAACCGCGACGCGTCTTGGCGAAAAGCTTTCGCTGAAAGAACTTGGGCATGACTACAAGCTGGTGCTGAAAAACCTGCGTTTTGTCTCGGGCGCGCTGGCTACGGGCTTTGTAAGCCTGCCGCTGCTGGCGTGGATTGCTCAGTCGCCGGTGATCATCATCAGCGGGGAGAATCTCAGCACTTATGAATACGGTCTGCTGCAGGTACCCATCTTTGGCGCGCTGATCCTCGGTAACCTGGTTCTGGCCAAACTGACGTCCCGGCGCAGCGTGCGCAGCCTGATCATCATGGGCGGCTGGTGGATTGTGCCGGGCCTGATTGTGGCGGCAGTGGCTACGGTGGTTTCTTCTCATGCTTATTTGTGGATGACCGCTGGCCTGAGTCTGTACGCCTTTGGCATCGGCCTGGCGAATGCGGGCCTGGTGCGCCTGACGTTGTTTGCCAGCGAGATGAGTAAAGGCACGGTGTCGGCGGCGATGGGCATGCTGCAAATGCTGATCTTTACCGTCGGTATTGAGCTGAGCAAGCACGCCTACCAGTTCGGCGGCAACGGTCTGTTCAGCCTGTTTAACCTGCTTGGCGGGGTGGTTTGGCTTGGCCTGATGGTGTTGTTCCTGAAGGATAAAACTGTCGGGCAGGCAAGAGACGCCTAATAAGAAAAAACCCCGGATTTCCGGGGTTTTTTCTCGGTTACTTAACCGCCATGCCGGGCTGAGCACCGCTGTCCGGGCTCAGCAGGAAGATATCTTTCCCGCCAGGACCTGCAGCCATCACCATCCCCTCAGACACGCCAAAGCGCATCTTACGTGGAGCGAGGTTGGCCACCATCACGGTCAGGCGACCTTCCAGCTTAGACGGATCCGGGTAAGCTGGACGAATGCCGGAGAAGACGTTGCGTTTTTCGCCGCCGAGATCCAGCGTCAGGCGCAGCAGCTTGTCGGAGCCGTCCACGAATTCTGCTTTCTCAATCAGCGCAATACGCATATCCACTTTCGCGAAGTCATCAAAGGTGATGGTCTCCTGAATCGGATCGTCAGCCAGCGGGCCGGTTACCGGCGCCGCATTCAGCGCTTTCACTTCTTCTTTAGACGCTTCCACCAGGGCTTCCACCTGTTTGGTTTCGATGCGGTTATACAGCGCCTTGAAGCTGTTTACCTTGTGGTTCAGCAGCGGCGTAGCGATGCTGTCCCAGCTCAGTTCAGCATTCAGGAAGGCTTCTGTACGCTCGGTGAGCGACGGCAGAACCGGCTTCAGGTAGGTCATTAGCACACGGAACAGGTTGATGCCCATAGAGCAAATGGCCTGCAGATCGGCATCGCGACCTTCCTGCTTAGCCACCACCCACGGAGCCTGCTCGTCCACGTAGCGGTTAGCAATGTCCGCCAGCGCCATGATTTCGCGAATAGCACGGCCGAATTCGCGGCTGTCCCACGCTTCGCCGATGCTTTCTGCCGCGTCGGTGAAGGTTTGATACAGCTCTGCATCGGCAATCTCTGCGGCCAGCACGCCGTCAAAACGCTTGGCGATGAAGCCGGCGTTACGGGACGCCAGGTTAACCACTTTGTTGACGATGTCGCTGTTCACGCGCTGCACGAAGTCTTCCAGGTTCAGGTCGATATCGTCGATGCGGGAAGAGAGCTTCGCGGTGTAGTAGTAGCGCAGGCTGTCGGCGTCAAAGTGGTTCAGCCAGGTGCTGGCTTTGATAAAGGTGCCGCGAGACTTGGACATCTTCGCGCCGTTAACCGTCACATAGCCGTGAACAAACAGGTTAGTTGGCTTGCGGAAGTTGCTGCCTTCGAGCATGGCCGGCCAGAACAGGCTGTGGAAGTACACGATGTCTTTGCCGATGAAATGATACAGCTCGGTCGTAGAATCTTTCTTCCAGTATTCGTCGAAGCTGGTGGTGTCGCCGCGCTTGTCGCACAGGTTCTTAAAGGAGCCCATGTAGCCGATTGGCGCATCCAGCCAGACGTAGAAATATTTGCCCGGTGCGTTCGGAATTTCGAAGCCGAAGTATGGTGCATCGCGGGAGATGTCCCACTGTTGCAGGCCAGATTCGAACCACTCCTGCATCTTGTTCGCCACCTGCTCCTGCAGCGCGCCGCTGCGGGTCCACGCCTGCAGCATTTCGCTGAAGGAGGGCAGGTCGAAGAAGAAGTGCTCGGAATCACGCATTTCAGGCGTCGCGCCGGACACCACGGATTTTGGATCGATAAGCTCAGTTGGGCTGTAGGTGGAGCCGCACACTTCGCAGTTATCGCCGTACTGATCCGGGGCTTTACATTTCGGGCAGGTGCCTTTGACAAAACGGTCCGGCAGGAACATGCCTTTTTCCGGATCGTAGAGCTGAGAGATAGTGCGGTTTTTAATAAAACCGTTCTCTTTCAGGCGGCCATAAATCAGCTCCGACAGCTCGCGGTTTTCGTCGCTGTGGGTGGAATGATAGTTATCATAGCTGATGTCAAAGCCTGCAAAATCAGTCTGATGCTCCTGACTCATTTCGGCGATCATCTGCTCTGGGGTGATACCCAGCTGCTGCGCTTTCAGCATGATAGGCGTGCCGTGGGCGTCGTCTGCGCAGATGAAGTTAACCTCGTTGCCGCGCATTCGTTGGTAACGGACCCAGACATCAGCCTGAATATGCTCCAGCATGTGACCGAGGTGGATTGAGCCGTTTGCGTACGGCAGGGCGCACGTTACCAATATTTTCTTCGCGGGTTGAGTCATAGTGGGAATTGCATCTTCTGATTTTAAAAAAGGGGACTTGATATTACCGGATTGGCAATTGTTTAGTAACCCCAAAGCCCGCAATAACCGTATATGAATCGGTGGTGTGGTTTCTGGTATGCTTAGCGGATTGCAATGTCCGATAAAAACATAAGGAGTCGGGATGAATTCGCAATCCCCGTCCAGCAAGTCCCCGGAACAGCTACGCGCGATGGTTGCCGGGACCCTGGCTAATTTTCAGCACCCTACCTTGAAACACAACCTCACCGCGCTGAAAGCGCTGCACCATGTCGCCATGCTTGACGACACGCTGCACGTTGAGCTGCAGATGCCGTTCGCCTGGCAAAGCGGATTTGACGCCCTGAAAGAGACCTGCAGTTCAGACCTGCTGCGGATCACCGGCGCGAAAGCAGTAGACTGGAAGCTAGGCCATCACATCGCCACGCTGAAGCGAGTGAAAAACCAGCCCGGCATTAACGGCGTTAAAAATATTATTGCCGTCAGCTCCGGCAAAGGCGGGGTGGGGAAATCAACCACCGCGGTAAACATGGCGCTGGCGCTGGCGGCCGAAGGGGCCAAAGTCGGCATTCTGGATGCCGATATTTACGGCCCGTCGATCCCAACCATGCTGGGAGCTGAACACGAGCGCCCAACGTCCCCGGACGGCAAGCACATGGCGCCGATCGTGGCGCACGGCCTGGCAACTAACTCGATCGGTTACCTCGTTACCGACGAAAACGCCATGGTGTGGCGCGGCCCGATGGCCAGCAAAGCGCTGATGCAAATGCTGCAGGAAACCCTGTGGCCGGATCTGGACTACCTGGTGATCGATATGCCGCCGGGCACCGGTGACATTCAGCTGACGCTGGCGCAAAACATTCCGGTTACCGGGGCGATGGTCGTGACCACGCCGCAGGACATCGCGCTGATTGACGCCCGTAAAGGGATCGTGATGTTCGAGAAAGTTGAGGTGCCAGTGGTTGGCATTGTCGAGAATATGAGTATTCATATCTGCAGCAACTGCGGTCACCAGGAGCCGATTTTCGGCACCGGCGGCGCGGAGAAGCTGGCGCAGCAGTATCACACCACGCTGCTGGGGCAGTTGCCGCTGCACATTACCCTGCGTGAAGACCTCGACGGCGGTAAGCCGACGGTCATTAATCGCCCGGAAAGCGACATCACTACGCTGTACCGCGACCTGGCGGGGCGCGTGGCGGCCCAGCTCTACTGGAACGGAGACGTGATCCCTAGCGAGATCGCCTTCAGAGCGGTGTAAAAACTTAGCCGTAGCTCCGTTTCTTGTTTTTCCCTCTCCCTCAGGGAGAGGGCCGGGGTGAGGGAGCTACCTCAACACAAAATGCATCAAATAGTATTCACCGTCCGGCCCCTCTCCCGGAGCCTCAATATGCCAGCCGTTACGCCGATAAAACTCAATCGCGTGTTCATTTCTCGCCAGGCACTTTAGCGAACCCGTTGCGGTAAATTCACTCTGCACTTTCTTCAGCAGCGCCTTTCCCGCGCCCGTTCCCTGATGTTCCGGGCTGACGAACAGGTTATGCAGGAAGTTATCCTGCACCCAGACGGAAGCGAAGCCGATGCGGTGGCCGTTATCTTCGGCTACCCAGATGCGTTCATCCTGAGTGGCGCTGTCAAAGTCTTCGAGCTGCCAGGCGTTGCCGTCGAGCCAGGGCCAGGCTTTGCGGCGGGCGTGAAGGTAAAGGGTGCGTAAGAAGGGACGATCGGATTCTTGCCAAAGTCGTAGGATCAAATGATTGCCTTTTAGGATGAAAGTTAGCCCATTGAGTCTACCCTTAAGCCTGAAGAGTGCCAATTCACCGCCGGTAAATTTAGCTCCGGCGGACAAATCCGCGCGGTTTTTGTTACAACGCGTTCGCTTCTCTATATACTGCCCGCTTTTGAGCCCTGAGATTGCCCCATGTTGAATAATGACGTACTGCTTAGCGTTCGCTACATGCTGAACCTGAATAACGATGGAATCGTTAAGATCCTTGCCCTGACCGGCACCGACGTCCCTGCGGAACAGATTGCTCCGTGGTTAAAGAAAGAAGACGAAGAAGGCTTTAAAGCCTGCCCGGATCTGATCATGGCGAACTTTCTTAACGGTTTGATCTACTTCAAACGCGGCAAAGACGAAAGCAAGCCGGAGCCGAAGCTTGAGCGTCGGATGACCAACAACATTATTCTGAAAAAGCTGCGTATCGCCTTTGAGCTGAAGTCTGACGACGTGCTGGAGATCTTGACCGCCCAGCAGTTCCGCATTTCTATGCCGGAAATTACCGCCATGATGCGTAACCCTGATCATAAAAACTACCGCGAGTGCGGCGATCAGTTCCTGCGCTACTTCCTGCGTGGTCTGACTCAGCGCCTGAAGCCTGCGAAAGCGGAATAAGACGTTGGGCGGGTGAGCGCCTCTCACCCGCTTCATAACTAGTCGTTGTTTCTTCTATCCGATAAAAATCAGTACAGCGTGGCCTCCCGCATCATCTCGATAAGTCTCCGCAAGCCGGGATGGAGCTGCCTGCGGCTGGGGTAATACATCACCATCGGTTCATCTTCACACACCCACTCCGGAATAACCTGCACCAGCTGCCCGCTTTCCAGCAACGGCCGCACTCGCACATCCAGGCAATAAGCCAGCCCGAAGCCGTTCAGGGCGGTATCAATGATCATTTCGCTTTCATTGAGGATCAGCGAGCCGGGTACATCCAGCGCCAGCGCCTCTTTGCCCCGGTTAAGCTCCCATTTATACAGCGTGCCGTTGCCGAGCCGCATCCGGATGCACTGGTGCTGAAAGAGATCGTCCGGGTGGTTCAGTGGGAGGTGCGCGGTAGAGGTTAAATACTGCGGTGAGGCCACCACAATCCACCTAAGCTTACGCGTCACGGGCATCGCAATCATGTCTTTAGGGACGCTCTCCCCGTAGCGAATCCCTGCGTCGTAGCCGCTGCCGATAATATCAACCAGCGTGTTATCGACGGTAATCTCCATCTGCAGCCGGGGGTACATCGCCATAAATTTTGCCAGTACGGGCGCAAACAGCAGCTGGGCGGCGTCTCGCGGGATATTGATCCGCAGCCGTCCGACCGGGGATTCGCGGTAATGATCCAGCTCATCAAGCGCCATACGGATATGGGAAAACCCCGTTTCCAGATGCCCAAGCAGCGCTTCACCGGCGTCGGTAGGCACAACGGAGCGGCTGGTGCGGTTGAGCAGGCGCACCCCAAGTCGCTCCTCCAGCCCGCGCATCGTGTGGCTTAGCGCAGAGGTAGACACGCCCAGCTCAGAGGCGGCGAGGCGGAAGCTTTTCCGGCGGCAGATGGTCAAAAAAACGTTGAGATCGGCGAGTTCACCACGGACCGGAACCGGCATAAAAGGGGCCTCTGTCATCAAGGGTTCGTTGAAATTAATTCAACTTAACATGAGTTACAATTGGTTCACAGAACAGACAGGGGTAAATCATGGCAATCGAAACAATTCACATCGCGGGCATCTCTGAGCCCGTCAGCCGTATCGGCCTGGGCACGTGGGCCATTGGCGGCAGCATGTGGGGCGGCAGCCACGACGGGCAGTCGATAGCGACGCTGCACGAGGCGCTGGAGCGCGGCATCAACCTTATTGATACCGCGCCGGTGTACGGCTTTGGGCATTCCGAAGAGGTGGTGGGCAAAGCGCTGGTGGGCCGCCGGGACAAGGCGATTATTGCCACCAAAGTGGCGCTGGACTGGGACGACGCCGGGCGGGTGACGCGTAATTCCACGCCGCAGCGCATTCGTCAGGAAATTGAAGATTCGCTTCGCCGCCTGCAAACGGATTATATCGACCTGTACCAGGTACACTGGCCGGACGATTTAGTGGCGATAGACGAAACCGCGCGCGTGCTGGAAACGCTGCATCAGCAGGGGAAATTCCGCGCCCTCGGCGTCAGCAACTATTCCCCAGCGCAAATGGACAGATTCCGCAGCGCCGCGCCGCTGGCAACCATGCAGCCACCGCTCAACCTGTTTGAACGCGGCGCGACAGAAACGGACCTTCTGCCCTATGCGAAATACCATCAGATGGTGGTGCTGGCCTACGGCGCGATTTGCCGGGGCTTGCTGTCCGGTCGCATGACGCCGGAAACCGCGTTTGGCGAAGGCGACCTGCGCAGCTTTGATCCGAAATTCCAGCCGCCGCGCTTTGCGCAGTATCTGGGCGCAGTCGAAACATTGAAAGCGTTTGCTGCAGAGCGTTACGGCAAGAGCGTGATGGCCCTGGCACTGCGCTGGGTGCTGGATGCCGGCCCAACCATTGCGCTGTGGGGCGCTCGTCGTCCTGAACAGCTCAACGGGGTGGAAGACGTGTCCGGCTGGACGTTGACCGCCGAAGACAAATGCGATATTGATCACATTTTAGCCAGGCATATTAGCACCCCGCTGGGGGCCGAATTTATGGCACCTCCGCACCGGAAAAACATCGCTTTAGTTCTCTCCCGCGCCCCGCTGAATCGCGCCGGGGCGTATTTTGTTGTTCACCTGCACAAGTCAAAAAAACTATGTCATCACTGAATGAACAACCCCTGAAACAGGGGGCCGAGACGGTTTCCCTGTCGCGAGCGGGGCTGCTAAAAGCGCTGTTCGCGCTCGGCATGGGCGGCTTCGCCATCGGTACCGGCGAATTCGTCATCATGGGACTGCTACCCGATGCCGCAAACGGGCTGCACGTTTCTATACCTTCTGCAGGCCACCTGATCAGCATTTATGCGCTGGGCGTGGTGGTTGGCGCTCCGCTGCTGGCGGTGCTGGGTGCCCGCATGGCGAGGCGTGACTTTCTGATTGCCCTGATGGCGATGTTTGCCGTTGGCAACCTGTTGAGCGCTTTTGCACCAGGCTATTACTCCATGATGCTGGCGCGCTTCCTGGCCGGTTTCCCGCACGGCACGTTCTTTGGCGTCGCGGCTTTGCTGGCGGCAAGCCTTGTGGAGCGTTCGAAGCGGGCGCAGGCGGTGTCGATGGTGCTGCTCGGCCTGACGATAGCCAACTTACTGGGCGTGCCCGCCGTGGCGGCCATTGGGCAGCTATTCGGCTGGCGCAGCGCGTTTGCTATCGTGGGCGGGCTTGCCGTGCTGACGCTGATTCTGGTGTGGATCTGGGTACCGTGGCATGCCGGGGATAAAGACGCCAGCCCTCTGCGTGAGCTGACCGCGTTGACCCGCAAGCAGGTGCTGCTGACGCTGGCTATCGGCGCGATTGGCAGCGGCGGAATGTTCTCCGTCTTCAGCTACGTTAAGCCAACGATGCTGGAGCTGGCGCACCAGTCGGTAGGCATGATCCCGGTGATCCTGTCGATGTTCGGCCTGGGCATGATTGTCGGCAATATCGTCGGCGGCCGCCTGGCGGATCGAGGGCTGGAGAAAACCGTTCGCCTGCTGCTGATTTGGGCGATTCTGGTGCTCAGCGCTTACGTTTACACCTCGCACTATCCGTGGCTGGGCGCGGTCACCGTGATGCTGGTGGGCACAATGGTGTCGCTTTCTTCGGTGCTGCAAATTCGCCTGATGGACGTGGCCGGTGACGCGCAAACTATGGCGGCGGCGATGAACCACTCGGCGTTCAACATTGCCAACGCGTTAGGCGCCTGGCTTGGTGGGGTGACCATTTCCGCAGGCTTTGGCTGGGAGTCCACCGGCTGGGTTGGGGCAATTCTGGCGGTATTTGGCCTGCTGATCCACACCTGGGCGGTTATTGACGCCAAAAAACATCCGCCGTTAGCACATTGAGGTTTTCATCGTGACAGTCAGTTTAGTGCTTGCAGAAGCGCTGATCGCCGGCGTCAAAACGGCGGTGGAGGCCCACAGCTTTCCTCCTGTTTCCGTGGTGGTGCTGGACAGCGGCGGCCACCTAACGGCCTTTGCCCGCATGGACGGGACATTCCTGGCCACCATTGATATCGCCATTCGCAAAGCGCGTACGGCGGTGCTGTTCCAGGCCAATAGCGAAGATGTCGGCGCTAATTTGCACCCGAACGGTCCGGCGTATTCGCTGGAGAACAGCAACGGTGGGCTGGTGGGCATTGACGGCGGTATCCCGCTGCGCAACGCGGAGGGCGCGGTTATTGGCGCGATTGGCGTGTCGGGTGCGACAAAAGAGCAGGATGGGCAAATCGCTGCCTTTGCCGTAGAAGCGGTGTTTGGCTGCCGAGCGTAATGACAGAAAAGGAGCGAAATTCGCTCCTTTTGCTTTTACCCTATTTTGGCTGAAAATACGGTCCTTTCGTCACAGAATCGCGCACGATCATCTCAGAACTGTACAAGTTATCCCGTGAGAAATAGCCGCCGTCCAGCATCGCCGTCAGGCGGTTAATCACTTCATGGATCATCTCGCTCACCGGCTCTTTCACGCTCGACAGCGGCGGGGTGAGAAAAGTCCCGGTCGGGACATTATCAAAGCCAATAACCGACACATCGCGCGGCACCGACAGGCCCGACTGGCCGAGTCTGCTGATAGCGCCGATAGCCATGTCATCGTTGCTGGCGACCAGGGCGCTAAAATCCTGTTTCGCTGAGAGCAGCGTTTCTACCGCCGCCGACCCGCTGACAGGCGTCCATTTTCCGGTGGCGATAAGCTCGTCCCGGACCGGCAGCCCGGCCTGCTCCAGCGCTTCGCGGTAGCCAGACAGACGCTCTCTCGCCGTGGGAGAGTCGAGGACGCCGGTGATAAAGGCGATATCCCGATGCCCCTGGTCAATCAGGTAGCGCGTGGCCTTGAAGCTGGAGCCTTTGTGATCGCAGCAAATGCAGTGGCTCTGGTGTTTACGCAGCTTGCGGTTCATCACCATGATCGGCTGCTTATGCTGCTCAATCAGCGCATCCATCTCATCCACGCTTAAAAAACGCGGGTAAATGATCACCGCGTCGCAGTGCAAATCGAGCAGAAACTGCACGGCAGCCTGCTCTTCCTGAGCGCTGTGTTTGCCGTCGACCAAAATCAGCTGCCGCCCGCTGGCTTCGAGCTTTAGCGCAGCCTGGGAAAGCAGTTCGCTAAAATAGTTCCCGCTGTACAACGTGTTGGTCACCACCAGGCCGATGTAGCCTGATTTGCTGGTCGCCAGATTGCGTGCCAGCAGATTAGGGCGATATCCCGTTTCCTGAATGGCCTGGTACACCTGCGTTTTAGTGGCCTCGCTCACGTAGCCCTTGCCCGACAACACGCGCGAAACGGTCGCCTTTGATACGCCTGCTTTTTTCGCCACTTCCTGCATCGTCGACATAAAGGCTTCTCGTAAGTTCGTCATTTCTGACCATTTTACACTTTTCGCGGCCAGGGCGCAGCGTAGCCTGTATTTCGATGTAAATCACAAAAATCGATCTCAATAAAAATAATCATTGTTATCTAATTTTCAACTACACATGATTATGTGGAACCGGTTACCTACAAAATCATAACAAGAGAGTTTCACCTCATGGCTAACAAGTACGAGGCAGTATCCCGACAGATTGTTGAGGCTTTAGGCGGCGCGGAAAACGTGGTGGCGGTAACCCATTGCATGACGCGGCTGCGCTTTGTATTACAGGACGATGCAAGGGTGGACATTGCTCGGCTGAAGGCCATTTCCGGCGTGCTGGGCGTGGTGAAAAACGACCAGCAATGTCAGGTCATTATCGGTAACACGGTGTCTCAGGCCTACGCTGAAGTGCTGAAACATCTCCCCGAAGGGGCTGGCGACAGGCCGCAGGCGGCAAAGGGCAAACTGACCCTGAAACGCATCGGCGCGGGCATCCTGGATGCGCTGATTGGCACCATGTCGCCGCTTATCCCGGCGATTATCGGCGGCTCGATGGTGAAGCTGCTGGCGATGATCCTCGCGATGACCGGAGTATTTGAAACGACCTCCTCGACGCTTACCATTCTTAACCTCATCGGCGACGGCGCTTTCTTTTTCCTGCCGGTGATGGTGGCGGCTTCTGCCGCCGTGAAATTTAAAACCAACATGTCGCTGGCGATTGCTATCGCCGGGGTGCTGGTACATCCGGCCTTTATTGACCTGATGGCGAAGGCGGCCCAGGGGCAGGCGGTTGATTTTATGGGCATACCCGTCACCGCCGTGAAATACACCTACACCGTGATCCCCGCGCTGGTGATGACCTGGCTGCTGTCGTACATCGAAAAAGGCGTGGATCGCATTACGCCAGCGGTGACCAAAAACTTCCTCAAGCCGATGCTGATTGTGCTGGTTTCCGCGCCGATAGCGATTTTACTGATTGGGCCGTTAGGTATCTGGATTGGCAGCGGGATCTCCTCGCTGGTGTACACCGTTCACGGTTATCTGGGCTGGCTTTCCGTCGCCATCATGGGGGCTATCTGGCCGCTGCTGGTGATGACCGGCATGCACCGCGTGTTTACGCCAACGATTATCCAGACCATCGCCGAAACAGGCAAAGAAGGCATGGTTATGCCGTCGGAAATTGGCGCTAACCTGTCCCTCGGCGGGTCGTCTTTGGCCGTCGCCTGGCGAACGAAAAACCCTGAACTGCGTCAGACGGCGCTTGCTGCCGCAGCCTCAGCAATCGTGGCTGGCATTTCAGAGCCTGCGCTTTACGGCGTCGCGGTGCGGCTGAAACGCCCGCTGGTTGCCTGCCTTATCAGCGGTTTTATTTGCGGTGCCGTCGCCGGTATTGGCGGGCTCGCCAGCCATTCCATGGCTTCACCGGGGCTGTTCACCAGCGTGCAGTTCTTCGATCCTGCCAACCCGATGAGCATCGTTTGGGTGGGGGCGGTGATGATTCTGGCCGTGGTGCTGTCGTTTATTACTACGCTTATTCTCGGCTTTGACGATATTCCCGTCGAGGAGCCGAAAGCCAAAGAGCAGGGCAGCAGCACGGCGTTTGTACGACCAGATAATGCAGTAAAAACACTTTAAGCAGAGGTAAGCATGGCTGAGACAGTTTTTCCAAAAGGATTTTTGTGGGGCGGCGCTATCGCGGCTAATCAGGCTGAGGGCGCGTACCAGGCCGGCGGCAAGGGGTTAAGCACCGTCGATATGATCCCCCATGGCGACAACCGCCTTGGGGTAAAGCTCGGGGTGGAAAAGCGGTTTGCGCTGCGCGACGATGAATTTTACCCGAGCCACGAGGCCATAGATTTTTACCATCGCTATAAAGACGACATCGCGCTGCTGGCAGAAATGGGCTTCACCGTTTTCCGAACCTCCATTGCGTGGAGCCGTATCTTCCCCAAAGGGGATGAAACGACGCCGAACCCGGAAGGGATCGCGTTCTACCGCGACCTGTTTGCCGAGTGCAAGAAATACAACATCGAACCGCTGGTGACGCTGTGTCACTTCGATGTGCCGATGCACCTGGTGCAGGAATACGGCTCATGGCGCAACCGTAAAATGGTGGAGTTTTTCAGCCGCTACGCGCGCACCTGCTTTGAGGCGTTTGACGGCCTGGTGAAATACTGGCTTACCTTCAATGAAATCAACATCATGTTGCACAGCCCGTTCTCTGGCGCGGGGCTGGTCTTTGAAGCTGGCGATAACAAAGAGCAGGTGATGTACCAGGCCGCGCACCACGAGCTGGTGGCCAGCGCGCTGGTCACTAAAATCGCCCATCAGGTTAACCCGGTAAATCAGGTTGGTTGCATGCTGGCGGGGGGGAACTTCTACCCGTACAGCTGCAAGCCGGAGGACGTTTGGGCGGCGCTCGAGAAAGACCGCGAGAATCTGTTCTTTATTGACGTGCAGGCGCGCGGCGCTTATCCCGCTTACGCGGCACGAATGTTCCGTGAGAAAGGGATTGAGATTGTCACCGAGCCTGGCGACGACGAGATCCTGAAGAACACCGTCGATTTTGTCTCCTTCAGCTATTACGCCTCGCGCTGCGCTTCGGCAGACATGAACGAGGGGAATACCAACCCGGCTAACATCATTAAATCGCTCAAGAACCCGCACATTACTTTCAGCCAGTGGGGTTGGGGCATCGACCCGCTCGGCCTGCGTATCACCATGAACATGATGTACGACCGCTACCAGAAACCGCTGTTCCTGGTAGAGAACGGGCTGGGCGCGAAGGACGAGGTGAATGCCGACGGGGAAATCAATGATGACTACCGCATCAGCTATCTGCGGGAACACATTAAAGCTATGGGTGAGGCAATTGAGGACGGTATTCCGGTCATGGGCTACACCTCGTGGGGCTGCATTGACCTGGTGTCAGCGTCAACCGGCGAGATGAGCAAACGCTACGGCTTTGTGTATGTCGATCGTGATGATGAAGGGCAGGGAACGCTGGCGCGCACGCCGAAGAAGTCGTTCTACTGGTATAAGAAGGTGATTGCCAGTAACGGCGGGGATCTGGCGTAATTTTCCCCTCTCTTTCCCCAGAAGGCAGGGGAGAAATACCGTTTTATCCCCTCTCCCTTTTAGGGAGAGGGTGAGGGTCGTTATCAGAACGCCATCGAAGCCTGTACGAAGTAGGTACGCGGCTCACCTACGTATTTCCCGGAGTTATTGTCATTCGAACGCGTGTAATAACGCTGATCGAACAGGTTTTTAATCCCGGCACCCAGCTTCAGGTGAGACAGCGACGGCCCAAAGTCGTACTCGCCGCGCATATTCCACACCATATAGCCTGCGATATTACCAAACTGCCCGTCCGCGCTTTCGTCGGTGATGTAGTTCGGCCCGGTACCCGGAGAGCTCTGTTTAGACTGTGCATAACTGTCCAGATTCCATACCCAGTTACCGGTCGCGTAGCGGGTGCCCACGGTGTACACCTGGCGAGAGTAGAACGGCAGATCTTTCCCGGCGAAGTCCCCTTTGTCACTGGTGGCTTTGGTGTAGGTGTACGTGGTGTAAACGCTCACGCCGTCCAGTGCGCGGTCGACTTCGCTTAGATCGTAATTTAGCGCCAGTTCAAGGCCCTGGTGTTTGGTTGCACCGAGGTTCGTCCAGCCCACAATGTTGTTGATGTACTGCAGCTGATCGTCGAAGTCGATGTAGAACAGCGTCGCTTCAGCCTTCAGCGCGGTGTCGTCATAACGGGTACCGAACTCATAGGTATGCGCTTTTTCCGGGGTCAGGCCGGCTGCCGGCTGATTGCCGCTGCCGCCGCGGGTCAGCTGGAAGTACTGCATACTGCCGAAGGAGGTGCTGGCGTTGGCGAACAGTTTCCAGGCATCAGACATATGGTACATCACGCTGATAGAAGGCAGCGGCTGGCTGTAGGTCTTCTCGCGATCGATGTTCTGGAAGGAGTCGCTGGTGTGCGTTTTGATGCTTTCATAGCGCAGACCCGGCGTAATCGTCCAGTCGCTGACGTTGATGGCATCATCAATATAGAAAGCGTTCGCTGCAGTACCGCCCGAGCTGTGCTGGTAGTACTCGGTCATGTCCGGTTTGGTGAAGGTTGTCGCAGGATCATACGCTTTTGGCGTGCGGTAACCTTTCTCGTCCGACGTTTCGTTCAGGTAGCGGTAGCCCAGGGTGACTTCATGAGACATATCCCAGAAGCGGAACAGCTGAGAATAGGTTGGCTCAATCGCCCAGGTGGAGTAGTTGCGAGGCGCTGAGTTCAGGGTACGTTTGTTGCCCTTGAAATACTCCAGATCGCTGCTGCGGTAGCTGTCGGTAAAGTAGGTCAGGACTTCCAGCTTTTTATCGTCTTCTGTGTGCTTATATTTGAAGGACATATCCTTGCGGCGGCCTTCAAAGCTGTCCCAGCGGCGGTCCGACTGGAACGGATCTTTTGCATACTGTGCGGTCGTCAGGCCGCCTGGCATACCTGACTGGGCTTCGTAATAGTGGAAGTTAGCCTGCAGCTCATCGCGATCGGTGAAGTTGTACTTGGTCTTCAGCATGAAATCGTCGATGTCGGTATTGTCGTTGCTTTCACGGTAGCCCTGGCCGTGCAGGCCGGAGTAGAGCAGTTCTGCACCAAAGCCGTTATCCGCCGTGCCGCCCACGGACGCGCTGGTCAGCGTTTTCAGGCCACCGTGGCTGGCGCCCTGGGTCTGCGCGCTGACGGTGCCGCCAAACTCTTTCGGAATGTCGCGAGTAACAAAGTTAATCACGCCGCCAACGTTTTGCGGCCCATAACGCACTGCGCCGCCGCCTCGAACCACGTCAACGGACTGAATGTTGCCCATGCCCAGCGGCGCCATGGAAAGCTGTGGCTGGCCGTAAGGGGCAACCGCGAGCGGCACGCCGTCCATCAGGATGGTTGAACGTGGGGACAGGCGAGAAGTCAGGCCGCGCACGCCAACGTTAAGGGAAATGTCGCTGCCGCCGGTGCCGTTGCTGTCACGCACCTGCACGCCCGGAATGCCTTTTAGCGCATCGGCTAGCGTCTCTGAACCTTGCTCACGAAGCTGCTGATCTGTAACGATCGAGCGTGCGCCGGGGTGGTTAAGCAGCACGGTGCTGGTGTCTGGGTTATCGAGCCAGTTGCCGACGACGGTAATGTCGTCAGCTTTTTTATCTGCGGGAGCTTTATCTGTTTGTGTGTTATCAGCGGCGAGCGCTGGCAGCGCAAATGCTATCGCGCTTGCCAGGAGAGAGACACGAAAAAGGGGGCGCATCATCATTCCTATAGAATTATGGGTTTGTCGTTATGAGTTTTTTTGGAAATGACAATCTTAATGATAATTATTTTCAAGTAAATAGTTTTGTTGCGGAATAATTCGGGATAAGGCGAAAAGTAAGCAAAAAAAACCGAGTGGTTGGATGACCGCTCGGCAGTACAGATGAACAGACCGGGAATTCAGGCTGTTAAGGGGTAACCCAGAACACGCCGCTGTAATCCAGGGCGGTGAACTGCTTGTGAGCTTGCTCGATGTCGGCCTGTGGATCGATGTCTTTGAACAAATCCGGGTGCAGGAACTTAGCGATGGTTTCCACCGCAATATAGTTCAGCGGAGAGTCGTAGAATTGATGGTAAATCGCCATCACGCGCTTCTCTTTCACCGCCGTGAGCACGTTAATGCCGGTCCGGCTCATCAGCCCTTTGAGCTTCTGTTCGGCCACGGCTTTATCGGCCATATAGCCCAGCGGCACGGCTTTTGGCGAACGGTTGCCGCGGTTCCAGTCGGCACCCGTCATCAGGTAAAAGTCCGGGTTGCTGGTGATCACCTGCTCGGTATTCACCTGGCCGCTCATTTCAGGGAACAGCTTGCTGCCAATATTGTTGCCACCGGCGGTATCAATAAACTGGCCGTAGCTGCCCTTGCCGAAAGTCTGGCAACATTCGTCGCCGCGAATGCCCGCCGCGCGTTCAATAAACACGCTCGGGCGCTGCTCAGGTTTCAGCGTCGCCACGCGCTCGCGCACCAGGTTCATCCTCTGCTGGTAGTGCTGAATAAAGGCGTCTGCGTTTTTCTGCTCATCAAACACTTTGCCGAGTAACTCAATGCTGGGCAAAGTGTTGGTCAGCGGCTGCTGGCGGAAGTCGATAATCAGCACCGGAATACCCACTTTTTCCAGCTGGCTCAGCACGCCGCTGTTCTTCAGTTTGGCCAGCACGCCGATGTCAAAAATAATCAGATCCGGCTGTAAGGTGACCGCTTTTTCAACGCTGAAATCCGTGTAGTACGGATTTTCAAACATCGTGATTTTGCTTACCTGGGGGAATTTTCGCGCATAGGCGTCCGCCAGATCGGGCGCTTTGGTCTTCAGCGAGTTATCCCAGGCAATGATGTTTTCCAGCGGATCCTTCGGGTGAATAATATTCAGCGCCAGCAGGGCGCGCGCATCGGCCAGCATCACGCGCTTTGCCGGATGGGGCAGCGTCACTTCCCGGCCCGCTACGTCGGTAACAACAATCGGGGCGGCCTGGGTGGCGAAGCTCAGCAGGGCAACGGCGGCGAGCAGCCAGCGAGCTTTGGCGGTAAACACTGTGAACATGGATGACCTTCAGAACGGGAAAATTTAGGAAGGGAATGATAATCGATCTCATAGCGTTTGGAATGGGGACGCGGGAATTTTTCTGGTTACGAAAGGTGCCAGGGCGAGGCTGACGGGAACCTGTCGTCTGCTTTGGCCACTCAAGGGCTTTACTGAACCGTGGTGTTGAACCACACAGGAGAGTCCATCGTGTATAGCGTTTCAAACAATGCAGCCCAGGGGCGGCACTTTCATACGTCTAATGTACAGACACCGGCCACGGCGTTTCAGGATGTACCGTCGCTGGGACAGAAAATTGGCGCAGGCAGTCAAAAAGATGTTTTTCACTCACGACAGGATCCGCGCAAGTGCCTGTGCCTGTTCAGACCCGGCACCACCGGCACCATTTCAGCGGAGCAGTACGCTTTAAAAGAGCTGGAAACGACCAAACAGCTTAAGCATCTCGGTTTTCCCGTGGTGGATGCTCATGCATTGATTAAACATGGCGGTCTCGTGGGCGTGGAGAAAGACTACATTCACAACGCTTTTGATTCCGAAGATATCGTGAATAATAAGAAAAGCCTGCCGGACGATAAGAAATTCAATCAAAACGTCCTGGCCGACTGTAACGCCATTATTAACAAGCTGAAAAATCATGAATTGCACATCGACGATCTGCAATTCCTAGTCGACAGCCATGGCCGCGTGCTGATTAACGATCCGCGCGATGTGATTCGCTCCTCGCCGGAGAAAAGCATCAGTAAAGTTAACGAGCTGCGGGCTCATGCTTTAAATAACCTGCTGGATATTGATAGCGACTAGCAGTGGGATTAATGGGAGGGATAACCGTGCTGCGGATAATGTTGGTGACGCCGGATAACAAAGGCTTTGCCTCACTCAAAGCGCAAAGCGTTGAGGAACAGTACAATATGCTGCGCCGGCTTGAAGCCAACTGGCTTAGCGGAGAAAACCGTTTTGACTTGCCCGGAGAAAAACTACTGGGTGTCTTTGCCCGTGAGGAACTGGTCGGCATTGGCGGGCTTAATCGCGACCCGTTTTCAGCAGACGAACGCGCGGGGCGTATTCGACACCTGTACCTTAGCCCGGCCTGGCGGGGAAAAGGAGCAGGGCAGCAACTGCTGCAGGCCCTGGTTGCCGGCGGAGACCACTGGTTTGATTTTTATAACACCCATGCTCCCGAACACGCCTTTCGCTTTTATGAAGCCGCCGGGTTTCAGGCCGTTTCCGGTGAGGAGAGGGTGACTCACCGGTTGCTTACTCGCCGCTAGTTTTGGGCGAACTGGCGGCCAGTTTTGCCGGGCAGAGGTTTTTAAGCCGTTCAAGCAGCCAGCGTCCGGCCGGTCCGGGCGGGGAGGCAATCGGGTAGACGCCAAACATCGGCAGTGCGAGCCCTGCCGGCGGAACATCCTCAATGTTCAGCCGCACCAGCCGCCCCTCGCGAATATCTCGTTCGACAACGTGTGACGGCATGCTGCCCCAGCCGAGGCCATCGAGCAAAAAGGCGTGTTTGGCCAGCAGATCGCCCAGCCGCCAGGTGGAAGGTGACATCACGCCAAACTCTTTCCCTTTGGAAAGCTCCGAGCGGTCGGTCAGCACCAGCTGAACGTGTTTGGTCAGTTCGGACTTTGGGATGATGCCTTCGAACTGCGCCAGCGGGTGATCGGGCGCGGCTACCATCACCAGCGAAACGCCGGTCAGACGCTCCCCGGTCAGCGAGGCCGGCATATCCGGCAGTGAGCCCAGAATACCAATCCCCGCGCTGCCGTTAAGCACCGGTTTGTAGCCCCCACCCAGCGCCTCTACAAACAGACGCAGCGGCGTGCCGGGAAACTGTTCGCGGAAGGCTTTGGCCGCCGAAGTCATCGCCTCCAGCGGGAAGAAAACGTCCACCACCACCGAAAGTTCAGATTCCAGCCCCAACGACATACCGCGCGCTCTCGCCTTCATAAAATCGACGCCAGAAACAATGCAGCGGGCGTCGATCAGCAGCACTTCACCTTCTGGCGTTAGCTTTGGATAGCGGCCGGAACGGTCGAACAGCTGCACGCCGATCTGGGCTTCCAGCCCCTTAATCAAATCGCTGATCACCGACTGGGCGCGGTACATCTTGCGAGCAGCCGCAGAGAAGCTGCCTTCGTCGACGGCGGCAATAAACGTGCGAAGTTGGTCCAGCGAAATACCGTCCAGCATTGTGGTTCCTGCCTGGCTGTTAAGGAAGAAGCGCAATATAGCCCTTCGGCATGGGTTTGTCATTGGCGATGATGTATCGGACATGGCGATGGATTGCATCGAAATATAACGGCTATTCGGGTGAGAGAGGCGGTGGCATAGTGGCTGCCATGTTCCGCGAATCTTAAAGATTGAGCACACCTATGTTAACGGCTCTAAAAAAACTCTTAACGCGCTTATCCCCTAAATCAGACTCCATTTCAGAGGCTAAAACGATGTCGACTATCCTGCATATTGATACCAGTGTTCTGGGCGGTTATTCCGTCAGCCGCCAGCTGTCGGCGGAGATTGTTGCCCGCCAGAAAACGCTGCACCCCGGTGCCACCGTGATTTACCGCGACCTGGTGCAGTCCCCGGCTCAGCACCTGTCCGACAAGCACATTGCCGCTTTCCAGGGCGCGGAAGTGACCGACGCTGAGCTGGGCGCAGATCTCGCGGCCGGTGGGGCGTTTATTGACGACCTGTTCGCCGCAGACGTGATTGTCATTGGCGTGCCGATGTACAACTTTTCTATTCCATCCCAGCTTAAGGCGTGGATCGACCGAGTTTGTGTGGCTGGACGCACCTTCCAGTACGGCGCCAACGGCCCGGAAGGCCTGCTGCCAAAAGGCAAAAAAGTGTTTATCGCTTCTTCGCGCGGCGGCCAGTACACCGGCGACAGCCCGGCGGCATTCCTGGAGCATCAGGAATCCTATTTGAAAGCGGTACTGGGCTTCATTGACCTGACCGATGTGACCATTATTCGCGCAGAAAACCTGAGCCGTGGCGACGAAGCGAAAAGCGCCGCACTCGCCGATGCGAAAAACCAGATTGCGTCACTGGCCTGATTACGGATAACGAATAACGAGCCCTGGCTATTACTGCAAAGGCTCGTTTATTTCGCGGAAGTGAACTAAAACGCCCGCCAGATAAGCACGGCAATCCCGCCAAACAGGATCCATTTCACGATGTAATACACCGTTTTATTCCAGCTTTTTAACTTCTTGCCGACGATACGAATCTGATAGATGTATCGGAAAGCGCGGTTGATCCCACCGATGCGGTCGTTTTCATCGTTAGGTGCCGACGCGGCGCTCATCAGGTTGCGCCCCAGCCAGTGGTTAACCGCCTGAGCCCAGCGGTAGCGCATCGGTCTTTCCACGTCGCAGAACAGAATCAGGCGATTTTCGCCGCTGGTGTTTTCCGCGTAGTGAATATAGGTTTCATCGAACAGCACGCCTTCACCGTCCCGCCAGCTATAGCGCTTCCCGTCCACTTCAATAAAGCAGCGATCGTCATTCGGGGTCGCAAGTCCAAGGTGAAAACGCAGCGAACCGGCGTACGGATCCCGGTGCCTCGGCAGGCGGCTGCCGTCGGGCAGGGTGGCGAACATCGCAGCTTTGATGGAAGGAATGGTGCGCAGCAGTTCGGTGGTTTTCGGGCACAGTATGCTGGCCGACGGGTGGGCGTTTTCATACCATTTCAGGTAAAAGCGCTTCCAGCCTGTTTTAAAGAAGGAGTTGAAACCGGCGTCGTTAAATTTATCCGCGGCTTTTATCTGCTCCATTTGTTGCAGATGCATACCTTCGTCGCGAATCTCTTCCCAGTTTTCCCGCAGCGTTGTCAGCTCGGGAAAGGTTTCCGGTGTTAAATAGGGCGTATTCGGCACCCTGGAGAAAAGATACATAAAACCGTTAAGCGGGGCGGTAAACGTGGAATGGTCCGACAGCTGCCGCCAGAAACGAAAGCGAATCTTGCCGCGATAATGCACATAGACCACTGAAATAATAATGATGAGTAAAATAATATATTTCATATTGTTATCTGACCACTGTGTTTTTTTGCTCATTCCCTGCCGGGCCAAAGCCCCGACTGCCCAAAATGCGCCTTTGAAAAGGCGCTGAAATAGAGCATAGCAGTGGTTTTAACGAAGTAAATGTTGCCTGGGAAAACTTACCAGCCTACAGATAACCCCGCGCCGTAACCCATATTGTTTTCTGTATCATCACTGACGGTGGCTTTCACAACAACAGCATTTCCGATACGTGTAGAGGCGCCCACGGCTAAAGCATTTTCACCTTCATAGCCGCCAATCCCTGCCCCTATAGCCACGGTTTGATTATTCATCACCTGCGGTATATTGCTCATTGCCATCGCGCCAGAGATACCCGCGTTGGCCTCTTTTTGATTATTGTTAACTTCATCTTTTAATGCAGAAAATGCATTATTTAATTTGGCTATCGATAGGCTGTTGGCCTGAATCAGGCGGGTATTATTTTCTGCATGTTCCGTATTTAAAGAAATATTGTTAGCGTTAGTGGATACGCGTGCCTGCGTTGCCGTATCAAGTTTCGTTTCGGCGGTTATCAGGCCATTTTTGCCATTAATACCATTTGTTCCGTTTTTACCATCAGCGCCGTTTTTAACCTGAGACTGGACATATTCGATCATCGCTTTATCTTTGGCTGCCTGGTGGTCGGCATCTGTCTCCGGGCTGTCCAGGTGTGAACTTTTATCGGCTGTGGACGGTACAACCGGACCCATAATTATCGCCGTTGAAGGGGTAAGCGTGCTGGCGACGATTGAGTGGGGAGCATCGAGATGCGGCGGAACGGGCTCTGAATGATTCCAGTCCATATGCGGGGTCGTCACCGTCCCACTCACAAAATCGCTGGTATAGTTTGTCTGATGGGCGCGATCGTAATCCCGTACAGCCTGCTGCTGCGACGCATCCATACTTTCAAAACTGGCCTTTGCTTCCTGCCAGGTAATAGATTTATTCACCATATTATTATAGAAGTCGCTTACCACATCAGCCCTGGCTGAAGTCGAAAGGACCAAAATACCAAACACCAAAGCCATTGATTGACCAAAGTTAAAGGATTTCATTTTTCTCTCACCATAAATAAATTGAACGTTCCAATGCATTATTGAGTGCACTAATAACGGCGATGAACTATCCCGAAATGTGACAATGCAATCCTTGAACTAAATCATAAGAAAATTCTTAGTGGAGAGTGTTTAAAAGCGATAAAACAGGCCGTTCACATTCATTATTTGCGCTGGTGCCAGGCTGCTCACACCGTTGTTACAATCGGGGTGAAAAGGGGTAAGGCGCTTACGTTTGAAAGTGCAGTTACTCGCGGGCCGCTTGATGGCAGAAGGGCGTGGAGCGGCTAAATTCGACGGGATGATGACCGTTTTTGCCGTTTACAAGACTTCCCGCTGGCATTACCATCCTCTGCACGGATTAATGACCTGCATTAATCACAACATATTGCTGTAAATGACTCGGGGTGCCCTTCTTTGTGAAGGCTGAGAAATACCCGTACCACCTGATCTGGATAATGCCAGCGTAGGGAAGTCAGATGCCTGTCCGGCGTCCCTTCTTTCACGCCGGACAGGAGCCTTACCGTTATGCAACCTGACCTGCTACCCGGCGCAACCGCCGCCTCTGTTTTACACCACCTCCGTCAGCATTCGCCGCTGGTTCACTGCATGACCAATGACGTAGTGCAAACCTTTACCGCTAACGTGCTGCTGGCGCTTGGGGCTGCCCCGGCGATGGTGATTGAAGCCGAAGAAGCGGCACAATTTAGCGGGCTTGCCAGCGCGCTGCTGATCAACATTGGCACCCTGACTTCAGAACGCGCGACGGCGATGCTGGCTGCTATTCACGCCGCCAATAGCGCCGAAACGCCGTGGGCACTAGACCCGGTCGCCGTGGGTGGTTTGGCTTTCCGCACGCGCTTCGCTCGCGAAATTATTCAACTGAAACCCGCCGCCATTCGCGGTAATGCGTCTGAAATCATGGCGTTGGCAGGGGAGCAGGCCGGAGGCCGTGGCGTAGACAGCACCGATGATGCACTTTCGGCGATCCCGGCGGCGCAAAAGCTGGCGCGCGAAACCGGTGCAGTGGTTGCCGTAACCGGAGAAACTGATTACGTCACCGATGGCGAACGAACGTTTGCCGTGACCGGCGGGGGAGAACTCATGACGCGTGTGGTCGGCACCGGCTGCGCGCTTTCCGCCGTGGTTGCTGCGTGCTGTGCTTTACCGGGAGACAGGCTGGACAACGTCGCCGGCGCCTGCCGCTTTATGTCGCTTGCCGGCGAGCAGGCCATCGCCGCCAGCCGTGGGCCGGGCAGTTTTACCCCAGCCTTCCTCGACGCCCTTTATCTGCTTAACGCGGAGGGGCTGGCATGAAACGCATCAACGCATTAACTATTGCCGGAACCGATCCAAGCGGTGGCGCGGGGATCCAGGCCGATCTGAAAACTTTCTCCGCGCTTGGCGCTTACGGCACAAGCGTGATCACTGCGCTGGTGGCGCAGAATACCCGTGGCGTGCAGTCCGTTTATCGTATTGAGCCTGAGTTTGTGGCGGCGCAGTTAGATTCTGTCTTGAGCGACGTGCGCATCGACACCACAAAAATTGGCATGCTGGCAGAGGCCGATATCGTTGAAGCCGTCGCAGAGCGACTGGCGTTCTATAAGGTACCAAACGTGGTGCTGGACACGGTGATGCTGGCGAAAAGCGGCGATCCGCTGCTGGCCCCATCGGCGGTAGAAAGCTTACGTCGGAAGCTATTGCCGCATGTCGCGTTGATCACGCCCAATCTCCCGGAAGCGGCAGCGCTGCTGGATGCGCCCCACGCGCGCAGTGAAAAAGAGATGCGCGAACAGGGTGAAGCGCTGCTGGCAATGGGCTGCGAGGCCGTGCTGATGAAAGGCGGGCACCTCGACGACGCAGAAAGCCCGGACTGGCTATTTACTAGCCACGATGTCCAGCGCTTTACCGCGCCGCGCGTGCAAACAAAAAACACCCACGGCACTGGCTGCACTTTATCTGCCGCGCTGGCTGCGCTCCGCCCCCGCCATGACGACTGGGCGCAAACCGTGGCTGCCGCAAAAATCTGGTTGTCGAAGGCGCTGGCTCAGGCGGATTCGCTGGAGGTCGGGCACGGTATCGGCCCGGTACATCATTTTCACGAATGGTGGTAACTGTCGGTTAAAAGAGAAGTTTTTAGCCAGCGTAATACCAGTGGTACTATACTGGCTTCATCTTCCCTGCCGGACAATTGCGTACCATGGAACAGGCTCATCACCAGTTAGTTGAACAGCTCAAACAGCGCTTTTCCGCTCCGGATAACGCTCCTCTGTACCTCAAGTTTGCCGAAACGGTGAAAAACGCCGTGCGCGCGGGCCTGTTGCCGCAGGGCAATATCCTGCCGGGGGAGCGCGATCTCAGCCAGCTCACGGGGGTGTCACGCATTACCGTGCGCAAGGCGATGCAGGCGCTGGAAGATGACGGCGTGGTGACGCGTTCGCGCGGCTACGGGACGCAAATTAATGCGACGTTTGAGTATTCGCTGAAAGAGGCCAGGGGCTTTTCGCAGCAGGTTGTGCTTCGGGGTAAAAAGCCAAATACGCTGTGGGTGAACAAACGCGTGGTGAAATGCCCGGCAGACGTGGCTGAACAACTCGCGATCCCGGCGGAAAGCGAGGTTTTCCTGCTCAAGCGCATTCGCTACGTGGATGAAGATGCGGTGTCTATCGAAGAGTCTTACGTGCCGACCGGGCTGATTGCCGACCCGGATGAGATTGGCGTTTCGCTGTACGACTACTTCCGCAGCCAGAACATTATTCCGCAGCGCACCCGCAGCCGGGTCAGCGCCAGAATGCCGGACAGCGAATTCCAGTCACACATCAAACTGGAAACGCCGGTGCCGGTTTTGATCATCAAACAGGTGGCGTTCGACCCGCACAACCGGCCCATCGAGTACAGCATCAGCCATTGCCGCAGCGACTTATACGTTTTCGTCTGCGAGGAGTAAGGTTTGCTCGAGCTGCGCGAGTTTTGGCGCGCAGTCCCCGCCCCGGTGGCCGACCACGTAGCTGGCTACCGCATTCCCGAGGCTGACTGCTTCTTCCAGGCTCCAGCCTGCCGCCAGGCCCGCAATTGTGCCGCCCGCATGGCTGTCGCCCGCGCCGATGGTATCCACGACGGTAGTCGGGAAGGGCGCAGCGATCCCTATGTTATCGCCGGCCGCAAACCACGCGCCGTCCTTATCTAAACGAACGATTAGCGGGCTGCCGTAGCGGGTGAGCCATGCACGGCAAATCGCTTCAATATTTTCCGCTTCCACTTCAAGCCATTCGGCAACAATCGCCGCTTCCTGACGGTTGAGCGAAACAATCGGTTTGCAGGCCATAATCCGCGCCAGCAGCGGCTGCGGGATATCTGCGATACGCGGGCCAAAGTCGATGAACGGGGTAATTTCCTGCAGCGACTCCAGCCAGCCAACGAGCAGTTCCGCACACGGCCCGGCAAGCTGGTAGCCAGAGAGCGAGAGCAGGCTACCTGGCGGGATGGTCAGGCCGTCAAGCCAGGCCTGATTCCACTGATGCTCGACGCCGCGAAACGACATAAAGGTGCGTTCGCCGTCGGGTTCGACCAGCGCCAGGCACCAGCCATTGTCTCCCGTATCGGTGTGGATCTCGCTGCGGATGTGCTGTTTTTCCAGGCTGTTGCGAATAATGTCGGCCCAGGTGCCCTGGCCAATTGGCAGCGCGTTCTGCGAGTCAATGCCGAGGCGCGAAAGCGTGATGGCGATGTTCAGCGCGCAGCCGCCAATGTTCACGCCCTGCTGATGCAGTTCGATATCGCAGCCGCGCCACGGGAGGGCGTAGGCGTCGGCGATGACGTCAATCACCGCCGAACCGAGCACGCAAACCGGGCGTTGAGCCTGCAGCTGGGGCAGTTTGCTCAGCAGTTCATTTGGCTTCATGGCTGGCCTCTCTTTGCTGGCGATAGGCCATAAAGATGCGGCTGTAGCGCGTGAAGTCGAGCTGGTTCTCTTCATCCAGCTCCTGTTTCAGCGCCGGATCGATGCTTTCCACGCCGTTCAGCGCGCCGCAGATAGCGGTGGCCATAGCGCCGATGGTGTCGGTGTCTCCGCCGAGATTGGCGCACAGGATGGCGCAGCGGTTAGGGTCGGTTTTCGCCAGTTCGACCATCGCAATCGCCGCTGGTACCGACTCAACGGTGCTGGTACCGGTGCCGACCAGCTGGTAAATCTCTTCCATGGCGGATTCGGTGCCGCGCGCTTTTCTTGCCACGCTCAGCGCTAATTCCAGGCGTGCCGCGAGGGACGCGCTAAATGTCGTGATGCGTTTTTCCTGCGCGTGGCGGGCGATGGAGGGCATCTCATCGCAAATTGTGGCCCAGCTTGCGCCGTCGATAGCGCGGGAAATGGCCCAGGCAATAACGACTGCCCCGGCAATGGCCAGATCTGATTTGTGCGTCGGGCTCGAAGCTAGCGCGACCTCGTCCACAAACTCATCGAGACTGGCCGTGGGCAGCAGGCAGCCAAGCGGGGAGGCACGCATCGCCGCCCCGTTGGTTACGCCGTTGTTTTCCAGCTCGCTTACCAGCGTGCCTTGTTTAATCGCATTCAGGGCTATTTTCGACGTCGGGCCGAGCACGTTTTTGTTAAACGCGTCGAACCCTTCTGCCCACGCCAGAATATGGCGGCCAATGGCGTCCGGGTTGATAACCCCGTGGTGCTCGATGATGGCGTCCGCCAGCGCCAGCGCCATTGAGGTGTCATCGGTAAACTTAGCGCGGGCAAAATAACAGGCGGCGTTGTTTTCTGCCGGACCCGGCAGGAACTTGTCTATCCAGCCGAAGTAGGCCTTCACCCGCGAGCGCGGCCACAGTTCGGACGGCATCCCCATCGCATCACCTAACATCTGGCCGTAAAAGGCTCCCAGAATACGATTTTCCATTGTTACGCTTCCTTTAATACTTTTTCAGATTCATCACCGGCAACGGCGATGGCAGCAATCTCTTTGTCCGACTCGCGGAAGAAGACCATGAACAGCACGGCGATGACGGCAATCATTATTGCGCCAAAGCCCCACATCCCCGCCCAGTTAAAGGTCTGACCGTTCACCGGTGAGGAGTAAGCAAACATTTTTTCCATCATTTTGCCGCCAAGGCTGTAGCCGAGCAGGCTGCCGAAGCCCTGGCAGCAAAGGGTGATCAGCCCCTGCGCCGCGGTGCGCATGTACACCGGGGATTTCTTGTCTACGTAAATGTAGGCGGTGACGTAGTAGAAGTCGTAGCTCACGCCGTGCAGCAGAATGCCGAGGAACAGCAGGCCGTAAGTGAACAGGTGCGATGCGTCGCCGTACACAAAGAAGCCGTAGCGGATGGCGGCGGTGATCAGGCCCAGCAGCAGAACCTTTTTAATACCAAAGCGCTTAGTGAAGAACGGCAGCGCCAGCATAAAGAAGATTTCCGAGAACTGGCCAAGCGTCATCCAGCCCGTGGCGTTGTGCATCCCGACTTCGGTCAGATAGCCGTTGGCGAAGATGTAGTAGAACGCCAGCGGCATCGCAAACAGGAAGGAACAGAAGAAGAAGACCAGGAAGTTTTTGTCCTTCAGCAGCACCAGCGCGTCCAGGCCCAGCATCACCTTCAGGCTGAGCTTGCCGGTGCTTTTCGGCGGCGTGTTCGGCAGGAACAAAGCGAATACGCCTAACATAACCGAGCTGATGGCGGTGATCAGCAGCGGCACGTTGGTTGGCGAGATATCGCTAAAGCCCATTATCTGCGGCAGGAAGCCACACACGATCCCGGAGGCAATCCAGCCGATGGTGCCCATCACACGAATACGCGGGAAATCACGCTCCACGTCGTCGACGTTGGAAAACGCGATGCTGTTGGTCAGCGCGATGGTTGGCATATAGGTGAGCGAGTAAGCCAGCAGCAGCGGGAAGAAATAGACAAACTCCGTTTGCTGGGCGGCCAGATACATCAGCCCGGCGCCGACAAACATCAGCAGCGCCAGTACTTTTTGTGCGGCAAAGAAGCGGTCGGTCAGCGAGCCGACCAGAATAGGAGACAGAATAGCAGCGATGGCGGTGCAGGCGTAGGACCAGCCGATTTCACCGGCGGTAAAACCACTTTTGTTGAGGAACAGCCACAGGGGCACAAACCAGGCGCCCCAGATAAACCATTCCATAAACATCATGAACGAAAGGCTAATCGTTGTACGTTTCATGCTCAGGACCTTCATGACAGGTGTAGGGTGTGCCTTAACCATACCAATTAATAATACCTTTTAAATACCTTTGCGTCGATTCTATGATCGCCTTTGCAAAAATAGCCGGGGTGGCCACCTGGCTTTACTCCTGGAAAGGAGGCAAAAGTGCGCTTGAACTGGCAAATCCCCGCCGTCGGTACCAGGATTAGTGCGGCCGGTTTTTTCGACCCGGCAGAACAGGATTCTTCATGCGCAGCGGGCAGGGGGCTCGCTGCCTTTACGGGAGCGTATTATGACTGATATTGCGCAGTTGCTTGGCAAAGATGCCGACGGCTTGTTACAGCATCGTTGTATGACTATTCCGGCAGACCAGCTTTATCTGCCCGGCTCGGACTACGTTGACAGGGTGATGGTAGACAACAATCGCCCGCCTGCGGTGCTGCGAAACATGCAGACGCTGTACAACACCGGGCGTCTGGCTGGGACTGGCTACCTCTCTATTCTTCCCGTCGATCAGGGCGTTGAACACTCGGCGGGGGCTTCTTTCGCCGCGAACCCGCTCTACTTCGATCCGAAAAACATCGTTGAACTGGCCATCGAGGCAGGCTGTAACTGCGTGGCTTCTACCTATGGCGTACTGGCCTCGGTTTCACGCCGCTATGCCCACCGCATTCCGTTCCTGGTGAAGCTTAATCACAATGAGACGTTGAGCTACCCGACCACCTACGACCAGACGCTGTACGCCAGCGTAGAGCAGGCCTTCAACATGGGCGCCGTTGCTGTCGGGGCCACGATTTACTTTGGTTCACCGGAATCCCGCCGCCAGATTGAAGAGATCTCCGCCGCCTTTGAGCGTGCGCATGAACTTGGCCTGGTCACCGTGCTTTGGGCCTATCTGCGTAACTCCGCATTTAAAAAAGACGGGGTGGATTATCACGTCAGCGCCGACTTAACCGGGCAGGCTAACCACCTGGCGGCGACTATCGGGGCCGATATCGTAAAGCAAAAAATGGCGGAGAATAACGGCGGCTATAAAGCGGTAAACTTTGGCTATACCGACGAAAAAGTTTACAGCAAGCTGACCACCGACAACCCTATCGACCTGGTGCGCTACCAGCTGGCTAACTGCTATATGGGCCGCGCCGGCCTTATCAACTCCGGCGGTGCCGCAGGCGGTGAAACTGACCTGGCAGATGCGGTGCGTACGGCGGTGATCAACAAACGTGCGGGCGGTATGGGGCTGATTCTGGGGCGCAAAGCGTTCAAGAAATCAATGGTCGACGGCGTGAGGCTGATCAACGCCGTGCAGGATGTTTACCTGAATGAGAAAGTGACCATCGCTTAAGCTCTGTTAAGTAAGATTATAAGGCCCTCTTTTATGAGGGCTTTTTTATGCGGATTTTTATACTGTGGCATTATTACCTTCACCCTAACCCTCTCCCTGGAAGGGAGAGGCGAAAAGGCTTCACCGTGCTGGCTTACCCCAATAGCGGGCAATTAGGCGGTAAACGACAGGCCAGCGCATTCGGATGCACTTCAATGCGAAAATGCCGTCCGCTCAGCGGTTCCCCGTCCAGGTTAAAGGTAATATCGTGCGGGGCCGAAATCTCAAACCAGGCCGATTTCCCTTCAATAATGTTTGGGTTTTCATCCGGGCGCGTGAGCGTAGTCAACAGCGCAGGAAGCAGGTCTTCACCGGTGAAAATCCGTAGATCAAGCAGCCCGTCGTTGATCAACGCCTCCGGGCAAAGCTGTTGCCCGCCGCCGGCCTGGCAACCGTTACCGATGCCGATCACTAATGCGTCGCCCTGCCAGCTAAAGCCTTCTCCGCGAATGTCGCAGCGATCCGGCTTGAGCATGTCCATGCGCATTAAACCGTGAATAAAGTATGAGACGCCGCCAAGCGCTGCTTTGAGTTTTTCCGGCGTTTCGGTGGTGATGCGTGTGCCAAATCCGCCGGTCGCCATGTTGATGAAGAAGGCTTCATCGTTGACCTGCACCAGGTCGATATTGGCGGCTTTGCCAAACAGCGCGAGGCGCAGCGCTTTTTCAAAGTCCTCAGGAATACCGACGCTGGTGGCAAAGTCGTTGGCTGTCCCCAGCGGGAGAATGCCCAATGCCGGGCGGCTGCCCGCAGAAAGCTTCGCGAGGCAGGTGGCAATCTCATTGATTGTGCCGTCACCGCCGCCGGCAACCACGGTGTCTACGCCGAGGTTCAGGGCTTCGTCAATGTAACGTTCGGCATCACCTTTTTCCCAGGTCACCCTGATATGCAAGGTGTAACCTTCCTCACGCAGCGTATGCACGGCCTCGCGCAGCTGTGGGTTACCGGCGCCTTTACCGTTCAGAATCAAAAATGAATGCGGGGATCTCTCCATGACTTACCTCAGAAAAGTGAGCATTATCAAAGTGTAGAGCAAAGTGGGCGCGGGGGAGTAAGAACTGGCTGAATCAGCGGAAAAAAGAAAGCCTGCGCAAGGGAGATTGCGCAGGCCAAGGAGGTGGTTCCTGGTACAGCTAGCATTTATGGGTTATGTTTTTCAGCTTGCGGATAATAACGTTATCTTGTGTAACCGTATGTGATCGGTTTCTAAGAATGCTCTTAGCGCGAAAAATAACCCTAATTCACTAGTTTGCGTGCGGTTTACGGGTTGTCTGACCAGAGAGATTGCGCATCAGTAGAGCATAATCCAGCGCTATCTCCTGAGGTACAGGCATCCATACGGTATGACCGTCGCCTGGAGCCACGTCTATCGGCTGGGATTTGCCGTTTTCCAGCGTTTCCAGCGTAAAGGTGATATTCCCCTGCGGGGTCATCATTTCCAGACTGTCGCCCAGCAGGAATTTGTTTTTCACCGCCACGGCCGCCAGATCACCCCGGCGTTCGCCGGTAAACTCGCCCACAAACTGCTGGCTCTCGGAAATGGAGTGCCCGTACTCGTAATTCTGATGGCTGTCGTGGGTATGTCGGCGCAGGAATCCTTCGGTATAGCCACGGTGGGCCAGGCCTTCCAGCGTTTGCAGCAGCGTAGGGTCGAACGGCTTGCCCGCTGCGGCGTCGTCAATGGCGCGACGATACACCTGCGCGGTACGTGCGCAGTAGTAGTAGGACTTAGTACGGCCTTCGATTTTCAGCGAGTGCACGCCCATTTTTGTCAGGCGCTCCACGTGCTCAATGGCGCGCAGATCTTTCGAGTTCATGATGTAGGTGCCGTGCTCGTCTTCGAAAGCGGTCATGTATTCGCCTGGACGTTTGGCTTCTTCCACCATAAACACTTTGTCCGTTGGGGCGCCGACGCCAAGCGTAGGCTCAACGTTTTGCACCGGAATTGGCTCGTGCACGTGGACGATATTGCCGATGTCGTCTTCTTTGCCTTCCTGAACCTTATATTCCCAGCGGCAGGCGTTGGTGCAGGTTCCCTGGTTAGGATCTCGCTTGTTGATATAGCCGGAGAGCAGGCAGCGGCCCGAATACGCCATGCACAGCGCGCCGTGGACGAAGATCTCCAGCTCCATTTCTGGAACCTGTTCGCGAATTTCGGCGATTTCTTCCAGCGACAGCTCGCGGGAAAGAATCACGCGCGTCAGCCCCATTTGCTTCCAGAACTTCACTGTCGCCCAGTTAACGGCGTTAGCCTGCACGGAGAGGTGAACGTCCATTTCCGGGAACGCCTCGCGCACCATCATGATTAGCCCTGGATCGGACATGATCAGCGCATCCGGGCCCATGTCGATAACCGGCTTAAGGTCGCGAATAAAGGTTTTGAGCTTGGCGTTATGCGGGGCAATGTTCACCACCACGTAGAATTTTTTACCCAGCGCGTGGGCTTCGTTGATCCCTAGCTGGAGGTTTTCGTGGTTGAATTCGTTATTGCGCACGCGCAGTGAATAGCGCGGCTGGCCAGCGTAGACGGCGTCTGCACCGTAGGCGAAAGCGTAACGCATATTTTTCAACGTTCCCGCCGGGGAGAGGAGTTCCGGTTTAAACATGAAGTTCTCGTTCTGATATCAGGTCAGAACCGCTCCATCTGGTGAAGCGGCTAAAGTCGAGTGGATTACCACAATTTAAGGGCGGGAATTGTAGCGCCGTGAGGCTGGGGAGTAAACCGTCTTGCGGATTCAGGCGATGAGCGGGATACCGACAAAAAGGAGCGACGCGAAGGCAATATTCTCCGTGTACTCTTTCAGTGCTTCGGTATTTTCTTTGAAATGCGCGATGAACTTGTCGAGCGCGGCGGCTTCATCCGTCGCCAGTATCTCGAAGCCAATTTTTTTAAATCCATCAGCAGCCAACTCTTTTTTCTCTTCCACACCAAGAGATGCCTTCGGGTAGATATTGAAAGCAATATCCCGGCTATAGAAAACATACTTTTCCACGACAACCTCCTTGCAGGGAAGACGCCGGTCAATGTTGACCGGCCTGTGTTCTATCTTAGAGTTTTTTGGGTTCTCTGAGCAGTCTACTAAAAGTAGTCGTCCCGGATATGAGTTTAAATTACTCGCCCGGCGTCCGCCTCCCAGCGATAACCCACCCCGTAAACGGCGCGAATAAACGACTGATCGGTATCCAGCGCTTCAAGCTTGCGGCGCAGGTTTTTTATGTGACTGTCGATGGTGCGGTCGGTGACCACGCGGTAGTCGTCATACAGATGGTTCAGCAGCATTTCGCGGGAGAACACCTTCCCCGGCTCGTGGGACAGGGTTTTTAGCAGGCGGAACTCGGCGGGGGTGAGATCCAGCAGTTTACCGCGCCAGATAGCCTGGAAACGGCCTTCATCAATCACCAGCGGACTTTCTTCCGACCCGGCGGAAATGGCAAGCTGACGCTTGCAGCGGCGGAGAATTGTTTTCACGCGGGCGACGACTTCGCGCGGGCTGTAAGGCTTGCAAATATAGTCGTCGGCGCCAATTTCCAGCCCCAGCAGACGGTCAATTTCTTCTATTTTGGCGGTCACCATGACGATGGGGACTTCGGAGAAACGTCTAATCTCTTTGCACAGCGTCAGGCCGTCTGTGCCGGGCAGCATCAAATCCAGCAGAATGAGATCCGGCGGCGTGTGGCGAACATACGGCAGCACCTGGTCGCCGTGGTTCAGCAGAGTAGGGGCATAGCTTGCCGCGCGGAGATAGTCGATGAGCAACTGCCCAAGCTTAGGTTCATCTTCTACGATCAAAATACGGGGCGTACTGTCGTCAATCGGTAGCTCGGTCATAGTGTCCTCGACGTTTCTGTTTCCAGAGGAAGTTCAACGGTAATACTAACGCCGCCAAAGCGTGAATGGGAGGCGGTTAGCGTTCCGCCATGGGCGGTCACAATATTCTGGCAGATAGACAGGCCCAGCCCTGAGCCGCCGCTGGCGCGGTTACGGGAGCCTTCCGCACGGTAAAAACGGTCAAACAGCTGGCCTAGCTGCTCGTCTGAGACGCCGGGTTCGCTGTCGTCAAAGCTCATCACAAACTGCTGATTCACAATTTTACCGCCGATCACAAGTTGCCCACCGCTGTCGGTGTAGCGGAGGCTGTTTTCCAGAAGATTGTTGAACAGCTGCATCAGGCGGTCTCCGTCACCGAAAATAGTCGCGGTTTCCGGTAGCGCAAGGCGTATTGTCAGCCCGCGTGACTCAAAACGGGATCGAAATGCCCCGGCAACCACTTCCAGCAGCGCAATGATATCCAGCGATTTTTTCTGGTAGGCCAGCGCGCCTTCATCGGACATGGAAAGCTGGTGCAGGTCGTCAACGAGCTTGGTCAGGGTGGCGACTTCCATCTGCAGTGACGTGACGGACTCCGGCGTAAACTGACGCACGCCGTCCTGAATTGCCTCTAGCTCACCGCGCAAAACGGCAAGCGGGGTGCGCAGCTCGTGAGAAATATCCGCCATGTAAGCCCGGCGCATTTTATGGTTTTTTTCCAGGGTGCTGGCAAGCTGGTTAAAGTCCTGTGCCAGCCGCCCCAGCTCATCCTGGCTGCCGACCGCGACCCGGGTGGAAAAATCTCCGGCGGCCAGCTTGTGCGTACCTTCAACCAGGCGTTTCACCGGGGCCAGAAGGCCACGGGCAAGCAGGAAGGTGGCCGCTGCCGCCAGCAAACTGGACAGGGCGACGATGATCCAACTTGTGCGCCGCTGCTGGCGATCGAAGTTAATGTCGGTATTGCGGGTCAGACGCTCAATGGGGGAGGCAATCACCCAGCCAACGTCCTGGCCATTGACGTTAATCGGTTTGCGCATCCCGTCTGGAGGGAGCTTCTCTCGCGGGCCAACCAGAACCTGATAGTTTTGATCGACCACCCAAAACTTAGTGCGCCAGCCCTGCGGCGGCATGCCGTGAGCTTCATCCCCTTCGCGCTCAAACGAACGTAAAATCTGAAACACAAACCTGTCGTTGTGCCGCAGGAAGCGCCAGTTGCCGTGCAGCGCATACTGTTCGCCCAGGGCATCACTCAGCATCTCAATGCGCTGAGTATTGCCGCGTTTGATGTAGTCGATAAAGCCACGCTCAAAGCTTAACCTCACGCCCCAGTGCATGATGGCCAGCACCAGCAGGCAGGTGGAGAATATGGCGAGGAATAATTTCCCGGTGATCCCGGAGCGGTAAAGTTTCATGTTTCGCTCCTTTTACGGCGGCTGATGACCGTGTTTTCTGAACGGTCATTTGGGACGCGGGTAAACAGCAATGCCGGAAGGGCGATGACCAGCGCCATGCAGAAATAGGTGTACATAAAGATGCTGTGAGCCTGTTCCCCACCCACCGGAAGCTGCTGGTGGCCAAACATGCCCAGCAGCAGGCCCGCGACGGTCACGCCGATACTCATGGAAAGCTGCATGACCATTGAGAGCATGCTGTTGCCGCCGCTGGCGAGGTCATCCGGCAGATCTTTTAGCGTCAGCGTATTCATGGAAGAGAAGCGCATGGAGTTGACCATGCCCTGTACAAACAGGACGACCGGCAGCAGCCAGAACCAGCCCATCAGGGCCGTCCCCATAAACATCAGCGTGATCAGCGCCAGGCCGAGCGTGGCGACGACCAGCACGTTGCGGTAGCCGAAGCGGTTGACGACCTGCACAACGATACGCTTCATGCCCATGCTGCCAAGCACCATTGGGACCATCATCAGCCCGGCATGGAATGGCGAGAAACCCATCCCAATCTGCAGAAACACCGGCGTCATAAACGGCAACATGCCGCTGCCGATGCGCCCGCACAGGCTGCCCAGCAGGCCAAGCGAAAAGGTTTTCGTGTTGAACAGATTGAGATTGAACAGCGCGTTTTCGTTGTCCCGCGCATGCCACAGGTAAAGCAGAATGGCGATAACCCCGCCAAGGATCAGCAACCCGAGCGTTTCACTGGAAATGCCCAGGCCTTTTTGTCCGTCCAGCGCAATGGTCAACGCCGCCATCCCAAACGCCAGCAGCAGGAAGCCGGAAATATCAAAGCGACGGGTTTGCATGGTGTAGTTGGGCATCAGCCACAGGGTAGCGATGGCCCCGACAATGCCGACAGGAATGTTTATCAGGAAAATCCAGTGCCAGGAGGCGTACTCCACCAGCACGCCGCCCAGCGCAGGGCCGAGCAGGGGGCCTACCTGGCCTGGGATCGTCACGAAGGTCATCGCCGCCATATATTGCGCCCGCGGCACGATTTTCATCACCGTGAGGCGCCCCACCGGTACCATCATGGCCCCGCCAATGCCCTGCACGACGCGGGCGAGAACAAGCTCGTTGAGCGTTGAGGCGTTGGAGCAAAACAGGGACCCGAGGGTAAAAAGAATTATCGCCGTGAAGAAGATATTGCGCACGCCCACTCTGTCCGCCAGCCAGCCGCTTGCCGGGAGCATGACCGCAACCGTTAACACGTAGGCCACCACCACCGAGTGCATGTGCAGCGGGCTTACGCCCAGACTGTGCGCCATCGAGGGAAGCGCGGTGTTCACAATCGTGGTGTCCAGCGCCTGCATAAAGAAGCCAAAAGCGACAATCCATAACTGCCAGCGAACGGCGGTGGGCAAATCAGTCATACGGACAGAGCCTTACTTTCACGGGGTTTGCGGCTAAAGCGCAATCTCAGTCGGTCAAAGAACAGGTAAACCACCGGCGTGGTGTAAAGCGTCAACAGCTGGCTCATCACCAGCCCGCCTACGATGGTGATCCCCAGCGGCTGACGAAGTTCTGCGCCATCCCCGCTGGTTAGCACCAGCGGTAGCGCGCCAAACAGCGCGGCCAGCGTGGTCATCATAATAGGGCGGAAGCGCAGCAGGCAGGCCTGGAAAATCGCCTCTTCCGGCCTTAAATCGCCCTTACGCTGCGCCTCTATTGCGAAGTCCACCATCATAATGGCGTTCTTTTTCACGATACCTATCAGCAGCATGATACCGATTAGCGCAATCAGGCTGAAGGGGGCGCCGAAAAGTTCCAGCGCCAGCAGCGCCCCGACGCCCGCAGAAGGCAGCGTCGAGAGGATGGTCAGCGGGTGAACGTAGCTTTCGTACAATATACCCAGCACGATATACACCGTGGCAATGGCTGCCAGAATCAGAATCACCTGCGAGTTCATCGTCTGCTGGAACACCTGTGCCGTCCCGGCGTAGCTGCCGCGCACGGTAGTGGGTACGCCCAGCGAGGTCATGGTTCTGTCGATGGCGTCGCTGGCTTCAGAAAGCGATACCCCGTCAGGCAGGTTGAACGAGATGGTTGATGCGGCGGACAACCCCTGATGGTTAACCGACAGCGGGGCGTTCGCTGGCTGCCATTTGGCAAAGTAGGACAGGGGGATCGACTTCCCTTCGCTGTTAATCACAAACATCTGGTTGAGCGAGCTGATGTCCTGGGTGTAGCGCGGGTCGACCTCCATGACCACCTTATACTGGTTCAACGGCTGGTAGATGGTGGAAATCTGGCGCTGACCAAAGGCGTTGTTGAGCAAATTGTTGGCATCCGAGACGCTGATCCCCAGACGCGACATGGTTTCACGGTCGTAAATCAGGTCCATCTCCGAGCCGTTATCCTGCTGGTCGGAGTTAACGTCAGCCAGTTCCGGCAGCGCCGCCAGCGCTTTACGGATTTTCGGCTCCCACTCTCGCAGGGCGCTTAACTCATCGGAAAGCAGCGTGTACTGGTAGCTGGCGTTCGCCTGACGGCCACCAACGCGAATATCCTGCACCGCCATTAAATAGAGGTTGGCGCCGGGCTCTTTTGCAAGCTTGCCGCGCAGTCGGTCAATCACCTGCTGGGCGGTTTCCTGGCGTTCGCTCAATGGCTTAAGTGAGATAAACATCATGCCGCTGTTAACCCGAGAGCCGCCGGTAAAGCCGGTGACGTTATCCACCGCCGGATCTTCACGAATGATCTTCATAAAGTCCTGCAGCTTACCGCGCATGGCCTGGAAAGAGATGCTCTGATCGGCCTGAATATTGCCCATCAGCCTGCCGGTGTCCTGTTCCGGGAAGAAGGTTTTTGGGATCGCAATGTAGAGCCAGACGCTCAGGGCTATCGTCCCCAGCAGCACCATGCCCACCAGCCGCGTATGGTTTAGCACCCATTTCAACGACCGGGCGTAACCGCCCTGCATGGCAATCAGCAGGCGACCAAATCCACGGTTTTTGTTTCTCTTTTCCGGCGGACGGTTCTTCAGGAGCCAGCCACACATCATCGGCGTGAGCGTGAGCGACACCACCAGCGAAATCCCGATAGCGACCGAAAGTGTGACCGCAAACTCGCGGAATAGGCGCCCCGGCAGACCGCCCATCAACAGCAGCGGCAGGAAGACCGCCACCAGCGACAGACTCATGGACAACACGGTAAAGCCCACTTCCCGCACGCCCTGGAGCGCCGCTTGCATGGGCTTCACGCCCGCTTCCAAATGACGGGAAATGTTTTCCAGTACCACGATGGCGTCATCGACCACAAAACCTGTGGCGATGGTCAGCGCCATAAGCGACAGGTTATTGAGGCTGAAGCCGCACAGATACATGGCGGCAAAAGTCCCGATCAGCGACACCGGCACGGCCACAGCCGGAATAAAAGTGGCTCGCCCTGAGCGAAGGAACAGAAACACCACCAGAATCACCAGCGACACGGAGATCACCAGCGATTGTTCTACCTCGGCCAGCGAGGCGCGAATGGTTGGCGACCGGTCCTGGGCTACCTGCAGGTCGATAGAAGCCGGAATGGTTTCTCGTAGTTCGGGTATTTTGGCGCGGATGCGGTCCACGGTTTCGATGATGTTCGCTTCCTGCGACTTGCGAATCATCAGCAAAATGGCTGGTTTGGCGTTGGTCATCCCGGCGTTACGCACGTCCTGTACGCTGTCGGTGACGTTGGCGACATCCTGAAGCCGTACGGCCGAACCGTTATTGTAATGCACGATAAGCGGCATATAGTTTGCCGCTTTTTTTAGCTCGTCGTTGGTCTGAATTTGCCAGCGGCTTGTACTGTCTTCTACCGAACCAAGGGGACGGCGAACGTTGGCATTGCTTATTGCAGTCCGGACGGCATCCAGCGACACGCCCTGGTTAAACAGCGCCTGTGGGTTGAGGTCCACGCGCACCGCGGGCAGAGAGCTTCCGCCGACGTCCACGTCGCCCACGCCGTCGATTTGTGAGACGGTTTGCGCGAGCTGCGTGGAGGCAAAATCATACAGTTCACCCTGCGATAGCGTATCGGAGGTGAGCGTCAGGATCATGATCGGCGCGTCGGACGGGTTGGCCTTGCGGTAAGTTGGCCGCCCCGGCATCCCGCTTGGCAGCAGGCTTTGGGCAGCGTTAATCGCCGCCTGCACGTCCCGCGCGGCACCGTTGATGTCACGGTCGAAATTAAATTCCAGAATGATGCGGGTGCTGCCCAGCGAACTGGACGAGGTCATTTCGTTGACCCCGGAAATGCGGCTCAGGGAACGCTCCAGCGGCGTGGCCACGGACGACGCCATGGTTTCCGGCGACGCGCCCGGCAGCGAGGCGCTGACCATGATCACCGGAAAATCGACCTGCGGCAGCGGGGCAACCGGCAACAGGCGGAAGCCCAGCACGCCGCACAGGGTAATGGCGACGGTCAATAAAATCGTCGCCACCGGTCGGTAAATGAAGAGGGCAAAAAACTTCACTTACGCCTCCTCATGCTGTCGGCCGAAACGACGGCGCGTGTAGTGCGACAGGCGGTCGAACAGCAGGTAAATCACCGGCGTGGTAAACAGCGTCAGCACCTGGCTGAGCAGCAGGCCACCCACCATGCCAATACCCAGCGGGCGGCGAAGTTCTGCGCCAACGCCGGTTGAAAGCATCAGCGGGAGTGCACCCAGCAGCGCGGCGAGCGTGGTCATCAGAATCGGACGGAAACGCAGCAGACAGGCCTGGTAAATCGCTTCGTACGGGGCCATGCCCTGTTCACGCTCGGCGGCCAGCGCAAAGTCGATCATCATGATCGCATTCTTCTTCACGATACCAATGAGCAGAATGATGCCGATAATAGCGATAACGTCCAGTTCGGCCCCCGCCAGCATCAATGCGAGCAGCGCGCCAACGCCCGCCGTGGGCAGCGTCGACAGGATAGTGATCGGATGGATAAAGCTTTCATACAGCACGCCAAGCACGATGTACATCGCCACGACCGAAGCAATAATCAGCCAGATGGTGCTGCCCAGCGCGGCCTGGAAGGCGAGGGTGCTGCCCTGGAACTGCGTCGTGATATCGGACGGCATCGCCAGCTCTTTTTCCGCCGAGGTGATGGCGTTCACCGCGTCGCCCAGCGATTGCCCTTCCGGCACGTTAAAGGAGAACGTGGTGGACGGGAACTGGTCGAGGTGATTGATCGACAGCGGGGCAAAGCGCTGCTCCACCTTCGCAATCGCGCTTAATGGAATGCTGCCGCCGGTGCTGCTGGTGAGGCGAATGTTGTCGAGCGCGCTCAGCCCTGGCGTGGTGCTAGTGTCATGTTCGAGTACCACGCGATACTGGTTGGCCTGGGTGTAAATGGTTGAAATAAGGCGCTGGCCGAAGGCGTTATACAGGGCGCTGGTCACCGATGACATGTTGATGCCGAGGCGGCTGGCGCTGTCGCGGTCAACGTTGACGTAGGCCATCAGCCCCTGATCCTGCCAGTCACTGCTGATATCCGCGAGCTGAGGCAGCGTTTTAAGCTTGTCTTCCAGCTGCGGCACCCAGGTGCTCAGTTCGTCCAGCGAGGTCGCCTGCAGGGTGAACTGGTACTGGGTGCGGCTCACCGTGGTGTCGATAGTCAGATCCTGGATCGGCTGCAGATAAAGCTGCACGCCCGGGACGCTGGCGACATTCTGCTGCAATCTGTCAATCACCGTCGGGATGCGGTCATCACGGTCGCTGAGCGGCTTAAGGTTAATTTGCAGGCGGGCGCTGTTTAACGAAGGGTTGGTGCCGTCTACGCCGACAAACGACGTCAGGCTTTCCACCGCCGGATCTTTCAGTATCACGTCCGCGACCTGCTGCTGACGCTGGGCCATGCTGGCGAAGGAGACCGACTGCGGAGCCTGCAGGGTGCCCTGGATAATGCCGTTATCCTGAATCGGGAAGAAGCCTTTGGGGATAAAGATCCACAGCACAATGGTCAACGCCAGCGTGCCAAAAGCAACGCTCAACGTCAGCCACGGATGATTCAGCACTTTGCTTAGCAGGCGGCCATAGGCGGCAATGATGTTATCAAACATCTTCTCGCTGGCGCGGGAGAAACGGTTCTGCTTACGCAATGATTCGTGGCTCAGCATTCTGGCGCACATCATCGGGGTAAGCGTCAGCGAAACCACGGCGGAGATTAAAATAGAAATTGCCAGCGTCACGGCAAACTCGCGGAAAAGACGGCCCACGATATCACCCATAAACAGCAGGGGGATGAGTACCGCAATCAGCGAGAAGGTCAGGGAAATAATAGTAAAGCCGATTTCCCCGGCGCCTTTTAACGCGGCGGCCAACGGCTTCTCGCCTTTTTCGATGTAGCGAGAAATGTTCTCTATCACCACGATGGCATCATCCACCACGAACCCGGTGGCGATGGTCAGCGCCATCAGCGTCAGGTTATTGATGGAGAAATCAAGGAATACCATCACCGCAAATGTGCCGACCAGCGACAGCGGCACGGCGACGGCAGGAATGATGGTGGCCGGCACGTTGCGCAGGAACAGGTAAATGATCATCACCACCAGCGCAATGGCCAGCATCAGCTCGTGCTGGGTGTCTGTCACGGAGGCGCGAATGTTGGTGGTACGGTCGCTGAGCAGTTTTACTTCAACCGACTTCGGCAGGCTTTGAGTCAGCGTCGGCAGCATCTGACGGATGCTGTCTGCCGTCTCAATGATGTTGGCCCCAGGCTGGCGCTGGACGTTCATCACTATGGCCTGCTGCTTGTTTGCCCAGGCGCCGAGCCAGCTGTTCTCTGCCCCTTGCTCAACGGTGGCAATATCCCCGAGGCGGATTGGCGCGCCGTTCTGATAAGCGATGATTAAATCCCGGTATTCCTGGGCCGACTTCATCTGGTCGTTGGCGGAGAGCGTGACGGCGCGCTCCGGGCCGTCAAGGCTGCCTTTGGCAGAGTTGACGTTGGCATTGGTGATGGCGGTGCGAATGGTTTCGCTGGTCAGGCCGAGTGCGGCAATCGCCGGAGCGTTCAATTTAACGCGAACGGCGGGGCGCTGGCCGCCCGCCAGCGTAACCAGACCTACGCCAGAAACCTGGGAGATTTTCTGGGCTACGCGGGTTTCCACCATATCTTCCACCTGCGTCATCGGCAGGGCGGTTGAGGTCACGGCAAGCGTCATGATAGGCGGATCCGCCGGGTTGACCTTGCTGTAAACCGGCGGGTTTGGCAGGTCAGTGGGCAGGAGGTTTGTCGCGGCGTTGATGGCCGCCTGCACTTCCTGCTCGGCAACGTCAAGCGCCAGCGTCAGCTGGAACTGAAGGGTGATAACCGACGCCCCTCCGGCGCTTTGCGATGACATCTGCTTCAGGCCGGACATCTGCCCAAACTGGCGTTCGAGTGGGGCAGTGATCGCCGAAGTAATGACATCCGGGCTGGCGCCGGGATAGAGCGTGACCACCTGAATGGTAGGGTAGTCCACCTCCGGTAGCGCTGATACCGGGAGAAAGCGATAGCCAATAATCCCCGCCAGCAGGATAGCCACCATCAATAGCGTGGTGGCAACTGGACGAAGAATAAACAGGCGGGAAGGGCCGCCCGTGGAGCCTGGAGGTAACACCTGCATCAGGAGCGTGCTCCGTTGTGTTTGTGGCCGGATTTTGCCTGGGCGGCAGGTTTGGCGTTATCGTCGGCCGCGCTGTGCGGTTCGACAACCTCAACCTGCGCGCCTTCCGTCAGGCGGTCAATACCGTCGGTCACCACGCGATCGCCTGCGGAAACGCCGGCGCTAATCACGACTTTCTGACTGTCCTGAATTCCCGGCGTAACCAGGTGTTTACTGACTTTGTTATCGCCGTTCAGTACCCAGACGAAGTGGCCTTCATTGCCCATTTGCAACGCACCGGCTGGGATCACCACGGCATTTTGCTGGGTGTCCACCAGCATACGGGCGTTCACAAACTGATTTGGGAACAGAGCGTCATCCAGATTATCAAAGCGCGCTTTCAGCTTGATGGTACCGGTGGTGGTATCGATTTGGTTATCAAGGCTCAGCAGTTTACCGCTGCTGAGTTTTGCGCTGTTGGTGCGGTCCCAGGCTTCAACGCTCAGCGTTTCGCCGGCTTTCTGCGCTTTAATCACCGTGGCGATGTCGTTTTCCGGCAGGGTGAACACCAGGTCAATCGGGTGCGTTTGCGTCAGCACGACAATACCGTTGGTGTCGCTGGTGGAGATCTGGTTGCCAATATCGACCTGCTTCAGGCCAACCCGGCCGTCGATAGGGGCGGTGACGCGACTCCAGTTAAGCTGCAACTGAGCGCTGGCAACGCTGGCTTCATCGGCCTTAACCGTGCCGAGTGTGGATTCCACAAGCGACAGCTGAGTATCGAGGTCCTGGCGGGAGACTAAGTTGGTTTTTACCAGCTGTTGGTAGCGGGCGAGGTCGCGGCGAGCATTTGCCAGGGTGGCCTGATCCTTAGCCAACTGCCCCTGGGCCTGAGCCAGGGCGACTTTGAACTGGCTCGGGTCAATTTCTGCCAGCAAATCACCGGCTTTTACCTGCTGGCCTTCCTGGAAATGAATGGCCAGAAGTTGCCCGTCAACGCGGCTGCGCACCGTCACGGTATTGGCCGCGGTGATAGTGCCCAAGCCGGTTAAGTAATGCGGCACGGCTTCACTGGTTGCCGTTGCAGCCTGAACCGGGGCCAGCGCACCGCCGCGCATTCCGCGTCGGCCGCCCTGGGCGGATGTCTGGCCTGATTTAGCCTGGGGCTGAGTCCCCGAAGATGTATTGTGGCTGCGCCAGAACCAGACGGCGGCAATCACCACCAGAATAAAGGCTGTAATCCACAACCAGCGAGAAGTCTGCGTGCCTTTCATAGATGACGTGTTCTCTTTCTGAAACGATTAGGCTTAATGTGACTAGTTTAGTAATCAATAGCCCCGTAATGATGGAGGAAATATGAAGTACTGTCAGATTAGCAACATATAGTAAGTAAGTGATGTTTTCGTGGCCAAATAAAACTGTTTTTCCCAAAACGTTTTCCGAGGCGTCACGCAAGTTTCAGTCCCAGGAGTAGTCATATCACGAAGCGAGAAATAAGCTGTGGTTTATATTTTAAATATAACCTATAGTTTATGAGGTGAGTGATGATCTGGCGCGCGATATTTACCGACTCTTTCTACTTTTGGTATCAGGCCCAGCCCGTAGAGCTCCGCAAACGACTTGGGGCGGCCTTCGGCAATATTGAGTTCTGGAGGCCGGCTTTAAGCCGCCCGCAGGCGGACACGGTAAAGGGATCTCGCTATCCCAATATGAAGGCATTACGTTTGCTATGGCGCGGCAAGCCATATCGGATCTTTTTTGCTTTTGACCCGCATCGCAGAGCCGTTGTGCTGTGTGGTGGAGACCAATCAAACGATACGCGTTTTTATCAGGCGCAGATAAAAGTGGCCGATGCGCAGTTTGCGCATCACCTGGCAGAACTGGAAGATGAAAATGAAAACGTTAACTGAAGTGATGGCGGAGTTTTCGGCGGAAGAGCAGGCCGAGATCCGCGCAATGACCGAAGTCTTAATTCTGGAAACGGGATTACAGCTGGTACGTGAGCAGCAGGGACTTTCTCAAAAACAAGTGGCGCAAAAAATGGGGGTTTCCCAGCCGGCAATCGCCGCGATTGAACAACGCGGCAACGATCTCAAAGTGCTCACGCTGAAGCGCTACGTTGAGGCGCTGGGCGGTAAACTTTCGCTGCATCTGGAGTTTCCAGAAAGCGACCGGCGTTTCCAGATATAAAAAACCGCAGGAGGCCTGCGGTTTGAGCGGTATGTTTGAACGTGATTATCTAAAAACCACGTCTGACCAACGGGCAAGCCCCTGCGTCACCGAGCCAAAGTCATCCCCTCCGGCAATTGGAATATCAGGCAACTGCTGGGCGAGCGCATGGCGCAGCAGCGGAGAACGAGCGCTGCCGCCGGTCAGGTATATAACCTCAGGTTTAGCCTGGCTGTTGTCCATCGCCAGCGTGACCTGTTCCATGATCCGCTGTAGCGGCTGGCTGATAGCGGTTTCCAGCGCTTGCTGGCTGATGTCGCAGCCTACGTCTTTGGCAATAAACGGCAGCAATGCTGAAACCTGCTGGCTGTTGGAGAGCGCAATCTTGCTCTCTTCTGCCGCCCTGACAAGGCGATAGCTCAGACGCTGACGCCAGACTTTCTGCAGAAACGCCACCTTTTCCGGCTCGCGCGCGTCCCGCACCAGCTCATTGAGCGAGCGGCCGTTAGCCGCGCTGTAGAAGTCATTCTGAGCCGGGACATCGTTAATCGCGACGGCGTTCCACCAGGGTAATACCGGCAGCGCGATGCCTTTTTCCGTCTGGCCGCCCATACCAAGCAGCGGAGCCAGCTGTTTAAATGCCAGCATAATATCCAGATCGTTACCGCCCACGCGGCAGCCGCTGTGGCCCAGAAGGCTTTGTTCACGGTCGCGGCGCTGGTGCCAGTCAGGCCCCATCAGCAGTACCGAGCAGTCGGTGGTGCCGCCGCCAATGTCGACCACCAGCACCTGCTTTTCTTCCTGTAGCGTGGCTTCAAAATCCAGCCCCGCGGCTACGGGTTCAAACTGAAACACCACGTCGCGGAAGCCAGCGCGGTGCGCGGCGCGTTCCAGAATCCCCTGAGCCTGCTGGTTAGCATCTTCCCCGCCCAGTCCCTGGAAGTTAATCGGCCTGCCAATCACGGCCTGGTCGATGGTCCCTTCCAGCTGGTTTTCCGCCTGTTTACGGATGTGCAGCATCATCGCGCAGACCAGATCTTCAAACAGCGCGACCTGCTGCGGTTTCAGGCCGGTGGCGCCGAGGAAGGACTTTGGCGATTTTACGAAGTAAACCTCTTCCGGATCTTCCATGTACTGGCCAAGAGAACTTAAGCCAAATTTTACGCTGCCGGGCAGCACATCAATGTCTTCTTCGCGATTGTAGCTCACCGCACGGCGCAGCAGCGCCTGGGTCTCGCTTCCCGTAGCCGGAACTTCGTGGTGACGGAAGAGCCACTCGCTCACCGCTTCACGCGTCGGTGCACAGAGCATAGAAGGCAGCAGCGATGAGCCGTTCTCCATCTCCAGCAGCTGTGGTTTTCCGTCGCGCATAATGGCGACCGAGCAGTTCGCCGTCCCGTAGTCAAAACCGATTTTCATTTTCGTTGATTATCCCCATGCCAGTGAGAAGGGGGGCGACTTTAGCGGAATGCCGGTCCGTGGGCAACTGAATATGAAAGCAAGGCAGAAATCGGCATTTGGCGGTATGCTAAATAAGCAGTGTTGTCTGCCTAATGCCCTCATTCTCTTCAGGATTATTTATGTACACCCTTAGCTATCAACCGCCCTATGACTGGTCCTGGATCCTTGGTTTTTTACGGGGACGTGCCGTGGAGGGCGTGGAAGTTGTTACCGCCAGTCGCTATCAGCGCAGCTTCGCGCTGGGAGAATATGCCGGGCTGGTGACACTTGAACCAGACGAGAAAAATCTTTGCCTCAATGTGACGCTAAGCGACGGCCTGCAGCCTGTGGCAGGCGAAGTTTTACAGCGCGTGAAGAACTTACTGGATTTGGACAAGGATCCGCAGCAGGTATTAAGCAGCCTGGGCACGTTGGCGGCAGCCCGGCCCGGCCTGCGTCTGCCGGGATGTATGGACCCGTTCGAACAGGCCATTCGGGCCATTCTTGGGCAACTGGTTAGCGTGGCGATGGCGGCAAAATTGACCGGCAAAGTGGCAAAGACCTTCGGAGGGAAGCTTGAAAGTCACGAGGGCTGGTATCTGTTTCCGGATGTCAGGACGCTGGCAAACTGCGATGTTCAACAGCTGAAATCTTTAGGCATGTCGCTTAAGCGTGCTGAGGCTATTGTGCATCTTGCCGGAGAGGTGGTGAAAGGGCAGTTTCCGCTGCAGCTACCCGATGATTTGGAGCAGGGAATAAAAACCCTGATAGCATTGCCCGGTATCGGGCGCTGGACAGCCAACTATTTCGCCCTGCGCGGCTGGCAGGCCAGCGACGTTTTCCTGCCGGACGATTACCTGATTAAACAGCGCTTTCCTGATATGACGCCTGCACAAATCCGCCGCTACGCCGAGCGCTGGCAGCCCTGGCGCTCCTACGCGCTGTTACACATCTGGTATAGCGACGGCTGGACGCCAGACTGACTCACAGGATTATATGCTACGATATTTGAACTTGTAACCGACCTTTATTAGTAAGAAAATCCCGATATAAAAGTGGTGTCTGAATTTTATATTTAAATTAATATTACTGAATGAGTTTCATTTTTAATTCAGATGAACGGATTATAAGGGTCGAATGTGAGAGTTTTAGTTACAGGGGCCACGGGTTTCGTGGGGAGTCGCTTGGTTACAACGCTCAGGGAATTGGGGTATGAAGTCGTCGGCACAACTCGTCGTGGCTCGCAGAATACTGCTGGACTGGTTGATATCGGCGATATTTCGGCAACAACGGACTGGTCCCCGGTGCTTGAAGGGTGTGATGCCGTCGTGCATACCGCCGGTCGGGCTCATATCTTAAAAGATTCAGCTGCGGATAAACTCTCGGCGTTTCGGCAGGTTAACTGTGACGCAACCTTAAAGCTTGCTCACGACGCGTTAAATGCAGGGGTCAACCATTTTATTTTCATCAGTTCTATTGGCGTAAATGGCAATGCCACTACTCATACGCCATTTAACGAAAAATCAATACCTAAGCCTGTCTCAGATTATGCGATTTCTAAATTTGAAGCTGAGCAAAAGCTGAACGAAGCATTTTCTTCAGGCCCAATGGCGATTACGGTGATTCGCCCGGCGCTTATCTGTGGCGAAAATGCACCGGGCAATATTCGGCGTTTGTTAAAACTGGTTGCCAGTGGGCTGCCACTTCCTTTCAAAGGAATAAAAAACAAGCGAAGCATGGTTTCTCTGGAAAACGTTGTCAGCTTTATTGCCACTTGCCTGAACGATCCTCGTTCAAAAAATCAGCTTTTTGTTCTCGCCGATAAAGATAAACCCACCACGGAAGATATTGTTCGATCATTCGCGGGTGGAATGAACAAATCTCCTCGTGTCTTTTGGTTTCCAGCGGCTATATTGAAGGTTTTACTGATGCTAACAGGGAAGCAAAGCATTTATGAGCAGCTCTATGGCTCATTGGATATTGATGCCTCCTACGCCTCCGAGCTGTTGGGTTGGCAGCAACCCGTTACGCTTTCCGAAACGATGGAAAAAGCAGCAAAATATTATTCAAAGGACGCTCAGTAATGCAGGCATTAATTGTGGCCGTAGTCGTTTTTATTCTCTCATTTATTCTGACCTGGTGCCTACGAGCCTATGCGTTAAAAAACAACGTTATTGATATACCGAATCAACGTAGCTCTCACTCTATACCGACGCCTCGTGGTGGCGGTGTGGCCATTGTTATCAGTCTTATGGTTGGGTTGATTGCGCTGTCCCTCCTTCAGCTCATTTCATACTCGACGATGTTCTCGCTGATTGTTGCCGGCGGAATTACCGCGGTGGTCGGTTTTCTTGACGACCATGGGCACATTGCGGCTCGCTGGCGATTACTGATGCACTTCCTGGCCGCCGCAGCAGGGCTTTTCTTTCTTGGAAACTTTCCTGCGATCGAGCTTTTCGGCTACACCTTCTCTGCCGGATGGATTGGGATGGTTTTCGGATTAGTCTATCTGGTATGGATGCTGAATCTTTATAACTTTATGGATGGCATTAATGGGCTGGCGAGCATGGAGGCGATTGTTTTTTCCCTTTCATCTCTGCTGATTGTCTGGATTGCTGTGCCTGATGCTTTGGGGTCAGACGCATCGCTTAGCGTTTTGCTGCTGGGGGCTGCCGCGCTCGGTTTTATCTTCTGGAATTTCCCGAACGCAAAAATTTTCATGGGCGATGCCGGAAGTGGCTTTCTGGGAATAACCATCGGCTTACTGGCTCTTCATATTGGCCTGCTTGATAGCAAACTCTTCCTTGCCGAGATGTGTTTACTTGGCGTTTTTATCGTAGATGCTACCTTAACGTTACTGCGCCGTTTGCTGGCAGGCAAAAAGGTGTACGAAGCTCACGCAAGCCATGGCTACCAGATACTTGCAAGAAAATATGGTAGCCATAAGCCCGTTACTCTTGGTGCGCTGTGCGTCAATCTTATCTGGTTAACCCCTTTTGCCATGTTGATTGCAGCGGGTGCCATTACGGGAGTGGTAGGATTAGCGATAGCCTGGGCTCCGGTTGTGATTGTCGCGTGGCGCTGCGGAGCTGGCGTAAAGGATAAGGGCTAACAGCCATAAAGCAGGGTTACGGGCACCACTGATATATATTTAGTTGTATCAGCGAGTGCTCAGTAAAAATTTCACTTTATAACAACAGGTTGGTGGACAGGTGTCCTGTTCTATTGCAAATATGCTTACGTTTCTGCTTGCTTTACCAAGACCGGTAAAAAGAATTATTACGCTGGCAATTGATGTTGTGCTGCTGTTGTGTGCTTTCTGGTTCTCTTTCTGGGTGCGTATTGATGCCCTGACACCTCTGACAAGTGGGCCGCACTGGTTACTGATTCTGTCGATTATTCTGGTCACGCTAGGCTTCTTTGTCAGACTTGGCCTCTATCGTGCTGTTATTCGATATATTACGGCTAAAGTTTTGGTCTCGGTTGCGGTGGGTATGGTGGCGTCGTCCATCTTGCTTATCGTGACCGCATTTTATACAAATATCTATTTGCCTCGCACCATCCCATTTATCTATTTTTCCTTTGGTTTACTGTTGGTTACAGGCTCCAGGCTGGCGTTAAGAATGCTGGTCAACCATGGATTAAAACTGGGAACCAAGGTCATTATCTACGGTGCAGGTGCATCAGGCTGCCAGTTACTGCCTGCCTTAAGCCAGGCGTCTGAGTATTACCCGATTGCTTTTGTTGACGATAATCCTCGTCTACAAAAAACCGTTATGCATGGTGTGACGGTTTACTCGCCTGAAAAGCTCGCCTGGTTAGTCGAGAAGTACGAGGTCCAAAAAATCTTGTTGGCCATGCCAAGCTTGAGCCGCTCCCGTAAAAGCGAAGTGATGAAAAAGCTGGAAGGTCTCCCCTGTGAGGTGCTTTCTATTCCCGGGATGGTTGATCTGGTGGAAGGGAAAGCCAGCATTGCTACGCTGAAAAAAGTCTCTATTACCGACCTTTTAGGACGTGACCCCGTGGCGCCTGTACCTGAGTTAATTGCCCGGAATATCCAGGATAAGTCGGTCATGGTGACAGGGGCGGGTGGATCCATCGGCTCAGAACTTTGTCGCCAGATTATTCTGAACGGGCCGAAAGCGTTAGTTCTCTATGAGATCTCTGAGTTTTCGCTTTACGCTATCGAGCGCGAATTATCTGAGATGATCAAGAGCAAGGGATTGACGATCAAACTCTATCCTGTGCTGGGTAATGTGCAAAACCAGGCTCATCTGGAGCGGGTTATCGGGAGTTTCGGTATCGAAACTATCTACCACGCCGCGGCTTATAAACACGTACCTTTAGTTGAGTATAACGTTGCCGATGGCGTCAGAAATAACGTCTTTGGTACGCTGGCCTGTGCACAGGCAGCAATCCGCTGCGGTGTCCCGAAATTTGTATTGATCTCTACGGATAAAGCTGTTCGCCCGACCAACACGATGGGGGCAACAAAACGCATGGCGGAGCTTGTGCTGCAGGCATTGGCGGTACAGCAGTCAGGTACCTGCTTTAGCATGGTGAGATTTGGTAATGTGCTGGGGTCTTCAGGTTCTGTTGTGCCACTCTTTGAAAAGCAGATAGCTAAAGGGGGGCCAATTACGTTGACACACCCGGACATTATTCGCTACTTCATGACGATTCCAGAGGCCGCGCAGCTGGTTATACAGGCTGGTGCGATGGGTAACGGCGGAGACGTTTTTGTCCTCGATATGGGCGATCCGGTAAAAATCATCGACCTGGCAGAGCGTATGGTTTCTTTAAGTGGCTTTACCTTACGTGATGATTCGAATCCGGAGGGTGATATTGAGATTAAAACCACCGGATTGAGACCAGGTGAGAAGCTCTTTGAGGAACTCCTCATTGGTGACAATGTGATGACGACGCAGCACCCACGAATCATGGCCGCCAGTGAAGTGAAGCTTTCATGGGAGGAGCTTAACGTTTATCTCACCGACATGAACGACGCCTGTGGACATTATGACATGGATACCATTCGTTCCATTTTGCTCAAGGCGCCTACAGGCTTTAATCCTAGCGATGATATTTGCGATATCGTATGGAAGAATGCTCCCTGCGATATGCCCAATTAAAATCAGGATGAAGGTCACGAGTTGAACTCAGCGGTGACTAAGCCAGTTCTGGCTGGCAGACGCTAAATAAAAACCCCTGAATCGGTCAACCGGACAGGGGTTTTTTTATTGGGGTGGGGCCGGTCAGTTAATGCCAAAATAACTATTCGTCAGCAGCAGCTCCAGCGGCTGCGGCTGGGCGATGGTTTCCCCATAGATTAAATCAATGCCAATCCCCGACAGCGTATCCATTACCAGAGGCATATCCGCCGGACCGGCGATAGTTTGCAGCGCCATGCGTTGGGCGTGACCATGCACAATCGTCACCATCATTTCGTCCATCAGATTACAGTGCACGTTGAGGATCAGGTCCGGGTCTAACATCACGTAGTCGAACAGATGATGGCTCAGGGTATTAAACAGTTCCAGATCGCGCCCAACGTGGCTCAGCACCATGCGGCAACCGGCTTTGCGCAGCCGTTTCAGGTTGGCATAAGCGCGCTGTGGTTCGGCGAGCAAGTCGCTGCTTTGAATCGTCAGGTGCAGCAGACGGGCCGGCATTGTGCGGGAGGAAAGCTGTTCCAGCAGCTCATTGACGAAGGTGTCGCTGACCAGGCCCGCACCGGAAACGGGCAGCGCGACGCCAAAACCTTTCCTAGCGACCTGAGCGGCATACTTGTCAAAAAATTCGCTAAATACGCGGCGATCCAGCGCATGGTGAAGTGCCGGGTCGGCGAGGCCTGAGCGGAATGCGGGTTCATTGATAACGTCCCCTTCGTTGCCCCAGAAGCGCAGGGTCAGGAGATAGAAACAGGTCGATTCCGGGATGCGCGGCGGCGCAATCGCCATCGCTATCATCAGCATGGGATTGTCTTTGATCACCTGCCACTGCTCGTCGAGGGGCATGGTGTCTCGTCCTTGCTCCATGTAGTGGCGATGCGGTTCATAAACCGTGACCTGGCCGCGGCCGTTGTTCTTCGAGGCGTAGCAGGCGATATCGGCCTGGGAGAGCACTTCAGACGCGATAGCATTATCGCCGTCAATGTGCGTGATCCCGGCGCTGGCGCCGATGCGGTGCAGACGGCCATCCCACATAAAGTGGTAGTCGTTGATACTGCGAATGATGCGCTCAGAAATATAACGTGCGTTTTCAGTGGAACAATCTGGCAGCAGCAAACCAAATTCGTCGCCGCCGAGGCGAGCAAGGAAATCCCCCGTGCGCAGCATACTCAGCATCATCGCTGCCAGCTCCCGCAGCAAAGCATCACCTGCGGCATGGCCCGCGGAGTCGTTTACGGCTTTAAAACGGTCGAGGTCAATGAACACCAGGGCATGGCGCTGGCGGTGTTCAACCGCACCCTGCAGTAAGCGCTTCAGGTGATTCTCAAAGCTTACCCGGTTGGCCAGGTGCGTCAGGCTATCGTGCGAGGCGCTGTAGCTCAGCTGTTTGAGCATTTTCCGGGACTCAGTCACATCCTGGATAACCAGCACGGAGCCAATGCTTTGGCCGTCCAGCGTAGTCAGCGGCGTAATGGTGTAGTGGATGTCGTAGCTACCGCCGTTGCGGCAATGCAGCACGACATCCTGCTCTATAGCGCTCCGGGAAAAATCGCCGCTGTGTATGTTTTCCATCACCGGGCCATTATCACCGAAGGTGATGCGCAGAATCGCCAGAATGTGCTGGCCGATGGCCGCCTCCTGCGCCCAGCCGCTGAGCTTCTCGGCAATCGGGTTCATAAAGGAGACATTCATGTCGACGTCGGTGCAAATTACCGCTTCGCCGATCGAGTCCAGCGTGATGTGCAGCCGCTCTTTTTCCTGGTACAGCGCTTCGTTGAGCTGCTTAACTTCGGTCATGTCCATATTGATGCCCAGCAGCCGTTCCACGTCGCCGTTCTTATTCAGCACGCGGTTAGCCAGGGAGCGGATATGGCGGATACCGTCTTTGACATGGATACGAAATTCAAGCTTAAACGGTAGGCGGTTTTTTAACGACTCGCGAATAACGGTTTCCGAGTGGGCGAGATCTTCTTTCACCAGCCTGTTCAGCCAGAGCTGGTAGGTGGGTTTGGTATGCGGCGGCACGTCGTAAAGCTCAAACATCCGCTTATCCCAGCTGATGACATCGTTGGTCAGATCCCACTCCCAGATGCCGATGCCGCCGGCTTCATTGGCAAGCGTAATCCGCTCCATCAGCCGCTTGTTGATCCACTCGGTATGCTTCAGGTCGTTGATGTCTTCAATCTGGGCGATGTAGTAGAGCGGCGTGCCGTCGGTATGACGCACAACGGACGCCGTGAGCATGGCCCACACGACATTGCCCGCGCTGGTGTAATAGCGCTTTTCCATTGAATAGCTATTGATGTGCCCGGCCTCGAGCTTGCTCAGGTGCTGAAGATCGAGATTCAAATCTTCGGGCCAGGTAATTTGCTGGAAGGTGAGATCGCTCAGCTCTTCGCTGGAATAGCCGAGGAACTTACATAATGACTTATTGACCTGCAGCCATTTGCCCTCGGTAGAGACCAGCGCCATGCCAATAGCCGAGTATTCCATGGCGTTACGAAAGCGCGTTTCGCTTTCGGTGATGTGTTTACGCTCTGTGCGGGAGGAGTACATCACCATTGTGATGACGTTTGCCGGCAGCAGAATCAGCAGAAACGGCAGCCACGGCGCATATTCCAGCACGCGCGGGTGGGGCGTTAACATCGGGAGCTTGCCGATGGCTATCATCGCCGAGACCATCATCAGCGTGGCAAGGAAAATAATAAAGGCTTCCAGACGCGGCAGCCGAATGGCGCTCCACATCAGAATGACGATGATAAAAGTGAACGGCCAGGGCAGATAAATTAATGAAAAATAGCTGAGTGCCAGCGTGACGGCGAAGGTTGCCACGGTTTCGAACAGCAGGGCCGCTTTGCGGTGACGAAGCAAATAATAAGGTTTAAACAGCAGCCCTGCCGGCATCAGCGCCAGCGCCCCTATGGATTCAGACAGCACCCATATAAAGAAGGTTTTCAGCGACGAGGAGTCAACCGGTATCGGCAATAGCGTCACCAGCAGGCCGCCGACCAGCGGAGGGATTACCGCACTGCACACGGCAAGTCGTGACCAGTTATTGAGGTTTTGTAAGGGGTTTTTCCGCGGCAAAAAGCGGCGTAACAAAAGCGCGCCCAGCAGCGCCTCAAACAGGTTTATTGCGGTTAACGAGATATTCAGACCGCTAAATGAAAAAACGGCGGCGCTGGCTGCCATGCTGCCCAGTGCACAGACGGCGGCAATGAACGGCCATTGACGGAGAGGAGAACGGAAAAATGCCGCCATCATCACCGAGGTGGTAAACCAGATAGGCACCAGATCGGTGCCTTTTAACGTCAGCTCAAGGGAATAGAGGGTGAAAACAAAGCTGAGTAACCCCAAGCCAGCCAGCAGTATCAGTGAATGGACGGCGGCTTCTGTTTGTCTGTTTTTTCTAATCATTACCGCAAATCCGCTTGGACACTGCCGCCAGGAGTCATGCCCGGATGCATATAAATAAAGAATCGGTTTATGCTAGTACAAACAATTTACAATTCCTATGCTCGGTTGTCAGAATTTACCTACAGAGTGTCAGAAATTGCGTAGTCAAATCACGTAATTAAATAATTCCACTTTACCCGTTGCCTGGCGATGGTGCGCTGTCATGCCTTTGTCACTTTGTTGGCCCTTTGCCGCGTAATTTCACGATTGCAGGGGGTAAGAGACTGGTATCAAAAGGCGGTTGTCCCTATAATTGCGGCGTTTGACGCCTCCGCGTCGTCCTTCCAACACTTTTCGTATTCAGGCCGTAAATAATATGACCGATCAGTCTCATCAATGCGTCATCATCGGGATAGCCGGCGCATCGGCTTCAGGGAAAAGCCTCATTGCCAGCACGTTGTATCGTGAACTGCGCGAGCAAGTCGGCGATGAACACATTGGTGTCATTCCAGAAGACAGTTACTACAAAGATCAAAGCCATCTGTCGATGGAAGAGCGTGTTAAAACCAACTACGATCACCCCAGCGCAATGGACCACAACCTGCTTTTCCAGCATTTGCAGACGCTGAAGTCCGGCAAAGCTATCGAACTGCCGGTTTATAGCTACGTGGAGCACACCCGCACCGACCAGACCGTGCATTTGGTCCCGAAGAAGGTGATCATTCTGGAAGGCATCCTGCTGCTGACCGATGCGCGCCTGCGCCAGGAAATGAACTTCTCTATTTTTGTTGATACACCGCTGGATATCTGCCTGATGCGCCGTATGAAGCGCGACGTTAACGAGCGCGGCCGTTCAATGGACTCCGTGATGGCGCAGTATCAAAAAACGGTACGCCCAATGTTCCTGCAATTTATTGAGCCTTCCAAACAATACGCCGATATTATCGTGCCGCGCGGGGGCAAGAACCGCATCGCAATCGATATTCTGAAAGCCAAAATCAGTCAGTTCTTTGAATAAAGACCTTTGCGGGCGCGCGTAAGCCGCTCGCTTTTACGTTGAATCCCTCATCCATTGCCAATTGGCTATCGTCGACGCTCTGTGGCAGTGTGTGTAAACTGAGATTGATAAGGAGAATCTGCGATGCGCCTTTGCGATCGTGATATCGAAGCCTGGCTGGATGATGGCCGTTTAGCGATTACCCCCCGTCCTCCGGTTGAACGCATTAACGGTGCCACCGTGGATGTGCGCCTCGGCAATAAATTCCGCACGTTTAGCGGGCATACCGCACCTTTTATCGATCTCAGCGGCCCTAAAGATGAAGTCACCGAAGCGTTAGAGCGCGTGATGAGTGATGAGATTGTGCTGGAAGAAGGTGAAGCTTTCTTTCTACATCCCGGTGAACTGGCGCTGGCTGTAACGCTGGAATCTGTCACGCTGCCGGACGACCTTGTGGGCTGGCTGGATGGGCGTTCCTCGTTAGCGCGCCTGGGCCTGATGGTACACGTTACCGCCCACCGCATCGATCCGGGCTGGCATGGCTGTATCGTGCTTGAATTCTACAATTCAGGGAAGCTGCCGCTGGCGCTGCGTCCGGGCATGATGATTGGCGCGCTGAGCTTTGAACCCCTCTCCGGGCCAGCCGCTCGCCCTTATAATCGCCGCCAGGATGCCAAGTACCGCGACCAGCAGGGTGCGGTAGCAAGTCGTATCGATAAAGACTGAATTGCAGTGAGTTGTTCGCCCTCTGGCGAATGATATGGAGAATGTTATGAGACGACTATTAACCACGTTGATGATTCTGCTGGTTGTGCTGATAGCCGGCCTGACCTCACTCGTGTTGTTGGTTAACCCTAACGACTTCCGTGGTTATATGGTTCGTCAGGTTGAGGCCCGCAGCGGCTATCACCTTGAGCTGGAAGGGCCGCTGCGCTGGCATGTCTGGCCGGAGCTGAGTATTTTGTCTGGCCGCATGTCGCTGACTGCGCCGGGTGCCAGTTTGCCAATGGTTAGCGCGGAAAATATGCGTCTGGATGTAGCGCTGATTCCGCTGCTTTCTCACCAGCTTCAGGTTCGCCAGGTCATGCTGAAAAGCGCGGTGATTCAGATGACGCCGCAGGCTGAAGCGAAGCTTTCGGCTAACGCGCCGGTAGGGCCAAAAGACACCATTAGTGAACCGGATACCGGGCGTGGCTGGTCCTTTGATGTTGCGAAGCTTAAGGTCGTCGACAGCGTGCTGGTCTTCCAGCATATCAATGACGAGCAGGTCACCGTCCGCAATATTAACCTGCAAATGACGCAGGATGATAAGCGCCAGGCGCATATTGAACTCAGCAGCCAAATCAACCGTGACCAGCGGGATTTAACGCTTTCGGTCACCGCAGATGTCGATCTCCATGACTATCCGCAGCAAATCAACGCCACGTTAAGCCAAATTGACTACCAGCTGCAGGGCGCCGACCTTCCGGCTGGCGGCATCGGCGGCTCGGGTTCGCTTCAACTGGGCTGGAAAAACACGGGCAGCCAGCTTTCGCTGTCAAATATGCAGCTCACGGCCAACGACAGTGATTTACAGGGCAATGTCAGCGTGGCGATGCAGGATAAACCGCAGTGGACGGTGGATCTGCAATCTCGCCTGCTCAATCTCGACAAACTGGTGGCCAATGCGCCCGTTGCGGATACCTTGATTAACCAACAGGCCCAGCAGGCTCAGCAACCGTCCCGCCCGGGCCCGGTGATTGCCGAACAACAGGGTGAAACCAACTACCACAGCCTGCGTAATTTTAATGCCGTACTGAATATCAAGGCTGGTGAAGTGCGCTGGCGCGGCCTGGCGTTCAGCGATGTGCAGACCGCGCTGGTGAATCAGGAGGGTAAACTCAGTATTAACCAGCTCAACGGCAAGCTGGGGCAGGGCACGCTCTCGCTGCCGGGCTTCCTGGATGCCAGCGGCAAGACGCCTGAGCTTGCCTTCAAGCCGCAGGTGAAAAATATTGAGGTCGGCAAAATTCTGACCGCGTTTGATTACCCGATTGCGTTAACCGGGCAGTTTTCTATGACGGGTGATTTCAGCGGTGAACGCCTTGATGCGGAGGATTTCCGCAGTAACTGGCAGGGAGACGCCCAGCTTGAGCTGGCCCATTCCCGCCTCGAGGGGATGAACTTCCAGCAGCTGATTCAGCAGGCGGTCAGTCGGAACAATGAGGGCGTGGATGCGCAGCAGAATGTTCAGAACGTCACCGAGCTTGATCACTTCTCCACGTCTGCGTCGCTGGATAACGGGCTTCTGACGATGACGAAGATGGTCGGTGAGTCCAGCGTATTGTCCCTGACCGGCGAAGGCACGATGGATCTGGTGAAAGAGGTCTGCGACACCAACTTTGCAATTAAAGTCGGCGGCGGCTGGCAGGGCAGCGACAGTAAACTGATTGAAGTGCTAAAAAACACGGCCGTTCCGCTCCGGGTTTATGGCCCGTGGCAGCAGCTGAATTACACGCTGCAGGTTGACCAGGTGCTGCGTAAGCAGCTGCAGGATGAAGCTAAGCGTCGGCTCAATGACTGGCTGGATAAGCATAAAGAGAGCGACAAGGCGAAAGACGCGCAGCAGTTACTGAATAAGCTTTAACGACAAAAAAACCGGCTCTCGCCGGTTTTTTTATACCTCATAATCCAGCAGATTATCGTCTTGTTCGAGCGGGATGATTTGCACTTTGTTGACCCTGTGATTCACCACCTCCAGCGTTTTGAGCAAATAATTCCCCACCTCAACGCTCTCGCCTTCGGCTGGAATATGCTGCAAATGCTCCATCAGCAACCCGGCAATGGTGTGGTATTCCCGTTTCTCATCCAGGGGAAGGGCGATGTACTGCACCAGGTCGTCCAGCGGCATGTGGCCGTTAGCCGTCCAGCTGCCGTCCTGATTTTTCTGGATATCGTGGCGGGCATCTATCTCTTCCACTTCGTTCGGCAGATTACCGGCGATGGTTTCCATCACGTCGCTCAGGGTGACAATGCCTTCCACCGAGCCAAACTCATCGACGACAAAAGCAAAATGGGTGCGCGCGTTACGGAACTGTTCTAACGCCTGCAGCAGCGGTAATGCCTCCGGGAAAACCAGCGGCTGACGAATCAACGGCGTAATATTCAGCGCTTCGCCGTGCAGCGACTGCTGCAATAAATCGATAACGTGCACCACGCCGAGGATGTCATCGTCATTGTCCGTGACCACGATGCGCGTGTGCTGGTTTTTATTCAGAAGTTCGCGAACCTCGGCTTCCGGGGCGGTAATGTCCAGATGCTCGACGTCGTGGCGGGAGGTCATGATACTGCTGACGCTGCGCTGGTTCAGGTGCAGCACGCGCTCGATCATCCGCGTTTCCTGCGGGTTAAAAACATCGCTGTTAATGCCGCTGTCGGCAATAAGTGAGGCGGTCTGGGCATCCAGTTCCGCGTCTTCTTTCTTGCCGTTCAATAGCCGCAGCACGGCTTCGGCGGTGCGCTCCCGCAGCGACTGATTTGCGGAAAGAAAACGTCGGCGGTTAAATATCGCCAGTTGATTGAGTGATTCAATCATCACCGAGAATCCGATGGCGGCATAGAGATAGCCTTTCGGGATTTGATAGCCAAAGCCGTCGGCCACCAGGCTAAAGCCAATCATCAGCAGGAAACTCAGGCACAAAATCACGATGGTCGGGTGGCTGTTCACAAACCGAGTCAGCGACTTGCTGGCCAGCACCATCAGCCCGATGGCGATGATAACCGCGACCATCATGACCGCCAGATGGTCGACCATGCCAACGGCGGTGACCACCGAATCAAGGGAAAACACGGCGTCAAGAATGACGATTTGCGCCACAACGGGCCAGAATTTGGCCCCCCGTTTTTGCGTGTGATGCTCGCTGTCTTTGCCCTCCAGCCGCTCATTCAGCTCCATCGTGGCCTTGAACAGCAGGAACATACCGCCCAACAGCATGATCAGATCCCTGGCGCTAAAGCTAAGGTCGTGAAGGGTGAATAGCGGTCTGGTAAGCGTCACCAGCCATGAAATGGAGGCCAGCAGCAGGAGGCGCATAACCATCGCCAGCAGTAAGCCCGTGACGCGGGCACGATCGCGCAGTTTAGGAGGCAGCTTTTCGGCGAGGATGGCAATAAAAACGAGGTTATCAATGCCCAGAACCAGTTCTAAAACGACCAGGGTAACTAACCCGGCCCAGACTGAGGGGTCGGCAATCCATTCCATACGGGGTTTATAGCCTTTAACTTACGGGCAAATGCCACACGGAAATGATGGATAATTGTCGGACAAAAAGCAATGTTTGTCTGAGAATAATCCGTAATGACTAATAGAATTTTCAGCATTAAATGAATGCCCGGCAAATTATTGCGGATAATATTTAAAGAAGCATTTGAGTTATATATTTTATATATGAATACGCCGCTATGAGATAGTTCTGCATATTTCCCCAGACATTGTCTTATTATTTTTATTGTCAATATAAAGAAAGTCCTAAAATGTTATTATTGCGTGGTTCATATTATTCTTAAAAGTCCGCCTCCAGCCTTTTGTCTCCTTGCCTGCTGAGTTTTAAGCTGCAACAATCTTTGGCGATGATTAGCAATGAATGTGTGATTACTCGTTTAGTAATAGTTTGTCCCAGCATTGTCATAAGACCTGATTCATTTTTTTCAATATCTTTCGGATATTAGAGAATCTCAGGTTATTAGGATTATTTACCTTTTTCAGTGGGTTGGTGACTGTGAGCCAGGGGCGGTAGCATGCCCGGATGCGGCCAGATAACAGCAAGTGATGGCGTCATCAGAATGTCGGGGAATAAGCTTATTTTAGGAATAATGCCAGTTTTCTCATTCTCTGAATATGTTCAATTCTGCACTTCGTTCTCACGGTTAATTGCTTGCCTGTTTTATTCGCTCAGGATAATTACTCTGCCATAGTGATAAATATTCAATGATAAAATACAAACTGAAGTTGATGCCATTATTGGTGTCAGTCACCCTGATGAGCGGCTGCACGATATTTCCCGGCAGCAATATGTCTACGTCGGGAAAAGACGTCATCAAACAACAGGATGCCGATTTCGACCTTGACCGAATGGTCAACGTTTATCCTTTAACGCCGCGACTGGTGGAGCAACTGAGGCCTCGTCCAGTGGTTGCCCAGCCGAATGCCGGGCTGGATAAAGATATCGCCAATTACCAGTACCGCGTCGGGCCGGGGGATGTATTAAACGTCACGGTCTGGGATCATCCGGAACTCACCACGCCTGCGGGGCAATATCGCAGTTCAAGCGACACCGGTAACTGGGTACAGCCCGATGGCACCATGTTCTATCCGTATGTGGGCAAAATCAGCGTGACCGGCAAAACGCTGGCAGAAATTCGCAGCGATATTACCAGCCGTCTTGCGCAGTACATTGCCCAGCCGCAGGTGGACGTTAATATCGCTGCCTTCCGCTCGCAAAAGGCCTATATCTCCGGGCAGGTAAATAAATCCGGCCAGCAGCCCATCACTAACGTACCGCTGACTATCCTCGACGCGATCAATGCCGCAGGCGGTTTAACCGAAGTAGCCGACTGGCGTAACGTCGTTCTGACCCATAACGGGCAGGAAAAACGCATTTCTCTGCAGGCGCTGATGCAAAACGGCGACCTCAGCCAAAACCATTTGCTCTACCCCGGCGACATTCTGTTTGTGCCGCGTAATGACGATCTGAAAGTGTTTGTGATGGGGGAAGTGAAGAAGCAAACCACCCTCAAAATGGACTTCAGCGGCATGACGCTTACCGAGGCGCTTGGCCAGGCCGAAGGTATCGATCTCACCTCGTCCAACGCCAGCGGCATCTTCGTGATCCGTCCGCTCAAAGGCCAGACGCAGCAAAACGGCAAGATTGCCAACATTTATCAGCTCGATATGTCCGATGCGACTTCGCTGGTGATGGGCACCGAGTTCCAGCTCCAGCCGTATGACGTGGTGTATGTCACTACCGCCCCAGTTTCTCGCTGGAATCGCCTGATCAACCAGCTTCTGCCAACCATCAGCGGCGTGCGTTACATGACCGATACCGCCAAAGATATTCACACCTGGTAACGCGCTATGTTCAACAAAATACTTGTGGTTTGCGTGGGGAACATCTGCCGTTCCCCCATGGCTGAACGGCTGCTCAAACGTTACCACCCGGAGCTTAGCGTCAGCTCAGCCGGGCTGGGGGCGCTGGTCGGCAAGGGCGCTGACGCCGGTGCTGTTGAGGTTGCCGGGCGGCACAACCTTTCGCTTGAGGGGCATTTAGCCCGCCAGGTTTCGGGGCGTCTATGCCGGGAGCACGATCTGATTCTGGCGATGGAAAAACGCCACATCACCACGCTGTGCGAAATGGCACCCGAAATGCGCGGCAAAGTGATGCTGTTTGGCCACTGGGATGCCGGCAGAGAAATTCCTGACCCCTATCGTAAAAGCCGTGACGCCTTCGAAGCGGTCTACAGCATGCTCGACCTTTCTGCCCAAAAGTGGGCTAACGCACTCAACGCTCATCAGGGATAACAATGACAGAGAAAGTACGCCGTTCGAGCGCCCCGACCGAGGGCAATGACGAAATTGATATTGGCCGTTTGTTTGGCACCGTGCTGGAGGCTCGCTGGTGGGTGATCGGCATTACGGGGCTGTTTGCCGTGCTGGCCGCGGTTTATGCCCTGTTTGCCACGCCGGTCTACAAGGCCGACGCGCTGGTGCAAATCGAACAAAATGCCGGTAACACGCTGGTGAACGACATCAGCTCCGCGCTCAGCAATAAGCCACCGGCGTCTGCCGCAGAAATTCAGCTGATCCAGTCCCGCATGGTGCTGGGGAAAACCGTTGATGACCTGAATCTGGACATCTCGGTGACTAAGAATACCTTCTGGCTGTTCGGCGCCGGCTGGGACCGCCTGCAGGGGCACCAGAACGACACGGTGAATGTCACCACGTTTACGCTGCCGGCAGCGATGAACAAAGACACCTTTACCGTGGAAGTGCTGAGCGATAAACAGTATCAGCTGACCAGCGACAATGGCTTTAGCGCCAAAGGGGAAGTGGGCAAGCTGCTGAGTAAATCGGGCGTCACGATGCAGGTGGAGGGTATCCAGGCGCAGCCTGGTGACAATTTCACGGTGGTGAAGTATTCCACGCTGGGGATGATCAACCAGCTGCTGGGCAACCTGACGGTGACTGAAAACGGCAAAGATACCGGCGTGCTTAGTTTGTCCTACACCGGGGAGGATAAAGATCAGATCCGCACCATTCTCGACAGTATCACCCGCAACTACCTGGCGCAGAACGTGCAGCGTAAATCTGAAGAGGCCGCCAAAAGCCTGAAGTTCCTGGCCGAGCAGTTGCCTGAAGTGCGTCGCAATCTGGATGCCGCAGAGAACAAACTGAATGCCTATCGTCAGCGCCAGGATTCGGTGGATCTTTCTCTGGAGGCGAAATCGCTGCTGGATTCCGTGGTCAACATCGACGCTCAGCTGAATCAGCTGACCTTCAAAGAAGCTGAAATCTCCAAGCTGTACACCAAAGCCCACCCGTCCTACCGCACGTTGCTGGAGCAGCGCCGAACGCTGGAAGATCAGAAAGCTCGCCTGACCAACAGCATCGCCGCGATGCCCAAAACCCAGCAGGAAATTGTTCGCCTGACCCGCGATGTGGAGTCCGGGCAGCAGGTTTATATGCAGCTGTTGAACAAGCAGCAAGAGCTGAAAATCACCGAAGCCAGTACGGTGGGTGATGTGCGCATCGTCGACCCGGCGATTACGCAGCCTGGCATGGTTAAACCTCAGCGCGTGCTGGTGGTGCTGGGCAGCATCATTCTGGGCCTGATTGTGTCTGTGATCGGGGTGCTGCTGCGCTCGCTGTTTAACGGCGGCATTGAAAGCCCGACCGTGCTGGAAGAGGCGGGGCTCAGCGTGTATGCGAGCATTCCGCTCTCCGAATGGCAGAAAACCCGCGACCAGGCCAACCTGCGCAACGTCAAAGGCACTAAGCGCTTCAAACAGAGCCAGTTGCTGGCAGTGGGTAACCCGACCGACCTGGCCATTGAAGCCATTCGCAGCCTGCGCACCAGCCTGCATTTCGCCATGATGCAGGCCCCCAACAACGTCCTGATGCTCACCGGCGTTAGCCCGTCTATCGGTAAAACCTTTGTGTGCGCCAACCTCGCGGCGGTGATCAGCCAGACCAACAAGCGCGTGCTGCTGATGGACTGCGACATGCGCAAAGGCTATACCCACGAACTGCTGGGGACCACCAACGTCAACGGGCTGTCCGATGTGCTGTCAGGGCAGGGGGATATTACCCGCTGCGCGCAGAAAACCTCCGTGCCGAACTTTGACCTTATCCCACGTGGGCAGGTCCCGGCTAACCCGTCCGAGCTGTTGATGAACGAGCGCTTCTCTCAGTTGGTGAAGTGGGCCAGTGAAAATTATGACCTGGTGCTGATAGATACGCCGCCGATTCTGGCCGTCACCGATGCGGCAATTGTGGGGCGCCATGCGGGCACCACGCTGATGGTGGCTCGCTACGCGGTGAACACGCTGAAAGAAGTGGAAACCAGCCTGAGCCGCTTTGAGCAGAACGGCATTGCCGTGCGCGGCGTGATCCTTAACTCGATTTTCCGCCGGGCCACGGGCTACCAGGATTACGGGTATTACGAATACGAATATAAGTCGGATGCTAAATAAGGTGATAGCCATGAACAGCAGCGCAACTCGCCCGCTTATCTCTATATATATGCCGACGTGGAACCGCCAGCAGTTGGCCATTCGCGCCATCAACTCGGTGCTGCGGCAGGATTATGACCACTGGGAAATGATCATCGTCGATGACTGCTCCGCCAGCTTCCAGCAGCTGGAGCAGTTTGTTGCAGATCTCGGCGATCCTCGGGTGCGTTACATTCACAACGACATGAACAGCGGTGCCTGTGCGGTACGTAACCAGGCCATTGGGCTGGCGCAAGGGCGCTTTATCACCGGCATTGATGATGATGACGAATGGACGCCGAACCGGCTGTCGGTGTTTCTGTCCCACCAGAATCAGTTGGTCACCCACGCGTTTTTATATGCCAACGACTATTTGTGTGAAGGGCAGGTCTACTCGCAGCCGACCAGCCTGCCGCTGTACCCGAAGTCGCCGTATTCCCTGAAGCTGTTCTACAAGCGCAATATCATCGGCAATCAGGTCTTTACCTACGCCGAACGCTTTAAAAGCAGCCTGTTTGATACCGAGCTGAAGGCGGCGCAGGATTACGATATCTTCCTGCGCATGGTGGTGGCGTTCGGCCAGCCGTGGAAGGTGGAAGAGGCGACCCAAATTCTGCACGTTAATCACGGCGAAATGCAGATAACCAAATCCCCCAAGAAATTTGCCGGTTATTTCCACTTTTACCGCAAGCACAAAGCCAAGTTCGACCGGGCCAGCAAGAAATATCAGCTGTATACGCTCTACCAAATCCGCAATAAGCGCATGTCGTGGCGTACCCTGTTAGCTCTGCTGACGGTGCGCAACGGCAAGCGCCTGGCCGATAGTCTGCGGGGGAGGTAAGCGTGCTGGAGGATATTCGTGCCAATAGCTGGAGCCTGCGCCCGTGCTGCATGGTGCTGGCCTATCGCGTAGCCCACTTTTGCTCGGTGTGGCGCAAGAAAAACGTTATCAACAACCTTTGGGCTGCGCCCGTGCTGCTGGCCTACCGATTCATTACCGAATGCCTGTTTGGCTATGAAATTCAGGCGGGCGCCACCATTGGCCGCCGGTTCACTATTCATCACGGCTATGCGGTGGTTATCAATAAGTTCGTCGTCGTCGGGGATGATTTCACCATCCGCCACGGCGTCACCATTGGTAACCGGGGGAACAGTCTCGCCTGCCCGGTGATTGGCAACGGCGTTGAGCTGGGCGCCAACGTAATCATTGTGGGCGATATCACCCTCGGCAATAACGTGACGGTAGGCGCGGGCAGCGTGGTGCTGGACAGCGTGCCGGACAATGCGCTGGTGGTCGGTGAAAAAGCTCGGGTGAAGGTGATCCAATGAACATCATGCAATTTAATGTCCGCCTGGCCGAAGGCGGTGCGGCGGGGGTGGCGCTCGATCTGCACCAGCGTGCACGTCTGGCCGGGCTGTCCTCACGTTTTATCTACGGCTATGGCAAAGGCGGCAAGAAAAGCGCCAGCCACGACATTTATCCCGACGTTGAGAAACACACGCCTCGCCTGGTGTCGGTTGCCAATATCGCGCTGTTCCGTTTTCTGAACCGCGATCCATTCGGCAATCTGAATAAGCTTTACCGTCGGGTCACTCGCAGCCCACAGCCGGTTGTGCTGCACTTCCATGTGGTGCACAGCTATTGGCTGAACCTGGACGAAATGGTGTCGTTTTGCCAGCGGGTGAAGGCGCACAAGCCGGATGTTACCTTCGTCTGGACGCTGCACGATCACTGGAGCATTACCGGGCGCTGCGCCTTTCTGGACGGCTGCGAAGGCTGGAAAACCGGCTGTGTTAAATGCCCGACGCTGAACAACTATCCGCCGGTCAAAGTGGATAAGGCGCACCAGCAGGTGGCGGGCAAGCGCCAGCTGTTTCGCGAGATGCTGGCGCTGGGCTGCAAGTTTATCTCCCCCAGCCAGCACGTCGCCGAAGCTTTTAATCAGCTCTATGGTGCCGGGCGCTGCAGCATCATCAATAACGGTATCGACGTCGCCACCGAGGCGATTCTGGCGGAGCTGCCTGAAAGCGGTGTCGCGACGGTGAAGCCCCGCGTGGCTATTGTGGCCCACGATCTGCGCTATGACGGCAAAACCAACCAGAAACTGGTACAGGCAATGATGGCGCTGGGCGACAAAATTGAGCTGCATACCTTCGGCAAGTTCTCGCCGTTTGAAGGCGCTAACGTGGTGAACCACGGCTATATGACCGACAAGCGCGCGCTGATGAGCGAGCTGAACACGATGGACAGCCTGGTGTTCAGTTCCCGTGTGGATAACTATCCGCTGATCCTGTGCGAGGCGCTGTCTATCGGCGTGCCGGTGGTGGCGACGAGCAGCGAGGCCGCGGATGAAGTTCTGCGTAAAGTGGGGGGCAAAACCTTCACACCGGAACACGTTCTGGCGCTGGTGCAGCTTAAAAAAACGCAGCTGGCAGAGCAGGTTTTCGCGACTGATTTAGCGACCTTCCGTGCAGCCAGCCGCACGGCCTATAGTGGCAAGCAGATGCTGGAGGAATATGTCTCGTTCTATCAGGGTCTGTAGCTATCTGCTGCTGCCGTTCATCTATCTGGTGGTGAACATTAAGCTCGCCTCGCTGGGGGAGAGCTTCCCGATAACCATCGTGACCTTCCTGCCGGCGATTTTGTTTCTGTATATCGAGCGCATCAACCTTAAAAAATTGATGATTGCGTTGGGTGTGGGGGCGGGACTGACGGCGTTTAACTACATTTTTGGCCAGTCGCTCGACCCGGCCAAGTATGTCACCTCGATGATGCTGTTTGTCTATATTGTGCTGATATTGGGCATGACATGGAGCTGCCGATTCAAAACTATTTCTCAGCGTAATCACCGCAAGATATTACGGTTTTTCTATGCCGTGGTGGGCATTATTGTGGCGCTGGCGGCGGCGGAAATGGCTCAGATTATTCTGACCGGCGGCAGTAGCCTGATTGAGAAAATTTCAAAATTTCTCATCTACAGCAACAGTTACGTGCTCAACTTTATTAGCTTTGGTGGGCGGCGTACTACGGCGCTCTATTTCGAGCCCGCTTTCTTCGCCCTGGCATTAATCTCAATTTGGCTCAGCATCAAACAGTTTGGTATCAAAACGCCGAAAACTGATGTTATGATTCTTTTAGGGATAATCCTGTCAGGATCTTTCTCCGGGGTAATGACGTTTATTTTGTTTTATCTGCTGGAGTGGGCGTTTCAATACCTTAATAAAAGCGCCATTAAAAAGAAGTTGCCATTGGCAATTATTTCACTGGCTGTTTTTTTAATCGGTTTGGTATTCGCTTTCCCTTATATCGCAACCCGTGTTGGCGATTTGGGAACTGAAGGGTCGTCATCGTATTATCGTATTATTGGTCCATTGGCGATGGTTGGTTACTCTCTGGCAAATGTTGATGGCGTAGTACGGTTTGGTTCTCTCTATGAATATGTCGCATCATTCGGAATATTTAACGGTGCGGATGTAGGGAAAACCGTGGACAATGGACTGTATCTGCTGATTATTTATTTCTCATGGTTTGCAGTATTAATGACCGCTTGCTATATGTGGCGAGTCATGAAAATGATGCGCAATGCCTTTGGCAATAATGAGAATTATCGTGTTCAGCTTTGGTTGTTTATGCCTGTATCTTTGTTTTTTACCGGTTCTATTTTTAGCCCGGAATATGCATTTTTAATTGTTTGCCCATTTATTTTGCGTAAAGCAATTAAGCATTCGCTGCCAGGAGGTGCGCAATAATGTTATTAACTGTTATTACAGTGGCATGGCGTAACCATGCCGGGGTCGTGAAGACCTGGCAATCGCTGGCGCACCTGGCACAGGCCAAAGGCATCGAGTTCGAATGGATTGTGGTGGACGGCAACTCTCCAGACGGCACGGCTGAGTTTCTTGCTGGCCTGCAGGGCCAGTACAACCTGCGCTTTGTCAGTGAGAAAGACAGCGGCATTTACGACGCGATGAACAAAGGCATCGCCATGGCGCAGGGGCGCTATGCGCTCTTTCTGAACTCCGGCGATGCTTTCCACCCTGAGATTGCCGAGGTGATTTATCAACTGGCAGCCTTAGGCGAGCGCGATGACGCGATGGTGATTGGTGACGCGCTGCTGGATTTTGGTGACGGCAATAAAATTCGCCGCAGCGCCAAGCGGGGCTGGTATATCTACCACAGCCTGCCGGCCAGCCATCAGGCTATCTTTTTCCCGCTCTCTGGACTGCGTAAATATCCCTACGATCTGCAATATAAAGTCTCATCCGATTACGCGCTGGCGGCAAAAATGTATAAAAACGGCTATGCCTTTAAGCGTATCAAAGGGCTGGTGTCTGAATTTTCAATGGGCGGCGTGTCTACCTCTAACAATATTGAATTGTGCCGTGATGCGAGACATGTTCAGCGAGAAATATTACGCGTGCCGGGCTTTGTTGCCGAACTCTCTTTCCGACTCAGGTTAAAAACAACCGGCAAAGCAAAAGCGCTTTATAACAAAGCTTAAAGCTCACAGGAAATATTATGCAGGATTTAAGCGGCTTCAGTGTACCGAGGGGGTTTCGCGGCGCGAGCGGCATTAAAGTGCAGTTGTGGTGGGCGGTTCAGGCCACTTTATTTGCCTGGTCTCCGCAAGTTTTATATCCGTGGCGTGCCTTTTTATTACGTGTTTTTGGGGCGAAGGTAGGCAAGAAGGTTGTTGTTCGCCCCTCGGTGAAAATTACCTACCCATGGAAGTTAACGCTCGGAGATTATGCCTGGGTTGGCGATGATGCCGTGCTCTATACCCTCGGTGAAATTAGCATCGGCGCAAATTCCGTGGTGTCGCAAAAATGTTATTTGTGCACCGGCAGTCACGATTATATGAGTCAGCATTTCGATATTACCCAGTCACCGATTGTTATCGGCGAAAAATGCTGGCTGGCAACGGATGTATTTGTTTCCCCGGGCGTCACGATAGGCGATGGCTGTGTCGTGGGAGCCCGGAGCAGCGTTTATAAATCATTACCGGCGAATGCCGTTTGCCGGGGAAACCCGGCAGTAAAAATACGCGACCGCGCGTAATGCTTTCACCCTTGCTGTGTTTGTGACTGTTTATCTCCCCTGCGGAGAGACAGGGAGTGAGGGGTAAGGGCCAATAAAAATGTTCACAGAGGATAAATTATCATGACTAAAGTAGCTCTCATTACGGGTGTCACCGGACAAGACGGCTCTTACCTGGCGGAATTCCTGCTGGAAAAAGGCTATGAAGTCCACGGTATCAAGCGCCGCGCCTCTTCTTTCAATACCGAACGCGTGGACCACATTTATCAGGATCCACACGCGGGTAACCCAAAATTCCATCTGCACTATGGCGACCTGACCGATACCTCCAACCTGACCCGTATTTTGTCCGAAGTGCAGCCGGATGAAGTCTACAACCTGGGCGCGATGAGCCATGTCGCGGTTTCTTTTGAGTCACCGGAATACACCGCGGACGTGGATGCGATGGGCACCCTGCGCCTGCTGGAAGCCATTCGCTTCCTCGGCCTCGAAAAGAAAACGCGCTTCTACCAGGCATCCACTTCAGAGCTGTACGGCCTGGTGCAGGAGAGCCCACAGAAAGAAACCACGCCTTTCTACCCACGTTCCCCCTACGCAGTCGCCAAGCTTTACGCCTACTGGATCACCGTCAACTACCGTGAATCCTACGGCATGTATGCCTGTAACGGCATTCTGTTCAACCACGAATCTCCGCGTCGCGGCGAAACCTTCGTCACTCGCAAAATTACCCGCGCGATTGCCAACATCGCTCAGGGCCTGGAGAAGTGCCTGTACCTCGGCAACATGGATTCCCTGCGCGACTGGGGCCACGCCAAAGACTACGTGAAAATGCAGTGGATGATGCTGCAGCAGGAAAAACCGGAAGACTTCGTGATCGCCACCGGCGTGCAGTACTCCGTGCGTCAGTTCGTAGAAATGGCGGCGGCTCAGCTCGGCATCAAACTGCGCTTTGAGGGTCAGGGCGTGGAAGAGAAAGGCATTGTGGTTTCCGTCACGGGTCACGACGCGCCGGGCGTGAAACCAGGCGACGTTATCGTCTCCGTTGATCCGCGTTACTTCCGTCCTGCGGAAGTGGAAACCCTGCTGGGCGACCCAACCAAAGCGCACGAAACGCTGGGCTGGAAGCCGGAAATTACCCTGCAGGAGATGGTTGGTGAAATGGTAGCCAAAGACCTTGAAGCGGCGAAGAAACACTCTCTGCTGAAGTCCCATGGTTATGAGGTCGCCATCGCGCTGGAGTCCTGAGCATGAATAAAAAACGTATCTTTGTTGCCGGTCACCGTGGGATGGTCGGCTCGGCCATCGTCCGCCAGCTCGGGCAGCGCGATGACGTTGAGCTGGTGCTGCGCGGGCGCGATGAGCTGAATCTGCTGGACGCTGGGGACGTTAATGCCTTCTTCGCCAGCGAGAAAATCGACCAGGTTTACCTGGCGGCGGCAAAAGTGGGCGGTATCGTCGCCAATAACACGTTCCCGGCAGAGTTTATCTACGAGAACATGATGATCGAAAGCAACATTATTCATGCCGCGCACACGCACGGCGTGAACAAACTGTTGTTCCTCGGCTCATCCTGTATTTACCCGAAGATGGCGAAGCAGCCGATGGCCGAAAGCGAGCTGCTGCAGGGCACGCTTGAAGCCACGAACGAGCCGTATGCGATTGCCAAGATTGCCGGGATCAAGCTGTGCGAGTCCTACAACCGCCAGTACGGGCGGGATTACCGCTCGGTGATGCCGACCAATCTGTACGGGCCGAACGACAACTTCCACCCTAGCAACTCTCACGTTATTCCGGCCCTGCTGCGCCGCTTCCATGAGGCCACCCAGGAGAATGCCCCGGACGTGGTGGTATGGGGCAGCGGCACGCCGATGCGTGAGTTCTTACACGTCGACGACATGGCGGCAGCCAGCATTCACGTGATGGAGCTGGATCGGGAAGTGTGGCAGGAGAATACCGACCCGATGCTGTCGCACATTAACGTCGGCACCGGCGTGGACTGCACTATCCGTGAACTGGCGCAGACGCTGGCCAAAGTGACCGGCTACCGGGGGCGCGTGGTGTTTGACGCCACCAAACCTGACGGCACGCCGCGCAAGCTGCTGGATGTATCCCGCCTGCATCGCCTCGGCTGGTATCACGAGATTTCCCTGGAGGCGGGCCTCGCCAGCACTTACCAGTGGTTCCTCGAAAATCAGCAGCGGTTCCGGGGGTAAGCATGTTTTTGAGCGCGGAAGATTTTGCCACCGTAGTGAGCGCCACGCCGCTGATCTCCATCGACCTTATCGTCGAAAACCAGGCGGGCGAATTCCTGCTGGGTTTGCGGACCAATCGCCCTGCGAAGGGCTTTTGGTTTGTGCCGGGGGGAAGGGTGCTGAAGAACGAAACGCTGGCGAATGCTTTTATTCGTCTCACCGAGGCTGAGCTGGGCAAATCGTTCACTCTGCTGGACGGGGAGTTTTACGGCGTCTGGCAGCATTTCTACGGCGATAACTTCTCCGGGAAGGATTTCTCGACCCATTACGTGGTGCTGGGTTTCCGCCTGCGGGTGGACGACAAACAGCTGAACCTGCCTGCTGAGCAGCACAAAGCGTACTGCTGGCTGACGCCGGAAGCGCTGCTCAAGCGGGAAGACGTGCACGACAACAGCCGTGCTTACTTCATCACCCAGGGCAAAGGGAAGGTACCGGGCTTATGAAAATTCTGGTCTACGGCATTAACTATTCCCCGGAGCTGACCGGCATCGGCAAGTACACCGGTGAAATGGTGGAGTGGATGACCAGCCGGGGCCATGAGGTGCGGGTGATCACCGCGCCGCCTTATTATCCGGTCTGGCGCGTGCACCCGGACTACTCGGCGTGGAAATACAAAAAAGAGTCGGGGAAAGCGACCGTCTGGCGCTGCCCGCTGTATGTGCCGAAGCAGCCTTCGACGCTCAAACGCCTGATTCACCTGGGCAGCTTCGCGCTGAGTTCATTTTTTCCGCTTCTGGCGCAACGCAGCTGGAAGCCAGACCGGGTCATTGGCGTGGTGCCGACGCTGTTTTGCGTGCCGGGGATGCGCCTGCTGGCAAAACTGAGCGGGGCGCGCACGCTGCTGCACATTCAGGACTACGAGGTGGACGCGATGCTCGGCCTCGGTATGGCCGGAAAGACACCGGGAAAAATTGCTCGCCTGGCCCAGCTCTTTGAAAAAAGCGGGCTGCACAACGTTGATAACGTCTCCACCATTTCTCGCTCGATGATGAACAAGGCTACCGAGAAAGGCGTCGATCCACAGCGGGTGATTTTTTTCCCTAACTGGTCGGAAGTGGCGCGTTTCCGTGATGTTGATCCGGCGCAAATCCAGGCCGTGCGCCAGGCGCTCAACCTGCCGGAAGATAAAAAAATCATTCTTTACTCCGGCAACATCGGCGAAAAACAGGGGCTGGAAACGGTGATTGAAGTGGCGGGCCGCTTCTCTGAGAGCCCGTATCTGTTCGTGATTGTGGGCCAGGGCGGCGGTAAAGAGAGGCTCGAAAAACTGGTGCACGTTCACGGGCTGAGTAACGTGGTGTTCCACCCGCTTCAGTCTTACGACGCGCTGCCCGCGCTGCTCTGCCTGGCCGATTGTCATCTGGTTATCCAGCGCCGGGGAGCGGCGGACGCCGTCCTGCCGTCAAAACTCACCAATATCCTGGCCGTCGGCGGCAATGCGGTGATTACCGCCGAGCCTGAAACAGAGCTGGGCCAGCTTTGCGAAGCGTATCCGGGCATTGCGGTTTGCGTGATGCCTGAGTCCGCCGATGCGCTGGCGGCGGGCATTGAACGCTGTCTGCAGCTGCCACAACACAACACGATGGCACGTGAATATGCCGAACGCACGCTCGAAAAAGAGAACGTGTTAAGCCAATTTATTGCTGCGATTTCTTCATAAAAAGACGGGGATAAATGATGAGTCAGTCACAACTCTATCCGGTGATCATGGCGGGCGGAAACGGGAGCCGTCTCTGGCCGCTGTCCCGCGTGCTGTACCCCAAGCAGTTCCTCTGCCTGAAAGGGGATCTGACCATGCTGCAAACCACCATTAATCGCCTGAACGGGGTAGAGTGCGAAAGCCCGGTGGTGATTTGCAATGAGGAACACCGCTTTATTGTCGCCGAGCAGTTGCGCCAGCTAAGTAAACTGACCGAAAATATCGTGCTGGAACCGGCCGGGCGCAACACCGCGCCAGCCATTGCGCTGGCCGCCCTGGCCGCGCTGCGTAACCAGCCGCAGCAGGACCCGCTGATGCTGATTCTCGCCGCCGATCACGTCATCCAGAATGAAGAAGCTTTCCGCGAGGCGGTGCGCTGCGCGATGCCTTATGCGGAAGCAGGCAAGCTGGTGACCTTCGGGATCGTCCCCGACCTGCCGGAAACGGGCTACGGCTATATTCGCCGTGGTGCAGTGACGACGCCGGAAAACGGCGCCGATGCCCTGGCGTTTAGCGTCGCGCAGTTTGTCGAAAAACCCGATCTCTCCACCGCCCAGGCCTATGTCGCCTGCGGCGAATACTACTGGAACAGCGGCATGTTCCTGTTCCGCGCGGGCCGCTATCTGGAAGAGCTGGCGAAGTTCCGCCCCGACATTCTGGCCGCCTGCGAAAAAGCCATGGCGGGCGTTGACCCGGATCTGGATTTCGTTCGCGTGGATGAGCAGGCGTTCCTGGCCTGCCCGGATGAGTCTATCGACTATGCGGTAATGGAAAAAACCGCCGATGCGGTGGTGGTGCCTATGGACGCCGGCTGGAGCGATGTGGGCTCGTGGTCCTCGCTGTGGGAAATCAGCGCCAAGAGTCCGGAAGGGAACGTACATCACGGCGATGTCATCAGTCACGAAACCGAAAACAGCTACATCTATGCCGAATCCGGCCTGGTCACTACCGTGGGGGTGAAAGACCTGGTCGTGGTGCAAACCAAAGATGCGGTGCTGATTGCCGACCGTGACCACGTACAGAACGTGAAGAAAGTGGTGGAGCGCATCAAAGGTGATGGCCGCCACGAGCACCATAACCACCGGGAAGTTTACCGCCCGTGGGGGAAATACGACTCCATCGACGCCGGGGAGCGTTACCAGGTGAAGCGCATCACCGTTAAGCCTGGCGAAGGGCTCTCGCTGCAAATGCACCACCACCGCGCCGAACACTGGATTGTGGTGGCGGGCACCGCCAAAGTCACTCTGGGGGATGAGATTAAGCTGCTGGGTGAAAACGAGTCTATCTACATTCCGCTCGGCATGACCCACTGCCTGGAAAACCCCGGCAAAATTCCCCTCGACCTGATTGAGGTCCGCTCCGGTACCTATCTGGAAGAAGACGACATCGTCCGCTTCCAGGATCGCTACGGACGTATTTAATCCCTGACTAAAAAACAAGCTCCACGGGCCAAAGACCCGTGGGTTGGGTAACTGTTGCCCGAAGGAGCGAAATCATGCAGCAACTGACCTGTTTTAAAGCCTACGACATCCGCGGCCGCCTGGGCGACGAGCTAAATGAAGACATCGCCTGGCGCATTGGCCGCGCCTACGGTGAGTACCTGAAGCCAAAAACTATCGTGCTGGGCGGCGACGTGCGTCTGACCAGCGAATCGCTGAAGCAGGCGCTGGCGCGTGGCCTGCAGGATGCGGGCGTGGACGTGCTGGATATTGGCCTGTCCGGTACCGAAGAGATTTACTTTGCCACCTGGCATCTGGTCGTGGACGGCGGCATCGAAGTGACCGCCAGCCACAACCCGATGGACTACAACGGCATGAAGCTGGTGCGCCAGGGAGCTCGCCCTATCAGCGGTGACACCGGCCTGCGGGACGTACAGCGCCTGGCGGAAGCCAACGACTTCCCGCCGGTGGATGAGGCGGCGCGCGGCAGCTATCAGAAAGTGTCGGTGGTAGACGCTTATCTCGACCATCTTTTCTCGTACATCAACGTCAGCCACATCAAGCCGCTGAAGCTGGTGGTGAACTCCGGTAACGGCGCGGCCGGCCCGATTGTGGACGCCATCGAAGCCCGCTTTAAGGCACTTAATGTCCCGCTGACGTTTGTGAAGGTGCACAACACGCCGGACGGCAATTTCCCGAACGGTATTCCTAACCCGCTGTTGCCGGAGTGCCGCGCCGATACGCGCGACGCGGTGATTGCGCACGGGGCGGATATGGGCATCGCGTTTGACGGGGACTTTGACCGCTGCTTCCTGTTCGACGAGAAAGGGCAGTTTATCGAGGGGTACTACATCGTGGGCCTGCTGGCGGCGGCGTTTCTTGAGAAACAGCCCGGGGCAAAAATCATTCACGACCCGCGGCTGTCCTGGAACACGGTCGATATCGTCGAGCGTGCGGGTGGCCAGCCGGTGATGTCGAAAACCGGGCATGCGTTTATCAAAGAGCGGATGCGTGAAGAGGATGCCATTTACGGCGGGGAGATGAGCGCCCATCACTATTTCCGCGATTTTGCCTATTGCGACAGCGGGATGATCCCGTGGCTGCTGGTGACCGAATTGCTGTGCCTGAAGGGCAAAACGCTGGGCGAGCTGGTCGAGGATCGCATGGCTGCGTGGCCGGCCAGCGGTGAAATTAACAGCAAGCTGGAAGCGCCGGCAGAGGCGATTGAACGTGTACGCGCGCATTTCGGCCCGCACGCGGCAGAGATTGACCACACGGACGGCATCAGCATGGCGTTTGGCGACTGGCGCTTCAACCTGCGCAGCTCTAACACCGAGCCTGTGGTGCGCCTGAACGTGGAGTCCCGCGGAAACGAGGCGCTGATGCAGGCGCGAACGCAGGAAATTATGGCTCTGCTGAACCAATAATCTGCCGTATTGAGGTGTTTAACCCTCACCCTGACCCTCTCCCTGGAAGGGAGAGGGAATATCAAGCGCCAGCTTTTCTCGCACTCTCCAGTGGAGAGGGAATAGTCAGGTGCCAGCTTTTCTCCCTCTCCACCGTGGGGAGAGGGCTGGGGTGAGGGGGAAAACACCGATGCGACAACTTTCAAAGGTAAAACGATGACAAATCTAAAAAAGCGCGAGCTGCCAAAAACCAACGCATCGTTGATCTCTATGGTGCAACGTTTTTCTGACATCAGCATCATGTTTGCCGGGCTATGGATGGTTTGCAAGGCTAACGCTTTGCCTTTTCTCTATATGCATTTGCTGATGGCTTTATTAACCCTCGTTGTGTTCCAGATGATCGGTGGGATGACGGATTTTTACCGTTCATGGCGCGGGGTGAAAATGTCCAGCGAGCTATTCCTGTTGCTGCAAAACTGGACGCTGAGCGTGGTTTTCAGCGCCGGGCTGCTGGCGTTTAACAGCGATTTTGATGGCTCTTTCTGGGTTTATCTGGCCTGGTATGCCTTGGCCGGTGTGGGGATGGTTATCTGCCGGTCATGGATCCGTTTTGCCGCAGGCTGGCTGCGTAATAAAGGTTTTAATACGCGACGCGTTGCCATTGCGGGCTCTTTGCCGGTCGGACAGATGCTGGCGCAGAGCTTCAAGAATGAACCGTGGCTCGGCTTCAACGTGCTTGGCGTGTATGACGATGAGCCGCCTGCAGGTGCCCTGGTTAGCTATATTGGCAACTTCAATACGCTGGTGGCGGACGCCCGCAGCGGCCAAATTGATAAAGTCTATATTGCGATGGAAATGAGCCACGAGTCGCGCATTAAAAAGCTGGTGAGTGAGCTGGCGGATACCACCTGTTCGGTACTGCTGATCCCCGATGTTTTCACCTTTAATATCCTTAATGCCCGCACCGAAGAGGTCAACGGCGTGCCGGTTGTGCCCCTGTTTGAAACGCCTTTGAGTGGCTTTAACAGCGTACTCAAACGGCTGGAAGATATCGTGCTCTCCTCTTTTATCCTGCTGCTCATTTCCCCTGTTCTGCTTTGCATTAGCCTGGCGGTGAAGCTGACTTCGCCCGGGCCGGTTATTTTCCGCCAGACGCGCTACGGCATGGACGGCAAGCCAATCAAAGTGTGGAAATTCCGCTCTATGAAGGTGATGGAAAACGACGCGGTGGTTGTGCAGGCCACGAAAGGGGATTCGCGCATCACGCCGGTAGGCAGCTTTCTGCGCCGCACCTCCCTCGACGAACTGCCGCAGTTTATCAACGTGCTGCTGGGCGGTATGTCCATCGTCGGCCCTCGTCCCCATGCCGTGGCCCATAACGAGCAATATCGCGCGTTAATAGAAGGCTACATGCTGCGCCACAAGGTCAAACCGGGCATTACCGGCTGGGCGCAAATTAACGGCTGGCGCGGGGAAACGGATACGCTCGACAAGATGGAAAAGCGCGTGGAGTTCGACCTGGAATACATTCGCGAGTGGAGCCTGTGGTTCGACATCAAGATTGTCTTCCTGACCGTTTTCAAAGGCTTTGTTCACAAAGCGGCATACTGACCGGAATCCAACATGAGCCTGAGAGAAAAAACCATCAGCGGGGCGAAGTGGTCCGCGATTGCAACGGTGATCATTATTGGTTTAGGGCTGGCGCAGATGACGATTCTGGCCAGAACTATTGATAACCACCAGTTTGGCCTGCTGACGGTGTCGCTGGTGATCATCGCCCTGGCCGATACGCTGTCTGATTTTGGTATCGCCAACTCGATTATTCAGCGCAAAGAGATAAGCCAGCTGGAGTTGACCACGCTCTACTGGCTGAATGTCGGGCTGGGCGTGCTGGTGTGCATCGCGGTGTTTTTACTGAGCGATGTGATTGCCGGCGTGCTGCATAACCCGGACCTGTCGCCGCTGATTAAAACGCTGGCCTTTGCTTTTATTGTCATCCCTCACGGGCAGCAGTTTCGCGCCCTGATGCAAAAGGAGCTGGAGTTTTCAAAAATCGGCTCGATTGAGACTGTGTCCGTGCTGGTGGGGTTCAGCGTCACCGTGACGGCGGCGATGTACTACCCGTTTGCCATCACGGCAATCATCGGTTACCTGGTGAATACCGTCGTTCGTACCTCACTGTTTGGCTTCTTTGGCCGCAAGATTTACCGCCCTGGCTTCCACTTCTCCCTGAAGTCAGTGAATTCCAACCTGAAGTTTGGCGCCTGGCTGACCGCCGACAGCGTGATCAACTACGTCAATACCAACCTTTCCACGCTGGTACTGGCGCGTATTCTCGGGGCTGGGGTCGCCGGCGGCTATAACCTGGCTTATAACGTGGCCGTCGTGCCGCCGATGAAGCTCAACCCGATCATCACGCGCGTGCTGTTTCCGGCGTTTGCCAAAATTCAGGACGACACGGCGAAGCTCCGGGTGAATTTTTACAAGCTGCTGTCGATTGTGGGCATCATTAATTTCCCGGCGCTGCTGGGGCTGATGGTGGTCTCCAATAACTTCGTCCCGCTGGTGTTTGGGGACAAGTGGCAGTTCATCACGCCCATCCTGCAACTGTTGTGCGTTGTTGGCCTGCTGCGTTCCATCGGGAATCCCATCGGTTCGCTGCTGATGGCCAAAGCGCGCGTGGACATCAGCTTCAAATTCAACGTGTTTAAAACCTGCCTGTTTATTCCGGCGATTATTGTCGGCGGCCGGCTCGGCGGCGCGCTCGGCGTGACGCTCGGTTTCCTGCTGGTTCAGGTTGTGAACACCGTGCTCAGCTATTTCATCATGATTAAACCCGTGCTGGGCTCCAGCTATCGGGAATACATCCTCAGCATCTGGCTGCCTTTTTATCTCTCACTCCCAACGCTGATTGTCAGCGCCGGGCTAGGCATCGCGCTGACCGGGCATTTGCCTCTAGCGATGTTGCTGGCGGCACAGGTCGTCGCGGGAGCTGCAGCGTTTATCGTGATGATTATTTTGTCCCGCAATGCGCTGATCGTTGAACTGAAGCGGCAGTTTTGTCGCAGCGAACGCCTGAAAGCGCTGCTCCGCGCTGGCTAAGAACAACAAAGAGGGGAAACCACATTTTCCCCTTTGTCATAAAGTTAGAGGTCGATATGAAATTACTTATTCTTGGCAACCATACTTGCGGCAACCGTGGTGATAGCGCCATTTTGCGCGGGTTGATTGACGCCATCACGACGCTTGATGACAGCATTCATGTGGATGTGATGAGCCGCTACCCGGTCAGTTCTGCCTGGCTGCTGGGGCGCCCGGTGCTGGGTGACGGGCTCTACAAGCAGATGAAGCGGTATAACAACGCCGCCGGGCTGGTCGGGCGGGTCAAAAAAGTCCTGCGCCGTAAATATCAGCACCATGTGCTGGTAGCGAAAGCAAGCAACACCGGGCGGCTGCGTAACATCGCCATCCCACAGGGGTTTATTGATTTTGTGAAATCGCTGCAGGAATACGACGCGATTATTCAGGTGGGCGGCTCTTTCTTTGTCGATCTTTATGGCGTCACGCAGTTTGAGCACGCGCTGTGCAGCTTCATGGCCCGCAAGCCGGTTTATATGGTTGGCCACAGCGTGGGCCCGTTCCAGGAGCCGCAGTTTAACCAACTGGCGAACTACGTCTTTGGGCACGCTAAATCCCTGATTCTGCGCGAAACCGTAAGTCTGGCGTTGATGAAGCAAAGTCAAATCGACACCAGCAAGGTGGAACAGGGCGTCGATACGGCGTGGCTGGTGGCGCAGCATGAAGAGGATTTTGTGCCGGGTTATGCGGTTAAGCACTGGCTGGGCGTGGTCGAGAGAAAGAGAACCGTGGCGATTACGCTCCGCGAACTGGCGCCGTTTGATAAACGCCTCGGCACCACCCAGGAAGCCTACGAGAAGGCCTTTGCCGAAGTGGTAAATCGCACGATTGAACAGGGCTATCAGGTCCTGGCGCTTTCCACCTGCACCGGCATCGACAGCTATAACAAAGACGACCGCATGGTGGCGCTCAATATCCGCCAGTACATCACCCAACCCGATGACTACCACGTCGTGATGGACGAGCTGAACGACCTGGAAATGGGCAAAATTTTTGCTGCCTGCGAGCTCACGGTGGGCACGCGTCTCCACTCGGCCATTATTTCGATGAACTTCGGCACGCCGGCTATCGCCATCAACTACGAGCACAAATCTGCGGGCATCATGCAGCAACTGGGGATGCCAGAAATGGCTATTGATATTCGCCAGTTGCTGGACGGCTCTTTGCAGGGCGTAGTGGCGGATGTTTTGGGGCAATTGCCCGCGATTAACCAACGTCTTACGGCGGCAGTGAGCGCTGAGCGTGCTAACGGCATGAACATGGTGCGCTCGGTGCTTGAGCGAGTTAAGGAGGAGAAATGAAGGTCGGTTTCTTCCTGCTGAAGTTTCCCCTGGCGTCGGAAACTTTTGTGCTGAATCAGATAACCGCTTTTATCGACATGGGCCACGAGGTTGAGATTGTTGCCCTGCAAAAGGGCGACATGACCAATACCCACGCGGCGTTTAAAAGCTATGGGCTTTCGGAAAAAACCGTCTGGCTGCTCGACGAGCCAGAAGGTAAAGTCGCGAAGCTGAAAAACCGGGCGTGGAATACGCTGCGGGGGACTTTGCGAGGCAGCACATGGCGAGCGCTTAACCGCACGCGCTATGGCGATGAAGCTCGCAATCTGATCCTGTCCTCGATTTGTGGCCGGCAGAAACAGCCGCTTGAGGCCGACGTTTTTATTGCTCACTTTGGCCCGGCGGGCGTTACGGCCGCCAAGCTGAAGGAGCTTGGCGTGCTCAACGGCAAAATTGCCACCGTGTTTCACGGGATTGATATCTCGCACCGGGATGCGCTGGCTCACTATACGCCGGAATACAGGCAGCTGTTTGAGCGCGGGGACTTAATGCTACCCATCAGCAATCTCTGGGCCAGCCGCCTGAAAAACATGGGCTGCCCGGAGAGCAAAATTGCGGTCTCAAGGATGGGCGTGGATATGGACAAGTTTTCTTTAAGACCCATGAAAACGCCGGGGGCGACGCTGGAGATTATCTCGGTGGCGCGGCTGACGGAAAAAAAAGGGTTACATTTTGCCATTGAAGCCTGTCGCCTGCTGAAGGCGCGCGGCGTGGCATTTCGCTACAACATTTTAGGCATTGGCCCCTGGGAGCGTCGTCTGAAGACGCTGATTGAGCAATTGCAGCTGGAGGACGTGGTCTTTATGCCCGGTTTTAAGCCCAGCCATGAAGTGAAGGCGATGCTGGACCAGGCCGATCTGTTCTTGCTTCCTTCGGTGACCGGCGAAGACGGGGATATGGAAGGCATCCCCGTGGCGCTGATGGAGGCGATGGCCGTTGGCATTCCGGTCGTGTCTACCGTTCATAGCGGTATTCCTGAGCTTATCGACGCCGATGAGTCGGGCTGGCTGGTGCCGGAAAAGGATGCTTTTGCGCTCGCCGATAAGCTACAGGTTGCGGCTTCTGTGCCAGAAAGTGACCTGCAGTTAATACTGGCTCGGGCAAGAGAGAAAGTCGCCGGCCAGTTCAATCAGCAGGTTATCTACCAGCAGCTTGCCCGTCAGCTTCAGACGCTATAAATCACCGAATCTTATGCTGAGGACTTATGTCGAAAAGCAATTCACTGAAGCATCTTCCTTTCTCTGCGTCTCGCCGCAAACTGCTCGCCGCAGGCTCTGCGTTAGCGGCGACATCCCTTATTCCCGGCACGGTAAACGCCATTGGCCGGGGAACACAGGTAAACATCAAAGATTTCTACCAGGCCGATTGGATCGCCGCGTTTAACAAGGCGTTTGCCGCAGCGGATGTGGTTGAAGTCCCGGCAGACGTTGTCTGTGACAGCATGAATACCGCCATTTTTATGCCGCAGGGGAAAACGCTTCATGTGGCTGGTGGGCTGAAAGGGAATGGCAAAGGGCGATTTGTACTGCAGGATAGCTGCCAGATAGTCGGGGAGGGAAAAGGGCGATTTAACAACATCACGCTGGATGTGAGGGGATCCGACTGTACGATCAAGGGCATAGATATGAGCGGGTTTGTCAATGTGGCGCAGATTTACATTGGCGGGAAAGATAACCGGACTATGCGCAATCTGACTATCGACAACATCACGGTACATGATGCCAACTACGCCATCCTGCGGCAGGGGTTTCACAACCGGATGGAGAATGTGCGTATCACCAACGGCCACTTCAGCCATCTGCAAGGGGATGCCATTGAGTGGAATGTGGCGATCAACGACCACGACCTGCTGATTTCCGACCACGTTATTGACAACATTAACTGTACTAATGGAAAGATTAACTGGGGAATAGGTATTGGGCTGGCGGGCAGCACATATGACAATAATTATCCCGAAGATCAGGCGGTAAAAAACTTCGTTGTGGCCAACATTACCGGCAGCAACTGCCGGCAATTAGTCCATATTGAGAATGGGAAGCATTTCCTTATACGTAACGTAAAGGCGCGCAATATTAATCCGAGCTTTAGCCGCACGGCAGGGATTGATAACGCAACCGTGGCAATATATGGCTGCGATAACTTTGTCATTGACGATGTGGATATGGTTAACAGCGCCGGGATGCTGATTGGTTATGGCGTCATTAAGGGAAATTACCTGTCTATTCCGCAAAACTTTAAGTTAAGCGATATTAAACTCGATAATAGCGAACTGAGTAGCCCTCTGCGCGGCATTCAGATCTCATCCGGGAACGCAACCTCCTTTGTGGCACTGAATAACATCACACTCAAGCGCGCCTCGCTTGAGTTTCATAACAAACCTCAGCACCTTTTCATGCGAAATATCAACGTAATGCAGCTTTCTACGGCAGGACCAGCCCTGAAGCTGAACTTCGACCTCCGCAAGGATGTGCGCGGCAAGTTCATGGCCAAAGACGGCACGCTGCTTTCGCTGGCGAATATTCACGCAGTAAATGAAAGGGGGCAAAGCTCGGTAGACATAGACCGGATCGATCAGCTGCACGTCAACGGTGAGAATCTTAATTTTGCGCTCTCAAAAGTAAGTAAATAATAATGCAACCCCTTTTACGACAATTCTGAGTCAACGAAGGCTGAAATAGCGGCATTGACATATTTCGTTGACACTTCTATGGCGCTAGCATGAATCATTCGTTTAATAAATTCATGCTGGCATCAGAGCACGAAAAGACTATAATCTTCCAACCATTTAGAGGTGGGACTAAGAATGACTAATTTAAAAGCAGTTATCCCGGTAGCCGGTTTGGGCATGCATATGCTGCCTGCCACTAAGGCGATTCCTAAAGAGATGCTGCCTATCGTTGATAAGCCGATGATCCAGTACATTGTCGACGAAATTGTTGCCGCTGGTATCAAAGAAATCGTGCTGGTAACCCACTCTTCCAAGAATGCTGTTGAAAACCACTTCGACACCTCATACGAGCTGGAAGCCCTGCTTGAGCAGCGCGTTAAGCGTCAGCTGCTGGCCGAAGTCCAGTCTATTTGCCCGCCAGGCGTCACCATCATGAACGTTCGTCAGGCCCAACCGCTTGGGCTGGGGCACTCTATACTTTGCGCGCAGCCTATCGTGGGTAACAATCCTTTTGTTGTGGTACTGCCGGATGTTGTGCTTGATGGTGCTACTGCCGACCCGCTGCGCTATAACCTGGCTGCAATGGTGGCTCGCTTCAATGAAACGGGGCGAACTCAGGTTCTTGCTAAGCACATGCCAAATGAAGATCTGGCGGCGTATTCTGTGATCACCACGAAAGAACCGCTGCAGAATGAAGGGCAGGTGAGCCGTATGGTCGAGTTTGTTGAAAAACCTGACCAGCCGCAAACGCTGGACTCCGATCTTGCAGCCGTTGGACGTTATGTCCTTTCGGCTGATATTTGGCCGTTGCTGGAAAAAACAGAACCGGGTGCATGGGGACGTATTCAGCTCACGGATGCCATCGCGGTATTGAATGAAACTCAGCCGGTTGAAGTGATGCAGATGACCGGCGAGAGCTACGACTGTGGTAAGAAAATGGGCTATATGCAGGCGTTCGTCCAGTACGGGCTGCGCAACCACAAGGAAGGCCAGAAGTTTCGAGAAAGCATTCAGAAGCTGCTAGCTAAGGCATAAGTTCTGTTTTAAGTCGCTGTCATGGAGGAGAGCGGGGTAAACGGTGGCATGGCGTTCAGTCTTAGGCAGGCTTTGAACGTTGAGCCGCCGTTTTGCTTTATAAATAAACAATGAAGTTTAAGATTTTCATAGGGTTATCATTTTTTGGTTGTTCTGTATAGACCAAAATTTTTCCTTGAGAATCGCTGTGTGAAATATAGAATCGTGGCGATTTCTGATACGCAGTACCGGAAGGTACGAGATCTCCCATGTTTGCAGTGCACTGGTAGCTGTTGAGCCAGGGGCGGTAGCGTGTTCTTATCAAAAGCTTATTCAACCATTCTCGACATTCCTCATGAGTTTGTGTCATATCATCTAATTGCCGAAGCTTATATCATATATGAATAATATTGCGTTTATTGTTACAAAATCTGAAATAGGTGGAGCTCAAAGCTGGACCAATGAGATGATGAAGTTAATTAAAAATGATGCCTCAATTCATTTGATAACATCAGAGCATGGATGGTTAACGGAGCAAGGGAACTTCGATAAAGTTTTTATTTTACCTGAATTGAAAAAACACTTTAGCTTTTTAGGTTATATTCGGTTATTGAAATATATTAGAAAAGAAAAAATATCTGTAATGATAGCAAGCTCAGCTAATGCCGGGATTTTCAGTCGGATGGCAAAGCTGTTTGTCAGATTTAAATGCATTTATGTATCTCATGGATGGTCATGTATCTATAATGGTGGGACATTAAAGTCACTCTTTATTAAGATTGAGAAGTATCTTTCTGTTTTAACTGACGCTGTTTGGTGTGTCTCAAAAAGTGACTCTGATAAGGCCAGGGATATAATTGGTATTAATGAAAATAAGATAATTAATCTAACCAACTCTGTGCCAAAAATGCAAAGCAGAATTAAACAGAGCAACGAAAAGAAAATAATCTTTGTTGGAAGACTAACGCATCCAAAACGTCCCGACCTTCTGCTGTCGGTTGTTGCGAAACACCCGGATATTAAATTAGATGTGGCGGGTGCCGGCGATCGGCTGGCTGCGTTAGCAGCAAAATACGAGAAATTTAATAACATCAAATTTTTAGGTGAGGTTAAAAACTTCAGTAATTATTCTGAGTATGATGTTTTTGCACTTATTTCAGATAGTGAAGGCCTCCCGATGTCTGCATTAGAAGCACACACCGCAGGTTTACCTTTGCTTCTAAGCGATGTTGGTGGTTGCTATGAAGTTATAAAAAAAAATGGATTATTAGTATCTAATAATGAAAAAGATATAGAAGAAAAATTACTGGAGATACTAAATAATTATGAACTTTATCTTGTTAATGCACAGCAGGATAAAGAAAAATTTGAATTCAATAGTTATAAAGATGCATACAAGCAATTTATTTTGTCTTAGTCATAAACGTAATTAGTGTAGAGTCGAAATGAAAATTCTAATCACTGGTGGAGCGGGCTTTATTGGGTCTGCCGTTGTACGTCATATTATTAAAAACACGCAGAGTCATGTCGTTAATGTTGATAAGTTAACTTATGCTGGTAACCTTGAATCTCTAACCAGTGTCAGTGCTGATGAGCGTTATTGTTTCGAACAAGCAGATATTTGTGATAGCGCAGCAATCGAACGTATTTTTACTCAGCATCAGCCCGATGCTGTAATGCACCTGGCAGCGGAAAGTCACGTCGATCGTTCTATTACCGGCCCGGCGGCATTTGTTGAAACAAACATTATTGGGACTTATGTCCTGCTGGAAGCCGCACGTCGCTACTGGTCTAAACTGAGCGGCGAGAAAAAAGCAGCGTTCCGCTTCCATCATATTTCCACTGATGAAGTTTATGGCGATCTTCCCCATCCAGATGAAGTAGAGCAGGGCGAGACATTACCCCTGTTTACTGAAACAACAGCCTATGCGCCAAGCAGCCCATATTCTGCCTCTAAAGCCTCCAGCGACCACCTGGTCCGCGCCTGGCTGCGTACCTATGGCCTGCCAACTATCGTTACTAACTGTTCTAATAATTATGGCCCATATCATTTCCCTGAGAAATTGATCCCGCTGGTTATTCTGAATGCGCTGGAAGGTAAGCCGCTGCCGATTTACGGTAAAGGCGACCAGATTCGTGACTGGCTTTACGTCGAAGACCACGCGCGGGCGCTGTATACTGTGGTGACCCAGGGTAAGATTGGCGAAACCTACAATATTGGTGGCCACAACGAGAAGCAAAACCTTGATGTGGTAGAAACTATTTGCTGTCTGCTGGATGAAATCGTTCCAAAGGAAGGCTCCTACCGCGAGCAGATCACCTATGTGGCCGATCGCCCGGGGCACGATCGCCGTTACGCGATCGATGCCGAGAAAATTGGCCTTGAGCTGGGCTGGAAACCACAGGAAACCTTCGAAAGTGGGATCCGTAAAACGGTGGAATGGTATCTGGCAAATCAGAAATGGTGCCAGCGCGTCCAGGATGGCAGCTATCAACGTGAACGCTTAGGATTGGAATAATGAAAGGTATCATTCTGGCCGGAGGATCCGGCACTCGTTTGTATCCAATAACGATGGGCGTCTCTAAGCAACTACTCCCGATTTATGATAAGCCGATGATTTATTACCCGCTGTCAGTGTTAATGCTGGCGGGAATTCGCGACATCCTGATTATCACCACGCCGGAAGATCAAGACAGTTTCATTAGATTATTGGGTGATGGCAGCGCCTTGGGCATTAACCTGACGTATGAAGTCCAGCCTACACCGGATGGCTTAGCGCAGGCATTTATTATTGGCGAGAAGTTTATCGGCAACGATTCGGTTTGCCTTGTGCTCGGCGATAATATTTTCTTTGGACAAGGTTTTAGCCCTAAATTAAAAGCCGTGGCGCAGCGTGAAACAGGCGCAACCGTTTTTGGTTATCAGGTTATGGATCCTGAGCGCTTTGGCGTGGTCGAATTTGATGAAAACAACAAAGCTATTTCCATAGAAGAAAAACCCTCCCAGCCGAAATCTCATTGGGCGGTGACCGGGCTTTACTTCTACGATAACGCGGTCATTGAAATCGCAAAAAATGTAAAACCCTCCGAGCGGGGAGAATTAGAGATAACCGCAATAAATGATGAGTATCTCAAGCGCGGGCAATTAAATGTTGAACAGCTTGGCCGCGGTTTTGCGTGGCTTGATACTGGCACACATGACAGTCTAATTGAAGCCGGTAGCTTTGTTGAAACCGTTCAGAAGAGGCAGGGCATGATGGTTGCTTGCCCTGAAGAGATTGCCTGGCGCAATGGCTGGATGGACGATAAAGAATTAAGTGCCAGGGGAGAGCTTCTGAAAAAAAATCATTATGGCCAGTATTTATTAAAACTTTTGAAATAAGAAATCTTATGAAAATCGATTTTATTCCATTACAAATTCACGGCGATGAGCGTGGTTCTCTTGTCGCGCTCGAAGAAGCCAAAAACATACCTTTTCCAATTAAACGCGTCTATTATATGTTTGACACACTTGAAGGAATCAGACGAGGCTTCCATGCCCATAAGGAATTAACGCAGGTAGCAATACCTGTAAAAGGTTCCTGCCGATTCCTTTTAGACGATGGTAAAGAGAAGGTTAATGTTTTATTGGATAGTCCAGCTTGTGGCCTGTTAATTGAGCCAATGATATGGCATGAAATGTATGACTATTCACCAGACTGCATTCTCATGGTTTTAGCGAGTGATGTATATGATGAGTCCGATTATATACGGAATTATGAACAGTTCAAAAATACGGTGGCGTAAATGTATATTCATCCTCTCAGCGATGTGCAGAGTGAAAATATAGGTACAGGTACGCGTGTTTGGCAGTTTGTTGTTATTCTGAAAAATGCAAAAATTGGTGAAAATTGTAATATATGTGCTAATGCTCTTATAGAAAACAACGTGTCTATTGGCAATAATGTTACGGTTAAATCTGGTGTATATATTTGGGATGGGACTACAATTGAAGATAATGTCTTTATCGGTCCTTGTGTTGTATTTACAAATGATAAATTTCCTCGCTCGCAGGTTCATTTAGAAAAATACCCAGAAATACATATCAAAAAAAATGCATCAATAGGTGCTAATGCTACCATTTTGCCTGGAATCACAATCGGTGAGAATAGCATGGTCGGCGCTGGAGCAGTGGTAACAAAAGATGTGCCAGATAATGTAGTAGTGGTTGGCAATCCTGCAAAGATCATCAAAAAATTGGATTAAAAAATGATTAATTTTCTAAACCTTAAACAAATCAATAACAAATATGAAAAGGAATTATTGTCAGCCTGTGAACGTGTTATTCAATCTGGCTGGTATATACAGGGCGAAGAGCTATCTGCTTTTGAGTCTGAGTTTGCAGAGTATTGTAATGTAAAATATGCAATTGGCGTTGCCAACGGTCTTGATGCCCTTATTTTGGTTCTTCGTGCATGGAAAGAACTCGGTAAGCTAAAAGATAATGACAAGGTCATGGTCCCGGCGAACACTTATATAGCTTCTATAATGGCGATCACGCAGAATAATCTAATTCCTGTGCTGGTTGAGCCGGATAGTAGTACATTTAATATGACCTATGATGGACTATCTAAATCCTGGGATGATGGGGTAAAAGCCATTTTACCAGTACATTTATATGGTCAAATTTCGCCTATGCCAGAAATCATGAGGTTCGCCGAAGAGAATAATCTGCTGGTGTTAGAGGACTGTGCTCAGTCACATGGTGCTTCTATCGGTGGAAAGAAGGCGGGGGCGTGGGGGGATGCGTCAGGATTTAGCCTTTACCCAGGGAAAAATTTAGGCGCACTTGGTGATGCAGGTATTATCACCACGAATAGCGATGAGTTGGTTAGTGTACTAAAAGCGCTGCGCAATTATGGCTCTCATAAAAAATATGAGAATATTTATATTGGTTACAACAGTCGCCTTGATGAAATACAGGCAGCAATGCTGCGTGTTAAGCTGCCTTATCTTGATAAAGAGACTGAATTAAGAAGAAAAATAGCCAATAAATATTTAAATGAGATAAAAAATTCTCATGTTCAATTACCAACACTATCCGTTGATGAAGAACATGTTTGGCACTTGTTTGTAATACAGACTAAACATAGAGAAGCATTACAACAATATCTGACTGAGAATGGGATTCAAACATTAATTCATTATCCGATTCCTCCTCATCATCAGCAAGCTTATAAACAGTACAGTCATTTAGAGCTGCCAATAACTGAGAGCATTCATCGTCAGGTTCTGTCCTTGCCAATGGATCCTAATCTATCCGACAGTGATGTGGACTTCATTATTAGAACCATTAATTCATTTTCCGTCTAAATATCAATAATTATAATGCGATTGGCTGTACATGCTTTTGGTGACAGCCTTTTCTTTTACAACGCCACACGTTTCTGCGAATAGCATACGCTTTTTATTTTTCAAGCAGAGTACTGAAGCTAGCGTTTAGTGGGTAACGTCACACTGTCTATATTTCTTATTCATTATCTAATGATGAAATACAAGAGATAAATAACCAGTGCTAAACCTGTATTAAAAGTGATGTAAAATGGAAAAAATGAATTTTGCCAAAGTTACTATTCTTAGTGGCGTTGTAACATGTTTTCGTTTGATTTGCGGTTTACTCATATCAAAAGTAGTTGCAATATATACGGGTCCTGCTGGCATTGCTAACCTTGGACAGTTACAGAACTTTGTTACTTTTGTTAATGGCTTTATTTCTTCACAGGTATCCCAGGGGGTAAATCGTTACTCAGCCGAGAATAAAAGCGATTATGATAAAGCCCAACCCTACTGGCGTGCATCAATCAAACTTTCAATAATAGCCTGTTGCTTTATTATCACCGTTGGTGTTCTTTTTTCTGGAAATATTTCGAATTTACTATTCCAGAGTAAAGAGCTCTATTGGCTGATTATAGTGGCATTAATGGTATTGCCATTAAATATAATCAACAATTTATTTCTCGGTGTACTTAATGGCTTAGGTGAATACAACCGATTCTTTCTTGCTAATGTGCTTGCAATTGCTGCAGCACTTTTGTCAATGACCGCACTAGTTTATTTCATGGGACTCAAGGGAGCCCTGCTCGCCGCAGCTTTGAATAATGCTATTGCGGGCATCCTGCTTCTGACTATTATTATAAAAAGACCATGGTTTAGGTTAGTATATTGGCTAGGTCAGGTACCGAAACATCATTTATCTGAGATGAGAAAGTATTTTCTGATGGGGGTCATTGGTGCCTTAACGGGACCGATATCGCTTATTGTTGTCAGAACGATATTGACGAATAATTTTTCAATTGAAGATGCAGGGAATTGGCAGGCAGTATCCAAAATATCAGAAGCTTATCTTGCCGTTCTCACAACAGCATTGACAGTATATTATTTTCCTAAAACAGCAGCAGCAAAGACATTCAAAGACTATATTTCAGTTTTAAAATCCGGGGTTGTGATTGTTATTCCGCTTGCTTTCGTGATGGCGATAAGTATCTTTTTATTGAAAGATTTGATTATTAGCATTTTATTCACGAAAGACTTTTCTACGGCTAAAAGTTTATTTCTATTCCAAAATATTGGTGATTTTTTAAGAATATCGAGCTGGCTCTTTGCTACCATTCTTTTGGCTAAAGGCTATTTTAAAATTAATGCAGTCCTGGAAATATCATTTTCTATATTGTTTCCATTATTAGTCAAGTTTTTAATCGTTCCCTTTGGGCTTGAAGGCGTAAGTATTTCTTATTGTATAACCTATTCATTCTATTTGATCGCGACAATGATAATATACCTATGGCACATGAAGAGGGTTATAAGTAATGAAATCGCATCAAAGTAACCCGCTCAGTGTAATTGTGCCTGCGTACAATGAAGAAAAAAATATTATAAAAATCTTAAAGCAATTTGAACAACAGACAATAAGTGATTTTGAGGTAGTTATTGTTGATGATGGTTCTATTGATAATACGGTGCATTTAGCCAAGAATTTTCATTCTGAAAATTTTAAAATAAATTTATTGCAACAGAGTAATATGGGAGCCGCAAGAGCCAGAGAAAACGGAATCATGGCAGCAACTGGAGATTATGTTGCTATTGTTGATTGCGATGATGGACTTGCAAATAATTCACTCGAATTGGCAATGCAATCTTTTATCAATTGTCCAGAAGTTGATATTTCTCTATTTGATTTATGCTATGTTAACGAGCTTGGCTCAGAGATTTCCGGCAAGTTTTCATATTATACTGATAAAAAATCTGTATGCGGTAAGGATGCTCTGGCGAACAGTATTTCTATCTGGGGGATACATGCATTTGGTATTTACAAAAAAGAAATAATTTTACAGGCATATAATATTTATAATAAATATAACAATAATCATGTTAACTTATTAAATAACGACGAAATCGTCAGTCGTATTTCATTCGGCTTAGCAAAAAAAATAACCTTCTCTGATGCGAAATATTTTTTTGTCAACAACATGCAGTCAACAACTCGTCGTGTAAACGAAAATTATTATAAGGTTATCCATAACGCATTTATTCTTCAACAGATTTTAAAAGAACCTAAAATATGTTGTGAAGATAAATTTGATGCTGCGGCATATACGTTAATTATTAGTACCCAGTGGGGAGTTTTTAGACGTTATCTAAGCTGGCATAAACAATTCTCTAAGGATGCCCGAATAGCCTGGCGAAACGCATTGAAAGAGTCTACTTTGCAGGTTATCAATGCGCAAAGAAAATATGAATTCATCTTAAGTCGTAAATCAAGACTGCAACTTATTATATTAAAGCTATTTTTTAGGTAAGCATGAAAAATCCACTTATTTCAATTATCATTGCATCATTCAATGCTGAAAATTATATACGTGAAACGCTAGAGTCATGTATCAACCAATCATATAAAAAAATTGAAATTATTATTGTAGATGATTGTTCAACAGACAATAGTGTAAACATTATTAGCGATTGGTGTGAGGAAAAGAAAACAACACATCCTGGTGTTGATTGCACGCTTATTCCAAGTGAAAAAAATAATGGCATAACTACCAACTTTAATAATGCATTACCTAGTATTAAAGGGGACTGGATTAAGTGTCTTGGCTCTGACGATCTGCTTTTGCCCGATGCCATCCAAAATTTTGTTTCCAGACTTGAGAGGCTCAAGAATACTGAGAGATTAGGAGCAGTATTTACTTATTTTGAAACGTTTGGTCTGCATGTAGAAAAACCACAGCGTTATCCATTGGCATGGACCAAAGATGTCATTCAATTAAAACCTTCATGGCTGAAAGCCAAATTGTCGATGATCCATTTTAATAATGTGGCGCCCGGTGCATTCATAAATAAGAAGCACTTTTCAGGGTTTGATACACATTTTAAGTTATTAGAAGATTTACCTCTATGGCTAAAGTTTATCGACAATAATATCAACGTATTGTTTTTCGAGTACACGAGCGTTTTATATCGCATTCACGCAAATCAAGTTACCTCATCGGGAACTTCTGCCATCGGGAAAATACTTTTAAGCGATTTAATGAAAGTTAACTCCAGAAGGTGGGATAGCGGAAATTGTCTTAGTTATCTTCATCACAAGTTCAATCTGTACTGCGTATCAAAAGGTAAAAAATATCGGATTCTTAAAGTGATGAACCCCATTAATTTATTGATTTATCTTTATGAAAGGGTAAAAAAATAAAATGTTTGTTTTGCTTCTTTCTACTCCAATGCTATTGCTCTCGTTGATCTGGGAGAAATTTAACTACCGCTCCAAAGCGATGCTGAGTGTTCTTTGTTGTATTATGTTTAGTTTATTATTCTCAGCATATTATTTAAATGGAGTAGACTGGAGTATATACTATTTAAAGATTTTATATGAGAATAATCCATACATATCCTTTGAACCAGGATTTGTTTTATCATTCAAGGCAATGTTGTTCATTTTCAATAACAATTTTGGACTTGTCATTCTTGTCTGGTATTTCATTTGTTTTGGTTTGTTATCGAGGGTACTTGCGGCTTATCAGGTTAATAAACCATTATTTTGGTGCTGTCTATTATTGTTATTCGGCTATAATTTAATACTTGAGCAGTTGAGGCAGTTTTTAGCCTGTATTATTGTTTTTTATGCAGTGCTTAATTATAACGAAGATCACAATTTTAGAAAGTTCATTATACTTTCAATTTTAGGGTCTTTGTTTCACGTTTCTTCCTTGATCATTATCCCTGCCGTAATGCTAGCGTCCATTAGAGAGCATGGTAAATTTATGATCAGTACTTTGTTTTTTATCGGTGGTGCTGTTGCGTTCATGTTTTTAGGTACCGCGATAATCAATGAATTGTCGGGATTTAACCTTATTTTTAGAAAAATTTCCATCTACATGGAAATGCATCCAATTAGTTTGACTATCGGATGGCTTAACATAATTGACCTTGTCTTTATTGTTATCTATTTCTGTTATAGAAAAACCATTGACCGCCACGAAAATATCAGACTCTTGACAAGGTTGGTTTTCCTTGGTGCCGTTGTTCATTTTTTTAGCGGCAGCATAACATTCCTTGCTCGTGTGAGTTTTATATTCTTTTTCCTGGCGATATATGTTTTTTGCATCATATCACCGACGTCGCACAGGCGCATGTTCGCGATACGTACGTACAATACATTATTTTTATCTATTTTTGTTTTCTTCATGCTGGCAATTAATCTTTCGTCTTATTTCAGAAATGCTCAGGCACCCATTAACTTCACCACAATGGACCTAAGGTTTATAAGTTTGTTTGATAAAGGTTATGTCGAATCTCTGGCACACGAAAAATTTAGTAAAACATTAGAAGCGACTTACTGATCATGAATAAGAAAATAATGTTGGTTATTACCGGGCTGGGCATAGGTGGTGCGGAAAAACAAGTTTCATTGCTTGCTGACAAGTATCTTGAAAAAAACAATGAAGTTGAAATTGTTAGCCTTACCGGACCTGTTGAAGTTACACCTCGCACTGGTATCAATATAATAAATCTTGGAATGAACAAAAGTCCGCTTGGATTTATTGCTGCTGTGTTTAGGCTTGCCAAAATAATTAAAGATTTCGCTCCTGACATTGTTCATAGCCATATGTTTCACGCGAATATTATGGCAAGAATAACTCGCTTGTTCTGTAGAAATAAGTTTAAACTAGTTTGCACTGCCCATAGCAAAAATGAGGGTGGTAAAATTAGAATGCTGACTTATCGTATGACAGATTTTCTTTGCGATGTTACAACAAATGTCAGTAAAGAGGCTTTGGATGAGTTTATTAAAAAAAAGGCTTTTTCTGCTCTTAAGTCCATTGCTGTTTATAACGGTGTGAACACGGATGAGTTTAAATTTGATAATAACGCTCATGAACATCTGCGCGACCAACTCTCTATTCTTACTGATGAAAAACTTATTCTTGCGGTTGGAAGACTGACTGACGCAAAAGATTACCCTAATCTCCTTCATGCTTTTAAAATACTGCCTGTAAACTATAAGCTTGTTATCATTGGCGATGGAGAACTCCGCGTAGATATTGAGCGGATTATTCATGAGTTAGATGTTGCATCACGTGTTTCCTTGCTGGGAAGTCTCAATGATGTGTCACAATATTACTCCGCATGTGACATATTTGTCTCTTCATCTAAATGGGAAGGTTTTGGGTTGGTTGCGGCTGAAGCAATGTCATCTGAATGTCTCGTCGTGGGTACTAACTCTGGTGGTGTAGCTGAGGTTATAGGCGATGAACGGTTTGTGGTCCCTATTTCTGATTCTAAAGCTCTCGCCAAAAAGATTCATGAGATCATGAATCTTCCACCGAATAGTAGAGCTGATATTAAATGTAGAAATAGAATACACATTGAAGATAATTTCTCGATTGACTTTATCACTGATCAATGGATGAAAATTTTCTTTGATAAAACGGAATCAAAGAAAAACTAGCCAGTCCAAAATTTGGCTTTTTATATGATTGCTATAAATAGCCAAAAAAAGCATGAGCTAGATTTGTTTTTTTATATTAAAATCTGAGGCAACAAAATGGCAGTATTGATAACGGGTGGGGCTGGTTATATCGGTTCGCATACGGTCCTGTGCCTTCTTGAGCAAGGCTATGAAGTTGTTGTGTTAGATAATTTTTTCAATTCTTCTTCTGAGTCCTTGCGTCGTGTTAAAAAAATAACAGGTGCTGATTTTGTCAATTATGACGGTGACGTGCGTGATCGCGAGTTACTAAAAAAAATATTTTGTGGCCATAAAATTGATAGTGTTATTCACTTCGCTGGGCTTAAATCTGTTGGTGAGTCTGTGCGTGAGCCGCTTAGCTATTATGATAATAATGTGTCAGGAAGCATAGTATTGCTCGAAGAAATGAATAACTTCAATGTTAAGAAATTCATTTTTAGCTCTTCAGCGACAGTATATGGCCAACCGGAATCTGTTCCATTATCTGAATGTTCAAAAATTGGTGGTACAACCAATCCTTACGGAACGTCTAAGTTGATGGTTGAACAGATTTTGCAAGATATAGCAAAAGCTACTCCTGATTTCGACATTACAATATTAAGATATTTCAATCCTGTTGGGGCTCACAAGTCCGGACTTATTGGCGAAGATCCTAATGGTATTCCAAATAATTTGGTGCCTTACATTAGCCAGGTTGCGGTGGGTAAGTTGCAACAAGTCTCGGTCTACGGTAATGATTTCCTGACTAAAGATGGAACCGGCGTGCGAGATTATATCCACGTAATGGATTTAGCCGAAGGGCACATTGCGGCATTACAGCATATGGAGACCGGTGGCTGTAAAACATACAATCTGGGGACGGGTATTGGCTACTCTGTACTTGACCTGATTGAAGCTTATGAACGCGTTATTGAGCGACCTATCCCCTATGTTTTTGCCGGACGCAGGCCTGGAGATATCGCTGAATGTTGGTCAGACCCAAGTCTCGCTTTAAAAGAGCTGAACTGGTCAGCAACCAGAAATCTTGATGATATGGTCAGGGATTCATGGCATTGGCAGAAAACGAATCCGAACGGTTACGAATGATAGCCATTGAGCAGAATCTGGTCTGATAGTGCACTACGTGCGACTTCACGCAGCAAAGTTTACCTATTTTTCGCAGAGTGAGTTAACATCAAAGCCACATTTAGAGCCGCGTGTAGGGCGCGGTGAGCACACCTGACAGGAGTATGTAATGTCCAAGCAGCAGATCGGCGTTGTGGGTATGGCCGTGATGGGGCGCAACCTGGCGCTGAACATCGAAAGCCGTGGTTATACCGTTTCCGTATTCAACCGCTCCCGTGAGAAGACTGAAGAAGTTGTCGCAGAGAACCCGGGCAAGAAACTGGTTCCTTACTACACTGTAAAAGAATTCGTTGAGTCCCTCGAAACACCACGTCGCATCCTGTTGATGGTGCAAGCGGGCGCAGGTACCGATGCTGCCATCGACTCCCTGAAGCCTTACCTCGATAAGGGCGACATCATCATTGATGGCGGGAACACTTTCTTCCAGGACACTATTCGTCGTAACCGTGACCTGTCTGCTGAAGGCTTTAACTTCATCGGGACCGGTGTTTCCGGCGGTGAAGAGGGCGCCCTGAAAGGCCCATCTATCATGCCTGGCGGCCAGAAAGACGCTTACGAGCTGGTTGCGCCAATCCTGACCAAAATCGCTGCGGTTGCGGAAGACGGCGAGCCTTGCGTAACGTACATCGGTCCTGATGGTGCTGGTCACTACGTGAAGATGGTGCATAACGGCATCGAATACGGCGATATGCAGCTGATTGCAGAGGCCTACTCCCTGCTGAAGCATGGCCTGGATCTCTCCAACGAAGAGCTGGCTGAAACCTTCACCGAGTGGAACAAAGGCGAGCTGAGCAGCTACCTGATCGACATCACCAAGGACATCTTTACTAAAAAAGATGAAGAGGGTAAATATCTTGTCGATGTGATCCTGGATGAAGCGGCCAACAAAGGTACCGGGAAATGGACCAGCCAGAGCTCTCTGGATCTCGGCGAGCCGCTGTCTCTGATTACCGAATCCGTGTTCGCGCGTTATATCTCTTCCCTGAAAGAGCAGCGTGTAGCGGCGTCTAAAGTGCTGAGTGGCCCGCAGGCCAAGCCCTTCACCGGTGACAAAGCTGAGTTCAGCGAGAAAGTTCGTCGCGCACTGTACCTGGGTAAAATCGTATCTTATGCTCAGGGCTTCTCCCAGCTGCGTGCCGCGTCTGAAGAGAATAACTGGGATCTGAACTACGGTGAAATTGCGAAGATTTTCCGTGCGGGCTGCATCATTCGTGCTCAGTTCCTGCAGAAAATCACCGATGCCTATGCTGAAACGCCAGCTATTGCGAACCTGCTGTTGGCCCCTTACTTCAAGAAGATTGCCGACGATTACCAGCAGGCTCTGCGTGATGTGATTTCTTACGCGGTACAGAACGGTATCCCGACGCCGACCTTCTCCGCAGCCATTGCCTACTACGACAGCTACCGTGCAGCAGTGCTGCCGGCTAACCTGATTCAGGCGCAGCGTGACTATTTCGGGGCGCATACCTATAAGCGCACGGACAAAGAGGGCGTCTTCCACACCGAGTGGCTTGACTGATCTTTTCACGTTCAGATAAAAGGCCCTTCGAGGGCCTTTTTTACATTTGAGATCTGGTCAAATATCACACAGCTTATTTTTGTGATTTTTTGGCATTCGGTCTCTGTGCTGATTTTTCAGCAAATTCCGATCTTTTCCTTACAAATCATTAAGGTCTTTTGCCTACAATCTTTCTATACTATAAATCTGATGAATATACGAAGCTGTTCTCATTATTTTTTCAAAGGCAATTATGAATCGAGCTGACTTAAATGTGGCGAAAGAACACACCAGCAATCAACAGGAAAATATTGATTTAATTGATCTTCTTATCCAGCTATGGCGAGGCAAAATCGCCATTGCGGCAGCAATGATTTTAGCCATCTTAATCGCTATTGCTTATCTCATTTTTGCAACAGAAAAATGGACTTCTGAGGCGATAGTTACGCTCCCGGATACCGGTCAGATTTCGAACTACAGCAATGCCATGAGCGTTCTTAATGCCCAGTCTCCAGAGGCTGTGCCCTCGCTGGCCGAGATCCAACAGCGTTATTTTGGGCGATTCAACTCTGCCATTTCGGCCCTCTCTGAGCAGTTGGCCAATCAGCAAATACCAGAAAAACTGACCATAGAACCCGCCGGAAAGGATCAACCGCTGCCGCTCAAGATTAGCTATGTGGCGAGTTCTGCTGAGCAGGCGCAGACAACACTGAATACTTATCTCCAGCAGATTAATAAGCGGACTGTCGCTGAGCTGGATGATGACCTTAAAACTTCCGTTGACGCAAAAATAAGCGATTTAAAAGACCTGCTCGCCACAAAAGAAAAAGTTGCTAAGGAGAAACAGCAAAAGCGTCTGGATGAGCTGAACCAGGCGCTGTTGGTGGCTCAGCAATCTAATATTACTAAGCCTGCCGTTTCACAGGCTGAAACAATGTCTGAAGATACGCTGTTTGTTCTGGGAAGCGAGGCGCTTTCTTCGATGATCAAGAACGAAGCGTCCCGTCCGCTGCCTTTAGATAACTCATATTTTAACGCCCGTCAGTCGCTCCTTGCGGTGAGTGAATTAAAATCGACGCCGGAAACGACCTATGCGTTTCGGTATGTCATGAAGGCAACTTTGCCGGTGCGTAAAGACAGCCCGAAAAAAGGCCTGACGCTGGTGCTTGCCGCCTTGTTGGGCATTATTGTCGGCTCGGGCTATGTCCTGGGGCGAAACGCGCTGCGTAACTATAAATCAGCAGCCTAAGCTTGCTAAAAAAACAAAAAGGCCGCATTAGCGGCCTTTTTGACATCTGTTCCAGGGCTTATTTATGCCGGGCCCGTAAATTCTCAATCACCGTACTCAAGTCCAAATCCTGATCCTGCAGCAGCACCAGCAGGTGATACATCAAGTCAGAAGCTTCGTTGGTCAGTTCGTGACGATCGTTCACGGTTGCTGCCAGCGCGGTTTCCACGCCTTCTTCGCCCACTTTCTGCGCAATACGCTTGGTGCCGCTGGCGTACAGTTTGGCGGTATAGGAACTGGCGGGATCGGCAGTTTTCCGCGAGGCCAGCAACTGTTCAAGTTCAAACAGGAAAAGCCAGTCGTGGTGAGTATCCCCAAAGCAGCTTGAGGTGCCGAGGTGGCAGGTTGGGCCGATGGGGTTCACCAGCACCAGCAGCGTGTCGTTATCGCAGTCTGGCGCAATACGTACCACGTTCAGGAAATGGCCTGACGTTTCACCTTTAGTCCACAGGCGCTGTTTGGTGCGCGAGAAGAAGGTCACTTTGCCGCTTTCCTGGGTTTTTGCCAGCGCGTCCTGGTTCATATAGCCGAGCATCAGGACTTCACCGGACACCGCGTGCTGAACGATAACCGGCATCAGGCCATCGGTTTTTTCCCAGTCCAGCTGGGCTAGCTGTTGTTCTGTTAACACACTCGAATCTCCACGCCTTGCTGAACCAGAAACGCCTTCAGTTCACCAATATTGATAATTTGCTTATGGAACACGGAAGCTGCCAGAGCGCCGTCAACGTCCGCATCGCGGAAGGCCTCATGGAAGTGTTCCATGGTGCCTGCGCCACCGGAGGCGATAAGCGGCACGTGACACACTTCACGCACTTTATTCAGTTGCGTCAGGTCATAGCCGTTACGCACGCCATCCTGGTTCATCATATTCAGGACGATTTCCCCGGCGCCGCGCTTCTGCACTTCCTGCACCCAATCCAGCGTTTCCCACTTTGTTACGCGGGTACGGCTTTCGTCGCCGGTGTACTGATTCACGTTGTATTTGCCGGTTTCTGCGTCAAACCAGGTATCAATGCCGACCACGATGCACTGCACGCCGAAGCGGTCCGCCAGGCGAGTGATAAGCTCAGGATCGGCCAGGGCAGGGGAGTTAATGGAAATCTTATCCGCCCCGAACGACAGGATTTGCGCGGCATCCTCAACGGATTTAATCCCGCCCGCCACGCAGAAAGGAATATCGATCACTTCCGCCACGCGAGTCACCCAGCTTTTGTCTACCACGCGGCCATCGCTCGAGGCGGTGATATCATAAAACACCAGTTCGTCTGCGCCTTCCTGAGCATAGCGCTGCGCCAGCGGCACGATGTCGCCGATGATTTCGTGATTACGGAATTGCACGCCTTTCACGACCTGGCCGTCACGCACGTCCAGGCAAGGGATTATCCGTTTTGCCAGCATGAAATCGCCTCCTTCACGTTAAATTTACCTTCCAGAAGCGCGCGCCCAACAATCACGCCTTTCACGCCGCTGTTGCGCAGGGCGGCAATATCATCCAGCCCGCCAATACCGCCTGAAGCCTGAAAGGCGACCTGCGGAAAGCGCGCGCACACTTCCTGATAAAGTTCGACGTTTGAGCCTGCCAGCGTGCCATCGCGAGAGATGTCGGTGCACAGCACATGCTTGAGGCCAAACGGCAGGAACTCATCGACAAGCTGTTCCAGCGTGGTGCCGGAGGTTTCCTGCCAGCCGCTCACCGCAACCTGTTTGTTACCTTCGGCATCAATGCGCACGTCCAGCGCCAGCACCAGAGCATCGGCGCCAAAGCGTTTAAACCAGCTTTGTACCAGCGCCGGAGATTTCACCGCGGTGGAGCCAACCACCACGCGAGCGGCACCCGCATCCAGCAGGGCCTCAACGTCCTGCTCGGTACGCACACCGCCGCCAACCTGAACCGGCACGCTCACGCCAGCCAGCAGTTTTTGCAGCAGAGGAATTTGGCGGGCCGCCGGATCTTTAGCCCCGGTCAGGTCAACGAGGTGCAGCACTTCCGCACCCTGAGCCTGATAATCCTGTAAACGCGGAAGCGGATCGCTGCCGTAGTCACGCTGCTGGCCGTAATCTCCCTGATGGAGACGCACCACGTTGCCGTCAATTAAATCAAGAGCCGGAATGATCATCGTCTACATCTCCAGAAAGTTTTTCAGCAGCTGAGCCCCAGCCGCACCGGAACGTTCGGGGTGGAACTGAACGCCCCAGAAATTATCTTTTTGCACCGCCGCGGTGAAGGCTTCACCGTAGTTTGCCTGGGCGATGGTGTTTTCGCAGACCGGCATCGCGTAGCTGTGAACGAAGTAGAAATACGCCCCGTCTTCAATGCCGCGGAACAGGCGGTCGCCCGCCTTCGGGTAAACACGGTTCCAGCCCATGTGCGGCAGCGGCAGGCCGAAGTCTTTCATCTGCAATACCGGCTGGTCGATAATGCCCAGCATTTCCACGCCGTGGCTTTCGTCACTGCGGCTGCCGAGAAGCTGCATTCCCAGGCAAATACCCAGCACGGGCTGGGTACAGGCTTTAATCAACTCCACCAAATCGCGCTCGATGATTTGGTTCATGGCCGCCTGCGCGGTGCCTACGCCCGGCAGAAAAAGCTTATCGGCGCGCAGCACCACGTCCGGGTCACGGCTGACCAGCGGCTCATAGCCGTGGCGCTGAATGGCCGATTTCACCGAATGCAGGTTGGCGCAGCCCGTGTCGAGGATCACCACGTTCATCAGAGCACTCCTTTCGAGGAGGGGAGCGTATCGCCCTCTACGCGAATCGCCTGGCGCAGGGTGCGGCCAAAGACTTTAAACAGGCTCTCCACGCGGTGGTGATCGTTCTTGCCTTTGGTCTTCAGGTGCAGCGTCACGCCCATGGTGTAAGAGAGCGAGCGGAAGAAGTGTTCCACCATTTCGGTGCTGAGATCGCCCACGCGCTGGTAGTTGAACTCGGCTTTATATTCGAGGTGCGGGCGGCCGGAGATATCCAGCGCGCAGCGGGCGAGGCATTCGTCCATCGGCAGCACAAAGCCAAAGCGGGTGATGCCACGTTTGTCGCCCAGCGCCAGCTTCAGCGCTTCGCCCAGCGCCAGACCGGTATCTTCCACGGTGTGGTGATCGTCGATGTATAAATCGCCTTTCACCGCGATCTCCATGCGGAAGCCGCCGTGGGTGCAGATCTGGTCCAGCATGTGATCAAAGAAACCGACGCCGGTGGCGATCTTGCTGCCGCCTTCACGATCCAGCCACACCTTCACGTCAATCTGCGTTTCTTTGGTGTTGCGCTCCACGTGGGCGTAGCGATCGCGCTTAGTGAGTTTCTCGGCGATTTGCTTCCAGTCCAGGCCATCGCTGTTGTAGCGCAGGCCCTGAATGCCCATGTTTGCGGCCAGCTCAATGTCCGTGGCGCGGTCGCCAATCACGTAACTATTGGCTTTATCCAGCACGCCGTCCTGCAGGTAGCCAGTGACCAGCGCCAGCTTCGGCTTGCGGCAGTCGCAGTTGTCCGCTGGCAGGTGAGGGCAAATCAGCACCTCATCAAAAAGAATGTCCTGTGAGGTCAGCACCTGCATCATCAGGTTGTGCGGGCCGTCGAAATCGGCCTGAGGGAAGCTGGCGGTACCCAGGCCGTCCTGGTTGGTGATCATCACCAGACGGTAACCCGCCTTTTGCAGCTGCAGCAGAGCCGGGATCACCGCAGGCTCAAAGGCGAGTTTCTCCATGCGGTCGACCTGGTAATCGCTCGGTGGCTCGGAAATCAGGGTCCCGTCGCGGTCAATAAAAAGTACTTTCTGGCTCATTTGCTCTCCGTGGCCTGCAGGCCGGGTTGCTGACGCAGCGCCTCAATGGCGCGCTGGCACTCTTCTCGCGTGCCGATGCTGATGCGCAGGCAGCCGCTTAACGTCGGTTGTTTATTCTGGTCACGTAAGATAATGCCCTGATCCCACAGTGATTTAAAGACTGCGCTGGAGGCGGTCATTCTGGCGATGACGTAGTTGGTTTCGCTGTCGAAAACCTGCTCAACGCAAGGGACGCTTTTCAGCTCATTGATCAGATACTGGCGATTAAGCAGCACTTCGGCCACGCGCTCACGCATCGCGTTGATGCCCTGCGGGCTTAGCGCCTGGGCGGCGATGTCAGCTACCGGTGTAGAAAGCGGGTAAGGGGCGATGACTTTTAGCAGCAGGTTGATCACTTCCTCATTCGCCAGCGTAAATCCGCAGCGCAGGCCTGCAAGCGCAAATGCTTTGGAGAGCGTCCGCAGTACGACCAGGTTGGGATATTCCTGAAGCCAGCCTGCCAGCGTCGCCTGGGGGCAAAACTCGATATAGGCTTCATCGGCAACGACCAGCGCTTTATCGCGGGTCATTTCCAGCAGCGCGCGCAGATCCTGCGGATTAATCAACTGGCCGGTTGGGTTGTTTGGGCTGCAAACATAAACAACTTTTACGCCGTCGAGGTTCTCTGCAATCGCCGGAAGATCCAGTTGCCAGTTATCCAGCGTGGCCACGGTGCGGCACTCTACGCCAAAGGCTTCGGCACTGACGGTGTACATGCCGTAGGTCGGCGGGCAATAGAGAATCGCGTCTTTGCCCGGTTCGCAGAACGCGCGAATCAGCAGTTCGATACCTTCATCCGCGCCGCGGCTCACCAAAACCTGCTCAGGCTTCACGCCTGCGTAGCTGGCATAGTTGGCGATGACCTGCTTTGGCTGGCACTCCGGGTAGCGGTTCAGCGTCTGCGCGGTTAACTGGAACTCTACCGGCGTTGGGTATTCGTTGGCGTTCAGCCAGACGTCGCCGTTCCCGCCCAGGCGGCGGGCAGACTGATATGGGGTCAGGGCGCGAACGTTGGCGCGGGCTAACTCTTCGAGGCTCATGCTTGCTCCTTCAGGGCGGCGACGCGGAGGGTAACGGCGTTTTTGTGGGCGGTCAGCTGCTCGGCGGCGGCCAGGGTTTCAATGGTTTTTGCCAGAGAAGCAAAACCCTGCGGAGACAGCTCCTGCACGGTCATGCGCTTCTGGAAGTCCGCCAGCCCGAGGCTTGAGCAGGTGGAGGTGTAACCGTAGGTCGGCAGGACGTGGTTTGTCCCGGAGGCATAATCCCCGGCGGATTCCGGCGACCAGTCGCCCAGAAATACCGAGCCTGCGCTGGTAATATCGTCCACCAGTTCACGGGCGTTGCGGGTCTGAATGATCAGATGCTCTGGACCGTATTGGTTGGAAATCTCAATGCACTGCGCTAAATCACGGGCAACAATTAAGCGACTGCTTTCCAGCGCTTTGCGTGCGGTTTCTGCGCGCGGCAGGGCGGCAAGCTGGCGCTCAACGGCATCGGCAACGGCCAGGGCCATGGTGCTGTCCGGGGTCAGCAGAACCACCTGAGAATCCGGGCCGTGTTCCGCCTGAGAAAGCAGGTCGGAGGCGACAAAATCAGGCGTGGCGCCGCTGTCGGCGATCACCAGCACTTCCGATGGGCCAGCAGGCATATCAATAGCTGCGCCGTCGAGACGCTGACTGACCTGGCGCTTTGCTTCGGTGACGAAGGCGTTGCCAGGCCCAAAAATCTTGTCCACTTTCGGAATGCTTTCTGTGCCTAGCGCCAGCGCGGCAATAGCCTGGGCGCCGCCGACCTGAAACACTTCCTGTACGCCGCAAAGCTGGGCCGCGTAGAGAATCTCATCGGCAATTGGCGGCGGGGAGCAAAGGACGACTTTTTTGCAGCCAGCAATGCGGGCAGGCGTGGCCAGCATCAGCACGGTGGAGAACAGCGGGGCGGATCCACCGGGAATGTACAGGCCCACGGAGGCTACAGGGCGAGTCACCTGCTGGCAACGCACGCCGGGCATGGTTTCCACATCCACCGGGGCAAGCTGCTGCGCGAGGTGGAATTTTTCGATGTTAGCGACGGCCACGGCCATCGCCTCTTTAATCTCGCTGCCGAGTCTCGCGACGGCTTCATCGATTTGCTGCTGAGTGACCTGCAGCTGCTTCACTTCAGTTTTATCGAACTTCGCGCTGTATTCACGCAGGGCGGCATCGCCGTTGCTTTTAACGTTGTTCAGGATTTCCGCCACGGTGCGAGTGATGCTGTCCGAAGCGGAGATAGCCGGGCGCATTAGCAGCGCGCGTCGCGCGCCTTCGTCGCAGTCGTTCCAGTTAATCAGCGTGTTGAAGTTGCTCATCACATCACTCCATCATCTTCTCAATCGGCAGCACCAGAATGGAACTGGCACCCAGCGCTTTCAGTTTTTCCATGGTTTCCCAGAACAGCGTTTCGCTGCTCACCATGTGCATCGCCACGCGCTGCTGATCGCCGGCCAGCGGCAAAATGGTTGGACGCTCGGCGCCTGGCAGCAGGGCAATCACTTCATCCAGGCGCTCGGTTGGCGCGTGCATCATGATGTATTTGGACTCGCGAGCCTGAATCACGCCCTGGATACGGGTCAGCAGTTTGTCGATCAGCTGCTGCTTGGCTGCCGGCATTTCGCCGTCACGCTGGATCAGGCAGGCTTTGGAACGGTAGATAACTTCGACTTCACGCAGCCCGTTGGCTTCAAGGGTTGCGCCGGTAGACACCAGGTCGCAGATGGCATCGGCCAGACCGGCGCGCGGGGCCACTTCCACCGAGCCGTTCAGCAGGCAGGATTTAAACTGCACGCCTTTCTGGTCGAGGTAACGCTTCAGCAGGTGCGGGTAAGAGGTCGCAATGCGTTTGTTGTTGAGGCTGGCCGGGCCATCCCACGGCTCGTCTACGGCGGTGGCCAACGACAGGCGGCAGCCGCCAAAGTCCAGGCGACGCAGCGTGTAATAACGCGGATCTTCGCCCTGGGCGCGGCGCGTCAGCAGCTCTTCTTCGAGCACGTTTTCACCGATGATACCGAGGTCCACGACGCCGTCCATCACCAGCCCTGGAATGTCGTCATCACGCACGCGCAGAATGTCGATGGGCATGTTTTCGGCCAGCGCAATCAGGCGTTGGGTGTGCAGGTTAATTTTTATGCCGCAGCGGGCGAGTAATTCGCGTGAATCATCGCTAAGACGGCCAGATTTCTGCATAGCTATGCGTAAACGGTTGTTGTCGGTCATCGGTAGTTACCCCTTATCAATTCCTGTCTGACGCCCAATAAAAAAGCCCCCGGAAGATATCTTCCGGGGGCTTTTTCTCGCGTTCACGCACCACTGGAAGATCTTTTCGTCTCCCAGCACCAATCGCCTGAAAGACTAGTCAGGGTGATGGTGATGATGGTGGTTTTTAAACTGAGCGCGTGTCATAAAATTCTCGTATGAATGACTATTCATTATGTGCCAATTAACGTAAACCAGATGACGCACCGAGCGCAAGGGGTTTTTTCCTCGCTGATTAATATTCTGTAAGGCTGAGGGAATTGTCAGTTCTGCCCGGGTGGCGTAGCCTTAACGGAGAGCTAAATTCACTCTTCAGAAGATAATGCTGCAAGGTCAGGAGACAAGGCATGAAAAGGGTCGCAATAGTCGGGTTGGGGTGGTTGGGTATGCCGCTGGCGCTCTCATTGTCAGCGCGTGGTTATCAGGTCACCGGCAGCAAAACCACGCTGGATGGCGTAGAAGCAGCTCGCATGTGCGGGATCGAAAGTTATCAGCTGAATCTGCAGCCGGAACTGGTTTGCGACAGTGAAGACCTGGAAGCGCTGCTGAACGTTGACGCGTTAGTGGTGACGCTGCCCGCCCGTCGCACTGGAGAAGGCGATGATTTTTATCTGCAGGCGGTGCAGGAAATAGTCGACAGCGCGCTGGCGCATTCCGTGCCGCGCATTATTTTTACCAGCTCGACCTCCGTGTATGGGGAAGGCGAGGGTAGCGTAAAAGAGACGTCCCCGCTTAAACCTGTCACCGCCAGCGGGAAAGTGCTTAAAGAGCTGGAAGACTGGCTGCACAAACTCCCGGGGACGTCCGTGGATATCCTCCGCCTCGCGGGGCTGGTGGGGCCGGAACGCCATCCTGGGCGTTTTTTAGCGGGGAAAAGGGACGTGGCAAACGGGCAGCACGGCGTAAATCTCGTGCATCTGGAAGATGTGATTTCGGCCATCACGCTGCTGCTTCAGGCACCTAAAGGCGGGCGAGTCTATAATCTTTGTGCTCCGGCCCACCCAACGCGGGAAGAATTCTATTCGCTTATGGCGCGGCAAATTGGCCTTGAGGCCCCGTCGTTCCGTAAAGACGCGGCAACCGGCCACGGCAAGCTGATTGACGGCAGCCGCATCTGTAATGAGCTAGGCTTCGACTATCAATATCCTAATCCGCTGCTTATGCCTATGCAGTAAATTCAGCCGCACATCCGGGAGTGAATATGAAACCTTTACTGGAGGTCCTGATCATTCTCGATGCGCTGGATAAAGAGGGGAGTTTTGCTGCCGCGGCGGCAAAGCTCTTTAAAACCCCTTCGGCGCTGAGCTACAGCGTGCAAAAGCTGGAAAGCGACCTCAATATTCAAATCCTCGACCGCAGCGGCCACCGGGCGCGCTTTACGCGAACCGGCCAGCTCCTGCTGGAAAAAGGCAGGGAAATTCTGCATTCGGTACGCGAGCTGGAAAAGCAGGCGATCAAACTCCAGCAGGGCTGGGAACACGAACTCACCATCGGCGTGGACAACGCCTTTCCCTTTTCCCTGCTGACGCCCTTAATCGAGGCGTTCTATCAAAGCTACAGCGTAACGCGGCTAAAATTTATCAACGATGTGCTTGGCGGCTCGTGGGAGGCGCTCACGGAAGGGCGGGCGGACATTATTGTCGGGGCGATGAGCGAGCCGCCTTCGCTGAGCGGTTTTGGCTTTACGCTTCTGGGCCGGCTGGAGATCGTCTTTGTTGTCGCCCCACATCATTCGCTGGCGAAAGCGGAGGAGCCACTGCCCAGACGGCTGGTTAAGCAGTCCCGGGCGGTGGTCGTCGGAGACACCTCCAGAATCGAGTCCGCCCGAGCGCTGCATTTGCTTGAAGAGCAGGAGGCGATCACCGTGTTTGATTTCAAAACCAAGCTCGAGCTGCAAATCAGCGGCATTGGCTGCGGGTATATGCCGCGCTATATGGCGCAGCGCTATATTGAGAGTGGTGCGCTGGTGGAAAAACAGGTTGCGGGGCAGGTGCCTTATGTACCGGTTTGGATTGGCTGGAATGAGCAAACGGCCGGGCTTGCCAGCGAATGGTGGCGAGAAAAAATCGTCGCCGACCCGCATATCGCCCAGGTGTATATGCCAGTAGAAAAATAGTGCCTTTTTGACTGGCGGAATTTTACTAACCTGGCTATGTTGAATGGCAGTCAGGCAGTGCGTTATGGCAGCGATGTGCCGGAACGGGATTATCTTCTTCTGCCGTGCTGGATGTGGGAGTTTTTACTTCCGCCAGGCGCTGAAAAAGAAATTGCCAAAGATGGCTTTAACATCTTGTCATTGTGCCTTCGTATGGTGCAAAATACGCGGCCTGCAAAAGAGAAAACTAACCGACGTTTAAGAGACGTCGGTTATTTTTTTGCAATCAATTAAGTCAGACAAACGGCATTTGCCAAAAAAACCAAGAGGCCGGGCTTCGTACCGGATAGATACTAGCTTTTAAAAAACGACAGTCGTGTCGCCGAGGAAATTAAGATGGGGCAGATTTTTGCTTTTGCGCAGGCTTTCTCCACTGAGGGAAACAACCATGTCGCTTAACGTCACCGCAGGTGCAAACACCCGCCCAGGTCTGCGTAAGACCCTGACGCTGGTACCGGTAGTCATGATGGGCCTTGCCTACATGCAGCCGATGACCTTGTTTGATACTTTCGGTATTGTTTCCGGGATGACCGATGGCCATGTGCCGACGGCTTATGCCTTTGCTCTGGTGGCGATCCTGTTCACCGCGCTGAGCTATGGCAAGCTGGTGCGTCGTTTCCCGTCTGCGGGTTCCGCTTATACCTACGCCCAAAAATCCATTAACCCGCTGGTCGGTTTTATGGTGGGCTGGTCGTCGCTGCTGGACTACCTGTTCGCGCCGATGATTAACATCCTGCTGGCAAAAATCTACTTTGAAGCGCTGGTGCCTGAGGTGCCGTCGTGGATCTTCGTGGTCGTGCTGGTCGGCTTTATGACCGTTTCTAACCTGCGCAGCGTTAAAACTGTCGCCAACTTCAACAGCATCATCGTTATCCTGCAGATTCTGCTGATTGCGGTAATCATGGGAATGGTGGTGTACGGCGTTGCGGGCGGTGAAGGTGCGGGTACGCTGACAAGCAGCAAGCCGTTCTGGTCCGAGAACGCGCATATTGTGCCGATGATTACCGGCGCGACAATCCTGTGCTTCTCGTTTACCGGGTTTGACGGCATCAGCAACCTGTCTGAAGAGACCAAGAACGCCGAGCGTGTGATTCCGCGCGCTATCTTCCTGACCGCGCTGATTGGTGGCCTGATCTTCATCGTCTCCACCTATTTCCTGCAGCTGTACTTCCCGGATATCTCTCGCTTCAAGGATCCGGATGCGTCTCAGCCGGAAATCATGCTGTTTGTGGCGGGTAAAGCCTTCCAGGTTGGCGCGCTGATCTTCTCCACCATTACCGTACTGGCTTCCGGTATGGCCGCGCACACTGGCGTTTCCCGCCTGATGTACGTGATGGGTCGTGACGGCGTGTTCCCGAACCGCTTCTTTGGGTATATTCATCCGAAATGGCGTACCCCGGCGTTCAACGTGCTGCTGGTGGGCGCAGTTGCGCTGATGGCTATCGACTTTGACCTGGTTACCGCCACCGCGCTGATTAACTTCGGTGCACTGGTTGCCTTTACCTTCGTTAACCTGTCGGTTATCTCGCAGTTCTGGATCCGCGAAAAGCGCAACAAGACGTTCAAAGATCACCTGAACTTCCTGGTTCTGCCGACGATTGGTGCCCTGACCGTGGGTGCGCTGTGGATTAACCTGGAACAAAGCTCGATGATTCTCGGCCTGATTTGGGGTGCGATCGGCCTGATTTACGTGGCCTGCGTGACCCGCAGTTTCCGTAACCCGGTGCCTCAGTACAACGAAGACATCGCTTAATCAGTTTCGAAGCAATAAAAATGGCTCCCAAAGGGAGCCATTTTTTTATCTGTCAAAAGGGTTAACCGACCAGGTACTGGGCATATTCAAATAACGATTTCAGCAGCGCCATTTTCTCTTTATCCCCTTCATGCTGGTTATACAGCGCTTCCAGCTCAAGAGCATAGGCCTGCAGAGCTTCCTGGGAAAGCACGTCCCGGCGATACTGCAGCCAGCGGTTCTGCTCATCTTCGCTTAACGTGCCCGGCCAGTTGCGCGCGCGGTAGTTGAACAACAGCTTCTCAATGCGCTTATCGGCAAAGGTGATATCCAGCGCCGGCAGATTCTGCGGGTCGGTTTGCAGCACGATGCGCATTGCGGCACGGTCGGCGTCACTAAAGAAGCCGTTGTAAAGCTGGGCATCGACGTTATCGGAAGGCACATACGGCTCGGCTTCGGCAAACAGCGCCACCACCTTCTCACGCACTTCCGGGTGTTCGCGCAGTACTTTCAGGTTATCAAGGCATTGCTGGCGGTTAATGCCGAGGCGTGCAGCATCTTCCGGGCGCAGGGTGTTGGCGACGGCCAGCACCGGACATTTATTCAGATGCACCAGCTTGATCGGCACCGCTGCGTTATCACCCAGTTCGGCTTTGGGTGTGTACAGGCGTTCACGCAGGGTGGCGGCATCCAGCGCCAGCAGCGGCGAGATATCCCCGGCCAGGTCGACCATTATCACCGCATTGCGGTTGTCCGGGTGCCAGGCCAGCGGCGCTATCCAACTGGTATTGCCGCGCTGGGCGCCGAACATGCCGGATACATGGACCAGCGGCTTCATCTGCGGGATATCAATCAGCGTCTGTAACTTCTGCTTTGAGCGATGGCTGTAGAGATACTCAAACAGGCGCGGCTGGCGGGTTTTCACTAGCTGAGCCATCGCGATGGTGGCGTAAACGTCTGACATCGCATCGTGTGCGTTAGCGTGTTCAATGCCGTTGGCTTTGGTCAGGTGCTCAAGGCGGAAGCTCGGCAGCCCGTCCTCATTTTCCGGCCAGACAATGCCTTCGGGACGCAGGGCGTAACAGGCGCGCATCACGTCGAGCAAATCCCAGCGGGAATTGTCGTTCTGCCAGCTCCAGGCATACGGATCGTAAAAATTACGGTAAAAAATATTCCGCGTCACTTCATCGTCGAAGCGCACGTTGTTGTAGCCCACCACGCAGGTCTTTGGCACCGTGAAGATGTCGTGAATACGCTTCGCGAAGGCCGCTTCGTTCTCGCCGTGCGCCAGCGCCTGCTGGGGCGTTATGCCGGTGATCATCACGGCTTCAGGCTGGGGCAGGTAGTCATCCGCAGGCTTGCAGTAAAACACTTCCGGTTCGCCAATAACGTTAAATTCGCTGTCGGTGCGAATCGCGGCAAACTGGACCGGTCTGTCCAGCGAAGGGCTTTTGCCGAAGGTTTCGTAATCGTGAAACAGAAAGGTAGCAAGTGAGGCAGAATCGGACACAGAGGTTACCATTGAGCTAGTTATCATCAGACTCAATGGTAAACCATCTGCCGGCGCATCAGAAGGAAAAGCGCGTTTAAGATACGGACCTTTCGGACTTCATTTTCGCCCCGCTAAGCAACTGTTTACCCAGCGCGATGCCGCGTTTTTCAACCTTGTGGTAAAGCGCAACGGCAATCAGCCAGACGGTGGGCAGCGCGATGGCCGTGACTATCAGGAAACGCATCAGCGAAGGCTGATGGGCAAAACCGGTGTAGCGGACGAGCAGGCCGATGGTGGGGAGGACAATCATCAGGTGTAGCAGGTACACCGAATAAGAGACATCCCCCAGAAACAGGCTAAACCGACAGGTGAGCAGCTTGCGAGGCGCCGCCGTGATTCGGCGCAGACGATTTTCTTTGTCAGGCTGCCAGAGCAGCAGCGTCATGCCGGTAATCATCATGCACTCTGCCACCAGCCGCAGATGGGTTTCGGCGATATGCATCTGCCAGGCAATGACCGGGGCGAGCAGCGCCAGCGCGCAATAGCGCAGGTTTTTTTGCATTACCGCGTGGGATATCAGCATTCCGGCGATAAACAGCGGCAGTTTTATCAGGATCATCGACGGCATAGGAAAGGCGTTGAAGTAGTCCGGGAAGAGCCAGCGGGCCGCCAGGCAAACCACCATCAGCAGCGTCGCGCTAACCGTAAACCCGTAGCGCATCACCAGCAGCATAATGAACGGGAACAGCAGATAAAACTGCATCTCCAGCCCAATGCTCCAGTCTGGCAACACGGTGCGGAAGGACCAGGCCGGTAAGAGGCCAAAAATAAACGTCAGATGGCTGAAAATATTCATTGCGGAGTGGTCGGCATAGCGGCTGCTTGCGGTGGCGGTTGTCGGCCAGGCGCTGGCGATAATATCGCGCATTTCGCCGAACCAGCTGCCAAAAATCAGCGCCACGACCAGCAGCAAATAATAGAGCGGGGCGATGCGAAAGAAGCGGCGTAGCCAGAATTTGCGAAAGGTATCCGGGCTATTCCATGGCTCTTTTTCCCGACGCTCCTGATAATTTTTTGCCATCAAATACCCTGACAGCAAAATAAATAAATCGACCCCCATCCCAGGATCATAAAGAAGAGGAATGCGGCACTGCACCAGCAGGCAAATGTGGCCGAGCAAAACCCAAAACGAGGCCAGCCCTCGCAGCCCCTCCAGCTCTGGAGACCAGCGTTTACTTTCCACCATACGATGACCTTTATGCGTGTATTCTTCGGTCAGAGTAAAAATGAATCAGCGCTGCCACAATCAGAATGTCACGCAAACATGGAATATCGGAATAAACGCAGTGTGATGTCCGGGGGAATATATTTAGTACAAATATCATTCATTATTATTGCTAAATATGAAATGTCATATTTTCTTGCAATTTAAAGAAGCAAATTAACAAGAACTCCCGTAAAACGAGCCGCTGTAAATTAAGTCTTTGAGGAAAATCCGTTGAAAACCCGCCTGCTTGTTGCCCTGAGCTTTTTGTCCCTTTCCGTCAATGCTGCCTATGCTGATGATATTTTCCCCCATCAGCCGCAGCCGCCTCAGGTAGACGCCGGCGCATGGGTACTGATGGATTACACCACCGGGCAGGTGCTGACCGCAGGCAATGAACACGTCCAGCGTAACCCGGCCAGCCTGACAAAACTGATGACCGGCTATGTCGTTGACCGCGCAATCGACAGTAAACGTATTACCCCGGACGACGTCGTCACAGTGGGGAAAGACGCCTGGGCAAAAGGTAACCCGGTGTTTGACGGCTCATCGCTGATGTTCATTAAGCCGGGCGACCGGGTGACCGTGCGCGATCTCAGCCGCGGGTTGATTATCGATTCCGGCAACGATGCCTGCGTTGCGCTGGCAGATTATGTTGCCGGGGGACAAAAGCAGTTTGTCGCCATGATGAACCACTACGTCGACCAGCTTGGCCTGCACGATACTCATTTTGAAACCGTGCATGGCCTGGACGCGCCGGGGCAGCACAGCTCCGCCTATGATCTTGCCGTGCTGTCCCGCGCTATTATCCACGGTGAACCCCAGTTCTACCATATGTACAGCGAGCGCAGTCTCACCTGGAACGGGATTACCCAGCAAAACCGCAACGGCCTGTTGTGGGATAAATCCCTGAATGTGGATGGCCTGAAAACGGGGCATACCGAAACGGCAGGGTTTAACATTATTGCCTCCAGCGTGCTGGGCCAGCGCCGCCTGATTGCGGTGATTATGGGCGGCCTTAGCTCAAAAGGGCGTGAAGAGCAGGCCCGCAAGCTGCTGCACTGGGGGCAGGATAATTTCGACACCGTGCAGGTCTTGCAAAAAGGCAAACCTATCGGCAGCGAGCACATCTGGTACGGCGACAAGGCCAATATCAATGTGGGCCCGGATCAGGACGTCTTCCTCGCGCTGCCTAAATCGGAAGTGCCAAACATCAAAGCAAAGTATGTGCTGAGCAAGCAGGATATGGAGGCGCCGCTGGCAGCCAATACGCAGGTGGGCGAGATCCAGCTGTTTGATGGTGACAGGCTCATCTCCCACTGGCCGCTAGTGAACCTCACGCCGGTGGAGAAGGGCGGGCTGTTTTCGCGTCTCGGCGACTTTATCAGCCGCAAGCTTTAACCCTTTGTCTTATTGATGAACCGCGCAATTTGCGCGGTTTTTTTGTCGCCATTTCCTGCGAGGTTGCTCCCAAATCTGGCAGCTTGTGCCCCACCTTTAAAAAATATAGTGTATAAATGTACAGTGTATTTATTCATCAGCGTGGAGGCAGTATGACATTCAAAGTTCAGCATGTTCCGGCGCGTAAAGTGGCCGGTTTTCATCTGGTCGGGCCGTGGGAAACCACGGTTCCGCAAGGGTTTGGCCAACTGGCCATGTGGGCGAAAACCCACAGCCTGCATGGCGACTGGCTGGCCATTTACTATGATGACCCCGATGTTGTTCCGCCAGAAAAGCTCCGCGTGGACACGGTACTGGGCGTACCTGAAGAGTTCAAACTACCGGAAAACAGCGAAGGCGTTATCATCACGGCTATTGAGGCAGATACTTACGCCATCGGGCATGCCATCGTAAAAAACGAAGCATTCCAGGAAGCCTGGGAAACCTTCTTTGACCAGGTAGAGGCTGATGGTGACTATCAGTTAACTGGCAAACCCTGTTACGAAATCTATCTCAACGACGGCTCGGCGTCCGGCGTATGGGAAATTGATATGTATATTCCGGTCGCTAAAGTCTGACAGGAGCTCGCCATGACGGAAGCTATCGCAGGATTAAACGTGTTATTCATCGCCGGGTATGGCCCCGTTACGCGCGACGTGGCGGCAAGTGCCGGGTTTTATCAGCAGGTGCTCGGTCTGCCGCTAAAAGCGATGGAAGGCAACGAGGACTATCTGGCAACGGAATACGGTGAGCTGGATGGCGTGAAGCATTTTGCGCTCTGGCCGCTCGCTCAGGCGGCACAGTCCTGCTTCGGCGTGGACGGTTGGCCCGAGCACATTGTCGCGCCCCAAAGCTGGGTCGAATTTGAAGTAGAAGATGTCGGGCAGGCGACAGCGGTGCTAAAGCAGGCCGGGTATCAGATGCTGGTGGATAACCGTATCGAGCCCTGGGGGCAAACGGTGTCACGTATGCTCAGTCCTGAAGGGCTGCTGGTTGGCGTGACCGTTACGCCCTGGCTGCGCTAGCTGGCTTGAATCCGGGCGGCAGTCTGCCGCCCATTTCTGATATTCAGCAAAGAAATGTGAAATATTCCGCGTAAAAGCCCCGCCGCACCCGGCAACATGATTTCTTTGTGAGAAAAACGGGTACAATTTCTTTTTTATTTTCGGAGAGCCGGGTGTGCGCCCCGACAAATCACTGACCCCGTTTGAGATCCGTATTTACCGCAACTATCGCGTTGCCCACGGCATACGTATCGCCCTTGCTTTTGTGCTGACATTTGTTCTGGTTCGCCTGCTGAACATCCCCGAAGGCACCTGGCCGCTTATCACACTGGTGGTGGTAATGGGCCCCATTTCCTTTTGGGGGAACGTGGTTCCGCGCGCCTTCCAGCGTATCGGTGGCACCATTTTTGGCGCGGCCATCGGACTGATAGCCCTTAAGCTGGAGCTTATTTCCTTACCGCTGATGATCATCTGGTGCGGGCTGGCGATGTTCCTGTGCGGCTATCTGGCGCTGGGTAAACGTCCCTACCAGGCGTTGCTTATCGGCATCACGCTCTCCGTGGTTGTTGGGGCGCCGCCGGGGGATATGGAAGTTGCTCTGTGGCGCAGCGGCGACGTTATCTTCGGCTCGCTTCTGGCCATGCTGTTTACCAGCGTTTACCCACAGCGGGCGTTTATTCACTGGCGTATCCAGATGGCGACCTTCGTGCAGGCGTTTAGCAAAATCTACACTGCGGGGTTCTCGCCAAACCTTGTGGAGCGCCCACGGCTGGAAAAACCGTTGCAGAAAATCCTGAATGACGTGGTCAAGATGCGCGCCCTGATTGGCCCCGCGGGTAAGGAAACCCGTATTCAGAAGTCAGTCTTTGAGGCGATTCAGACCATTAATCGCAACATGGTCTGCACCCTTGAGCTGCAAATCAACGCCTATTGGGCGACGCGGGAAAGCCATTTTGTGATGATCAACGCTCATACGCTGCGCGACACGCAGCAAATGACGCAGCGCACACTGTCGGCCATTGCAACGGCGCTGTATGAAGGGAACCCTTCGCCCATCTCAGCCAACACCGAGAAACTGAATGAGATCGTTTTTGAACTTCGCCAGTTGATGGAGGAAGGCAAGGGCAGTCAGCTGCAGGAAACGCCTATTCACGGCTACGTCTGGCTTAGCCTTGAACTGGCCCGCCAGCTTGAGCTGCTGTCACACCTTATTTGCCGCGCACTGCGCAAATAGCGCGCGTAAAGCACAGAAATGACAATGCTTGTTTCGATTCAGCAGAAATTGAGGTTAAGATAGGGCAAGCCCGTTAGTGAGACTGACAAAAAATTGTAATCGTCAACCGCTACTACTAAGGTTATGGCGGTTGTCTTAACGAATCCGAGTACCAATTTAGCAGGGGTGTAAAAATGGAAAATATCAAACCTACCTTCCAGGACGTTCTGGAGTTTGTTCGTCTGTTCCGTCGTAAAAACAAACTGCAGCGTGAAATTCAGGACGTAGAGAAAAAGATCCGTGACAACCAAAAGCGCGTGCTGCTGCTTGATAACCTGAGCGACTACATCAAGCCAGGCATGAGCATCGAAGCGGTGCAGGGCATCATTGCCAGCATGAAAACCGACTACGAAGACCGCGTGGATGACTACATCATCAAAAACGCCGAGCTGTCTAAAGAGCGTCGCGAGATCTCTAAGAAGCTGAAAGTGATGGGCGAGCAGAAAGTGGCTGACACCAAGTCTGAATAACTTCAGCGATGAAAAAACCGCCTTCAGGGCGGTTTTTTTATGCCTCGTTCACCATCACCCGGAGTAGGGTTTCCAGCAGTCCGGGGAACCGAGCATCCAGATCTTCACGCCTCAACGAAATCAAATTTTCACGTCCCTGAGGGCGCTGCCAGATTACGCCGCTATCGCGCAGAACTCGCCAGTGGTGGGTCATGGTCGACTTCGCCACATCCTGAATTAAAGCGCCACAGGTAAGCTCTTCCCCCCCGGCAAGCGATCTGACGATCCCCATCCGCAAAGGGTTGCCCAGCGCAAAAAGCACATTTTCAAGGCGGATTTGTTCTCGTTCCGGATGGTTGGCGATCATACTCTTCCTGTAGGCGGTGGCGGCACGGCGGCCGGCTACTATAGCAAACTTGATAGCAAACTTGATGCCCTTCGAATGTATTGATATTAACGATAGCTCAAATTGTTCGAATATACTCGTACAATTGTACTATGCTGATGGCGAACAACTCTGGCGGCCATAGTGGCCGTCGCTTAACAGTCAACAAGACTAAGGACACATCATGCCCCGACCCATCCCTCTCGAACGCTATCGCAACATTGGTATTTCAGCCCATATTGATGCCGGTAAAACAACCACGACCGAACGTATTTTGTTTTACACCGGCATGAGTCACAAACTGGGTGAAGTTCACGATGGCGCAGCAACGACAGACTGGATGGCTCAGGAGCAAGAGCGCGGTATTACCATTACGTCCGCCGCGGTGAGCTGCTTCTGGCCGGGTATGGATCGCGGTTTTGAACCGCACCGTATCAACATCATAGACACGCCGGGACACGTGGACTTCACCATTGAGGTGGAGCGATCCATGCGTGTGCTGGACGGCGCGGTAATGGTTTACGACTCAGTGGGCGGCGTGCAGCCGCAGTCAGAAACCGTTTGGCGGCAGGCAAATAAATACCGCGTGCCGCGGCTGGCCTTCGTTAACAAAATGGACCGCCCGGGCGCTGATTTCTTCCGTGTGGTGCAGATGATGATTGACCGCCTGAAAGCCAATCCTGTTCCCATCGTCATCCCGGTCGGGGCAGAAGACAGCTTCACTGGCGTGGTGGATCTCATCAAAATGCGCGCCATTATCTGGGACGATGCGACCCAGGGCATGACGTTCAGCTATGGGCCTGTGCCGCAGGATTTGCTGCAGACTGCACAACTGTGGCGCGAAAAAATGGTCTCTGCGGCGGCGGAAGCTGACGATGAGCTAATGGATAAATACCTGGAAACCGGCGATCTGAGCGAAGCGGAAATTATTACCGGCCTGCGCAAGCGCACCATTTCCGGGGAAATTCAGCCGATGCTGTGCGGCAGCGCGTTTAAAAACAAAGGTGTGCAGCGCATGCTGGATGCGGTGGTAGAGCTGATGCCGTCTCCGCTCGACATTCCTGCCATTGACGGCGTGGATGAAAAGGGGGAGCACGCGGAACGCCATCCCAGTGATGATGAACCCTTCTCGGCGCTCGCTTTCAAGCTGATGACCGACCCGTATGTTGGGCAACTGACCTTTATCCGTGTTTATTCCGGCGTGCTGAAAAAAGGCGATTCGGTTTACAACCCGGTGAAAGGCAAAAAGGAGCGTATCGGACGTATTGTGCAGATGCATGCGAACGACCGCCACGAGGTGGATGAGCTGCGTGCCGGGGATATCGCCGCCTGCGTAGGGCTGAAAGACGTCACCACTGGCGATACGTTAACCGACCCGAATGCGGCGATCACGCTTGAGCGAATGGAGTTCCCTGAGCCGGTGATTTCCCTCGCTATCGAGCCGAAGACCAAGGCCGACCAGGAGAAAATGGGTATCGCGCTGCAGCGTTTAGCGGCGGAAGATCCCTCTTTCCGCCTGCATACGGACGAAGAATCCGGCCAGACGATCATCTCCGGCATGGGCGAGCTTCACCTGGAAATCATCGTCGACCGCATGAAACGTGAGTTTGGCGTGGAAGCGAACATTGGCCGGCCACAGGTCACCTACCGCGAAACGATCCGTAAAACGGCGAAAGACGTGGAAGGGAAATTTGTGCGGCAGTCAGGCGGTAAAGGCCAGTATGGACATGTAGTGCTGACGCTCGAACCGCTTGAGCCGGGCAAAGGATTTGTGTTTGAAGATGCCACCAAAGGGGGCGTAGTACCACGCGAGTTCATTCCTTCTGTGGAAAAAGGTCTGCGTGAGGCGATGAATACAGGTGTGCTCGCCGGTTACCCTGTGGTGGACGTCAAAGCCACGCTGACCTTCGGCTCTTACCATGACGTCGACTCTTCGGAAATGGCGTTCAGGATGGCGGCGATCTTCGGTTTCAAGGACGCCGTGCGCAAAGCGGATCCGGTTATTCTGGAGCCTATTATGCACGTCGAAGTGGAAACGCCGGAAGACTACGCCGGTAACATTATGGGCGACCTCTCTTCCCGCCGCGGCATGGTGCAGGGCATGGAAGAACGCTTTGGCAGCCAGATTATTCGGGCCGATGTCCCGCTGGCAGAAATGTTTGGTTATTCCACCACGCTGCGCTCAATGTCTCAGGGCAGGGCGACCTACAGCATGGAGTTCCATCATTATGCCGAAGCGCCGCGTAACGTGGCCGACGACATTATTGCCAGCCGTAAATCATAATTAGTCAGCCAGGGTGGATGGGGCTTTCTCATCCACCTTTCACCTGAGCAAGTTTACGAGTCCGTTTCCAGTGAGGCTGCAACTCGCTGAACGTTATTATGCATTTCCGAATCGTTACGTTGAGGCGGCGGGGGGTAAGGTTAAGCTGGATATCGAGCTGCCGGACGGGACGCATTTCAACATCGCGCTTTAGGACTGATGGGGCGGTTTTCACCGCCCGCTCCGGCTTAAGCCTGCGCCGTTTCCTGTAAATGTCGCCATAACACTTTCTCGCCCTCGCGGCGGAAAATAACCGTAGACCAGCGCACGGTGCTGGAGCCGTTAAGCGTTTGCGTTTCGCGGTAAAGCACGGCGGCACCCTGCGGCCATTCGTCCAGTAACTGGAGGCTATCGACCTCAATCGCCAGCCCTTCGCGGCTGCCGCCGCTGGTACGGAAAAAGCTGCAAAGTGCCGGATAATCCAGCCTTGCGCCGCTCAGCGCGACCATTGAATAGTCGTGAGTAAAGCATGCCAGCAGCGCTTCCAGCTCCCCCTTGCCCGCACCAAGCCATTGCTCAATGGCAACATGGGCTTCAATCACTTCTTCAAACCAGATATTCATTGCTCAGAGTTCCTTTTGGGTCAGTTGATTTTTAATCTGCTGATTGTTGAGCCGCCAGGCGTAAACCAGCGGGGCAAGCGTCCCGGCGGCGGCAAGGCTAAAAGTGAAAAAATAAGCGCGAGGGGCGGGCATCAGCGCCTGTAAAACAGTCAACAGCAGGCTCAGTAGCGCCACGCCAAAGCAAAAGCTTAACTGGCGATTAATATTCCACAGTGCGCTCGCTTCCGGCATAGCCTCCGAAGGGATGGCGATAAAAGCGGTGCTCTGCGCCGTGCTGCTGGAAAGACTTCCCCCCAGGCCCATCAACGCGTAAGCGGCTACCAGCCACGAGGCTTGCTCGCCGGAGTTGATTTGTGTGAGCAGCAAAATCCCTGCGGCCTGAAATATGCCCCCGGCGGCGATCAGCGGGCGAGGGCCGAGGCGATTAAACATCTTGCCGGTAAATGAAATCGCGACAAAAGAGGCCATCGCCCACGGCAGCATCAACATTCCGGTCTGGGTGGCAGACAGGCCCAACTGCGTTTGCAGATAGACAATGCTGACCAGGCTGGTGCCCATAAAAATCCCCGGAATGCACTGGTAAACCAGCATGGCGTAACGCAGCAGAGGATCTGCCAGCAGCGGCAGGCTGAACAGCGGGGTCGGATGTTTGCCATTCCGGCGAATAAAAAGCCAAAGAATAAGCATACCAGCGATGAGCCACACTAATGCCGCGCCATGAGCCGCCGGGTTTCCGGCCTGCGTGACGCCCAGCAAAATAGCGAATAGCCCCGCCGATCCCAGCATTAGCCCTTTAACGTCCAGCGGCCTGCGGGCAGTTTGTTGCTCTGCAGGTTTTAGCCAAAATCCCGCCAGAACTAGTGTCAGCAGCGCCAGCGGCAGGCTGGAGAGAAATATCCAGCGCCAGCCAAAAAATTCCACCAGCAATCCACCTGCGGTTGGCGAAAGCGCCGGAGCCAGCAGCGCGACCAGCATAATGGCCGAGGAAAGCTTTGCCCGCTCGTGCACCGCAAAAAGCTGCCAGGTCAGGGCCTGGCCAACAGGGATGAGCAGCCCGCCGCCCACGCCCTGCAAAATACGTGCGGCGACCAATGCATTCAGGCCAGAAGCAAGGCCGGAGGCCAGCGTACCCAACGTAAAAAGCGCGAGAGAAAGTATAAACAGGCGCTTTGCACCCAGCCGCTGCGTCAGCCACGCGCTGCAGGGGATAACCAGCGTCAGGCCGCAAAGATAGCCGTGGCTTATCCACGCCAGCTCGGTGACCGGCGCGTGAAACTCCCTCCCCATTTCAGGCCAGGCGACGTTGGAGATAAACATAGTGATTAAGTCGAGAAAAAAACCGAGCAGATAAACGGCGGCAACCCTGTAGCGATAAGGCATGGCGGCTCTCGTGAAAAAGAAAAGGCGATTTCAGCAGGTTCCGCGAGACGGATAAATCCCGTTTCGGCTGATACACTGTCAAAAATAATTTGATAATCAGGCGAATTGGCATGCTCAACTTGCAGCGGGTGGCGCAGTTTGTTGCGGTGGTGGAGGCCGGGGGATTTACCGCGGCAGCGCAGTCCATTCAGCAAACGAAAGCGGCGATCAGCTTTAACGTTCGTCAGCTTGAGGCGGAACTTGGCGTTTCGCTGCTTGTACGCTCCACGCGGCGCGTGGCGTTAACCCAGGCGGGGGAAGTGTTTTACCAGCGCGCTCTGCAGCTGTTAAGGGAGAGCGAAGCGCTGGTGGAAGATGTGCAGGGGCATCACGGCGGATTTTCTGGCGAACTGAGTATTTCGACCACGCCGGAATACGGCCAGGCAAAGGTTATCCCGGCGCTAAGTGCCTTTGGCAGGCTGCATCCGGGGCTGACCATCCGGCACGAATCTTCATCTGCCCCGGCTAATCTCATCTCCGGGCAGTTTGACGTGGCTATTCGCCTGGGCAAGCTGGCGGATTCGTCCTACCGCGCGGCGCTGATAGAGCGGTTCGAGATTGTGGCGGTTGCCGCGCCGCAGTGGCTTGAGCGTAACCCGATTGGCAGCCTGGAGGCGCTGGCCGAAGCGGAATGGGTCATTCATCGTCGGCTGCCAACCCCCAGAGAATGGCAGGTCATTGGGCCTGACCAGGAAACGAGGGAGTTAACGATCACCGGGCCGGCCCGCTTTATGACCGACACGGCGGCGGCGCTCATGGCTTTTGTGGTTCAGGGTTGCGGCGTAGGTTTATTGCCCGAATGGCTGGTGCGTAGTGCGATAGGGCGCGATGAACTTCAGCATGTGCTGCCGGAATACCGTTTCCCGTCGCAGGGGATTTATGCGGTTTACCCCAATACGCGGCATGTCCCGGCGAAGGTACGTGCGCTGATAGATTTTTTGCAGGAGTGGGAAAATAACAGACCCGCTTAGCGGGCCTGCTTTTAGGCTTACAGCGCTTTTTGGGTTTTACCCTGCACGGTTGAAGCCGCTTGTGCAGACGAAATGCCCGGCAGCTCAATCTTCAGGCCGAAGGTCAGCAGCGAATACAATACGCCCCCGGTCAGCATCGAGACAATAACGCCCAGATTCGCCGTCGCAAAGACGCTGTGGCGGGTTTCTTCCGTCAGCAGGAAGCCCACCACGTGCGCGATGTACGGGTCACCGGAAGTAATTGTGCCCAGCCCCACAAAGGTCGCGATACCCAGTGAAAGCATTGCCGTCCAGCGGCCATCGCGGCCACCAAAACCCGCTTTATTCGCCATCGCCACATCCCAGCCCAGGCGCTTCTGGCGCAGGAAGTCGATCAGCTGAATCGCCCCGGCAGAGCCGATCACCACCGAAATAGAGGCCAGGAACGACTGGAAGGTCGCCAGGAACGAATCGGAAATAAACATCAGGTAGAACGCGCCGAAGCCGATGATAGCCGCGTTCAGAGTTGTCGTCGTGGCGCGGCTGGCAGGAATACCAAGCGCCAGCAGGGCAAGACCTGAACTGTATACGCCGGTAATTGCCGCCGCCAGCAGCGAAACAATAATCACGATGGAGAACGGCACGTAGAACCAGAACGGCAGCAGGTTAGTCAGCGAGGCAATAGGCGACTGCGCCGCCGCTGCGCTCAGGTCCGGGTTGCTGTCGGCAAGGAATGCGCCCAGCACCAGCAGGATGCTCACCGGCAGAGAAATACCCGTCGTCGTCCAGAAAATAACCTTCGAGGCCTGAGTTTTCTTCGGCAAATAGCGCGCGAAGTCGCCGCCGTAGTTCAGGAAGCCAAGGCCCACCATCGTCATCGCCATCACCACGCCGCCGATGTAGGTCAACAGGTCGCCGTGCGCCGCGCTCTGGCCCAGCTTTTCCCAGTGAATATGCGGCAGCATCAGGAAGATAAAGATGATGCTCATAAACCCGGTCAGCCAGGCGATGTATTTCTCCACCTTCATGATCAGCTGGTGACCATAAATGGCGACCGACATGGTCAGCGCCAGGCTGACGATGAACCAGCCGAGAATACACACCAGCGTAGGTTTGCCATCCGCCAGCGCAAAGGCCGCAGGCCAGAGCCTGGCGAACAGCGCCGCGCCGGTGGACGAGGCAAGGGTAATAATGGTGATTTTCCAGCCCATGTTGGAGATATAGGCGAACAGCGTCGGGAATTTATTGCCGTGATAGCCGAAGCAGAAGCGGGTCTGGGTCAGCGTAGGCAGACCGGTTCTTGGCCCGCCCACCGCCAGCACGCCGACCAGGCAGCAGGAAAGCAGGTAGCCGATAATCCCGGCGGTGATTGACTGCCAGACGCTCAGGCCAAGTGAGTAAACGTAAATGCCGTAGGTCATCCCCAGAATAGAGACGTTCCAGGAGAACCAGATCGGAAACAGCCCGGCGGGTTTGCCGTAGCGCTCAGCTTCCGGGACGGCATTCACGCCGTTTGCTTCAACTTTTATGCCGCCCGAGGCCGGCTGATGTGTAGAGTTTGTCATCGAAGAACCCTTATGGGAGAAATCAATCGCAGAGAAGTGCGGTTTCTAAAGCGAGCTCAATCATGTTGTCTAACGTGTTTTGTAGTTCTTCTGCCGTCGGCTCTGCCCCCGTGACGCTGCTTACGCAGGCGGTCAGCAGGCTCAGGGCTTTGGCGCGGTACTGCGCGGCGATGGTGAACAGCGCCGAGGTTTCCATTTCCACCGCAAGGATGTTCATCTTTTTGAGGGCGGGGAGCATGCCTTCGGGTTTGTCGTACAGCAGGTCGTTGGTAAAAGTGTTGCCGAATCGGGTCGGAATATTGTGTTGCTCGGCCGCCGTCCAGCAGCGGCGCAGCAGGTCGAAGTCCGGCACGGCCGCGTAGTCGTAGCCGCCAAACCGGTCGCGGTTTACCGAAGAAGACGTTCCCGCGCCGGTGGCGACAATCACATGGCGCATATTCACGCTTTCATCCACCGCGCCGCAGGTGCCGATGCGAATAAGCTGTTTCACACCAAAGGCGTTGATCAATTCATGGGCGTATATGGAAACGGACGGAATGCCCATCCCGTGAGCCATCACGGAAAGTCGCTTGCCTTTGTAGTAGCCGGTAAAGCCAAACATATTGCGGGTATCGCACACGCGCTTTGCATCGGTTAAATACGTCTGCGCAATGTACTGCGCGCGCAGCGGGTCGCCGGGCATGATCACGGTTTCGGCAAAGTCGCCGGGGTTGGCGTTAATATGTGGCGTCATCAGACGATCTCCTGGCTGGTTTCATGCCATTACGATAGAAACCCCGTAGCTTGCAGAAAAAGGCAAATGTCCGACCAGGCCGACGGCGATCACAAATTTGATTTTTGCCTTTGCAAGAAAAGTGACACGCCAGGGCTGGCGAGGGGGGAGTAAAACGCGGAGTATTGACAATACCGAGGGGCGATAGTTAATCTCAGCCGCCTTTTTCGCCGCAGATTCTGGCGAAACAGGCAATACTTGACGGGTTAGTGACCTTATTTAGCTGCAAGACAGCCTGCCGGAGAGCGACAACACCATGAATATTATTCAGCAATTCGCTCAGCGCGGGCACCAGATCCTGCGCGATGCCGTGTACGCCGCGCCGCTGAAAAGCAAAGAGATCGGCCCCGAAGAATTTATTCTGCGCCAGGGCGAAGAGATCAAAGCGCTCTACTGGATCACGCTCGGTGAGTACACCATGCACTACAACGCCGAAAACGGGAAAGCGTTCAGCCTCGGGCAGCGCTTTGTCAGCGACACTATCATCGGCGAAATAGAATATCTTACCCACACGCCGAGCCAGTTCTCGGTCGTCGCTCACGATACCATGACGGTCAAAGTCATCCCGCTGGCGATGATGGACACCATTCTGACCAGCCACGCGGAAGTCGGCGTCTGGCTCAGCCAGCTGCTTTCCACCAGCTACCAGCGCGGGATGGCGAGAACCATGGAGCGTTTCCTGCAGCCGCTGGTGTTTAACATCGTGGCCGACCTGTATGAACGCCATCAGCAGAGCAAGCCGCTGGTGGACTTCTCACAGGTATCCCGCGAGGCTGAACGGTTTGGCTGCTCCGAGAGAACCTACCGCCGGGTGATCAACCAGCTGATAGAAGAGCAGTACATTCAGAAAGTGGCCCATGAATACGTGATTTGCGACATAGAAAAATTCCGTCAGGTGCTGACGAACCCTGGGCGAATTAGTTAGCAGTTTTTTGTAGCAAACGGCTAAAAAGCAAAGAAAAAACAGTGATAGACTCCGGCAATACGTTATCCGCCATGGAGTAGTGCAGTGAGTGAGCCCGTAGAAAATCAGAACGCGTTTAAACATGCTTTTAATCATGGGCTTTTGCAGGACATCGCGAGCTTAATCGCGCGGCATCATCCCGCCTTTAACGCCGAAGCGTTTTTAAACCAAGCGGAAAACCTCGATAAGCTGGAAATGAAGGCCAGAGTCCAGGTGATACGCGACGCGCTGGCGGCGGAACTGCCGCAGGACTACCCGGCAGCATTGGCTGTGGTGGTTTCGGTACTAAAAGAGAACAAGCTGCGCGGCTTTGCCGTCTGGCCTTTTGCGGAGTTTATTCAGGTCTATGGCCTGAACCACCCGGCACTTTCCCTCGAAGCCCTGAAAGTGGTGACAGTCTGCTTTACCGCCGAATGGGCGGTGAGGCCTTTTATCAAGCAGGATCCCAACGCGACCATGCGGTTTCTGCTTAAATGTGCGCAGGACGAAAGCGTGGACATCCGCCGCTGGGCCTCAGAAGGCACACGCCCGCGCGTGCCGTGGGGCGAAAAACTGCATCTGTTTATCGAAGACCCGGCGGGAACCGGAGCCATTCTGGACGCCCTGAAGTTCGACCCGGAGCTTTACGTCAGAAAAAGCGTCGCCAACCATCTGAACGACATCACCAAAGACCACCCGGACTACGTGATTCAGCTTTTGCAAAACTGGCAGCAGCAGGCGAAACAGTCCGGCGGTGACGACGTAAAGAAAGTCGCCTGGATAACCCGCCACTCGCTGCGCACCTTAATTAAGAATGGTCACCCGGATGCGCTGGCGCTTATTGGCGTGCAGCACGGCGCGGACGTCGCGCTGGATGCATTCTCCCTCAAACAAAAAGCGATTGCGTTGGGCGAATACCTGGCATTTAAAGTCAGCCTCCGCTCAACCAGCAGCACCCCGCAAAATATCGTGGTGGACTACGTGCTCCACTTTATGAAAGCCAACGGCAGCACCGCCCCGAAGGTTTTCAAGCTTCGCGCGTTCGAACTCCCGGCCAACGGCTCGGTAACGATAGAGAAAAAACACGCGGTGAAGAAAATCACCACCCGCCAGTATTACTCCGGCGTGCAGCGGATTGAGATCCAGGTCAACGGCAAGGTGCTTGGGGGAGAGGAGTGGGTGTTGGATTTATAGCAAGGATCCGCCGCCGGCGTTTTGCGGGTGGCGAGGGTTTTATTGCGCCTAAGCATTGGTTATACCAAAAGAACAGATTTTGCCTTAAAGCTATTTAATAAATGGATTTAAAAGATCTGGAATAAATAAGTTCATGCAGTAAAGGAAAAAACGCTTGAATGGGCTTCACAGTTTGGCTTCTCTGGCCGGGGATGAATTTTAAAGAAGAAAAATATTAATGAAAATCTACTAAGACTCAGAGGTATATCGGCCACATACTATTTCCCGCATGATTACATTATCGAAATTCATTCATAAACTAAATAATTGTATGATTTTAATCCGATGGTAACATAAACCCTTCCAAAAGGAGGGTTATATGTCTAAAGGAATAAAGCAAGTCGGCTTGAGATTGCTGACACTCGGGGAAATTAAGCTCGCCAGAACACTCTACGGTAACGCTATTGAATATTACAAGGTATGGATTCATCGTGGGAGCTATTTGCCATTTAATATGCAAAAAAACAGCTTCGCTATGACACCTAATGGAGAAATATGGTTTCAGGAGGGCGTTTATGAGCCTGATTTCTCCGCACCTCAACGTAATCCCATCGATGCACGTCATCTCTTCATGCATGAAATGATGCATGTCTGGCAGCATCAGCGAGAGATGTGGGTGCGCACTCGCGGAGCTTTCTCCTGGGCCGCTGACTACACCTATGATCTCGATAAACCGACACTGCTTGATTACGGCCTGGAGCAACAAGCCTGCATTGTAAGCGATTACTGGCTATTGAAGACGCACGGATTTAAAGGCAATTCTAATATCTACAATCTTCGCCACTTTAACCCGGCAGAGCCGACGGTTTCACTGTTGTCACGGTACAAGAAAATACTGGGGAGATTTCCTTAATGAATCGCTTATTCAAGTTAATATTTTTGTGTACCGCGTTGTCTGGCTGCGTCGGCGAAGGTTTGGGGGTTGGAGATTGGAAGAGTCTTTATATTGACGGAAACCACATTTGTTTCACCGTGGACAAATCGGACGTGTTGACTCGCTATGTGCTTTCTTCGACTCAGGGTGGCGAATATAAAGTCCTTGCCGTAACCGATCTCGATAATCTTTCTTATCCGAATACATGCATAAACATCGAGCTAACACCGGGATATATTTACCAGGCATCCTACACGATGAATAAAGCAAACTATCGGTACAGTTTTTTTATTGATAATGACAGGCAAATCATCGAGCTCGGCTGTGGGAAGTAACACCTTTGCCGGGATACTTACACAACCACCTGAACGACATCACCAATCTTCGCCACCTTAACCCGGCAGAGCCGACGGTTTCACTGTTCTCACGGTACAAGAAAATACTGGGGAGATTTCCTTTATGAAGCATGTTGTTGCATTTGTTTCTGCTTGTTCTTTGCTTACTGGCTGTGTGGGTGAAAATCTAGGTGTAGGCGAGTGGCGAAGCTATGACATTATTAACGGCAATCTCTGTTTTACCGTTGATAAATCCGATGTACTAAGTCGCTATTCAATTTCTTCATTACAAGGTGACGACTTTAAAAATCTTGCTGTTGCTGACTACAAACACCTCATTTATCCAGATACCTGCATAAAGGTTCCGCTTACCCGTGGCTACATCTACCAAACGTCCTATACGCTGAATAACAAAGTCTATCGATATGGCTTTTTCATCGACAACAACGGATTATTCATCGAGCTCGGCTGTGGCAAGTAACGCCTTTGCCTCAACCACCAACAGCAAAAAGCCCGCTTAAGTTTCCTCAAGCGGGCTTCTCAAATATGGCTCCTCTGACTGGACTCGAACCAGTGACATACGGATTAACAGTCCGCCGTTCTACCGACTGAACTACAGAGGAATCGTGTGAACGGGGCGAATATTAGCGGCGGCTCCGGGGCTTGTCAAAGGCAAAATCTCACCCTGTGGTGCGTTTGCGGAAACTATCAACATCTTGTTGCCTTTTCAGGCAATCAGAGACAAAAAAATCCTTTGCAGGATAACGATTTGTCGCCCATTATTTGAAATGCCGTTTTATCTTTCCTTGCAGGTCCTCGCTTGAACTTACATGCAGTCCTTCGCCAGAGCGTGGCGAAAACGCCGTGGTACGCCAAACGTAAGAGTTATCGGGTGCTGTTCTGGCGTGAGATAACGCCGCTGGCGGTGCCAATCTTCCTCGAAAACACCTGCGTATTGCTGATGGGGGTGTTGAGTACCTTCCTCGTCAGTTGGTTAGGGAAAGAGGCGATGGCGGGCGTAGGGCTCGCCGACAGTTTTAACATGGTTATCATGGCGTTCTTCGCCGCTATCGATCTCGGCACCACGGTGGTGGTGGCGTTCAGCTTTGGCAGGCTGGATCCGGAGCGGGCGAGGGCGGCGGCCCGGCAGTCTCTGGTGCTGATGACCATGGTTTCTTTTATCATGGCCGCAGGCATTCATCTGGCGGGCACGCACATTATCGATGTCATTGCCGGTAGCGCCACGCCGGAAGTTAAAGCTCTCGCACTTTCTTACCTGCAAACCACGGTCTGGAGCTACCCGGCGGCAGCTATAGCGCTTATCGGTAGCGGCGCCCTGCGCGGGGCGGGGAACACCAAAATCCCGCTGCTGATTAACGGCGGCATGAACATCCTCAACATCATCATCAGCAGCATTCTTATCTACGGCATCTTTGGCTGGGGCGGGCTGGGCTTTGTTGGCGCGGGACTGGGGCTGACGATTTCCCGCTACATCGGCGCGGCGGGCATTATCTTCGTGCTGATGATTGGCTTTAACCCGGCGCTGCGTATCTCGCTGAAAAGTTATTTTACGCCGCTCAACTGGGGCATTTTGTGGGAAGTGCTCGGCATCGGTATTCCGGCGAGCGTCGAGTCGGTGCTGTTCAACGGCGGTAAGCTGCTGACGCAGATGTTCGTTGCCGGGATGGGGACCAACGTGATTGCCGGTAACTTTATTGCTTTCTCGGTGGCCTCGCTGATTAACCTGCCGGGTAACGCCCTCGGGTCGGCGTCAACGATCATCGTCGGCAGACGGTTAGGGAAAGGGCAAATCGGCCAGGCCGAGCGCCAGCTGCGCCATACGTTCTGGCTCGCCACCATTGGCCTGACGATCATTGCCTGGGGAACCGCGCCGTTCGCCGGGTTATTCGCCTCGTTCTACACCAGCGAAGATGACGTCAAAGAAGTCGTTAAAGTCCTGCTGTGGATGAACGCCGCCTTTATGCCAATCTGGGCCGCGTCCTGGGTGCTGCCTGCCGGGCTGAAGGGCGCCCGTGACGCACGTTTTGCCATGTGGGTGTCGATGGCGGGGATGTGGGGTTGCCGCGTTATCGCCGGTTACACGCTGGGGATTGTATTGGGCATGGGCGTGGTGGGCGTCTGGCTGGGGATGTTCGGTGACTGGGCGGTGCGCGGCGCCTGCTTCTACTGGCGAATGGTCAGCGGCCGCTGGCTGAAAAAATACCCGCGACCGCCAAAAGAACCACTTTCGGCTCAGGAAGAAAGCACCGTTTAGCGTTCGAAAGCCCCGGCAATGGCCCGCATGTCGTTACCGGTTGGTGTCTGGTGAATACGCAGGCCAAACTCGTCCACCACGGCAAAAATATGGTCGAAAATGTCGGCCTGAATGCTTTCATACTCGGCCCAGGCCACGGTATTGGTGAAGGCATAAATCTCCACCGGCAGCCCTTCGCTTTCAGGGGCAAGCTGGCGCACCATCAGCGTCATGTCTTTGCGAATGCGCGGGTGGTTGCGCAGGTACTCATTCAGATAGGCCCGGAAGGTGCCGACGTTGGTCATCTGGCGCTGGTTCAGCACCGAGTCGTCGGCGTGCTGCTGGTTGTATTCGCTGATCTCTTTCCCACGTTCCGCCATATACGGCTGCAGCAGTTTCGCTTTAAGGAGCTTCTCCTGCTCGTCCTGCGACAGAAAACGAATGCTGGTGGTGTCAATGTTCACGCTGCGCTTGATGCGGCGCCCGCCTGAGGCCGACATCCCGCTCCAGTTTTTAAACGCGTCGGACACCAGCGCATAGGTTGGGATGGTGGTAATGGTGTTGTCCCAGTTTTGCACTTTCACCGTCGTCAGGCCGATGTCGATCACCGCCCCGTCCGCGCCGTATTTCGGCATTTCCAGCCAGTCGCCCATTTTCAGCATGCTGTTGGCAGAAAGCTGAATGCCAGCGACCAGGCCGAGAATCGGATCTTTAAACACCAACATCAGCACGGCGGCCATCGCACCGAGACCGCTTATCAATATTGCCGGGGATTTCCCGATAAGCAGCGACACCATCATGATGCCGACAACAATCGCGGCCAGCAGCTTCACGCCCTGGAAAATGCCTTTCAGCGGTAGCTGAGAAGCAAAGGCGAATTTCCCCGACAGGCCGAAGATCACGTCCAGCAGCGAGAAAAAGGACATCAGCGCGTAGAGCATGACCCATAGCTGGGCGCAGGTGGTCAGAATGGTGGCCGCGTCGCTGCCTTTTTGCAGCCACAGCACCGCCTGAACGTTAACGATGATGCCCTGCAGCAGAAACGCCAGCCGCTGGAACAGCTTGTTCTGGGTGATTATCTGCAAAGAGAGGCTGGCGCTGGACTGTGCGCGCTTCTCAAAGGCACGCAGCACTATGCCGTGCAGAATAAAATGCACCACCAGCGCGGTAAGAAAAATGATGCCGAAAATAACGATCAGGGAAGTGGTGTGGCTGGGTTGAATGCCGTATTGCTCGAGGGCGGATATCAATTCCTGCATAACGTCTCCTTTAAAAAACAAGAGGACATCATGCCCTCTGCGGTCCGCGGTCGCAACCCGACTGTATAATTAGTAGACATATTAACGCGCAATCCTTACAGAATTGTCTCAGGACGGTTATGCTTAATGCATTCACATCATGTTAACTAACAGGGAAATTATGATTCGTTTCTCCACGCTGGCATTTGTTCTGGCGGCGGTCACGCAGAGCGCGATGGCCGTGACCTATCCTTTACCGCCTGAAGGCAGCCGCCTGGTGGGGGCGCCCCTGACGATTACCGTGCCGGAAGGGAACAAAGAGCCGCTGGAACACTTTGCCGCTCAGTACGGGCAGGGCTTCAGCAATATGCTGGAGGCCAACCCAGGCGTCGATCCGTTCCTGCCCAAAGTCGGTACGCAGCTGGTTATTCCGCAGCAGGTGATTTTGCCGGATACCGTGCGGGAAGGGATTGTGGTGAACGTGGCGGAAATGCGCCTTTATTATTATCCGAAGGACACTAACACCGTAGAAATCCTGCCGATAGGTATTGGCCAGGCGGGGCGCGAAACGCCGCGCAACTGGGTGACCCGCGTCGAGCGCAAACAGGATGCCCCGGCCTGGACGCCAACCCCGAATACCCGTCGCGAATACGCCAAAGAGGGCAAAACGCTGCCGGCTTTTGTGCCGCCGGGGCCGGATAACCCGATGGGCCTGTACGCCATTTACATCGGCAAGCTGTACGCCATCCACGGCACCAATGCCAACTTTGGCATCGGCCTGCGCGTCAGCCAGGGCTGCATCCGCTTGCGCAACGACGACATCAAATTCCTGTTCGATAATGTGCCGGTCGGGACCCGCGTTCAGCTCATCGACCAGCCGGTGAAGGTGACCGCCGAGCCTGACGGCAAGCGCTGGCTGGAAGTTCACGAGCCGCTGTCGCGTAACCGTGCGGAGTTTGAGTCCGACAAGAAAGTGCCGCTGCCGATGACTACCTTATTGCGCAGCGAAACTCAGGCTTCAGGTGTAAATACGGCTGTGGTGAGTGAAGCACTTAATCGCCGCTCGGGAATGCCGGTACAAATAAATTCAGCCGCCACGGAAACAGGGCGACTGTAATAATCAGTAAGAAAAAGAAAAGCTCGCGCGTTGCGAGCTTTTCTTTTATTTGAATAATATTGCCGTAGCGTAAAGTTTATTATTTCCGCCTGCCGACGTGACTTTAAATGTGGTTGCCCCGGCCTGGCTGGCTTTATCGGCAAGTTTGTTAACGGCCTCGTCAAGCGTTGTGGCACCGGTGACTGAAACATAGCCCATGCGCTGGCCGGCGGTGGTTGACTGGACTTCGGTGGCGGCTAAAGCCGTGCCGCTAAGGGCGGTCAATACGGTAAGGGCAAGGGCGGAATTAATCAGTTTACGCATCATAATAAATCTCTCATTGTGAATAATTAAACAAGGTTTCGGTTGATGCGTTGCATGTTAGGTTGCCGTCCGGGCAATGAACAGCTGGCATTATTGATGAAGACTTTCAAAAATTCTGGCTGGTAATATCCGGGTGTTATTGACTGTAAATTAATATCAGCCAGCTTATTTTTTTCTTTCATTAATCTGCGGCAACGTGAAGTTTTGGTGGCTATAAAACGGTGGGCCGCTAATAAAAAAACGCACGGAGGGGATCGCTCCGTGCGTCGGGTTATTGCTCGTCAGGCCCAGCGTCGCTGAGCCTTTAGCGCAATAGCGAAGGCAAATTAAACCCCAAGGCGATCGCGAAGACTGTAGTAAGCTGCGCCCATCGCGGTAAACGGGATGCGGAACGTGCGGCCACCCGGGAACGGGTAATGCGGCAGGTTGGCGAAGGCATTGAAGCGCTCCGCATCGCCGCGCAGCAGCTCTGCAATCAGGCGGCCGGCCAGGTGGGTATAGGTCACGCCGTGCCCGCTGCAGCCCTGACTGTAGTAAATATTTTTATCCAGACGGCCCACCTGCGGCAGGCGAGACAGGGTCAGCAGGAAGTTCCCGGTCCAGCTGTAGTCAATCTTCACGCCTTTCAGCTGTGGGAAGGTTTTCAGCAGGTTGGGCATCACCAGGCGTTCAATATCCGCCGGGTCACGGGCGCCGTACACCACGCCGCCGCCGTACAGCAGGCGGTTATCGGCGGTCAGGCGGTAGTAATCCAGCAGGTAGTTACAATCTTCCACACAGTAATTTTTGGGGATCAGCGAGCGAGCGAGATCTTCTCCCAGCGGCTCGGTGGTCAGCACCTGCGTGCCGCACGGCATGCTGCGCTTCGCCAGTTCAGGTTCGAGTTTATTGCCGAGATAAGCGTTCCCGGCGACGATCACGTACTTCGCCGTGACCTTGCCTTTCTCCGTGCTGACGATGGCCGGGCTGGCGTGCTCAATGTGGGTCACCGGGGACTGTTCGAAAATGCGTCCACCGTTCAGGCGAATTGCATTAGCCTCGCCAATGGCCAGGTTGAGAGGGTGAATATGGCCGCCGCTGTGGTCGAGCAGAGCGCCGACGTAGCGGTCGCTGTTCACTTCCCGCTTCAGTTCGCTGGCGTCCAGCAGTTCAAGCTGGGTGTTGCCGTAGCGCTCCCAGTTGGCCTTTTGCTCTTCGAGGGTTTCCATTTGCTTATGGTTCATCGCCACAAACAGGCCGCCCGGACGATAATCGCAGTCAATCTGGTAGCGCTTGATGCGCTCGCGAATAATTTCCCCGCCTTCGAACATCATACTGCCGAGCATTTTGGCCGCTTCCGGGCCATAGCGGCGCTCAATCACGTCGATGTCGCGGCTGTAGGAGTTCACCAGTTGCCCGCCGTTGCGCCCGCTGGCACCAAAGCCGATGCGTGCAGACTCCAGCAGCACCACGTCATAACCCATTTCAGACAGGTGCAGCGCAGACGAAAGGCCGGTATAGCCGCCGCCAACCACGCACACGTCGCAGGTCACGGATTCATTCAGCTGTGGGAACGGCTCATAGTGGTTGGCGCTGGCCGCGTAATAGCTGGTGGTATGTTCAGTCATGATGAAGGCTCCAGGGCAATCCAGATGGTTTTCAGTTCGCTAAATTTCTCAAGGGCATGCAGGGATTTATCGCGGCCGTTGCCGCTCTGCTTGTAGCCGCCGAACGGGACGGACATATCGCCGTCGTTGTAGTTATTGACGAAAACGGAACCGGCTTTAAGGCTGCGGCTCATGCGGTGGGCGCGGGAGAGATCCCGGGTCCACACGGCAGCACCGAGGCCATAATCGCTGTCGTTGGCAAGGGCGAGCGCCTGGGCTTCGGAGGTGAAACGGGTGACGACGAGCACCGGGCCGAAGATCTCTTCCCGGCCCACACGCGCATCCGCCGCCGTATCGGTAAAAATCGTCGGGCCGATAGCCGCCGGGTGAGCGTTGTTCCGCCCGTCGAGCGCCAGCTTGCCCTGGTTTTCCCCGTCGCGAATAAAGCCGTGAACGTTGTCGGCGTGGGCGCAGTCGATCAGCGTCCCCATGGTGGTTTCCGGGTCGAGCGGGTTGCCGGGCTGCCAGTTTTTTGCCTGCTCTTTCAGTAGAGCAATAAACTCGTCGGCGATGCTCTCTTCCAGCAGCAGGCGAGTCCCGGCGATGCAAACCTGGCCCTGGTTATAGAAAATACCGGCGGCGGTGGTTGCCGCGGCTTTGTGCAGATCCGGGCAGTCGGCAAAAACGATATTGGCGCTTTTCCCGCCGGCTTCGAGCCAGACGCGTTTCATGTTGCTGTCGCCCGCATCTTTCAGCAGCTGTTTACCGGTGCGGGTGGAGCCGGTGAAGGTAATCACGTCCACGTCCGGGTGCTGAGCCAACGCCTGGCCCGCTTCGTGACCAAACCCGGTCACGACGTTAAACACGCCGTCCGGCAGGCCAGCTTCTTTAGCCAGCGCCGCAAGACGGATTGCCGACAGCGGTGATTTTTCAGAAGGTTTAAGGATCACGCTGTTGCCCGCCGCCAGCGCCGGGCCTAGCTTCCAGCAGGCCAGCAGCAGCGGGAAGTTCCACGGCACAACGGCGGCAATTACGCCAATGGGTTCGCGCACAATCAGCGCCAGTTCGTTGACGCCGGTGGTGGCTACTTCGCCGTAGATTTTGTCGATTGCCTCGGCGTACCAGCGAATAGCGCGGGCGCTGCCCGGAATATCATCGCGCAGGCTATGGCGAATAGGCTTGCCGGTGTCGAGCGTTTCCAGCAGCGCCAGCTCCTCGCGATGCTGCTCCATTAAATCTGCCAGCCTGCCGAGCACGGCTTTGCGTTTGGCCGGGGAAGCCTGCGCCCAGTCGCCGCGATTAAAGACATCGCGGGCGGCCTTCACCGCAATATCGACGTCCGCTTTTTTGCCTCGCGCCACTTCGGCAAGGTCACGCTGGGCAAAAGGATCGACGGTACTAAATGTTTCGCCGTCCTGTGCCGCGCAATATTCGCCGTTAATAAACAAGCGCGTTTCCGGCGAGGTATTTTTGGCTTTCTCCTGCCAGTAATTAAGATGCTGAAAGTCCATGATGACTCCTTTTATTCAATCGGATAAATGGCCTTACTGGGTTCTTCAGGCAAATTTGGGCTGCAAAAAGCCCCAGGAAATAAGTCCTGTTAAAAAAGGTTTTGAAATAAGGCCTGATTACTCAGGCCTGAAAATAATTAGAACGTGGTGGGGGTATGGGCGCTGATAATGCGGCAGATGCCTGCCGAGGTGTTGCTGAAGCTGTGCGGCATGCCGGTATTAATGGCATAGCTTTGCCCCGCAACCAGGTGCCAGGTCTGGCCGTTTACGGTCAAAACCACTTCACCTTCCAGTATCGTGCCTGTCTCCTCACCCTGGTGTTTGATCCTCTCGCCGGTGGTGGTTCCCGGCTGATAGGTCTCAATGATCATCGCCAGCGTACGGTTAGGATTCCCATTGTGTATTAATTTCATTGAAACACCCTGACTGCCTATTTCAATCAGATCGTCGTAATTAATCACGACCTGCGGCTCATCAGGTTTTTCCGGTTCCGCGAAGAACTCGGAGAGCGACAGCCCGTAGACTTTCAGCAGCTTCTGCAGCGTACTGATAGCAGGACTGACTTTGTCCTGTTCTATGGTGCTGATGGCGCTATGCGTTAATCCAGACAGTTCGGCGGCACGACGTTGAGAGAGACCCAGTTGCTGGCGGATCGCTGACAAACGTTTACCCGGCGCCAGGCCGTCATCGCTCATAATGGCATTTCCTTAACGGTAGTGGTCAGAGCCGCTGCTTTTCAGCGAGGTGGTTCTGACTGGCGGTGATAAAACCCTCAAGCAACAAACGCGATAGTGCATATTCGCTACTGTTCCATTCCGGATGCCACTGAACCCCGAGGGCAAAAGGATGATCGTGAACGCTCGCGGCCTCCACCAGACCATCCTGTGAACGCGCCTCGACGCGCAGCAGCGGACCCAGCGTTTTCGCTCCCTGGCCATGTAATGAATTCACCCAAAACGTGTTGCAGCCCGGTATCAACTGCGAAAGCAATCCTCCCTCATGAACCTGGACTTCGTGTGATGGGGCATACTGCTGCTCCACCGGGAGTTCCGGATCTTCACGGTGCTCCAGAAACTCGGGACGATCGCTCAGGCGACGATACAGAGTCCCGCCGGTGGCGACAACAAGTTCCTGTAAACCCCGGCAGATGGCGAAAATGGGAATGCGCCTTTTGAGCCCGGCGGCGATAAGCGCCATGCTCAGTTCATCACGCCCGGGGTCGGCGTCAGGCTCATCGCCGTTTTCACCATAGAGGTGCGGCTGCACGTTGCTGGGGCTGCCCGGCAGGAAGATCCCGTCCAGTTTTGGCAGCAGCGCTTCCAGCAGTTCCGGCTCTGCCAGCGCGTGGGGCAGGGCAATGGGCAAGCCGCCTGCATTCAATACCGCGTTCAGGTACTTTTCTTGCAATGTTTGGGTCAGATGACCCTTAAGCCTGTTTCTGCACATCACAACACCGATTAATGGCTTGTCAAATATATCGACCATGATCAACCTCACATTCTGGACTAAATTATTTCCAAACGATTCCATGTTGGCCATTTCCGTTCAATATTTTCTCAACTTAGCAGCGGTTTAACTGTCTTGCAAACTTAAATTAACATTTGACAAACATTTTGTTTCACACCATTGTCGATAAGTGGACATTATATTTAACGGTCGACATCAGCGACCGGCATCCAACGCAACGGCGGTGAATCATGGAAACCAATATCGTAGAAGTTGAGAATTTTGTTCAGCATTCCGAAGAGAGACGAAGTAGCGCGTTTGCACGCGAAGTGAATACCTTCCTTGAACGTTATCCCAATACCCAATATGTCGATGTCCTGCTCACTGACCTGAACGGCTGCTTCCGGGGGAAACGTATTCCGGTGGCCGGGCTGCGTAAGGTAGAGAAGGGCTGTTACTTCCCGGCGTCCGTGTTTGCCATGGATATTCTCGGGAACGTAGTAGAAGAGGCCGGGCTGGGGCAGGAGCTGGGCGAGCCGGACCGCCGCTGCGTGCCGGTGCTGGGCACGCTGACCCCTTCGGCGGCTGACCCGGAATTTATCGGCCAGATGATGCTGACCATGCTGGATGAAGATGGCGCTCCCTTTGACGTTGAGCCGCGGAACGTGCTGAACCGACTCTGGCAGCAGCTGCGCCAGCGTGGTCTATTCCCCGTGGTAGCGGTAGAGCTGGAGTTCTATTTAATTGACCGCCAGCGCGACGCCGAAGGCTACCTGCAGCCGCCCTGCGCGCCGGGCACCGACGATCGCAATACCCAAAGCCAGGTCTACTCCGTCGATAACCTTAACCACTTCGCCGACGTGCTGACCGACATCGACGACCTGGCCCGCCTGCAGCTGATCCCCGCCGATGGCGCGGTGGCGGAAGCCTCGCCGGGGCAGTTCGAAATCAACCTGCACCACACCGATAACGTGCTGGATGCCTGCGATGATGCGCTGGCGTTAAAACGTCTGGTGCGAACTGTCGCCGAGAAGCATAAGATGCACGCCACTTTTATGGCGAAGCCGTATGAAGAGCATGCGGGCAGCGGGATGCATATCCACATCAGCGTGCTGAATAACAAAGGTGAAAACGTGCTGGCGGACGCCGACGGCGAAGACTCAGCGCTGCTGAAGCGCGCGCTGGCGGGCATGATCCACCTGATGCCTTCTTCTATGGCGCTGCTGGCCCCGAACGTGAATTCATGGCGTCGTTTCCAGCCGGGGATGTACGTCCCGACTCAGGCGTCGTGGGGGCATAACAACCGCACCGTGGCGCTGCGTATTCCTTGTGGCGACAGAGACAACCATCGCGTGGAGTATCGCGTGGCGGGGGCGGATGCCAACCCGTATCTGGTGATGGCGACTATTCTGGCCGGGATTTTACATGGGCTGGATAACGACCTGCCGCTGCAGGAAGAGGTAGAGGGCAACGGGCTGGAGCAGGAAGGGCTGCCGTTCCCGATCCGCCAGAGCGACGCGCTGTGGGAATTCACCCAGAACGATCGTCTGCGCGACCTGCTGGGCGAGCGTTTCAGCCACGTTTTCCATGCGTGCAAGCACGATGAGCTGGTGCAGTTTGAGCGTTTAATCACAGAAACTGAAATTGAGTGGATGCTGAAAAACGCCTGAGTGTGGCGCCTGCCCGGCAGAGCTTACGTGTCCGGGCACGCGAATAAATAAGTAGCATCATACGGACTGAGCGGAGCCAGGCCGGACGTTTTGCAGGGCAACCTGCCATTTCCCGAAGTCGCGTAATGGAGCGCGGGCGGCAACGGGTCTTCAGTTAACGACAATGTGTACGACGAGGAAATGAAATGATGCAGATGCAAATGTTTAAATATCCGCACGGCGAGGGCGAACGCTGCTGCCGTATTGACAACGACGGGCCAGTGGCCTGCGTGAACCCCATTGCCGTTCCCCGACAGTTAGGATTAACCCCCAGGCTAAGCAGGTTTGCCCGAACGAACAACGTTTCGCAAACCTGTATTCGCGTGGGGGGACATCGTCATGGCGACTAACTCTTCCGCAGATATTGTTTCGCAGGCGGGAAAACCGCAGCTGCGTAAATCTCTGAAACTCTGGCAGGTGGTGGTGATGGGCCTGGCCTATCTCACGCCGATGTCGGTGTTTGATACCTTCGGGATTGTGTCCGGCATCAGCGACGGCCACGTCCCGGCATCCTACCTGCTTGCGCTGGCGGGCGTGCTGTTTACCGCCATCAGCTACGGCAAACTGGTGCGCCAGTTCCCGCAGGCCGGGTCAGCTTATACCTACGCCCAAAAGGCCATTAGTCCGCACGTAGGCTTTATGGTGGGCTGGTCATCGTTACTGGATTATCTGTTCCTGCCGATGATTAACGTCCTGCTGGCAAAAATCTACCTTTCGGCGCTGTTCCCGGAAGTCCCGCCGTGGATCTGGGTGGTCGGTTTTGTCTGCATCCTGACGGCGGCCAACCTGAAGAGCGTCAATCTGGTGGCGAACTTCAACACTCTGTTTGTGCTGGTCCAAATCGCCATTATGGTGGTGTTTATCATTCTGGTGGTGCAGGGGCTGCACAAAGGCGAAGGCGTGGGCACCGTCTGGTCGCTGCAGCCGTTTATCAGCGAAAATGCGCACCTGATCCCGGTGATTACCGGCGCGACGATAGTCTGCTTCTCGTTCCTCGGCTTCGATGCGGTGACCACGCTGTCGGAAGAGACGCCCGATGCGGCGCGCACCATCCCGAAAGCTATTTTCCTGACTGCGGCCTACGGCGGCATCATCTTTATCGTTGCCTCGTTCTTTATGCAGCTGTTCTTCCCGGACATCAGCCGCTTTAAAAACCCGGACGCAGCGCTGCCTGAGATTGCGCTGTACGTTGGCGGCAAGCTGTTCCAGTCGATTTTCCTCTGCACCACCTTCGTTAACACTTTGGCATCCGGGCTGGCCTCCCACGCCAGCGTTTCGCGTCTGCTTTATGTGATGGGCCGCGACAACGTCTTCCCGGAAAAATACTTCGGCTACGTACACCCGAAATGGCGCACCCCGGCGCTGAACGTACTCATGGTCGGGATCGTGGCCCTGTCCGCGCTGTTCTTTGACCTGGTGACGGCGACGGCGCTGATCAACTTCGGCGCGCTGGTGGCCTTTACCTTCGTGAATCTGTCGGTGTTTAACCACTTCTGGCGTCGTGAAGGCCGCAACAAAACCTGGCGCGAGAAGCTGCATTACCTCATTCTGCCGCTGATTGGCGCGGCGACGGTGGCGGTGCTGTGGGTGAACCTGGAAGTGACGTCCCTGACGCTGGGGCTGGTGTGGGCGGCGGTCGGTATTCTGTATCTGGCCTTCCTCACACGCCGCTTCCGCAGGCCACCGCCGGTGTTTGACGCCACTAAGGCCGAGCGCGCCTGGGAGTAAGGGAAGGTTGCGTTAGAGAAAAAGAAGCTCGCTTAATATGCATTAAGCGGGCTTTTTTGTTCTGGTTTTTGTCAGCTCAGAAAAGCAAAAAGCCCGCTTAGTTTCCTAAGCAGGCTTCTTAAATATGGCTCCTCTGACTGGACTCGAACCAGTGACATACGGATTAACAGTCCGCCGTTCTACCGACTGAACTACAGAGGAATCGTGTGAACGGGGCGAATACTAACGGCGTGAGTCCGGGTTGTCAAAGGCTGTTTTGGTGAAATGCGTTTAACTGCCGATTAATCCAGCAAATCAATGAAAAAGGCCGCAAACGCGGCCTTGAAAGGTTACTGCTTGCACAGCGGGCTAACGGGCTGCGTGGCGGCTTCAAGCCAATGACGCACCTCTTCGTTCACGCGCGGGGAGAGCGTTTCCCGCACCTGCTGGTGGTAGTCGTCAAGCCAGGCGATGTCCTGTGAGCTGAGCAAATCAACGTTGACGGCTGACAGGTCGATAGGGATCAGCGTCAGCGACGAGAATTTGCAGAAGCCAGGCCGGGAGGCAATGACCTCGACCTGGTTTTCGATGCGGATCCCGTGGCTGTCCGCCAGGTAATAACCCGGTTCGATGGTGAGGATGTTGCCCGGCAGCATCGGCCATGGGTTCACTTTCTTCGCCATGCGGTGCGGATTTTCGTGGATCATCAGTCGGTGGCCAACGCCGTGCCCGGTGCCGTGATCGTAATCCAGCCCCAGTTCCCAGAGCGGGCGGCGGGCAAAGGCATCGAGCTGGTGGCCCTGAGTCCCCTGTGGGAACTGCAGCGAGATCAGCGCCAGGAAGCCTTTCAGCACGGCGGTGTAGTGCAGGCGGCGGGTCGCATCCAGCTCGCCAAAGCTGAGCGTACGGGTGGCGTCCGTCGTGCCGTTGATATACTGCCCGCCGGAATCATTGAGGTAAAACTGCGCGGCGGTAAGGGCGAAATTCGTTTCCGGCGAAGAGTGGTAGTGGCACATCGCGGCGTTGCTGCCCGCGGCAGAAATGGTGCTAAAGCTTTGCTCGGTAAAGGTGGAGCCCTGCTGGCGGAAGCTCAGCTGTTTTTCCTGCGCCTCCAGCTCGGTGACCGGGTTACCTGCGGCTTCGCGGCGCGGCACTTCTCGGGTCAGCCAGGCAAGGAAATTCACCCAGGCCACGCCGTCTTCGATGTGGCTGTCGCGGTAGCCTGCCAGTTCGGTTTCGTTCTTATTGGCTTTGATTAGCGTGACAGGATCCGGCGCCCACAGCACCCTGCCTCCGCCTTGCTCCACGGCAAAGCGCACGGCGACCGGCGCAGAGTCCGCGTCGATGAGGGTATGTTTCCCGGTTGCCAACTGCTGGCAGCGGGCAAGGAATTCACTCATCGGGCGGAGCGTGATGCCGTTGAGCCAGGCTTTATCCAGCTTCCGCAGTTTTTCTTCCGCTACAAACCATTCAATGTCACCCCTGGCGCTCAACAGTGCGAAGGAGTGCGGCACCGGGCTCATTGGAATATCCGAGCCACGTACGTTCAGCAGCCAGGCGATATTGTCCGGCTGCGTCAGCGCCAGATAATCCGCCCCGGCTGCGCTCAGCACCTGGGCGATCCGCTCACGCTTTGACGCAGCGCTTTCGCCACTGATTTCATCCGGCATGGCGATGATTTCCCCGCAGGGTGCTGCTGGGCGATCGGGCCAGATTGCATCAAGCGGATCGTCATCTAACGCCACCAGATCGCAGCCGCTGGTACGCAGGCTTTCGTACTGGCTGTTGACCATCAGCAGCGGTTCGAAGGCGATGCGTTTACCTGCCGGAAGATTATCGCGGAGCCAAAGGTGCAGCGGCTCGTCGTGCAGATGATGAATCTCGAACTCTGCCAGATTCACCTGATGGCGAGCCTGAACCTGGTAGCGCCCGTCCACAAACAGCAGGGCGCGGTCAGCAAGCACTAGCGCCAGCCCGGCGGAACCGGTAAAGCCGCTGATAAACTCGAGTTTATTGTCATAAGGCGCACAGTATTCGCTTTGATGGGCATCGGCGCGCGGCACGATGATCCCATCCAGCTCGCGCTCCCGGAGCAGCGCCCGCAGTGCGCCGAGTGATGAAGTGTGTTGCATCCAGCTTCCTTATTCTTTTTATTAACGGAACGGAGGTTCGTTGAAGGTACGCAGCTTGCGCGAGTGCAGCTTTTCACCTTCGGCACGCAACAAATCAATGGCCCGAATGCCAATCTGCAGGTGCTCGGAAATCGCCCCTTCATAGAAACGGTTGGCCTGGCCCGGCAGCTTGATTTCGCCGTGCAAGGGTTTGTCTGAAACGCACAGCAGCGTGCCGTAAGGCACCCGGAAGCGATAACCCTGTGCGGCAATCGTCGCACTTTCCATATCGATAGCCACCGCGCGGCTGAGGTTGAAGCGCAGCGCAGAAGCTGAATAGCGAAGCTCCCAGTTGCGGTCATCGGTGGTGACCACCGTGCCGGTGCGCAGGCGCTGTTTCACTTCTTCGCCCGGCATGCCGCTGACCTGCTTGGTGGCGTCATAAAGGGCGCGCTGCACCTCCGCGATGCTTGGAATAGGAATATCCGGCGGCAGCACAGCATCCAGTACGTGATCGTCACGCAGGTAGGCGTGAGCCAGCACGTAGTCGCCAATTTGCTGGCTTTCACGTAGGCCGCCGCAGTGGCCAATCATCAGCCAGGCATCCGGGCGCAGCACCGCGAGGTGGTCGCAGATGGTTTTGGCGTTGGACGGGCCTACGCCGATGTTAATCAGCGTAATGCCGCTGCCGTTTTTATCGATCAGGTGCCAGGCCGGCATCTGGTGTTTCTTCCACGCCAGGTCGGAAATCGCCTCTTCCGGGGCTTCGGTTTCGGCGGTCAGCCAGGTGCCTCCGGCGCAGGACAGGGCGATATACGGGCTGTCCGGGTCGAGGATTTGCTGGCAGCCCCAGCGGACAAACTCGTCCACATAGCGGGTGTAGTTGGTGAACAGCACGAAGGGCTGGAAGTGCTCCACCGGCGTGCCGGTGTAGTGGCGCAGGCGAGCCAGCGAGAAATCCACGCGGCGGGCGTCAAAGTGCGACAGCGGCCAGGCTTCCGTCGGGTGGAACAGGCCGTCGGCAGTTTCATCGCCAATCTGTGACAGCTCGGTGGTTGGGAAATGGCGCGTCAGTCCGGCGCTCATCGTGCGGTCGAGGTTCAGGCCGTCAATCACGTATGGGTAAGGGATCTCATGCTGAGAAGGGCCAACCTCAATGTGCACGCCGTAGTCTTCGCTCAGCAGGTTCAACTGTTCGTGCAGGTAGCTCTTAAACAGCGCGGGACGGGTCACCGTGGTGGTGTAGCTGCCGGAGTGGGTAAAGCGGGCATAGGAGCGGGTATTTTTCGGGCCACGGGGAACGCCGTCCCAGCTCACCCGCAGTTCGGGGTAGACAAACAGCCCGTCGGAACGCGCGTCTACGTCCGGCAGCGTGCCATGTTGGGTGTAGAGGGCAATCGCATCGCGAAGGGCGGTTACCGAACTTTCGTACAATGCTTCCAGCTTGTCCAGGGCTTCAGCAGGCGTCAGCCCCTGGCATACAACGTTATTATTCATTGATTCTCCTTTACCGGTTCTCGCCGGGTTAGTGTCTCAGTATGTCACGCCGGGCGCAGAACGGAAGCGGAAGACGGGAAGAGTTGCGAGCCTCATAAAAAATTCATCACAAAAAAATGAATACCCGCGCAGAGGCTGCCGATAACCCCATTGATACCCGAGCTTGATGGGATAACGACAATAACGATGAGGGGAACGACATGGGAATGTTAAAGAATTTTACCGTACGCCGGGTACTGCTCACCGTGCTGGGGCTGTTCTGCCTGCTGTGGTCAGCCGTGGGCGTGTTTACCGTTTATTCGCTGGCGAAGCTGGGGGACGGCAACGCCGTTGACCATCAGCTGGTGTCGCAGATGACGATACTCAGCAAAGGCAACGACCAGTATTTTCGCTTTATTACGCGTCTTTCGCGGGTGATGGAGGCGAAGGCGGCGGGGGAAGCTGCCGATTTTAAGCCCGTGCAGGAAGCGCTGGATAACATGAAAAGCGAACTTGAGCGTCTGAAGAGCGTTTCGCCTGGGCCAATGGATCCGGCCGTTTCCGCCGACGTGATCGAAAAATGGCAGCAGCTTTTAGATAACGGCGTGGCGGTACAGATGCAGCTTGCCCAGCAGGGAAGCGCGTCGGATTATCGCCAGCAGGCCACCCAGGTCACGCCGCCGCTCAGCCGTGCCTTCGGAGCCAGCAGCAGCAAGTTTACCGCCGTGGCCGAAGAACGACTGGACCGGACACGGGTTGCCGTGGACTCTCTGACTCGCCTGATGAAAATCACCGTGCTGGTGGCGATTGTGATTGGGCTGCTGATCCTGCTGTTTACCGATCGTTATCTGGTGAACCTGCTGGTGAAACCGCTGGACCGCATTCGGGATCATTTCTCGGTCATTGCGAAAGGCGACCTCAGCCATCCGGTGGAGGACTTTGGGCGGAACTGCGTCGGCAAACTGTTCCCGCTGCTGGCCGAGATGCAGGGCAGCCTGCGTGATGCGGTGAGCGCGATTCGCAGCGGCACGGAGAACATTTATCGTGGCTCGGCGGAGATCTCTTCCGGCAATAACGATCTCTCTTCACGCACCGAAGAACAGGCCGCCGCGCTGGAAGAAACTGCCGCCAGCATGGAGCAGCTCACGGCCACGGTTAAATTCAACGCCGAGAATGCGCGCCAGGCCAGCAGCATTGCGGAAAAAGCTTCACAAACCGCCAGCCGCAGCGGCAGGCTGGTGGGTGATGTGGTGGTCACGATGGAAGGGATCTCCGACAGTTCCCGCAAAATAAGTGAGATCACCAGCGTCATCAACAGCATTGCCTTCCAGACCAACATTCTGGCGCTAAACGCTGCCGTTGAGGCCGCCCGCGCAGGTGAACAGGGCAGAGGTTTTGCCGTGGTGGCGGGGGAAGTGCGCAACCTGGCCAGCCGCAGTGCGGGCGCGGCGAAAGAGATTGAAACGCTGATTGCCGACTCGGTAAACCGGGTGAACAGCGGCGCGGCGCTGGTCAACGAGGCAGGCAACACCATGAAAGAGGTGCTGAAGGCGGTGTCTGACACCACGCAAATTATGAAGCAGATTGCCTCGGCAACGGACGAGCAAAGCAAAGGTATTTCTCAGGTGAGCGTGGCGGTTAGCGAAATGGACAGCGTGACGCAGCAAAACGCCGCGCTGGTGGAGCAGATCTCGGCGGCGGCGGCGGCGCTCGAAGGCCAGACTGAAATGCTGCAAAAAGCGGTGGCGCGTTTCCGTCTGTCCGGGCGCGAAGAACACGCCGTGGTGGAAACGAAAGTCAAACCTCAGGCAAAAGCCGCAGCAGCCACCACGGCAGGAGATGACTGGGTCACGTTTTAAGTTTCGATAGTGGGCAGGGTGCGCATCGCGTTTTCGCAGCGTGCCTTGACCGCTTCGTGCAGCAGCCGCACCGTGGTCGACAGTTGCTTACGGTGCGGGCAAATCAGATTCAGTGGAATGCTGTCCCCTTCATACTGCGGCAGCAGCAGCTTTAAACGGCCTGCCTGCACATCGTCGCTGACATCCAGCCAGGATTTGTAGGTCATACCTTCCCCTTTTACCGCCAGCCGGTGAATGACTTCCGCATCATCGCTCATCATTGAACCTTTCACCGCCACCTGCTGCATTTTGCCGCGCAGGCTGAACGACCAGCTATTGTGCACCCGCCCGCGAAGCACAAACGTCAGCGCATTGTGCTGGGCCAGGTCGGCAAGGGTTTGGGGTTCGCCATAGCGTGCCAGATAGGCGGGAGATGCAACCAGCACGCGGCGGTTTTCTGGCGCGACCGGCAGGGCGATGTAAGACGCATCATCGTTATTGCCGTAGCGAAAAGCCACATCCACCGGATCTTTAAACACGTCGGTGATTCGATCGGAAAACAGAAGTTTCAGGCTTAGCGCCGGGTAAGTGCTGCGAAATTGCTGAAAAACATCCAACAGGAGATTTCGCCCAAGATCCGAAGGGACGGCGATTTGCAGCGTGCCGCGTACTTCGTCGCTGGGGGGCTGGATCTGTTCATACCCGGCATCCAGCGTCTGCAGCACCTGCTGGGCGTATGGCAGCCAGGCTTCACCTTCGGGCGTCAGGCGCAGGCTGCGCGTTGAGCGGGCGAACAGGCGAATATTGAGGTTCTGCTCCAGGCGCTTAATGGCGGTGCTGACCTGGGCTGGCTGCAGCCCGGCTTCCCTGGCGGTATCGCTAAAACTGTTTAACGCCGCCGCCCTGACAAACAGCGCAAGGTCTTCCAGCCTGAGCATTTTCACTCTCCGAGTATAAGTGTTGTTTCCTGACGCCGGTTTTTCACCTGACGCGCTCCTTGTACCATGATTTTACTCAATTGATGAACCCATTACCTTATTGGAGCTGCTATGAAAGCTATTGCTATTACACACGCCGCAAAAGACGGCAGCAATATTGATGCGCTGCAGGACATCACGCTGCCGAAGCCCGTTGCTCAGGGGCACGACATTCTGGTGGCGGTGAACGCCATTTCCGTGAACCCCGTTGATACCAAAGTTCGCAGTGGCTTTAGTAGCGAAACCCCTCGCGTACTGGGCTGGGACGCCGTGGGTACCGTTGTGGAAGTGGGTGAAGCCGTCACGCTGTTCAAGCCTGGCGATACCGTGTGGTACGCCGGGTCGCTGACTCGCCCGGGCAGCAACAGTGAGTTTCAGCTGGTGGACGAACGCATTGCGGCACTTAAGCCTCAGTCCGTGGAAAATGCCGCTGCTGCCGCATTACCGCTGACGGCAATTACCGCGTGGGAAATGCTTTTCGACCGCCTGGGTATTCAGGAAAACGGCAGTGAAGATGCCGTGCTGTTGATTGTGGGCGCGGCCGGCGGCGTGGGCTCAATTCTGACCCAGCTTGCCCGCAGGCTGACAAAAGCCACCGTGATTGGCACCGCCTCTCGCCCGGAAAGCCAAAAGTGGGTGAACGAACTCGGCGCCCACCACGTTATCGACCACAGCCAGCCTCTGACGGAAGAATTACAGCGTATTGGCGTGAAGCACGTTACGCACGTTGCCAGCCTGACCAATACCGAACAACATTATGCCCAGCTGATTGAGGCGCTCATCCCGCAGGGGAAATTTGCGCTAATTGATGATCCGACCGCGCTGGACGTTCGCGCCTTGAAGGCCAAAAGCATTTCGCTGCACTGGGAGTTTATGTTCACCCGTTCGATGTTCGTCACCAGCGATATTATTGAGCAGCATAATCTGCTGACGCGCGTGGCCACGCTTATCGACCAGGGCGTGTTAAGAACTACGCTCGGCGAACACTATGGCACAATCAACGCGGGCAACCTTCGCCGCGCCCATGCGCTGCTGGAAACCGGGCGTGCGGTGGGTAAAATTGTGCTGGAGGGATTCTGATATGGCAACGGCAGAAACGTTGACGATTATTGCCATGCTGAAGGCGAAAGCCGGCCAGCGGGATAACCTGAAAGCCGCGCTGAAGGCGCTGGTTGCGCCGAGCCGCCTGGAGCCTGGCTGCCTCGACTACACCCTGTTTCAGCTTCAGCAAGAGCCGGATACGTTTTACGTTCGCGAGTCATGGCGCGGGCAGCAGGCGCTCGACCTGCACAATACGCTGCCTCACTTCCAGGCCTTTGTGAAACAAATGGACGCCCTGCTGGCGGAACCGCTGAAGCTGGTTCCGCTGGACGAAGTTGCCGTTTAACACTTTACTCGCGGCGGCCAGGCTGGCCGCTGCAAAACACAACGACTTATTCAGGAAAAATAATGAACATTGTTGATGCTGCCTCCCGGCGCTATGCCACGAAAGCTTTTGATGCGTCTAAAAAAATTGCCGCTGAAGACGTGGATAAAATCAAAAATCTGCTGCGACTGAGCCCGTCGAGCACCAACTCGCAGCCGTGGCATTTCTTGCTGGTAAGCAGTGATGAAGGCAAGGCGCGTATTGCCAAAGCGACCACCGGGCCTTACGCGGCAAACGAGCCTAAAGTGCTGAATGCTTCACATGTCGTGGTGTTCTGCGCCAAAACAGTTTATGACGATGCGCACCTGCAAACATTGCTGCAAAAAGAGCAGGATGATGGGCGCTTTGCCACGGAACAGGCCAAAGAAGGGCAGCACAAAGGCCGCTCTTTCTATGCCAATAAACACCGGTTTGACCTGAAAGATGCGCAGCACTGGATGGAGAAACAGGTTTACCTCAACCTCGGTACGCTGCTGCTGGGCGTTTCCACCCTGAACATTGATGCCGTGCCGATTGAAGGTTTTGATGCCGCCGCGCTGGACGCAGAGTTTGGCCTGCGCGAGAAGGGCCTGACCAGCGTGGTGATGGTGGCGCTGGGCTATCGCAGCGTGGAGGACTTTAACGCTGGACTGCCAAAGTCGCGCCTCGATTTCAGTCAGATCCTGACCGAAATCTAAGGCGTGATAATAACTTGATTTAACTTTTCCTGGCTGACGCAGGAATGGATATTAGGCCATTCCTGCGTTTATTCATCAAATCGGTGGCATTGAGGTGTGGCAAGCGAAGGGAAATGATCTATACTTTGTTCTCTTAATTCTACGGACGGCGATGGTTGTGAAGGACACGTATTATAATGACAGCAAAGTAAATTCATTAATTCAGCGCGAACTTGATGAATTTATTCTGGATTACAAACATACGACCTACGCGTATGCTGTGATGAATAAGAAAGACCCTTCCCAAATGCGTATTATTAATAACAATCCGCAATGGTTTAACATTTATCTCGAGAATAAATATCAATTTATTGACCCAGTGATTGTCCGGTCTCTCAGCACCCTGGAGGATTTTTCATGGGACAGCGGGATGATGGTCTCTTCCGGGTATACGCTGAAGCGTATTTTTGACGAAGGTTCACTGCACAATATTGTGCAGGGGCATACTTATCCGCTCCACGACTATGTGAACAATCTTGCGGTGCTTTCGCTGATTAGCCATCAGCCTTCAGATGTTAACCTCACTGAAAACCGTGAGGCGGCGATCGCTTTCTTTATCAAGCTGCACCAAAAAATGCTGAATTTATACAGCGATATTCGGCAGAAAAAGAATGTTTTCTTGTCACCGCGTGAGCAGCAAATTTTGCAATGGGTCTATACCGGAAAAACCTATGGCGAGATTGCGACTATCTTGTCCATTACCGAGCGCACGGTGAAATTCCACATGGGCAATGCCATGAAAAAGCTTGGCGTTAACAATGCGCGTCACGCGGTTAAACTAAGTATCGAACTCAGGTTGTTGGATCTGGATGCCTGACCGACGAGCTTACAGGTTATTGAGCTGGGTGAGCGTCTCACGCAACCATGCGCTGTTTTTATCTTTATTAATAATATCTTCTATAACCTGTTGATTAGCAGGCATGTAAATATAATAAACCGCTTCGCCCTTTTCTGAGAGCCCCTTCTGCAGCACATCAACTTTCCAGTTGGCCTGACGGAAAATGGCGTACATTCCCCGACTTGTCACCGCGTGCATACCGGGATAGCCATTTTTCATGCAATACATAATCATCGCCAGAAATAATGCTTTACTGGCGGGTAGGGTGCGTAAATTACCTTCGTCACGACGATCTTTGTCGAGGAATAATCGGGTAATTTCACAGCATGGAATATCTTTTGGTAAACTAATGTTATTAAAATATTGATAAAATATTTCATCTGTCATTGTCGGATGTTTGGCATCAATAAAGCGTGCGCCGCAAAATAATTTACCTTCCAACATGCCCATTAAATAAGTTGTATTTGCGTTATCGAATTGATCTCTTTCCTGATTATCTTCACATTCCACTTTCCATTCGAGCCGTTCGTGAAATGTTTTTTTGCGTAACGCATACAATTCCCGGGCGAGACCGGGGTGTAAATCATTATGATTACTTATAAAAAATTCAATTGCAGAACACATCGCGTATCCCTGTATGTGGAGGTCCCCTGTACTTAAAGACAGCTTTTTTTTGCCTAAGGCCTTCTCTAAACTTAAAAAAATCCTGACCGGCCGCGCCAACACGCAAGCGGGTCAGGCGGTCAAAGACCTGAGCAACACCAAGGGAAATGTTCACAGATTATTATCTAGTACACCGATTTCCCGATGCACAAGATTGTAAGCACTTGTAATTTTACATTACAAAAAATAAAAATAAAGAAAATTAAGCCCCTGCATTTGCGGGGGCTTTTCTTTTATATCGATTAAGAAGCCTGCTCGTTCAATGCAGTTCCCTGCAATATGCTGCAATTCTCCGCGAAAATTTACTAACATAACGGCCTGCATGTGGGGTAAATATTTTATAACGCGGCGGGGCTGGGGTGCGTGAAAAGCGTACGGTATAACTGAATAGTAGCCGACTAATTTAAAAAGTGAACGGCTGATGCAGAGGAAAAATGAATTTTGTGAAGGAAAGAAAACTTTGTGAAAAATCAAAAGCAAAAAGCCCGCTTAAGTTTCCTTAAGCGGGCTTCTTAAATATGGCTCCTCTGACTGGACTCGAACCAGTGACATACGGATTAACAGTCCGCCGTTCTACCGACTGAACTACAGAGGAATCGTGTGAACGGGCCGCATATTAGCGAGGCCACACGGCCTTGTCAAAGCCTCCAAAGCGTCTTTTGTATCGTTTGCCGATAAAACAAGCAAAAATTGCCAGAAAACAGGCTCAGACATAACTTTACAGCACAAAGATTGCCAATCTTTCGCCAGCCGCTAAGATAAGCCGGGTTAAACAGTGAGGACCTGATGGTAAAACAGCGGCGTATAGGGATTTGGTTTCTTTGCCTGGCATGTGTTGTGGTACTGGTTTGTACCGCGCAGCGCATGGCGGGCCTGCACGCGTTGCAGATGGAAACCGCGGCCAGCGCCGTTGCTGCCCAGGCGGATAACCCGCAGGCTGACGCTGACTCGCCGGTCACGCCGTGCGAACTTAGCGCTAAATCATTATTGAGCGTGCCGCCAGTCTTGTTTGATGGGGCGTTGTTCGCACTTTGCCTGCTGCTTTCCTTATTGGCGCCCGTGCGTTCCACGCGAATGCCGTTTTCAGCTCCAAGAGCGACTTCACCTCCCACCCTCAGGGTACATCTTCGTTTCTGCGTCTTCCGTGAATGACAGACCGGCTGTTTCCGACAGTTAGTTAATCATTTATGGAGAAAAAACATGTTTATTCGCTTCAGGCAGGCGCTGCTGTGCCTGCTCATGCTTTGGTTGCCCGTGTCCTGGGCAGCAGAGTCAGTCTGGCTGCAATCGCCGGATAACGATCACGCCAGCGTCAGGCTGCGCGCAGATACCTCGGGCAGTAAAGAAACGCGTCTTTTACTGGACGTGAAGCTCGAAAAAGGATGGAAAACCTACTGGCGATCCCCAGGGGAAGGCGGCGTTGCGCCAGCTATTGCCTGGCAGGGTGAGATGCCCAAAGTAGAGTGGTTCTGGCCGACGCCTGCGCGTTTTGACGTCGCCGGGATCACGACCCAGGGCTACCACGATCGGGTCACCATTCCGATGGTGTTTCACGGCCCGTTGCCGGCGACTATCCGCGGCGTGCTGACGCTTTCTACCTGCAGCAACGTCTGCCTGCTGACCGATTATTCCTTTAGCGTCACGCCTTCCGCGGCAAATGCTCAGTTTGCCCATGATTTCGCTCAGGCGATGGGGCAGGTGCCGGTTGAAAGCGGATTGACCGACTCGCTCAAAGCCGATTATCGTCCGGGAAGCCTGGTAATTAATGCCGTGCGTGCCGGAGGCTGGACAAGTCCGGGCCTTTATCTTGACCCGCCGGAAGAGGCCGATCTTGGTAAGCCTGCGTTCCGCATCGACGGCGACTCGCTGCAGGCCACCGTACCGGTCAGCGACAGTTGGGGAGAAGGTGCGCCAGATTTGCGAGGGAAATCAGTCACCCTGGTGCTGGCCGACAACGGCATTGCTCAGCAAAACACGCTCACCATTGGTTCAGCACCCGCCGCGGCAGGGGGAAATGATGCCTTCCCGCTTTGGCAGGTCGTGCTGATGGCGCTGGTGGGCGGCCTAATCCTTAACCTGATGCCGTGCGTACTCCCGGTACTGGGCATGAAGCTGGGCTCTATTCTGCTGGTGCAGCAAAAAGACCGGGGCCTGGTGCGCCGCCAGTTTTTAGCCTCGGTGGCGGGGATCATCGCTTCATTTATGGCGCTGGCGCTGCTGATGACCGTCCTGCGGCTGACCAACCAGGCGCTGGGCTGGGGCATTCAGTTCCAGAACCCGTGGTTCATCGGTTTTATGGCGCTGGTGATGCTGGTGTTCAGCGCGAACCTGTTCGGCCTGTTTGAATTCAGGCTCTCTTCCAATATGAACACCCGGCTGGCAACGCAGGGCGGCAATGGCATGGCCGGGCATTTCTGGCAGGGCGCTTTCGCCACGCTGCTGGCGACGCCGTGTAGCGCGCCTTTCCTCGGCACGGCGGTGGCGGTGGCGCTCACGGCTTCTTACCCGGTGCTGTGGGGGCTGTTCCTGGCCTTAGGGCTGGGGATGAGTCTGCCGTGGCTGCTGATAGCGCTCCGTCCCGGTCTGGCGATGCGTTTGCCCCGCCCGGGCAAGTGGATGACCTGGCTGCGCCGCGTGCTTGGCCTGCTGATGTTAGGTTCGGCGATTTGGCTGGCAAGCCTGCTGCTGGTGCATTTCGGTGTTTCGACTAGCAAACCAGCGCAGGAAAATATCGCCTGGCAGCCGCTCAGCGAGCAGGCGATTCAGGACGCGCTGGCGCAGCATAAGCGCGTTTTTATTGATGTCACCGCTGACTGGTGCATTACCTGTAAAGCCAACAAATACAACGTGCTCAGCAAAGAGGACGTGCAGGCTGCACTACAGGCACCGGATGTGGTTGCCCTGCGCGGCGACTGGACGCTGCCGTCCCAGCAAATCACTGACTTTTTGAGAAGCCGCGGCCAGGTTGCCGTGCCGTTCAACCAAATTTATGGCCCAGGCCTGCCGGAAGGCAAAGTGCTGCCGACGCTGCTCTCCCGCGATTCGGTGCTGACAACCCTGGATGATGCCAAAGGAGCGAAACCATGAAATACGCTTTTATTCTAATCCTCTCGCTGTTCTCCGGCCTGGCGCTGGCGGCAAAAGAAGTCCCCGCGCCGTTTTCCGCCGATCAACAAAAGCAGCTGGAAGTGCTGATTGAACAGGCGTTGTTTAACGATCCGGCCAGTCCGCGATTTGGTGCTAAAAAGCCCGTGTTAACCCTCGTGAACTTCACCGATTACAACTGCCCGTACTGCAAACAGCTCGATCCGATGCTGGAAAAAATTGTGGAGAAATACCCGGATGTGGCGGTGATCGTGAAGCCGTTGCCGTTTAAAGGGGAAAGCTCCGTGCTGTCGGCGCGTACTGTCCTGACGACCTGGCGCCAGCATCCAGATCAGTTCCTGGCACTGCATGAAAAACTGATGCAGAAGAAGGGCTATCACGATGCGGCGAGCATTGCGGCTGCGGTTGAAAAGAGCGGGGCAACGCCGGTCACCCCGGATGAAAAAAGTATGGAAACCTTAAGCACCAACCTTCAGCTAGCGCGTATCGTGGGCGTGCAGGGCACACCAGCCACCATTATTGGCGATGAAATGATCCCTGGGGCGGTTCCGTGGGAAACGCTGGAAGAGGTAGTAAAAGAAAAACTGGCGGCTGCCCATGGCAAGTAAGCTGCGGCGCTGGCTGCGGGAAGGCTTAATTCTGCTGATTTTGCTGGCGGGGGTGATGCTGGTGATGGACTGGTGGCGTGCGCCCCAGTCCCCAGTGGCTTTTGATGCCACGCCGCTGCACACGCTGGACGGGCAGGATGTCACGCTCGGCGCGCTGAGCGCGGAACGCCCGCTGCTGGTCTATTTCTGGGCCAGCTGGTGCGCAGTTTGCCGTTTTACCACGCCGGACGTGGCGAAGCTGCAGGCTGAAGGGCAGAACGTGATAACCATTGCGCTACGCTCAGGTAATGAACGCGAGGTTTCCCGCTGGCTGGCGCGTAAAGGCGTCCAGTTCCCGGTGGTCAATGATGCCGATGGCGCCATTTCCCGCAGCTGGCAAATTGGCGTCACGCCGACATTCGTCATCGTCGATAAAGGCCAGGTCGTGTCCACTACCAGCGGCTGGACGAGCTACTGGGGAATGAAAATTCGCCTGTGGTGGGCCGGCGTGTGATTCATCGTGCCGGCTTATCACCGGCACGCAGTTTTTTCCTGAAATGCACCATCGCGGTGCATTTGTATCTCTTATGGGGCATAAGTAAGCCTCCTGTTTCGTTAATCCTCGTGGGGGCTTTATCAGTTTCTCTTATTATCCAGCCTGTTATCTCGTTTGCGCCGTAAACGAAAAATGTGGCAAGCATATTGCAAAACCTTTTACGACATCACAGCCATGACTGGCACTGGCATTCCGTAATAGGGGGCAAAATGAATTTAAGACGACTGAAGTACTTCGTAAAAATTGTTGATATTGGCAGCCTGACCCAGGCCGCAGAAGTACTGCACATCGCACAGCCGGCGCTCAGCCAGCAGGTTGCCACTCTGGAAGGGGAGCTGGATCAGCAGCTGTTGATCCGCACCAAACGCGGCGTCACGCCGACGGAAGCCGGGAAGATTTTGTATGCCCACGCGCGGACGATTCTGCGCCAGTGTGAGCAGGCTCAGCTGGCGGTGAATAACGTGGGCCAGACTATGCAAGGCCTCGTCTCGATTGGTCTTGCGCCGGGGATGGCGGCATCCTCTATTACCATGCCGCTGCTGCAGGCCGTGCGTGCCGAACTGCCGGATGTGCAGGTGTATTTGCATGAGAATAGCGGTTCACAGCTGAATGACAAACTGCTCAGCGGACAGCTTGATATGGCCGTGCTGTATGACCGCACGCCAACGGCGGGGCTGACCAGCCAGCCGCTGCTCAAAGAGGATTTGTTCCTCGTGGGCACCCGTGACTGTCCGGGTAACAGCGTTGATTTGTCGGACGTTGCCGCCATGAATCTTTTCCTGCCCCGCGACTACAGCGCGGTTCGCAAGCGCGTGGATGAGGCTTTCTCCCTGCGCCGCCTGACGGCAAAAATTATCGGCGAGATCGAATCTATTTCGACCTTAACTGCGGCTATTGCCAGCGGTATGGGCGTGACCGTGCTGCCGGAATCCGCCGCGCGTTCACTTGCCGATTCAGCCGGTGGCTGGATGGCACGCATTGCCAGCCCGTCGTTAAATTTACCGCTGTCGCTGAACCTGTCCGCACGTTTACCGCTTTCACCTCAGGCCCAGGCGGTAAAAGAAATTCTTATGTCTCTGGTCACCCGCCCGGCGCTGGAAAATCGCGAACTGATGCTGGTGGGCTAACTCCGCTTATTACTAAATGGAATAGGTTGCTGGTTTTTATTATTTGTCCCGCCGGGGCTGTGACTTTAACAATGGTGTAAAGAACAGTCACGATCCCGGGGGCGATGTGAATTTCCAGCAACTAAAAATAATCCGCGAGGCGGCGCGACGGGACTACAATCTCACCGAAGTCGCCAATATGCTTTTCACCTCTCAGTCTGGCGTCAGCCGCCATATTCGCGAGCTGGAAGAAGAGCTGGGGATTGAAATATTCATCCGCCGCGGCAAACGGTTATTAGGTATGACCGAACCGGGTAAAGCCCTGTTGGTGATTGCCGAACGTATTCTCAACGAAGCCAGCAACGTGCGTCGCCTGGCGGATCTTTTTACCAACGACACCAGCGGTGTCCTGACTATCGCCACCACCCACACACAGGCTCGCTATAGCCTACCGGTGGTGATCAAAGCCTTCCGCGCCTTATTCCCTGAAGTTCGCCTCGAGCTGATTCAGGGCACGCCTCAGGAAATCGAATCGCTGCTGCACAGCGGCGCGGCAGATATTGGCATCGCCAGCGAACGTCTGAGCACCGATCCTCTGGTGGTGGCCTACCCGTGGTTCCGCTGGTATCACAGCCTGCTGGTTCCGCAGGGACATCCGTTAATTCATACCAGCCCGCTCACGCTGGACGATATCAGTCGCTGGCCGCTGATCACTTACCGGCAGGGTATCACCGGGCGTTCTCGTATAGACGAAGCGTTTGCCCGGCGTGGTTTAACGGCTGATGTTGTGCTTAGCGCGCAGGATTCCGACGTGGTTAAAACCTACGTTGAACTCGGCCTGGGTATTGGGCTGGTGGCCGACCAGGCCAGTGGGGAAGAAGGGAGCCTGGTGCGGCTGGACACTCGCCACCTGTTTGACGCGAACACCGTCTGGCTCGGGATCCGCCGTGGGCAACTGCAGCGGAACTATGTCTGGCGCTTTATTGAGCTGTGTAACCCTGAGCTGTCGGTCGAGGAAATTAAGCGCCTGGCACTGGAGCCAGAAGAACCCGCCATCGATTATCAAATCTGATATTTCCCTGCCCTGAAAAGGGTAATTCAGTATTGTTAATGAAATATTAAATAATTAAATAAACCGGCGCGGGGTGAATTTATATTTACCTCGCGCTTGCTGTATTTAAAAAAATAGTGTTTGGCAAAGTATGGTTCCCCTAAAAATAGAATAAAAAAACGTTCCTTATCGCAAATCATCGATCAATCGCAAATCAATTAATAGCTTTCAGCTATCTATCTGGCCTGACCATAAGAAAAAACCGATCAAATTCATAAAGTTAATCTGAATATATCCGATAAGCCTGTACGAGGTGCTTCCATCCCTTTGTGCTATTTATTCTCTGTTGTTTAGGCGGCAGAGGATTTTGCGCATTCATAAAAATACGCTTCTCAAGGGAGAAAAAATGTCACTACATGATGTAAAAATTCGCAGCAAGTTAACGCTGACTATTGCTATTTTTATTGTGCTGATGGTCTTCAGCTCAGGGCTTTCTTTACTTAGCCTGAGCAGAGCAAATACCGGCATTCAAACCATTGTTAACGATGATTACCCGACGACCGTTAAAGCCAACGATCTGATTGATAGTTTCCAGGAGTTCGTGAATACGCAGCAGCTGATGCTGCTGGATGAAGCCGGTGTATTTCGTCAGAAGTCGGAAAAACATCTTGCGGAGATCAGTGCGCATATTACAGCGCTGCTGGCGGACCTGAACAAATCCAGTACCGACGCTGCGTCACAAAAAGCGCTGCGGGAGCTGGCCGATATTCGTAAACAGTATCTGGACTCGCGTTTCCGTATTTTACAGGCGGTGCAACAAAACGATCGCGCCGCCGCGCTGCAGGAAATGATGGCCACCACCATCCAGATTCAGGAAAAATATAAAGATAAGGTGCAAGAGCTTATCGTTATCCAGAATCAAAAAATGTCCGCTGCTGGCCAGCAGGTTGATAAAGATTACCACTCTAACCGGTTGGTCACTGTGCTTCTGACTTTGCTGAGTATCGCCCTGGGTAGCCTCATCGGTATGTTTGTGGTGCGCTCTATTACTCGCCCGCTGGTTCGCGCCGTTGAATTTGCCGGGGCGATTGCCGAAGGCGACCTTACGGGCAGTATCACGGTTACCCATAAAGATGAAACAGGCGAACTGCTGCAGGCGCTGATGAGCATGAAAGTCCGCCTGCAAGAGATTGTCCATCAGGTTCAGCAGGGATCGGAAACTATCTCTTCTGCCGCCGCGCAAATTGTCGCCGGGAACCAGGATCTTGCGGCTCGCACCGAAGAGCAGGCCAGCTCCGTAGAGGAAACGGCGGCTTCCATGGAGCAGATCACCTCCACGGTGAAAAACACCTTTGACCACACCAACGAGGCAACCAAGCTCTCTTCCGAAGCCGCAACGGTGGTGAAAAACAACGGCCAGATGATGTCTCAGGTCACCAGCAAAATGCGCGTGATTAATGAAACCTCCAACCGTATGTCGGACATCATTAACCTCATCGACTCCATCGCGTTCCAGACTAACATTCTGGCGCTGAATGCGGCGGTGGAAGCGGCTCGTGCCGGGGAGCATGGCCGTGGTTTTGCCGTGGTTGCCGGGGAAGTTCGCCAGCTGGCGCAAAAAAGTGCTTCATCTGCGAGCGAGATCAGAAGCCTGATTGAGAACTCAACCACCCAGACTCGCGAGGGCATGGGGCTGGTGGAAAAAGCGAATGCCCAGATTGCCGGTATGATCGAAAACGTGCAGGAAATGAACACCATCCTCGGGGAGATCAAACAGGCCAGCCAGGAGCAAACGGATGGCATTTCCCAGATCAACAGCGCCATTGGCATGATTGATTCCACCACCCAGCAAAACTCCGCGCTGGTGGAAGAATCGGTTGCCGCCGCGGCATCTCTGAATGACCAGGCGAAGCAGCTGCGTGACCTGGTGCGGGTGTTCCGCCTGCAGTAATTCAGCTTTCCTTCTCAAAGCCAGCGTTAGCTGGCTTTTTTCATTTCTACGCACGGTTTTTATCTCCGGCATGACAACGCCACTCATTATTGTTATGTTATAACATATCAATAATAGCTGCGCAGTCAGTAAGGAGTTGCAATGTCATCGTTAACACAGGCCCACAATCGGCCAAAGAAACTGCCCGTTACCGTGCTGTCCGGTTTTTTGGGTGCCGGTAAAACCACTCTGCTGAATCATATTTTAAATAACCGGGAAGGGCGGCGGGTGGCGGTGATCGTCAACGATATGTCCGAGGTGAATATTGACGCTGCGCTGGTGCGTGAAGGCGGTTCAAGCCTGACGCGCACCGATGAAAAGCTGGTGGAGATGAGCAACGGCTGCATTTGCTGCACCCTGCGTGAAGATCTGCTGGTGGAAATCAGCCAGCTTGCCCGGGAAGGGCGTTTCGATAACCTGGTCATCGAATCTACCGGTATTTCTGAACCGCTGCCCGTGGCGGAAACGTTCACCTTTGTGGACGACAAGGGGGAAAGCCTGTCCGATATCGCCCGGCTCGACACCATGGTGACGGTGGTGGACGGCTTTAACTTCCTTCGGGATTATGAATCCTACGACAGCATTCAGTCTCGCGGCGAGTCCATGGGCGAAGGGGACGAGCGCACCGTGGTCGACCTGCTGATTGACCAGATAGAATTTTGCGACGTGCTTGTACTCAACAAAACGGATCTTATTGGCGACGCGGAGAAACGCCGCCTGATGTCCGTGCTGCATTCCCTTAACCCACGCGCAAAAATCATCACTTCGGCGTTTAGCCAGGTTAGCCTTGACCAGGTTCTGGATACCGGGCTGTTTGACTTCGATGCCGCCGCTCAGGCGCCGGGCTGGCTAAAAGAGCTGCGCGGCGAACATACGCCGGAAACCGAAGAATACGGCATTCGTAATTTTGTTTTTCGTGCCCGGCGTCCCTTCCACCCGGCGCGTTTCCAGATGGTGACCGACGGCGGTCTGAAAGGCGTTATTCGCTCCAAAGGCTTTTTCTGGCTGGCAAGTCGCCCTCAGCATGCCGGATCCTGGTCCCACGCGGGCGGCGTGATGCGCCAGGGGCTGGCAGGGATGTGGTGGGCCAGCATTCCCCGTGAACAGTGGCCGCAGGATGCCGACAGCCTCCGGCACATTTTAAAGCACTGGGAAGACGGTATTGGCGATGCGCGCCAGGAGATTGTTTTCATCGGCATTGATATGGACGAGGCGAGCCTGCGCGAGAAGCTGGAGTATGCCTTACTCACCGATGCCGAAATGGCAGAAGGGCCTAAAGCCTGGGCACGGTATTACGATCCGATTGATGCCTGGTTCGACTGACTGAAGCCCGGCTGCCCGTTGGCAGGCAACCGGGCAACCTGGCCTAGTGCAGCTCTACGGCGTAGTCATCCACCGGGGTGATTTTCTTGATCAGCTTGTTATCAAACAGGAACTGTTCGTAGGCCTGGTAGCGGGCGCGGTCGAGTTTAGCCGGGTCAGTTGCAAACAGCGGCAGGCTTGCCTGCCAGGCCTGCTTATTCAGCTCGGTATTCAGCTCCGCATGGGCTTTGGCAAAGGCCTGCCAGGTTTCCTGCGGATGTGCCTGCAGGTACTCGTTGCCTTTTTTCAGCGCGGCGAAGAATTTTTTGATCTTCGGTTCATTCGCCGTTTTACGATTCGCCACAAAAATCAGCTCATCGTAGGCGGGGACGCCGTAGTCCTCGACGTTAAACACCACCGGGGGTTTACCCTGAAGCTTCAGCTCGATCGCTTCGATATTGCGGTAGCCGCCGATCACCGCATCCACCTGGCCCGCCAGCAGAGCGCTGGTGAGCTGGAAGTTGACGTTGATGAGCTTCATCTCTTCCGGTTTGACGTGCTCATGCTCAAGCAGGGTGGCAAGCGTCGCCTGCTCGATACCGCTGACGGAATAGCCGATTTTTTTGCCTTTAAGATCCGCTGGTGATTTGATGGTCTGATCCAGCGTCATCACCGTATTCAGCGGGGTGTTAATCAGCGTCCCGACGCGCACCAGCGGCAGCCCCTGATCGGCAAAGAAATGCAGCTGTGGTTGGTAGGTAATGGCCAGATCGGCCTGCCCGGCGGCAACCAGGCGCGGCGGCAACGCCGGGTCAGACGGCGGGATGATCTTCACGTCCAGCCCTTCGGCCTTAAAAGCGCCAATTTGTTCGGCCACCATAATGGGCGCGTGATCGGGGTTAATGTACCAGTCCAGCACCAGGGTCAGCTTTTCAGCGGCGGAGGCCTGAGCGGCAAAGGCGGCGGTGAGCAGCAGGCCACACAGCGTTTTTTTCATCTTCTTAATTCCTTAATTAAGGCGGTTATTCGTTGTTTTCAGGCGACCAGACAATCAGCCGCCGCAGCAGGGCATCGACCGCCAGCCAAAGCAGGACGGTCATCAGGACTAAAATAAACAGCGCGGCAAAGCAGACGTCGGTTTGCATGCGGGCGTTGGCGTTCAGCATGACGTAGCCCAGCCCTTCGGCAGAGCCCACCCATTCGCCAATAATTGCCCCGATGGGGGCGACGGCGGCGGCCATGCGCAGCCCCGAGCCAAAAGCAGGCAGCGCCGCCATCAACCGGACGTGCCTCAGCTGCGCCCAGCGTGAAGCCCCCATCGTGCGGGCCAGATCCAGATAGTCGTTATTCACCCGGCGCAGTCCGTCAAAGAACGACGACACCACCGGGAAGAAAATCACCAGCACCGCCATCGCCACTTTGGCGCTCATGCCAAAGCCGAACCACAGCACCAGCAGCGGTGCGAGGGCAAACACCGGGATTGCCTGACTGGTGAGTACCAGCGGCATCAGCCAGCGCTGGAGGCGGGGGGAAAACATCATGCCTAGCGCCAGGCCTGCACCGAGAAGTACGCCCAGAATTAGCCCGCTGATAATCTCCGAGGCGGTGACCAGCGTGTGCCAGGCGAGATAATCGCGGCCATCCCATAACGCCTGTGCCACCGAAGCGGGAGAGGGCAAAAGAAAGGCGGGAATATTGCCGAGGGCAAGCAGATACCAAAGTAGCAGCAGCCCGGCAAAGACGGTCAGCCCGCGGCGCAGGCGTGTAGCAGGGGTGTCTGAAGTCAGCTTCATTCGGCGGCCCTGATCAACTGTTGCAGCAGCCCGGCCTGGCTTTGGAGTAGATCTACATCGTCCGGCACGCGGGGCGGCTGCCCGGCAATAACATGCGTATCGTCGATGCCCGCAGGCCAGCGGGAGAGCACCAGCAGGCGGTGGCTGAGCCGACAGGCTTCCATCGGATCGTGAGTGATCAGCAGCACGGTATTTTTTGCCAGCAGCCTGGCCGCCAGGTCCTGAATGGCCGTGCGGGTGATGGCATCCAGCGCCGAAAACGGCTCATCCATCAGCACTATCGGGCGCTTTTCGTAAAGCGTCCTGGCGATGGCGGCACGTTGCCTCATCCCGCCCGATAGCGAAGCTGGCAGGGCTTTGGCATAGCCAGCCAGCCCGACCTGCTCAATCAAATGTTCCGTCCATTGTCTGTCGACCGCCTCACCACGCAGGCGAGCTCCGAGGGCCACGTTCTGCTCAATGTTGAGCCACGGGTAGAGCAAATCTTTCTGCCCCATCCAGGCGATACGCCCGGCAACCGGCAGACCGTCGCTGCAGGTCACGCTTCCGCCACTGGCCTGCGCCAGCCCGGCGATAATCTTTAGCAGGCTGGTTTTACCGGCCCCGCTCGCGCCCAGCAGGGCAACGAAGCTGCTGCCGGGAATATCAAAATTCAGCCGCTCAAAAATGGTCTGCTGGCCAAAGCGCAGGCTGAGATCGCGCACCTGAATGCCCGGCGAAGTCGCGCTGTCGGTCATGAGGCATTCAGCCCCATCTGCCAGAACGCGGATTCAAGCTGCGTCGCGGTGGTAAAAATCTGTGATAGCTCTGAGAAACGGCTTTCCGCGCCACGCTGGTGGCCTACGTTTTCGAGCAACTGCACAGCGGCCCGCACGCCGGTGAGGTAGCCTTCATCGCCATAGTTACGGATCCAGTTCGCGTAGGGATTGCCTGCCATCACCGTGTCGGGGCTATGCAGCAGGCCAAGGCCGATTTCTGCATATCCGGCCACGCAGGGCAGCAGCGCAGCCAGCAGATCGAGCGCGTCGCCTGAATGGCCAATATCCAGCACGTAACGGGTGTAATTCATGGTTTCTGGCGCTTCCGCCTCGGCCACTATTTGCGCTTCGTCCAGGCCCCAGCTTCGACAGTAAGCCACATGGAGCGGCAGCTCGGAGACAATGGCATTCAGCGATGCGGTCGCGGTGCGCATTTCTGGCAGCGTGCGAAGTTTGCTGACCAGCAGGGCGTAGGCGCGGGCAAAATGAATCAGGAAAAGATAATCCTGGGTCAGATAGCGCTTGAATGCGGCTTCAGGCAGCGTGCCGACAGCAAGCTGCTGCAGAAAAGGGTGATCGACGTAATCCTGCCAGTGCTGGCCGGCCTGCTCGCGCAGTCGTCCGTAAAGACCGTTTTCGAAAAGTGGGGTGTACATGGGACCTCCTGGGTAAGTGGAGATCCGGGCGCGCAGAGGTATGAACAGACAATAACAGAGCTGTGATTGCCGACCGTCCCTTCGCTGGCATGACCCAGATCAGGTTCAAAGGGTTCGGCTTACGCCATCTCAGCCCATACAGGACACCCCTCGGAGGTGCCTGTTATACGACATTTACTTTTTGATTACAATCGCCGGGCGCTGTGTCTGACCTTGCTGAAAGCGACGATCCGTTTAGTGCGGTATCGCAATATTTTGCTGGCACTCGGGGCGGGAATTTTGTCACTGTAGGCCGGTTACCTACGAGTCTAAGGATGATATCCGATGAAAAAGATTGGCTTTCTCTCGTTTGGCCACTGGTCGCCTGCCGCCCAGTCCGGCACGCACTCTGCGGCGGATACGCTGCTGCAGTCCATCGATCTTGCCGTTGCTGCAGAAGAGCTTGGCGCGGACGGCGCTTACTTCCGCGTGCACCATTTTGCTCGTCAGCTAAGCTCGCCTTTCCCGCTGCTGGCGGCCATCGGGGCAAAAACCAAACGCATTGAAATCGGCACCGGCGTGATCGATATGCGCTATGAAAATCCGCTTTACATGGTGGAGGACGCGGGGGCGGCGGACTTGATATCCGGGGGCCGCCTGCAGCTTGGAATTAGCCGTGGCTCGCCGGAGCAGGTGATCGACGGCTGGCGATATTTTGGCTATGTGCCGGGCGAAGGAGAGACCGAAGCCGATATGGCGCGCCGTCATACCGAAGTGTTCCTCGAGGCGCTGAAAGGGGACGGTTTTGCCGAACCTAACCCGCAGCCGATGTTTCCTAATCCGCCGGGGTTGCTGCGTCTGGAGCCGTTTTCTGCCGGGCTGCGGGAGCGAATCTGGTGGGGAGCCAGCTCCAACGCGACTTCGGAGTGGGCCGCGAAGTTAGGGATGAACCTGCAAAGCTCCACGCTGAAAACCGATGAATCCGGCGAGCCGTTTCATATCCAGCAGGCGAAGCAAATCCGTGCTTATCGGGCCGCGTGGAAAGAGGCGGGCCATACGCGTGAGCCACGCGTTTCCGTCAGCCGCAGCATCTTCGCGTTAATGGACCAGCGCGACCGCAACTACTTCGGCGGCAGCGGCAAAGAAGGCGATCAGGTTGGCTACATCGAGCCACAAACCCGGGCCATTTTCGGCTGCAGCTATGCCGCTGAACCGGAACTGCTCATTAAGCAACTGGCGCAGGATGAAGCGATTGCTGAAGCCGACACGCTGCTGTTAACCGTGCCAAACCAGCTGGGCGTGGATTATAACGCGCACGTCATCGAATCTATTCTGAAGCACGTTGCACCAGAGTTGGGCTGGCGCTAAATAAAACAGGGAAAAGGTCATGCTATGAGCGAGGATTTTTACTGGATTAATGAGCCAAAAGTCTGGCAAGAAGGCGACGGCGGGCTGACGGTTGTCACCGATGAACAAACCGACTTCTGGCGCAAAACATGGTACGGGTTTGAGCGTTTCTCCGGCCATTTTTATGGCTGCAACGTGCGGGGGGATTTTACTTTCCAGGTGAAGGTCAAAGCTGAATTTAGCGCACTCTACGACCAGGCCGGCATCATGCTGCTGGGGGATGAATCCCACTGGCTAAAAGCGGGCATCGAGTTTAACGACGACGCGCCTGCCATTGGCAGCGTGCTGACGCAGGGCCACTCCGACTGGGCAACCGGCGTCTTTCCCGGTCAAGCAAATCTGTTCTGGATGCGCCTGACCCGAAAAGGGGACAGCCTGCGGCTGCAGTATTCCGTTGACGGCAAAAGCTGGCCGCTGCTGAGACTGGCGCATTTCCCCGGATTCGACGCATGCAGGGTAGGCGTGATGTGCTGCACCCCGCAGCGTGGCGGGCTGGCGGTGAACTTCGAAGAAATGATGCTGAGTGCCGCGCTGGATAAAGGACTGCACGATTTAAGTTAATCAGCCGTTTAGTCGGGCGGCGCCCCGCCAGACATTTGCCAGCAGGGTTTCTCCTGGCGGGGACAAAGCCGGTAACGGGGCAAATGTTTTTCCGTTGGGCATTGAAAATAAAGTGCAAACGCTTCGCGCTTCATTCAGCCCGGTATAATTCGTAGTATATTGTGAGTATTGATGGTTATCAGGTGCTCTTCATGTCTTACTCCATCGGCGAATTTGCCCGGCTCTGCGGGATAAACGCCACCACGCTCCGTGCCTGGCAGCGTCGTTACGGCCTGCTCAAGCCGATGCGAACTGATGGCGGTCATCGGCAGTACAGCGACGAAGATATCCAGCAGGCGCTTAACATTCTCGACTGGGTGAAAAAAGGGGTGCCGGTCAGCCAGGTTAAACCGCTGCTGGCCCGGCCTGAAACGCGCCGGGCGAACAACTGGCTTGGCCTGCAGGAGAGTATGTTGCAGCGGCTGAATGAGGGGAAAATCGAATCTCTTCGCCAGCTTCTCTACGATGCAGGCCGGGAATATCCGCGCGCGGAACTGGTGACGGAAGTGTTGCGCCCGCTGCGCAGTAAAGTCTCGGCTAACGTACCGGCCATCATGACCCTGCGCGAAATTCTCGACGGCATCATTATCGCCTACACCTCGTTTTGCCTTGAAGGGGATAAAAGAGCGCCCGGTGACAACTGCCTGATTACCGGCTGGCATCTGAGTGACCCCTGCGAAATCTGGCTGGAGGCGCTCAGGCGAACCGGCCAGGGACACCGCATCGACGTGCTTCCCGTTCCGCCTGCCGTCCTTGCCCTGGAAATCTTTCCCGATCGAAAATGGCTGCTGGTCACCTCCGGTAAGCTGACGGCGACACGTAAAAAGCAGCTTGAACTCTGGCAGCAGCAGGGCGCTACGCTCGAGGTCATTCCCCTCTAGGCCCGTTTTCCCCTCCACAATATCCTCCTCCAGCGGCCCGCTGAAAACGCGGTGGGCCGAGCTGTGCTATCAAAAAATGAAAATCTACTGCATCGCTTGCCTGTTTGTAATTAATTGAAATTGTTATCTTTTTGAAAATATCACAATCAAAACTTGGACAAATCTAAGTATTTGTGCAAGTTTTAATTATACGATAACGTCAGGTGCTTCACCGCGAGGGTGAAACTCATGGGCACAACGCCAACCGCCATTCATCGCTTTGTTGATTATTACGCCGGGCTGGACAAGCAGTCGCCCTCGGCGCTGGCCGGGCTTTACGCCTCCGAGGCCATACTCATCGATCCGTTTGGCGAGCATCGCGGGTTGCCTGAGATCCAGCGCTACTTCGCCCACCTGCTGGCCAGCGTGGCGTACTGCCGCTTTGCTATTGATCCCCCGCTATGTGATGAGGCGCGTTTTGCCGTCGGTTGGACAATGCACTGGTCTCACCCGAAGGTCGCCGGTGGAAAAGGGCTGTCCTTGCCTGGCTGTTCGGTGGTTGATCTCAAGAACGACCTGATTATTCGTCAGCGCGACTACTACGATGCCGGAGAAATGCTGTACGAACATCTGCCCCTGCTGGGTTGGGCGGTTCGCAGCGTGAAAAGAAGGGTGCGCCCATGATGACTGTCCTTATTACGGGCGCAAGCTCCGGCATCGGCGCCGGGCTGGCAAAATCCTGGGCCGATGAGGGCCATCGCGTCATTGCCTGTGGCAGAGATGCGGCGCGGCTGGCAACCTTGCAGCTGCACAGCTCAAACATCGCGGTACGCCAGTTCGATATGACCGACCGGGATGCCAGCCGCGAAGCGCTGGCCGACTGCCGGGCGGATCTGGTTATCCTTTGCGCGGGAACCTGTGAGTATCTGGATCGCGGCCAGGTGGATGCCGCGCTGGTTGAGCGGGTGATGGCGACCAATTTTCTTGGGCCGGTCAACTGCCTGGCCGCGCTTCAGCCTCGGCTTGTTGCCGGCAACCGCGTCGTGCTGGTCAGCTCGATGGCCCACTGGTTGCCTTTTCCACGGGCAGAAGCCTATGGCGCTTCGAAAGCCGCGCTGACCTGGTTTGCCAATAGCCTGCGCCTGGACTGGGAGCCGAAAGGGATTGCCGTCACGGTGGTTTCACCGGGCTTTGTGGACACACCGTTAACCCAAAAAAACGATTTTTCCATGCCTGGCCGGGTAAGCGTTGATGCTGCGGTGAGGGCGATTCGCCGTGGCCTGGCTAAAGGCCGCGATGAAATCGCTTTCCCGACCGGATTTGGCCTGATGATGCGCCTGCTGGCGGGGTTACCCGTAGGCCTACAGCGCCTCTTTTTGCGTAAGATGGTTCGCGCATGAACATCGCTATTATCGGCGGCGGTATTGCCGGGCTGACCTGCGCCTGGCGGCTCGCCGGACATCATCAGGTTACCCTCTTTGAGGCGGGCTCCAGCGTGGGAGGCCACACTGCCACCGTGGATGTTGCTACTCCGCAGGGAACCTATGCCATAGACACCGGGTTTATTGTCTATAACGACAGGACTTATCCGCGGTTTATGGGCCTGTTGAGCGAGCTTGGCATCCGTGGGCAAAAAACGCAGATGAGTTTTTCGGTGCATAACCCGCAAAACGGGCTGGAATATAACGGCCACACATTGAGCTCGCTGTTCGCCCAGCGTCGCAACCTGATTAATCCGGCATTTTGGGGACTGCTAAAAGAGATTGTCCGTTTTAACCGGCAGGCAAAAGCCGCGCTGGCGGGAGAGATTGATCCCCTGGCGACGTTGCAGGACTTCCTTGCTCAGCAGCAATTCAGCGCCTTTTTTGCACGTCACTACATTTTGCCAATGGGAGCCGCTATCTGGTCCTCTTCGCTGGAAGAGATGCGCCGTTTTCCTCTGGCGCTGTTTCTGCGCTTCTTTGAGCACCATGGCCTGCTGGATATTACTCAGCGTCCCCAGTGGTACGTGGTACCCGGTGGTTCTCGGGAATACATCCGGGCGATGCTGGCACAGCTGGGTGAAAGGCTGACCGTGCATCTCAACTCGCCGGTGCAGTGCGTTGTCCGTCATCATGACGGCGTTAACATCCAACTGGAACACGCAAGCCAGGCGTTCGATCAGGTGATTTTTGCCTGCCACTCGGCTCAGGCGCTGGCGATGATTGAGCACCCCACTCAGGCCGAGCACGAAGTGTTGGGCGATATTGGCTGGCAGCGTAACGAGGTGGTGTTACACAGCGATCGCCGCTGGCTGCCGGAGCGCGAACGCGCCTGGGCAAGCTGGAACTATCGCTTGAGTTCGCAGGAGCAGGCCAGCGCCTGCGTCACTTACAACATGAACATTCTGCAGGGGTTGCCGAAAGAAGCGCCGCTGTTTTGCGTGACGCTTAACCCGGAAACGCCCATCGATTCCCGCTTCGTCTGGCAGCGGTTTGTTTATGAGCACCCGCTCTTTAACCCTCAAAGCTGGCGTGCGCAGTCGCGTCGCGGCGAGATTAACGGCCACCAGCGAAGCTGGTTCTGTGGTGCCTACTGGTACAACGGTTTTCATGAAGATGGCGTGCACAGTGCGCTGGATGTGGTGCAAGGCATTGCGGCCAGAGGAGGGCAATAAGATGAACAGTTGCCTTTATGAGGGGATCTTGCGCCACCGCCGCCTTCAGCCTAAAACGCACCACTTTACCTATCGTGTGTTCATGGCCTGGCTTGATTTAGACGAGCTTGATGCGCTGCCGGGGATTGGCATCCGCCGTAACCGCTTCGCCGCAGCCGCTTTTCACGATGTGGATTACCCGCTGGGCGCACCGCTCAAAGAGAAAGTCCTTGCGCGGGTGAAAGACCTGACGGGGGAGCAGCCTGCAGGGCGAGTTATGCTGCTGACCCAGCTGCGTTACTACGGTTTCCACTTTAACCCGGTCAATTTTTACTACTGCTATGACGGCGATAACACCCTGCGCTGGGTGCTTGCCGAGGTGCGTAATACTCCCTGGAACGAGCGCCATTACTATGCCGTGGATGGACAGACGTCACGTCCGATTGAAAAAGCCTTCCACGTTTCGCCGTTTAACCCGATGGACATGGTGTACCACTGGCGTTTTAACCCCCCCGGCAAAACGCTGCACATGCATATTGAAAATCATCAGGCCTCTAAAGTGTTTGATGCCACGCTGTTGCTGCGCCGTCAGGCCCTGACGCGCAAAAATCTGACGTCCATCCTGCTGCGTTTCCCGGCGATGACGTTAAAAACTGCGGTCGCCATTTACTGGCAAGCGCTGCGGCTGTGGCTCAAACGTGTGCCTGTTTACAATCATCCGGCCAGCAGGAGTGAACGTTCATGACCAGTCCCGCCTTTGCGCTTGAACCTGATGTGCCGCGCAGCGTCCGTATCGCACGCTGGCTGTTGTTTCGCTTGTTGAGCGGTATAGAGCAAGGGTCTGTCACCGTGCGTGAAGGATCGCAGACCTTCCATTTTGGTGATGCAGCCGCCTCACTTAGCGCCGGGGTACAGGTTATCTCCCCGAGAGTTTACTGGCGAGTACTCACCGGCGGGAGCCTGGCGGCCGCCGAAGCCTGGATGGACGGTGACTGGGAGACCGAAGAGTTAACCCCGTTACTGCAAATTCTGGCGCTAAACGGGCGTGTTTTAGGGCGGCTGGAAAACGGTTTCCGCCTGCTGGGTAAACCCGTGGAGCGTTTTCACCACTGGACGCGGCGTAATCACCGGGAGCAGGCGCGGGAAAACATCGCCGCACATTATGATTTGGGCAATACCTTTTATTCGCTATTTCTCGATCAAGAACTGCTCTACTCCAGCGCGCTGTTTGCCTCTGAGGAGCAGGATCTGGTTCAAGCCCAGCGTGCAAAAATGGCGCGCCTGTGTGAACAGCTGACGTTAAAGGCAAGCGATCATCTGCTGGAGATTGGCACCGGCTGGGGGGCGATGGCGGAGTACGCCGCGTCTCACTATGGCTGCCGGGTTACCACCACCACGCTGTCCCAGGAGCAATACGACTGGGCGAAGGCACGCATCGCTCGTGCGGGACTGCAGGACAGAGTCGAAGTGCTGCTTTGCGATTATCGGGATTTGACCGGGCAATATGACAAGCTGGTTTCGATAGAGATGATCGAGGCAGTAGGGCAGCGCTATCTGCCCGCGTTCTTTCGCACCTGCCAGGCACGCCTGCGCCCGGGAGGAAAAATGGCGATTCAGGCCATCACCATTCAGGACCAGCGCTACCGGGACTACAGCAAAAGCGTCGACTTTATCCAGCGCTACATATTTCCCGGTGGTTTCTTACCCAGCGTGACGGTGATGAGCGACCTGATGACCCGCCACACCGACTTTGTGGTGCGTAACTTGTTTGATATGGGCCCCGATTATGCCCGCACGCTGGCGCACTGGCGGCAGCGTTTTATTCATGCCTGGCAGGAGATTGAGGCGCTGGGGTTTGACGCCCGCTTCCGCCGGATGTGGCTTTATTACTTCGGCTACTGTGAGGCCGGATTCAACGCCCGCACCATCAGCGTGGTGCAGCTGACCGCAGAGCGGGTATGAAACGCTATCTGCAAGTTTGTCTGCTGCTGTGTCTGAGCGCGCTTTCGTCAGCGGCCCACGCTGCCGACTGGCTTAGCTGGCGTAAAGTGGGAGACGCGACCCTGACCTGGGGGCCATTTACCGTCTATACCTCTCAGCTGCGCACGCCGGATGGGCGCTATCAGGGGCTGAAGCAAGATCAGGCGTTGATCATTACCTATGAGCGCGATATCGACCGCCAGGCGCTGGTGGATGCCACCCGCGAGCAGTGGCAGGCGCAGGGTATCCTGGCGAGCGAACCGCGAAGTGAGGCCTGGCTGCGGATGCTGCAAACGCTTTGGCCGGATGTCACCACAGATGCGCAGCTGGCTTTTGTCCTGACTGACGGGCAGGGCCAGTTCTGGTATCGCGCCTCTGCGGCGCAAAAAAGCTTTACGCCACTAGGGCCGCGCCAGACTGCTGATTTCAGTACGCGCTTTCTGGCCATCTGGCTGGGACCCCGAACGCAATACCCTGAGCTGCGCCAGCAGCTGACCGGAGGTGAAAAATGAAACGCATACTGTTACTCACTCTGGGGATGCTGATGCTGTTGGCTGGCTGTAGCACCGAGATTACTGATTATCGTCACCAGCAGCCTACGCTAGACATCTTCCATTATTTCCAGGGCAAAACTGAGGCGTGGGGCATGGTGCAGGATCGCAGCGGGAAACAGCTGCGCCGCTTTCACGTTGAGGTCGACGGCAATGTGGTGGGGGACACCCTGACGCTGAATGAACATTTCCTCTATGACGATGGGGAACAGCAGCAGCGGGTGTGGCGCATTCGTCGCGTCAGCGCGGAACGCTTCGAGGGTACGGCCGGGGATATCGACGGCGTGGCGACGGGCCAGGCCGCAGGCAACGCTTTTAACTGGCGCTACAGCATGAATGTTAAAGCCAACGGCAGCACCTGGCTGCTGCACTTTGACGACTGGATGTACCTCCAGGACGACAAACATATCTTCAATAAAACCGAGATGAAAAAATTCGGGGTTACCGTAGGCACAGTCACGCTGTTCTTCACCCGAAAAATTTAGTCAGAGAGGATAAAGCGATGAGCACCAAACCTGTGATTGGGATCAGCGGCTGTTTAACCGGTTCTGCCGTGCGATTTGATGGCGGGCACAAGCGAATGGCCTTTGTCATGGAGGAACTGGCGCAGAGCGTGACCTTCAAACCGGTCTGCCCGGAAATGGCGATTGGTCTGCCTGTTCCCCGGCCCGCTCTGCGCCTGGTGAAACTGGGCGAAGGGGAGATCAGAATGCGTTTTAGCCAGGCGCCGCATGACGACGTCACGGAGAAAATGGCTGATTTCGCCACAAACTACGTCTCGGGTCTGGATGGGCTGGCTGGATTTATCGTTTGTGCTAAATCGCCGAGCTGCGGGATGGAACGTGTCAGGCTGTACGACGTGAAGGGCAACCCTGGCCGCAAGGAGGGCGTGGGGACGTTCACCCAGGCGTTGCTGGAGACATTCCCCTGGCTGCCGGTGGAAGAAGACGGCCGCCTGCACGATCCGATGCTGAGGGAGAACTTTGTGGAGCGCGTTTTCGCGCTGCATGAACTGAACACGCTGCGGGCTAACGGCCTGAGCCGCCGCGCGTTACTCGATTTCCATAGTCGGTACAAACTTCAACTGCTGGCGCACCATCAGGCGGGCTACCGCGAGATTGGGCCTTTCGTCGCCTCGCTGCATGAGTGGGACGAGCTCGACAGCTTCTTTGTGGCCTACCGTGAGAAGCTGATGGCAATCCTTAAAACGCCCGCCTCGCGGAAGAATCACACCAATGTGTTGATGCATATTCAGGGCTATTTTCGTCCAAAGCTGAATACTCGTCAGCGCGGTGAGCTGCGGGATGTGATCCTGCATTATCGCGACGGTTTGTTGCCGATCCTGGCTCCCCTGACGCTGCTGAAACATTATCTGGCGGAGTACCCGGATCGCTATCTGCTGACGCAGAACTACTTCAACCCTTATCCGGACTATTTAGCGCTGCGGCTCGGGGTAAATTAACCGACCTGAAGAAGGTGGCCGAACCCGTGTTCGGTCTCCGGTTAACGCAGCGGCTGCAGCTCATAAATCCACGCGGTAACGGTGCGGCCATCACGCGTGCTGACCTCGACTTTGACCCGGTCGTACCCGTCTTCAAATTCGTCCAGCATCGGCCAGTGTTCATTCAGATTTTGAGAGAGAAACAGATAGCCGTGAACCTCCGGGCCATTTTTATCCAGCACGATGCCGGGGAAGTCGGCGGCAGCCCCCCAGCCGCGTTCGTAGAAAGTGCCGCGCACATAGCCCGGCAGCCACTCGCCGCCAATGTTTTCCATGATGTGGGCGTTAACGTGGCCGGGACGAAGCGTGCCGTAGACAAACAGTGATTCCATTTTTCCTCAACGCGTAAAGCAACGACATCAGGAGTAGAGAAGGGAGTTCAACATACGGCGTATTGGGTCGGCTGGCAACGGGAAAGCAGGGGGATTAATTCAAGGGATGCATGCTGATGAAAATCGTCGGCATCCTGGTACTGTTCAGAGGCTGTGTCGTGATAGTTACTCCGTTTATTTAAACCCTGGCCAAGAACATAAACATCACCCGTTGCTGGAGATACAGCTTCCGGTAACATGAACTGACCCCGGAACTGCTGGCAACAATGGATCAATCCTCGTTTACGGCGGAACTGCTGGCCGGAATGAATGATGAAACGCGAATGCTCATCTCTGACCAGCAGGAATATTGTCGCCAGTATCCTGTTAATACCATATATCGTAGCAGCCTTATCAGAGAGAACGGAACAATTCGGGCTGCCTACAACGGAAAACAGATCGAAATTTCAGGCGGCAGAAAGGTTAAGGTTAGAAGGTGATGAAATTGAAAAAAATTGAATTAACGGGAGTTGCTGATGTGGATCATAAATCGTATATAGCGATTGCTTAGGCTTAATCCTTATATGATTATTTCTCACCCCCAAGAATTTAGCCTGAGCAATAATCTAATTCGATGTATCTTTTGGGACTTGTAAAGGGATAATAATTACAATTAGTTGTTAGATTTATGATGATTAGGGAGATTGTCATGTCAAAATATCACGAGCCTATGTTGCTACACCCCTCTCGATTATTTTCATCTGTCGGGACCTGCGGTACCAATGCTTCTGAAGATGTAAAAAATATCCAGAAAATGATGCTGGATGCTGGTTATCAGCAAGCTACAGGGAGACACCTACGTATAAATGGGCAGTGTGGTCAGCAAACCATAGAGGCTATTCGTTGGTATCAGCGTTTGCTGAACATGCATCCGTCTGGATTAGTTCATCCAGTGGACAGTGCATTTATGGTGGCGCTTGAGAATGCTGCTCCGGGCTGGCGACCAAGACACCAGCATGGACCATTAAGTGTAATGGAAGGGCAGATCACTTTTGATGCGGAGGGCGCTGATTATGTTACCGCTGTGGCACCGTTCAGACAGTACCGAACGCCTTACTTTTCGAGGATACTTCACTGGCCGACTGATGTTTCGTCCGGTGTTACTCTGGGGCGCGGCTATGATATGGGAAATCGTTCCACTGGCGAAGTCTTTGCAACATTGCGTGGAGCAGGATTGGAAGAGTATAAGGCAAGGCTTTGTTCCAGAGCTGCCGGGCTTAAGGGGAGGCTAGCAGGTGAGTTTGTGAAGGTGTACGGGCCATTAGTGGGAGAAATCACCCATCAGCAGCAAATCAGGCTCTTTGAAATTGCGTACAGAGAAAAGCTCGAATATACAAGGAGCGTCTATAGCCGGGTATCAAGGCGAATACCTGATGCTCCAGCATGGCAAAGTTTTGAACAACGGATAAGAGATGTTTTGGTTGATATATTTTTCCAAGGGGTGGAGAATGCTGAAGCATTATTCAGAGCGGCAATAAAAGGAAAGTCCGCCCTAATTGAACTTATCCGAGCATCATCTATTTATATGTCATATGAAAGCAACAGGAAAAGGTTAAGGTATTTGAAATGAAAGAAAAAATATTTTCATTAATAGTGGTGATGATGTTTTCCTTGCCTTCCTATGCGGCGTTGTCAACCGGAAATGAAAGAGACGCCTGTTTTAAAGAGCATAAGGAAATTGCTGATGCATATAATTGTCTCTATCAAAAACGGGTAGAGAGTGATAATCAGTTAGATATTTTGATATCTGAGATCAGTAAAAAAATTATATCCAACTATGATTATCCCACAGAGAAACCTGATAGTTCTGATGAAACTGTTGGCTCCGTATATAATAAATATTTTTTAGATTCTCAGAAAGCCTGGATGACTTACAAGAAAAATCTTTGTCTCGGTGTGGCAAGTTCAATCGGGGAGGCGGCGCGTGATTATCAATCATATAAAGATCAGTGTGAGATAAACCTGAACAAGCGTCACATAGAAGAACTTCATATCATGGATTTACCTCCTGCCAGGTAAACATACAGGGGAGCATATTTGGGGTCAGGGTCACTACACTGAAAGAGCGTGTTTTATCACGCCTGGCCTTTAGCTCTTTAACCTCTGCCTGTTTCTTTGCATTAGGTCAATGCCCTGAGCAAAGAGTCTTTTAGCTTCATCACGGCGCTGCCTTGCATCAGCAAGTGAAACAGCAGGGTAGACACCTATGGAGAAGATTTTTTGCTTCCCGTCGAAGCGATAAGCATTTGCCAGTATTTGGAACCTTTAGGGCTAACGCGAAGGAACATACCAAAGCCATCGGTCAGCTTGTATTCCTTATCAAGGGGTTTGGCGTTTTTTACTTTAGTATCAGGAAGTGGCATAACGGCATACCCCGCTTGTTGGTAAAAACGCAATCGAACTACCATTACCTACATATTTACCAGCTAATAGGTACGGCTTCGGGTGGTTTTTAGTGAACGAGGGTGAACCTGAATAAGGGGATAACCAACTGATAGAAATGCAGAAAGCAGAAGTCAGTGAACGTCTGCTCCCTTAAATATGGCTCCTCTGACTGGACTCGAACCAGTGACATACGGATTAACAGTCCGCCGTTCTACCGACTGAACTACAGAGGAATCGTGTGAACGGGGCGAATATTAGCGTCGGCCATAAAACCTGTCAACAGTAAAAGTAACGTATTAATTCATATGGTTAAATTTACGCCTCGTTGCTGATTTAATGCACCGTATTTCCGGCAGTGCCGGGGGAGTTTTCACGCTCAATCAGGCGCTGAAGCGGATCCTGCCCATAGAACTGGCAAAAACGCTGATAAAGCGAGGCGAAACGCGGCGTGAAAAGCTGCGGCGCGCTGAAGAAATATTCGGAAAGCACGGCAAAACATTCAGCTGGATCGGTGGCGGCATAGGCGTCGATGCTGGCGGCATTTTCGCCCACCATGTCGATTTCATCCTGAATGCTGTCCATCGCGGCGTGGAGGTCGTGTTCCCAGCCGGCCACATCCCGCAGAGCAATTAACGGCACGCCGCTGGCGCGGTCGCCGTTGCGGCTGTCCAGCTTGTGGGCAACTTCGTGAATAATCAGGTTAAAGCCGGAGGCATCGAAGGAGTCCTGCACGTCCAGCCAGTTAAGCACGACAGGGCCCTGCTGCCAGCTTTGCCCGGACTGCACCACCCGCTGGCTGTGCACCAGGCCGAAGTCGTCCTGCCATTCGTCATCCACAATAAACGGCGCAGGGTAGAGCAAGATTTCGTGGAAACCGTCCAGCCATTCAATGCCCAGTTCCAGCACCGGCAGGCAGAACAGAAGTGCAATACGTGTGCACTTCAGATCATCCAGCTCAAAACCCTGCAGCGGAACCAGCCGTTTTTGCTGTAAAAAACGGTCCGCAAGGCCAATTAATTTCTGCTGCTCGGTTTCACTGAGTGATGCCAGCACGGGAATGGCTAACGCTTGCTCCCACGGTAACGCGGGGGCGGCGCTTGAATCGGTTGCTTTCCAGGGCCACTTAATCATGTTACTTGCTCGCAAAGTCATCGTTTGAACTGAAACGAAAGAACCCAGACTGTTAAAATGCCGCATAACCTGGCATGATGGCAACCACCAGAACGGAGAGATGCCGGAGCGGCTGAACGGACCGGTCTCGAAAACCGGAGTAGGGGTAACTCTACCGGGGGTTCAAATCCCCCTCTCTCCGCCAATTATTCAAGCACTTATCGCATTTCATTTCAGTGACCAATCTCTCGCTCCCGCAATACAGGTAACCTTATGTGTGACAGTAACGCCTGGCATCGGCTGCGATTTCCCTGTTGTTGAAATACCGCCGCGCATTAAGTTCTATACTCTCCCGAGGATTTTGTACAACGGGAAAAAATATGCTTAATACTTACGTTATCCTTGCCATCTCTATATGTGCAGAAACGCTGGCGACCACCATGATGAAAGCCTCTGACGGGTTCAGCCGTCTGGTTCCCAGCGTGGTGGTGGTGATGGGCTACGCAATTTCATTCTATGGCCTCTCCCAAGTGGTGAAGACCATGAATATTGGTATCGCCTATGCGATCTGGGCGGGGATGGGAATCTTCCTGGTTTCGGTGATGTCATTTCTGTTTTATAAACAAAAACTCGATCTTCCGGCTATCGCAGGCATGTTGTTTATTGCCGTGGGCATCATGATTATTCAGCTTTTCTCAAAGTCTGTTACCCACTGACCGCCGTTAATAACGGCTATTCCCCGGCCTTACTGTTGTCGCGCCACTTGAAGGTGACGCGCTGATACCATGGCTCGGGGACAGGGTGAACAATGCTGCGTAGTGCTCTGGCGTAATCCATCACCAGCCCCGGAGTCCAGGCCATAGAAGTGGCACGTTTACGCACCTGCGCGGCTATCCAGAGCTCGGGCATCGCGAGCGTTCTGAGTATGGACAACCAGCTTCGCGTATGTTTTGAAAGCACGCCATCCAGCGACGCTTCAAGAGCGTAAGCAACGCTGCTCGAGCAATTACGGTAGGTGAGGTTGTAAGTTTTTGTCAGCCTGTAGGCACTCCAGAAACGCTGTAAGGCTTTGCCATTGTAATGATGGAAATAGATCTTGCGATCTGACTGGCACCACTCTGCGGATTCAGTGGCATAGTCAGGCTGATACGTTCCCGGCACATCATTATCGCGTGTGGCCTTAAGCGTATTCAAAAACTCGGCTGGCGATCTATCAATATCTTCTGCAGGATAAAGGCTGATGTAAAGATCAGGTGGGACTTCAAGCGCGGCGTGGCCCGTTGATATAACACCTTCGGAGTCTACTGCGGCGATATAGCGGTTGATGACCGGCCGTGGAATTGTTGACGCGCTGGCTGTACCTTCCGGGGTCCAGATATGTACGGTTAGCGGTTCACGAAAATCAACGTTCGCGGGTTCGGCGAGGTTAGGCTTGATATTCGTGCCTTTTTTCACTTCAACACCTATTCCTGCAGGCACTAAAAGGTCGAAGACCGAGATACCTTCTCGCAGCCTTGCAACGCGAAGTGCAAGACGTACGGTATGGATCCCGCTGAAAATCATCAGTGTTCCCAGGAAGAACGATACCGTAGCTTTATAATGTGTAGGCCAGGGGCTGAACATAAAAAAGGCGAACATAATTTGCGCGAAACCGGTGATCAGGGTGCCCTTCCAGTGGGGGAAACGTACAATCCACGCCGAGAAAATAACGAACAGGCCAATGACGAAATAAGCAAAACCAAACACGATGGCCAGCAGCAAATTGCTGTAGGGCTGGTTGGATAAGATAAGCAGCGAGACGAAACAAAAAATCCCCCCCTTAAAGTAAAGCACGGCTTTTTGCGCTCCGACTCCGCCGGAAGCGATGCTCAGCGTTACCAGACTTTCCAGCAGCAAAAGCAGGCCAAAAAAGCGCAACGGGAAATACGTCACGCCGTCCAGACCGTCCAGGAAAATAGCCAGTCCGAGCAGGCTCCAAAGACTCCCCAGCAGGATCAGATATTTAACCCTTGAGCGCATAAAGTCGACGCCGAACAGTAACAACGCAATCTGAATCACAAGTTTGTCTCTCCTTAAAAAGTGCTCACGTCCGTGTTTAGATAGCCAGATCGTAATGGCTGACCTGCCAGTTTCCGACAATAATGCTTGTCCCGCCGTTGGACATAGCAACGCCGCCGCTGTCAACCAGCGTGAGCCATTCATCCTTATTCACCTTGATACGAAATATCAGGGGTTTGCTTTTGTTCGGAACAGGGGAGAGCCAATGCTGCCGAAGTTTTTCCCGATCTGAGGGATGTACCTGCGCCAGGACTCGCTCGATGGTGTCGAACGCTTGGGGCGAAGTTGAACCCAGGAGTGAAGAGAGATCGTTTTCCCAGTTGAAAATACCGGTTTCAGGCTCCAGTCGATAAAGTATGCCATTACCCGCCAGTCGGCCAGTGTCCGGATTGAAACGCGTCGTAGAGCGGCTTAACACTCGCACAAAGACGACCAGTAAGGCGGTCGCAGAGAGATAGCTCAGCGCCAGCAGCAGGGATTCGGTGAAGCTAAGGCCGTGGAGAAAGAAGGGCCCCTGATGCTGGTCGGTAAAGTGGATAACAATCGCCCCCAGTGTCAGCAGGCCAATCGAGCCTCCACGATTCCCCCAGACCAGGGAAAGCATTAGCGTCAGCACAATCGGTAAGCAAGAAAGGGCAAAATAGAGCGCGGCGGCTTCGGTTCTGAGCCAGGTCCCGCTGTAGTCGAAAATAAACACCGTTGCGGCACAAATCAGCAGTAACAGCGCCAGACCTGTCAGACGGGAAGACCAGGTAAGAGCGGCCTGGAGGCCACGCTTATTCACGAAGCCCATGACGACGGTCGTTGCGAAGAAAATCCCGGTCACGTCGGCAACGAATCCATTCCAGATGGTCTTTGTTATCGGCTGGTCGGTGAAATACGCGTAGCCTCCGCCGACGATTAGCGCATCGAACAGGCTGACAATAAAGGTGGCGCAGATCCACAGCAGGATGACGTGCAGGTCGTCATTGGGCCGAGAGAAACGGCGTACCAGCCAGGCAATAAGCACGTTGGCAGGCATCGCCAGCAGCGAATAACCCAGCGTGGTTAAAAAAAGAGGCAGGCTGTGCCAGGCTTCGTCCTGCAGGATGCTTGCTACCGCGAAGATAAGGATAAGAGCAGGGTAGTCACGCCAGCGGGCAGACAATAAAGCCGCTACGGCAACGCCCGATGGGAACCAGACAATCGCTATTGCGGAGTTCGGGTCGTCAAATTTTAGCGAGATAAGCCCGGACAGATAATAGACCAGCCCCCACAAAAGCAGGATAGCGGTTTGCTGCAGCCAGGAAGGGAAATACGTTTTCATTTCTCGTCCATTTTTGATTCAGGAATGCGCGCAGCATTCCGCTGTCGGGCGTTATTTTACGTAAAGGCTAACAACCCTTGGCTGAAAACACAAAATAGGGCCATCTACTAGACTTCAGACTGCATGCCGCGCATCGACTTTCTCTGCTGAGAAAATAGTCCTGACGTTAGCCGCTGAAGGTTGTATTTGCCCTTCATGTTGATGATTGTCTTCTATATCTTGCTCGTGGGTCTGCCCATGCGATCCGGTTTCTGCCACGATGCTTTGCTTATAAAGATCGGGGCGTTCTTCGGCTCCCGGGCATATGCAGTGGGAAGCGGGAGAGGGGATCAAAGCGGTACGCAGAGATTCCCGAAGTTCGCGTTGCACCCATTTCATGGCCTGATTTGGCATCGCTGAGACGGACATTTTCCCTGCCAAAAGACAGGGCTTCACGTTCCAGACCATCAATAAAATATCCTTGCGGGTCCCTGCATCGGTCGAATGATAAATTTTCGCGGATGTCAGGTGCGAGCTGGCCTGATCTTCCCAGCTATAAACCAGCAGGGCAGCAGTATCACTTCGGTCATTCAGCGGCTTTACCGTGGGTTTAAAAATGCCGATGACAATCAGTGCGGCCAGCATACTAAGCAGTAAGCCACTGCACAATAACAGCAGGCGTTGGCTGTTTTTATTAAGTAAAAATAAGCGTGTTTTGAACCCGGACATCCCAACCAACTCCAGGGCTGAATTGGTCGTTTCCAACAAGAAAATGCCCCTCATCCAACCCGAATTTAATAAGCGAAACAGCAAAACCTTTATGTAAAAATTAGATTAATTTATTGTGAATGAAATGCTCTGAAAGCAGAGGGTTATTACTATTAATCCTCCACGATCATCCTCCTTAAGAGTAAATAATGGCTCAACGATAAGGAATAAACCCAGAATTATACTGGTTATTTGCCGCTGCCCTTTCCTTTCCTGGAGTTAATGATTTAAATGGTGATGTATTTAAGTGGGATGTTCTGTTGGTTTGCTGTTGATTGGCATAAATTATCTGTTTTTCCCTGCAGACGCTACGCAGCGATCAAGCGCGCATCCACTGGCGCAGGTTTTCCAGCATCGCCATGCACTTTTGCAGCTGCTCTTCGGCAACAAACTCATCGGGCTTGTGCCCCTGGTCCATGCTACCGGGGCCACAAATCAGCGTGGCAATCCCGGCTTCGTCAAAAAGTCCGCCTTCGGTGCCAAATGCCACGGTGCTGAAATCAGCGCTGTCGCACCACTGCGCCAGCCATCGGGCAAATTCTGACTGGGCATCCGTCAGCAGGCCGGGGTAGTGGCTCAAGGGAGTAAACCGGATGGCGCTTGCCGGGGAGATGTTTTGCATGGCGGGCACCAGTTTTTGCTGCGCATAGCCCTGAATGTCGGCGATCGCCGCCGTGATTTCGACGGCCGGCAGGTAGCGGATCTCAAAATCAAACTGGCATTCCTGCGGCACAATGTTCAGCGCGCTGCCGCCGTGAATGGTGCCAACCTGGAGCGTACTGAACGGGGGATCAAAGCGGGCATCCGTCTTTTGGGTCAGCGCCTCGCGAACGTCTCCCAGTTTGCCGATAAGCCGGGCGGCATATTCAATGGCGTTCACCCCTTCTGGCGCATAGGCAGAATGGCAGGCCAGGCCGTGCACCTCGCAGCGGATGGCAATTTTCCCTTTGTGCCCGTAAACCGGGCGCATTTCGGTTGGTTCTCCAACAATACACAGCGCGGGTTTCTCTTTGGAGGCACGGAGGTGCTCCACCAGGCTGCGCACGCCAAGGCAACCGATCTCTTCGTCGTAGGAGAAGGCGAGGTGCAGCGGTATTTTCAGCGGCTGTGAAAGAAACGCCGGGACGGAGGCCAGCACGCAGGCGATGAAGCCCTTCATGTCCGCTGCCCCGCGCCCATAATAGCGGCCATCCCGGTAAGTCATGTCGAAAGGAGAGACGCTCCACTGTTGCCCGTCCACCGGCACCACGTCGGTATGGCCGGAGAGCATCACACCGCCGCCGCCTGCCGGGCCAAACACCGCATAAAGATTGGCTTTACGCCCGTCCTCACTGTGAAACAGCTCCGCACTGATGCCCCATTCGGCAAGGTAATCGCGAATATCCTCGATCAGCGCCAGGTTCGACTCGCGGCTGGTGGTGTCTCGCGCCAGTAACTTCTGCAATAAAGGAATCAGTTGGCTATTCATCGCCTGGCACACCATAGCTGGGGGCTTCTCGCGGATCGAGTGCACGGATCAGGTAATCCTGCATTTGTGGTTTATAGGCCAGCCAGAGCGAATGCAGCGCGGCAATCGGGTTATCGTCCGCCCAGTCCACGCGCAGGTCGACTACCGGCCAGGCGACGGTGTCCACTACCTTTAATGCAGCCGAGTGTACCGGCCCGGCTTCACCCCCTTTTTCCAGCGCCGCTTCAAGGGCGGTCATTAGCCTGTCAGCCAACGGGCCGGGGCATTGTTCGAAGCGTTCGATCATGGCGTTAATTACTGACGTATCGGCCAGCATATTGCCCGCCGCCACGCAGTTGTCCCCCTCCACGGCGTGGTAAATGCCCAGTGAATTAATGCCGCTGTGGCAGGCGGTTTTGCCGTTGCTGTCGATGACCGTCACCTGCCGATAGTCGCCGTGCAGATGTTCACTGGCGACCAGCTTTAGCGCCTCCTGCGGCGTGGCACCTTCGCCCAGCTTCGACAGCACCATCGGGCCCAGCGCGGGCAGGGTAATATTCTGGCTCGACACCGCGCCGACGCCCGGCACCAGCCACGGGCAGCGAGCGCCGACCGCGATGCTGGACGAGCTAATGGCGATGCCAAGCTGGCCGGTGTCCCGGCAGCGTGCGGCGATGGAAAAGGTCATTTTTCCCCCTGAGTATCGCCCGGGATCACCGCGATAACATCGATTTCCATTAGCCACTGCGGCTGGCCGAGGGCGGAAACCACCAGCCCGGTGGAGATCGGGAAGACGCCTCTCAGCCATTTGCCGACTTCCTGATACACCGGCTCGCGGTAGCGCGGGTCGATAATGTAAGTCGTGGTTTTCACTATGTGGGAGAGATCGCTCCCGGCTTCCTCCAGCAGTTGCTTAACGTTTTTCATGGCCTGCTCAGCCTGCGCCTGCGGGTCACCCAGCCCAATCAAATTCCCTTCAAAATCCGTCCCGACCTGGCCGCGCACATACACGGTGTTCCCGGCGCGTACCGCCTGGCAGAGATCGTTGTTCAGCGACTGATTAGGGTAAGTCTCTTTGGTGTTAAACATGCGAATACGGGTATGCGTGGGCATCGGTTAATTCCTTGTTGGCAAAAAGGTTAGCGCTGGGAAGCGTCGAGATAACGGCTGTACTTGCGCTGGGTTTCAATGTGGTCGGCGACGTATTTCGCGTCATGCCACACGCCCCAGATAAACGTTGAGCCCCGGCGGGAAAGCCACGGCAGGCCGAGAAAATAGACGCCCGGCTCGCTGGACACGCCGCGCTGGTGGCGTGGTTTGCCCTGAGCATCAAAAGCATCCACGTTGAGCCAGCCGTAGTCCGGGGCGTATCCGGTCGCCCAGATAATCGAGGTGATGCCCGCTTCGGCCAGGCTCAATTCCAGCGTGGGCTGGGTGACGCAAAGCGGATCGGCCGGGAAGACTCGGGCCTGCGGCTCTTCGGGCAGATCGATCCCGTTGCGGGTAATCCACGCATCGGCGGCGTCCAGCAGGGCCAGGTAACTTTCATCCCCCTGGCGGATGTTGTGTGCCAGATTATCTTCAAAAAAGACTTTCCCCTCGGCGAAGCGCTGGGTCAGGCCGACGAGGTGAATGCCCTGGTGTGCGAGTGCCCGGAAATCAACGGTGTGGCCGCCGCGAGCGCCACTCACCGCAATGGTGACGTGTTCTTTGCCAGGCTGATTGGCCGCCGCATCCCACAGCCCAAGCACCCCCAGCCACCAGCAGAAGTCCCGGTTGCGGTAGGCGCGGGGAGGGCGGTCGTGGGCACCCACGGAAAGGTAAACCTGCTTGCCCGCACGCTGTAGCTCATCGGCGATTTGTACCCCGGAAGAGCCAGCCCCCACCACAAGCACCGCGCCTGCCGGTAGCTGAGCCGGGTTTTTGTAGGTGGCGGAATGAATCTGATGCAACCCGTCATCTGCCGGGGCAATAGCTGGGATGACCGGGCGCTGGAAAGGCCCGGTGGCGGCCACGATATGCTTTGCTTCGACAATACCGTCGCTGGTTTCCACCGTGAAACCCGGCCTGCCGTGATGGCGCGTCACGCTTTTCACTTCCACGCCGGTTTTTACCGGCGCTTCAAATTTCCGGGCGTAGTTTTGGAAGTAGTTCGCCACCTCGTCTTTGGGGATAAAACTGTCCGGGTCGGCGGCGTCAAATTCAAGGCCAGGAAAGCGGTCGTGCCAGGCCGGGCCGTTGGCAACCAGCGAATCCCAGCGGCCGCTGCGCCAGGCTTCGGCGATGCGGTTTTTCTCCAGCACCAGATGGGGAATACCGAGGCGCGTCAGGTGCTCGCTCATGGCGATCCCGGCCTGGCCGGCACCAATCACAAGGGTATCTGTCTGTGTTTTTATTTCGGTCATGTCTGTTTCCTTGATGCTCGGGAAATAAGGTTCAGCGCAGCTTCGCGATGGCACAAGGTTATTAAGCGGCAGACATTCCGTAAAATATTATAAATCTAGGGATAAGGTATAAATAAAGTATCCTCCAGCTATGGGCTATGAATTTCCTGTATTTTAAGACGGTGAAACACCACTTTTTAATTTTCGACCAGGGTTTTCGGCATCAGCTCAAAGGTGCGGCAGTAATCCATAAATAAGCGCGTCGGCCGGGTCGGCTCGTTATTGCGTAAATAAGCCATCACCAGCGTAGAGGCCGCCATATCATCAATGATTTCCACCTGCTTAACGCGCTGGCCGTCATAGGTTATGTCGGTGCAGGGGCGGGTGACCAGCACCGAAAATCCCATGCCCTGGCCGACCATGCAGCGCACCATTTCAATCGACGGCGAACTGTAGGCCATCTCCGGGTGCAGGCCTTTGTCGGTGAAAATGTTCATGAAGTAGCTTTTGCTGGGAATAACGTCCAGCAGGATCATCGGTTCGCGGCTGAGTTCTTTGAGCGTGACGGTGGTTTTTTTCGCCAGCGGATGAGCCGCAGGCAGCAGAGCGTAAGGCTTCTGCGGGGCGTTCAGTTTTTCGGTATGCAGCGTGCTCTCTAACTCCAGGTTGTACATAAAGGCGAGGTCGAAGCGCCCGCGGTGCAGCCCGTGGGTCAGTTCATTTTGCTCCCCGTCGTACAGTCGGATGGTTATGTCAGGATAAAGCTTGCGAAACCCGGCGATGAGCCTCGGCAGATAAAGCGGGGCCGCGGACTCGAAGCAGCCGATGGCGATGGTGCCGGAAACCAGGTCGTTATCCGCTTTGGCATTTTGCTCAAACTGGTATGAAAGCCGCAGCAGCTCGCGAGCTTTTTCATAAAACCGCAGCCCGCCGGGCGTGAGCGAAACGCCCTGCGCGTGGTGGCGAATAAAAAACTGCTGCTCAAAAGTGTCTTCCAGGTTTTTGATGGCAATGGAAACGGAAGGCTGGGCGATATGCAGCTGCCTTGAGGCTTCAGCGATGCTCTGCGCCTCCACGACGGTGACAAAGTACTTGAGCTGCTTGAGCGTGAAATGTGTCATGGCGCTAACCCCGCTTTTTTATTGTCAATGCAGCCTTGAAGAGAGCTTCAGGCTATTCAGTCAGTTTGCAGCAAGGCTCATGCCAGGTGTAACAGTGGTGGACACAAACGGTAAAATTATGCTCTGAAAAAATATTTTTATTTTTATTGGCCACGAATTATCCCCAAAAAGTGGCAGACGAAAAATAATCCGCACCTTTTTGGTGCGGGTGAATATTTTGAGCCGCTATTATCTGCCTGAAATATGTCTTTATTGGCTTTTCTTCGGCGAATTAATATCTTGCGCTGCGCTGGTGCAAAAAAATAACCATTGCATTAAAACAATTTTTTATAGAGGTAAGGCATATTTTTCGTCCTTTATCCCGACGCGCTTCTGCTGCAGCATGGCCCCATCGCAAACGCTCATCGAGTGATTATCGTCCTGGCGAATATATTGCAAGGCATTTCCCGGCGCGAAAATCATCCGTTGTTTCAGGTGCCGCCGTTGGGGCATCCATAAAAATGATTAACCACCTGCACTGGAGTCATCGCATGTTTACATCCTCACACAGCAAGGCGTTATTTTCCTGCATGGCGGCGGCGCTGCCTTTACTGCTCAGCGGCGGGGCTCAGGCGGCCGTGATGACCCCCGGTCAGCTTACGGTGGGGAGCGATATTACCTTCCCGCCTTACGAATACCTCGACGGCAAAACCCCGGCGGGTTTCGATATTGAATTTATCAACGGCGTGGCCGAAGCGATGAAGCTGCAGCCCAATTACGTGGATACCCGCTTCACCAGCCTGATCCCCGGCCTGCAGGCGAAACGCTTCGAGCTGATTGCTTCCGCGCTGTTTATCACCCCGGAGCGCCAGAAGGTGATCGACATGGTGCCTTACCTGAAAACCGGCGAGTCGCTGCTGACGCTGAGCAATGCCAGCTTCAAGCCAACCAAGCCGGAAGAGCTTTGCGGGCATAAAGTCGGGTCGATGCAGGGCACTTACTGGCTGGAAAAACTGCACACGCTGTCGGCGGATTACTGCGTGAAGCAGGGGCTGAAGCCGATTACGGTTAGCGAATTCTCAACTGACCCGCAGACAACCCAGGCGCTGCTTTCCCACGCGGTTGAAGTGCAGATGACCGATGCCGCCGTGGCAAGTCAGGTGGTGGACAAAATGAAAGGGCGACTGGCGGTGACCTCGACCGACCTGCTGTACCCGGTGCTGGTGGGGCTTGGGGTGAGTAAAACCAACCCGGAGCTGAAAAAAGCGCTGAACGACGGCATTGCAGCCTTTAAAGCGAGCGGCAAGTACTCGGCATTAGTGAAAAAGTATCACCTGGCGGAGCCGTCCGAAGCCGAAATTCAGGCCAGCAGTTTGTAATCATTATCGCCGGGGAGTACAGATATGTCGTTTGACTGGAACTATTTATTCAGCCTGTTTAGCAATGCCGATTTTTGGCAGGCAACCTGGACCGTGATTAAGCTGAGCCTGCTGAGCTGGGTCATCAGCATTGGCTTTGGCTTTCTTCTGGCGCTGGGCAAACAGGCGGCGTCTCCCTGGCTCTCTTTACCGGCGCGGGCCTATATCTGGCTGTTCCGCAGCCTGCCGCTGCTGGTGCTGCTGATTTTTGTCTATAACCTGCCTCAGGCGCTGCCCGGCAGCTCGGCCTTGTTAAGCGACCCGTTCTGGGCCGGGCTTATCGCGCTGGTGCTGAGTGAAACGGCCTATATTGCCGAGATTCACCGTGGTGGCCTGCTGGCTATCCCTCGCGGGCAGCGTGAGGCGGCCCATGCCCTGGGGCTGCGCTACGCCGGCATTCAGTGGCTGGTCATTGTGCCGCAGGCGCTGCGGGTGGCGCTGCCGTCGCTGGCGAACGAATACATCTCCATTGTGAAACTTAGCTCGCTGGTTTCGGTGATTTCACTGACCGAGATCCTGATGGTTGGGCAGCGGCTTTACTCGCAAAACTTCCTGGTGATGGAGACCATGGCGGCGGTGGCTTTCTATTATGTGTTTATCGTGACCGTTTTTGATTTCCTGCTAAAGCTGCTGGAAAAACGGCTGGATGTCACCCAGCGCAAAACCGCACGCCTGCCGGAAGCCGAACTGGAAGCGATGGCGGCGCAGGAAAGCGGGCTGGTTGCTCGCCCGGCTCTGGCAGTGAATGTTCCCGCGCTGCAGGCCCGCAAGCTGCACAAGGCCTACAACAACGTGGAGGTGCTTGGCGCGGTGAACCTGGACATCAAGCCCGGTGAAGTGGTGTCCGTCATTGGTCCGTCAGGTTCCGGCAAAACCACGCTGATTCGTCTGCTGAACGGCCTCGAGCAGTTGGATAACGGCGAGATCCTGATCAACGGCCAGCCGTTTATTCGCCTGGAAAAACACGGGGCCCAGAAGCCGCAGTATGTCGAAAACGCCGCGCACCGGCTGAACATCGGCATGGTGTTTCAGGGCTTTAACCTGTTCCCGCACTTAACGGTGATGAAAAACCTGATGCTGGCCCCGCACTACCATCGCCTGGCGACGGATGCAGAGCTGAAGCGCGATGCCTGCGTGTTGCTGCGCAAAGTCGGCATGCTCGAGCACGCCCACAAATATCCACACCAGCTTTCCGGCGGGCAGCAACAAAGGGTGGCGATTGCCCGGGCTTTAATGATGCGTCCGCAAATTATGCTGTTCGATGAGCCTACCTCGGCGTTGGATCCTGAAAAGGTGAATGAGGTGCTGCAGGTGATTGAGAACCTGGCGGAGGAGGGCATCACGATGGTGATTGTCACCCACGAGATGAACTTCGCGTTCAGCGTGTCGGACAGAATTGTGTTTATGGAAAAAGGGCGAGTCGTTTGCGATGACTCTCCTCAGGCGCTGCGCAGCGGAGAGAACCCACGTATTACCGAATTCCTGAAAGACGTAAACCTGGCCCCTGTTACGGCCTAAAAAAACGGGCTGCGGTAACATTATCCTGCCGCAGCCCGGGTGGATTAAATCTCTATTACCTTCACGCCGGAACTGCGCGCCATTCGCACGCACTCCGCCGTATCTTCTCCCCCAGGAAAGGCCAGCAGCACGTCGGGGCGGCTGTCCTCCAGCATAAACAGATTGCGGCGGGTTTCCGCGTATTTGCCGTGCAGCGCCCAGTTGGCCGGGTAGCGAATGACATGCACGTCGGTGCCGCGTGCCCAGGTTTCAATGGCGCCGCCGAGCGACTGATGTCCCCCGTGGATCAGCACATTCATTGTCTGCGTGCTGGCATATAAATCCAGCACGCGGGTGAGGGTATGGGTGTCGGCATAAAACCGACCTGCGCAAATTAAAACTCTCACTTTTCTGTACCTTAACGTTGCTTTCCTTGAAAAGATGCTTCGTCCACCTTGCGGCGGTTATTGTTTTTTAAGCGTCCGGCGGCGTTTCGATAAAGCGCAGCGACTTATCGCCCAGACGGTCAATCACCGGGTAGGCCACGGCCGCGATGTGGTGATGTACGCGGCGGTAGTCCCGCAGCACTCGCTGGAAAATGTCGCCGGATTCCGCCCAGGCATTTTTGTCCTCTCGCAGTTTTTTGAAGTGCTCGCGGCTGGCGGAAGCCTCGAGTTGACGAATGGTTTCCTTGCGCTGCACCAACTGATGGGCAGCGGATAAATCTTCACGCATAAACGCGGCGATGCCGAGGCGCAGGCTGGTGAGGATCTCCGCGTGCAGCAGGCGAATATTGTGTAATTCAAAGTCGCTGAACAGTTCGCCACGGCGAGCGCGGCGCGTAGCTAACTGGGTCAGGTTGCTGGAAAGAATGTCCCCAGCATGCTCGAAGTTGATGATGAACATCAGGATCTCCTGGGCGCGATCGGCATCCGCGTCATTCAGCCCGTCATGGCTGATATCGGCCAGGTAAGCACGCACCGCCGCGCTGAGCAAATCCACCGACTGATCAAGTTGGCGAATCTCATCGGCGGCCTGCTTTTCCTGGGTGACAAACAACACCAGCAGGCGGTCCAGCATGATGGTCAGCATGTCGGCTGCGCGCAGCGATTCACGGACTGAATTAGACAGGCCGATGTAAGCCACTTCGAGGCCGGCATCGTCCAGATACATCGGCATCCCAGGGTCGCCCACGCGCTCTTCTTCCGGGAACAAACGCTCCAGGAAACGAGCTATCGGCGCGGTCAGACCGATAAACAACAGCGCAAGCACGGCGCTAAAGGCCGTGTGGAACCACACCACCAGCTGCGGCGTGCTCAACCCGGACTTCTGCGCAAGATCCGTCAGCAGCGGAAGCATTAAGAGCGCCAGCGCGCAGCCGACCAGGCGAACAATCAGGTTGCCAACCGGCAGGCGACGAGCCACGGCGGAGCCCGCGTTCAGCACCGGCGGCAACGCCCCACCAATATTGGCTCCCATCACCAGGATCAGCGCTGTTTCTGGCCCCATCGCGCCGGTGGCCGCGAGGGAAGCGATCAGCAAAATGATCGCCACGCTGGAGTGGCACAGCAGCGTCAGGATCGCGGCCACCAGCAGGGCGATTAAGATATCGCCCTGCAGCCCCTGCATCACGGCGTGAAACACCGGCGTGACTTCGATTTCCGCCAGCGTGCCGCTCAGTAAATGCAGGGCAAGCAGCATCAGGCCGAGGCCAATCAGGGCGCAGCCCACGCTCTCAAAGTTGGAATGGTCGCGTAGCTTGAAGACCACAAACCCGGCAAGCAGAAGCAGCGGGATGGCCATTTCCATGTCGAAGCTCATCAGCTGCACCACCAGCGTGGAGCCGATATTAGCGCCGAGCATCACCGCCAGGGCTGGGGCAAGGCTCAGCGTCCCTGCGGCGGTGAACGACGTCGCCATCATGCTTACCGCGGTGCTGCTTTGCAGAACGCCGGTAATGCCGATCCCGGCGAACAGGGCCGTCCAGCGGCTGGTGAGGTGGCGTCCCATCCAGTTGCGCAGCGGCGTGCCGAAGCCGCGCTGCAGCGCAGTTGAAATCATATGGCTGCCCCAGAGCAGCAAAGCGATGGCGCCAGCCAGGTTAATTAACAGAGTAGTTCCGGACATAATCAATTCCCCCTCTTCAGGGCGGGTGGTGTAACAAAACGCAGTAACCTGATCGAAAAACGATGTATGGCGCTGGCGAGGTTTAGTAACGCTTTCGCGTGTCGATAGTTGATTTTCCCTCCGGCGAACCAGGCCAGGGCGTGGACGCGAAGGGTGCGGGTTATTTTCATTAAAAATAAGACAACCAGTGCGATGGTCTTATTTTTAATCAGGAAAATAATGGAATGTTGCTTTTCCATAATGCTTTCCAGCTTGTGTTACTTGCCTGAAAGGTGCCGCCGAAGCGGCACTTTTTTACCTTACTTAACGCAGCATTAGTGCCACTGCTTGAAGCGACGCATGTAGAACGTTTTCATGCCCTGAGCCACGCAGCAGTAGGCGAGCAGGGTAGCCACCAGCCACGGGAAGTACTGCCACGGCAGCGCCTGCAGCCCAACCAACGGCCCGAGCGGAGAGAACGGTACGTAAATCCCAATCGCCATAATCAGCCCGGTCATCATGAGTACCGGCCAGGCGGCAGTGCTCTGAATGAACGGAATTTTCTGGGTACGCAGCATGTGCACCACCAGCGTCTGCGACAGCAGGCCTTCAACGAACCAGCCGGACTGGAACAGGGTCTGCATGTGCTCGCTGTTGGCGCTGAACACAAACCACATCAGCGCGAAGGTGGTCATGTCAAAAATGGACGACGTCGGGCCAATCCAGACCATGAAGCGGCCAATGTTTTTGGCATCCCACTTGCGCGGCTTGCTCAGGAACTCTTTGTCCGTTTTGTCCCACGGCAGCGCGAGCTGGGAAATGTCGTACATCAGGTTTTGCAGCAGCAACTGGATCGCAAGCATCGGCAGGAACGGGATGAATGCGCTGGCGACCAGCACCGAGAACACGTTGCCGAAGTTGGAGCTGGCGGTCATGTTCAGGTACTTCATGATGTTGCCAAAAGTCTCGCGGCCTTTGATCACGCCTTCTTCCAGCACCATCAGGCTCTTTTCCAGCAGGATGATGTCGGCGGATTCCTTGGCAATATCGGTGCCGCTGTCGACCGAGATACCGACGTCGGCATCGCGCAGGGCTGGGGCGTCGTTAATCCCGTCGCCCAGGAAGCCCACGGTATGGCCGTTGGCCTGCAGCGCCTTCAGCACGCGAGACTTCTGCAGCGGCGTCAGCTTGGCAAACACGGTGCGCTCTTCCACCAGCTGTTGGAGGGAGGCGTCGCTCAGTTGCTCAATCTGCGGGCCGAGTACCGGCTCACCCGGCTCCAGCCCGACCTGGCGGCAGATGCGGGTGGTGACGATGGCGTTATCGCCGGTCAGCACTTTCACCGCTACGCCAATGTCCATCAGAGCAGCAATTGCCGGGCCTGCACTCTCTTTCGGTGGATCGAGGAAGGTGAGGAAACCGCGGATAATCAGGTCGTGCTCATCGTCGGTGCCGTACTGTTTTTTCGCCTCGGCTTTAGGAATATCGCGAGTGGCCACCACCAGGACGCGGAAACCGTCTTTGTTGTAGTCATTGGTCATTGCCAGCATGGCGTCACGGCGCTGATTATCCAGCGCGACTACCTTGCCGTTCTCTTCCATGTGGGTGGCAATGCTCAGCATCTCTTCCACGGCGCCTTTGCACACCAGCAGGTGATTGCTCTGGCTGTCCTTCACCACAATCGACAGGCGGCGGCGGACGAAATCAAACGGCATCTCGTCGACTTTGCTGTAGCCCTGCGGTTTGACGAAGTTTGGCTCATTGTCAGAGAAGTAAATGACTGCCTGATCCATCAGGTTTTTGATGCCGCTTTGGTGGTAGCTGTTCAGCCAGGCCAGCCCCAGCACGGACTCGTTTTTCTGGCCGTTGGTGCCCACGTGATGCTCGAGGATGATCTTATCCTGCGTCAGCGTCCCGGTTTTGTCGGTGCACAGCACGTCCATTGCGCCCAGGTTCTGGATAGCGTTCAGGCGCTTAACCACCACTTTACGCTTCGCCATAGCCACCGCGCCTTTGGCGAGGTTGGCGCTGACGATCATCGGCAGCATTTCAGGCGTTAACCCTACGGCTACCGCCAGGGCAAACAGCAGGGCATCCCACCATTCGCCTTTCAGCAGGCCGTTAATCAGGAACACCACAGGCACCATCACCAGCATAAAGCGGATCAGCAACCAGCTGACGCTGTTCACGCCGCGGTCGAAGGCCGTTTGTGCGCGGCTGCCGACAATCGCTTTAGCCAGCGAGCCAAAGTAAGTCCGTGGCCCGGTTGCGACTACCACCGCCTGCGCGGTACCGCTGACCACATTGGTGCCCATAAAGCAGATGTTCGGGATATCCAGCAGGTTTTCGCTGTCGATCGCCTTATCGTGCGCGGACTTTTGCGCCACGTCGCCCAGGGTGTCGTATTTCTCAATCGGCAGCGCTTCACCGGTCAGCACGGCCTGGCTGATAAACAGATCCCGGGACTCAATGAGGCGCACGTCTGCCGGGATCATGTCCCCCGCATAGAGCTGCACGATGTCGCCCACGACCAGTTCGCGCATCGGGATTTCACGCGGGGTTCCTTTTTGCCCTGCGTGTTCACGACGCACAACCGTGGCGGTGGTGCGAACCATCGCTTTCAGCGCCTCGGCAGACTTCGCCGAGCGGTGTTCCTGCCAGAAACGCACCAGGCCGCTGAGTGCTACCATGGTGCCGATGATAATCACCGTCGTCAGGTCACCGTCTTCGCCGTGGCTGGTGGGCAGCCAGTAATCGGTAAAGAAGCTGATCCCGGCGAGAATGCCGAGCACGTAGATAAACGGGTTATTGAATGCCATCAGCAGCTGAACCAGCGCGTGAGGCGGTTTGTCATGGGCAACCTCGTTCAGGCCATCCCGCTCCAGCCGGGCGCTGGCGTGGGCTTCCTGCAGCCCTTCCCGGGTGGTGTTCAGGTTGACCAGGGTTTCTGCGATGCCGTTTTTGGCTTCCTGGGCGGCACGCATAGACAGCGTGCTTTTTTTATTACGGTTCTTGGTTTGTACAGTCATGGTGGTGCTCCTGTCGCCGGACGGCAGCAGACTCTTTAAGGTAAACGCCAGATTAAGGGCGACCGAAAATAGCCCGATGCCGCATGAGCGATCGGTTTTAAATTAATTTCGCACAGGGTTTCTCACTATTTATTTATTAAAAATAAACAGGTGAGAAGTTTATATTTTCTTTTCTCGGGACGTGTTTATTCCTGCTGAGAAATATGCCAGAAGGCATCAGGGAATAAACAGGTACCAGCAGTGACGTAACTCAGCGAGGCGCACGGAAGCGGGCTGCGGCATAGCGCGCAGACGAACCTACGGCGTAACGGCTGAATCAGGCTACGAAGGGTCGACTTTGAGGGTCTTCGCCATCAGAGAAGCTGCAACGACGCTCCAGCTGGCCGGTGACAGGACTGACTCGCCAGTTAGTGATGCGTTGATTCAACTCACTGATTTTCGAAGAGAAAATTGAGTTTGACTGTTTTTTGCGTGCGGACAACACCCGATCGCGGGGCGGCCGGACACGCAGCGTTGATGTCACTGTTTTGACACCTGGAAAAAGGGTAGATTTGAAGTTCATAACACACCTCGGGACCGTGAAAACCCTGGTCGAGGTGGGACAACACGAGAGCATCAGGCTCCGGCGAGACACACCAAAACGAAGAAGTGATCACAATCGATTTCATGTTTACTTTCCCGAACCGCCATTAAGGCCATGTTCGGGCAGCTACTAAATTCAGTATCCATTAGTCTCTTATGTCAGGTTAGGAAAGGCCGCAACTTCGGCCCGTGAAATCTACCCATGGGCAGTACTATTGTCAACCCGCGAGTGGAAATTAAATGTGTTCGTTTATATTTCAGTGAGGGAATATTGAGGGAGGAGAATAAAGGGTATTTTTTATCTCACTCCCTAGTTGTGTTTTTTTCTAACTTGTAAACGGCCTGGGGATCGCCGTCATTCCCTGATACCCGGTGTTCTCGTTACTGACCCTAACCCTCTCCCTGGAAGGGAGAGGGAACAAATTGAACACTCCAGAAAGGGAGAGGGAACAGATTACGTATTGTTCTGACCTGCAGTTTTCTCCCTCGCCCCTTTGGGGAGAGGGCCGGGGTGAGGGGAGGATTTGTGCCCGATTCTTGTTTAGACGAGAGATATCGTCACCATTAATATTTTCCTTAAACTAAATCAAAACTTGCGGGCAAAGCCGGTTTTTGCCCCTCGCGCTTTGATTTGAAACAAAATTTAACGCTTATAGCGGTTCATCTGCTGCGTTAGTGTGATAAAAATCACACTAAGACGGCAGTGGAACTGCGGTCGACAACCCGTTTTTGTTTCAGTTGAAAGTTAGGTCGAACGTTATGGATGCGAAACCAACTCGCAGCCCCGGCGGTAAAATTGCGCTGTGGCTGTTCTATGCTTTTTGTTTGTACATCGTTTGGGCGATGGTGCGTTATTTTTGGGTCGTCAGTGGGGTAACCAGCGGCGATTTAGGCACCTTTAGCGGTAAACTCCTCGGGGCGCTGATGGGGTTGCTGGTGTTAGGTTCCGTCGCGGCGGTGCTGGGCTGGATAGCATGGTACACAAGGCCGCGTGCTTATCCTGTTCGCGCCAGAGAAAACCGGCTGCGTTGAAACCAGATTGCCCGATGAGCCACCTGCTTTTGCGTGGCTCAGGCTGTATACCTTCCCGCTGTAAAACTTCCGCTGAAGCCAGCCTATTTATTTCATGCTCTTTCCCGGCATCATTTAATTTTCCTCTGCACTGCAATACTATTTATTCCTCATTAAAAAGAGGGTTTATCGTATTTATATAACTGTGCGTAAAGTCACGTTTGTTATTTTTCGAACTGTCTACACTGCGGGAAGATTTATGGGGAAAACCATGCACATTTATATTGTTCGAATCATAACGTTTGTTCGCACTATGTTGCCGATGTTCGGCAGCAGGGCGCGCGTTTGGTTGAATAATAGCTGCTGGTTTAATAGCGTGAGCGAACTGGAAAAAGACGATGCCGTTTATTTTGATTCGCTGGATAATGTTTGTGCCGTAAATTGGTCCCGGCTCTGGTGCAGCGCCGGCGTTCTATATCATTCACTTCGCTATTCGCATTCTCCGTCCTTAAAAAAGGAACATACCGCTCTGCGTCCGCGCCGTCTGGCCGTTCGCAAACGCTATGAACTTTCGTTCCTGTGCCGTATTTCCAGCCTGCATCAGCTGATGATGTGTCTTCACGCCGGCGGTGATGCCGGAGACGCCGCGATGCTGGCCCATGTTCGCCCCCAAAGCACAATGCGCTTTTCAGCCATTGTGCTTTTTTTATTGCCTTTCTTCAGCCAGATAAGGAGTTGTTATGTATATCGTTTGTGTTGCAGCTTGCCCTACGGGCATCGCCCATACCTACATGGCTGCGGAGGCCCTGGCCCTGGTGGGTCAGCAGCGCGGGCATGAAGTGAAAGTCGAAACGCAGGGCAGCATGGGCGTTGAAAACGAAATTACCGCCGACGATCTTGCCCGGGCCAACGCGGTGATTCTCGCGGCGGATGTGGCGATTACCGGCAAAGAACGTTTTGACGGCATGATGAAACTGGAGTGCAGCGTGGCCGATCCTATCAAGTTTGGCGAGGCCGTGTTTGAGGCGATAGAGGCGGAGATAGCACATGGCTAAATTCAGGGCTGAGGCGGGGATGTCGACCGGCAAAGAGGTCAAAAATGCCATCATGACCGGGGTGTCATGGATGCTGCCGTTTGTCATTGCCGGGGCGGTGATCATGGGCATCGCGCGCATCGGTGCTTCGCTCTACGGCATCGAAAATATCTGGGATGCCAGCCACGCTCAGGCGGCGAGCATCATTGTGCAGATGCTGCATAAATTCGACGGATTTGGTGGCCTGGCGCTGTCGCTGATGCTGCCGGTGGTCGCCGGGTATATCAGCTTTGCCATCGCCAATAAGCCGGGGCTGGCGCCGGGGATGGTGGGCGGCTTACTGGCCAGCAGCCTGGGAACCGGGTTTCTTGGGGCGCTCGCCGCCGGTTTTGTTGCGGGATACATCGTGCGGGCGCTGGCAACCTGGGTCAAACTGCCTGCTGCGCTGGCCTCGGCTGGCCCTATTTTTATCCTGCCCGTAGGCGGCACGCTGCTGACCTGCATGGTGATGGCTTTTATTATCGGTGGCCCGCTGGCGGCGCTGAATCACGGGATGGAAACCTGGCTGCTGGCGATGTCCGGGACGAACAAAATCATTCTGGCAGCCGTCGTGGGCGGAATGGTGGGCTTTGACCTGGGTGGTCCGGTGAATAAGGCGGCGGTAACCACCGCCATGGCGCTGCTGGCTTCCGGGATTTACGACCCCAACACCGGCGCGCAGGTAGCGATTATCGTCCCGCCGATTGGCCTCGGGGTTGCAACGCTCATCTGGGCTAAGCGCTTCCCGGCTTCGCTGCGCGAGGCGGGCAAGGCTTCGACGCTGATGGGCCTGATTGGCGTATCTGAAGGGGCGATTCCTTTCGCGCTGGCAAACCCCAAAATTATCGTCATCAATGTGGTTGGCTCAGCCACCGGGGCCGCGCTGGCCGTCGGGCTGGGTGCGGTAAACCATGCGCCGATTTCGGGTTTTTACGGCTGGCTGGCGGTAGATAAATGGCCCATTTATGTGCTGTCTATTGCCGTCGGGGCAGGGATTATTGCCGTGGGATCGTTATTAGTGTTTCGGGGTGAAACCGTCGTTGAAAATAAACCTTCGGCTGCCGTGCCTAAATTTAAAGTAGGGCGCTAGCCGCCCGGTTCATTTATTTCTGGCCGTATGGGCTGCGTTTTTACGGTATTTCATGCCGGGGATAACTCCGCCTTAAATGTGCCTCATCAGCCGCTAATAAGGTGACATTATGAAGACTGTGCATTTAATTCAGCACACGCACTGGGACAGAGAGTGGTATTTCACCGAGAACGACTCAAAAATCGTGCTCTATTATTTTATGCGGGATTTAATCACCCGGCTGGAACAGGACGAAGCGCTGGGGCCGTTTATTCTGGATGGCCAAACGGTGATGCTGGAGGATTTTTTACAGGTGGCGCCAGAGCACCTGGCTCGTCTGAAAAAATTGATTGCCGACGGGCGGATACTGATTGGCCCGTGGTACACCCAAAGTGACTTCCTGGTGGTGGGCGCGGAGTCGATAACCCGCAATTTGCTGCTTGGGCTGGCGGACTGTAAAGCCTGGGGGAGCTACATGCCGGTGGGCTATGTGCCAGACTCTTTCGGGCAAAGCGCACAGTTGCCGATGTTTCTAAGCGAGTTCGCCATTGACAGCGCAGTGCTCTGGCGCGGGTGGTGCGAGCATGATGTGCCGACCAGCGAATTTTGCTGGCAGGCGCAGGGCGGGCAGCAGGTGCTCACCGCCGTGCTTCCCTGGGGTTACGGCTGCGCGAAGTGGCTGCCTACGGCATCGCAGGAACTGGCTGAAAAATTACCGCCGATCCTGGAAAAACAGGGGCGTTTTTCCGCCACGAATCACCTTCTGCTCCCCAACGGCAACGATCAGTCGCCGTTCGAATATGCGGTGCCTGGGGCGCTGGAAAAACTGAATGCCAGCCAGAGCGAATACCATTTCAGGCGCAGTAGCTTCAGCGATTTCTTCGCCGCGCTGCGGGACGACGAGCACACCCTGCCTGTTTTGCGCGGCGAGCTTCTCAGCCCCAAATACATGCGTATTCATCGCGGTATTTTCTCTACCCGAATGGACATTAAGCAGCTTAATGCCTCGCTGGAACAGTTTGTCAGCCAGACGCTGGAGCCCTTGCTGGCGCTCAACTGGCGGCTCGGGCTGCCTTATCCGCAGCAGGCGGTGGAGCACATCTGGCGGGAAGCGATGCAATCTCACGCCCACGACAGCATCGGCGGCTGTAATTCAGACCGCGTTAACCAGATGGTTAAGGGGCGTTTGCAGTCCGGCAAAGAGAGTGCCGGGCAGCTGTTTGAGCTGAACATGAAAATGCTTGCGGAAGGGATTACCGCGAGCCAGCAGGGTAAAAAAATCGTGGTCTTTAACCCGCTACCCGCGCGGCGCGATACGCAGGTGAGCCTCACGCTTTATACCCCGGAAGAGGACTTCCGCATCGTGGATAGCGAGGGCGATCCGTGCCGCTGGCAACTGCTGCACGAAGAGCTTCAGGACATGTCGCTGGTGGTGCAGGAGCTTTCCAACAGCACCACAACCACCTGGTATCGTAAATGCCATATTTTGCTGGAGGCGAAGGCGCTGCCGGCCTGTGGCTACACGACCTTTTACCTGCAGGAAGGGGAAGCCGCCGGGTTTGATAAACCGGCCGGGGAGATTGACTGCCTGGAAAACGCCTGGCTGCGGCTGGAGCATAAAGCCGGAGAGCTGACGCTGACCGATAAACGCACGGGCGAAGTCTACTCGCACATCCTTCGGCTGGTCGATGGCGAAGACGCGGGGGACAATTATAACTATTCGCCGCCGACGGTTGACTGGAAGATTAACAGCGAAGGCTGCCTGCAGCAGGCCATGCTGACGCGCGGCGTGCTCAAAGACACCCTGCAGCTAACGCTGCACATTCCTGCCCCGGCTGATGCCGATGCACGCGAGGCCAGGCGGTTTGATGCCTGGCTGGACGTGGTAATGACCATCTCCCTGCCGCATGAAAGCGCCTGGCTGGATGTTGTCGTTGACGTTAACAACACGCTGCGTGACCACCGTTTGCAGATTGAACTGCCCACCGGTTTATATCAGTCGACCCATTTTGCCGATCAGCCTTTTGGCCTGATAGAACGTGATAATGTCCCTCGTGCGCTTGAGATCTGGCAGCAAGAAAACTGGGCGGAAGCGCCTGCCTCACTGTGGCCGATGCAGAGCCTGGTGATGATGCACCACGCGCGGCGCGGCGTCTGCGTGGTGACCGCCGGGCTGCGGGAGTACGAAATTCCTGTCGGGCAGCCTGATACGCTGGCGATTACCTTGTTCCGCAGCGTGGGCTGGCTCGGACGGCCCGCGCTGGAATGGCGGCCTGGACGGGCATCTGGCATGGTGCTGCCTGCTCCTGACTCGCAAATACCCGGTCATCACTCGTTTCACCTGGCCGTCATGCCGATGGATAACGGGCAAAGCCCGGCGTTCTGGCAGGCCGTCGAGCAGTGGCGTACCCCGGCTTCGGGCTACCTGGATTCTGGCTGGTCGCGTTTTCGCACCAACCCCCACGGGAAATCCTTCCCGCCGCACTTCAGCGTCTTGAGCTGGGAAAGCCCCCTGCATTTCAGCACCCTGAAAAAAGCGCAAAACGAAGAGGCGTTAGTGCTCAGGGGCTGGAACCCAGGCCTGACGCCGCTCAAAAACGTTCCTCCGACAGCAAACGGCACGCTGGAGCAGGTCACGCTAGCGGAAATTCCGGCCACGCCAACGGGCGCTGTCGAAGCAAGTACGCCGGTTTCCTGGCTCATTCGCTCATTTGAATAAGGCGCAATCCCTATGCAGACATTGTTATTTCGTTGCCCGCTGGTGAATGGACTTCACGCCAGGCCCGCAAGCGCGCTTGAGCGGCAGGCTTCACGCTTTGTTTCCTCGGTGACGCTAGTGAACCAGACTAAGTCACGCCAGGGGGATGCCAAGAGCGTCCTGGCGCTGGTGGGGGCAGATGTTGCCGGAGGCGATGAGTGTCGGTTGCTGATAGAGGGGCCAGACGAGCAGGCGGCCCGGCAGGCGCTCGGCCATTTTATTGGGCATGAGTTCGCGCAGTGTGATTCGCCGCTGGCCGCTGCCGTTGAAGAAGAGCAACCGCTGCCGGTGTTCCTTTCCCGAAGTGCATCCCCTGTCTGGCAAGGGAAGGGCGTTAGTCCGGGGGCGGCGCTGGCAAAGGCCGTTTTTGTTGAGCAGATCGATCTCCACGCGCTGGCGCTGCGGCACGATGAAGAACCTTTTCCTCTGCAGCAACAGCGACTGATTGTCGCCCTGCAGGCTGCGCGGATGCGTTTACGGGACGATATCAGCCAGCAGGCGGATGAAGCGGCGCAGATTCTGGATGCGCAAAGTCAGCTGCTGGAGGATGAAACCGTTGAAGAGTGCCTGCTGGACGAGCATGACGCCCGCAATACGCTGGCCGCGTTGGCAAAAGCGCTGGACGTACTGCGGGAGCCTTTCCGGCAAAGCGACAGCGAATATCTCCGCCAGCGGGAGCTGGATGTTTTTGACCTGGGGCTGAGGATTGCGGCCGAACTGACCGGCAATCCGTGGCTGGGGCTGCCGCAACTGGATGAAGACGCGCTGGTGATTGGTGATGGCGTGCTGACGCCGGGCCAGTTGCTCATGCTGCAAGGGCCATTTCTGCGGGGGATTGTGATGCCGACAGGCGGCGAAACGTCCCATACCGCAATACTCGCCCGAGCGTTTGCGACGCCGCTATTGTGCCTGGCCTCGACGAAGCCGCTCTTTGCCGCAGGAGCAGGGGCATACTTGCTGAGCGCCGGACACGGGTTTGTGCTGGCGGCACCCGATGAGGTGGCGCAGCGCTGGTACGCGCTGGAATGCAAAAAGTATGCTGCTGAACCCGTAAGCGAGGAAGCGGACATGTTCAGCCCGGCGCTGGTGTTTCTGGATGAAAAGCTTCATGACAAGCATGAGGTGATTAAACGGCTGACGGATAACCTTGACGTTCAGGGACGGGCGCTTTCTGCGACGCTCGCCGAGCAGGCCATCTGGCAGCGTGAAGCGGTCTTTACCACCGCGCTGGGCTTTTCCATCGCCATTCCGCACTGTAAGTCTGCCGCGATCTCCCGCAGCAGTATTTCCGTCCTGCGGCTGGCAGATCCGCTGGACTGGGGAGACGGCGTGGCGGTGCGGCTGGTGATTATGCTGACGCTCAGCGAGCAGGAGCAGGCGCAGCATATGCGGATATTCTCAGTTTTAGCCCGTCGGCTGATGCATGAATCCTTCCGAGAGAGGCTGCTGACCGCGGCAACGGCGCAGGCCGTGGTGGATGTGTTCCGCGAGGAAGTCATAATCTTGTCATAAATCTGGTTATACTCAGACTGGCGCTTTTCACGAGAAGGGGAGTACGTGTATGCCGATTGCCCGCTGGCAGCAGCAGTTTGAGAACTATTTGATTGAGAACTGGGCGCAGGATGACAAAGCCCATGACGTGGCGCATTTTCGGCGCGTATGGAAAACCGCCCAGCATATTATGGAAGGGACGGAGGCGGACAGGCTGGTGGTGCTGACCGCCTGCTACTTCCACGACATCGTTAACCTGCCCAAGAACCACCCGGAGCGGCATCTGGCCTCAACGCAGGCGGCGCAGGAGACGCTGCGTATTCTGGAAACGCATTTCCCGGACTTCCCCCGCGAGCTGTATGACGATGTAGCCCATGCGGTGCGGGCCCACAGTTTCAGCGCGGCTATTGCGCCGCAGACGCTGGAAGCGAAAGTAGTGCAGGATGCGGACAGGCTGGAATCGTTGGGCGCGATAGGCCTGGCGCGGGTGTTTTATGTTTCCGGCGCGCTGGGGCGTTCGCTGTTTGACAGCGACGATCCGCTGGCCGATCGCCGTGAACTGGACGATACGCAGTATTCGGTGGACCATTTCCAGAAAAAGCTTCTGCGCCTGCCGGAGTCAATGCAAACCGAAGCCGGGCGCGCGCTGGCGCGGCACAATGCGGATTTCCTCGTCGGCTATATGGCAAAGCTGTGCGCCGAGCTGAAAGGCGACTACCTGCAGGTGGACGAGCAGGTCCTGCAGCGTTTTAAATCACAGGCTTAATCCTTCCGGCCCGCAGTCCATTCTGCGGGCTGTTTTCATTTTTTCTGGGTCAAATCGGTGATACAGTTTCACTCCCTTTTCCCATTTTTGGTTCACGATGAACGATCTTGACGCGATAGCAGAACACCTCTCCCTTCAGGCACAGCGCCACAAACAAACTCAACAAGAAGAAGACAATGCGCTGGTCAGCCGTTTACTTGAAATCTACGATCAAAAAACCGTTGCGCTCCGCCTGCGTCAGGTGGGAGGCGACTGGACGCGTGAGTCCCTGAACCGCTGGTATAACGGCAAGTCTGCGCCTCGTGGTTTAACCGAAGTGGAAGTGCAGATGCTGCAAAGTATGCTGCCGTCGCCGCCGGCGCATCACGGGCGCTATGCTTTTCGTTTTATCGACCTGTTTGCCGGGATAGGCGGGATCCGCAGCGGCTTTGAGGCCATCGGCGGCCAGTGCGTGTTTACCAGCGAATGGAATAAATACGCGGTGAGGACCTACAAGGCAAACTGGTACTGCGACCCGACGCAGCACCAGTTCAATGAAGATATCCGAGACGTGACGCTCAGCAACCGTGGCGACGTCACGGACGAGCAGGCGACGGCCCACATCCAGGCCACGCTGCCCGACCATGATGTGCTGCTGGCCGGTTTCCCCTGCCAGCCGTTTTCGCTGGCGGGCGTGTCGAAGAAAAACGCCCTTGGGCGCGCGCACGGTTTTGCCTGTGAAACGCAGGGCACGCTGTTCTTCGACGTGGCGCGGATCATTGCCGCCAAACGTCCCCCGGTTTTTGTGCTGGAGAACGTTAAGAACCTGAAGAGCCATGATAAAGGCAATACGTTCCGCATTATCATGCAGACCCTGGACGAGCTGGGTTACGACGTGGCTAATGCCGCGGTTTCCGGGCGTGACGATCCGAAAATTGTCGACGGTAAAAATTTCCTGCCGCAGCACCGGGAACGCATTGTGCTGGTCGGCACGCGCCGCGATTTGAAACTGGATACGGCGGTGACGCTGGCGAAACTGAGCGAATTCTATCCGGCTCGTCGCCCGACCTTTGGCGAGCTGCTGGACGATGAGGTTGACGCGAAATATGTGCTGACCCCGACGCTGTGGAAATACCTCTATAACTACGCGAAGAAGCACCAGGCCAAGGGCAACGGCTTTGGTTACGGCCTGGTTGACCCGAAAAACCCGGCAAGCGTAGCAAGAACGCTGTCGGCTCGTTATTTCAAAGATGGCGCGGAGATCCTGGTCGATCGCGGCTGGGACATGGCGCTGGGCGAGGCAGATTTTAACCATCCTGATAACCAGGTGAACAGGCCGCGTCGCCTGACGCCGCGCGAGTGCGCCAGGCTGATGGGGTTTGAAGCGCCGAAAGGGAAAGCGTTCCGCATCCCGGTGTCTGACACCCAGGCTTATCGCCAGTTTGGCAACTCCGTCGTCGTTCCCGCGTTTGCCGCGGTGGCTAAACTGCTGGAGCCGGTGATCAAGCAAGCGGTGAAAAAGCGCTAAGCGGAGAAAGAAATGGCGGATGTACACAGCAAAGCGATACGCAGTAAAAACATGCGGGCGATTGCCACGCGTGACACCGCCATTGAAAAACGTCTGGCTGGACTGCTGGCAGAGTGCGGGTTTAGCTTTCGCGTGCAGGATGCCGCACTGCCCGGCAAACCTGATTTTGTGGTGGATGAATACCGCTGCGTTATCTTTACCCACGGCTGTTTCTGGCATCATCACGACTGCTATTTGTTTAAAGTCCCGGCCACGCGCACCGAGTTCTGGCTGGAAAAAATAGGCCGCAACGTTGTGCGGGATAAGCGAGACACGGCGCTTTTGCTGGCGCAGGGCTGGCGAGTTTTAATTGTCTGGGAATGCGCGCTGCGTGGCCGTGAGAAAATGCAGGATCGGGCGCTGTGTGAACGGTTAGAAGAGTGGATTTGCAGCGGCGGGCGTAGCGCGGAAATTAACGTGACCGGGATTCATCAGCGACACGACAGTGGCCAGCAGAGGCTGGCCACTGACTAACTATTTTTCGACTTCACACGTCTCAATCACCGGTTTGGCCGGGAACAGGTATTTACCCAGCGTGACCAGCACCACGGCAAAAATAATGATCCCCAGCGCCAGCCATTCAATCGCCGACAGGCTTTCCCCCGCAAAGGTGGTGCCCAGCAGCACGGCCACCACCGGGTTGACGTAGGCATAACTGGTCGCCACCGCCGGGGAGACATTTCGAATCAGGTACATATAGGCGCTGATGGAGATCATCGAGCCAAACAGCGCGAGATAACCCAGCGCCAGCCAGCCGGAGGTGTTCGGCATCGTTGTCAGCCGTTCGCCGGTGAGCGCCGCAAGGCTGAGCGCCACAATCCCGGCTGCCAGCATTTCCACCGCGCCCGCCATCATGCCTTCGGGCAGTTCGATGCGCGACCCGTAAACAGACCCAAACGCCCAGCTCAGGGAGCCAATAAGAATTAAAACAGCGCCGAAGGGGTTACCGCTGAGATTGCCGCCGCTGTTCAGCAACACAATACCCGCGAGGCCAATGGCAATCCCGAGCCACTCCAGCTTGCGCGTTTTAATGCCAAACAGGCGACTGAAGCAGAGGGTAAACAGCGGCACGGTGGCGACCATGACGGCGGCAATGCCGGAAGGGACGTGCTGGTGCTCGGCCACCGTGACGCAGCCGTTGCCGATGGCCAACAGAAGCACGCCGATAAGGGCGGCGTTAAGCGTCGGGCGCAGTTTGGGCAGCTTGTGGCCGCGAAGCAGGAGAATGCCCATCAGCAGCGAACCCGCAAGCATAAAGCGCGTACCGGCGAGGATAAACGGCGGCCAGGTTTTTACCCCGATAGCCAGCGCCAAATAGGTTGAACCCCAGATGATGTACAACGCAAACAGCGCCGCTATCAGCGGCACTAATTGACCAGAACGAGCTCGCATAATCCCTCACCAGACACCAATTTCAGGCCGACAGTTAACGCCAAAAGTGGGCGGATAGCGAGCTTTATACTTGTTGATGTAATGTTAATTTTTATTGACAAGCGCGGCGATTTTTCGCGGCGCGCTTTTTGCTTCATACTCTTGGGTATCGACATCAATAAGGACAGATATTTTGGCTGGAAGTAGCTTACTCACTTTGCTCGACGACATCGCCACGCTGCTGGACGACATTTCAGTTATGGGCAAACTCGCGGCAAAAAAAACGGCAGGCGTCCTGGGCGATGACCTCTCGCTGAATGCTCAGCAGGTTTCTGGCCTGCGCGCGAATCGGGAACTGCCTGTCGTCTGGAGCGTGGCAAAAGGATCGTTTCTAAATAAGCTTATCCTGGTGCCTCTGGCACTGGTTATTAGCGCCTTTGCGCCCTGGGCAATTACGCCGCTGCTGATGGTGGGCGGCGCGTTTTTATGTTTTGAAGGCGTGGAAAAAGTGCTGCACAGCCTGCAGGCGAGAAAACGCAAAGAAAGCGCGGAGGAAAAGCAGGCGAGGCTGGAGGCCGTTGCCGCCCAGGACCCGCTGGCCTTTGAAAAAGATAAGGTGAAAGGCGCGGTGCGCACGGACTTTATTCTTTCGGCGGAAATCGTTGCCATCACGCTTGGCATTGTGGCGGAAGCGCCGCTGCTAAATCAGGTGTTAATCCTGGCAGGAATAGCCATTCTGGTGACTATCGGCGTGTACGGCCTGGTCGGGATGATTGTGAAAATTGACGATCTCGGATACTGGCTGGCGGATAAGCGTGCGGCGCTGGCACAGGCGGTGGGGAAAGGGCTGCTTATTCTTGCTCCCTGGCTAATGAAAACCCTCACGTTTGTCGGGACGCTGGCGATGTTCCTCGTCGGCGGCGGTATCCTGGTGCACGGCGTGCCCGTGCTTCATCACGGCATTGAGCAATGGATGGGGCAGTTTGGCGGCGTGGTTGAGCTTGCCGGTCCGACGCTTGCCAACCTGGTGCTCGGCTTTATTGCGGGCGGTGTTGTGCTGCTGGTGGTGAACGGCATAAATCACCTTCGCGGGAGCGCTTCACACTAAGTTCGAGATGAAAAAATAACGCTTTAGTCAGGAAAAAACGCTGACCATTGACTATACCTTTAGAGGTTTTCACCCCTAACGCCGGAGGCGGCTATGGTTTATGTGGTCAGCGATGAAGTCCGGCGTAAGAACGGCGGTCCACGCATGATTGTCACGGGTTATTCCAGTGGCATGGTGGAGTGCCGTTGGTACGACGGATACGGCGTAAAGCGCGAGGCGTTTCGTGAGGATGACCTTGCGCCAGCGGAAACCAGAGAGCATCAGCAGGCGTGATGTGTCTGGTTTTTTAACGGAACCCGGCTATGCCGGGTTTTTTTATCCTCGGCTAAGGCGCTTTTCGGCAGGCCAGCTTCGACAAAGCGCTGTCGCGGTGGCAAAATCTGTAAAGACTTCATTCTTCCGGGGTTTTCGGAAGGAACTGATAACCGCGGCCGGGTCGTCCGCCAGGGAGGATCCCCCTTGATCGGTACTACATTTGAGCGGTTTATCAGCCGCTATAAAAGACCGCAGCGGGTGGTAAACCTCTGTTTTATTGTTGTGTTTCTATGCTCAACGCTGCTGACCTGGCGTGAAGTGGCGGTGCTGGAGTCCGCCTATATTTCTAACCAGCGTAACAGCCTCGATAATATTGCCACCGCGCTGGACCGGCAGCTGCAGCACAGCATTGATAGCCTGCTGTTTTACCGCAACACCATGCATTATGCGCTGCAGTCTCCTATTTCCACCGATATTTCACGTCAGGCGTTGGCGGATTTTGCCGTCCAGCGAACGCAGCCTTACTGGCAATTAAAGCTGGATCTTAATCGCGGGATGCCGATTAACGGCGTTTCCGACGAGTTTGTCAGCCACAGCCACGTGCTCGACCGCGATGAGCGCTGGCTTTATCCTGAGCTGGAGGCGGCGCTGGAGTTCAGCTATATCATGCAGCTAGCTGACGACAAGCGAGACCTGCAAAGGCGCGTGTTCTACGCTTCGCGGGCGGGCTTTTTCCTCTCAAGTACGCCCCCGGAAAACGATCCGGGCCTTGTGTCACTCTATTATCGGCTCATTGCTCAGCCCTATTTTGGCGCTCAGTCGCCGCAAAATAACCCAGGCCGTGGCCTGCAGTGGACGCATACCTATAACCCAGTCAGTCCAAATGGGCAGATTATTACCGCGGCTGTACCGCTGGATCTGAATCAGCGCTGGTATGGCGTGCTGGCGATGGATTTTCCCGTCAGCGGGATGCATGCATTCCTTCAGGAACTGTCTCACGATCGCTATGAAGGCACCGTGATGCTGTTTGACAGGCATTTCTCGCTCATTGCCACCGCGGCGAACAGCGCGCCGCAGACGCCGGTGTTTAGCGCCAAACAGCAGGCTGAGATTACCCGCTCCATGGAAAGCGGAGAAGAAGGCGAGCTGCGGATGGACAGCCGTTTCGTGACGTGGGCGAAGCTGATGAACTTTGACGGCGTGCTGATTAAAGTGCATACCCTCGGCGAGGGCGTGCAGGGAGAATTTGGTCGAATCAGCATTGTGCTAACGCTGCTCTGGCTGCTCTTTACGCTGATGTTGTTCATCTCATGGCGGGTGATTCGGCGGCTGGTGAGCAATATGTTGACGCTGCAGCAAACGCTGAGCTGGCGCGCAAATTACGATACCCTGACCCGGCTCTACAACCGCGGCGCCTTCTTCGATATTGCTCACGGAATGGCGCTGGACTGCCAACGCGAGGAAAAACCGTTCTCTGTGATCCAGATGGACCTCGATTTCTTTAAAGGCATTAACGATCGCTACGGGCATCACGCCGGCGACAAGGTGTTGTCTCATGCCGCCGCGCTGCTTGCTTCCTCCCTTCGGGAAGAGGATGTTGCCGGGCGCGTGGGCGGGGAAGAGTTCTGCGTGCTGCTTCCAGGCACGAAGCTTCCGGAGGCGGCAGCCGTCGCCGAGCGGATTCGGCACCGCATCAATACCAAAGAGCTGCTTTTGCAGGCCGGACAGACCCTCAAAATCAGCGCCTCGTTTGGCGTGAGCTGCGCCCATGAGCGCCACGATTATGATTTTGAGCATTTGCAGTCCATTGCCGACCGGCGGCTGTACAAGGCGAAGCAGAACGGACGCAACCAGGTTTGCACCCAGGACTGATTTCCCGTCGGGCGTGGCCGCTATATCATATAAGCCCTGCTGATGTTTTATTCGGTTACCGAAGGGGCGGCTCGCTAAAGCAAGCGTAATGTTTTTGTCACGTAGTGGGCGAGGCTGACGCGCGTTTATTTTTTATTCGCCCCAGTACGGCAGGCGAAATCAGAACGTTCAGTTTAGGATAAATCTTAATTTATTCAGCGCTCAAATGGCCCTTTGATGCGGGCATCAGGTTTAAAAAAACGATTTAACAAGGCATTGGACTCAAATTGATTGCGTCAATGAGTGCAGTTATAGACATTCCTGAAAAGAATATATCCTTGTATTCAATAAAATTTAAGGTAATGTGGTCAACACATCAGATTTCCTGATGTAACGAATTTCAAGTGCTTCTTGCTTCAGCAAGTTTTCATCCCGGCTCCCCGGCCGGGATGCTTTTCTTAGCGATTAATTTCATTCACGCTAAAATCCCGAATATCCAGCTCAAAAGCATCCGCCAGCTCCTTATAGCTATGCCAGTCTCGACCATCCACGCTCACTCGCTGCGGGTGTTCCTCGCTGCTGGCGTGCCGGATATCGCTTTCGCTAATTTCGTTGATGGCGGCAAGCAGTGCGTCAACATCCACTTCCGTTGTCTGATGCGCCGCGCTGCCGCTGATTTTCACGCTCTTCATCACTTTACCCTCGCTGACTACCACCCTTAAGTATAGCCGTTTCAGATAATGCGCCAGGTGGCCCGGAGTAAGGGCGCTCAAGGTGTTTTTGATCTACAATGGCAGGCAATGTCTCTGGAGGAAATAACCATGAAAATCAATGATCGGGTGACCGTAAAGACCGATGGCGGCCCGCGGCGTTCGGGGATCGTTCTGGCGGTGGAGCCATTTAACGAAGGAACGATGTATCTTGTGTCGCTGGAGGATTATCCGCTGGGGATCTGGTTCTTTAATGAGTCAGGCCACCCGGACGGCATTTTTGTGGAGCGCGAAGAGTAGGGTAAAGGATGTATGACCCTCACCCCGGCCCTCTCCCTGGAAGGGAGAGGGGGAAATCTATCAGGTGGACGCTGGACAGTCTCCTCGCTTTCGGGGAGCGGCAATCTTTACACCACGCTAGGCACAATAATCGCCGCAAAAATCACCGTAATCACCGAATATTTCATCGCGTAATACACTTTCCGGTTTCTCTTCTTCAGGTTTTGCCCGCTGTCGCGCAGCGCGTGAACATACTTGAAGATGCGGTTCAGCCCGCCGGTGCGGTCGCTGTCGCTATTTGGCGAGCTGGCGGCTGACATCAGTGTGGTGCCTACCCAGTGGTTAACGGCCTGCGCCCAGCGCCATTTCATCGGGCGCTCAATATCGCAGAACAGAATAATACGGGTCTGTTCGCTCTTATTTTCCGCCCAGTGTACGTAGGTTTCATCAAAAATTACCGCTTCGCCATCGCGCCAGCTGTGGCGCTGCCGGTCGACTTCAATAAAGCAGCGGTCGTCGTTGGGCGTGGCAAGCCCAAGGTGGTAACGCACCGATCCGGCATACGGATCCCGGTGCTTGCCCAGGTAAGAACCTGCAGGGAGTTCCGCGAACATCGCCGCTTTAACAGACGGAATTTCGCTGACCAGCTTTGTGGTGATCGGGCAAAGCTCATGCGCAGACGGGTGTGCATCGCTGTACCACTTCAGGTAAAAACGCTTCCAGCCCCGCTTGAAGAACGTATTAAACCCGGCATCGTTGTGGCTTTCTGCCGCTTTAATGTGGCCCTGCAGGCGCAGCGCTTCCTCTCGAATGATTTCCCAGTTGTCCGTCAGCTTTTGCAGTTCCGGAAAGTCACTGGTCGGGAAATACGGCTGTTCAGGCGGCAGACGCGAGAAACGCGTCATGAACATATTGACCGGGGCCATAAAGGTCGAGTGGTCAAAAAGCTGGCGGGAAAACTTCTGTTTTTCGACACCGCGGGAGTGGGCGTAAAAGACGCTGATAATAAAAATGCCAAGAACAATAACGGCTACCATAGCAACAAATCTCTCCATGTATACTTGTATGGCGTAAGTCTAGTGAGATTTTTCTGCTTTTTTTAGCAAAGGTTGCGGTTTTGTTACAGGAAAGAGTGTCGTTTAACTTGTATTTAATCTCTGACGGGCGTCAGAGATTAAATACTGCGGCCAAAGTGGCGTAGGGATGCAGAGTAAGTCAGCTACCGGAGGTTAACAAAAATACCGTTGGTGACGTTGTCGGTGAGACGAACTACATGATATATCACCTGCTTGTTATGGGTCTTGATTTTGCGTTTAATATTTCCTTTATGAGACGAAACGGTTTTTGCCTTGATGTTCATTTGATCAGAGATTTGAATCGTTCCCTGTCCTGACATCCACATTTTTAGCATGCTGGACTCTGTGCGACTAAGAGAAAGTGTCGGCAAATTAATATGTCCAATACATTGTGCATTTTTTGCTAAGTATTCCGCTAAAATATCGTCTAAAGATTCTGGCTTGATGGATTTCGAGCTGATCAGCAGATTTTCTCTGACCAGAAGATATTCATCAAAGTGAATATTAGCAATCGCCATAAAGACTAAAAATAGCGTCCCTGGATGTTGATTTATGATCTGCTTAATTCTCTGACTGCTTTCCGGGTCATGAATAAAACAGTCTTCATTAATAAACACCACGCTGGGTGCCTGCGACTGGCATGCCTGTGCCAGCTGTTCTACCGTTTCTACATCTGCAATATGCCGTTTTCTAACCCCGCGGCTGGCTAAGTAGCCGACAAGCCCCAGCCGGGTATAGCTGCATAAGTCCATAATAATCGTTGACATAGCAAACCCTCACTAAGCGCGTTATACCCGTAATAATCAGGAGCGCAGATTGAAAGCTGTACTGGTTTTGTACCGCGAGTGACAATGTCAGTCCCAGGGCAAAGCCAATCCGCCGCATTTTCCGCAGTTCTAATTATTTATGGGTAACCATTATTAATAATTTAAAAGGCGAAATCACTATCCCGGAAAGTTGCCTATAATTTGCCAGGAATGTTCTTAAAGTAAAGTGAATGTTGTGTATTGTGAGCAAGGTAAAAACTTATATTCCGCGCCAGATATATCTTGGCTGATGTTATTAACATATTTTTTTAGGAATATCCTCAGAGAGGCAGTATGAAAATCAGGGTTATTAATTTGCGGGGATTTCACTGACAATATCCGCGAGCAGATCAAAAATCTCGCCGAATAAATGTTCGGTAAAGGGGGCGATAAGCGGCATCATTACCATAAAAATAAGCATGCCGATAGATAAGGTGACGGGGAAACCGATAACAAATACCGATAGCTGGGGAGCCATACGGTTTAACAGTCCCAGGGCGATGTTAAGCGTTAGTAACAAAGTGATTAACGGCAGGGCCAGCATCAGGCCATTGAGAAAGATCAGACCGCCCGCTCGGGTCAGCGCCATAAACGCGTTGCTGTTGATCGGTTCGCCGCCGATCGGCAGGGTATGAAAAGTATCGACCAGCATCGAAATCAGCCATAAATGGCCGTTAAAGGTCAGGAACAGCAGCATCGCCAGAATATCAAGAAAGCGGGCCAGAACCGGCATATTGAGGCGGCTGCCCGGATCGAAGAAGGTGGCGAAAGAGAGTCCCATTTGCAGGCCCACAAGTTCCCCGGCGGTACGCACGGCAGCAAAAGCGAACTGCATCGTAAAACCCAGCGCCACACCGATAAGAATTTGTTGTATTGCCAGCCAGAAACCCGCGGCAGAAAAGATCGTCACCCCTGTTGCGGGCAGGGAAGGCGCGATGATAAAGGTGATCATCAGCCCGAGCCCAAGCTTAACCCGCTTGGGGATCGATCGCTCGCTCAGGATGGGGGCGGTCATGATCAGCGCCAGCACGCGCAGCAGCGGCCAGAAATAGAGGCTTAGCCAGTTTAGCCACTGGGTGCTGTCAACGTGGATCATCCAATGGTGTTCGGCAGATTGGTCAGCAGGGAACGCATGTAATCCAGCAGCAGGTTAAGCATCCACGGCCCGGCAATGACGATGGTCACGAACACGGCCAGAATTTTTGGAATAAACGACAGCGTCATTTCGTTGATCTGCGTGGCCGCCTGCAGCAGGCTGATAACCAGGCCGCTTATCAGCGCTACCAGCAGCAGCGGGGCCGCAAGGGCAAGGGCCACCTTCATCGCTTCGGTGCCCATCATCATGACCGATTCTGGCGTCATTTTCTTTCTCCGCTAGCTGTAAAAACTTTGCGCCAAGGAACCCACCAACAGCTGCCAGCCGTCGACCAGCACGAAAAGCATCAGCTTAAAGGGCAGGGCAATTGTCGCGGGGGGAACCATCATCATCCCGAGCGCCATCAGGACGCTGGCGATCACGAGGTCGATAATCAGGAACGGGATAAATACGGTAAAACCAATCTGGAACGCGGTTTTCAGCTCGCTGGTGACATAGGCAGGCAGCAGAATACGCATCGGCACGGCTTCCGGTCCCTGCAGCGGCTGAGTGTTCGCCAGACGTGCAAACAGCGCCAGATCGGCTTCACGGGTCTGGCGCAGCATAAATTCGCGCAGCGGTTGAGCGCCTTTATCCATCGCCACTTCCATCGAGATCTTGTCTTCGCTGAAGGGCTGGTAGGCGTCGGTATAAATTTTGTCGAACACCGGCGACATAATAAAAAAGGTCAAAAACAGCGCCAGGCCAACCAGCACCTGGTTAGGCGGGGCGGACGGTGTGCCCAGGGCGTTACGCAGCAGGCCAAAAACGATGATGATGCGCGTAAAGCTGGTCATCATCAGCAAAATGGCCGGCAGGAAGGTCAGGGAGGTAATAAAGACCAGCGTCTGCACCGGCAAGGACCAGCTCTGCCCGCCGTTGGCGAGGGGCTGGCTTATCAGGCCCGGTAATTGTGCGAAGGCCGCCGCAGGGAGAAGCAAAAATAGGCCCGGTAACGAGAGCGTCAGCAAACGTTTCATCAATCTTTCCCGTTACGTTTAAGCAGGTTCTTCATCAGTTTCTGGAAATCGGCAGGCGCGGGGGCTTTTTCAACCATATCCGTGACCGGCGCAGGAGGCAGAGTGTGCAGGTGAGTGATTTGGCTGGCGGTGACGCCGAGGACCAGACGAGCGTCTTCGACGTCCACCACCACAACGCGCTCGCGCGGGCCTACGCTCACGCTGGCGCTGATGTTCAGCGACTTCTTTACGCCGACGCCCACCCCGTGAAAACCAAAGCGCTTTGCCAGCCATGCGGCCACCAGAATAAAAATAACAATGCCGGCCAACGCCCCGCTGACCTGAACAAGCGGCGAGCTGGCGTTGACGCTGGGCTGAGTGACGGTGGCCTGGGTTGTCATTTAGCGGCTCAGGCGACGCATACGTTCTGATGGGGTGATGATGTCGGTAATTCGCACGCCGTATTTGTCGGCGACGACAACCACTTCCCCCTGGGCAATCAGGTAACCGTTGATCAGAATATCCAGCGGCTCGCCGGCCAGTCCGTCAAGCGCGACCACGGAACCCTGCGTCAGGCGCAGCAGCTCTTTGATGGTCATGCGGGTACGGCCCAGTTCGACGGTCAGCTTGACCGGAATGTCCATGATCAGGTCGATATCCTGCACGTTGCCGGCAATGTCATTGCCTTCCAGCGCGCGGAATACGTTATCCGCGGTACTTTTCCCGGAACTTTTCTGCTCGTTTAACGCATCAGCCCACAGATCGTCCACTGAGCCTGCATTGTCATCGGACGGTTGATTAATATCACTCATTTGGGCTGTTCCTCATTCAGCGAATTCAATATCGGGTTGATCAAATGTTCGACGCGCAGGGCATACTGGCCGTTAATGGTGCCGTACTGGCTGGTCAGGACCGGTACGCCATCCACGTGCGCGATAATACGATCTGGCTTTTCGATGGGCAGCACATCGCCAGGTTTCAGTTTTAGGATTTGGGATAACCGCAGCGGGATATCGGCGAAGTTCGCCACCAATTCCAGCTCGGAATGCTGCACCTGACGCACCAGGGTGTCGCGCCAGCTTTGATCTTCCTGACGGGAGTTCTCCAGCGGAGGGTTCACCAGCAGCTCGCGCAGCGGTTCAATCATGCTGAACGGCAGGCAGATGTTGAACTCCCCGGTCAGGTTGCCAATTTCGACGTGGAACGGGGTGTTAACCACGATGTCGTTAGGCGACGTGGTGATGTTGGTAAATTTAACCTGCATCTCCGAACGAACGTATTCCACGTCCAGCGGGTAAATCGCCTTCCACGCGTCGCTGTAGGATTCCAGCGCCAGCTTCAGCATACGGTTGATCACGCGCTGTTCGGTGTGGGTAAACTCCCGGCCTTCCACTTTCGTTGGGAAGCGGCCATCCCCGCCAAACAGGTTGTCTACCGCAATAAACACCAGGCTGGGTGAAAAGACGAACAGCCCGGTGCCGCGCAGCGGTTTCAGGTGAATCAGGTTCAGGTTAGTTGGTACCGGCAGGTTGCGGGCAAACTCATGATACGGCTGGATACGGATGGCCCCGACGGTGATGTCCGGGCTACGACGCAGCAGGTTAAACAGCCCCATACGGAACTGACGAGAAAAACGCTCGTTAATAATTTCCAGCGCTTGCAGGCGCTCACGCACCACGCGACGCTGGGTATTCGGGTCATAGGGACGAATATCGGATTCGCCCGGCGCCCCGGCCTTCGGCTCGTCGTTATTCTCACTGTCGCCGTTTAACAGCGCATCGATTTCGGCCTGAGAAAGAATACTGTCGCCCATGGACTTACCGCAAGATAAAGGCGGTATACAGCACGTCGCTGACTACCTGTTGAGGTTGCCCGGCGACCAGAGGCGGCGCCAGAGTAGTTTTAATCGCTTCCACCAGCTTCTGCTTACCGGCATCGGTAGCAAGCTGATTGGCGTCCTGGCGAGAGAACAGCAGCAACAGACGGCTGCGGACTTCCGGCAGGAATTCGCTCAGGCGCTGGCGGGTCGCTTCATCTTTCAAACGCAGCGTGACGCCGATGTACAACACGCGATCCGCATCACCCAGATTGACGGTAAACGTATCCAGAGCGAAGAACACTGGCGCAGGCGGCGGCTCAGGCGTTTTAGCCTGGGCTGTGGCTGGCGTTTGCTGCATGCGCCAGTAGCTGTAGCCTGCGGTGGCGCACGCGGCGAGTGTAATAAGAACCAGTATCGGCACCCAGATGGCGCGTTTACGGCCTTTCGTGATAGCGGTATCAGTCATTGAACGCTTTATTCCTGTATCGGTACTGCTGAATAGCAATTATCCCGTGTCTCCGGGCGGTCAAAGCCCGGAAAACACACGTTTATTGTCGCTAGCTCTGGCGTTTACCCTTTAACGGGGCTCAGGCGAAGATATCCACCGCACCGTTGCTGCTGGCCAGACGCTGCAGGCTATCGGCCACCGGGAGCGGTTCGACGTCATTGCCATTAAGGGAAAAACGTTCCCCGCCGCGCGTGCTTTGCTGCTGTTGCTGCTGGCCGGACTGCTGCTGAGCGAAGCTTTCGCTGCTGATGTTGCTCTGGCCAAGCTGGATACCGCTTTCCGCCAGCGCAGTACGCAGTGACGGCAGCGCGGCTTCAAGCGCGGCGCGCACGTGACTGTGCGGTGACATCATCTGCAGCTGCGCCTGGTTATCTTCTAGTTTTAGACTAATTTGCACCTGACCGAGATCTTCCGGGTGTAATCTCAGCTCGGCGCTGTGCTGGCCCTGGCGGGTAAACAGCGTAACGTGCTGAGAAATCTGCTGTTGCCACTCATGGCTTCCTAACTGGGCGCTGATCATCGGTGCCGTAGGGGTAGCGATGTGCGTTGTGGTTGGGGTAGCGACGGTGGCGCTGCTGATGGCCGGGGTTAACTGCGCCGTAACTGGGGCGGTGTTATTTGCCTGCGGAGCAGCGTTATCTCGGCTGTCAGGCGTGTTACTGGCGACCAGTTGGGCTTTGTCATCCCCCTGAGGCTGAGCAGCTGCCGGGGTATTGGCTGCAACAGATTTACTGTCTGCAAGCGTTGCACCCGCCGGAGCGGTTTTCTTCGCGCTGCCGCCAACAGGCAGCAGGCTGTCCGCGGTATTTTTGCCTGCGGTATTCCCTGCCGCAGAAGTCAGGGCGGACAGCGATGCCGTGTCGGTAGCTGTTTTAGCTAGCGCCGCGGGCTGTGCAGCGGTCACGGGCTGAGGCAGCATCGCAAACAGCGCGCTAAGCGTTTGCAGCTCCGCGTCGCTCAGAGGCTTATCGGTTTTGGCGTCTTTCAGCTCCGCCTCTGGCTTATCACCCGTTTCTGTTTTGCCGAGGGAAGTGAGCAGGGTGGAAAGCGCTTCAGGTTGCTCCGGTGAGTTCAGCAGTTCAGCGAGAGCTGCCTGGCCGTCCTGGGGCTCACGTTTAGCCGCATTGGCCGCGGCAACTTTGCTTAACGCCGCGCCCAGAGGCAGCGATTTGCCGTCCTCCAAAGCGACGTTTGCCGGCAAAGCTTTGCCCAGCAGCGTCAGGAAGTCTTCACCGAAGCCTTTGCCGTCCGCGACTTTTGCATCCCCGGCTGCAGCGGTATCGGCCCCGGTGTTTAACAGAATTTTTGGCAATGTGATCATTCACCTTTCCTCAATGTGGCCCGCTGGGCGTATTCGTCCATCTGCTTCTGATCGAGTCTGTTCTCTGCGAGCAACAGCTCCGCTGCCTTTCTGTCCTGCAGGGTTTGCCATGCCTGCAGGCGCTTTTGTTTTTCCTGCCATGCACCCAATGCCTGATCAACTTTATTGGACCACTGCATCAGCTGCTGGCGGTGCTGTTCGATGGCTTTTTCCAGCGTGCGTATAAACTGCTGGTAGTTCTGCCAGCGGGTGCTGGCAATCCCCTGGCTCATGTTGTCATTCAGGCTGTTGCTGTACTCAAACTGATAGTTAATCAGCATGTTGAGTTGCTCTTCCGCCTGCTGGCAACCCCGGCGCATCTCCCCTAAACGAATCGCCGCTTTTTCCACTTCCTGGGCGGCGAGTTCACGCAAAGTATCCAGTGCGCTGTTTTGGTTCATGGTCACCTCTCATCAAACCGTGGGGAAAAGCGTCTCCAGTGCGAGGCTGGCTTCTTCCCAGTTTGCGCGTTCAAAAATGCCTTGTTGCAGGAAGGCTTCAAGATGCGGCCACAGTTCAATGGCCTTATCGAGCATAGGATCGCTGCCTTTGGCGTAAGCCCCCACGCTCACCAAATCACGGTTGCGCTGGAAGCTGGATAACAACTGTTTGAAACGACGTACCCGGGCGTAATGCTGCTCGGTAATCAACGATGTCATGGCACGGCTGATAGAAGCTTCGATGTCGATGGCCGGATAGTGGCCCGCTTCTGCCAGGCGGCGCGACAGCACAATGTGGCCGTCAAGAATGGCTCGCGCGGAGTCGGCGATCGGGTCCTGCTGATCGTCGCCTTCGGTGAGTACGGTATAAAACGCGGTAATAGAGCCGCCGCCGTGTATGCCGTTCCCCGCACGTTCAACCAGCGCCGGGAGCTTGGCAAAGACCGAAGGCGGATAGCCTTTGGTCGCCGGAGGTTCGCCAATGGCGAGGGCGATTTCACGCTGGGCCATGGCGTAACGTGTCAGTGAATCCATGATCAGCAGGACGTGCTGGCCGCGATCGCGGAAGTCTTCGGCGATTCTTGTCGCATAGGCGGCACCCTGCATACGCAGCAGCGGAGAAACGTCCGCCGGGGCGGCAATCACAACGGAACGCGCCCGGCCTTCGGCACCGAGAATGTTCTCGATAAAGTCTTTTACTTCGCGGCCACGCTCGCCAATCAGGCCCACGACGATCACGTCAGCCTGGGTATAACGCGCCATCATGCCGAGCAGGACGCTTTTCCCCACGCCTGAACCGGCAAACAGGCCCATACGCTGCCCGCGACCTACCGTCAGCAGGGCATTAATCGGACGAACGCCAACGTCAAGAACATGTTCAATCGCGGTACGCTGGAGCGGGTTAAACGGGGCTGCACCCAGCGCGCCAATCAGGTCGGAATCCGGCGAAGGCAGTCCGTCGAGCGGGCGGCCGCTGCCGTCGAGCACGCGGCCGAGCAGGGCGGGGCCGAGCGGCAGTTTTTTACCGCTGTGCAGGCCTTCCGCCGTCGCCGAGCGGGCATAAACCCGGGCGCCAGGCAAAATGCCTTCCACTTCTTCCAGCGGCATCAGAAACAGTTTGTGACCGTTGAAGCCCACGACTTCACATTCGACTTCGCGATCGTGCTGTTCAATGATGCAGGTCGCGCCCAGCGCCAGCTGCAGGCCAGTTGCCTCCAGGACCAGGCCGGTGGCGCGGGTCAGGCGGCCGTAGCGGCGAACGGACGGCAGTTCGACCATCCGCGCTTCAAAATTGTCGAGCGTGTTCAGCCAGCGGGTCAGGCGCGCGGTCATCAGAGCACTCCTGGCGCGGCCAGACGGCACAGCTCTTGCCAGCGAGTGGCCACGCTGGCGTCAAGGTCGCCTTCATCGGCGGAGACTTTGCAGCCGCCCTGGTGCAGGCTTGGGTCGCCGCGCAAACGCCAGCCGTGCAGGCTTAGCGTGGCACCCAGCATCTCTTCCACCCGCTGTAAGTCATCCGGGTGTACGCGCAGCTGCGGCTTACCGCTGAACAGCGGTTCCTGCATCAGCAGGCCCTGAATCTGTTTGATCAGCGCGTTGTTATCTACGGCAGGCGTCTGGCCAATGACCTGCCGCGCGGCTTCCAGCGCCATTTGCATCAGGCGGGAAGCAATCACGCTGTCCAGCGCATCCAGCGTGTACTGGAATTCGCTCACCAGCTGCTGCATCCGGGCGTGAACCGGTGCCTGCTGCTGACGGGCTTCATTGATGCCTTGCTCAAGGCCTTGCTGGAAGCCCGCTTTACGGCCTTCTTCCACGCCCTGATCGTGCCCGGCGGCAAAGCCCGCGCTGTGGCCCTGTTCTCGGGCCTGGGCCTGCATCATCGCCAGCGTTTGCTGGAGGTCCGGCTCACTTTCCGGCTCTTCCTGCTCGGCCGTCGCTTCCGGCATCACAATCTCTTCGAACACCGGCGTAGGGAAGGCGAGGTTTTCAGGCGTCCAGAGTTTCCATGGCAGCGTATTAGACATAGGTATCCTCGCTGGTGCCGATCACCATCTCGCCGGTTTCCGCCAGGCGACGCACGATAAGCAGGATAGCTTTCTGTTCGTTTTCCACCTGCGACAGACGTACCGGGCCACGGTTGGCAAGGTCGTCGCGCAGGATGTCGGCAGCACGCTGGGACATGTTGCGCAGGAACTTCTCGCGCAGCGCCTGTTCTGCACCTTTGAGGGCGATAAGCAGAGATTCGGACTCCACTTCCTGCAGAAGACGCTGAATGCTGCGGTCGTCCACGGCCACGAGGTTTTCGAACAGGAACATCTCGTCGATGATTTTCTGCGCCAGTTCGCCGTCGAAGTCGCGCACGGCGGTAATAACGGCTTCTTCCTGCTGGGTTTTCATCAGGTTGATAATTTCCGCTGCCGTTCTCACGCCGCCCATTTTGCTGCGCTTGAGGTTCTGGCCGTCGAGCAGGTTGTTCAGCACTTCGGTCAGTTCTGCCAGCGCGGCCGGCTGAACGCCGCCAAAGGTGGCGATACGCAGCATCACGTCGTTGCGCAGGCGTTCGTCGAACAGCGCCAGAATGTCCGCCGCCTGGCCACGCTTGAGGTGAACCAGGATGGTGGCGATGATCTGCGGGTGTTCGTCGCGAATAAGATCGGCGGCGCTCTGCGGCTCCATAAAGTTGAGCGTTTCGATGCCGCTGGTGGTATCGCGGGTTTCGAGAATATCTTCCAGCAGGCTGGAGGCACGCTCTTCGCCCAGCGCTTTGATCAATACGGTACGCAGATAGTCGTTGGCATTGATGCTCAGTGCGGCGAACTGTTCGGCTTCTTGTTCAAACTCGGCCAACACTTCGGTCAGCAGTTTGTTTGAAATTTGATGGGTGTTAGCCATCGCCGCACTTAAATGCTGTACTTCACGCGGGCTGAGGTGCTTGAACACCTCAGCGGCGCGGTCTTCGCCAATGGTCATCAGCAGGATGGCGCTCTTTTCTGTTCCGGTAATACTCATATTTCAGTACTCATCCATTGGCGGATCACCAGCGCAACTACGCGAGGATCGTTGTCGGACATATCACGAATACGCTGACTCATGACTTCGGCGCTCAGGCGCTGGTTAGCTTTACGCTGCTGCTGTTGCTCGTCGCGGCTTAGCGTAACGGCCACGGCTTCTTCTTCGGCTTTAGCGCTCTGCTTCGCTTCGTTAGTGGCTTTCAGAATTTCCGCGCGGCGGGTGAGCTGAGGACGAATCGCTTTCCGCCATATAAGCCAGGCGACAATCAGCACAATCAGCCAGCGACCCGCTGAGAGCAGCACGTCGAAGAAGGCCGGAGACTTCCAGAATGGCAGGCTGCTGCCGCTGTCGTCTTCGGTGGCGGTGAACTGAGAGTTGACCACGTTCAGGGTATCGCCGCGGGATTCGGAATAGCCCATCGCTTCACGGGTCAGGTTCTCGATCTGCTTCATCTGGTCGGCGGTGAGCGGTAAAGGTTTCCCGTCGGCAAGCTGGCGGTAGTTCACTACCACGGCCACGGAAAGACGCTGAATATCCCCCACGTTCAGCTTGGTGTGACGGATGGTGCGGTCCACTTCATAGTTGGTGGTTTCGTCACGCGAAGTGTTGCTGCTGCCGTTCTGACCGGTGGTGCTGGTCTGGTTCTGCTGGCCGTTGTTGGCCTGCTGGTTAGCCTGGTTGTTCTGCGGCGGCGTCGAAATCGGTGCCGTGTTCGCTGGCGCCGGCTGGTTGGAAAGCGCGCCCGGCACGCCGCCCGGGAACTGACCGTTAACCTGAGAGGTCTGGTTCAACTGGCGAGAGCGGACCGCGGTCTGGGCCGGATCGCTATTAGGGTGATACTGCTCTTCGGTTTGTTCTTTGTTGGCAAAATCGATCTGCGCGGTGACCTGAGCATGTACGTTGCCGTTGCCGACAATCGGGCCAAGGATAGATTCAATGCGGCGCTGGTAGCGGCTCTCTACGTCAGTCGCGTACTTGAGCTGGGCGTCGTTAAGGTCACGGCCTGCGTTGTTGGACTGCGTCAGCAAATGGCCACCCTGATCGACCAGCGTGACGTTACCCGGCGGTAAACCAGCCACGGCGCTGGAAACCATATGCACCACGGCATTAATTTGCCCTTCATCCAGCGCGCGGCCAGGTTCGAGGCTAAGGGTAACGGAAGCAGAAGGGGACTTTTGTTCACGAACAAACAGGGATGGTTTTGGCATGGCGAGATGCACGCGGGCATTCTTCACCGGGCCAAGCGTTTCAATGGTGCGGGCCAGTTCGCCTTCCAGCGCCCGCTGGTAGTTCACCTGCTCGCTAAACTGACTGATACCAAACTTTTCCTGATCCAGAAGCTCGAAGCCGACGGCACCGCCTTTAGGCAGGCCCTGCTGAGCCAGGCGCAGACGCAGATCGTAGACGTTGTCTGCCGGGACCATGATGGCGCTACCGTTGTCTGAGAAGCGGTAGGGAATATTCATTTGTTGAAGCTGGGTAACAATCGCGCCTCCGTCCTGATCGGCGAGGTTGCTGTACAGCACGCGGTAATCGGGAGATTTTGCCCAAAGCACCAGGGCCACCAGCACGGCAACGGCGGCGGCACCGCCCACTATCAGCGGGATTCTGGGATTAGCACGAAGGCGATTCAACCACTCAAGAGTCTTGTTTTGCGGCGTTTGCGCCTGAGCAGCAGTGGTCATTCCACACCTCGCGGCTTAGCGTTGACAGAATTTTTAGAGTAATGAGTGAACAAGACTGACTCCCGGGTCGACAAACACGACAAAAGTTCCATATGGATGGCAGTGTCATTATTTTCGTTTCAGGAATTTTCGATGGCTGAATTAGCTCTATTTTTTACGTCTATTTAACGCCTTTATCCTATTGACAAGGTGGTAATCTTCCTCGGCTTAATACACATGGGGCGTAAAAATGGCTATTCAGGGTATCGAAGGCGTACTGCAACAACTTCAGGCGACCGCGCTGTCGGCGACCAATCCCGCAGCTTCGGCTGCCTCCGCGCCAACGGTAAGTTTTGCCGGCGAGCTGCAGGCCGCTTTGGGACGGATAAGCGAAACCTCCAACACCGCGCGTGCCCAGGCGGAAAAATTTGCTCTCGGCACGCCAGGCGTGGCGCTGAACGATGTCATGGTGGATTTGCAGAAATCTTCCGTTTCACTGGCGATGGGCATTCAGGTGCGCAACAAGCTGGTTGCAGCTTACCAGGAAGTGATGAACATGCAGGTTTAGTTGATTAAGCTATTTGATTTTAATGAATAATTTAATCAAACCACTTTTGCGTGGGGCATGGATGGGGCAAATGACGATAGTTTCTGGTTCAGAATGGCAAGCTGCTCACGGTCATTATCAGTCATCCACTTCCCGTAAACTTGATAAACCATCTGGGCATTGGCGTGCCCCATTTGAGATGCGATGAAGTTCGGGTTTGCCCCGGAAGTAAGTGACCAGCATGCGTATGTGTGCCTGGATTGATATGCCTTTCGGTATCTCAGACCAGCCCTGCGCATTGCAGCTTCCCAGCTTTGGTTTACTGAACCGACTGCATAGTGATAACCAGATCGTCCATTCTTAGCGTGTAAAGATGGGTTAAACACAAACGTGCATTTGTGGACTTCCTTCTTTTTATACTCCCTCAAGACCACATCAATCTCATGCTGCTTTCCTAATCTCGTCAGCTCGGCTTGATCGCGCAAAACTTCCAGAGCAGCATCAATCAATATGATAACCCTGTCTGTTCCAGCGTCTGTTTTTGGCGGGGTGAATTCCTTGGTCAGAGTATGATTCCTTCTGACTGTCAACGTGCCGGCCTTCAGGTCGATATCTTCCCATGCAATGCCACACATCTCACCATGCCTCAAGCCGGTATACACGGCCAGGGACCAGAAGTTTTTAACCTGGCGATTTGAACACGCTCCAATTAGTCGAACAAATTCATCACGAGTAAGCGGGTCTGGCTCTACCTTTGAACGGCGAAGCGGAGACATCCCATCCATGGGATTTTCGCTGATGTAGCCATTGGCTTTAGCGAAGCCTAACATCCCGTAGATAACTCCCATGTAGAAATTTACCGTAGCAACTGAGCGGCCCTGAACTATGGACTTATGTCCGCGCTTTGGGTTCTGCATACCAGTAAGAAGAGACTTCCTCAGGGACATCATCCTCTCCTGGTTAATGGATGACAGGAGGGTAGATTCCCCGATCAGTGGAAGAGTGTTTCTGGCTGCTGACTTATAGCGACCCATTGTGTTGTTGCAGATGTCTATTTCCTTAAGAGATAGCCATTTTTCACACAGTTCGCCTATTGTGATGTCGCTCCTATCCTCTCCGAACTTTGAGAGGTTAATCGAATCGGGGAACTGTGCTGAGTAGTTGAATGAGCCGGTCTTAATTGCAAAACACACCGACGCCCTTAGTTCACCTGCAGACTTCCTGTTTTTTGGTGTGTCTGGGATGCTTAGTTTCTCCCTGACTCGCGACCCTTTGTACATAAACCATACGCGCAAAAAACCTCCATGGTTTTCTACGCCTGGCGGATAGCTGACTTTAGTCATTACTGTTCCTTGGTGGTTGAAAAGGATGTGTAGGTTAAGCCTTTTTGCGTGTGACGGCACCAGGCTGATTTGCTGCCTGACGCTCAATCCATACGTTGATCTCTGCCAGGTTATACATGCACTCGCTGGTTGGCTTAGGCTCTCCCTCCGGTGAGACATGAAGATATTGCCTTCCCTGCATCCATGAGGTCTTTCGTGCTCGCTTGATCGTCCCTTCTCGCAGGCCTGTAATCTGCATCAACTTCTCTTCGGTTACCCACTTATTAGGCACCAGTTGAATCACTTCACTCATAACTTCCTCCCAATAAAAAACCGGCTCAGTGGCCGGCGTTATTCGCATAAAAATAAACCCGCCGTAGCGGGTCGTTATCAGACTATCTCTGGCTCATCAGACGCTCTGTTTATCCAGTGCGTCACGACCCCATGGACGTTAACATCGTTGAGGGCTTCGCCTTCAATGGCTTCACCGTCTTGCGTGATGAGCGCTGAGCCCATCAGCCTGGCAAACTCCATCTTTCCGCAGAATTCGATGAGTACATGGTCACCCTGGACGGGGCGACGCGAGACGCTAATGACTGCGTAGCCATCAGTGGTTTCAGCCAGCCGGCAGTTAGCGTCAAAGTTAATGAGCACATCTACCGTGAGTCTGGAGGCGACGTAATCAGCAGCGGGCGAGGGGAATCCCATTACAGGCCTCCATTCGGGTTGTATACCATGAATGTTCTGGCGTCGCCCTCTACGGTGGAGATGTCCTTGAACGTGCTCACCGACATCTCTATCCACTCGTTAGCCTGCTTCAAATCCCACTTCCAGTTGAGCTTCTCCAGCTCTGCGACAAACTCCTCCGTTGTCACCGTTCGCTTTCCGTTAGCCGCAATCCTGATTGCATTGTAAAAAGCCATTCTGATGTCATCGTAACGCGGCATGATACTACCCTCTCAAAAAAAATACTGTATGCATACACAGTATAATTGAGGGCGAAAAATGATCAACAGGCAAAGAAAAACCCGCGTTATGCGGGTCTATTTATTGTTGGCTTCTGCCATCTCTATGTAGCGCGGGTCGCTCGGCTTCGGCAGAGTGACACTTATCTGCCGGTAGTGCGCCAGTCGCTCAGAGAAGTATGGCCGCAAATGCTCTGGCTGCTCTCGAGCTACCTGCTCTGCGATTACTGGCATGTTCATGCGCTCTTTGTAAGCAACGCCTGACGCCGCCATATCGACGTTAATTTTGTCGCGATCTTCCTGCGGTTTGGCGGCTAGGTTCCACTCACTCATGCGTAACACCATAGTCATTTAGCAGTTGCATAAGAACCACCTTTGGGGCTTCTTTCGTTGAAATTCTAAAGTTGCTACTTAAAACCGACACAATGAGCGCTGAAGACAGCACATTTCCCCTGTATGAAAACGTTGAGGTTTTACCGATGCCCTGCCTTGTTATCTGAGATAAGCGTTTTCCACAGGAGCTAGTCAAAGAAAAAATAATACTTTCTGAATCAAACTCGTCCTTGGGCTGATATGACAAGGTTTCCACGCATGATGATGGGATGACTTCGGTTTTTTCGCCGATTTTAATAGAAAAATCCCCTTTATCCGCTAACGCTTGCAGCGGAAGAAGAGCTGCAATAAAAACTGCTGTCCTGATATTCATATCCCCTCCATTGTTATGAAAGGGATTATACATCACGCCTCCGGCTTTGGTGCTGCGCCTATCATCGTTCGCCATGCGCTCGGGTGATGAATTCCGTGGGATATCCACGCCGCGTTAAGCATTGCGCTCGTCGCCTCCGTTGGCACCATCACCCAGCCCTCTGGCACAGCAGGCAGCTGCGGCGCTGCGTAGAGATACTGTACTACCTGCTGGCTCTCGAATGCGTCCGGCATCGTTCGATGGGTAACATATGACCAGGCGTTATCGTGATGGTGGGACTCATGTCGCCAGCGGAACCCAACGGGCTCTTTCCCCGCTTCCCGCAATGCAAGTAGCTCGTCTAGGTCGCAATCGGCCTGTTTCAGGTCGTTAAATAGCTTTCCCCAGTCATCTGACATTGGCACTGAGTCATCTTGCATAAGCGCCGCTAAGCGCTGGCTCAGGTTATTCATAAAGCCTCCTGCTGACGGAAAAGAACCGCCTGTTTGATGCCGATTAGAAACCACAGGCCATCGGCGCGCTGGCTCATTTCGTACCAGTCCTCTTTGTTGAGGTCTGACACAAGGTCGTCGCCGCAGATGCAGGTATCCGGTCCGCGCTTCTCGCTGTCGTAAACATTGCCAACAGTAAACCATTCTGGCTCTGCGGAGCTGACGCACTCCATTTTGATAACTTCTGCCATCTACTCCGCCTCATCCGCGGTGCCGCCAGCGGCGCGGATTGCTTCTGCACAATCTTTTATGGCTTCGTGAGCCGATAGCGGATCGTCGTATTTCTCTTGCGTTGGCAGCTTCACCGCTAACGGGCTTACCTGCGGCTGCTGCGCCTGCTCCAGCGCCGCTATCAGCGCCAGCGTTTCGTGACCGTCATCCAGCGGCCACACGTTTAAAATTTCATCGCCGCGACAATCAAGAAGCTCCCTCCCTGTTTCATCGTGCAACCAGCGCCCATCGTCTTCGAGATTTGCTATCGTGTGGTATGTATCACCTTCGCCGTCCCAATTATCGAAATAGCGGATTGCGTATTTCCCTGGCTTCAGCGCTTCGAGTTGTTTAGTCATTGCTGGCCTCAGCTTTAACAAAAATAATCCAGTGGGTTTTGTCGGCTTTGCCGGTGCGCTGCCAGATGGCCGGCTTCTCGCTCGTGAGAGCTATTATCTGGCTAACCGGAACCTGCGTTTCGTTCCATTTGAAAATCAAAACGCCGTGTGGCCGCAGTACCCGGAATGCTTCGCTGAAACCGGCGCGCAGGTCATCGCGCCATGTGTCTTTGTTCAGGCGACCGTACTTTTTACCCATCCAGGCGTTATCCCCGACACGCTCAAGATGTGGTGGATCGAACACGACAACCGAGAAAGAGCTGTCGGCGAACGGCAGCGCGCGGAAGTCGGCAATCACATCCGGGCTGATAACCAGTTTGCGACCGTCGCACAGCGTGTGTTGCTCTGCGCGAATGTCGCTAAATACGGCGCGTTCGTCCTGCTTATCGAGCCAGAACATGCGGCTGCCGCAGCACATGTCGAGAATCGACGGCAGCGCTTCGGTGTTATTGCTCATCGCTGTCCTCCAGATTCTCAGCAGCCTTTTCAATCTCACCCCTGACCCATGCGTTGATTGAGTAAGCATCCTCAGGCGTTAGCTTTCCAACTTGGTTTTCAACAGAATCAAGGATTTCAAACAGATAGTTTTCAAGGCTACTCAGCATTGATGCTGCAACTAATTTGCGGGTTACCTTACTCATTTGCCTTGCTCCTTGCGCAGTTCAGATGCCAGATGCTCAAGCGCCATGACCGGAACGCCAACACCTCCGGTGCCTTCAAACTTCTTGGTAAGGTGCTCAATAGCCAGATCAACACCCTGGGCGAGTATCTCTGCCAGCACGGCGTCGGTGATTGGGGTTTCTCGTTTGGATGGCAGGTATGTTCCCGGGTGCTTTAAGTCCGCATTCTCCGCTGCCAGCCCCTGCACCTGCGCCGTCAGGTTCGTCACCGTGGCTTCGTAGGCGGTTAACTGGCGCTGGAGTTCGGTGTAGTCTTCTTGACGAACGTATGTGCCGTCTTCGTGCTTAAGCATTTGTCCGCCGTAGGCGCCTGGTACGTAACGAGCAATCATTTCCCGCTCCTTATCATCCGGGTCAGATACTTGTTTTGGTTCACACTGGGAAAGCTGCAGCGAGCTAATAGCTCTGCTTTGGTTGGCATTGGTGACTGCTTGAATTTAGGACGAGCAACGATATCTCCCGGCGTAATGTCGGGATTGAATTGATGGCTAAACATGGTTAACTCCTGATTATCAGGCGCAAAGACCAAGCGAGGCGGCCAGTAGCTTTAGCCTCTCGTTTTCTTTCTCTGCGATTAATTGGGCTTTGAATGGGTTGGTTTCGATTCGGTTATCTGGGGTAATCCAGCCGCGTCGTTTGTAGAGATAGGGAAGGGTGACGCGGCCTACGGTTATGGGGTCGTAGATGCCTTTCAAATTACCCTCACTTAATGATGAGGGATGACTTGCCAAGCTTTATGGCAGCGCCAGGGATATCAATGCCAGCCTCAATCTGATGCTTGATAGCGAGCTTGTCAGGCTTGATTGTGGTTTCGTACTCGACGAACTCGGCGGGAATTAACCCAGCATCGATAATCTCAACGCATTTAGATGGCGCTCGAACAGTAACTTGGTGAATGCCAGCCTTGATGGATTTCTTGCCGATTGTTTCCAAGGATGCCGCGATGTATTCCTTGATGCTGGCCACCTTGTTTTCGGTGGCTCTTGCTCGTTCTGAAAGCTTATTGGCCTCATCCTTGAGGGCGTCGGCATAGGATGATTCGTTTTTGCACATTGCCAGCAGTTGCTCAACCTTATCAGTGAATTCGCCATCCAATCCCTCGATGGTGTCGGCGATCATCTCTGGCTCTAAGTCGGCATCCAGCAACTGCGCGTACTGATTGGCTACTTCATACAGTTTGGTCATCGGTAACGGCCTCTAATTTAGCTTTGCATTCTGCGTAGATAGCCTGGACGTTTTGCTGAAGCTTCATCCCGGCTGTCATTTTGTAAGCTGTCTGGAACAGGCGCTTAAGCGAGTCCATGCCATCTGCTTTTTCCATGTCGTCACAGAGGGTCTGCACTTTGTCGAAAACCTCCTGCTGGCGCTGCTGCTCAGTAAGAACAACCTCGCTTTCTGGCGTGTGCGGCATCACCGGTTCCTGATGAATGCCTTCCTCCTCGTTGATAACGTGAATTGCGTTATCCAGACGTTCAGCGCGAGGCCAGTACTTGCTTGCTCTCTTGACGATGGTCTTTCGCGCCATCTCTTCCCAGAAGTTTTTCCAGGGGCCATTTTTTGCCTTGCTTGTTGCTTCCGTAGCTTTTATTTCTGCAAGGCTCATTTCTTCGGTGAGATAGTCGCCATCAGGGGTTTTCACTGTGCAGTAGCCACCGACTACAGTCCCGCGCTCGCCGAATGAGTTGTATTTATGCGTCGGGGCGGTGTCGAGTCCGTTCAATTCGTAGGTGTCATTGGAGTAAACCAGTTTGCACTGTCCCCACTTGATAGAGCCGGCGGATTGGGCAAGGTGAAGAAGCCCCATGTAGCTAATATCAAGACAAACCATGCCGTCACGAGGAACCAGATAAGCAAGCTTGCTGGCCGGGTTAAGAGTGATTCCAATGGCCGCTACGTTAATGATCGCGTTCTGTGCGCTGACAGGGTTAGCCATTGCTGTTTTGGTCAGGTAGTCATTCCGCTGGAATAACTGCATCGCGAACTGACTTTCCTTGGCCCATGTCACCGCCTGGTCAGTCAGCGCTCCGCAGAAAAGAGGCTCCTGTTGCTTTACGAATTCGACGATGTTCATTATGCGGCTTCCCTGTGTTCGTGTTTCGCCTTAAAGATACCGAAGGCATACTCAGCTGTTACTCGCGCCGTTAATGCATCCCAGAACCATTCAGAGGACTTTTCCTGATAATCCACATCATCACCTTCGAGATACTCAACGGCGTCTGCTGTGTGCTCGTCAGGCTTGAAATTGCGGAGAATGGTGGTTATCGGGTCAGCGCCTTTGGCCAGCCGTTCAACCTCTTCGGAAATGCGCTCTTTGTCGCGCTCGCTGAGCCCGGCGATGATGGCCTGTATTTCTTTTAACTCTGCATATTTCAGTCTCATGATTCCTCCTTCACTGGCTCAGGAATTTTCACCGGTACGCCGAGGTCTTTAAGCAGCCTGGCGAATTGTGCGTCTGTCATATCGCGAGGGGATTTGTTAGTCATTTCCCCTCCGATACCACGGATGATTGATTGCAGACTTCATCGCTTCGCAGGCCTGTTGCCACATCTGGCTGTCACCGAGATAGCGAGCGATAACTGCCTTGCTCTGCGCTGCTTTGAGTTTGTTGTGGTTGATGCTCAGATGCTGTTGCATAAGGCCTCCAGTTGCTTACGTGCTGCTTTGATGATTTGCTTAAAGCGACGGGATAGTTCGGATTCAGTTGGGTGGTAAGCGCCCACGGCGAAACCACCCGCGATGGCTAATTTCATCGAGGTGCTCCTGTTTAGTTGTGTTCATTAATCAGCGACTGCGCTCATGAATAAACGCGAATAAAAAAGCCGCACTTAGGCGGCTTCTTTGATAATTCTGAATATAGGGTTTTTCGATATCGGTATATCAATACTAAGCAGCCCCTCATCAAACATCTGATTCATAACCGATAGTGAGATGCCGTTATCGAGAGCATCGATGGCGCTAATCCCGCCTGGTCTTGATGAAAGAAGTAAAATCACATCCCTCTGGTCTTCCATACTTTTCTCCAGTTAAAAATAAGCCCGCACTTGGCGGGCAAACAATGACAACGAGGGTGAATCAGAATCAGCTCTCAGTGAAAGCTGATGCGGATGTTACTCGTCTTCTTCTTCGATATGGTCATCAGGAATTTGGTTGTTGATAGCACCGCAACTTTGGCACTCGGTGTGCGTCAGGTTCGAGAATGGACCCTTCCAGATAACCGTTCCGCCGCAACTTGAACATTGCATATCCTCACCCTCTATTTAGTTGTGCGCCGCGCCAGCTTCACCCCAACGGGAGTGGCTGTAGTCTTCATCACGAATTGAACCCAGAAATTTAACCCTGGATGCGTACTCATCTTCGTCATCATTCAGAAGCTCAGCGGGGAAGAATGATGCGAGTAACTGATTAGCCGCTTCTCGCGATTCGCTATCACCATCTAAAAACTTGTAGCCAATAAAGTTATCGCCACTCAGTGTCAAGCCTGCTGCCTTTGCTCCAGCGCAAACTAATTTCATCTGCTCAATGCTCATCTCTCACCTCTGTTAAACCGTATGTAATAAAAAAGGCCGCTTAGTTAGCGACCTGTTCAGATATCTGTTTGATTTTCATCGTAGGTTATGTTTAGCGCCAGCGTTGCCGTTCCAATTCTCTTTGCGCTACCGAACTTTTCCATGTGCACAAGTTCATGCCGCCCAAAATTGGTGTGCCCAGGCTCTCCGTTATCGATCGAAACAGTTGGCAATTCGCTGTATTTACTCTCTGGATATGCGTATTGACTGCCAGTGCTATTGATACGGACTACTATCAATTTTCCAGTTACCATAGAAAAGTTACCTCGCCGTTACCGTTAATGTCTTTCTATGCCCCGCCCGATAGAGCGATATCTCTGGAAGGCAGCAAGAGCCTTCGTCTTTTGCATCTCTCGGCATACCTACAGACAATGCCTTTGCTACCCGGCCTGTAGCCTCACCAGAAAGCTTTGAGAACGCTTTCGATATCTTTGCCGTATAGTTTGCTGTCTCAATCTTCTGCGCTGCTTTACTGGCGTTATAGGCAGCCATGCGGCGTTGATTTCTGTTCATGGTTATCTCCAGTTAAGTGCTTTGGTGGTGTGGTGGGTTGAGCCGAGAATTCAACCATCGGTAGCGAGAATCGAACTCGCCTATTTCCACTTTAAGGATGACTTCACCAGATCGTCTTTACCGTCACGTTTGCTACACCGGGCCTAGGAACCCCGTCACACTCACGCTTACCGTATCGACCTACGGATTCACCACACCCCAAAACACTCATGTTCTGGCCTGTGTATTCACAGGGATTAAGTTTTTAAAGAGCCCGAACTCAGTTCCTTGTTCGTGTTCAGCGTCCTGCTGATGGCTAAAAGATAACTTAGGTTATGTGGATGGTCAATAACTTAATTTATAATAATCATAATTTAAGTTATAATTTCATGGTAACAAAGGTAATTTATTTTTGTAAATGCCATCTCAGTGGGGGTGTGGTAGGGTGGTTTGCTTGCGAAATAATCACGGAGATGTCGAAATGGAGCTTAACGAAGAGCGAGCGAAGCAAATGATGCTTTCTATCGGCAGGGCTGTGATGGACTTATCAGCTGCTAGTGAAAGGGTGACAAATAAAAGCATTGCCAAAAAACTTGGTGAGTACCGCAGGGATTGCAAGGTTCTACCAGATAAGCTTATTTATCTGGATGCTGAGCAAATAGTGATGGGTGTTGGGTATAAAAAAACCGCCCACAGAGGAGGGCGGTAAGGAGCATAATGGTAGAAATTCAACTAACAGAGATATGTGTCAATCCCAGAGTAATCCTAGTCTATAGGTGGGATATTGCAAGTTAGTGGATTGATTTATGTCAACAAAAACCCGGCTCGGTGGCCGGGTTATGGAAGGAAGACTTGCAGTATTTTTGGTATTGCCGGAATTAACTGTGAGAAAATAACCGCCCCAACAACCCAGATGATGATTGATGTCTTGGCGTCGCTTATGTCTGATTTTGTGGCATAATTTGAGCGCATGACAGCAATGTCAGTTTTCATTTGCTGAACGTCTTTTTCGAGATCTTTAACTCTCTGAAGCATGTCATCGCCTCCGCCATTTCCTCCGCCATGCATAGGAGAATGATCTCCTTCAGTGGATAAGTCAACAGCGTTACTACCCTTGTATGAGTATCTTGTATGAAGTGATATCTCTTGCACCTTATCGTTCATTCAAGCTTATCCTGAAATATGCACCATTTTCATGTAGCACCTTATCATCCTTCATAAGGGAAACTTTGATTAGGTAGTTTCCTTGCTTATCAAACACACAACGCTCAAAGTGCATATTTATAGATGCAGCTACATCATCAGGGTTTCCGAACTTGAGTTTTGCTCTTACCCACACCCCAGCTTCCTTATGAATTGGCTTGCCATCATAGATTATCTGTGCGGCTAGCCAGTAAGGTTCACCTTCTGTAAGGCCTAGCATAAAAACAGTAAAGTGTAGATCTTCTGTGATTGGCAACTCATCGACATCATAAACCAGCAAAGGAGCAGCATGGTCTGGATCGTCTGTATTGATAGGCATCACATAGGCAATGCGTTCTTTTGTCATATTAATTATCCAAACGTCTCGTCAGGCTGTGGGGCTAGAGCTTGTTGTACTGAATCGACTCTTGCAGCAGCGCCTTACCCATCACATAGAACTGATCCTGAGTCTCTTCGCTGATGTACCACTTCTCAAGGTTCGGGTTGTCTGAAAGGACAGCCAGCTGCAAGCCCTGCATCTGCAGGCGTTTCACATGGAACGTCTTGCCGTACACAAAGGCGTAAATGCCATCAGTCTTGAACTCTCGCACCGACACATCAAAGAAAAGCCGATCGCCGGACGTGATAGTCGGGTACATGCTATCGCCATTAACGGTCATCACCTTGATGTCTTTTGCGTGACGGTTGCCGAATAGAAGCTTTGCGTGCTCGTTTGTGAACTCGATAGCGTTCAGCACCTCTACAGCCTCTGAAAGCATGTAGGCTCCTGGCCCAGCGCTAACGGTCAAGTCGAGAACCTCCACGCGAAAGGAATCATGATCATGCAATGGTGAATACACCAACGGCTGATCACCGTCCCCTCTCATCTCACCTACACCGGAAGCCAGCCATTCCGGGCGAACCCCCAAGAACGCGGCTATTTGAACTGCTTTTTTGCTAGCCAAAGTTTTCCCCGAGACCATCTTCTGAACTGCTGGCTGGGATATCCCAACAGCTTCAGCGACCTGCCCCTGAGAAACTCCAGCAAGCTGCATTGCAGCATTTAAACGATCAGAGAATGTTTTCATAAATTCAATCTATAACCACGGTTATGCATTATCAAATAACAATAGTTATGGACATTAATCATAACCTGAGTTATCTTTAAACTTATCCAATAACCATAAGAGGCAAACTCATGAATATAGTTATTCAGCGAGCCTTGAAGATTGTGGGTAGCCAAAAGCGTTTAGCTGATGAATGCGGTGTTAGTCAGCCCGCCGTTCATAAATGGCTAAAAGGCGGCATGGTTTCTCCTGAAAAAGTATCAGCAATCGTTGCCGCTACTGGCGGACAAATCAAGGCATACGAGATTCGACCAGATTTACCAACGCTTTTCCCTAACCCAGAAAAAGCAGCATAAGCAACACCGCTCTTTAACATCCTGCCCTCCCTCGGAACACCAGGGAACCAATTTAACTGACGATGCTACGGCTTCGTCACGTAACTCATTAACCATGGGAATTATTACGCATGGAACACGCACAAACACGCACTCAAGCGCGGAAAATTGAATCCGCGCTGCTTAACAAAATCGCAATAAAGGGTAGCTCTGAAATCGCATCTGCCATCGGCGTTGACCGTTCGCAGATATCGCGCTGGAAAGAAACCTGGCTGCCGAAGCTTTCAATGCTTCTTGCGGTGCTGGAGTGGGGAGTGGTTGACGATGATATGGCGCGTTTAGCCAATCAGGTTGCAGTTCTGCTCACAAAGAAAAAGCCACCAACTGCTGGAACAGGTGATGGCTCTCAAATTCGTATGGATTTTTAACTGGATCAACATACAGGAGTAATTATGAGTTCTCTCTCACTGCATTACAAGTCGAAAGACAAAAACGGCACCGGCACCACTGTTAAGAAGACCTTCCTCGTTCCGCTGAATGAAATCTACGTTGAGCCCGGATTTAACGTCCGTGAAATCGACCAGGTTCACGCTGAAGAATTCCGCGACGCATTTATTGAAGGTGAATACGTACCGCCGCTGGCTGTCCAGGTAACTGAGCAGGGCGTGAAAATCATCGACGGCCACCACCGTTATCACGGCGCTTTACTGGCAACCGAGGCTGGCCACGAAATCCCGCGCCTTGAGTGTAAGGACTTCGTCGGCTCCGATGCAGATCGCATTGCATTTATGGTGACCAGCAGCCAAGGGAAACCATTAACCCCACTGGAACGCGCAGCGGCCTATCAGCGCCTGAGTAATCAGGGATGGGAGGCGTCCGAGATAGCCCGGAAAGTTAAGCGCTCTGTTGCAGATGTAGAGCATCACCTGCAGCTGCTCACCTGCGGCGACACCCTGATCGAGATGGTCCGCTCCGGCGAGGTATCGGCAACTACCGCCGTTGCTTTGTCGCGTGAGCATGGCCCTCAGGCATCAACGATAGCCGCCGAGAAGATGACCGAAGCTAAAGCGGCCGGCAAGAAGAAGCTGACCAGGAATGCTGCATTGCCACAACTTAGCGCCAGCAAGGCTCGTCGCCTGGCTGAATTATTGGCCGACGCTCAGTTAGGTGAAGCTGAAAATGGCAATCCGATTATGTACATCGACAGCAGCGCAGAAAATGAGATCGCATCCATCCTGGCGGAGCAGAAGCAATTGATGAGAGAAAGCGGATGGGAGGATTCATGAATACAGCGGAGTTAATCAGATTCCCGGGCCCCGAACCGGGGCAACAGGAGCGCAGAGTGGCAGACACAGACGATGGCTACACCCGTCTGGCAAACGAGCTACTGGAAGAGCTTATAGGGGCTAACCTGACTCGAAATCAGGCCAAGGTAGCCTTTGCAGTTTGCCGGAAAACTTACGGCTTCAACAAGAAAACGGATCGTATTGCTGATAGCCAGATAGGCCAGTTAACGAGGCTGCCAAGGCAGAAGGTTAACAAGGCTAAAAACGAGCTTATCGCCATGAAAGTTCTGATAAAAGATGGACTGGCAATTGGGCCAAACAAAAACCTCTCAGAGTGGGAAATACCGGAGTGTCACCAGGATGGTGTCACTGTCACCAAAATGGTGACAAAAAGTGTCACCAAAACAGTGACAGGGTTGTCACCAAAACAGGGACACACAAAAGACACTATTACAAAAGACAAGAAAGACAATATTACCCCTATAGTCCCCACGGGGGACGTGAGCGGTGAAATTGAGCATTCCCAATCTGATGAGCAGTCCAAACAAACCGCTGAGCAAACCGATCCTGTTAGAGCGGTGTTTTCTCACTGGCAGTCTGAGCATAACCATCCAACTGCGAAGCTTGATGATAAGCGACGCAAGCGGATTAAGTCGAGGCTTGAGCAAGGGTTCACTGTTGAGGAGCTCTGCAAAGCAATTACCGGCGCCAAGTGCGACACCTGGCTAATGGGCAAAAACCCTTCAAACAAAGTCTATGATGGCATAGACACACTGCTGAGAGATGCTGCACAGGTTGAGAAGCTGAGAGACCTGGCAGACAACCACCACGCCCGCGCAATTGCCTCAGGGCAGTACACCGCAACGACCGCCAGAAACCTGGACAACCTCCAGCGCTGGGCTGGCTCATCCGACACAGGAGCACCATTCTGATGAACGAAACTGAGAAGCCTAAGTTCGCTCAGTCGATGGCGGCTATCGGCGAGATATACGGCAAAGAGATATCCGAAGTCATGATCGGGATTTATTGGAATGCACTCAAGCCCTACCCAGTTGAGGATGTCAGCAGGGCGTTTCAGGGCCATACCCGAGATACTGACAACGGGCAATTCTTCCCTAAACCCGCCGACCTGCTGCGCCACATCGAGGGCAACAAAGATGGGCGATCACTTCTTGCCTGGACGAAATGTTACAAGGCTGTATGTAGCTACGGACGCAGGAATAGCGTTGTTTTCGATGACCCGATAATCCACGCAATTATTTCCGATATGGGTGGCTGGATTGAATTTGCTGGCATGAGCGAAGAAGAGACACCTTACCGCGCCAAAGAATTTGAAAAACGCTACCGGGCATACCTACTTACCGGTGTGAGCAAATGCGAGTCGATTCTTATCGGAATGGACGATGCTCAAAATATCCGCTCTGGTTTTCAGGAAGCGCCACAGCCATTCCTGCTGGGCGATAAGAGCAAGGCGAAGCAAATCCGCAATGGTATGTTCCTGATTGAAAATAAGGGGGCCGCATGATCATCCAATCATCCCAGCCAGAAACCACTCTGCCATATCGCGTATGGATGGCTATCAAAAATAACCCGCAGTGCCGACTGCATAGTGTGGCCAGGTTGCTGGGTATGGAGCCTAAAGCTGTCTCGTCGGTGTTCTCTAAGCTGTGGCAGACCGGCAAGATTCTCCGCACCGGAGACCGCAGCAATTACCTCTACACGGTAGCGCCTGACGCCACGCACCCGGCTAAATACGGTCGCGGGCCATACAAAACCTCCGACAAGTGCGGAAGCGTGTGCAGGCTGAAGTTCGTCAAATCGACAGCCGGCAACACGATATTTGACGAGTGCCGCCAGAACTGGAGCGGATATCAGATTAACAAGATGCTTGAAGGAGTGAGAGCGTGACCTCTTACATCTCAGAGATAGCATTCGGGCTGCTGACCATCATCGCAGCCTTTTTTATTTGTGCAGCAGGGATAACCGTTAAAGGAGAATGGGATGAAGCAAACGCTAATGATTCGTGACGAACGGATCAGACAGAACGCAATAAACATCATCCAGTCCCTACAGACCGACAAAGACCGACCCGTAACAATCCGCATTTCCGACTACAAACGCAACCTCGACCAAAATGCCAAGTTTCACGCAATGCTGGGTGATATCGCCGCGCAGGTTCAGTGGTGCGGCAAGAAGCTGAAGCCTGAGCAATGGAAGGTATTGCTCATCAGCGGCCACGCCGTAGCGACAAAGCAGGAGGCTGAGGTGCTGCCAGGCATTGAGGGCGAATACGTGAACATTCGGGAAAGCAGCGCGGAAATGAGCATCAAGCGCATGGCTAGCCTGATTGAGTACACGACAGCCTGGGCGGTCGGTCAGGGAGTGAGGTTTACCGAAGGGCGATACTGATGCAGAAATCATGGTTTAGACACCACGACCTCACCACCGAAGAAGCAGACCAACTAATCCACCGTTACACCCTCCGCAACGTTCAAGCCGAAAAGACACTCAGCGCAGACCCCAGGTATTGGGTTGTGCTCGCCTTGCTGCCTGAGGGAAGGACAGAGCCTAGAGTTAGCCATCAATTCCAAAACAAGATATGGAGCTAAGCATGACCGACTATTCACAGATGAGTGATTTTGAAATCAATAAGGCAGTGGCAGATATCGTTATGAATGGAACGTGGCACGTAACACCATCGCATCCAGATAACAAAACTGGCGGCTGGCTATACGGTTCTAATGGCATTCAAACTTACCCACTGCCTGACTATTGCAACTCATGGGCTGATGCCGGACCGATTATCGAGAAGAACGGCATCGGGATTTATTTCATAGGCGAAGGCCATCATCGCGGAAAGTGGGGCTCTGATGCTCCAGGCGGGAGGCCATATGTTTACGGCGACAGCTTGCTAAGAAACGCAATGATTGTCTTCCTCATGATGCAGGACTCTTCCAATGCTAACCCCATCTGAAACCACATCATGCGAACGCAACAGCAACACAGCAGCAGGCCTATGTGCTGGTTGTGCAAGGGTGCTTGCTGATGACGAAGTTCATGTGTGCGATGAGTGCGACAAGAATCTAAGTATGGAGGGCGGAAATGACAGTCATCACCCATCCCGGAAGGAGGATTAACGAGTTAATTGAAGCTAACTACAATCTGAGGCGCGAGCTGGTAGTAACGCGGCAGAGGCTATCATCAGTGCAGCATCTTTATGATTTGGCTCAGAAAGAGCTATCCCTCAAAAGCTACGACATTACCGCAATTCCACCCATCCCCATGACAAAACAGGTTCTCGAATGGATAACCGAATACGGCGTTCCGTGGGAGGCTTTGTATTGTCCAGATTGCAGAAGTTGGTTCGTAGAGCTGGATAACTTGTTTCCTTACCACCTTGAATGCTGCGTATGCAAATGCGAACAAAAGGAGCTAACAAATGGCTAATCTCCGCAAAGAAGCGCGTGGCCGTGAATGCATGGTTCGCATCCCCGGCGTCTGTAATGGCAACAGCGAAACGGTAATTCTTGCTCACCTACGGATGGCTGGCTTAACCGGTGTAGGCATGAAAGCGGATGACCTTTTCGGCGCTTGGTGCTGCTCTGCTTGCCATGATGCAATAGACCGACGCAACCGTACCGTTGATGCTGAATATGCTCACACGTTGCATCTGGAGGGCATTATACGCACCCAGGCGGCACTGATATCGGAGGGTAAATTGAAAGCATGAATAACTATCATCTTAAGCTACCGTGGCCGCCCAGCGTAAACACATACTGGCGACGACAAGGCAGCAGGTACTACATCAGCAAGAAAGGCCAGCAATACCGCAAAGATGTACATCAGCAAATCAAATCTCTCAATCTCGACATCCTCACAAAATCCCGACTCCGCATAAAAGTCATCGCCGCAGTGCCAGACTCCCGGCGTAGAGACCTCGACAACATTTTGAAGTCATTACTCGATTCTCTAGTCCATGCAGGCTTTGCAGAGGACGACGAGCAATTCGATGACATTCGCGTGATTCGTGCAGAAAAAGTGAAGGGTGGATGTGTGGAGATAACCATCACAGAACTGGAGGCAGCATGTGCAGCGTAACCAACATAGCTCTGGCTCAACAGAGACAGAAAGACAGAGAGATGCTTCAGACTTTAGACGAAGCGTTGAAGTGCAGCGATGAAACCCGCCAGCGTCTGGAGTCTATGCGTCGTGAGGTGATTAATCGGCTGGGTGATAACAAGCCTGACCCGGAGGTCGCATGATACGACCAGCTCACAACCGCGAAGCAATAAACATCATCTCCCAGCACTCAGCATTCCCACCATTCCGATTTAAGCGCCGCTCTCTTCTGGCGCGGGAATGCAATGCGTTGATTCAGGCAGACAGATATATGGCTAAGGCCGATAAGGGCAGAGCATGAGACGAGTAGACGCTATTTATCACCTTCCATCCATCACCGACGAATCCCACCTCCGCAGAACCTGGAAGTACACCAAGAAGACCATCACCAAAAAGCAACAGGCATGGGTTCACTACATGCTGGCGGTATGGGGACGGGTTAATCGCGGTGATGATTCTCCGGCTGGAGCAGTAAACGTGATCGGAAGGCTGATGATTCGGAGTCAGTGGAGCCAGGATAAGTCAGACCAGATTTGCAGGGTGGTAACCATGCTACATGATGAAGAAGGACTGCGCGGGGAGGAGCTGTACCGCAGGGCTCGCGACCTGGTAATACCTCAATCCTCGATAAGCAACATCATCGCTCTCGCCAAAGAATTAGATGATGCCGCTTTCGTGGAAAGGGTGCTCTGCAAAACCATTAACCGTGATAGCCCGGTTCGCGATGTAGCCATTAAACAATACTGCGAGCGCAAATGCCCGCAAGACATTGCCAGGCTAATTAACTACCACACAGGCCTGGATGTTCAGGCTGCTCGTCGGCGAGTCGTGTGGTGCTTAAACATCCTGGATGCAGAAATGTTTTATGCATTGAAACGTGAATTGGAGAATGAGTTTTCACAAATAGCAGCTTAAATAGGGATATTTTCCTAAAAGGGTTGCAATCGCGAAATGAAAGTGTATATTTTCAGGTATGCTCGGGAGCAATAGCGAAAGAGCGAGGTGATGAATAGCAAGATGACAACGCTCATGAATCTGGGACATCAAAAGCCCAAAAGCTGAATTGTGTGGCGACAGCCAAAACGCAACTTTAGCCATCACCAATCATTAAAAGCCACTGGTTAACGCCGGTGGCTTTTTGTTTTTATTTTTTAGAAAAAAGACCTATTACTCCACATGCTGCTGCTGCCACAGTAAGTCCAGCTGCCCAATGATTTTCGCTATCAACTAACACAGGGATTTTTGTGCTTGTTGACAGAAACCACATTAAAGCAGCGGCCAAGCCAAACAATGCGGCTAAAACATACATAACCTTGCCCATAAGACATTCCTTTTCATTCAGTTTTAAATCCAACTCGGGATGTTATTAACAAAGTTGTTTAATAAAAACCTCCCAAAATCGGTAGCTTTTTGTTTTGCGTTCATCCCAAATCCCGGAGCAACCCTCATCCCTCTGTAGCGCATAGCGGTAACGGGGTGAGCGCAAACCAAAAACACTAAGCGCAATGCGCATTCACTTTTCCCTTCAATAACACACAGCACAGCCCGTAAGCGGGAGGTGAGAGATGTATCGCATGGACAAACTATCAACTGGCATTGCCTACGGTACTTCAGGAGGAGGTGCTGTCTTTTGGTTTAACAGGCTACTGGATAGCCATTCCCCGGAGCAGTGGGCGGCCATAGGCGTAATAGGCAGCTTGTTCTTTGGGCTTCTTACCTGGTTAACCAGTCTCTATTTCAAAATCAAAGAAGACAGGCGCAAAGCTGCGCGAGGCGAATAAGCATGAATCCAGCACTGAGAAAATCACTACTCGGCATGTCAGGTGCTGGCGCAATAGCAATAGCCGGTACGATGCTGAACGATCTGGAAGGCGTTCGCTATACGCCGTATTACGACGTCGCCGGGATACTCACCGTTTGCTACGGCCATACGGGTGCCGACATTATCAAGAGCAAAACGTACTCACAGGCCGAATGCAAAGCGATGCTCGATAAAGACCTGCAGCCATTCGCACGCTCCGTCGAACGCTCCGTGAAGGTGCCGACTAGCGAATATCAGAAAGCGGCGCTCATCAGTTTCAGCTACAACGTTGGGGTGGCAGCATTCGAGCGTTCTTCACTTCTACTCCAACTCAACGCTGGGAATTATCAGGCTGCGTGTGATGGCCTGCGACAGTGGACTTATGCCGGTGGCAAGCAGTGGAAAGGGCTCATGAATCGGCGTGAGGTGGAGCGCGAGGTTTGCAACTGGAGCCAGAAATGAACCGCGCAACGATAATTAGCTGTGCTGTAGTGGCTGCAATCCTGTTTAGCCTCTGTTGGGCAGTCGATCACTACCGCTCAAACGCTCTTGCATACAAAGAGCAGAGAGACGCAGCAAAAACGAAGTTGAGCCAAGCTACCGCGACAATCAACTATATGCAGACTCGGCAGCGCGATGTTGCAGCGCTCGATACGAAATACACTCAGGAGCTGGCAGATGCAAAACAGACTATTGAGCAGCTGCAGCACGATGTTGCTGCTGGTGATAAGCGGCTGCACCTCAACGCTACCTGTAAGCCAGTGCGTACCGCCGCCAGCGCCCCCGGCGTGGATGATGCAACCGGCCCCGGACTTACTGACTCCGCTGAACGGGATTATTTCCGTCTCCGGGAGCGAATCGAAACCAGCAACAAGCAAATAACAGGGCTACAGGAATATATCCGGCAGCAGTGTGCGAACCAGGCAGCATCAATCAAGGCATTACTTAATCACTAAGGAATCTACATATGAGATATAAATTTTTTCTTTTGGCTATCCTGTGCACCAATCTGGCAGGCTGCACGACACTTTATTACCGCTAACTATTATGAGAAAGCTAATACCTGCTGTTGTGCTGCTACTCAGTGGCTGCATAAATGTCTATGGGCCAGTAAAGCCAGGCGCTCAGGGAGACTCTACTCAAACAAAAGCTCCGGGTATGGATGATGCGGCATCGATCGTTAAAATTGGTAACCGTAAACCGCAAGAACTTTTCAATGCAGTAACAGCTTACTATCAGCAAAAAAGGCTTAACCCGTCGGTGCAGGACAACACCACCGGTATAGTAGCGGCTGTTAGTAGTGATGAGGGAGTAGTAAGTACCTATCTGGACTGTTCCGCGCTTCCGCAAACACAAAATATACAGGAGCAATCAAGAATTGTGACCCAGATATGGAGTGCAGGAGAAGGTAGCAATGTGAGCGTGGTTGTTACAGGAGTTGTGGGTTTAGTCACTTCGGATGGAAACGATAAGGTCAAGCCCGTTGAGTGTAAAAGCACGGGTTTGTTTGAAAAGGATTTGCTTGAAATCTTACGAAAGTGAATTTTTTTGCTTTCTTTTAAAAAAAACTCTCAGGAGCAGGAAATCCTTCTATTCCTGAGAGGATGCAAACAGCATCATCGTTACAAAGTCGCGCTACTGTACGGGGTTTCCTGAACTAATCAACTTGTTTTTAAAGTTTTTAGGAATAAATAAATTATTTTTGAAATGTCCTATCTAAAGTGAAATTACCTTCTAAGCTTGGTTAGCGGTTTCCGCGTATTGCTCTCTTATGCCTTGTTTTAGACCGCTCTGTCCGAGCGGTTTTTTTTTCGATGCTGTTTATGATTTGAAATGCTCTTTAGTCTTGAGGCAAAGGTGGCATATCTTCGTTAACAAATCGAAACCCGTTTAGTTGGACAAATTATTTACTCGTGAACGAGTGATATTAATCCTGGTTGGAGCAAGCAAAGAGCTAAAAAACAGCAATAAGTATTCCGATCCGGTTTCAGCTTGACTTGAATAACTGGAGTTTTTTGGTCTGTATTTAGAAAAAATAAGCGGGAGGTGACATCACTTATCCCGCTGAAGATTAAGATTTTACTCATCCATTTACCGTAAAAACTCCTGCGAGACTTTAGTGAGAATTTGAGATAAGTCAAATTAAATGTGACCTGCATCACATTAATGAGCGATTAGTGTCAGCCGTTAGTGCTGCGTGACAGTATCCGGACTTACTGATGTCGTTAAACGGGATTATTTCACTCTCCGACAGCGAATCGAAACAGTGACCGGTCAGGTTAACTACCTGCAGGACTACATCAGGCAGCAATGCGTGATCTAGTTTTGTTTATGAAAGGGTGGGGGGGTTGATTAGTTGCCCTAAAGTCCAAACATATCTTCCAGTATGTTGTAAAAAAAGAAGGTAAATGTATGGATGTAAAAATGAATGACGTTGCTGTGTGGGTGCTGAATTATAAGTATTCGGCACCAGGATTAGAAAATTGCGTAGGAATGCATTTTCTTGCAGCTGTGGAGAACGAAACTGTCGAGCAGCTACAAGATCGAATGTATGCTGAAGTAGAAGCAAGCTGTAATGAAAAGCACGGAAGCTTCATCATGAAATCCGGGAGCATTTCTCCGTACCGGATGAAAAGTTCTTAACGATCTTTGGCTGTTTTATCATCATTCCAAAGGCCACCTTCGGGTGGCTTATTTATTTCCATAACCACAGCGTCACCCCGTCGCAGTCTCTCCATCTCAACGAAGACCATGCCGCCATAGCGGGCTCCTTACATGCGAGTGGATGGAGTTAATCAGTAACGGGTTACACCGGGTTTCCGCACAAGCGGGTTATCCCTCATTAGCAGTCAACCTGAACTGCGGTGGATGAATCAGGGTAATTATAAAGTTCTGCAAAGGTCATCAGAATGGTGGCCTTGACAGAGTTTTATGTAAGTTTCTAATGGCGTTGGTATCAAATGGATCGGGGAAGTATCAACACGAACCAGATGATTGTTCTAAATAACTACTGCTGACCACAGACTGTTGTGTCAGTGTGGAAAACTCCACCTATATTTTCTGTGCCATTCAACTCCATGTAGCGCATCGCCAAGGTGAAAATATCATTCACTGAATAGTCCTTACCAGGCTTAGCTCCTACAAGTAAGTAGGCATCCTCTATATTGGCTGCGTAACATGCGAGCGCATCAGAAAGTAAGGTTGCATCATATGAACTGTGACGCTTAATTAATCTTTCCATTTAAAATCCCTCTTAGGTATGCACATGGCACTCACCGACAAACAAGAAATGTTCTGTCGCGAGTACCTCATCGATTTAAACGCCACACAGGCGGCTATTCGGGCGGGGTACAGCGAAAAAACCGCCCGCGCGTTAGGTTGCGAAAACTTAACGAAACCTGACATCCAGTCCAGAATTGCCGAACTAAAAGCGAAGCGCAACGAGGAATTGTCTATTAATGCTGCGTATGTCCTTCATCGTCTTGTTGAGATAGACCAAATGGACGTGCTGGACATCCTCATGTCAACCGGTGAACTAAAGCCAATTGCTGACTGGCCGAAGGTCTGGCGCACAACGCTATCAGGTATGGATGTAATGGAGATGGCATCAGAAGGTAGCACGGCAGCTTTGCTGAAGAAGATTAAGTGGCCGGATAAAGTTAAGAACCTTGAGCTGCTAGGCAAGCACGTTTCTGTTCAGGCGTTTAAAGAGCAAGCTGCTCATGAACACACTGGCAAGAATGGCGGTCCGATTGAAGTAGCCGCGCTTACCAAAGATGAATACAAGGCTGCTCGCCGGGAGATGCTGGAGGATGACGACTGTTGAGCAGCGTAACTATGCGCGAAAGATAGAGTGCGAAGAGGACGGACTCTACTTCTCCCGATACTTCTTCAAGCAGCGCACTGGCGGCAAGATGATTGTTGCATCTCACCATAAGGTGATACAGCAGACATTAGATCGCGTTATCGACGGCGAAATTAAGCGACTGGTAATCAACGTTCCGCCAGGCTACACAAAAACAGAGCTGGCGACCATTAACATGATGGGTCGAGGGTTGTCACTAAACAACCGCGCTCGCTTCATGCACCTGTCGTACTCGCACAACCTGGCGCTGCTGAATTCCTCTACCGCACGCAGCATGATTAAGTCACAGGCTTATCAGTCTATGTGGCCTATGACTCTTCGCGATGACGCTGACAGCAAGGCTATGTGGTGGAATGACTTTGGCGGCGGCGTCTACGCCTCATCAGCAGCTGGTCAGGTGACTGGCTTTCGTGCCGGTCATATGGAGTCTGGCTGGCAAGGCGCATTGATTATAGATGACCCGGTAAAGCCTGATGACGCATACAGCGAAACAGTCCGGGACGGCGTTAATAACCGCTTCAACGAAACAATCAAATCACGACTGGCGATAGAGACAACGCCGATAATTGTGATTATGCAGCGCATTCACTATCACGACCTGAGCGGCTATTTGCTGCGAGGCGGCAGCGGTGAAATGTGGCATCACCTGAACCTACCGGTGCTTGTCGATAACAGCCAGGCGTACACCGCACAGTACCCGGAAAACACTCACGCCATACCTATAGACCACGGCTTGCCTGATGGCTGGTTGTGGCCTTTCAAGCATAACGAATCGCACCGCACCGCACTCTTCTCTCACCGTCGTACTGCTGAAGCGCAGTACATGCAGAAGCCACGCAGATTTAACGCTGAGGGCGCTCTGTGGAATGAGCAGATGATCAGCTCCGCTCATGAGCTGCAAATCAGGCATGACAAGGTTCGTACTGTGGTGGCAATTGACCCCCAGGCAACTAACAGTGACGAGAGCGATGAGACAGGCATTGCAGTAGCCAGCGCTTACGGCGCGGGTGATAAGAAACAATTCTCAGTCGATGCTGACTACAGCGGCAAATACTCTCCTGCGGGATGGGCTAAGAAAGCCATGTTCGCTCATGAGGAACATGATGCTGACGCGATAGTTATCGAAACTAACCAGGGCGGCGACATGGCAGAGGAGACTCTCCGCAACGCTGGGTTCAAAGGCCGCATAATCCGAGTTCACGCCAGCAAGGGTAAATACGCTCGTGCTGAGCCAATATCTGCCCTGTACGAACAAGGCAGAGTGGCTCACAACGGCAACCTGTACACGCTGGAGAATCAGTTGATGGAATACGTGCCAACAACTGCCAAGAAGTCACCAGACAGGCTTGACGCGATGGTTTACGCGCTTACTGAATTGGGCGGCTCTCAACCGGTCGGCATGATGATTCCTAAACGCCTGCAAGGCAGATAAACCCTACCAAACGGACACAGCATGAACCAAAACCTACAACTCGCAGTGAATCACGCCATCAGTGATGCACGGCTCGCTCGTGCCCGTGAGATGCTGCTAACCCCATCAACGGGGCTTGATGCCAAACGCGCATCAGCATGGTGCGAATACGGCTTCAAAGACGAATTAACATTCAATGACCTGTACAAGCTATATCGTCGCGGCGGCATCGCTCACGGTGCTGTAGAGAAGCTTATAGGTAACTGCTGGAAGTCTAATCCGCAGGTGATTGAGGGTGACAACCAGGACGACGCGAAGAAAGAAACAGCATGGGAGCGGAAGTTAAAGCCGGTGCTGAGCCACCGATTCTGGCGAGTATTCGCAGAGGCTGACCGCCGCCGTTTGGTAGGTCGCTATGCTGGCTTGCTGCTGCACATCAAGGACGGAAAGCAGTGGAAAGATGAGGCGGTAAAAGGTCGTGGCCTGGAGAAGATTACAGCCGCATGGGCTGGTGCTCTCACGGTTTCAGAGTGGGACACTAGCGAGAATTCCGCTACCTACGGACAGCCTAAGCAATGGCAGTACACCGAACAGTTACCGAATGGCTCAACTCGCCGTGTGTTCATCCACCCAAGCCGGGTATTCATCCTGGGCGATTACACCTCTGATGCTATCGGCTTCCTTGAGCCAGCCTACAACGCCTTTGTCAGCCTGGAGAAGGTTGAGGGTGGTTCCGGTGAGTCATTCCTGAAGAACGCAGCGCGGCAGCTGAACATCAACTTCGAGAAGGATATCGACTTCAATAACCTCGCCTCAATGTATGGAGTGCCGGTCGATGAGCTTCAGGCCAGATTCGACGAGGTAGCCGTTGAGGTTAACCGGGGCAACGACACCACCCTGACAACTCAAGGCGCAAGCGTTACACCTCTGGTTACATCCGTTGCTGACCCGCAGCCGACCTACAACGTCAACCTACAGACCGCCGCCGCCGCACTCGACATCCCGACCAAAATCATGGTTGGCATGCAGACCGGTGAGCGAGCCAGTATGGAAGATCAGCGATATTTCAACGCCCGCTGCCAGTCTCGACGCGAAGACTTGTCGCTGGAGATTGGCGACTTTGTGCAGAAGCTCATCGGCCTGAAGGTTATAGACGATGTTTCGGAAAGCGCCGTTATCTGGGATGACCTGAACGCGCAGACCGACACAGAGAAACTGGATGCCGCATACAAGATGGCGCAAATCAACAGCACCATGCAGGGGGCGGGTGAGCAGCCATTCACTGGCGATGAGATTCGAACCGCTGCCGGTTACGAAGGTTCGCCAGCGCCATTAGGTGAGGAAGATGACGACGAGGAAGAAGAAACCTAAACCGGCGATTCTACCCGGTAACCTTGCCGACCCGACAGGGGTAGATAGGCTGGAGCGCGGAGCGATGAATGAATTCGCGAAGCGAGTAAAGAAATCCAGTCAGGCATACATCGACGCACTAAACCGCATCCCCGCATCTCCCGCAGTAAACAAGAAATACACCTTCCAGTTAGACCAGGGGCTCTTAACGATGCTTCTCAGTAACGCCCAGTCGTTAGTTGAGCAAATCATGCTCCAGGGCGGTGAGTTCAATCTCTGGTTCTTTGATGGCTACGTTAAGCCGTCATATCAGCGCGGCACGGCTCAGGAGTTTGCCAATCTGTATCAGCAGTCCGATGTGTATGCAGCCGGACAGAACAGCATCGCAGACATTCTGCTGAGTGATGTTTATCAGCGCCGCCTGGTGCTGCTTAGGGCTCGTGAGTTCGAAGAGATGAAAGGGCTATCTGCCGGAATCGTCGCTGATATGTCCCGCATCCTGACCAATGGCATTGCCCGTGGGTTGCCGCCGTCAGAAGTGGCTAAGTCACTAACTCAGCAAGTAGGCATCGAGAAGCGCCGCGCAAACCGGGTGGCTCGCACCGAGATAACCAATGCGCTCCGGCAGGCAAGAATGGATGAAGCGGATCAGGCCGAAGATGAATTCGGGCTGAAGACAAAGCAGCTTCACATTTCAGCACTAAGCCCTACAACCCGACACAGCCATGCAGTCCGTCACGCAAAACTATTCACTGCAGACGAGCAGCGAGAATGGTGGTCGCAGGATGGCAACTCAATCAACTGCAAATGCTCCACGGTTTCGGTGCTGGTCGATGATGACGGCAAGCCGATATCTGACACGCCAATTAAACGCGCCAAAGAGGCATTCGAAAACATATCAGCCCGTGGCTACCAGTGGGCTAAGGGTTAATCATGACAATGCAAGTAAACGTCACCACCAAAGTTAACAATCAGTCCATCCGAAAAGAGGTTTACAACGGGCGTGAGCATTGGGTTCTGCCTAGCTATACGCTTCCGGCCAACGTTGTGATGAACGGCGTTTTGTACCCGGCGGAGGAGATCGACGCCCACTATCAGGGTCTGGACGGCACCCTGGCGCCTCTTGGACATCCGCAAGTAAACGGTCAGTTCGTCTCCGCATTCAGCCCTGAAGGCATCAATCAGGGTCACATCGGCGCATGGAACCGTAACGCCAAGAAGGCCGGTAACCGTATCTATGTCGAGAAGTGGGTCGATACGGTAGTTGCTAACCAGTCAGAGCAGGGGCGAGAGCTTCTTGAGCGCGTAGAGGCTATTCAGCGCGGCGAGGATGTGCCACCGATTCATACCAGCGTGGCCGTGTTTCTCGAAGAGCTTGAGGCTAACGAGCATCAAAAGGCGCTCGGTGCTAATGGGGTGGCAAAAATTCATTCGATGGATCATGACGCAATCCTGCTGCATGAAGTAGGCGCAGCCACTCCTGAGCAAGGCGTAGGGCTGATGGTTAACGCTGACCTGGCAACGCCAATCAAGACTAACTCCGGGGCGCTGGTAGGTGAATCCTACCGCGAACGCGAAAGCTGCCTCGACCGCGCTGTGCGCGACAAGTTTGCCACCGGCCCGGATGATTATGCCTGGGTGGCTGACTTCACCGATTCGCAAGTCGTCATTGTGCGCAATGGAGGCAAGGCTGAGGTATTCGCTTACTCCAGCGACGGCGAAAAAATCACCATTGAGGACACCGGCACATCAGTTGCTCGCCAGGAATCATGGGTGGAAATCGCTGCAAACAAATTCAAATCACTTTTCACATGGCAGGGGAAACCTGCAACCAACCACAAAACGGAGGGCGACATGCCTTTAACCACAGAAGAGAAACAAGAGCTGATCACTGAAATCGGTAAAGGCCTGGCTGCGAACATCAGTGAAGCCCTGAATCCGATTAAAGAGGCCATCAGCGGCTTGCAAACCAACCACAACCAACTGGCCGAAACCCTGACTGCCAACTCCCGCGCTGAAGAGAAGACTAAGCGCGAAGCGGTGGCGAAGGTTCACGGTGAAATCGTTGCTAACGCGCTGGCCGGTGATGCACTGGACGCGATGTTTAAGTCGCTGGGCTCAGCCGCTCCGCTGGGTACTAACGCAGCTCAAGGCCATCAGGAAGCCGGTGCTCCAGACCCTAAAACCCACTTCGGAGGCGCTCAATAATGGCTAGCCGCTATCGTCGCGTTAATATCGACGGTCAGTCTCTGTACAAGACCGAAACCCGCATTGCCGCCGCTGCGCTTCTTCCTGGCACTCTGGCAACCATCAATGCAAGCAACCAGTTCTCACAGGCTACCGCGCTGAAAGGCCGTGTGTATGTCATCGACGTGGCATATCACCAGGGGCTGAACATTCGTGAGGCTGTTCCTGCTGGCGATTCCGCTATCGGCAACTATGTCGAAGAAGGTCGTGAACTGGCCGTGCTTTGTGCGCCTGGCGCGTACAAGAAAGACAGCCCTATCAAGCTCGGCACCAACGGGCAATTCACCCTGGCGACTGCTGACACCGATTCGGTGATTGGTTACTCGCAGGATGAGGCGACTATCGCCGCAAGCTCCACCGACTTCATCCGCGTTCGTTTCCGTGTCGGCACCATTGCCGCCGCCAGCGCATAATAACAAGAGGACATAACACATGTTTTTCACTCCCGAAACGCTGGCAGTTAACAGCCGCCTGCAAGGTCATTGGGCAGAGCTGTGGGCTAACCGCAACATCTGGAACGCTCAGAACGATGGCATGATTGCCGCTAACCGAAATTTCATGACGCCTGAAATGCTGGCCGCTAACGCAGTAGGTGGCCTGACTCGTGACTTCTGGGCAGAGATTGACCGCCAGATTATTCAGCTGCGCGATCAGGAAGTCGGCATGGAAATCGTTAACGACCTGATGGGCGTTCAGACCGTGCTGCCAATCGGCAAGACCGCCAAACTGTATAACTTCGTCGGCGATATCGCTGATGACGTTAGCATTAGCATGGACGGCCAGCCGCCATATTCCTTCGACCACACCGAATACGACAGCGACGGCGACCCGATTCCGGTATTTACTGCCGGTTACGGTGTTAACTGGCGTCACGCTGCTGGCCTGCAAACAGTTGGCATTGACCTGGTGCTTGACTCGCAGACCGCGAAGATGCGCCAGTTCAACAAGAAGATCGTCAACTTCACGCTGAACGGTGACGCCAATATCTCTGTGCAGGGCTACAAGGCGCAGGGTATGAAGAACCACCGCAATACCGTGAAGATTAACCTCGGCTCCGGTGCAGGCGGCGTTAACATCGACCTGACCCAGGCAACGGCAGTTCAGTTGATGGACTTCTATGGCAAGGGTGCGTTCGGCCAGCAGGCTCGCAGGAACAAGGTTGATGCCTACGATGTGCAATGGGTGTCCTATGAAATCTGGGGCAACCTGATGCAGCCATACATCGTTAATGGCGTTGTGACCGGCACTGTGCTTCAGGCTGTTCTGCCGTTCGCGCCTGTGCGTGCAATCAAGCCGACCTACGCCCTTACCGGTAACGAATTCATCGCCTACCAGCGCCGTCAGGACGTGGTTACCCCGCTGGTTGGTATGGCTACCGGTGTTGTGCCACTGCCGCGCCCGATGCCTCAGTCGAACTACAACTTCCAGATCATGTCTGCGATGGGTCTGCAGGTTAAGCGCGATGGCGAAGGTCTGTCCGGTGTTCTTTACGGTGCCAACCTGGCTTAAGGAGGCTTTATGGCTAGGTACGAAGTTATCCGCCCATGGCACGGTGTGAAGCTGGGTGATGTCGTGGAAATTGAAGAGTTGCACACCGCGCTTCAATCAAATGTTCGCCCTCTTAAAGGCGAAACTGCCGAATTGAAGCCGGCAACTCCATCGGCAGGTACTGAAAACAAGTCGCGGAAAGAAATCATCGCCGGCCGTCTGACTGATCTCGGTATCGACTTCAAAGGCAATCTCGGCGCTGAAAAGCTTTCTGAGTTGCTGCCAGATGGCGAGCTTGAAAAGCTCTTCCCTGCAGAATAACCGCCGCGAAAGCGGTTTTTTTACGCCCTGTTTCGGCAGGGCAGTTTACCGGAGGAGTCATGGTTACTCTTGAGCAAGCCAAAGAATATCTGACCGGGCAAGGGATTGAGCTGCCTGACTTCATCCTATCCGCTCTCGTTGAGCAGGCTAACAGCATCCAAGAGTGCCTGGACGCTCATTATCCTGAGGCTACCGCGCTGCTTATTCAGATGTACCTATTAGGACTGATGGGGCTGGGACAGGGGGATAAGTACTTATCCAGTCAGTCAGCCCCATCTGGTGCCTCAAGGTCATTCCGTTATCAGTCTTTCGGTGATCGCTGGTCAGGAGCTACTGCTCTGCTTCGCGGCCTGGATAAGCACGGATGCGCTAACGGACTCATCCCACCAGACCCAACCAAGAAGGCCTTTGCTGGCATCTGGATCGGGAAAGGTGGCTGTATGTGTGGTGACCGCTGATGTGGATATCCGTGAAGCAGAGAATGCCTGAGCAATTCGTCCGCGTGTGGGTGATGACCGATACCGGAAGGCAGACTACCGGTTACGTGAAATCTGACGGCGAGTGGTTCATGAGCTGCGAGAAAATCCGGGCGACCGGTGCGCAGGTTCTGAGGTGGAGAGAATGAGTAATGTTGCTAACTGGAGCTACACAGCTCCGTGCACCATCTGGCGAAACCTTGGCTTTGCTGAGAATGGCGACTCGTTAGGCTGGTCAGACCCTGAAACCATCATGGCTGACTATCAATGCGGCCTGTCTGCGAAAATCGGCAGCATCGGGACTGAAATCACCGTTAAGAACACCTTCTGGACTGAGTTCGCGGAGGCAAAGCGCGGCGATTACATCCTGATAGGCCAGTCAACTGACGCTGACCCGTTTAGTGCCGGTGCCGATGAGGTGATGCAGGTTATCCGCTATGCCGACACCTTTGAGCGCACAGTTGATGACTATGCAATTCTGACCGGAGCTTGATATGGTTGTTAAAGTGAAAGGCGTCAGCCAGGCCAAGCAGAAACTGGATGCTCTACTCGGTGAAGTGCAGGGTAGGAAAGTTGGCCGGGCTATCAAGTCGGCGCTATTCATCATTGGCGCAGATGCGGCGACCATGACTCCAATAGACACCTCTTATCTGGTCAACTCGCAGTATCAAGAACTGCTGGTAAACGGTACGCGGGTTACTGGGCGGGTAGGCTACTCCGCCAACTATGCGGTTTACGTTCACGAGGCATCAGGCAAGTTCAGGGGCAGGCCAAGAGCCAACGGCAGCGGTAATTATTGGGACCCATCAGGCGAACCGAAGTTCCTTGAGAAGGCATTCAAGGATAACTCCGACAAGGTGGACGCAATTATCCGCAAGGAACTGAGCCTATGACACCTCCAATGTACAAGCGGGTGCGGGATGTCTTTATGGAGAGTGGCCTGACCGAAGGGCTTAACATTCAACTGCTGGTCTGGACTGATGACCCTACCGATAAGCGCTTGGCTAAAAGCTACATCGTGTTTCGACCTTCTGGCGGCTCAAATATCGACAAGGATATTGGCGGCGATCATTACGTCATGGTGGATATCATTTCCGCTAAAGGCGTGACCGAGTACCAGAAGGCAGACGACGCTGTTAACCGCATCATCGAGTTCGTGAAGCAAAATCCATTGGTCAGCAAATGCCTCGGCCAGATAACAAACCTCGGCGGTATTCCCGCGCCTGTACTCTCTACTGAGGGGCGGCTCGTTTACCGCCTCATGTTCGCATGTCTCTACGGCAGCGATTAACCAAACACCAAATCAACCAGGTCGCCATGTGCGGCCTTTTTTTATGCTCATAAGAGGCCTAAGACATGGCAATTTGTCAGACCGATAACACAAAACTCTTTGGCCGCGCCGTCATTCTTGAAGTGGCTGACGGCTGCGCCGATGCGGTGCCTACGGAGGCAGATTTCAAGCTGCTAATGCCTGGCACATCAAAAACGTTCGATATGTCCCCGAACACAACCACCTCATCCGCTGATGACACCAAAGGATGGGTTGAGAACATCGTCACTTCTAACGACCTGACTCTCTCCTTCGAGGGTGAGGTGCGTGTAAACGACCGTTCCGATCAGTACGGGGTGTATAAATTCATCAAGTATTACGTCGCAGAGGCAACTGCAGGCCGCCAGCCTACGCTTTGGGTGCGTATGACTTTCGGCCAGATTCAGATTCAAGGTTACATGGTTATCACCGCGCTCAGCAATGACGGCGGCACCGATGACATCGTTACTCTGTCTACTGAGTTCAAAGTGGCTGATGGTTCTACCGTGCAGGTGACAGACGTTGTTGATGATGTTCCGGTAATCGGCGTCACCGTAGCGCCGAAAACTGCATCCATCGCTGTAGGCGCAACTCGCCAGCTGGCTGCCAACATCGCCCCGACAAATGCCACCAATAAAGCTGTCACTTGGTCATCTTCCGATGCCACCAAGGCGACGGTGAGCAATACCGGGTTGGTGACTGGCGTCGCCGCAGGCACCGTGACCATCACTGCGACTACTGAGGACGGTGCCAAGACCGATACTGCAGCTATCACCGTGACTGCGTAATTAATACAGAGGGTTCCTGTGGGCCCTCGATATTGATTATGGGGGAGCAATGACACCTTTAACTGAAATTGGCGAGTGCCTTATCGGCGCTGGCCGCCGCGAATACTTCTTTCGCCCATCATTCGCTGCAATGACGTGCATAGGCTCGCCAGCAGAGATTGTGCAGGCCTTTTACGACTTAAACCATGACGCAGTGTCACCGCTGTTTGCTCGCGCCTATGAAGCTTACGGAAGCGTTCCTGCGTGGCTGATGGAATACGTCAGTAAGCCGGGGTTTGCCGACAAAGCGATTGGCGCGGCAATAAACATCCTGCAGGCGTGTTGCGATGATGACTGTGCATCGTTGACCGGCGCAATGATGCCGAGCCGCAGTCGTACAGGTGAGCTAATCTGGATGCCAGGAGCGATGTCGTTTGAAGAGATGATGATGATATCCAGCTCGCTTATCACCCACGGCATTATTGGAAAGGCGAAAGTTCGCAAGCTGCAGCGCAACGAATCAGGCCAGATGACGAGAGAATTTCACGCTATCGAATACATCAACGCCGCCCGCTCACACTTCGGCTTATCGAAAGATGAAGCGATGAAGTTGACCATGACCGAGTTCCAGTTGCTGCTCAACACCAAATACCCAGATCAAAAAGGTTTCACGAAAGAAGAATATGATAGCGTTGTCGATGATTATTTTGCGAAAAAAGCGAGAAATTTGGCACAATCGGATTGAAAAGGGTAGTCTGCAAATGGCAAAGACAAGCTTTGTTTGTTTATTAAACGTTTATTTTTTCGCAATATCAGTAGTGATATGTTGGTATGGGATTTTAAATCTAGCCAAGGAGGATGCTATTCATGAGAGCAATATTTATTCTTATTTCATTGACCCTGCTGGCATCTTGCGCATCCAGCGATGAGATGTATTCTTCAGATAAGAATTCAACACGAGTATCGTCACCAATCTATAAGGTAGATGGATCAGGAAATATGCGTCGTGACCATCGAATGGAAAAGGTAAGAGACAGGGGGTGTGTTGATAACAGCACGAATTGCGGAACACCGTTTGGTAGGTAGTTCAGGATTTGTACAATGCATCTGCTTTTTCGCTTGTAGTAACGCACAAGGATTTTTTATTAAGAAATAGCCTTAAGTCCAGCATTAATAGCAGCCTGAACAACGGATTTCAGCGCTTCTAAAGAAAGTTCCCCAAGCAATGACTTTGCTTTTTCTTTGTCTTGCGTATTCATTCCAGAAAGATTGATCAAGTCTTCAAGAACCACAACAGTATCCCGATGAAGCCTAACAGTTTGCACATTAAGGATGGCAGAAAGTCCACCATCGTTTCTTATGAAATCAATACCTTTACAAGTGGCTGTCATTTCTTCGAGTATGGACAAATAGTACGAATCGCGGTTACCAATAAAATCTATCAGGCCATGGTCTCTTAGGTAGAAGAGATTGGCTTTAATCTTTCTCTCACTGTCAATCTTAAACTCACTATTGATCAATGGTTCAATTGAAGGTAAGACGTATGCCAGAAACTGTGCTGGATAGGGATACATCATTGCGCATAACTCCAGTATTTCCTTTTGCATTACTCTATCGAACTTAGTCATCATTTATCCTTTTTGAGATTTACATCAGGCTATCACTTGATTGTTTGTCGTCAAATACTGATATTTGATCAGCCCGCTTCGGCGGGTTTTTTTATGCCCGGAGAAAAATATGGCGCAGGATTTAGGCGGTATTTATTACGAAGTAGACCTTGAAACAAAAGGCCTGATGGACTCCGTCAAAAGAGCAAAAGGTGGGCTCGATTCGCTTGGAAGCTCCACCTCCGGGCTATCAAATGGGCTAGATAAAGCTGGTCGCTCAGCATCTTCCACTGCCTCATCATTTTCAGGTTTAAGCCGAGTTGCTGCTTCACTGATGGCAATATTGTCTGTACAGCAGGTGGCGCAATATGCTGACGCATGGACAACACTAAACAATAAGCTATCAAATGCCATCAGGCCTAATCAGCAGCTGGCGGATGTCACTGAAACTGTTTTTAACATCACTCAGCAGACAAGAAGCAGCTTAGAAGCCACGGCTACTCTTTACTCAAGGCTGGAGAGGGCGACTCGCTCATATGGAGCCAGTGCCAGCGAACTTGCAAAGCTTACAACAATAATCAATCAGGGGTTCATAGTTTCTGGAGCTACAGCGCAGGAAGCTAAAAACGCCGTTATACAACTTTCTCAGGGGCTTGCATCCGGAGCGTTAAGGGGCCAGGAGTTTAACTCAGTTAATGAGCAGGGGAACCGATTAATCGTTGCTCTTGCTGATTCGATGGGTGTCACTGTCGGTAAGATGCGTGAGCTGGCAGCGCAAGGCAAGCTGACTACCGATGTAGTGGTAAAAGGATTGCTATCCCAGGGGGATGCGATAGGTAAAGAGTTCGCTAATACTACCACGACGATTAGCCAGGCATTAGAAGTGGCTGGCAATAACATCACGAAATTCTTCGGTGAAAACTCCACCGTAAAATCCGGTGTTGCAACGTTCAATTCTTCAATTGTCAGCATCAGTGAGAACATTGACGTACTTGGAGTGGCTTTAACCGGTGTTGCTGCAATCATGGGGAGTCGTTATGTTGGCGCGTTAACGATGGCGACACAGGCTAAAGTTTCAGGCGTTACAGCAACAATCAGGCAGCATAAGGCTGAATACGATAACGCCAAGGCTACGATTGCCAGCGCTCAAGCCGAGATAAAAAACTCTCAGGCCATTATTGCATCTGAGCAGGCTAAAGCTCGCCAGTTGGCAACTCAGGCAGCAATAAATAAACAGTATGGCTTGGCGGTCTCCTACCAGGCAGAGTATGCAGCAATTCAGAAAAATATAGTTGCAGCTGATAACGCGGCAGCCGCTGCAAAAGCAAGACTTGCAGCGGCCACGCAACAGGCTTCGGTTGTAAACAGGGTCTACGCGGCTTCAGCTACCTTGCTGAAAGGCGCTCTTTCTTTCATTGGCGGCCCTGCCGGTGCTGCAATGCTCGCAGCAACTGCGATTTATTATTTCTATCAAAAGGCGCAGCAAGCCAAGCAGGAGAGCATCGATTTTGCAGATTCTCTTGATGGGCTTACTGCAAAGATGAAGCAGTTAAGCTCTGTTCAAATTGCTGCTGCCATCGCGAAAACCGAGCAGTCAATCATCGACCAGCAAGATGCTATCGGGGATTTGAGAGCGGAATATGATCGACTTGAGCAAAAGAAAACCTTCATTGAACAGGCTGCGCAGATTAGGGGGGCGGCGGCAGTAGCTGACGACCTTGCGGAAGCCAATCGCAACCTGGCAATCCAGGCAGGAAAAGTTGAAGAGGCAGAAAATAAGCTCAGCAGAACAACAAGCTCTCTCGGATTGCTTCGGGCGCAAGCTAATGGACAGTTCAGAGAAGGGATAGATCTTCTGCGAAGGGATGGCGAGGAAGCCGGAACGGTAGCGGGGATAATGAGCAACCTAGGAAACGCTATCAATATCGCAGCCAAAGCCAAGGAGAAATTTAACGCATCATCTCTGATGGTTGAGCGTCCAGCAAAAGTACAAGAGTATCTCGATAAGCTTTCCAGCCAGGTTGATCTGCAAAGTGAGATTAATGATAAGAAGAGGGCTCAGTTAAAAGCTGAGCAGGAGATAAGGGCGCTTGGCGGAAGTGAACAGGATGTCAACCTTGCAAGGCAAAGGGCTGGAGCTGAGTATGATGCGCTGCAAGCGCAAAAGGAATCAAAAAAGGAAGCTAAAGACAGCGCAGCACAGGCCAAAAAGACCGGCAATGAGCAGGAATCCGTTGCACAAAAGCTATCTAATCTGAAACAGCAATCTGATTTAGCAGCAGAATCAACACGCGAACTAAGTCGCGAGCAAACTATTTTAAATGCTCAGCAATCACTGGGTAAAGGCGCTACAGATGCTCAAATAGCTCAAGCGGGTGAGTATGCAGCAAAAAAATGGGACATTGCCAACGCAATTAAAGCCCAATCCGCAGCTGAGAAGCTTATCCCGGAGCGACAGGAATCAACTCGCTATGCCCAGGAGACGAAAGACCTCAAGACAGCACTAGACGCTAAGAAAATAACTCAGGAAGAGTTCAATCAGGCCACCGAGAGAGCAGAGCAGCAGCACCAGTCCAACCTAGCCAAGATTCGCTCTGATGCTGTTGTCAGCCCAATCAATGACGCTCGAGGCTCTATCGACCCGGTTCAGCAACTTCAGAATGAAAACGCCCGTAAGCTGGCTTTGATTCAACAGTTCGAAACAGAGAAAGGCGCGATTACCGAGCGCGGTATTGCGCTTATGACTGCAGCTAACAAGCAGTATGAGCAGGAAAGAACCGCCGCTCAGTGGGAAATCTGGCGCCAGCAGAGCTTAGGAAACGAAGCTGCCGCAGCCGCCTTTGATAGCTTTGCTGGCAACGCATCCAATGCCCTGACAGGAATTATCACCGGCAGCATGTCTGCTGAGGATGCGCTTCGTTCTATAGGTAGCAATGCACTCAACAGTCTTGTTAATACCTTCGTTCAGATGGGGGGCGAGTGGGTTAAATCTGCGATCATGGGACAAGCTGCACAAACTGCTGCAATTGGTACTGTAACGGCAGTTCAAACAGCTGCAGTGGCGACGCAAACAGCAACCAGCACCGCAGCAGCGGCCACAACAGCTGCAGCATGGACTCCAGCGGCAATACTTTCATCCGTGGCCTCAATGGGTACGGCTGCAGCTATTGGGCTTGGGGCGGTCGCTGGGGTTGTCGGGGCGAATCTGCTCGGTAAGCGCAAGAATGGCGGTCCTGTCACGGCTGGGGGGCTGTACCAGGTAGGCGAGGGCGGCATGCCTGAGATTTACCAGGCCAGCACCGGTAAACAGTACATGATACCGGGTGATAACGGCAAGGTGATAAGCAACAAGGATATGACCGCAGTGGGCGGTGGCGGGGTGGTAATTAACATCCAGAACTACACGTCATCCTCGGTTGATGCACAGGCAGGTACCGACGGAAATGGCGGTCTGACCGTTGATGTCATCGTTGCAGACCTGAACAATGGCGGCCCGATCAGTAATGCCATAACCAGCAACATGAACGTTAAACGCACTCCGAGGGGGCAGGGCTGATGCCAATTATCGACTATCCAGACTGGCTGCCGCTGGCGCAGAAGACCAGCAAAAACATGACGCTCGATACCGGGTTCCAGACCGATCAGCCAGCGGTCGGCCCGGCTATCTTTGAGAGCCAGACCGATGACCTGAAGGTTACCTGGTCGCTGACGTGGATTTTCACCCTAGCGCAAGAGCGAGCATTTCAGCAGTGGTTACGCAGCCCTAACTATCTCAACCGTGGCCTGAACTGGTTCAGGATGAATATCAATCTTGGTGGGAGTGGACTACAACTGCAGGAATTGCATTTCACACAGATGCCAGTGCAAACCAGTATTGACGGAAGTGCCGTTACTTGGACTGGAACGGTTATAGCCAATCATCTCTACAACGCAGACGACGAATTCGACGACATCATTGTTGAACTGCCGCAGCCTTGGGATAGCCGGTTGGATATCGTTGTGACGGGTTATCCGGACGGGCGTGATCCAGAATCATTACCGAGGGCTCCATAATGCCTAGCTTCAGGGAGTACAAGCAGCAGCGCCCGACGCGCGGCCTGTTCGACACCATGACCTTCTATCACCCATCGTTTGGCTATGTCCGCCTGGTCGATAAGCAGTTCTTCCCGAAGACGCTTGGTGGCCAGACTTACACGCCAGCGCGATTTGAGATTGAAGAAAGTCAGCAGAGCGGTACGCCGGTGATCGACGCGACGGTAAAGCTTGGGAGGCTGTCTACAGATATCAAATCGCTGATGAAGAAATGGAAAGGCGCGGCGAGGCTGACAGCCATCACGGCCACGAGACAGGTATTCGACAGCGGAGACGTATCGGTGCCGATCAAGTCGTGGCAGTTATATGTCAAAACGGTGGATATCGACGCTGAAGCGGCATCCGTCACCCTGTCTGTCACTAATCCGCTGAACAACAATATAGGTCGACTTTATGATCCACTCGAATACACCGGTCTGCAGTACCTCTGATTTTATAAGTAAGGTGATTGGCACGCCGTGGGCTAACCGGGCTTGCTCGTTCGACAGGGTCGACTGCTGGGGCCTGGTGGTGCTGTATTACCGCCACGTTCTCGGCATTGAACTGCACCAGACTCCGGACTACGAAGCCAAGGAAGACTTCTTCACATGCTATCAGGGCGACGTGGTTTTCTGGCGCCAGATAGATAAACCGGTAGAAGGCGGAATATTCGTCGGGTATCGAGGGTCGCAACCGGCTCATGTTGGCCTGGTTCTGAATCGTAAGGCGCTGCACTCTCGCGGCGAGAACGGAAGCGTGCGCATGGATTCGTTACTGGTCATTCAGCGGGCATTTACCAAAGTGGAGTTTTTCAAATATGGCGTTGATTGAGCTTCAGCGTTTCCCGGGAACGCCAAAAGAACGCTTCAGGGTGCCAAACGGCACCCTTTTTTATGACTGGCTGGCTGCTAACGATGGCTCCCTCCACAGTGACCTAATGATCGTCCGAAACGGCGTGAAGCTGAGTGACGATGATGATCTTGCTATTGAGCTGAGCGAGCTGGACTGTATCCAGATATTTGACCAGCCGAAAGGCATCGTTGGCGACATACTGAGCCCAATCTTCAAAGTTGTTAGTCAGGTGTTTTCGTTTCTGGCACCAAAGCCTGCTATCGCAAACACCGGTGGAAACAGCGTCGACTCCCCGAACAACAGCCTGACGGGCCAGACCAACACCGCTCGTGTTTACAAAGCAAAGC